>NZ_JAWCUD010000012.1:0-288101 GCF_032461945.1 Paenibacillus violae
CAGCGTTCGTCCTGAGCCAGGATCAAACTCTCCATAATAGAAAAGCTTAATTGTACTCATTGACTTGCTAGCGAGATTATTCATCTCATTTATAGTCGATTACTCGACTGTGCTTACTCACTCGTTGTTCAGTTTTCAAAGATCAATAACTTCCTTATTCATCCATCGCCTTCAAAAGCGACCTGATCAATATACCACATCAGCCTATTCGATTGCAAGAACTTTTTTCAGTTACTTTCGTTCTTTCGTTCGACCGCCGAAGCGACAAGAAGTAATATAACAAATACGCAAAGGCATTGCAAGTCCTTTGCCAATTGTAAAATATGGTAACAAAAAAAAGCCCCGGCGCATCATGCACCAGAGCTTAAAGTTTTTTAACCTTGACTTCCTATAAAGATGTAACGAGCTAGAACAAGAATCGCCAATACCCACATAAGCCAGTGAATGGAATAACGCTTCTCACTTTTACCACCCAAATTCGCTGCTGCTGCCAATACCACATAAGTAACAATACCAAAGGAAATCCCATTCGCAATATTGTAAGTGAAAGGCATCAATACAATAGTAAGGAACGCTGGAATAGCAATAACGAAGTCTTGGAAATCAATCTCACGAATCGATTGCACCATCAGAACACCAACAACGATCAAAGCAGCCGCCGTAGCGGAACCAGGAATCAACATCGCAATTGGAGCAAGGAACAGAGCAAGCAAGAAACATACGCCCGTAGTTACGGCGGTCAAACCAGTACGTCCACCCTCTGCTACACCTGCTGCGCTTTCTACAAATACAGTGACCGTACTCGTTCCAACTAATGCACCACCGCTAACACCGATTGCATCTACAAACATCGCTTTCCCTACACGCTTGTTGCCTTCTTCTTTGTTCTTCATAATTCCAGCGCGACTCGCTGTTCCAACCATTGTGCCGAATGTATCAAACAATTCAACGAATGTAAATGTAGCAATAACGGAAACAATCCCCGTTGTCATAATCCCTGCAAAATCAAAATCACCGAGTCGAAGCTTGCTTAAATCCGGAACCCATGTCGTATCTGCACTTGTCAAGGTACCGAGATTAACCATCCCCATGAAGTAGCCGATAACTGTAGTGGCCAAGATACCGAACAAGATCGCACCGCGAATGCGCAGCACCATAAAAATGGAAATCAGCAGAACACCGATAATCGTTAGAATAACGCTTTTATCTTCTAATGAACCCATATGAAACACTGTTTCAAATGAAAGAACGTCTGTAAATTGATGAGCTTTGATATCTTTGCCGCTTTCTACTGCGACAGTAAGAATACCGCTGTTTTTGAAACCGATCATCGCGATAAACAAGCCGATTCCTACCGTAATCGCATGCTTCAGGCCATCTGGAACAGCGACAAGGAGGATCTGACGAATTCGGGTCACGGTTAAAATGATAAAGATGATCCCCGAAATAAACACGGCGGTTAACCCCATTGAAAACGTAAACTTACCTTGTGATGTCAAGATAATCGTTGCAAAATAAGCGTTCAAGCCCATTCCCGGCGCAAGCGCAACAGGAAAGTTAACGAATAACCCCATAGCAATCGTCATAACACCGGCAGCAATCGCCGTAGCCAAGAAAATCGAAGTCCAGTCACCGCCGGTAGCTCCCGATTTAAAAGCACTCAGCACGTCTGGGTTGACTGCAAGGATGTAAGCCATCGTCATGAAGGTTGTAATCCCCGCCATGATTTCTGTTCTTACGCTCGTGCCGTTTTGTTTCAATTTGAAAAAGCGATCCATTTTTCCTACTCCTCCTAAAACGAATGGTGGGGAACAGCAAAAAACCCGGAATCATGTTGCCTGATTCCGGGTACGAAAAAGGAGCTTCCCTATGAGAGTTGCCCCTTCTATGCATAGCACAAAAAGTCATAGTAACTCACACAGATTCCGTCCTTTTTTTCGTAGCCAGATCATTTGCGGTGATCTCGTAGAAACTCTCGGGCCAATCCCCAAGATTATACGAAAAACTGTTATCCATTTCACATTTTAGTGCGGAAATAACCCTTTGTCAATAAAAAAGACGAACATTCCAGGGTTAAATTTTCCCAGAACGTTCGTCTTTTCAATTTTATCTATTCCCACTCAATTGTAGCAGGCGGTTTAGACGTAATGTCGTAGACAATACGGTTTACATTCTCAACTTCGTTCACGATACGAACAGAGATTTTCTCCAGCACATCCCACGGAATACGCGCCCAGTCGGCTGTCATGCCGTCGATGGAAGTAACTGCACGAATGCCTACAGTGTAGGAGTACGTTCTAGCGTCTCCCATAACCCCAACGCTTTTCATGCCCGGAAGAGCCGTGAAATATTGCCAGATCTCGCGATCCAAGCCTGCTTTCGCGATTTCATCGCGCAGGATGGCGTCGGATTCACGAACAATTTTCAGCTTGTCCTCTGTGACTTCGCCAAGAACACGAATAGCCAGACCAGGACCTGGGAATGGTTGTCTCCATACGATTGCAGCAGGAAGACCGCACTCTTCGCCCACTTTGCGAACTTCGTCTTTAAACAACGTTTTGAGCGGCTCGATTAGCTTGAACTTCATATCTTTCGGCAGTCCGCCTACATTGTGATGCGATTTAATCGTATGCGCTGTAGCTGTACCACTTTCTACGATATCCGTATAAAGCGTACCTTGTGCCAGGAATGTAAAGTCATCGAATTTGCTGGACTCTTCTTCGAACACGCGGATAAATTCCGTACCGATAATTTTACGTTTTTGCTCCGGATCAGCTACGCCGGCCAATTTGCCGAGGAAACGTTCACGCGCATCGATTTTGACCACTTGCATATCGAATTTGCCAACAAATGTATCCATAACGCTTTCTGCCTCGCCTTGGCGCAGCAAGCCATGGTCAATGAACATACAAGTCAATTGTGAACCAATCGCTTTATGCAAAAGAATCGCAACAACCGATGAATCCACCCCGCCGCTAAGCGCGCAAAGGACTTTCTTGTCGCCGACTTCTTGACGAAGTTCTTTTACCATATCCTCAACAAAGGAGGACATCGTCCAATCACCTTCACAACCGCAAACGCCGTAAATGAAGTTATGGATCATTTCGTTCCCTTGAAGGGAGTGACGAACTTCCGGATGGAACTGTACCGCATGAATATTACGCTCACGATGGCTCATTGCAGCAATTTCAAGGGAATCCGTGCTCGCTTCGATGACGAAACCTTCAGGAAGAACGGATACATGATCACCATGGCTCATCCATACCGTTTGTTTCGCTTCCAAGCCTTTCACCAGCGGGCTTTCATTCGTAAACGAAAGATCTGCCTTGCCATATTCACGCGTATGTGCGCGTTCAACTTTACCGTTCAATTGATGAGCAATTAGCTGCATGCCGTAGCAAATCCCCAAAATCGGAATCCCCAAATCGAAGATTTGCGGATCAACAGCTGGTGCTCCCTCACCGTATACGCTGGATGGACCGCCAGAGAACACAATACCCTTTGGCTGAAGCTCGCGAATTTTCTCAACCGTTGTATTGAACGGCAGCAGCTCGCTGTACACGCCCAAATCACGGATTCGTCTAGCAATCAGTTGGTTGTACTGGCCTCCAAAATCTAAAACGACGATCATTTCACTCGGTTTACTCATTATCCGACCTCCTAATTTCATAGCGGTTGAGGTGTCAGGGGTATCCTTGTCCGCTTACCGCTATTTATAGGTACTAATTTTAAACATTAGGTACCTAGGATGTAAAGGGGTTTAATGTGTCTTTTGAATGGCTTTCCATATTGCCACAATTTCCCGCTTCGTATAATGCGAAGAATTGACGGCATCATAGCGGATGCTTTCATAGATTAAAGCGAATTTAAGCAGCGCTTGCTTTTGACCTTGATGCTTGAAACTCAAAGAGGTGACATAGTCTCTCACGGTTTGGTCCTTAGGCTTTCCGCCATATTTGCGGAATAATTGGAGCCACAAACGATCCATATAAGGAATCAGGGGATGCGGATGATTTAAGCTGTGTTTGTAAAATGGAACGAGCGCTCCGTTAAGCAAGAAACCTTTTCGCTTCAGCAAGAGGACAATAGCCGCCAGCACGATGAGGCCTCCTAGCAACATGATGAGAAGGTTTCGATTTGTTTTGGCATAATCGATGACTGTATGTTTCGCGGCTTGCAGCCACTCGCTTGAAGTCGCTGTGAAATTCCCAGGCACCGGAATATTCATCAGAGAAGCGGTCATCGCAGATTGCTCCATAGCAGCCGTCGTTAAGGTCTCTCTTGGATGGTCGGAAGAAATCCCCGAGAATCCCGGCGTAGGCTCAAACGGCACCCACCCCATAGATGGGAAATACACTTCCACCCAAGAATGCGCATCCGAGTTACGAACCAACACTTCTTGAAGCTGATCCGCCTCATGGTCAGTCGATTGCAGTGTTCCGGGCGCATAACCTTTGACCCAGCGGGCTGGCACACCGACAGAGCGCAGCATCACCACCATCGACGTTGAAAAATGATCACAATAACCGGTCTTATCCACGAACAAAAAGTGACTGACAAAGTCCTCACTTCGACTAGGAGTCGTCGGCTTCTCAAGGCTGTACGTATAGGTATGGCTCAAATACTGCTCAATCGCAACGGCTTTGGCATAAGGCGTAAGCCGGTTCGCTGTAATTTGTTCGGCAATGCTGCGAACCGATCTCGGCAACGTTGACGGCAGCTGCAAGTAATCGCCCGTAATCTCTGGCGGGTAAGAACCGACATCCGAATTCAGCAAAGTCGGATCTTCCCTAACAGGCTGTACGGTTACTTTGTAATACGACAAAGGATCTGCAATCTCAGGCAAAGCCACTTTCCCGCTCAGCGTAGACTTGAGCAGGATGTCCCGTGATAGCGGCTTCCCCTTCTCCGTCAGAAGAGAGTCCACACCCAGTAGATTGCCACCTAAGAACAACTGCTTATTCGGCGACTTGTCGTTCCACAAAACTTCTTGTGCTACAAGCTTTCCTGAACCTGTTTGAACAGGCGCTGCGTACGGCTCAAGCGTTTGATTCGTTTGAGTCCAGCCTTTGCCGTCGTAGAAATTTTTGGATTCTCCACGCCAGTAAGTAGGCTCTGATGTTTTGGCTGTGAATACCGGAGTCGTGTCTACTTGGAGTGGACCTCCTAAGGAAGTGTCATTTTGACCGTAGCCTGATTTGGCCACAGCTCCACCGGCATGCGTCTCCTCATTGTAAAGTTCAAACAACCGATCGGACATATACGCCCAGCTTACCGGCTTCATCAGCGCTTCCGGCTCGGCCTGCTTGGCCGAATACCAGGCGGCTGCGGTTAGCACCCCCACTACGGCTGCACTAACGGCCACCCACCTAAAAGCGCTTCCGGGACGAACCGAAGCAAAGCCGTAGGTTTGCTCGATTCTCGAAAGATTCAGCAGCGCTAACAGCAGCAATCCATATCCTATTGTGCGCATGATGCCTTGCACGGTATCCGCACCAAATACCAATTGTAGGACAACCAAATAAATCAACGTGGCAGCAACAAACCATAGGCTGTGCTGTCTTTGCAGCATTAGCGCCTGTATCACGGAAATAAGCAGCGACCAGCCCAGCAAAAATAGTAAAGTCCTGAGTTCACCGCTGATGAGGTCAAAATGGGCCTGCATCAGATAACCGACATCCTGAACGATCGTTCTAAGCAAGTCAAAGACCCACGCTCCGGTTATAAAGGTTTCCCTGTCAAACATAAATCCGACGAAAAGCAGGATCAACACGCCTTTGGCCGTCCATCCCCAAGTGTAAGGAACTTTAAAGCAATCTATGGCGATGCATAACGCAAAAACGACCAATATCGGGCCGGCTTCAATCGACGTATCTGCCATCCACGCCAATGGATGGAGCCATTCTGAAATCAGTAAGAACAGCAAGAGAGAGATCAAGATGTCTCGGAAAAAGGTTTGGTGGAGCGGCGATGATGTCCCCGTGCCGGTCACTGCGCTGGCGTGGAAGATGGGACCTGGTGGAATCGCTCCTGAAGGGCGAATAAAGGGCATGCGCGAATCGCGCCGTGGTTCAAGCGGTTGCATCCGCGACACCTCCTTGCTTCGGCCACTGACCCCGCGGGTGTGGCACTTCCGTGAAGCTGCAGCCTGCGGCTTGCAGCTGCGAAGCCCCCTCTCGCTCAGCGACCGAGAGGGAGGGCTTGGCGTGCACGTAGATCACGTGCACGGAACGGCGCCTGGTGCGCGCATCCGCGATCGCGCGCACCAGCGCCACATCGAGCGTCGATGTGATACACACCATCGACGCATCCGGCGGCAAGGCCGCCGCCTCTTTCCTGACGAAGTCAGGAAAGGCCATGGCGGGCTTGCCGCCCACGCTCGCGAGTACTTCGTACGCGAGCGTCAGATCCGGGCGAATCGTCGGCGCGATTCGCTTTCCGTTCGAGCTGCTGGCAAAGCCGCAGCTCTCGCGCCCGCCAGCGGCGGCTTCGAAGAAGCCTGCCGCGAGGGCGACGCCCTTCTCCAGCAGCGGCTGAGCCGCTTCAGCTGGAGCCGCCGCAGGCGCCGCGTCGAGCAGCAGCATCCGCTTCGCGGAGGCGGCCTGCTCGGGGTCCTTGGTCATCAGCCGGTTCAACCGGGCTGTGGATTTCCAATGAATGCGGTGATACGGGTCACCGCTGGCATAGTCACGGACACCGCTGATGAGCGGTGTCTCCGCTTTAGGACCACGGGCGGTAGGCACGTCGCCGTCGTCCGCGTGAAAGGTCATGCCGGAGCGGCCCAGCGTATCCGCCTTCGGATAAACGAGGCACCGGTGAATCTCGTCCCGGCGCGTTCGGCGAACGGCGAAACCGAACATATCGCCGGTGACCGCTTCACAGCCTGCGAAGCGGTATACGCCGCGCATAAGGCCCGTAATTTTATAACGGAAAAGGATCGTGGACTGAAACCATGGGAAAAGCAGCTTGCTATAGATCAGCTGAGCCCCGCTTCCTTCATGGACCCACGTTTCTTTGACGACCAGCCAAGGCATTGGCATCCGCGCACGGTGTGCAATCCCAAGGCTGATCGTGATATCTTCACCCGCTACAAATACTTCTCCGGACAACTGCCGATTGATCGACAGCCCTTTGAACGCAAAGACATAAAACAATCCCGCCTGAATCCATATCAAAGTCAAGCAGCATCCTAAATACCAGGCAGCGAAGCCACCTTGCCAATAAACCAACAAAACCGATAGGACACACCCCACAAAGAGCAGCGACGATTTACCCCAGCTTTTCATGAATGTGCCCCCTACTTCGACGAAACATAGCGAAGTACTGGAGTTTGCAAGGAAGCTAATAGATCCGCTAATATCCGTTCCGCCGACTTGCCCGTCATCCGAGCCTCGGAGGTCAGAATAAGCCGGTGTGTCCAAACAGGCAGCACCAAATCCTTAATATCATCCGGCACAACGAACGTTCTGCCTTTCATATAAGCGGACGTTTGCGCAGCACGCATCAACGCGTGGGATGCCCTTGGACTTGCACCAAGGTACAAATCCGTATGTTCCCTTGTAGCTAAAGCAAGGCGAACGATGAAATCTTTTAACGTATTATCGACATGAATCATAGCTGCTTCTCTTTGTAACTGCACAAATTCATCCTGCACAATAACAGGCTTCACTTGGTCGATCGGATGGCGATCCTGGAGTCGGTCGAGCATCAGAATCTCTTGATCCGGCGTCGGATAGCCTAAGGATAGCTTCATCAGGAAGCGATCCATTTGCGCTTCAGGCAGCGCATAAGTCCCTTCATAATCTACGGGATTTTGAGTTGCCATCAAGACGAAGGGCTTCGGCAGTTCATAGCCCACTCCATCCACCGTGACCCGCTTCTCTTCCATCGCTTCCAGAAAAGCAGATTGTGTTTTCGGAGAGGTCCTGTTGCATTCGTCCGCCAATACGATCGGCGTCATTAACGGTCCGGGGCGAAATTCAAAATCGCCTGTCTTCGCATTATAAACAGACACGCCCGTCACATCGGATGGCAGCAAATCCGGCGTACATTGTATTCTCTTAAACTCGCAACCAATGGTTCTTGCCAAAGCGCGCACTAACATCGTTTTTCCCACACCCGGCACGTCTTCCAATAAAAGATGACCGCCGCTCAACATCGCGATAAACGCCTGCTCGATCGTCTCTCTTTTGCCAACAATCACTTTCTCCACATTCAGGATCATCCGTTCCACGAGAGGCTGCGGCTGATCGAATATTCGTGTTTTCGACTGCATAGTCAAGAAGCCTCCTTACTTAAAGGTATGCTTCTAGTTTTTCCAGTCTTCTACTCTTTTAGACATTAACCTGCTAGGGCAAATAGAGAGTTTTTTAGACTACTATTATTATCTTTCAGGATAAAGAATTGTCGGAAGGCCATCGCCACTTCCCGTCTGCCCTCTTCCATCACCGTGTCCGTAATTCTACCTCCTAGCGAATCTACCGTTTTACGCAGGGGCACGACCATCGTCCCCTCCTGCAGTTCCATATCTGCGAGCGAGTAGGTGGCTACGTTATTTCCCAAAGCATAGGCGCGAATCGTTCTCGCCGGTAAGTCATATTGAATATCGTAAATGCCGTAGTGAGCATTAGCTGTCTTCGTTATATCCTGCCACTGTACGTTTCCACCTAACTTTTCAATTAAAAAACGCAATGAAAGCTCAATTCGATTCGATCGCAATTGATATTGTGCAGGCTCCAAAGTAACACTGCTCCACTGAGAAAAGTGAACCTTAAGCGGCACAGTCGGCTTTATAGCGAGTAGTGGAGACTCTTCATCTGCTTCTGCCACCTTTTGCTTCCCTAGCTGCTCATCCGTATTCTTAGGCTCCTCCTTGACTTGCTGCAGGCCCGGATGCTGGTGTACGGTCGCATATTGTTGTGTTTCCTCCCATAGTTGTTGAAAATGAGCCGCACTCATGTTTCTTGACCACTTGGATTTTCCCACTTGGAATTGCTTCGGCTTTACATCAGTTGTCAGGGGTGCGAAAGCATAACCCAGGTTCTTATAATATTCGATCACTTTAGGCAGGATCTCTACTGTTGATTCATGCCCCGTGCCATCATGGAATAGAACCGTCATTTCGTGCTCGAGCGGTGAATCCTTGACCGTTTGCCAAATCTCATTTGCCGGTACATGAACTCTCTTCGAATCTCCGCTGTCAACATTCCAGTCAACGACGGTATAACCCGCTTTATCCATTAAATAGTAGTAATAGGCATCGAAATTGGTATAGGTCCCTCCAGGAGCGCGCACGAATTGCGGGCGGGTGTCTGCAATGTCGGCGAAGATTTCCTCACTGCGTTGAATTTGATCCCAAAACGTTTGAAAATCGCTATAAAGCTCTTTATATACATGATTATAGGAATGATTGCCGAGGGTATGTCCGTCTTTCAAAATTCTTTTCACCATATCGGGGTACTCTTTGGCTTGTTCACCCAGTGCAAAAAACGTGGCTTTCACGCCTTCTTTCTCTAAAATATCCAGAACCTTGCCCGTTAACTTGCTAGGACCATCATCAAAGGTTAAATAAACCGTAGGCTGCTCAGGTGTTACATAGTTTTTCTCTTCCTGCTGCAGGCGTTTGCCCGTTTTGAGCTTTTGATAAATCTCCTGCTCATCTTTGGCGGAGGTTCCATCCCCCTCTGTGGCCCTAACAGGAACCGCAGAAAGAAACAGGGAAACTAGTAGTAGCAAGACCATAGTGAGTTGAATACTTTTCCGTTTACTGGCTGCATGTTGAACTTGAAAACGCATGCGATGATCCCTCCGCTTGTTCTATCATTTTACTACCTGATAGAGTATATGGGAGATGGACGGGGAGTATGTCTCTTGTCTAGCAGCAATTTTCCGATGAGGAGTCGTAGTAATCTGAAGAGATGTTTAAGGGAACTAGAGTCCTCTATTTTGGTGTAATCGGCCGTTTTCATGGGCTAGACGGAACTACAGGGTCTTATTTGTTAAAAACCCAGTATTTCGCTTAAAATCGGCAAAATAGAGGATCACAGTTCCACTCCAACTAGCAAACGGCTGCTTCTAGATGAAATAGCGGACTGTAGTTCCTCGTTGAGGAGAAAGGAATCGTTGGAGGAGTTAATTTCCCTCCGTAGTTTAGCTTGTTAAGAGCCCAGTGGGAGCGAGTTTTGGCAGTGTAGAACACCCAACGCCGCTAAAAATTCAGCGTTACTGAGACATATGGCGGAGGGGGCATCCTCATAGGAGAGATAAGCTGGCTAGCCACTTGGAGGAACTACAGGCCGCTATTCTAACAAATTAAGTCCGTTTCCGCGTTCAAGCGGAACTGCAGGGCCCTATTTGACCGCCTACCCCCGATTTCTTCAAGAAAACGGACAAATAGAGGACGTCAGTTCCCCTCCACGTTAAGAGGAGCCTATTTCGATGAAATAGGGCCCTGTAGTTCCCCTCAGGGAAGAACCGCTGGAGCGATAGCAGCGACTGTGACAGCTATGTTGTATTTTGCGCAACCATTTGGCCGTAAAGGGGCCTCATTTCACCTCATTATTGCACTTTATACAACGATTGTTGCATTTAAATCGCTTACAATTCACCTTTTGCAACAAATGGTTGTATTATGTGCAACGAAAGACCGCAATCGCGATCTGACCACACCATTACGTTGTATGTAATGCAACGTAGCCCATCAACTTTGCTGCACAGCCGTCTTTACAACGAAAAATATTTGTTTGAGTAGATTCGATTCCATACTTAGATTTTAACAACAAAATTAAATAAAGGTTGAGCTTTCGCTCAACCCCAAAACATATAAATTCTTATCTTTCAAAAAAAGCCGCCGAGAACCTCTCTCGACAGCCTTCTTCTTACAGTGCTTCGACCGCTTCCAGCACCGACTGGACATGGTTTTTTATCCGCACCTTACTCCATTCCTTCACGATGTAACCTTCCTCGTCAATGAGGAAGGTCGAACGGACAATGCCCATGTACTCACGGCCATATAGCTTTTTGAGCGCCCATACCCCGTACTTTTCAGCCACCTGGTGATCGCTGTCAGAAAGCAGCAGGAAAGGCAGCTCATATTTCGCGATAAATTTATGATGGGCGTTCAGTTCATCAGGACTAATGCCGATGACTTCAACCCCGAGTTCGGCGAACTTGCCGTTATAGTCGCGGAAATCACAGGACTGCTGCGTACAGGTCGGCGTATTATCTTGCGGGTAAAAGTAGATAACTACCTTTTTACCTTTATAATCATGCAGCGACACGCTGCTGCCACTCGATGCAGGCAGTGTAAAATCAGGGGCAAGACGTTTGACCGTCTCTTGCTCTTTTTTCTTAGCCATTCTATGAACGCTCCTATCCATTCCTTCTTATCTTCACTCATTATGCGATATTTGCAGCCTCACATCAAACCGCGATGTCCAAAACTAGCATATAACATGAAAATCATGTTAGGTTTAATAGGATGGTATAAAAATTTTAAGGAGTGAAGAATCGTCATGCATCCTATTCAACGTATGTCATTACTCTCCACATTGGGACTGACACTAGCCCTCCCAACTTTATCAGTCTCTGCCGCTGCAGCAGATGATAGCGCACTTATTACACGGGGACAATTCATTAAACAAATTACCGACGAGCTGAAACTGACACCTTTGAATAAACAAACTGTCCTGCCTTCCGACGTCAGTTCGGATTCTCCCTATGCTAACACCGTACGTATCATGCGTGAACGCCGAATCCTGCAAGGATATTCAGACGGCACATTCCGCCTGGACCAAGCCGTTAGCCCCGCGGAGGCTTCCCTCATTCTGGGGAGATTTCTAGGTCTGGCCGACAGTAAGGCGAGCACTGTTTTGAAAAGCGATTACAGCGTTGATTTCAGCGGCCAAACTGCAGGTATTACCCTAGACACAGCAGGAGCAGCCATCAAAAAAGCGCTAGCGAACGACCCTTCGGTGTCCTCCTGGCTCGTTGCGGATCCAACCTCACCAACGGATCTGAAAACGTTCCGCGGTCACATGGAGATGGGCATGCATATTCTGCTTCATCCAAATGCGGGATCTCCGCTGAACAACCTGCAGACAACTGTTAAGTCGGACATCAGCTATAATAAGGATCAAGGCCTTCATCAATCCATTACGACTGTTGCCCCAGGCTCGGATATGGTCATGAAAACGATCAACATGGAGCAATACATGGTTAGTCAAGGTACTTTCATGTCGATGCCTAATGCAACAAATGACGGCATCGAGTGGTTTGATATGTCCAAACAAGTGCCGTTTACCTTCGAGCAGGTGATGGAGCTGCAGAAGAAAAGCATGGATATAAGTAAAACCTTGGTAACGCCATATTTCTTCTACAAGGATCTTGGCACGACTGAGAAGGATGGGCAGAAACAGCGCAAGGTCTCTATTCGAGGAAAGCTAACCAACACCGCCGATATTGTCAAAACATTAAGTGGACTTGGCGGCAGCCAGGATGCTTTCAAAGAGGTGCTCAACTCGCCTGCAATTGCAGGAATGAGCGTTTCATTATCCGCTGTACTTACGGTAGATGAGCAGACCAAACTTCCTGTCAGCATGGATGGCGATTATATCGTTGAATATGGTGAAGATCCAAATATTCCGATTGAACAAGTAGATATGACCATGTCTATGACCTATCAAGATGTGAACCAGCCGATAGATATTCAATTACCAGAGGAAGCTAAGAAAGCGAAGCCTGTTCCAGTCCCTGTTCCTGCTCCTACGCCTGCTCAATAAGTGTACAAAAAGAACCTTGATTCCCACGTTTCGTGGTGATTAAGGTTCTTTTGCATGTGGCGATGAGGATGCCAATTCGCACTTCCCTCTTTTATCCATTACAATGAATGTTAGAAATTTGTCGCAAGCAGGTGATTCCCTATGTTTAAAATATTGCTGATCGAAGACGATGCCACTCTTTTCACAGAAGTGAAGGACCGGCTCGCTCAGTGGTCCTACGATGTGCATGGCATTACAGATTTTGGCCGGGTCCTCGAAACGTTCGCGGCCTTGAAACCGGATCTCGTGATTATTGATATTCAGCTCCCGAAATTTGACGGGTTCCATTGGTGCCGTATGATTCGAATTCACTCCAATGTCCCCATCGTTTTCTTGTCCTCACGCGATCATCCCACGGACATGGTGATGTCGATGCAGCTTGGCGCCGATGATTTCATTCAGAAGCCGTTTCATTTCGACGTGCTTATCGCCAAAATCCATGCAATTCTCCGCCGGGTCTATAACTACAACACGGAGCCTCTCAAATTGAAAACTTGGTGCGGTGCTACGATTGATTACGAGAAAAATACGGTGACGAACGAAACCGGTACCATCGAATTAACGAAGAATGAAATCTTCATTCTCAAATTGCTCATCGAACGTAAGAACACCATCGTTAGCCGGGACGTCATCATTAACAGCCTCTGGGACGACCAGCGGTTTGTCAGCGACAACACCTTAACCGTCAATGTTAATCGACTTCGGAAAACACTGGACGAGCTGGGGTTAGGTCGTTTTATCGAAACTAAGGTCGGGCAAGGTTATATGGCCACAGAAGAGGCTCATTTCCATGATTAGACGTTATCTCGTCGAAAGAAGAAGCTGGCTCCTTTTCTTTATTTCCGCACAGGCTCTTGTTCTGCTTATTGCCTTTTTGGATAAGGCCATCCCCTTTGGCCCTATTCTTTACATTGTCTTTCTAACGACAACGTTATTTCTCATCTTTTTCATTTTTCGTTACAACAAAGAAACTCGTTTCTATAAACAGCTTGAGGAACGAGACAACAATCTGGATCTCTCCGCCTTAGCGGGTGCGGATAGTCCCTTGGAGTCAGTCGTAGAGACCAGCATGATAAATCTGGCCGAGCATCTCCGTCAATCTGCGTCCAGGCATCAGGTTGCACTAGAACAGGAGAAGGACGATTTGCTGGCGTGGATTCACGAAGTCAAAACACCACTCACCGCCATGCGGCTCATGATGGACCGTCTGGAAGATGAGACGATGAAGACCGCTTTAACCTACGAATGGCTGCGGATTCACCTTCTCCTGGATAAACAGCTTCATCAGAAGCGGCTCCCGTTCATGGAGAACGACCTGTATATCGAACAGGTGAATTTGGAATCATTGACCTATGCAGAAATTAAGACGCTACAGACATGGTGCATCCAAAAAGGCATCGGCTTCGATCTTGATTTCGAAGTGACGGACGTGCTGAGCGATGCCAAATGGCTCGCTTTCATTCTGCGTCAGCTGGTGACGAACGCCGTGAAGTATAGTGATCCTCATGCTGCGGATATCATCATCCGGACGCGCCGCCGCGACGAACGGACGGTCCTTGATGTCAGCGACCACGGCCGCGGGATCGAACCGAAGGATTTGCCGCGCATCTTCGATAAGGGCTTTACCTCCACAGCCTGGCACCAAGACAGTGCCGCTACGGGGATGGGCCTCTATTTGGCGAAGAAAGCCGCCGAATCGATGCTGATTCACATCGCCGTGAGCTCGGAGCCGGGCGCTGGCACCACGTTCACCCTCATCTTCCCCCAGCCGAATGAGGTCATGCGCATCACAGGCATGTGACAACTTTGTCACATGCCTCTCTTCTTTGTTCGCCCGATCGCGGGAGAAAACGGGCAGCTCTTTTTATAATAAAGCTATCGAATAAAGGAGTGTGTGAAATGACAATTCTGGAAGCAGTGAAAATTCATAAAAGCTACGGCAATAAATTCAATAAGCAAGAGGTTCTGAAGGGGCTAGATATCCGAATTGAAAAGGGAGAGTTCGTCAGTATTATGGGGGCGTCGGGCTCGGGGAAAACCACGTTGCTGAATGTGCTTTCCTCCATCGATAAGGTCAGCCAAGGCTCTATTCAAATCGAGGGCAAAGAGATTACGACTTTGAAGGAAAAGCAGTTAGCCGAGTTTCGCAAGCGGCATTTGGGGTTTATTTTTCAAGATTATAATCTGCTCGACACCTTGACCGTCAAAGAAAATATTCTTCTGCCGCTTTCTATCGCCAAAACTTCCAAGCAGGACGCTGAGTCCAAGTTCCAAGCCGTCGCCACGGAGCTGGGCATTTATGAAATCAAGGATAAATATCCTAATGAAATCTCAGGCGGCCAAAAACAGCGGACCTCCGCGGCCAGAGCGTTCGTTCATGAGCCGGGCCTTATTTTTGCAGATGAGCCAACCGGGGCGCTCGACTCCAAATCCGCATCGGATTTGCTGCATAAGCTGAGCGATATGAACGAAAAGCGCACAGCTACCATCGTCATGGTCACGCACGACTCCGTCGCTGCGAGCTACGGAAGCCGGGTTATTTTCATCAAAGACGGGCAAATATACACACAGCTTTATAAAGGGCAAGAATCCAGACAAGCGTTTTTTCAAGATATCATGAAGACTCAAGCAGTTCTAGGCGGTGTGCAGAATGAGCATTAACCAGCTGATTATTCAAAATTTGAAAGCGAACATCAAGCACTATTATTTATATATATTCGCTCTGATGTTCAGTGTCGCGCTGTACTTTGCTTTCGTCACTTTGCAGTACGATCCCGCTTTGGATCAGACCAGAGGCTCCATCAAAGGAGCAGCAGCCATCAAGTCTGCCTCGATTCTGCTAATCGCAATTGTCGCCATTTTCAACTTGTATGCTAATAACATCTTCGTAAAAAGACGCAGCAAAGAAATCGGCTTATTGCAGCTGATCGGCATGACGAAAACGTCCATTTTCCGGATCCTCAGCACAGAGAACTTCATCCTGTATTTCAGCTCGCTTATTGTCGGAAGTTTTATCGGGTTCTCGGTGTCGAAGCTGATTCTGATGATATTGTTCCAAATTACGGGGGTCAACGCGATTGCAACGCTTCACTTTTCGACCCAGGCGTTAGTCCAAACCTTCGTTGTATTCGTGGCCGTCTATTTGCTAATCATGCTGGTTAACTACGTATTTATAAAAAGACAAACCATCCTGTCACTGTTCCGAGTTACCACGTCAACCGAGATTAAAGTAAAACGGCTATCTCTTGCAGAAGCAGTCCTAGGATTGATTGGCATTACGCTCATCTTGCTCGGCTATTATGTTTCATCCAAGCTGTTCAGCGGCAGTTACACGACAATGGTCGAATTGTTCACAGCCATGATTTTTATTCTGGCTTCGGTTATTATCGGTTCTTATCTGTTTTATCGAGGCTCCGTTCGCATGCTGCTTAACGTCATTCGCAAGAAGAAAAACGGATATTTGAATGTTCGCGAGGTCCTCTCGCTCTCTTCCATTATGTTTCGAATGAAATCCAATGCCCTGCTGCTGACTGTCATTACAACCGTATCCGCCTTAGCTATCGCCTTACTATCATTAAGCTACATTTCGTACTATTCTGCGGAAAAAACAGCAAAAAACGATGTGCCGTCCCACTTCGCCATCACGCAAAAGGACGATGCCGATACGTTCAAGGCGGCGCTGGATGCCCGCCACATTTCGCATAAGGATACGACCATTGAAGTGATACAGGCTAAAGCCAACATAAGAGGAATTATAGCCGGTAATATGAACGGGCTTATGGTGGATCCGAGTGATATGACGCTTTCCGTGATCAGCGATGTAAATACGCCTTCCTACAATATGACGCCTGAGCAAATTCTGTTTACCGGCACCAACGATCTGTTGAGTAAGTTTATGAGCTTCAAAGATTCCGGGAAGCTCGAATTAGCCGGACAGCACGCCGTTACCCCTCTCACCTATTTAGGTTCGAAGAAGCAATCCATCGTCTCATGGTACTTCACGAACGGCGGCATGCCTGTTGCTATCGTAGACGACTCCGTCTTTCAACGGCTTAAACAGGATCTGGTGCCATCGTTGCAAAAGAAGTCCTCCCTCTATCTGGGCATCGATATTGTAAACGAGGCTGAGCTGTCAACCGCCAATCAGATTTTCGGAGACTTAGGTTTTGATAAAGATGACCGCGGTGATTCCCGGTTGGATAGCACTATGAACCAAAAAAATAGAATGGGACTTACGATGTTCATCGTCGGCTTTCTCGGCCTTACGTTCCTGATCACATCAGGCTGCATCCTGTATTTCAAACAGATGGATGAGAGCGAAGACGAGAAGCCGACCTACACGATTTTACGAAAACTTGGCTACACGCAAGAGGATTTATTAAAAGGGATTCGCCGTAAGCAGCTATTTAGCTTCGGAATCCCGCTTGTCGTCGGCCTTACGCATAGTTACTTCGCCGTCCAATCCGGTTGGTTCCTGTTCGGAGCGGAACTGTGGACACCCATGATCGTGGTCATGGTGCTTTATACCGCTTTATATTCCGTCTTCGGATTTCTTTCCGTGAAGCATTATAAGAAAGTCATCCGCCAAGCGCTTTGATAGATGATTGATTTAACTTCCTAAACACCCATCTCCGCTACATGCCTCAGCTTATCAGGGTTCGCAACCAAATAGACAGCCGCTACCTGACCATCTGCAACATGGAAAGTCATCACATTGTTCGGCTGTCTATCCTGATAGGATACAACGCCCAATTGTCCATTTACGGTCGCCATTTTAAAGCTAAAGCCACTCGGAACTTTGGACAGTACCCCAAATAAAAACATGGCAATGCGTTCGGCACCCTCAATAGGTCGTATAGCCGCTCTGACTTTGCCCCCACCGTCCGAATATAGGACAGCCTCTGTTTTGACAATGTTCAGCAACTGAGCCATATTACCGGAAGCTAAAGCATGAACGAATTGCTCCACGATAGCGTTAGCCTGATCCTCCACTGGCTGCTTTGGTCGTACAACATCCTCGGCGTCCTGACTGGCTAAGGTACTGATCGAACTTTTGGCTCTGCGGAAAATTTGCCGGCAGTTCACGCTGCTTTTATCAACAATTTCAGCAATTTCCTCATAGTCGTATTGCAGCACTTCCCTTAATACGAATACCGCCCGCTCTACCCAGGAAAGCTGCTGCAGCAGAAATAGGTACGCTGTGGATAACGACTCTTTTTGCGTATAAAATAGTTCTGGCAGATCGCCCTGGTTCTCCGCCGCCACAAGTGGCTCCGGCAGCCATGGGCCTACATAAACTTCGCGTTTTTTGCTTGCGGAACGCAGCTTGTCGATACAGCGGTTGGTTACCATTTTGCATAGATAAGCTTTAGGATTCTGAATGCCCTGAGGATTTTTCTCATTAAAATATAGAAAAGTTTCTTGGACGACATCCTCCGCATCCATGACACTCCCCAGCATCCGATAAGCTAATGCAAACAAAAGCGGTTTATACACCGTGTATATCTGTTCGGCATCCCTGGCATTCTCCATCGTCTACACCTCCTGCTTATTTCCATTTTACGCCATCACATAGCTCTTTAAAATAGCGGCCGCCGCCCGCTTGGCACTTGCCGCTGAAGCATCGGCGAGCATTTCGCCGTGCGTGACCCAGTCTCCGGCCACATAGAGGCCGCGGACTCCCTCAACGGCCGGCCCTGTGAACCGGCTCGCCCTTCCGCGATGCAGCGTATCGTGGACAACCGTGATATTCGGCAGGAACTGCCGTGCCACGACCTGATCTTCCCAGCCTGGATGAAGGGTATTCATAGCTTCGGTGAGCAAGCGCTCGTCGGCCTTCGGATCACTCTCTCCCGGGCCGTTGTACTTCACCAAATGCACAACCAAGGTTCCGTTGTCGCTCAACTGGGTGTTCAATGTATGGTGAGAGAAGAAAATCGGTTGATCAAGGCCCATGGCAACGTCTCGCCCGCCTTCTGGCAATTTTCTCAAGCCAAGATCCAAGCATGCCGCCATGGACGGACGAGCTTGATCTTTCCACTGCTTGAGTATGGTACGGTCAGCCGCATCACTCACCAGCTTATAAGTTTCAGACGGTGAGGCGGTGCTGATGACATTAGCGGCTTGGATATACTCGGCGCCGGCTAGCAATAGTTTTTGAACCCTGCCATTTTCAAGCACAATTTCTTTGACATCTTTGCCGCTTACAATTTGCACACCCGCTTTGACAGCTAGTTCTCTAAGCTGATCCACGATCGTTTGCCAGCCGCCATGGAGGTAAAGAACACCTTTTAACGCACGCTGCAATTGCGCTAGCACCGGTCCCGCCAGCTGAAAGTCGGTATCCTGCGCATAAGTAGCCGTTCGGCATAGCGAGTAAAAGACGTGACGGACCATCGGATCCGAAATTTCCGCCTCCGCCCAGTCTCTTAAGCTCCTGTCAGGGATGCGGCTTGCGTCCAATTTAGTAAGCTTCATCACGAACTGAATGAGCTGCATTTTACCCGACCATGTCAGCAGCTTCGAAGTCAGCATGTTGGTCAGATTCGCAGGCATAGGGACGATTTGGTTGTTCCACAACGCCATGATCTTGGAGGACGGACTCCCTCCGTGTAGGCGCACTCCCAGCTCCGTCAAAATCGCGTACGCCTGACCGGCACGGTATATGGCATGCCCGCCTAGATTGAAGAAGGCGCCGTTCTTCTTATTCGTCATCGCCCGGCCTCCCAAGCGTGCCGCTTTTTCCAAAATAATTACCGATTGACCGCCTTTTGCTAATTCGATCGCCGCGATTAGGCCGGCCAAGCCACCACCTATTACAGCTGTATCGTATTGCCCCAGTTTATGCAACTCCGTCATGCTCTATCGCCTCCGTTTTGTCTTTTCAGTACATATGGCGAATGAGGTTTGCATTTTGTGACAGAAGGGCGTGAAGTTGGGCCAGTGCAGCGCAAAAAAACCTCCAACCCGCATACGCAGAGTTGGAGGTTTAAGCATTAAGATCCCGCACCGCGGTACCGTTTCACGCCAATATTCCAAACCGTAATACCAATAAAGCAGAAAATCACGCCCATCACCGGCGTCAGCAGCGCGAACCACTTCCAGTTCGCTGGATCAATGAAATACGCCGCAGGATAGAAGCCAACGAACGCAAACGGCAATATCCACGTCAAAATGCTGCGAAGCAGCTTATTGTAAATCGTGGCCGGATAACGCCCGTAGTTCTGGATATTCCAAATCAGCGGCAGAATGCCGGTTGGCGCATCCGAGTAAAAACCAAGCGCCGTCAGCGAGATGTACACGCCAGCATAGATCAGAATCGAGCCCACAACCATCAGGATAAAAATCAGCGGATCATGCCAATGGAACGGAAGCCCTAGCTTGACCCAAGAGTAGATCATAACAATTAACCCTGCCAACGCACTAAACAAAGATGATGGACTGAGATTCTCCAGCATCAATTGCCATAAGTTATAAGCTGGACGGGTGAGGATACGATCCATTTCCCCTTTAACAATATATCGTTCACTGAAGCCCCACAGATTAAAAAAAGTGATGAATATGCCATAGGGGATCATAAAATAGCCGTAAATGAACAAAATTTGTTCTTGATTCCAGCCGCCAAGCGATTGCGTTTGCAGAAAAACGACGAGAATGAAGAATAAATTGAGCCCATTGAACATCAAATCGGAAATCACATCAATCCAGAAGTCAGATCGGTAGGTGAGGCGGGTTTTCATGTAATTTTTCAGATACTCAGCAACTAGGGAGATATAGAATGTCATGTGTTAACCCCCCTGCACGAATAAACGCGTTTTGGATTTGACCCAGAGAGCAACCATGGGAACGAGCAGCAGCAAAAACCACAGAACCTGTACGCCAAGATTTTGATAAATAGCCGAACCAGTAATTTTCCCTGTGAACACGGCGCTCGGCAAGTACGTAATGGCTTGAAACGGAAGCCACTCTAGAATGGACTTGGACCACCCCGGGAAAAAGGAGATCGGAATAATTAGCCCTGAGAATAAATCGACCGCAACGCGCTTCATGCGCATTAGGCCTTCGTTATTTTCAAGGAAGAAAGCAAACAACCCGGTAATAATATTAAGCTGCGTATTAATTAGGAAACTGAAAAACAACATCACAAAGTAGATCACCCATAGGCCTGGATCACTAGGAAATTGAATCGGCAGTAACAGCCAGATGAAAATCATGCCCGGCGTTGTAAACAGCAGCAAACGGAAGACGCCTTCACCGAGTCCTTGCATCATTTTCACAAATACATAATTATACGGCCGAATGAATTGAATCGCCACGCTGCCGTCTCGAATTTCATTGGCAATTTCCCGGTCCAAGTTATTGAAGTAAAAGGCGCGCCCCATCCAGGAAACCGCGACATACGTCGTCATCTGGCCCAGTGTCAGGCCGCCAATCATCTCTTGCCCGCCATATATGGCTTTATAAACAAAATAATAGGAGCCAATATTGAGTGCATAAATCAAAATGCCGCTGTAGTAGTTCACCCGGTAAGCAAGCATCATAAGAAATCGCATGCGAATAACTTCCAGATAAGCACTAAGCATGTGTGAAGGCTCCCTCTGGCTGCTTGGTTTCCTCTGGACGTTTCACATCCGCTGAACCTGCTTTATATATTTCTCGAACGATGTCATCCGTGTTGGTTTCGTTGATTTTGATATCTTGAATCTGCACAACGCCGACCACGCGGCTTAGCACTTCAGATACGTTCGCACGCTCGTAAGGAATGAACACCTTGGCGGACAATTCATTCTCAAGCTGCCACGCCACATCCAATCCCCTCGTCAGCTCTTGCAGACGTGGCAGCGTGATCGGATGCTCGAACTGGAGCACGACTTCCTTGCCTTTGCCCCACTTGGCTTTCAGCTCTTCCAGGCCGCCGTCATAAATAATCCGGCCGTCATCGAGCATAATAACACGCGAGCAAAGCGCCTCAATATCCTGCAAATCGTGCGTAGTCAGCAGGATTGTTGTCTCATAGCGCTGATTGAGTGATTTCAAGAATTCTCGAATCTCTGTTTTCACGACGATATCCAAACCGATGGTTGGCTCGTCTAAGAAGAGAATCGCCGGATTATGAATCAACGAAGCGGCAAGCTCACAGCGCATCCGCTGCCCCAGACTCAATTTACGGACAGGTCGTGATAGTAAATCAGCTAGTTGCAGGCGGTCGACAAGTTCGTCGAGGCGCTTTTTGTAGTCGGCTTCAGAGACACGGTATACCTTTTTCAACAATTGAAAGGATTCCACAACGCCGATATCCCACCAAAGTTGACTGCGTTGGCCGAACACGACGCCTATCTCGGCTACGAACTTCTCACGCTCTTTAAATGGAACGAAACCATTGACCTTGATATGTCCGGAGGTCGGTACGAGGATGCCGGTCAGCATTTTGATCGTGGTTGATTTACCGGCGCCATTTTCACCGATATATCCGCAAATTTCGCCCTTTGGAATTTGAAAGCTAATGTCCTTCACGGCTGTAACATGTTTGTACTCTCTATGGAATAAATCTTGGAAGGCGCCCTTTAAGCCCCCGCGGCTCTGTTGAACTTGAAATTCTTTGCGAAGCATTTCTACATCAATGGCTAACATGAACTTCCCCCTGTCTAGGTAGACTCGGCTACACTTGGCTACATATAACGGCAAAATTCGCCGTAACTTGCTATCGAAGTTTCGTAGCATCTATAATATGGATCATAAAGATAAAATGTACAACAACGGCAACAAACTCATGATACATGAATTCTGTAAGAAAAAAAAGTACAGATTATCCCTACCTTAGAAAGGAGCGCAGAACCATGAGAATTATTAAACGAACCCTGCTCCTGATCGGCTTACTCCTGATAATGGTGGCTGGTTATTACTCTTATTCCTTTTATCATTTTGCGCAAAATATTTCCAATAAACCGGATGCACCGAAAGGCAGCACCCCCCTTATAGCCCAAGCAGTCAAAGACAAGGGTGAGAAATACACCCCTCCCAAATGGGAAGGTAAGAATCGGGTTAACATTCTACTCTTAGGCGGAGATTCCCGCGGCATGGTGAAGAATGAATTGCCTCGGTCCGACAGTATTATGCTCGCATCGATTGATCCGGTAACCAAGAAGGCTCACCTCTTCTCGATTCTTCGTGATACATATGTGAAAATCCCTGGCGAAGGCGAAGACCGCATCAATACAGCGATTACGACAGGCGGTCCGAACTTGGCAATGAAAACTGTCAGCGACTTGCTCGGCATCCCGGTTCAGTACTATGTCTATACCGATTTCAAAGGGTTCATCGCTCTCGTTGATGCCGTAGGCGGTATCGATATCGACGTCGAAAAGGATATGAAATATACCGACTCGGAAGATGACCATGTCTACGATATTAATTTGAAAAAAGGGCTACAGCATCTCGATGGCAAAACTGCCCTGCAGTATGTACGCTTCCGGCACGACGCATTATCGGATTTCTCACGTACAGAACGTCAGCGGAAATTCCTGACGGCGGTTGCGCAAAAAATGCAAACGACGTCATCTCTCATTAAGCTGCCCAAGATTTTGAACGCAATGGATCCTTACATTGATACGAATCTAAGCGTGACGGATATGCTGAAGCTCGCTTCTCTAGGCTTTGAAGCCAAAGCTGATGGCATCGTCTCCTCTCAGCTGCCGCCGACCGATATGCTCGTCGAGAAAAACGTCCGGGGAGCTGCCGTCATTACGGCAAACAAAGATAAGCTGCAGCAGTATGTGAAGGACTTATTTGCAGGCAAGGCGGACGCAGACACAGGTCCAACCAAACCGTCGCCATCACCAACACCGAAGAATTCCGTGAAAACAACGGCGAAGTAAGCAACTGAAGGCTTGCGAGGAATAAAGTGAGCGGCTGAAGGCTTACGAAAATAAAACGGCAAAGCAAGCGACTGAAGATTAACACGCCTCTACTTGGTACAGGGCTTTAGCCCCTCAGGTAGGGGCTTTTTATGAGATCAGTAAGGGCTCGATTCGTCTGTAACGGACTCTAGGGCCGCTATGGAATAACGACTCCCGGTCCGTTAGTTACCGTCCAAAATACATACTACTTAATAAAGGAATGATTACTTCTTATGAATCGCAAAAACTCCGAGCAATTATACCAAGAAGCACTGCAGCACATCGTGGGCGGGGTCAACTCCCCTTCCCGCTCATTCAAAGCCGTCGGCGGCGGCGCCCCCGTCTTCATGAAGCGTGCGCAAGGCGCACACTTCTGGGATGTAGACGGGAATCGCTTCATTGACTACCTCGCCGCCTACGGCCCTATCATTACCGGTCACGCGCATCCGCACGTGACCGAAGCGATTTGCCGCGCCGCACAGAACGGCACGCTGTACGGCACCCCGACCGAACTCGAGATCGAGTTCGCAAGAATGCTGAAGTCCGCGATTCCTTCGCTGGACAAAGTGCGCTTCGTCAACTCCGGCACAGAGGCCGTGATGACGACGATCCGCGTGGCGCGCGCCTTCACCGGGCGCACCAAAATCATTAAGTTTGCCGGGTGCTACCACGGCCACTCCGATCTAGTGCTTGTGGCGGCCGGTTCCGGGCCGTCCACGCTCGGCACGCCGGACAGCGCCGGCGTACCTGCGAGCATCGCGCAAGAGGTCATCACCGTGCCGTTCAACGACATTCCGGCATTGGAAGCCGCGCTCGCGCGATGGAGCGGAGAGATTGCCGCGGTGATGGTGGAGCCCATCGTCGGCAACTTCGGCATGGTCATGCCCCATGCCGGCTACCTCGAGCAGCTCTGCGCAGCTGCTCGCAAATACGGGGCCCTCGTCATCTACGACGAGGTCATCACGGCGTTCCGCTTCCACTATGGAGCGGCACAGACCTATCCCGGCCTCCCTCTCGTGGAGGGCGGCACAGCCGAGGCGGCGGCGCGCTTCGCCGCCGTCGAGCCAGACCTTACGGCCCTCGGCAAAGTGATCGGCGGCGGACTGCCGATCGGAGCCTATGGGGGCCGCAAGGCCGTGATGGAGCAGGTCGCTCCACTCGGACCTGCGTATCAAGCCGGCACGATGGCGGGGAACCCCGCCTCCATCTCGGCCGGCATCGCCTGCTTGGAGGTGCTTCAGCAGGCAGATGTGTACACCAAGCTCGAGCAGCTTGGCGCGACGCTTGCAGGCGGCATCGTGGAATCCGCAGCGAGACACGGCATCGCCTTGACGCTGAACCGTATCGGCGGCGCATTCTCCACCCACTTCTGCGATCATCCCGTCACCAACTATGACGAAGCGCAGGATACGGACGGTGAACGCTTCGCGGACTTCTTCCGGCTTATGCTGGAGCAAGGCATCAACCTCGCTCCTTCGAAGTACGAAGCATGGTTCACAACCATTGCCCATACGGAAGATGACATCGCCCAGACCCTGGATGCCGTGGATCACGCTTTTAAAATAATGAAAACTCGCTAAGGTTTAAATTTTTTCGAAAATACACACAATTACTACGATTGCGTATAAAAAAACATCAAATCATGGCCCGGCGCACAAGGTATTTTCTGCTATCCATATCTGCTAACATGTCCCAGAAACGAACTATGTTCCTAACAAGAACATAGTTCGTTCGTATTTTAAGAGGGAGCCAAGCATTAAAAAAATTACCTTTATTCACCATTATACACGAAAGGTAACGCTTACATTTTTGTTTTCGCTCTGCAACTATTGTCGGATGAACATTTTCGTGCTATTCTAAGATTACTTTTACCCTTTTAACGAAAAGTCTTGTTTTCGCAGTATTTTCCTAGAAAGTTAGGCATGATTTACAAATTCACGTTCGTTTTTTGTGTGTGATGCCTTACTTTATGACGGGTCGATTCTTGACTGATTTCAAGGGAGCCATTTCCTCGAAATTGGCATGCTATTCAGTTAAATTGCATTTTTATTCAAAATCTCGCATATTTCGTTTTTGATCGGTTTCCGGTCATCCATTGAAAATGCTAAGAGTTGCGGGCTCATTAATGCCAAAATGCAAGCAAAGTAGTGAAAGAGGAGTTAAATATATAGGGGAGGTGACGGTCAGGCGACTGACCTGAGCAATGAATGAAATTATGCGTAATGAAGGCCGTTTTCAAGATCTACTAGGAACCGAACATGACAGCTGCGGTATTATTTGTATTATTGAAAAGAACGGTCATCCTACCCGTGAAAACATCCAAAAAACGATTGATGCCCTTGTAAAAATGGAACATCGCTCAGGATTTATTAACGGTGAAGGCGACGGTTGCGGTATTTTAACTGACATTCCACGCGCTCTTTGGGAAAAGAAATTAACAGATGCGGGTCTAGACGGCAAACTTGCTTATGATAACCGTTTTTCTGTTGGACATATCTTTGTTCCGCGCAAACTTGACCTGACCGTTACCGAGATTCAGAATGGCATCCGTGAGCTATTTGCTTCCCACGATGTGTCCATCATTCTCGAGCAAGAAAACCAAGTAGATAGCAACGTTCTTGGTCCTAACGGATTAAACGATGAGCCTACATTCTGGCAAATCGCTGCAATCAGCAACAAAACAGAAGGTCAAGTGGCAGATCACCTTTTTGAACTGCATATCGCGATTGAAGACCGCTACAACGTTCACGTTGCAACATTAAGCAATGTAACTTCCGCTTACAAAGTGTTGGGCGCAGCAAGCATTCTTCCGAAATATTTTAACGACACACGTGATCCGCTTTTCGCTTCCCAAGTTACAATTGGTCATAACCGTTATTCCACGAACACACTGTCCAGCTTCTTCCGCGTTCAACCATTCTCCCTATTGGGGCATAATGGTGAAATTAACACCGTTAAGAAACTTCGTCTTGAAGCAGATATGGTTGGCGTTCCGCTCGTTAGCGGTGGTTCCGACTCCCAAGACATGAACAGAACGATTGAAACGTTCATTCACCGCTTTGGATTATCACTTTTCGAAGCCATGGAAATGGTTTTCCCTCCTATTATTAATGAAATGAAACAATTCCGTCCGGAACTTCAAGATCTTTATGTTTACTTCCGTCAAGTTTGGGGCCACTTCGCTCAAGGTCCTGCAGGTATCGTTTCCCGTTACGGCAACGAATGTATTTTCAGCGTGGATGCGCTTGGTTTACGTCCTGTTTGGATGGTTGAAAGCGAATCTTCCCTGTACTTCTCCTCGGAGCAAGGCGTTATCACGGTTGGCGACATGGTTGCTGATCCGAAGCCTATCGCGCCAGGTGAGAAAGTCGGCGTTGTGCTTACACCAGGTGAACATGTTCAAGTCATTCCTTACCATGAAGTACAGTCCCTTGTCTATGAACGTGCAAGCAAACGTTTGAACATTAACGGACTTCGTAAATATCTGAACCCTGCCAAAACAGACACTCAAGCCGAGCTCAACGAAAATGTTGTAGCAACGGATCAATTGTACAGTGCGTTTGGTTGGGATCGCGACGGTATTTCTTATATCGAAACAATGTCCGAAACTGGCGCTGAGCCAATCCGCTCCCTAGGCCACGATTCCCCTCATGCTGCTATTGCATGGGAACGTCAAAACGTGCCTGACTTCATTAAAGAGAGCGTTGCAGTTGTTACGAACCCGGCGATTGACCGTGACCGTGAAATGGAGCATTTCTCGACTCGTGTGATTGCAGGTTCGCGTACACCGGTTTACTCTCAGGTTGATAGCAATCTTCGCCTTGAGCTTCTAGCTCCGCTTGTACTGGAAGGTACGAACGGTGTAGATAGCGAAGAGCATCTGTCTCAACCTTCCTATGAGCAATTGGTTGCTTTGTTCCGTGCACAAGGTGAAAATGCTGTAGCCGTGCTTTCCACGACTTTTGCAAGAGGAACATCTCTTGGAGCTGGTTTGGATGCTTTGGCTGCTGACGCTATCGCTGCTGCTCGCGCTGGCGCTGCACTTATTATTCTTGACGATTCAGAAGCTCACCAAAACGATCGTTTGTGGCTTGAGCCTCACTTAGCTGTATCCAAAATCGATATCGCACTTCGTGCAGAAAAACTTACTTTCGGCGACAACCTGCGCCGTCACGTGACATTGGTGCTTCGTTCCGCAGCGATTCGTAACCTGCATGATATCGCGGTAGCTTGTGGTCTTGGTGCCGACGTGATCTCACCTTACCTGTTGTTCTCCACTGCTTCTGATAAAGAAGGCAACGCGGCAGCAGCACGTAAAGTTTATGGAGCTCTTACGAAAGGTCTGGAAAAAGTGATCTCCACGATCGGAACGCATGAGCTTCGCGGTTATACACGTTTCTTCTCCTCCATCGGCTTCCACCCGGAAGTGGCTGAGGTGCTTGATATCGTGAATTACCTGGGTAGTGAAAAAGGCGGAACTGGCTTTGCACAGCTCGAAGCTGAAGCAGAAGCTCGTTACAACGATTTCACCAATCCGAAAGCAAAAGCGGCGAAAAACTTCCGTTTCTTCCAACGTATGTGGAAAGCGCTAGGCGATGCTGCATCAGGAGCCGCTTCTTACGGCGACTACCGTGACAAACTGCATGAAGAAGAGAAGAAAAACCCGATCTCCATTCGTCACATTGCTGGATTCAATGTCGAGAAAGCACTTGGAGAAGGCCGCAAAGCGCTTGATCCATCGAAGGTTGATATCTCCATTGGCGGTCATTCCTTGCCGATGCTGATTTCCTCCATGTCCTTCGGTTCACAGAACGAAACAGCTTTCCGTGCCTACGCTGAAGCCGGCGAACGCCTGAACATGGTAACCATGAACGGCGAGGGCGGAGAAATTAAAGATATGCTTGGCCGCTACAAAAAAACGCGCGGTGCACAAGTGGCATCCGGACGTTTCGGAGTTAACGTTGAACTGGCTAACGCGGTTGCATTCCTTGAGATCAAAATCGGTCAAGGTGCTAAACCGGGTGAAGGCGGTCACTTGCCAGGCTCCAAAGTTACAGCTAAAATCGCAGCAGCTCGTAATGCAACAATCGGCTCTGACCTGATCTCCCCTTCGAATAACCATGATATTTATTCGATCGAAGATTTGGCTCAAATCATTTCCGAGTTGAAAGAAGCTAGCGGTCGCAAAGCGAAAATTATCGTAAAAATCCCAGTCGTACCAGGTATCGGTACAATTGCGGTGGGTGTTGCCAAAGCAGGCGCTGACGTTATTACCCTTTCCGGTTTTGACGGCGGTACAGGTGCGGCTCGTATTCACTCCTTGACACACGTTGGTCTTCCTACAGAAATCGGTACTAAACTTGCCCACGTGGCTTTGATCGAAGCTGGTCTTCGTCACCGCGTAGAGCTGTGGTCCGATGGCGGTCTGAAATCAGGCGCTGACGTTGTTAAAATGGTTATGCTCGGTGCTAACCGTGCCGGATTTGGTAGTATCGCTATGCAATCGATCGGTTGTACAACATGCCGCGGCTGTCACTTGGACACTTGCCACGTTGGTATCGCAACGCAAATCGATTCCATGGAAGAAGCTGAGGAAAAAGGTCTTCGCCGTTTCGTTCCTCGTCAATTTGACGTTGCTGTTGACAGCTTGGTTCGTCTGTTTGGCGGTATTGGCGAAGAAGTACGTGAAGTTGTTGCTTCCCTCGGATTCACTAGCTTGCAAGACCTGGTAGGCCGTTCTGACCTGCTTGAGCAAATCAGCCACTTGGATCGCATTGATCTGTCTGACATTCTTCGCCCTGCTCCACTTCAGTTCGTTTCTGATGCTGAAAGAGCTATGGAAGAAGCAGCAGTATCCTCTGATATCCGTATCGCGGCTGGTGCAGAAGGTCTGGAATTCTTCCCTGAATCCTTGGCGTTTGACGCTCCAATCGTTCGCAACTGGTCCAAAGTGGATGCGGAGTCCCGTATTATCGGAACTCGTTATTCCAGCCATCGCGTAAGAGACCGTTTCGACGGCAGCTACGATGAACTGCCTGCTATCGCTCTGAACCTCGTTGACGGTTCGGTTCCAGGTAACGGCTTAGGTGCCTTCAATGCCCGCGGCGTTGACATTACCGTTCAAGGTGGTGCCGAGGATGGTCTGGGTAAAATGGCGTTCGGTGGTAAAGTAGCCATCGTGAAGTCACTTGGCAAAAACAACACGTTCATCAACGGTAGCGTTGGTAAATCGTTCGGTTACGGCGCACAAAAAGGCTTGTTCTTGATTCAAGGCAGCGCAGATACACGTGCATGTATCCGTTTCTCCGGTGCAGACGTTGTATTCGGCGGCGAAATCACGACGCCTCTACGAGATGAGCTCGGCGGACTTGCCGCTCGTGCGAACCTCAAAGGCTTTGCGTTCGAATACATGACAAACGGCCGTGCCGTTGTTATGGGCGATCCGGGTCCATGGATTTGTGCAGGGATGACAGGTGGAGTAATCTACCAACGTCTCGTACCGGAAATGGGTCTAGACCAAGCAGCTATCGAACGTCGTATTGCCAAAGGCGCAAAAGTTAAAATTGAGCCAGTTGGCGTACAAAGCATCAAAGATCTCACTGAATTGCTTACAGCTTACCGTACAGAGCTTGCTAACTCCGGTCAAACGGATGCCGCAGCCAAAATCGACAGTCTGCTAAGCAATCTAGAAGCAAACTTCATCCGTATCTCCCCGGTCAACATGCAAGCTGACCAATCCGTTGCTACGGAATAGATAAATAAAAGCTCCACAGGACCTTCGAGGTCTTGTGGAGCTTTTTTCTGTATAAAAGAACCGTACAATTCACACGTTATAAGTGCAACACCCATCCGCATACCATAGGAGGTTTTTTGCTATGAGCCAATCGAAACGCCGCGAAGAAGCTGCATGGAAAAGCCGCAAACAAGCTAGACATCCACATGGTAAGGTGAAGTCTCTGGCCGAATTCGCCAGTGAGTACGACGCGGAACGCAGCAAGTAACGCAAGCCCCCTCCAACGTCCAAAGAGGGACCAACTCAAAGCAACCCGGTTACCGCGCATCCTAAAATGTGCGGTACCGGGTTCTTTGAGTTTGCTGGCTCGCGGCTCGTGGTGGCTATTGGCGTTACCCCTTTTCTTCGCTCAGGGAGCACCACAGTTCTACTCACAATCTTAAGGGCCGCTATAAACACTATCCCTCTCACTCAGGAGCTCACCAAGTCAACTCACAACCTGAAATGCAACTATAGACACTATCCCCCTCACTCAGGGGCACACCAACTCATCTCACAACCTGAAACGCATCTATAGACACTATCCCTCTCACTCAGGGGCACTCCAACTCATCTCACAACCTGAAACGCATCTATAGACACTATCCCTTTCACTCAGGGGCACTCCAACTCATCTCACAACCTGAAACGCATCTATAGACACTATCCCTCTCACTCAGGGGCACACCTTCTCAACTCACAACCTGAAACGCATCTATAAACACTATCCCTCTCACTCAGGAACGCACCAACTCATCTCACAACCTGAAACCCATCTATAAACACTATCCCTCTCACTCAGGAGATTCTAAGCCTATCTCAGACATGATCACAGTTGTTATGCATGATAATCATAATCTCCTGATTCTTGGGGATAGTGCCCATAGTAACTTCCCGGTTCAACGTGCAGCCTAAGATGCCCGGTACCGGGTTCGTTGAGTTTGCTGATTCGCGGTTGACGGTGGCTATTGGCATTATCCCTTTCGCTCAGGAGCTTCTAAGCCTATCTCAGACATGCTCACAGTTGTTATGCACGATAATCATAATCTCCTGTCACTAGGGGATAGTGCCGATAGTACCTCCATCCTAACTAAGAACATCCTCGGCGTTGTCCGTGAGCACATAAGTACCCTGCGGCTGGCTCGTGATGAAATGAGACGGTTCCCCAAGCGTGAAGATACACAACTCGTGCATAGCCCGGGTGCAAGCCGTGTAAAACAGCTTGCGCTCATTCTCATGGCCGTACTGATGATGGGAACCATCATAAAGGAGTACGGCATCGAATTCGACCCCCTTCGCCAGATACGAAGGGATGACGAGCACGCCCCAGCGGAGCCTGCAGCAGGGGCGTAAGGGCTTGATGCGCGAGCTCAGCCTCGCTCGCGGTCTTGGTAATGATCGCGATGGAGGCATAGCCCTCATCCAGCAGCCGCGCCACTTCGGCTGCCAGCAGGCTATGCAGCGATCCGCGATCGCTGGTCTGGATCACCCGCGGCTTACCTCCCGCGCGGGTAAAGGGCTCTATGGCATCGCCGTCAGGCACGATACCGCGGGTGAACTCCACGATCTCGCGCGTGGAGCGATAGCTGCGGAACAAACGGATGACTTCCGTTTGTTCCGGCCCGTACAGAGCGGCGATCGGATCGATTTCGCTGTACGCGGAAGCGTGCGAATAGATCGCCTGGCTCAAATCGCCGAGCGCTGTCATGCGGCAGTGCGGGAAGAGCCGTTTCAGGTAAGCCAGCTGAAACGGAGAATAATCCTGTGCCTCGTCGATAATGACGTGGCGCACAGCGCTGTTCGTCTGGAAGCCGCAGACAGCTTCCATCAAGTACAAGAACGGCGTTGCGTCCTCGTAAGGCAGCCTGGCTTGCGCCAGCTCCTCCAGCGTCCGCCCGCAGATTTCGGACCAATAGCGCGGCTTCTCGGCTATCAGTTCCCTTTTATCCGTTGCCGCTCTTTCTCTAAACAACTGCCCGTAAAGACCAATCATATCAACAAATTTAAGCTGCTTCACCGCGCTTCGAACAGGCTTTAGATGCTCTTTCAGCACGGTTCGAGCAAGCAGATGCCGTTCTTGATCATAATCGTCGAAAGAGGAATCGCGTCCCCCCTCCATTTTGCGCAGCCTAATATAAGCACGATGGTACTCATCACTGCTGAGGAGCTCAATCTCCTCATCAACCCAAGCTTCCTCGATTTCAACTTCTGCAAAGAGCTCCAGCTGCTCCAATAGCCATTCTTTCATCAGCTCCAAACGGTTAGGAAGCCGTATTGCGGAATCATAACTGTAAAAACGTTCCACCAAACGAGCCGCGCTAAGCACCTCTTTGTCGCGAAACTTAATAGGGTTAAATAACATTCCCATTTGCTCTAGCTGCTTCTTATAAGCCTCTATTATGGCAAGAAAAGCAGTTGAAGATTTATAATAAATTCCGCTCAAACGAGCTTCATAGGTTTCTTCCATCACTGGCGTTTGCTCAGACCCATGGTCAAGACCGCCCCTTGTCAATACATACTCCAATTGTGTAAAAGAGTCCTCCACCTCAAACATCTCGCCTAAACGATGCTCCAAATAAGCTTGGTAGGTCGTTTGCTGCATATTTTCTTCGCCTAGCTCCGGCAGCACCGTGGATACATAATGATTAAATAGCGGATTTGGCGAAAACAAAACCATCTGATCCGAACTCAGCTTATCTCGGTGCTTATATAGGAGGTACGCGACTCTTTGCAACGCGGCTGACGTTTTACCGCTTCCTGCGGCCCCCTGTACGATAAGCATTTGGGCGCTGTCATTGCGGATGATGCGATTTTGCTCTTTTTGAATCGTTGCCACGATTGTCTTCATTTGCGCATCCGAACTCCGGCTGAGTACTTGCTTCAGCAGTTCATCGCCGATGGTCACGCCGGTATCGAACATAAGATGGATATGCCGGTCACGAATGACAAATTGACGCTTCAAAACCATTTGACCCTCTACCGTACCATTCGGAGTAGCAAATGCGACTTCTCCCGGCGCAAAATCGTAATACAAGCTGGAGATGGGAGCCCTCCAATCGTAGATAAGATACTGACCTGCTTCCTCATCCAGAAAAGACGCAATGCCCAGATATACAGCCTCTTCTTCCCGCTCACCGCGTTCAATGAAATCGATCCGGCCAAAATAAGGCGACTGGACGAGCCTTCTCAGCTTGCCTAAAGTTTTGGATGCCTGTCGGTGCGTTCGTTCCCGCTCGGAAAGCACCTCGGATTGTTGCCTCATGCTGGCGATGGATTCTACCGCATCTTCCGCTGTACTCATATCCATCGTGACTTCGTCCCAATAATGTTTACGAATCTCAACTACATCAGATTGAACTAGACCGACCTGCTCTTCCAATTCCGTGATTTTGACCGCTATCTTCTCTGTTACTTCCTGCACTCTTTGCTTTTCTGCTGCTCTTGCTTGATCTGTCAGACTCATCCCAACGCCTCTTTTCTTACCATTTTATTAGGATTTGACATGGAGGTTGTTTTGGTGCTATAATTAGATTAGGATAAAAATGTTTATAATTCAAAATATTTGAATCAATCTTTATTTTAACAAGTTACGTTTCAAAAATCAATAAAAACCCCAGGTCATTGACCTGGGGTTTTCTGGCATTCTTTTTTACTTCAGTCTCTAGCCTCGGACTCCCGGACTGTCAGCAATCATGCAGATCACGAATTTCATTCACAGCTCGGATATGATGCTTTGCGTGGCCTGCCATCATTTTCAGCAACAGTGCTACAGACTCTTTACGTTCTTTCGTGGTGACCGTTCTCTCAAGCGCATTGGGTAAATGCTCGCACAGTCCAAGAATGTGCTGCCTCATAGCCCGAAACAGCTGAACTTCAGCGTGAATCGACCGATTCCGATAATCCAATCCTATGCTCCAATCATCCTGTGAAAAGCTGTTGCCTTGATAGGCACGCCCCGGCTCCGCCAAAGCGAATTTCACTTTGTGCAGCGTAACCAGCTCTAAGTCGATCAGATGTAGGACTTGCTGGCGAATGGACCATTTGCCCGGGGCTTGCGATCTGTTCAACTGCTCCTCCGTCAATCCCGCTATTGCGCTTTCCAATTCATCAGCACCCGCTGCATACATCTCTTTAATCTCAGCATGGGTAGCCGGCAGTTCCTCCCAATACACAAATGTATATCCATCGACGTCTGGCACAAAGAGTTTGCGAATATGGCCTGGATTCTCTTCTTTTCGCAGTTCCTTACAACCTTTAGCTTGGAGACTAGCCTCCACAGCATTCACCGAAGCTACGCCGACGTAGATGAGATCTCCCTTCTTGGGAGAAGCGTATTTGTTTTGCAGCCAGCCTGCTGCCAGCTCAGTCTGTGCTTCCGTTAGCAGCTGAGCAGACAGTGTTTGCTGAATCAATACAGCATCATAGTCTGACGTGATTCGCAGCAATGCAACTGGACCGGAAGCCGCTCTTTCGAGCAGCTCCCAGCCCAGTTGTTGCGTATAAAAGACAATCGATGCCTGAAGATCATCTACCTGCAAAAGCAGCTTCGCCCCGTTGTCTGCCATCGTTCTACTTCTTGGCCGCTCGATAGGCCTCGATGTATTGTGCAGCCCGCTTAGCCACCAGGCTGTAATTGCCTGTTTTGACCGCTTCGCTGGTCAAATCGGAACCGATGCCGACTGCGACCGCGCCGGCCTGAATCCATTCGCCGAGGTTGCTCAGCGAGACCCCGCCCGTTGGCATAATGTTCGCCTGCGGCAGCGGTCCTTTAATGGCCTTAATCATCGCCGGCGAGTAGAGATTGCCGGGGAATAGCTTCACGATATCGACGCCAAGCTCCAGCGCCGTCTGAATCTCTTGAATCGTCATGCAGCCCGGCATGACGGGTACACGGTAACGGTTGCAGAGTGCAACCGTGTTCGGGTTAAGCGATGGGCCGACAACGAACTCGGCCCCGCTCAGGATCGCTGCACGCGCTGTCTCCGGGTCTAGGGCTGTGCCCACCCCGATAATCGCGTATTTGGAAGCGTCCTGCGTAGTGCTCGAGTAGCGCTTCGCCAGCTCCTCGATTGCGCGCAGCGCGAACGGCACCGTCATCGTGACTTCGATGACTTTAATGCCTCCTGCAATGGCTTGATCCGCCATTTCAACAACTTCTTCCGGCGTCTCTCCACGCAGAACGGCAACGACGCCTTCACTTGATATTTGCTGAACAAGTTTCAATTTTTTCAATGGAATCTTCCCCTTCTTATGCAAGCATGAAATTAGCGTTCTATATGTTTAACATCGTTAAGAATAGCGTCTACTTGCTCCCAAGTCGGAGCGCCTTCCCAGTCTCCTTCGGTTTGAACAATCAAGGAGCCCACCAGATTGCCGATACGCACCGCTTCCGCATAATCGTACTCTTTGGACAAGCCTACCAAAAATCCCGCACAAAAGCCATCGCCTGCGCCAACCGTATCCACCACTTGCTCCGCTTTGAAATAAGGAACCGCTGTGATCGAATCTTTGGTTACGACATAGGTTTCGTTCTCTCCGCCTTTGACGATGGAAACAGCGGACAATTCACGCAGCTTGCCCACAATGACATCCCAATCCTCCGTCTGGTAGAGCAGCTTCAGCTCATCAAGGCCAGGCAGGAAAATATCCGACAGCTTGGCAAGCTCAAGAAGCACGGGGCGCGCTTCGTCAATCCCCCAAAGCTTCAACCGCAGGTTGGGGTCGAAGCTAACTTTGACGCCATGTTTGCGGGCCAATCGAACCGCTTCAAACGCAGCCTCTTTGCAAGACTCGCTGAGTGCCGGTGTAATACCCGTGATATGAAGGATTTTCGCCCCAGCAATGTAGCCTTCATCCAAATGCTTAGCGCTCATCTGGCTTGCCGCTGAGTTTTTGCGATAGTAGTAGACGGACGTTTTGCCCATGATCATTTCGCGCATCATAAGCCCGGTCGGCGCTTCTGCCGTCAGTTCTGCACGGGAAACATCGACACCTTCGCCGCGAATTTTTTTGTAAATCAAACGGCCCATCGGGTCTTTGCCTAGACGTCCAAACCAGCCTACTTTGCCTCCAAGGCGGGATACTCCGATTGCCACGTTGCTTTCCGCACCGCCAAACAAGCTATGCAGTTCAGAGGAGTACTCCAATCCTTTGCCGTTGGAAGGCATCAATAGCGCCATTGTTTCGCCAAAGGTAATAATGTCAGGTCCGGTAACCGCTTGCGATTGTGAATTCGTCGTCATATAAGTTCTCCATCCATTTCCTGATCGTTAGTTGAAACGTTTAAATAATGCATATATCTCATATTATAGTGTATAACTACCGTTTGTACCAGATAGTAAGATTAGAATCTGACAAGTTCCACCCTAGCTTGAAGCTGTAGAAAAAACCCAAGACTTATGTCTCAGGTTTCTTCTGCCTCATATGACCACTAAAATCCGGTAGCTTCGGCTTTAACCAACTCTTGCCGCAGCTCATCATGAATCTGGCCGTTGGTAGCTAGTATGTTGCGAACCGCCAAATTGTAAGGTCTGCCTTCGGTATCTGTCACCTTGCCGCCCGACTCTTGGATCAGCAACGCGCCCGCTGCAATATCCCAAGCATTCAAACCAATTTCCCAGAAGCCGCTAAGGCGTCCTGAGGCTACATAAGCCAAGTGAAGCGCCGCGGAGCCTGCGATCCGGAGGTTGCGCACTTTGGGAGATAAAGCTTGAATACCTTTCAGGTTAATCGGTAATGCGCCATTGCGATCTGCCGGAAGACCTGTTGCAACCAGACTGCTGGACAGCTGTCCATCGAGCGATACGATTGTCTTTTTGCCGTGCATATAAGCACCTTTCCCCTTCTCGGCAACGAACAGTTCGTCACGAGACGGGTCATACACGACACCGACAATAATCTCACCCTTGTGTGCGAGTGCAATTGAAACAGAGAAGAACGGGAACCCGTGAACAAAGTTCGTCGTACCATCAATGGGATCTACGATCCATAAGTATTCTTCCTCGCTCATGGCTTGAAGTGCTTTGGCCGATGCTTCCGGACCAGGCTCCACGCCTTCTTCACCGAGAATGGAATGATCCGGGAAATGCGTCATGATCAAGTTGCGAATAAGCTTTTCAGACCCTTTATCCACTTCGGTCACCAGGTCCTGAGAAGAAAATTTCGTATCAATACGGCTGATATCGCCCACTTTGCTCTTGATCCATTGCCCAGCCTTGGCTGCCGTATTGATAGCCACTGCCGTAAAACTCTTACTGCCGATGACGAACGGCTCCGCCTCACCATTTACCACTTATATCAACTCTTTCTTTTTTATTTATTTAGATTTAGAAGTAAGTTAAGTATAGTAAATTATACGTTTTAAATACTAGTGCGTTTCATCCCAAAATATTCGTACATTTATACATTTATTAATAAAAAAAGGAGATTTTCAGACATTTTACAAATAAAAAAACCATACTGCCATGTAGGCAATACGGTTTCTTGATCGTATTTAGACATTATAATAGCTTAAATTCCAACGATATGATAACCACCGTCAACGTAAATCACTTCACCCGTGATGCCTCGGGACAGGTTGCTCATCAAGAACATCGCTGTATCGCCGACTTCTGCTGTTTCCGTCGTTTTGCGCAGCGGAGCTTTCTCTTCTACTTGACGCAGGATCGAGTTGAAATCTTTGATGCCTTTGGCAGCCAAGGTACGAATCGGACCAGCAGAAATACCGTTCACGCGAATGCCGAATTGACCGAGGTCAGCCGCCAGATAGCGCACAGAAGCTTCCAATGCCGCTTTGGCAACGCCCATAACGTTGTAGTTTTTCATTGCACGCTCAGCGCCAAGGTAGGTCATTGTCATGATGCTGCCGCCTTCTGTCATTAGCGGATAAATGCGTTTGGAAACGGCAACAAGAGAATATGCGCTGATGTCATGCGCTAAGGCAAAGCCATCACGCGATGTGTCAACGAACAGTCCGTCCAATTCTTCCGTTCTTGCAAAAGCAATACTATGTACAAGGCCATGAACGACACCGAACTTCGCTTTAAGCGTATCAGCCAGCGTATCAATTTCAGCGTCTACCGTTACGTTACAAGGCATAAGCGTTGAACCTGGAATCGTGTCAGCAAGCTTGCGAACGCGTTCCTCGACACGCTCATTTTCGAACGTAAAGACCAAATTTGCTCCTTGTGCCGCTAAGGATTGAGCAATCGCCCATGCGATGCTGCGATCATTGGCAACACCCATGACAAGTATATTTTTTCCTGTTAACAGTTGACTCATGGCCGTGAAAAACCCCTCTCAACATTGGATTATGCGTCATTCATACCCAATCTCAAAAGTACCCCATTTTGCCAAACAATTCAAGAAATAAATCTGAATCGCTACAGCTGGATCGAGGCTTGATCAAGCACCACAATTCCTTCCTCGAGTTTAAAATCCTCCATCAGACGAAATAGCGCTTCATCCTTCATCTTCGCTTCGATCATGATATCAAGCCGTGGGGTAACAGGGGCAATCGCACGCAGAAAAACAAGAAGCGGCCCTGCTTCCACGTAATCGGCATGGCTTCTTGGATCGGTCTCGCTTTTGGGGCTTGAGACGTGAATCTTAGGCGGGAGTCCGTTTGTCCAGGTTTGTTGAATACGCGGCCACAATTCGGCGGCATCTTCGCCCTCGTTATTCACGGCATGATGATGAACATCCAGAACCATTGGCGCTCCTACTGTTTCAGCAATTTCCAATGTTTCTAACGCATTGAATGTTTTATCGTCGTTCTCCAGGGTAATCCGCTTTTGAATCTCGGGGCGCAGCGTGGAAAAGTTTTGGATAAATCGCTTAGCCGCTTTCTTTTTATCCCCATATGAACCGCCCACATGAATGTTGCACATGGCCTCTGGACCAAGACCCATCACATTTAGCATCGCGTTATGGCGTTCCAGATCCAGGATGGACTTCTGCAGGACGTCCTCTTTTGGAGTGCTCAGGACCGTGAAGTGGTCCGGGTGAAAGCTCACACGCATGCCCGCTTGCTTGGCATAAGCACCTAGCTCCTCGAATTCCGCCGAAAGCGTCGGGATCGGGTCCCAATCCGCTAACATTTCATGCCCAATAAGGGGGATGAATCTAGATGAGAAGCGGAACACCATGATATCGTGAGCTCGGTTATGCCGCAGCAATCTCAATGTATTATGCAAGTTTTCCGCACCTAAGCGTTCCAGCTTCCGGATGGCAGCCTCCCGATCCAGCAGCTTGCTGAAGTTCGTGACTGTCATTGTTTTGGACGGTGAAGCGTTTTTGACAACCGTCGACATCGCCACATACCCAAGGCGAATAATCATGCACATGTAACCCCCAAGAAAGTTCAGGTAAAAATCCTGTGTTAGGTTACCCTTTTTCCAGTGACCACATTCATTAAACGCTGCTAGGAAAGTGCAGCAATGAGTTTAAAACCGCAATAAGCCGTTATGGCTATAGGTAATGGACTTAGCGCAAGCATGCCGAGCTTAGTGGCGCGGTCCTCTTTTCGCAAAGTTAGCAAATTGCCAAACAACCATACGAGAAGATAAAGGAGCAATGCCCCAGTCGCCATGTACTTTTGTTCAGTTGAAGAAGGAGCCATGAAACCGTAGAAGCCGAAAATCATATAAATAAGCACATAAGGCGTCGGTATGCCAAGCACGATATTAAATAACCAGTAGGCAGTAAATTTCATTGTATTCATTCCCTTGCTGTGAAGTCTACTGCTTTAATTGTAGCTCTAGCTGCTTGGGAGAATAAGTACTAATTTCTTATAGTACCTTTGCGGGAGTACGACCTGGTGGAGGGTTTGTCAAACATGCTTATATTTCGTTGCAATCTCCTGTTACACCAGTTCCGCTTGCATCCACCTCGCCGCGTTGTACTTTGTGCAACATAATGACCACAATTAGCCCTCAACCCGCCCCTACAATGTACTTTGTACAACATTACAGCCTGCAAATTACAGTTTTCAGGCAACAAGGCCAAAATGATTGCACTTTGTGCAACGAAGAGAGCGATAGCGAGCCATATTCCGCTTTCATGTTGCACAAAGTGCAATGAAGCACGACCATAAGTCCCACGAGCGTCGTCAATGAGCACCAAAATCAAAAAAAGACACCGTCCCTAACGGACGATGCCTTCCTCTTTCTCTTCCTTTTCCTCTACCGGCCACAACTAAGCTTGCTCACCAAAAAACATCTCATGAGCAAGTTTCGTCTGTACCTGCGCCTCTTCCTCCGTCAACCGACGAACGAGCTCCATCTCCACTTGCGTTACTTCTTCGCCTTGGAAATTGATTTCCGCGATAGAAGCAAGAATTTTGACGATGGCGATCGCTTGATTGTCAGGCGTGTAGGCGATGACCTTCTGTCCTGTCGGGAACACGCGGAAGCCGCTTTTCACCATTTTACCGCGGCCGTACTCCAGCAGCTCGAAGAGCTCCTGCGCGGACTTGAACTTACAGACCGAGTTAAACTCCGTTTGGAATCCCATTAGCATCTACTCCACATCAAAAGAATATTGGATACTTTGCTTCGCTGTATGCCGCTCAACCGCCAGACGAATGAGATCATCCAGCAATTCGGTATAAGGTTTGCCGGATTCCTGCCACAACAGCGGATACATGCTGTAAGGCGTGAAGCCTGGCATCGTATTGATTTCGTTGATATAGATCTTTTGATCAGCTTTGCCTAGGAAAAAGTCAACGCGGGATAAGCCGCTGCCATCAACAGCCAAGAAAGCTTGAATGGCCAGCTGTCTAACTTGCTCAGCTGTTTCGGCCGGAAGATCTGCCGGGATGACCATAGCGGATTTACCGTCGATGTATTTGGCTTTGTAGTCGTAAAATTCGTTCGAGGAAACAATTTCACCGACAACAGACGCTTGAGGTTCATCATTCCCAAGAACCGCTACTTCAATCTCGCGGGCATCAATATTTTCTTCAATAATGACTTTGCGATCATATTGGAAGGCGAAACTAACCGCCTTAATTAACTCCTCTTGATTTCTCGCTTTGGAAATACCTACGCTGGAGCCCAAATTAGCCGGTTTCACGAAGCATGGATAACCAATCGCAGTTTCCAGTTCAATGAGATGATACGCGCGGTTCTTCTCCCACTCCGTCCGTGTAAAGTGACGGAAAATACACTGCGGAAGTCCTTCTTGCGCAAAAACTTTCTTCATCATGACTTTATCCATACCGACTGCGGAAGCAAGCACGCCTGCTCCTACGTAAGGAATATTCGCCATTTCCAATAAACCTTGAATCGTCCCGTCCTCACCAAATGTACCGTGTAAAAGCGGGAAAACAACATCTATGCCAGCGTCCTTCGTACCAGCTGCTGCGGCGGAAGAGATAGCTACATCGCCCTTCGCGTTAACAGCCCCGAATATAGGTGCAAGGGCATTAGAAGCAGGTGCATTCGCGGAGTCTCCGCTGCTAAAGGTCAATGCCTCTTTCGATGCAACGGGTGCCAAGAGAGGCGCGCCGCTTTTCCACTCCCCTTTTTTGGAGATGTAAAACGGTACCACTTCATATTTGGTGAAGTCTACGGCTTTCATAACGGCCATGGCAGTTTGCAAGGAAACGTCATGCTCTCCCGATTTCCCCCCATAAATTAGTCCAACTCTTATTTTGCCGCTCATTGCGTACCTCCGTCTAGTCGTTCTATTCCTTCAAAATATTACGTTCACATTTCATCTGCAACCCGAACGAAGAAGTATTTGGTCCGCTCCGTCCATGCTGGCGAATCTTTATAAGCCCAATAACGATTGCGGCTATTATACGTGTGTGCATTGACAAGTGGCATGCCATTCGCATCTTTGCCCGTCACAATAACATTATGCTGAAACCGCCCATCGCCGTCCCAGTCATAGCAAATCGTGTCCCCAGGCTGCAGTTCGCGCGGGTCATGAACCTCATGACCGTGCAGGCCCCTGCGGCTATGCGCCAAAAAAGATTGCAGGCTATTGGCAACCGCCCAACTGAAGCTCCACAACTCTTGGTTGCCCCTTTTGCCAGCGTACCACCAGCCCAAATCCCTTTTCCCAGTATAGTCCATTGGAGCCCCACCTGCAAAGAGGCATTGCGACACATAATTGGTGCAATCCACTTCGAATTGCTCATATTTCGGGTTCGGCGTCTGCCACCACGTTTCCGCATATTGGACGGCTTTGTCGCGGTTATAAATGATTTTACGCGGAACGAATTCCTGGGCTCCGCTGTTGAGTATACTATGGTTGATATACGGGAGTGACGGTGCTCTGCGAAGGCCTTCCACAAAATCCGCCTGCTCAGAGAAAAAGACGCTCCGCGGCTTGTTCGGAAGCGATTGTTCTCCCTGTAGGGACTCTGTACTTCTGACTTGCCAACGATTGGCTGCACTGTCAATCACAACTCGCTCCGGCTCAATGCGCTCCTCCAAGTGGTCGATTGAACCGATGCGATAGTGGATAAACCGGTGCAACACGATATCGGCAATAACGCCATGCGCCGATTCTCTAATGCCGGTAAGGCGCAGCTTCGTTTCCCCTCGCTGCAGCTTGGCATCGCGATCACGAAAACTTTCCAGGAGCCTGCGAACCCTGACCTCCTGCTTACGTACATAAGCGCTGTCTGACAAATAGGCTTGGAGCGGTGCTGCGGAGCCTTCGAGCTCTGACTGATTTTTAGCATGGACGTAATTGTAGAGCGCTGTTTTCCAGGACATCGGGGTTACCCTCCTAAAAAGTTTTGGCAGGAAAGTTGTGTGCGCCGTCGTTTACCGAGTTCAAGCTTTATTTGAAACTTTTATTTATGGAAAGTACATGTTTGCGGCAAAATAACAGTCATCATAGGACGAGCCCTATTTGCTTTGAATTGATTCAATATATGACATTTGGATGGTAAAAATGATTGAAATAAATCTTTACTCAAACACAGCGAAACGCTATACTTAAGTTAGGGGATTAATGAAATTGAGTTTCATTAGATGAAACCAATGGATGAAGATATTAAAGGAGGAATTATCCATGTCCAACAAGGACACTTTTTCTGTGCGTAAGCAGTTAACTGTCGGAACGAATTCGTTCCAATACTACAGCTTGCCTGACTTCGAAAACCAAGGTCACGGTACGATTAGCAACCTTCCCGTTTCCATTCGCGTTTTGCTTGAAGCAGCTATCCGTCAATTTGACGGCCGTGCAATTACAAGCGAGCACGTAAAACAAATCGCAGGCTGGGCTGAAGGCCGTGACGATAACAAAGAAATTCCTTTCATTCCTGCTCGTATCGTTCTTCAGGACTTCACAGGTGTACCTGTCGTCGTTGATCTTGCGGCAATGCGTGCGACAATGGCTCGTGAAGGTGGAGATCCAAAACGGATCAACCCGCTTGTTCCTGTAGACCTTGTTATCGACCACTCTGTCATGGTTGACGCTTTCGGTTCCCCGGATGCGCTTGACATGAACATTAACTTAGAATTCGAAAGAAACGAAGAGCGTTACCGTTTCCTTCGCTGGGCGCAAACAGCATTCGATAACTTCCGTGCTGTTCCTCCTTCAACAGGTATCGTTCACCAAGTTAACTTGGAGTACCTTGCTTCTGTTGCAGCTACAAAAACAATCGATGGTGAAACGGTTGTTTATCCGGATTCCCTCGTAGGAACTGACTCCCATACAACAATGATCAACGGTCTAGGTGTTGTAGGTTGGGGCGTCGGGGGTATCGAAGCGGAAGCTGGTATGCTTGGACAACCTCTTTACTTCGTAGCTCCAGACGTTGTTGGTTTCAAATTGACAGGCCACTTGGCAGAAGGCGCTACAGCTACTGACTTGGCTTTGACTGTTACACAAATGTTGCGTAAAAAAGGCGTTGTTGGTAAATTCGTTGAGTTCTTCGGTCCTGGTCTGAGCAACATCTCCTTGGCTGACCGCGCAACGGTAGCGAACATGGCTCCTGAGTACGGCGCAACAATCGGTTTCTTCCCAGTAGATAGCGAAACATTGAACTACTTGAGAGCAACTGGCCGTGAAGAAGACCAAATCGCGCTTGTAGAAGCTTACTACAAAGCACAAGGCATGTTCCGTACGGATTCCACACCAGATCCAGTATTCACAGATGTCATCGAACTTGATCTTGGATCCGTAGTACCAAGCTTGGCTGGTCCTAAACGTCCGCAAGACCGCGTTGAGCTTACGAACATGAAAGAGTCCTTCAACTCCATCATCCGTACGCCGATCGACAAAGGCGGATACGGTCTGACGGAAGAGAAAATCAACGAAGAAGTTGATGTTGTCTACCCGAATGGCGAGACAGTTAAAATGGGAACGGGTTCCGTTGTAATCGCAGCGATCACTTCCTGTACGAACACATCCAACCCAAGCGTTATGCTAGGTGCGGGTCTTGTGGCTAAGAAAGCCGTAGCTCGCGGTTTGAGAAAACCGGCATTCGTGAAGAGCTCCTTGACGCCAGGTTCCCTGGTAGTTACTGAGTACCTCAAAAAAGCTGGCTTGCTTGAGTCCCTAGAAGCACTTGGCTTCCACGTTGCAGGTTACGGCTGTGCAACTTGTATCGGTAACTCCGGTCCGCTTCCTGAAGAAGTGAGCAAAGCTGTAGCTGACAACGATATGACAGTAGCTGCCGTTATCTCCGGTAACCGTAACTTTGAAGGCCGCGTTCATGCTCAAGTAAAAGCTAACTACCTTGGATCACCTCCACTTGTTGTTGCTTATGCACTTGCAGGTACAGTTAACATTGATTTGGCTAACGATCCAATCGGATACGACCAAAGCAATCAACCTGTCTACCTCAAAGACATCTGGCCTACAAACCAAGAGATCCAAGAAGCTCTTGGCGTAGCAATGAGTCCTGACATGTTCCGCGACAAATACAGCAACGTATTCCGTGCGAATGAGCGCTTCAACGAAATCGCGATTCCAGAAGGCGATCTGTACGAATTCGACACGAATTCCACATACATTCAAGAACCTCCGTTCTTCACGGATCTGGGTACAGTTCTTGACGATATCGCGGATATCCGCAGCGCGAAAACTTTGGCACTCATGGGCGATTCCGTTACAACGGATCACATCTCCCCTGCAGGTAACATCAAAGTTGACAGCCCTGGAGGTCAATACCTGATCAACCATGGTGTAAAAAGAGAAGACTTCAACTCCTACGGTTCCCGTCGTGGTAACCACGAAGTGATGATGCGCGGTACGTTCGCGAACATCCGTATTCGTAACCAAGTGGCGCCAGGAACAGAAGGCGGCGTAACAACTTACCTGCCTACTGGCGAAGTAGAGTCCATCTACGATGCATCCATGAAATATCAAGCTGCAGGTCAAAACCTTGTCGTTATCGCGGGTAAAGAGTACGGAACTGGAAGCTCCCGTGACTGGGCGGCTAAAGGTACATTCCTACTTGGCGTAAAAGCCGTTATCGCGGAAAGCTTTGAGCGTATTCACCGCAGTAACTTGGTTGGTATGGGCGTTCTTCCTCTTCAATTCCTTGATGGAACAAGCTGGAAAACACTGGGTATCACAGGCCGTGAAACATTCGATATCACTGGACTGAGCAACGATGTTCAACCAGGAACAACAGTTAAAGTAACAGCAACTCGCGAAGATGGTACAACTTTCGAGTTCAATGTACTTGTTCGTTTGGATAGCTTGGTTGATGTGGATTACTACCGTAATGGCGGTATTCTACAAACCGTTCTTCGCCAAATTTTGGCCGAGAAAAACTAAGATAACCATCAAGATAACCATACACACACAACTAAGAAATCCGGGATTGCCGTATGGCATTCTCGGATTTTTTGCGATTTTGGAGATGGCTGTATCCTTAGAGCCGCAAGTGATTGACTTACATTGGTAATAACTGCGGGTTGAGCCCCCTTTCCTCCCCACCTATAATGGGTAACAGCGAAAGGGGAGATGAAGATGAACTCATTAAAAAGGCTCGTCCTTGTCATGCTGATCGCTTCGATTGGTCTAGGTTTTTCAGTAAGCGAATGGAGCCATCCAACAGCAGCCGCAACGGCTGAAACGTTGCAACCAGGCAGTGAGAACGGAGACGTCTGGGATGCTCAATTCCGTCTTAAAATGTTAGGCTATTACCAACAGCCGCTAGATGGTGTGTACGGTCCTGTTACCGCTGCAGCTGTACGTAATTTTCAATATAATTATGGCTTAACGATTGATGGTATTGTTGGTGCTAATACATGGCAGAGCTTACGTAAGTATTCGGTCAATCAAACGGATCTTGATATGCTGGCGAAAGTGATCTACAGCGAGGCTCGCGGTGAGTCCTACGAAGGACAAGTCGCAGTTGGAGCGGTCGTTATGAATCGTCTGAATTCAAGTGAGTTTCCGAATACAATCGAAGGGATTGTTTTTGAATCTGGCGCTTTCACGGCCGTAGATGACGGACAATACTGGTTGACGCCGGACAGTACGGCCTACAAGGCTGCACAGGATGCTGTACGCGGCTGGGATCCAACCGGTGGTGCTCTCTACTACTTCAATCCAAAGACAGCGACAAGCAAATGGATCTGGTCACGTCCGCAGACGGTTCAGATCGGCAATCATATTTTTGCCAAGTAAAAAATGAAAAACACCTCTCATGTGGCCGCTTCGAATCGAATCGGAGCCGCTGATGAAAGGTGTTTTTTCATGCGTTCAAGTTACGTAGACTCCTTGTACCAAGGATTCAAATGCACCAGGACTTCGTCCACATCGCTATGAGCAGATTGGATTTTGTGTTTAATGCCGCGAATAATGTCGTGGCCTTCTTGGATGGTCAATGTACCCGAGACACCAAGCCGTGCATCGATTAATATGTAGTGACCGTGCTCGCGTGCTCTCAAGCGGTCAATCCGCTTGATCTCGGGTACAGAGCGGATCAGTGACGCGTACTGCTCAATCTGTGTTGAGCTTACGCTTCGCTCCATAAGAATACCGAATGAGTCTTGGCCCATTTCGTAAGCCAGCTTCAAGACCAGAATGGAAACGATAATCCCCGCTACGGGGTCCCCATATGCGAGAAATCCATAGCCGAAGTGATCCCCGAGCAGCGCCAGCCCAATCCCGACGGAAGCGGCAATCGACGCGTAGACATCCGCCAAATGATCATAGGCCGTGGCGATCAATCCTTTGCTGTTCATTTTACGGCCAACCCGCATCGTGTACACGTAAAGAACTTGCTTCCAGATGAGTGAGATGACCGCTGCGATAAAAGCAATCACATGCGCCTCACCGGCTGGCTCGAATAAGGCATGAATAGAATGATAACCAATGTATAGGGCGGCTCCAGCTAAAATAATCGCGACGATGAAAGCGCCGAGCACTTCCGCTTTGCCATGCCCGTAAGGATGGTCCACGTCAGCGGGCTTAGACGAAACACGCATGGAGCTGTACGCCGTCGCCGTAGCAATGACGTCTCCGGCATTATGGATGCCATCAGCTATAAGTACCTGGCTATTGAAAAGAAGGCCAACGATAATTTTGATGGCGGTCAGTACAATATTGCTGGCAAGACTAATCCAGATCGCCAGCATCGAGGCTGTGTTCTTCATACTTGCCACTCCACTCCCTTCCCTCTTCTAGTATGGCCTCCTAGAAGCAAAAAATCCTCTATCCAAGTACTTGGATAGAGGATTGCGGGGGCGATGCGCTAGCGCAGCATCGTGCCCATGCGCCGCGCCGCTTCCATAATGAGCGGCGCCTGCTCTTGCATCAGCTCCAGCGTAAGCCGGTTCGCTGGGCCAGATACGGCGAGGGCGGCCACAAGCCGGCCCCCTCGATCGATAATCGGCGCGGACACGGCCGCCGCACCGGGCTCGCGTTCTTCCACGCTCGTGGCGAAGCCAGCGCGTTTGGTGTCGCCCAGCTGCTGCAGGAACGCCTGCTGATCCAGCCCGGTCGGCCAGTCGGCCGAGGCTAGCAGCTGCTGCTGCACAGCGGGCTCTGCGAAGGCGACGAGCACCTTGCTGGAGGCGCCGACGTAAAGCGGCATTCGCGCGCCCACAGGGGCTACACGGCGAATGGCATGGTTGCTCTGTACGGCTTGGATGCGGATACGCTCCAGGCCGTCCTGAACGTAGAGCGAGATCGTCTCGCCGAGGAGATCGCGCAGCCTTTCCATCTCCGGCAGCAGAATGATGCCGGGGTCTCCCTCCTGCGAGAGGTTGGCGGACAGTTCCCACAGCCGATAGCCCAGCCTGTATTTATCTGTGGCGGCATCGCGCATAATAAAACCCTTGCCTTCCAAAGAAGCAAGCAACCGATGCACCGTACTTTTATGTAAATCCACACGACTTGCAATTTCTGTCAACGTTAATTCGGTCGATTCGGTAAAACAGAGCATAATATCCAAAGCACGCTCTACAGCTCGCACCGTCAGCTTATTATCTTCCATGACGAACACCACTTTCATAGTCACTCTGCCTGCGGAAGCATCAAATAGTTTCACTATATGAAACCCAGTTATATCTAGTATAACCAAACTCCAACGTTGCGTAAAGGTCAAACATCTGTTTCTTGAATTGTTACAGAAAGGTTACAGTGACTTTACATTTCCCGCACCCTCATTGACTTGTAAGCGCATACAGAATAAGATTAAGATAATAGATTACTTATCTGAAAATTTAGATAATTATTCCTTTCTCCTTATAACTTCTCAGAGCAGCCTATTTTGAACACACTACTTTACTGGAGGGAGGGTACTGCGATGTCATCAACATCACTATCCCCAGGCTCACTTCAACCTACGCTCGAACAGGTCGTTACTCGTCCGCTTTTACGCAAAAAAAGGCTGGTTCTCACCATCCTGATCTCATTCCTGACGTTATGTACCTCGCTGTTGCTGGCTTTTCACGCCTATATTGCATGGACGTTGGCACGGCCGCATATTGATCCGCTTCATTCGGATCCTATGAGAGCCGTTGGCCTACCTTACAGCAGCGTTACGTTCCCAAGTCTGAACTCAACCTCGAATTTAGATGGTTGGTTCATTCCCGCTCCATCCAACAAAACCGTGATCTTCTCGCACGGCTACGGCGGCAATCGCGAAGAGTTGTGGGTTCCGCTCTATAATTTGGCCCGTGAGCTGCACTTGCAGAACTACAACGTGCTGATGTTCGATTATGGATATGTTCAACCAGGCAACGAACGCATCATGACGGGTGGTATTCAGGAGTCACAGGAGCTGCTGGGAGCAATTAACTATGTTAAGCATTTATCCAACGGTCCTATTTATATCTGGGGCTTCTCGATGGGTGCTGGAACAGCGCTGCAAGCCGCTCTCCAAAATGGTACGGATATCTCAGGGATGATTCTGGACAGCACGTTCATGCTGAATCCGGATACACTCTATCACAATATGAAGCAAGTTGTGAATGTTCCGAAATTCCCGTCTCTACCGCTCGTCCGCTTATTTTTCCCTTTATTGAACGGAGTGAGCTTGCATGAGGTCCCTTATAAAAAGGTCACTTCAACTGCTTATTCAATGCCTATTTATTTCATTCATGGAACGGAGGATTCCAAAGCTCCATATGAAATGGTAGAGGACATTTTCAAGGTGCAAGACAACGCGCAATCCAAACTTTGGATTATCCCCAAAGCGCAGCATGAGCTGTTGTACCGCGCAGAACCCAAGAAGTATGTGCGCACTTCTCTCAGCTTTCTTAATGGCCTGACGCCAAAAGAAGCTGTAGCTGTAAACTGACTCAGGTATTCCCTCCTCCCTATAAAATCGACCCCTTGCGGGGTCGATATTTTTTTGCGGGGATACCATTCACTATCAACTTAAAGTCTGAAGCACATCTTACCTCTCAGTTAGGATAGCAACCTGTATTTTGTACATCAAAATTCATGTTACCCACCCATTCGAGAGTAAGGATCATGCATTTTGTACATCTAATTTCAGCATTACAGCCCAAACCACGCCACTCACGTCAATTTTGATGTACTATTTACATCTTTTCGCAAGATTAACTCCATTTACCCAGGATTTGATGTACTTTTTGCAGGATCATGCGCAGCACCCTCATCTTCGCGCCTAGTCCATCTCATAGATCGAGCCGGACTTGCTCGCGAACAGCTCTGCATACACCTTCTCCGCGTATGCGTCGGTCATGCCGGATATATAGTCCGCGACGAACCGCGGCCAGCTCCAGTTGCCCTTCCGGCGCTCATAGCTATCGATCCAATCGGGTGGAATGATCCACATTCCCCTGTCTTGATCGATAAAGCTTTCCCACAGCCGCTCGACGATGATCTCGCTGCGCTTCTGGAGGCGCAGTACACGGAAGTCCTTGATCAGCGTGACCCACGCCAGCTTCTTCAAGATCTCCATGGTCCGCAGGAGATTCATATCCTCCGCTCCGTCTCTGACGAGCGCAACCTTTTTCCAGCCTCGCTCAGGATCGTCCAGAATGTCCAAACGGCTTGCAAAAGAGCTGACCCAACGTGCTTTCATCTCTCTGCGCGTACGCGATTCCTCCCGATTGCATTCGGCGAAAATCTGCTGCCACTGCTCTAGATAGTCGGTCAGCACCTTCCTGACCATCTGCTCGATGTCGACTTGCTCCCAGCCGAATTTGTGCTTATTGGGATCATTCAGAATTTCCATAACCAAATGGCGGATCAAACGTTGATCCTCAAAAAACGTAGCGTTCATCTGAATTTTTCCTGCACGAATGCCGTCTTCAATATCATGCGTAGAATACGCGATATCGTCGCATAGATCCATCAATTGCGCTTCCAACGTGGAGCAGCCTTCCGGCATGTTCCATTCTCTCCGCAGCTCTCGGATAATCTCCCACTCAGAGGCGTATACCCCCTTGAGCCGGCCTTCTTCCTCCAGCAGGAAAGGGTACTTATTAATGCCAAGCAGCACAGCCGCAGTAAGATCCAGACCGCTTTCACTGCCCGCCCTTTTTTCAAGAAACATCAGGATCCGGAAGTTCTGGGCATTGCCTTCATATTTCAAACCATGATCCTTCAGCAGGATGTGGTTCAGCACCTCTTCCCCTTTGTGACCAAAAGGCGGGTGACCGAAATCGTGCGCAATCGACGCACACTCCACAACGGTAGGGTCAATAATGAGACCCGGATGCTCTCTTTTTTGCAGAAAAGGGTTCGTCCGCTCCAGACGTTTCGCCACTTCTCTGGCGATTTGGGCTACCTCAAGCGAATGGGTTAGACGCGTCCGGTAATAGTCGCCTGAACCGGCTCCGAACACCTGTGACTTGCCCTGCAGCCGACGAAAGGTCGGTGATTGGATCAGCCTTGCGTAATCCCGCTCAAATTCATCCCGTTCTTCACTCACTTTAGAGGAAGCGGCCTCTCCGGGCCGAAATTTTCGTATGTTGTTCATCAGCTTGCCCCCTCTGGTGCTCTTGCCAACCCCCGGAATTGTACACCTAGCAATTCGTATACTTGCTATTATCAGTTTATGCTATAGCATGTACGCTAGTCACCCTGGGGCCATTTATTTATAAAAGAATACTATATTCATCTATTCGACAACAAGTCATGCAGGCACATTCTCCACAAAAAAAGGGATGCTGCACAAGACTTTTGTCTTCATGCACACCCCTTTACTCACGAATTACCTATTGATCAATGATAAAAATTCGGAACGCAGCGTCGAATCCGTACGGAAAGAACCGCGCACCGCTGATGTGATCGTCTCGCTGCCGTACTTTTTGACCCCTCTGGAGCACATGCACATATGCTCGCCTTCCACAACGACCATCACGCCGTGCGGCTTCAGCACTTCATCGAGAATGTCAGCGATTTCGGACGTTATTCTCTCCTGCACCTGCAATTTGCGGGTGATGACATCGACTAAACGGGCAAATTTGCTTAACCCCGCGACTTTACCGCTCGGCAGGTAGCCAACATGCACTTTGCCGAAAAACGGCGCCATATGATGCTCACATTGGCTGTAATAAATGATATCTTTAATGATCACCAATTCCTCATGCTGCTCATCAAAGGTTACACCAAGCACGTCCCGCGGGTCCGCGTCGTAGCCCGAAAAGATTTCTTCATACATGCGCGTTACGCGTGCAGGTGTATCCAACAAACCTTCGCGGTCCACATCTTCACCGATCAATCGTAAAATTTCGCGCACATGCTTCTCAATCAGCTCGCGATTCTCAGCTACTCTCGTATTTCTGTATTCAACGGATGCCAACTGCTCCACTCTCCTCATTCATATCCTTTAACCCATGCAGACTGTCAAAACCTTGATCCCATCTCTCATAGCCCTGCTGTCTTTATGCGTTTTGGTAAGCAGCATGCCGCCCTGCCAAAGAGAGACGATAGGTGCAGCAAGCTCGACTGGGGCTAGTCCCTGCAGCGATAGCTCACCTTGTTTCCGGCCTTCTTTTAGACAAGCCTCAATCTCAGTCTCCATCTCGCTGAAAAAGCGGCTGAGCGGCTTACGCAGCTCCTCTGAGCAATCGCTAAGCTCTAACGCCAAGTTCCCGAAAAAACATCCCTTCCGGCACTCGTTCTCATCACAGAAGCTTAGCATGCGTTCAAACAATTCCAGCACGCGCTGCTTTGGCGATAGGTTAGTATTCCCCAGACTTGGCTCCAACACGGATTGCCGCATTTCATCTACTTTGCGCTCTATGACCTTTAAGCCCAGTTCTTCTTTACTTTTAAAATGATAATAAAAATTGCTTTTACATACCCCGCTGCTCGACAAAATGTCCTCTAGTCCCGTTCCTTGGTAGCCATGATCATGAAATAGATCCATCGCAGCTTCCAGAATGCGGTCTTTGTTGCTTGCCATCGACTAGCCACCTCTGAATCGTACTGGTATGTCCTAATTTTACAAAACCTGACTATAATACGAAGGGCTCCTGCTGTCCGCCGATTGTACGGTTAGACAGCAAAGCCCTTTAAAGGGGTCCCCGACCCCACTATTATTTCCACTTTTGGTTTTTCATCATTTGCTGCGCTTTGTTTAACTGCTGTTTATTCATGTTGTAGCCCATTTGCTTCGCCATTTTGGCCAGCATTTCCGGATTATTTTGCATAGACTCCAACTGTTTTTTCAAGTAAAACACGCCGATAAAAAATCCCCCGACTAAGCCCACAATCAAAGTGAGAATAGGAATAAGATAACTCCACATAACGTTGCCCCCTGCAAGTGTTAATTGGTTAGATCACTTGCCTTATCATACCATTTCTACTTATCGCTTTACAAATGACTTGGCCATAAATCATAGAACTTGTTCAATAAAAACCGTGGTATGTTTTGCCAAATCAATTTCCTTAATATCCAGTTCTCTGTCCATCTGATCCTGCTTGACGATTCTAACAATCGGCCGGCTCGGCAATCCGCGATGCTGGCCGACGACGACGCCGGTCTCACGATTCGATAGGCGAACGGAAGCCCCTGTCGGATAGATGGAAACAGTTCTCAGAAAATGAATCAAAACCTCTCGATCCAGCTTTGTTCCAGCCAGCGCCATCATATGCTCACATGCCTCGTAGGGCAGCATCCTGCGTCCCGCGGAAGTATCGAAAAGCAAGTTATCGTACATATTCGCGACAGCTGTAATTTTGGCATAAATATGAATGTCATCGCTGGTCAAACCTCTCGGAATGCCCTGGCCGTCTAATGCTTCATGATGTTGGAAGGCGACATGGGCAATCAGCAAGCTGAATTCGCGCTTGGTTTTCAAAAGCTCAAAACCACGCCATGTATGATGCCTCCTGCTGTCAGACGACTCATCGTCACAGGTGAGCTCAACTTTCCCCACGTCATGCAGCAGGGCGCCGATGGCAAGCTCTTTCAACTGACTCTCATTGAACCCCATATTAATACCTACGAGCACCGCCATCATGCAGACGTTGGTCGCATGGACGTACATCTCGTTATCCTTGGTCCGAATGTCAGTCAGTTGGACGAGCACATCCCGATTCTTCATCACCTCGTCGAGCAAAGTGTTGATCGAAATGCTCATAGCACGGGAGTTGAACTCCTTGCCGGATCGGAGCGCCGCGAAAGTTTGTCCCATTTGCTGCATAACGACACGTTTCGTTTCTTCTGAAATGATTTCGGGAATCTCTACATCTTCCAAGTTCGGATCCTTGATGTAGATCATCGTCACACCGATTCGATTAAGCGTATTGATCATGAAAACCGTTAACTGCACGCCTTCCGAAAGTAAAATGGAACCGTTACTGGCGAATATCGTGCGGCCTAAATATTGACCCGACTCAACGGAATCCAAATGTACATATTTCATAGGATCACTCCACGGTTAGTTATTCTTTGGATTCATATTGGGTTGTTCTTCGCGTTCCAAATCAAGCAAATGTATTTTCATGTCCAGACCTCCGGCATAACCCACCAAGTCGCCGCTTACGCCAATGATCCGATGACAGGGAATGATCACGGGAATCGGATTTTTATTATTTGCGCCGCCTACCGCTCTCACGGCTTTCGGTGATTGAATCGCCTCGGCAATGTGCTTATAGGTAGCTGTCTCTCCATATGGGACGTCAAGCAGTGCACTCCAAACTTTTTTCTGAAAGTCCGTTCCCTGCAAATCCAATTCCCCATCAAACTTTAGCCGTTCTCCTCTAAAATACTCCTCCAGCTGTTGCACGGTTGACGCAAGTTTTCCCGCATCCTCCTGAAGCTTCGTTCCCTTGCCAAACCAACGGGCAGCCCACTCTTGCAGATCCTCTTGATTCTGGCTCATGGTGCCGAATGCAACACGGCAAAGTCCTTTCGGACTTGTAATGAGAACAAGCGCACCTATAGGCGTAGCAACTTCCGTATAGGACAGGTTGTTTGAAGCGAATTGCTGATTCTGTGTCATGTCGGATTCTTCTCCCCTATATGCGAGCTTGCCTGGTTGGCTTGCCGGATGGCCGTCATCGCCTTCTCAATATCTTGCTGCACAGCCCGTTCCTGCTCGGTCCCTTGGGCCTTGTCCAGAGCTGTTGCGGCATCGTCGCCTCCTATGCGCCCCAGCGCCCACGCAGCCGTTGCCCTAATCTCAGGCCGCGGATCCTTGTGCAGCAGCTCCGTAAGGACAGGCACAGCGGAGCTGTCCTTGAAGTTCCCCAACGCGATGATTGCGTTGCGCTGGATGGGCTTTTTGCCCCTCCACGACGCCGCGATGCGTCCGTATTGTTCTTTGAAGTCCTTGTTCGTCATGGTGAGCAAGGGAATCAGAAGCGGCTTGACCTTCTCAGGGTCAGGCTCGAACTCCGGATGATGCGTCCAGTTCATCCCCTTGTTTTTCGGGCAGACGATCTGACAGGTATCACAGCCATAGAGCCGGTTGCCGATCTTAAGCTTGTACTCATCTGCGATATACCCCTTCGTTTGGGTGATGAAGGAGATGCAGCGGGATGAGTTGAGTTGTCCCGGGCCAACGAGCGCCCCTGTGGGACAAGCGTCGATACAGATCGTGCAGTCGCCGCATTGGTCCATGATCGGTGTATCGGGGCTGAACGGAATATTGGTGATGATTTCGCCCAAATAGACCCATGAGCCCCATTCCGGCGTAATGACGGCGCAGTTCTTACCGGACCAGCCGATGCCGGCACGTTCCGCGACAGCACGATCGACCAGCACACCGGTGTCGACCATGCTTTGCAATCGCGCATCCGGCATGCGCTCCGCGATGAAAGCCTCCAGCTTCGCGAGCCGGTCGCGAAGCACATCATGGTAGTCGCTCCCCCAGGAGGAGCGCGAAATGATCCCCCGATACGCCCCTGGCTCGGATCGGGGCGGGTTAGCCAGCTTCGACGGGTACGCGACCGCGATGGAGATGATCGATCGCGGCGCGTCGAAGCTCAGCTCGGGATGCACCCGCTTCTCGATATCCGGCTCCTCGAAGCCGGATTCAAATCCCTTCTCCCTGTGACGGAGAAGGATGTCTTTCAGTTCTGTGAACGGCTCAGCTGACGTGAAGCCGATCTTATCTATACCGAGGGACGGCGCGGCTTCCACAATCTCTTGCTGTAATTTTCTAATCACTGTCTCTGACGCTGCGACGATGGAAACCGCCAAAACACCCTCACCTCTTTCCTGTGTTCGTATCTAACTTACAGATCAGCGGCCATTGAGAATGGCCACAGCACATACTCGGCCCGGCCTTGAATCAGGCTGGCCGGAACTTCCCCAAACCTGCGGCTGTCCGCACTCGCCGCCGCATGGCGGTTATCGCCCATCACGAAGACGCGGCCCTCCCCGATCTGCATCGGGCCGAAATCGCCGTCCTCGATGGGCGAGTCGGTGTACGGCTCGTCGACTTTCTCGCCGTTCACATACAAAGCGCCGCCTCGGCCTTTCACCTCGTCGCCTCCAACGGCTACCACCCTTTTCACCAAAAAAGGATGGTGTGTAAAGGCATACTCCTCCGTCTCCTTCAGGATGACGATTTCTCCGCGTTTAGGCGATTTGAAGTACGTAATCGCCTTGTTCACAAACAGCCATTCTCCCTCCTGCAGCGTTGGATCCATCGAATGTCCCCGAACCGTGGACAAGTTAAATCCAAATTGATGCACAAGAATAACGACAAGAAGAGCTACGAGGATGGATTTCGTCCAATCCCACAGCTCATGGGTAAGGCTCTTTACCTCTGTCTGTTTGACATTTCCGGACTGTGAAGCTGCTTGATTGGATTCATTACGGCCTACAAAGAAGCTCATTCATGCTCCTCCGTTCTTTTGCTTTTCCCACTGCTCGTAATAATGCATGACCAAGTCATCTTGAAATGGCGGCTTGTCCGTACTTGCCAGTTCCAAAATCGCGGCCAGACCAGCCTTCACCTTTGACTCAACAAGTGTTGAATAGTGATAATTCAGTTTATGACGTTCGTATTCATCTTCATCTACGATATGCACGGAACGATCCGGCATTCGAATGACATCAAGGTCGTAGTCGATATAAGTAAGCACTTGCCCCGTCACATACATTGGAGACGCTACGTTGCAGTAATATCTGACTCCTGTATCTTCAATAAGAGCAACAATATTAAACCATTGACTGGGAATAAAAAAAGAAACGCCCGGAATACGGCTGACCCATTCCTTTCCGTCGGCTTCCTGAATCTTCGTCTGGCTGTTAATAAACACCATCATGTCTTGCTGGAGATGGTCGGCATGCATGACGTGCGGCGGCACTCGCCAATTCGTGAGCCACATCCGGTGTAAATGTCCGTCATGTTTGAAGCTTTTTATCACATACGGCGCGAAATTATCCATGTCTCAAAGCTCCTCTATTGATAGCTGCCGATAAGTTCTCCTATTATATAGAAAAGCATATCTGACCCCCAAATGCAATGGTGGCACAGATATGCTTCTCTAGATTCAAATCTGTTCAATTTCACTCTAGTCACTGCTGTGACTACACGCTGACTTTCTTCACAATGCTCAAACGATGCGCAGCACGGGAAAAATCAGATGTACTATAACCCGCCGACTCATACACAGGGAGTACGACTTCATTATGGACGTCTACCGTTACCATAATTTTGTTCACGTTCCGTTGGAGGAACCTCATTTTCATTGCTTCGATCAAAGCTTTTCCGATACCTTTACGCTGATACTCTGTGGCAACTGCAATCCGATAGTAATAGCCATTGTTGTTATCGATGGTGCCAATAATCATGCCCACGATTTCCGATTCTTCTTGTGCAACCAGCACAAGCTCCGTATCCCAAGAAAGTTGACGAGCAAATGCTTCCATCGTTTCCTCATAGCAGATTTCCGACAAAACATCCTGTAAAAGTGATGTCACCGAAGACGTATCACCAAGCTGAAATGAACGAACATGCATACGGTTCTCTCCCAATCCCCTATTCATTTTCTAGGATTAATTTTATGGTAATTTAGTAAATACGACAAAAAAGGACGGAATCCTGCTGAAAATGTGTTAAAATTCACAAAAATCTTTGTTTTTTTCTAGAAACCTCTTGAAAGCGCTTAAATGCAAGCGTTTTCAACAAATTGTGCGTGCATCGTCCTCTTTTAACACAAAAAAAGAGGTAAGCTAAGCTTACCCCTTAAATACCTCATTAGCTGCTAGTCGCTCGCGACTCTGTAACAACCGCTTGCGGACCGCGATATTTGTAGAAAAATGCCACACCAATCAGGGCAAGTCCATTGATGGCAAAAACGAGAGGAATTCCGATCCAGCCGCCCAAGAAGCCGCCGATGATCGGACCGCTCATCGTCCCAAGCTGCGTAGCGGATTGATTCAAGCTGAAGGCCCTGCCCCGAAAGCCGGGATCCGTAAATTTCACGATCAAAGCATTTAACGCCGGATAGACGGCGGCGAAGAACAGCCCGTAACTAAACCTCAATATGCCGAATGCCAGCAAATGATGAGTTCCCAGCTGCAGCAGATTACCTATGCCTCCGCCCAGCAGCCCGATGAACAGCGTTTTGGAGTAGCTGAGCTTTTGCCCGAGCTTGCCCCATCGAGGCGCGGCTATGACCGTGGCTACGCCAACCGCTGAGAAGATGATGCCTGAGCTTAGAGACGCTGAGCTTTGGGTACCCCCCATTTGGAGCACATAGATGGTGAGCAGCGGCTCAACGATCATAACCGAGGTAGCCACCAGCATGGTGACGCCAAGGATCATCATGAAGGATCGGTTGTGCGCAGCCGATTTCAAGTCATCCCAGACGCTGGAACGCTCGGCGGAGCGGTTGAAGTTTTTTTCCTTGGCTCCGAATAGGCCGATGAAAGCCGCCACCAAGACGACACAGCCAGAGACCAGAAAGGACTCCCTGTTCCCTACCCAATGGCTGACAAAACCGCCAACCAGCGGGCCAATCACACTTCCTGCGGCTCCTGCGGTAGACATGACGCCGAGGGCGTAACCGACTTCTTTCTCCGGAGTGTTCGTGGCAACCAGTGCAATGGACGCCGGAACGAAGCCGGCAAGCAGCCCCTGCAGGATACGTACGACTAAGAACAGATAAGGATCATGTACGAAAAACGTCGCAAAATAAAGAACGCTTAAACTGAACCCTGAACGAATGAGCATCGGTTTGCGACCATATTTGTCGGCAAGCGATCCCCAGTAGGGTGCAATTAAAGCGCTGGCTAGAAAAGTAATACCAAATGTGATACCCGACCATGCTTCGAGCCCTTTATCAATCCCGAGCTCCGTGTGCAGGAATATCGGCAAGAATGGAACCGATATGGTGTAGGCCATCCCGCAGAAAAAAACGCCGATCCATAATGTAACCAGATTTCGCTTCCAAGAAAATTCCATGTCATTTCCCCTCCTAATGCTTCTTTCTGCACGTAAGTGCTCGTTCATTTCTCCTTCTCTCTCCCGATAACCGCGAAACGATAACCTTATTTTATCATCTTTATTCCGATATTAGAAATTTTAAATCAAGAACACAAAAAAGCCACTGGGATTTCAGTAAAGGTTTACTTGAAAAATTAGACAGCCGCGTGAATCGACCACAGAGCATTGAAGATTAACGGCAGAGTTTCCAGTTATTTTCTAAATAAATAATTCTCACATAAAAGAAACGCCTGACAGGTCAGACACCGTCAGGCTTGGGAGCTACTTTCTCTGTTGCATGATAAACAATGATGTACAGCGTAAATGTTACAAGATAAACAAATGGTGAATACCACAGCTTCCATCCATGAAACGTAAACACGTGACAAAGGCAAGCCAACCATTCAAAAAACACGGAGAACCCCGAGAATACGCCCACATAAAGGATCCGGCCTATGCCTTTTAGTTTCCATTTATCATAAAAGTACAAAAAGATGTAGGTATACGGAGGATAGTTAAGATAATAAATGACAATGTCCATCAACTCATACTTGGAGCTATCATTGACGTCATACATGTCGAAAGGTTTGACGGCAATCAATGAATCAACCGACTGTGATATAAAAACGGTGAACACGGTATACACAGTAATCGCAACGGGAGAGAATCGTTTGGGCAGCAGAAAAGCGATGGTTGCGGTGACAGCGAGTGAAATCAAAGTGAACCACTCATTGATATCGAAGTGTTCAGGTGGATAGAGAATCATGGCCATCACACTTTCCAAGCATTTTTCTGAAAACTAAGCAGAAACAGGTTGACTCGAGCAAGGCGATGTACCAGATTACCGCAGAATAACCGATATTCCACCCCGTTAAGGTCAGAATACCAAAGAACTGAAATAAGTGATAAGAACCTGTTAGAGCTGAAAACCAGATGCCTATATAGAGGATTTTGATAAGAAACCGTGTATTCGCTTGAAAAATAGGAACGAGCAGCCACAAGGTGCTAATCGGGAAAATAAGGATTTGATTGAGCTTATAAAAGTAAAAGGCCCAAAACGACTCTGCAAATTGTATCAATTTGAAATTATCTACAATCGCTGAATGCAGTTGTTCAATCGCAATCAAGATGACCATGTAGTACACCCATTTTTCGAAACGGTCAAAAAGCTTCGGCATTTTGCCCAAGGAAACCACTGCGCCAACAGCAATCAAGGTCGTGCAAACGTTTAATAAAAATAAGATAGAAAAAACCTCCAATCGGGAAAAGTTTTACCTTACTATTCCCCGTTGAAGGCTCCGTATTCAATAAGTTATCCTATCGTAATCTTTCCTTCCGGGTAGCGGAAGTGCTCCTTCTCCGGTAGCGGAATCAAAATGTAAGCGAGTGTAACGGGTCCAAGCCGCCCAATGAACATCAGCATAACAAGAAATACTTTGCCGAATTCCGTCAGCTGCGAGGTTAATCCCATCGACATCCCAGCTGTGGCATAAGCCGATGTGACCTCAAACAATACGCCAAGAAACGGATAACTCTCTGTTATTGTAAGAACAATGGTGGCAATGACAATCAATGAAAAAGAAAGCAGCGTGAACGTAATCGCCTTATAAATCCGATCTTTGGAAATGCGCCGGCGGAACAGCACAATTTCCTCATTGCCCCGCATCATGGCAATTACAGCACCGACAAGGATGACGAAGGTCGTCACCTTGATGCCCCCTCCGGAGGAACCGGGCGAAGCCCCAATAAACATCATGATAATGATGAAGAATTGCGTCGCCTGCCGCATCGATGGAATATCGATGGTATTAATGCCTGCTGAACGCGATGAAACAGACTGCAGCAGCGAACTGAGCAGCTTGCCCATCGCGGAGAGCGGCTGCAGCGTATGCGTATTCGTGAACTCGAAGATAAGAATGACGAGAGCCCCGATGATGATCAGCCCCGCAGAAGCGCTGAGAACCACCTTGCTATGCAGGGTAAGCTTTTTATTCTTAGGATACGTTAGCAAGTCGGAAATTACGATAAACCCGATTCCTCCTAAAATGACAAGGAGCATAGAGACGATGTTAACGAAGGGATCTTCGACATAATGCATCAAACTTCCCGGCCGATCAGACAAGCTGCCGAATAGATCGAACCCGGCGTTGTTGAATATCGAGATGCTGTGAAATATGCCAAAGTATACGGCTTGGCCGATCGGCATCTCAAATGACCAACGGATCGCATATAACACGGCGCCAGCCAGCTCAATGTAGAGTGCGTAAATCAAGACTTTTCGAACAAGCCGGACGATGCCTTCCGTAGACTCATGATTCATCGCTTCCTGCAGGATAAGACGCTCCTGGAAGGAGATGCGCCGCCGCAGAACAAGGGCAATAAGTGTGGACATGGTCATGAAACCAAGGCCGCCAATTTGGACAAGAAGAATAAGGACAATTTCCCCAAAGGTTGATAAATGTGCGCCTGTATTAATCACGGACAACCCCGTTACACAAGTGGCGGAGGTCGCCATAAATAGGGCATCGGTCCATGTCATTTGGCCCTCCCCCGCTATGGAAACGGGCAAAGACAGCAGGATCGATCCCCCGATAATGATCAAAATAAACCCGATAGCCAGTACTTGGGGAGGACTTAAGCGGAATCTCTTTTTCGAATTATGTATCATTGCGAGCAACCCCATACCTATAATGAGTTTGCGACAATTGTATAATTTGATAGAGTCAATGTAAAGAACTGTCAGATTAAGAGGAATTATCGCCTAACACTGCGGCTTTCCTCCTAAATTAAATGCCGTATAGGCAGGAATAACCCCCTTTCTGGTAGAACACTTACACTTCAGTTGGAATCTTGAGTTAAGCCCTTAGCGGAGGTAGTTTTGTCCATGTCCATAGACCAAAGATTAATAAATGAATCTTTATTTATACAAGCTTTTAAATATGCTCCGATCGGCATGGTTCTTGTTTCATTGAATGGACGCTGTCTCAAAGCTAATCCGGCTATTTGCACCATATTGGGGTATTCGGAGTTGGAGTTGTCCTCCCTTACTTTTCAGGAGATCACCCATCCGTTGATACTTGATCTGCAATTAATGACTGAACTGCTTAGTGGCAAACGGGATTCCTATCAAATGGAAAAAAGGTATATTCATAAGAACGGACATATTGTATGGTGCCTCTTGGCTGTATCTCTTGCTCAGGATGAGGAGAGTCACAATCCGTTTTTCGTCTCTCAAATTATTGATATCAGCGATCAAAAACAGGCGGAAAACGAGCTGCGCGAGAAAGAACGCCTTCTCTATGAAAAAGACGTCCACTATCGTGTCAACATGATGAACCATTTGGAACAAACTCATGAGCTGTATCGGATGATTTCCGATCATGCTTTAGATATCATTTCGATTGCCTCACCGGAGGGCGTAACACGTCATATTTCTCCGGCTGTTCGCAGCTTGCTAGGCTATGAAATGGATGAAATCGTAGGAAAAAAAATGATGGATCTCTGGCATCCGGATGATTTGCTTGCGTGGGGTAAGCGCTGTCTCCTTGATAATTCGGATGTCGATATGTTTATATGCCGCATCCGCCATAAAGAGGGCCATTACGTTTGGTTTGAAACGACGGTCAAAATGATTCGCAATGAAGAAGGCGATGTCGAAAAAATCGTCGCCGTCGGCCGGGATATTACAAAACGGAAACAGGCCGAAGATGAGCTCTGCGCGACCAAGGAAAGACTTGAATCCTTCATCAAAAACAATGGGGACGCGATTTGGGTCATTGACCGTGACGAAAAGGTCGTTGAAACCAATGCCGCATTCGACAAGCTTTTTCAGTGGAAGTCCGAGGAAATCATCCATCAATTGCTGCCCATCACACCACCAAATCTCGCCCAGCAAACAAGGGAACTTCACGATCAGGTCCTATCCGGGCAATCGGTGATCGGTTTCGAAACGGTTAGATTGCGCAAAGACGGATCGCTCGTTGATGTGAGCACGACGTTATCTCCTATTCATGACACGACGGGGCATATTATTGGCATCGCTGGCACGTGTCACGATATTACGGAAAAGAAACAAGCCGAGCAAATGCTCATTAATTCAGAAAAACTTTCTATCGCCGGTCAATTAGCTGCCGGGATCGCCCATGAGATCCGGAATCCGATCACAGCGATTAAAGGTTTCATTCAGCTTATGAAATCAGGAGTTTCCGAGAAGAAATTGTATTATGAGATTATGTCATCAGAAATTGAGCGCATCGAAATGATTCTCAGCGAGCTGCTGATTTTGGCTAAACCTCAGCTGATCCACTCGGATCGTAAAGATATTCGCAACATTCTGGCTCAAGTAACTACATTGCTGGAATCGCAAGCGATTCTTAATAATGTGGAAATCATCACGGAATGCGAACCCGATCTTCCCCCGATTTTGTGCGATCAGAATCAGTTGAAACAGGTTTGCATCAATTTCATTAAAAACGGCATAGAGGCTATGTCACTTGGCGGAACCCTCCTCATTCAAGTGAAAACACAGAACGAAAGCAACCTGATTCTCCGCTTTATCGATCAAGGCTGCGGAATCCCCGAACACATTTTAACTAAGCTGGGACAGCCGTTCTATACAACAAAGGAAAAAGGAACGGGCCTTGGATTCATGGTCAGCAAAAAAATTATTGAAAGCCATAATGGAACGGTAAGCGTGTTCAGTAAAGATACAGAAGGAACAACCGTTGAGGTTTGCCTTCCGACCAATAACTAGAATAGAGCCATTCTGCAGACGCAGCATGGCTCTATGTTTACCCTACTTAACTTCACCTACGTCTTTAACTATCGCATTTACTTGGACATTTACTTCCGCCTTGGCAAATACCTCTCCCCAACGATCCTCTACCTTCTTCCACGCTTCATATGTATGAGCACGTGCGAACAAACCAAACCCGATCGGATCGATTTGGTGCTTCTGAAATTTATCAATGAGTTCTTTCATCTGCTTGTCCAATTGAGTCTTGATCATCTTCTCCAGTTTCTTGCCTTCCTTATCTGCATCCAAAACGAATAACTTTTCCGTTATGAACAAAGGCAGATTCAACACGACATCAAAATGGAACTGATCTTGTGAATAAGTCACCTTCACTTTCCTTGTGAAATGCAGGATATAAAAAGTGACCGCGCCTTCGGAAAAAAGGTCGTCCCTGCTTTTTTCTGGCAATTGCACAGAAAACGAAAGACTTCCTTCTATTCCTCCTTGAAGCAATAGCAGAAGTTGATTTTCTGCGGTATTCAAATTCGCTACATATTTTCCTTTCTTATTCAGCAATGCGGTCCCCGTCGCGACAATTTCTCTATTTTTGCGTAATTGCGGCAAGTATGGTGTTATTCCCTTTTCATATATCTGAGTGTGCAGATTATGAAGTGTTGTCGCCGAAATCAGATTTCTCTCTTTCGCTGTATCAATGAGCGTAGCCACATGCAGTGGAAGCCTTCGTTTATTCAAGGGCTTGAAGAACATAATATCCTCGACAGGGCCATCAACAGCAATAACTTTCGCCAAAATATTCGATTTGGAATCTCTGAAACAAATGTCCAACATCTTGAGCCATCCCTCGTGCTCTAGAACGCGCGATCCAACAAGAATACTTTGGACTTTACCAGAACTTATAAGCGCTGAAACACGAGCATCCAACTCGTTTCTTGCTCCTCTCACGGTCGGGGAATATACCTTGGTTTGCTCATTTTTTTCCTTCGCTTCCTTGTTAAATACAGGACTTGAAGAATAAAAGACAAGATTATTGTCCTTGTCCAGATCAATACCCAGCATAAGAAGAAGAGAAATATCTTCCAAGTCAGTCCGATCATCACACCCTGGTAGTACCAACAGCACCACAATCAAGAGCAGGATTGCTCTTCGAACCCGCATCAATTCCGCCACCTCACTACCCAATTCTTCATGATAAGAAGTCCCCATAGAACAAAAGGAAGTAAGTACGCTACACCCACTCCAAGCTGATTAAAACGTGCGATCCAAATCTTACTTTCGTGCCAACTTAGATCCCAAAAGAAGGTGTATGCGATCATCCCTGCCAACAGAACGAGCATATGTGCGTTCGTTTTCCCTTTTGCAACCAATTGCTCCGTGCATTGCACGGCAATATGAAGAGCAGGAAACCACGTTTTACAAATGAGGAGTGTATACACAGATAAAAAAATAATATCGAATCTCTCCAGAAAACGAAATTCGATGATTTTAGCAGCGGAAAGCGGTGCTAGTTGATATTGGGTGATTTCATCCGGGCTGAAGACAACAAAACAAATGATCGTCACAAATAAGTAAACCGCAAGAGTTAGGGTATTAGCGATGACTACGTTGGCGGAAGCTGTTTTTTTATTCTCCAAATAAGGGTAAAAAAACATTATGCCTTCAAAACCCAAAAAGGAGAGGATCGTTGAGCTTACACTATGCCAGACTGGCATCCATCCCTCTTTTAGAACCGGAAGAAGATTTATCCAATTTGCCTCCTTAAATACATATAGCAGGATGAACGGCATCCAAATAGTGCTTAAAATCACGACTTCTGCGAAGCGTCCTAAACTTCGGACGCCTCCCTTTACGACCATAAAAGCTGGCACAACAAATAACAACATAAGCACATAAGTGTAAGATTGCTGCATAATCCAAGTTTTAATGAGTAGAGCCATTCGGCCAAAAATTAGATAGGCGAACAGAATCATGTAAACAGCAAAAATGATGGTCAAAAGGGTACCGGACCACTTGCCAAAGTAATGTCTCACCAGATGGACCACGGTCCCGCCAGGATATTTTTTCATGACCTGGATCATAGCTAGACTCGCCACAACTGAACATACCCAGCCACCGAAAATGGCGATCCACCCATCTGTACCACTAATTTCTGCCAAAGCGGATGGCATCGTTATCACGCCTACACCTACCTGCATCCCATGAATCAAAAAGATAAACTGCAAGCGTGTAATTTTGTTCTTTTCATAGGTATTCCCTGTCTGTGGCATTAGCTGTCATCACCTTTTGCCCGTTTTGAGATCATCTTCTTTTTCTGAAGAGTTCTAACGCTTTGGGGGCGCATAATCATCTTCCACAGTGGTAGACGTACGAAACCATCTTTCCAATCCCCTAGACGTATGGGGGCAAGCGGTGAAGTATAGGACTGGCCAAGTGATTTTAAATTAATTAGGTGCGCAATCAAAACCATGTACCCGGCTACGATCCCGACAATGCCGAAAATAGAGGCAATAATCATCATAGGAAATCGGATTAACCGAATGGAAGAGGCCATATCATAGTTAGGCAAGATGAAGGAGGCTACCGCCGTAGAGGCCACAATCACGACCATAAGGTTGCTGACGATACCTGCTTGAACAGCCGCTTGTCCGATGACGATCCCGCCCACAATGCCTACCGTCTGCCCTACGGGAGCTGGCAGTCGAATACCTGCCTCACGAAGCATTTCGAGCATAATTTCCATAATTAAGGCTTCGATAAGCGGCGGATATGGAACAACAGCTCTAAACTCACCGATAGATAAGATAAGATCTAGAGGAATTACTTCATGATTGAAAGAAATGCAGGCAATATAGATCCCCGGCAGGAAAGCGGCCACAAAACAGGCCAATATGCGCAGCAGCCGAAGGAAGGTCGCCACGGGCCAACGCATGCTGTAGTCATCAATGCCTTGAAAAAAGGAGACCAGGTTCATGGGTGCAACCAACACGCTGGACGAACGATCGAGCACAACGCAAATTCTCCCCTGCAAAATTTGGGAGGCCGCTGTATCGGGCCGTTCCGTCGTAATAAATTGCGGAAACAAGGAGAAGGAGTTATCCTCGATATATTCGGCTAGTTCTCCTGTATTTAATATACAGTCTACATTTAACCCCGTAATTCTGTTCTCCAGTTCCTGCAAAAACTCGGGCAACGCAACATCCTCTAAATATAGAAGTGAAACCTTGCTTTTTGCTCTTTGGCCTATATAATACTCCTTGATTTTCAACTCGGTGCTGCTAATATACCGGCGAATTAACGCAATATTTTGAGCGTCCGTTTCGACAAATCCTTGGTGAGCTCCTTTTAACGAGGCCTCGATCTGCGAATCTGTAATCGCCCTTTGCGGCCAGCCCTGCGTATCCATGGCATAGGCATGTGGCAGTCCATCAATGAAGAGGACGCTATACCCGTGCAAGATAGAGGTCTCTATTTGCTCCCATGTCGTTATCGTGCTCATAAGCCCAAGCGTTACAGGCAGTTCGCCTTCTGTTGTATCTGCTTGGTGAAACATGAGCTGACGCAAAACGTTGTTGTTGATCGCATTTTTATCGACTAGTCCGGACAGATACACAAGTGCCGCTTGGCTATCCGTTTGTTTATAAGTGAAAGTACGGACGACCAAATCTGGTGTTTTGTTAAACAGCGTCTGCAGTAACTTTACATTCTCTGTAAGAGTGGTATGCAGCGAATTGCTCCCTGGTGCAAAAGGAATGTTCTGCTCCGGTACGGCCGCTTGAATGAATATTCGGTTCGTCCAGCGAAATAATCGGCGAACAAAACTCATCATGTACACCCTCTTACCTCTTCCAATCTTGTCATCTCATTTTCCCTTGAATTTCCACGGATTATTCATGACTTTTTTTCTGGGCCAGAGACATCTAGCTTTTTTTCAATCAGACGTGTATAAAAAGTGGAAAAATTTCGGATGTTATAGGAGGAATGCGAGGTGAAACCATGTCTACCCACGAGGAATCCAGTTCAGAATATCCGCGGAAAATCCGCGACTTCCAAGTACTAAGCACAATGAAGCCAAGTGAATGGACGGAGATTGAACTCCACAACAGCCACAGGCAAATGAGCGACTTATCCCCTTGGCTTAATGAGCAGGGCACCCATATCCACAGTCAAATCATTCAGGAAATCGAACGTCGCGGCGTCTGACTTAGTAAACATAGATGTTGCTTTATTATCGGAATTCCTTCATAATGAAGAAGTTGAATCTACATAATTTTAGGAGGTATTTATACAATGGCACATCAACTACCAGCTCTTCCTTATGCGAACGATGCACTTGAGCCACACATCGATGCAAAAACGATGGAAATTCACCACGATCGTCACCATAACACTTACGTGACTAACTTGAATGCAGCTTTGGACAAGCATCCTGCTCTGCATGATAAATCCCTTAACGATTTGATCGCTGACCTGAACAGCCTTCCTGAAGATATTCGCACTGCTGTTCGCAACAACGGTGGCGGACACGCGAACCACTCCCTGTTCTGGGAAGTTATCGGACCAAATGCTGGCGGAGCACCTACTGGCGCGCTTGCAGCAGCTATCGAAAGCGAGCTTGGCGGTTTTGACAAATTCAAAGCTGACTTCGCTGCAGCAGCAACAACACGCTTTGGTTCCGGTTGGGCTTTCCTGGCTGTTGACAAAGCTGGCAAATTGAAAGTATACAGCTTGCCTAACCAAGACAGCCCGATCATGGAAGGCGAAACGCCAATCCTTGGTCTTGATGTTTGGGAGCACGCTTACTACCTGAACTACCAAAACAAACGTCCTGATTACATCGCAGCGTTCTGGAACGTTGTGAACTGGGCTGAAGTTGGCAAGCGTTACGACGCTGCAAAATAAGTTAGCCCTACAAGGAGCTGTCCATCGAGTAGATTTTTCTACTTGAGGGCAGCTCTTTTTTCATTTGAGCCTATGTGCAGTGGCCTAGGGACATCCTCGGACATCCTCCTTTGGGACTATTAATGGTGGAAATTGTTTACGGTTTTTCGGGAAAGTAGTACGATAACGGTAACCAATATTATCCTGAAATGAGTTGAGAGCCTGTGAAAACAATCGTCCCCCTACTTCAAAATGTTCCTCTTTTCCAAGAACTCTCACAAGCTGATTTATTAGGCATCGCCCCTTTATTTATTGAAAAAAAAGTAAAGAAAGGCAGCATTCTATTCTTGGAAGGCGATGCAGGCGAGGAGTTATTCCTTATCAAATCGGGTGTCGTCAAAATATATCGGTTGGATGAAGCCAAAGAAATCATTCTGGCTTTGTTTCGGGACGGGGATTTTTTTGGTGAGATGTCTCTGATCAGCGCAGGTCTTACCCGATCGGCAACCGCTGAAACGCTGGAAGCCTGCACACTTTATGCTCTGAAGCGCACTTCCTTCGTGCAATACATGGAAAAGAGCCCCAGGCTGTGCCTGAAGCTCTTGGAGACAACAATGGGGCGATTGCGTCAAGCCAATGACCAAATCTACGATCTGACGTTTCTTGGCGTGCGCTCACGCATTATTAAAACCATTATTCGCCTATCCGAACAGCATGGCATCCCTGCACAGGACGGCCTTCTGATTAATGTCAAGTTGACCCATCAGCAGCTAGCCAATATGGTGGGCACTGTCCGGGAGTCCGTTACCAAGGTGCTGCAAGAGCTCCAGGACGACGACCTCATACAAATTGATAAAAAGTTAATCACATTAAGAAATGTGGAAGCGATTAAAGCCGAAATTCGCTAATATTCGTGGATCAGGAAGCACCTACTCGTTGCTCTCCTGCCATTCTTTCATAATCCGAATGAACACATTCGGGAAAGCATACTGCTGCAGCTCATCCGGGCCTACCCAGCGATAATGGAACGGGATCCATTCTCCCCCGTTGGTTGGGTGGCTCAAGCTGGTGAGCTTGGCGCGAAATACTTTCATTTTCCAGACAATATGGCTGAAAATATGCTCCGTATCCATGAACCACTCGCCAGGCTGGATCATGATTTGTTCTTGGTCTGCAAGCGCTTTGCGCAGCATGTCCTTGTTCTCATCGTCAGAGAGCCATCCCTCCGGCTCCCACGTCACATGCGGCAGCTCCCACATACGGGCTAACAAACCTTCCTGCGGACGCTGTCTGATCAGCCATTTTCCTTCATTCTCACCCGTACCTTCGATCAAAGCCACTGCCCGCAGCTCAGGACGAGGCGGTTTGGCTTTCTTTTTGATAGGCAAGCCTTCTTCCATCCCGGCTTCACGCGCAGAGCAATGTGCCATGACGGGACACGTCAAACAGTGCGGCGACCGTGGCGTACAGACCATAGCCCCAAGCTCCATCAGCGCCTGATTAAAGTCGCTCGCCGTTCCTTCCAGGATGAGCTCGCGCGCCAGCTTCTCCATACGGGTCCGAGTTGCCGGCTTCATAATATCTTCTTCAATGAGAAAATAACGCGACAATACGCGCATGACATTACCGTCTACAGCCGGCTCCGGCTTATTGTAGGCGATGCTTAGCACCGCTCCAGACGTATAGGGACCGACACCTTTTAACGATGAAATCTCTTCTTTCGTCTGCGGAACGATGCCGCCATAACGCTCGTGCACTTCACGCACCGCAGTTTGAAGATTCCTTGCACGCGAATAATAGCCTAGTCCCTCCCAGGCTTTCAGGACATTCTCCTCAGGTGCAGTCGCCAGGGCTTCTACTGTTGGGAATTGATCAATAAACCGATGGAAATAAGGAATAACCGTATCCACTCGGGTTTGCTGCAGCATGACTTCGGAAATCCATATATAATAAGGGTTTTTACTTCTTCGCCATGGTAAATCACGTTTGTGCGTATGGTACCAATCCAGTAAGTTTTTGGAAAAATAAAGCATTTGTTCTTGACTGTACATGAGCTCTCCTTCTCTATAGGGCGCGTTCCAGTTATAATGAATGAATGGACATGAGTCCATTATACGAGAATTGCGGAACATAAAACTAGAGGTGAATGTATGCAAAACGAGAAGCAAGTACATAAAAGGAAATTATGGATCGGTGAAGCGCGTGCTCTCCTCCCTCTTCTCTTCATCTGGGGCGCGGAGTGGATGTTCAGTGCGCTTATGGATATTGCGATCTATTGGCGCGACCTGGACTGGTTAAAACAAGCCGCCCTCCTTACCGCTGTCGTAGCGAGCTTAGTGCAGCTGTGGAGCCTGCGGAAGGATTTCCGCGCTGACGGAGAGGGCTTACAGGACCAAAGCGGCTGGGGGCATCCGGCTCTGCTGCTGCTGCCAGGCGTGATGCTGATTGCCGCTATCGCTTTGCTTGAGGCCATTGGCGCTATCGGGCCTTTATTCGTCCCTGTGCTGCGAGCTTTCATTCTCGCAATCGGATTTGTGCAGTTCGGGCTGCTGCTCGGCAGACCTTTGATTTATTTGGGACTGTGGCTGTTCGCCTTGTCCGCCGTGATGGGTGTCTGGTATTTGGGCTACTCCGCCGTCATCCTCGAGGGCATGGGTGGTATCAGCCTCGTCGTATGCGGATATATGCTGCGCGTTTGGGGGCGGCAGAGCTAGGAAAGTGTAAGGCATACATTCAGCGGCAAATAGGAGGACACTCACTATGAGGCAAAACAAAGAAACCATGCTGCGCACAGCATGGCGACGGAGCATCGGCGCACTCGTCCTTGGGCCGATGGTGCTCGCATTAGCTGCATGCGGCGGGGCTTCCGGTGGCGAAGCCACACCGAAGCCTCCGGCTGCCACCGCAGCAAGCGAGAGCAACCCTGCGTTCGTGAAAGCGCAGGAGCTCTTCACAGCGAACAAGTGCATCAGCTGCCACGGCGTTGATCTGGCTGGCAGGGCCGGCGCCAAGACCAATTTGCAAAAAGTCGGCAGCCAAATGACCAAAGAACAGATCGCGAGCCAGATCAAAAACGGAGGCGGCGGCATGCCCGCTTACAGCACTAAGTTGTCCGAGGATGAAATCGGACAGCTGAGCGATTGGCTCAGCTCCAAAAAATAGCAGCCTTAGAGCTGCTCTACAATCGCATAGGCGGCAGCCATCGATTCCGTATGCGTGATGCTGATATGGATGCGTAGGCTGCCTATTAAGCCTGCCCGCTGCAGCGCTTCCTCGCGCACGTGGCATATCGGCTTGCCCAGTCCATCGGGCAGCACCTCCACATCCTGAAAGCCAATCTGCTTGCCGATACCGCAGCCGATCGCTTTGACAATCGCTTCCTTGGCCGCAAAACGGCCGGAAGCAAACTCCGCTAACCGCCCTCGGCGCTTTTGCGCAAGCTCTCTCTCCTGAGGCGTCAAAATCCGCTCCAGAAACCTTTCACCCGCTGAACCTTCCAGCATCTTGCGCACTCGCGCAATTTCCAATAAATCCGTTCCGACGCCAATAATCATCGCTCGTGAGCACCACTTTTCTGCTGCGTTTTGCGTCCACTGTACACGATTCATTCTTCACGGTCAAGGGGCTGTTTGCATGCAGAGTGCTTTTTGAAACGACTTCTAGTTACTTCCAGGTAAGTAAGTTACCCTATTTTCAGTTCTTATGCCAAGCAGGAACTAGGCGTATACTGGACATAGATAAAAAGCTGGGAGGCCTACATAAATGAGAATAATGCCACTTGAAAAACGTGGAATATCGAACAGCCGAATTGCTTTTGGATGTATGGGCATTGGCGGGGACTGGACGGCAGCACCCTTGACCAAAGAAGATTATATCGTTGCCGAGAAAGCTGTAGAAGCTGCGCTTTCCATTGGCATCACCATGTTTGATCATGCCGATATTTATAAAAGAGGAAAGTCGGAAATTGTTTTCGGCGAAGTCCTGAAGAAAAGACCTGATCTTCGCGATCAAATCATCCTTCAATCCAAGGTGGGCATTCGTTTCCAGGATGATGTGAATCCACAGCGATTTGATTTCAGCAAAAATCACATGATTCCCGCAGTCGATGGCATTCTAAGCCGTCTTGGCGTGGAGCATCTGGATGTTTTGCTGCTTCATCGTCCAGATCCGCTTATGGAACCGGAAGAGATCGCCGAAGCATTTAATCTTTTGCGTTCTGCCGGCAAAGTGCGTCACTTCGGCGTCTCCAATATGACCGCTGCACAAATGCGCTTCATTCAAAATTCCTTGCCGGAGCCGCTTGTGGTCAACCAGCTGGAATTGAGCTTGGCTCGCCTGGACTGGATTGAACAAGGTATCCTTGTCAATCAAAAAGCCGGCGTAGGCGTCAATTTCGCCGATGGCATCCTGGAGCACTGCCAGATGGCGGACATCCAAATTCAGGCTTGGGGCCCGCTGGCGAAGGGGATCTTCTCCGGCAAAGTGTTGGAGGATGCGCCGGAAAACATCGTAAAAACGGCAGCCCTCGTTAAGCAACTGGCTGCCGAGAAAGAAACAAGCTTGGAAGCCGTCGTACTTGGCTGGTTAATGAAGCACCCGGCCCGCATTCAGCCGGTTATCGGCACTTCATCTGTCGAGCGTATACACGCTTGCCAAGATGCGGTCCGCGTATCCGAAAATATGACACGCGAAGAGTGGTATACGCTGCTCGAAAGCTCACGCGGCGTGCGCGTTCCTTAGGTTCGGCACTCACTCGCCCCTGAACATACAAACAACCCCCGACCTGACAAGGCCGGGGGTTTTGATTAACGGGATTAAATACCCGGAATCGGAATACGTTTATGCTCCGTTTTGAGATATTGCTTCTCCAGCTTCTCTTGGACAGCCGGATCAATTTGCTTGCCTTCCAAGTAGTCGCTGTTATCGCCGTATGTAATACCAAGCTCGTTCTCATCCGTCTGGCCATCCCAGAGACCTGCGGTCGGGGCTTTGTCCAGCACGCTTTGCGGAACGCCCAGCTTCGCTGCAAGAGCTCGCACTTGCCGCTTATTCAGCGTGCTAAGCGGTGTAATGTCGACGGCACCGTCGCCATATTTCGTAAAGAACCCGGTAATCGCTTCGGAGGCATGGTCTGTGCCCACAACGATTAAGCCAAGTTCAAAAGCAAGAGCATACTGCATCACCATGCGTGTCCGCGCTTTGATGTTGCCTTTGCCGCCACGGCTCACATGCTGGTGAACGCCGATATGCTTGAGCCCGTATTCGACTTCAATGGCAATTTCGTCGACCGCTTCTTCAATATTGTTCTCGATTTGATATTTCAAATCGAATGCTTTGGCCACCGCGTAGCTATCTTCGATATCTACTTGTTGACCGTAGGGTTGAAACACGCCGACCGTCTTGTACTCGGTGCCTTTTTCCGCAGTCAGCTCGTCCGTTGCCTGCTTGCACAACCCTGTCGCTACAGCGCTATCGATTCCGCCGCTGATTGCGATCAGCAGGCCATTCGCTTTCGCGCCAAGCACATAATTTTTCAGAAAGTCCACACGTTTGCGGATTTCTTCGTCAATATCAATTTCCGGCTTAACGCCAAGCTTCGCGATAATTTCTGCTTGCAAACTCATGCCTCTCTCCACCTTTTCTATCGTATAAAATCCAACCTTCTTTGAAATCTAGTATAGACTTTCAACCCCAAAATTTCAAAGAATAATCGCATTTTTCTGCCCATAAAAAGGAAAAGACCCGCCATGCATCAGCTGCAATAGCGAGTCGTTATTCCTTACTTGCAATATTGATTGAAAGCACCGATCAAATCGCCTGCGATCATGTCAGCGGAACGGTCTTCAATTTGGTGACGTTGGATGAAGTGAGCAAGCTCACCATTCTTGAACAATGCGATGGATGGGGATGATGGCGGGTATGGTGCCAAATATTCACGAGCCTTCGCTGTTGCATCCTTCTCTTGACCTGCGAACACAGTGTATGTGTACGTTGGCAGTGTATCATTTTGAAGCGCTTTGGCTACCCCAGGACGACATTGACCTGCTGCGCATCCGCAAACGGAATTGATAACCAGCAGCATGGTGCCGTCTTTGGACTTCTCCATCACTTCGTCCACTTGCTCCGGAGTCAGAAGCTCCGTAATTCCCAGACGAGTCAAATCTTCCCTCATCGGTTTAACCATATCTTTCATGTAAGAATCAAAAGACATTGCCATATGTTCCACCCCTTAGGATTTAATAGTTACTCTCAAAACGTAATCGTTACAACTTATATTATACATCCGTTGGCGGTGAATGCAAAGTACCTATAGCTGACTTCTAAAACAAATGGAAATAAAGCGAAAGCTATTAAGCTTCCGCCTCATCCTTTTTCCTCGTACTAGAAGCCTCTCCCGGCTCAAATGAAACATCTTTATCCGGATGCGTGAAAATCCCGCTTTGGGGCACGATGCCCTTTTCGAAATAATCGCGATTCTCGGCGCTTTGAAAGCCAATGTCCTTATACGGGTGAACCCATTCATCGCCTGCCATGACTTCAGGATCGGTCTCAGCCGTCCACTGCTCCAGCGGGGAGTTGTCTGATTCATACTCATGATCGCCGATGACGACACCATGTTCGTTCACGAACGCCTCACGCGGACCGCGCCCCTGCTCAAATTGCGGGAGAAAATCGATCTCGAAAGGATCGAGATTGTTTTGGTCTTGAGCGGCTTGGGCTGCCTTTTTCGGATCCTTGCTCATGTCGATGGCCGGTTGGGTCCGTCCAGTTTTTTGTCTACAAAGCCCTCTTTCCCTGCACCTGATTGCGACTTCTCGCGTTCTTTGTTTTGCTGTTCTTGTTGGATTTGGGTCTTGGAATCGTTTTGACTCATTGCACTCAGCTCCCTTCTGCCAGTATTATGTGCCAAAGCAGGTAGAAGCATTCCAATCACGAGCATGAAAAGAAAGATCAGCTGTGCCATGCTTAAATAAAGCAGTTCCGGCTTCGCAGCAGCAAAAAAACTAGCCAACATCCCTACCGCGCCTCCGTACATCAGTGAGTACTTCAGTAGAATCCCGTTCCCGTAGCGATTTCTACGCCCCTCATATCCAATCTGCCAAATAAGCAGAGGAAGAAGCAGCAGAGACACATAGGCGTGAAAAGGATGAAAACGCGATATCGTACCTTCTACGCTGATGCCCCACGGCCATGTAGTCGGCAATCCGTATGCCGGGACCAACGCACAGTATACAAATACGGCTGCAGTCAGACCAGTAGCCAGTATATCTAGAAAAACGTACAGCGATATCCGCTGTTTTCTTATTTGAACGTACATATAAACAGCAGCCAATAGAAGTCCAAGCATGATTTCTGTGCTAGAGCCTACTACCATAAGAAGTTTCAATGGACTTGTCCAGAGTAACGAGGGTTGTGTGACGATAACGCCAAGCTTCCATGCGATGAGTACGATGATTGCACCAGCAAAAACGATATCATCAATCGGCTTAGTCATCGTAGCCTCTTCCCGACTGCTTAATTGCCGCGCTGCTCTCCGAATCAACCATAAGCCTACTGCGCAAGCCAAAAGGACCGCTACCAGTTTCCCTTGCAGCTGTAAGGGTCCTAACTGAAATACATCCGGCATTCTTATCGCCTCCCTCTCTCCATTACTTCCATCGTAACGAGAGGAGACGCGATGTGCAACTATCAAGGCTCCAAGAACTGAAAGGTAAAGGAAGATTTCTGCAACTTGTCAAAACGGAAGCCAGCAGCCTTCAGCTTGCGGATCACGACGGGCAGCGCCTCTAAAGTCGTGGTCTTATACGTATTATCGTGCATCAGTACGATAATACGCTTCTTCCCTTTGCTTGCACTCAGCACAGAATCGATGATCATATCTTTATCCTGCACGGGGGCAGCAGCATCCGTCGAGCTAACGTTCCAGTCGAAATACTGGTAACCTTGCTCTTTAACCTTGGCCGTCACCTTACTCATAACTCCCCTGCCGCCGGATTTACGGCTCACTTGATTGTTCGAACCGCCTGGAAACCTTAGAATCTCAGGTCGAAATCCGACCGTTTCTTCCAGAAGTCGATCCAACCTGCTTGCATCTTTGATGAAAGCTTCAGGCGATTTATAAATACGGTTATAATCGTGCGAATACGTATGATTCCCAAGTGCGTGTCCTTCCGCTGCAATTTCTTTATAGAGCGATTTTCCCTCGCTCGTTTCTGTGCCTATGACGAAGAAGGTTGCGGTTACCCCATTGGTTTTTAAAATATGTAAAATCTTCCTTGTGCTATTTGACGGACCGTCATCAAAGGTCAAATAGGCGATTTTATTCCCTACAGGAGGTGGACTGTGATGTGGGGGGCCGGAATAAAAACGCCTCGTCTCCACAGCTGTTATTTCTTTGTCATCACCCGCCGGAGCAGATGGGCTCACCTCTGATACCTCACTCACTATTTTTCCGGATAACTGTTTAGGTACTTGCGCCGCTTGCTCCGTATGTATCTGATCGGTCCCACACCCTGCCACACTGACGCTAATCATTAACCCTATTAAATAAATGCCCGCTCGCCGTTTCTGATCACCCATGGATGCTCCCCCTTTTCGTGCGTTTCCTGTGCCACTTTAGTATGGCTATCCGCTCATTCGACATTAAATCCAATATTTCCCGGGAAATCCGACAGGAACAGCCCGTCTCCCCCTTGAATAAGTGAGTTTTGGCAGCAAGCTTCGTCGTTTTATGAGAACATAAAAAAAGACCATCCACAGGTCAATTTCAACCTAAGGATGGTCCTTTCCTTACAAACCGCTTACTCAGCAGCGCTTCCGTTTAATTTCTCTCTTAGCAGGTTCATCTGCTCATCAACCTTTGCTTGCTTCGCAACATCAACAGGCGTGTAGCTGCCAACCGTACCAGCGGGTACATATGGCTTGCGTGCGATTTCCGCTTCAACTTCCAGTTGAATGATTTTCTCTTCCATGCGTTGGAAGCCACGGGATGCGTTGCCGCTCTCGATTACGCCGTTGTAGGAAACTTGCGCCATTTGTTTTTTCGCTTTGGCAAGCTGAGCACGGGATACAAGCTCGTTGCGTTTGTTGCGCATTTTGTAGAACTCATCTTTCATTTCATGAAGCTGTTGTGTCAGCTCATCGGCATGTGCTTTGGCAGAAGCATATAAATCTGTGTACTCCACAATTTTATCTTCATGGTACAATTTTTCTTCAACCGCTTGGCGAGCGATGCCTTCTTGACCGTTTTTGATTGCTGCGGAAGCTTTCGCTTCACGATCAGCTACTAGACGAACGGACTCCTCAAGGCGCTGTTTCAATTTGCGCTCACTTGCAATTTGTCGAGCTACTGTCACTTCCGCCTGCGCAATTTCCTGCTCCATATCGCGCAGATACTGATTCAACATGACGATCGGATCCTCGATTTTATCCAATACCTCGTGAATTGATGCTTTTGTCATATCCTTCATTCTTGTAAATACTCCCATGGTTTACACGTCTCCTTTTTTAATATCAATTGGTTGTTGTTGTTCAAAACGAGCGACTTTGGCTCTAAGTTCTTCCACTTCTCTTTGCAAAGCTTTCTTCTCGATATCTTTCATCATTTCATCAATGTTATTAGTTTTGCTTGCCTCGTATGGTGCGTTGTAGCCTGCATGATGCGGTGGCACGTGACCAGAGTGCGGCTTGTGTGCCGTTGTGTTCCATCCACCGTTGTACGGAGGGCGGGCATACGAGCCGGCATAAGGATCAAAAGGCGGATGGTCGTAACCAGGCTCCTTCGGAATCACAATAGCGGCGATAAAGTAGATGAAAATGACCGTTCCGCCTGTGAAAAATGTTGTGATAACCACTAGCAGTCTTAGTAATGTAGCATCAACGTTCATAGCTTCGGCGAGTCCGCCGCAAAGACCGGTTACTTTTTTATCTCTTCGTGAGCGGTATATTTTGCTCATGATTGTCTGCTCCCTCCTGATTCAGCCTATTCCGCAGTGCCTCAAGCTCCGCGTCTACAGCCGGATTTCCCGCACCGTAGTAGCTTTCTCGGCTCATACGTCGTACATCTCGGAGCGTTCTTGCATGAAGCTCCATATCGGATACGCGCTCTTCCAAGCGGCCGAACATCCGTGGTGACGCATCCTGCGACACGCTGCTGCGAGCATGCAATCTCTGCTGCAAGCGAGCGGATTCCATTCGGGCCAGGTAGTAGCTGCGTTTATCTGCCACTTCTTTATAATCTGCTTTGAGCTGCTGCAGCTCCTCATCCAAGTCCAGGATGGATTGCTTGGCTTGCTCATACAATTCGCGATATTGCTCGCTTTTCTCCTCAGCTTGCAGCTTCTCTTGAAGCACAATCCGTGCCATATGTTCTTCGCCGGCCTTCAAAGCCAGGAGCGCTTGCTGCTCGCGCTTCTCTTTGGTTTCTAACGCCGTCAAATATTGCTGCCTTAGCGAAGCTGCGTGAGTGACGCATTGCTGGTACAGCCTCTCGGATTGTTGAAGCTGTTCGCGCTGAGCAACTAAGTATTGGTCGATCAAGCGAACCGGATCTTCGGACCGTTCCAAATGTTCATTCAGGGATGCTACGGTAATGTCTCTCATACGCCTCAATAGGCTCATCTCTCATACCACCTTTTCCACTCTGTTTTGCCATCCTATTTACACGGTTCTTCTTGTCAACATCGAAACCCCGTAACCAATCAATCCAATCGCCAGAAGAATAATGATCCAGCCGGCTAATTTGCCAACCAGGATAACACCGCCGATTCCTGCAATAAGCCAACCGAATTTATTGCCGTTCTGAATGCCAATATATCCTAGACCGACCATACCAATCGGAATCAGGTATCCCATCACCGAACCGATAAAGGGTCCCATGTGAAGTCCTAACTTGTTAAGCAGAATCAGTGCGCCGAATGCGATTAGCAGAGCGGCTAAGCCTGTATTTCTTTTCATGATTTCGTCACCGCCTTTCGTCATGTGCTGTGCTCTTGTTCATGTCTTTATTCTAGGTAAAATCGAGCCTTTCCAAAACGGACCGCGGACGGTATTTCATACTAGACCTTAGTCGGGGCGCATCTACGACCTCTGTTCAGACCGGAAATATTGCGGTGGCAGATAGGCTGCCGTGTACATACAATAACAAGTGAGTGGGAAGGGGGCCGAACCAATGCCTTCAGTGGTCTATGGCGGTGTCAAAATTCTAAGTGTGAACTCGGGTTCGAATGTCCAGTTTGGGGATACCGCATTAATACGGCTGTCGAGTAACTCCAAGATCTATGCGGGCGCCAACTCATTTTCCCCGGGGGATAGCTTCGGAAGTGTCCAGAATGTCCTAAACGGCAGTGCCAATACGAGTGATCCGGATCTCATTGATACGAATACGAATAATGTGGTGTAACGCAAAATGAACCCGGGAACAAATTCCCGGGTTCATTTCCAATTAAGCCGCTGCCCTGCGCAACAAGCCATATGCTGCCAGCAAATAAACAGCAACTAACGGCACCATCCACCAAAATAGCTCCAGATAATGTTGACCGATCCATGAAAAGATACTTCCCCACAGCCCGAATTGGGATAATAACATGGATCCTCCTGTACCTATCAGAAGCGCAACAACGAAAAAGATTAACATACCTAACACTCCGAAACGCCTATGAATGCTGGAAGTGGCAAACCCCAGAAAGTACATTTGCAGCAGGAGAATCAAATAAATACCGAAAACTGCGATGGGTGAAGTATCTCCCAAAAAAGCAATTTTGAAAATATGCAAACGAACTCCCCAACCACCGGTACTTTCTTCAATAAGTGACAAAATCACGAGCAGCGCCGCTGTACAAATACTGTAGAGGAAAGTTGTTAAAGCTGTTCCTACGAAGTAATCCTTTCTACGGATGCTGAGTCCCAAAGCAAAAGGGAATGTATCTTTGAGTGTCACGGCGCCTGAAACTAATGCGTAAATGAATATTGAAGCAAGGCCGCCTGTATTCATTGTCTCTTCCTCATTCAGGGATAACGCAATGAAAAAACTGATAACAAAATTCAAGCCAAGAATCATCCATGGGACGAATAACCACGACATTTTATTCCGCATATGAAGCTTAATCACATTACTTACCCGATTCATATCCGCTCAGTCCCCTTCCCCACAAGTGGTGTACGTGTCAGATGCACAATGAGCTGCTGCAGTGATACCGGCGCAAACTCCAGCCCCAGCGACTCCGCTTCTCTCCGATCGTGATCCGTTAAAGCGCCCAGAATTGTGGCCGTTGCAGCAGCACCAATGTACTGACGCTCTAGCACTTCCTTGCCTCTTGAGAACGCGTCTATCGCCGTAGCCAACCCAGATACTGTGCAAGCGCGGCCACGCAGCGCATCCGCATCTTCATCGAGGATCAACTGACCATTATCAATGACCAAAATATGTTCAAGCAGACGGCTTACTTCGTCGATCAAATGCGTAGACAGGATCACCGTACGCGGATACTCCGCATAATCCTCCAGCAAGCGGTCATAAAATAAAGCTCTTGCTACGGCGTCCAAGCCTAAATACGGCTCATCAAATATAGTTAACGGTGCGCGGCTGGCCAAACCAACCACAATTCCAACAGAGGAAAGCATCCCTCTGGACAACTTCTTCACTCTTCTTTTCAAAGGCAATCGAAAATCTTCAATCAATGACTTAGCATACGCATCGTCCCAATCCGGATAAAGTGTTCTGGCAATCTCCATCACATCTGCAACACGATAACCCTCCGGATATTTCTGGCTTTCCTTGATGAAGCAGATTTGATTCAAAACACGGTTATTTTCATAGGGATCTTCGCCAAATACCTTCAACTCGCCGCTGGTAGCAAACTGCTGGGCTGAAAGAATATGCATGATCGTGGTTTTCCCCGCACCGTTTCTACCCAGTAAACCATAGATTTTATTTACTTCTACCTTGAAGGTGACATGATCAACCGCGGTTACGTTCCCATAAGACTTCGTTAACCCGTTTACTTCCACAATGTGGGTCATCACACTTTCCCTCCTCTTCGCACCATTTCAGTTAGCTGTTCCACCGTAATCCCTAGCTTTTCAGCTTCTTTCACCATCGCCACAACATACTGTTCATAAAATAATTCTTTTCTCTTCTCCATCAGCTTCGTCCGCGCTCCCTCCGCTACAAACATGCCAATCCCGCGTTTCTTATACAAAATACCTTGGTCCACCAACAAATTAACGCCTTTCGCCGCGGTCGCCGGATTAATTTGATAAAAAGCTGCGAATTGATTCGTAGAAGGCACCTGCGATTCTTCCGGCATTCTTGCTTCAATAATGTCATCTTCAATCCGTTCCGCGATCTGCACAAAAATCGGGCGGCTATCGTCCATCGTCAAACCCATTTCCTCACCACCACATTGGTTAATTACTCATGTAATTAACCATACAACCAAAGGACTCTATTGTCAACAGGCATTGCGTATTTTGGGCACCCTTTCAAACATAAATCCCCTCCAAACTGGGAATACCACTAGAACAAACTGTCATTCACTACTCCCATGAAAGGTAATCCGCCTATGTTTTTATCTAAAATGCGTCTAACTCTCGCTGCCCTGCTGCTCATATCCGTACCTGTCACCGCCTATAGTGCGGAGTCAAGGACACAAGACGTGCAGCGTGCAAACTACCTAGCCGAAAACCAAATAAATGAGGCTCCCTCTGCCTTGCAGGGAGCCCCGCTATTTTCCTTCTCCGTGCTTAGCGATACTCATATCGTGAACACGGATCAAGTGTCCCAGATGCTGCTCAGTCGCGCGCTGGCCGATCACCACAAGCTGCGTCCGGAGAGCAAGCTGCTTGTGCTCAACGGCGACCTGACGGGCGGCACCGAAGGCGACTATCGCAGCTTGATGGGGCTGCTCAGCAGCCAGCCGCATGCCCCTGTGCACGCGACCATGGGCAACCACGACTACTACGGTGTATGGCGTACGCCGGAGGGTGGCATGGATACATCGAAGATGAATCCTGCCTGGTCCAGCAAACAAGCGGTCGCCTTATTCGACCGCATGTGGGGCTACGATAAGCCGTATCACGAGCTTATCGTGGAGGGCTACCGCTTCCTCTTCCTTAGCGGGGAAGCGTATCGTGACGTGAACGCCTCCTATAAGGAGGATGCGTTCCTCTCGGCCGAGCAGCTCGCCTGGCTGCGCGATCGGCTTACCGTCGCGGGCACGGCGGATGCCGGCAAGCCCGTGTTTGTGTTCCTCCATCAGCCGCTGCCGCAGACGCTGGATGGTACAGACCGTGAGCTGGGCGTCGTCCAGCACGCGGAACTGCGGGCGCTGCTGGATGAGCACCCGAATGTTATTTTGTTCAGCGGCCATACCCACTGGAACCTGGAGACGACCAACCAAATCAAGCAGCTGAAGTTTCTGGCCGCTTCCAGCGCTTCCATCCGCGAGGTATGGAACGCTCAGAACGAACCGGAGACGATTGGCGTCAGCCAGAGTCTCATCGTGGACGTCTACAAGGACCGCGTGGTTATCATGCGTCGTGAGCATACGACGAAGCGCTGGATTGAACCTTCCATCGCGAAAGGCTACGACGTCAAATAAAAAAAGCCGCACTCCTATGTCCCGAATAACGGGAAAGGAGTGCGGCTTTTTAATCGATTAGTTCGTTGTTGCCGGAGCTGCTTCCTCTTTGGAAGGCTTGCCTTTAGGGCCAACGAAGCCTTTTTGCTCGACTTGTTTTTTGATGCCATCTGTCATGCTGTCTTTGATTTTGCTGATAAGATCATCTTCGCTGATGCCTTTGGCAGAAGCCACGTCAGTAATGGATTTTCCTGCTTCCAGCTCCGTTCTCAGCTCTTCTTGGGTGATGCCTAGGATCTGTGTCAGTGCTTCAGGGTTGCCGAACATTCCAAAACCAGGACCTCCGGGACCACGGTGATCGCCTCTGCCTTCAGGTCCGCCTTCCGGACGAGTGCTTTGCACTTGTTTCGTAACACGGTCGGAAAGATCAGCTAGCATTTTATCCGCTTGCTCCTGTGTCAGCTTGCCAGCTGTAACTTCAGTGTTAATCGCTGTTGTCTCAGCCGCGACTAACTTCGCCACGAAGTCCGCTTCTGTTAGGCCTTTTTCAACTGCAAATGCTGATAAAGTCTTGCCTGCCTTTAAAGCTTCTTGCACAGCGCTTGGTTCAACGCTAAGGATGGTAGCCGTTTCCTCAAGAAGTTTGTCGCCACCATGTCCTTTTCCACCGCGGTCGCCGCCCGGGAAACCACCCGGGAAACCGCCTCCGAAGCCGCCTTTGAACCCTGTTCCATCGATTTGCTTCGTTAATTGGTCAGAGAGACCGGCAACAATTTTGTCCGCTTGCTCTTGTGTCAATTTACCCGCCGTTACTTGATCCGTGATGAATGTTGTTTCCGCTGCAACCAGCTTTTGCAAGTAGTCTTCTTTCGTCAGACCTTTCTCCTCTGCGAATGCAGCCAATGTTTTGCCTGCTTTCAATGCCTCTTGCACAGCGCTTTCCTCAACACCTAAGATGGTTGCTGTTTCTTTCACCACATTCCCGCCGCGGAAGCCGCCGCGATCTCCGAAACCTTTTCCTCCTTTGCCAAAGCCTGCTTTTTGAGTCATATCGTTTGCGGAAGGGCTTATCGTATCTGCATATGCTTGATTATGTAGGGCTCCAACAAAACCGACACCAAGTACAAAAGAAGCGATCAATGAACCTGTAAGAATTTTTCTGGAGATATTTTTCATCGTGTGTTCCACCTTTTCTTTCAATTATTTTTTTGTTTGTTCCTTACAAAACCTAGTATAGATGCCTTACCTGAATTGGATCTGAGTAGTAACTGAATGTTGGTTGAGAAGTATCTGAGAATTGGCTGAAAAAGGAAACTAGTCTCACGTAGGCTCATTGGGTGAAAAAGTGCATGGATAGACTCCGTGGGGAACCACAGGGCGTTATTCTGCCTGGAATCTGTGTTTGCGCTAGTCAAAGGGAACTAGAGGGCGCTATTTTAGCGATATCGGCTTGTAGGTAAGCTTTTGAGGGGAAATAGAGCCCTGTAGTTCCTTCAAAAACTGAAATGAGCCTTTTGGGCTCAATTAAGACCCTGTAGTTCCCTTCGGTTCAAGTGCGGGGCTGCTGGCGGCGAGGGCGAGGTTCTGGTTCTGGTTCTGGTTCTGGTTCTGGTGCGAACGGGATTGGGGACTGGAGGAGGTGCGGGAGAGTGGGCGTTATGGAGGGCTGATGGGTGAGCGGCTATTGGTGGGATTCAGGTACTTTCACTAGCTGGCCACTTTTGGTGGGATTCTGATACTTTACTAGCTGGCTACTTTGGTGGGGTTCAGATACTTTAACTAGTTAACTACTATTGGAGTGTTCATGTTACTACAACCATCAGATCACCACTTCTGAGCATTGCTGTGTGCTAAAGGACTGAGTGGGGCTATTTGCCGCTTTTGGGATAGGATTAGTATCTAACGGATTCACCTGCCGCTAATCGTCAAGAAATGGCCTTAAAACAGCTGCAAACCAGTAGATAACGGCGCCTCAGTCCGGTAGCTTTCCAAATCTACTCAAAGAGGCAAAATAGCGGCTGCTGAGTCCGTATCCCGGCATCAGCCGAGATAGGCATCTTTTTATTTCACCGCAGGAAGAATCACCTTAAAGGTGGTTCCCACTCCCACGATACTATGCACTTCGATCAATCCGCCATGTAGCTGAACAATCGAATGGGTGATCGATAAGCCCAGACCGGCGCCGCCGCTACGTCTTGCGCGCGAGGTATCGATGCGGTAAAACCGGTCAAACAGATGAGGAAGATGCTCGGGCGCAATCCCCTCTCCGTTGTCATGGATTGCAATTTCCACGCCAGTTGGCGTTTGCGCCAGCGTAAGCCCGACTTGCCCAGTCAACGGGTGCGTATGCTGAACGGCATTGTGGAACAGGTTAAGCACAACCTGCTTGATTTTATCCGGATCATACAGACATCGGGTCTGAGGCGCTAGGTGAAAGGTGACTTTCCTGTCTCCTGCAAGTAGACGAAGCTGAGGCTCCATCTCATGCAGCATCTCATCAAGCACTCCTTCCTTCTTCTGAAAAGAGGGAGAACGATCAAGCCGCGCCAGCAAAAGGAGATCCTCGACAAGCTTATTAATTCTCACGGATTCGCCATGCATGCTTTTCAATGCTTTCAGCAATGGCTCCGGCTGTTGGTATGCTCCGCGAAGCAGTACCTCCAGAAAGCCGTGTATGGATGTGAGCGGTGTGCGAAGTTCATGCGAAGCATCCGCTGCGAAACGGCGCATCTGCTCTTTCGCTTCCTTTTCCGCCTCGAAAGATACCTCCAACCGTTCCAGCATCCCATTAAATGAGGCGGCCAGACGATCAATTTCCACCTGTCCCTGATGTGCAGGGAATCGCTCGTTCAGGTTACCTGAGTCAATCTGCTTGACCGTATCCACCATATTGGAGAGCGGAACCAGCGTTCGGCGCAAGACGGGAAGGAAGCCTAGAAGACCAAACACCATCGCTAACAAGGATAGAAAAATAAAAGTAAGTAATTGCTGAACCAACACATCCCGAATCGGTGCAACACTGGTGCTGGCTTGAATAATGCCCTGAAAGCTTGGTCCGCCGGGACCGCCCCGGGATCGTTCAGGCTCTCCGCCAATCTGATGAAAAACCACAAGTTGATCATTGCCCTTCTCATCTTTGACGATGCGGTGCTCCAGCTTCATTTTCTTCTTTGCCAGGAGACTCAGATATTCCTCTTGGCTCAGTTGTGGAGCTGGCTGCTCATAAGGTGAGGAGATCAGCTTATAATTTCCTTTTTCATCAATAAAAGCAATGGATAACTCCGATACGAAAATCCGCTCCTGCTCACCGGCGAAACCAGGCCGGTTCTCACGGTTTGAGGGAAATACGGGCGTTTGCCCGTCTCCAGTACCCAAACCCAGACGCAGCATATTCGGGGGCAGTGCAGCAAGCTGATTGCGGATGGTCTCCGCTTTATTTTGATACATGAACCGCTGCATAACGACATATTGAAACACCCCAATGAGCAGCAGCAGCACGGATAGCACCAGTAAGGTTCTAGAAAGCAGTTGAAATTTCAGAGAGCCCGTCGCAAAAAGATCGGCAAACCTCCCCTTCCTTTTCATGTCAAATCCATCCGGTAACCGGCTCCGCGAATCGTGCGAATCAGCTTATGTTCCTTATCGTTCAGCTTATCGCGCAAGGACCGAATGTACACCTCCACGATATTCTCTTCGCCTCCAAAATCATATCCCCAAACTTTATCGAGAATCATCGATTTGCTGAGCACAAGTCCATGATTAATCGCCATGAATTTAAGCAGCTCATATTCGGTTGGGGATAACTCCAGCACTCTGTCATGCAGGCTAATTTCTTTGCGACGGTCATCCATGCGAAGCGGTCCAATTACAACCTCGCCGAACAAGTTTGGAAAATGATTGCGTATCCGCGCATAAATGCGGGCAAGCAGCTCTTCAAAGCTGAACGGTTTGACCATATAATCGTCCGCTCCGATTGTAAGTCCCTTCACCCGGTCATCGATTTCGTCTTTGGCTGTCAGCATGATGACGGCGATGTTTTCCGTCTTTTTGATCATACGGCAAACTTCGAATCCGTCCATTCCCGGCATCATCACATCCAATATCGCAATATGCGGCTGAAATTTATTGCATGTCGTGATGGCGGAAAGTCCATCCGTTGCGGTCATCACCTCGAAGCCTTCATTCGTTAGACCTAATTCTAAAAATTCCAAAATATGAGGCTCGTCATCTACGAGCAGAATTTTGATTCCTTTTAACTGGCGCATGGGGTCGTTCCTCCCGGGTTCAATTCAATACAGGCTTTACAGACATTTTCTATAGTCAGTATCCCATATCCTGCCTAAAAGCAACCTGAGCAAAAGCTGAAAGGTTGCTGAATACTATCACTTTTCAGTAATTTTTCAGCTAACTATCAATTGAATCTCAGGTAATGCTTCTATAATTAGACCAACAACGTAAAGGACACCAAAGAAAAGAGGAAACACTTATGGAGCCATTATCCCCCTCCTTCCATTCGTTCCATTTCCAATCGCTCAAGGCTGAGATCGAATTATTGCTCCGCTGTGACGATAAAGAGCGCACGCTCATCACGCAATTAACCGATGATTGGTTTCGCAATGTCGATAAGCGTTTCAGCCCGGCTCTTGCCGACAGTGAAATTTCTCTATTAAATACATTAGCCGGGGAAAATTGCATGGTTTCTAATACCATGCTAGAGGTACTTTTTTTAGCTGAAATGTACCAAGCTGTAACCGATGGCTATTATCATCCACTTCATGCGGATGGTGCGCAGGCCGCTGCCCTTTTGGAATGGGAAGTAGATCCCTCCACGAAATCGATTAAGCTCCCCCATAATGCCAACATTCATTTGAGAGGGCTGGAGCAGGGCTGGGCGGTCAAACGATTAGCAGAATATATGCAGAAACAGCTTTCCCTGGAGCAAGGCTTAATCCTCGCCGGAGGAGAAATTACGGTATGGGGTCGAAGCTCGCTGGGCATTGATCCTTGGATTATCGGCATTCAGAACCCTTGGCATGACAACGCTAAGCTAGGTGCCATCGCTTTACCCGAAGGTTCCCTATCGACGTACAGCCAGTTCGAAGATCCGGATGCTGGCTCGGTCCATGATGTCGTGCAGTGCACGGTTGCCGGTGAAGATCTTGTGGAATGCCAAGTTTGGGCTAGGACGCTTGCAAGACTTGGTGTTCATGAAGGGCTGGCGCTGCTGGCCAAACGCACCTCCGTGTGTGAAGCGGTCGTGATTACCGCGGAACAGGAGCTTCACTATTTCGGGAAAAAAGCCTCTCTCCAGCGAAGATGGCTGGATATGCGAATCGACCATTATCACTTTCAAGATAAGGTATCTTAAGCCACTGGAACCTTTATCCACATACTTGCGCACATTATCCACATATTTCAGATGATTTACCCACAAGGATGGTTATTTTATCAACAAGTTATCCACAGGTTGTTAGTAAGAACGAAAACATGATACAATTTTTCAAAAATGAACTAGAGGTATCGTATGAAGTATGATGTCATTGTCATCGGCGGAGGTTCGGCTGGCCTCATGGCTAGTATTGCCGCAAGCCGCCAAGGCGCCAAGGTTCTTCTCCTCGACAAAGGGGATAAGCTCGGCCGCAAGCTTGGCATCTCCGGAGGCGGCAGGTGCAACGTTACGAATAACAAAGACATGGATGAGCTTATTCAGCATATCCCGGGCAACGGGCGCTTCCTATACAGTGCTTTGACGCAGTTCGGCAACAAGCACATTATCGAATTTTTTGAAAATCTCGGGATCCGTCTGAAAGAAGAGGATAACGGGCGTATGTTTCCCGTCAGCGACAAGGCCAAAACCGTCGTAGACGCGTTGATCGGCCAAGTTCGCAAGCAGGGTGTGGAGATCCGGACGAACAGTCCGGTCAAAAGGGTCCTGTTCCAGGACGGCAGCGTCCAAGGCGTCCAGCTCCACTCCGGCGAGAAGATGGACAGCCGCGCTGTCATCATCGCCTCAGGCGGATGCTCCGTTCCGCATACCGGCTCCACTGGAGACGGATATGCGTGGGCGGAAGCTGGCGGGCATACGATCACGCAGCTTTTTCCGACCGAGGTCCCGCTAACCTCGAAGGAAGCTTGGATCCGCAGCCGCGAGCTGCAAGGACTTTCTTTGCGCGACGTGACACTTTCCGTGTGGAACGCCAAAGGGAAGGCTGTCATCTCCCACCGCGGGGACATGTTGTTTACGCACTTCGGGCTGTCCGGCCCCATCGCCCTGCGCTGCAGTCAGTTCGTCGTCAAGGAACTAGCCAAAGCCGAGCGGAAGGAAGTTCTTCTTACCGTGGATCTCTTCCCTGACCTGAGCATGGATGAGCTGTACAAAGAAAGCATGGCGCTCACGAAGGTTGAGGCCAAGAAAGCAATTAAGAACGTGCTGAAGCCTCTCCTGTCCGAGCGTCTGATTCCTATGCTGCTGGAGCGATCCGGTCTGGACGAGCAGCTTACGCACGATAACATTCCGAAGCAGAAGTGGCTCGACATGTGCAAGCTTATGAAGGCTTTCCCCGTGCGCATTCACGGGACGCTTTCCATTGAAGAAGCCTTCGTTACGGGCGGCGGCGTGCATCTCAAAGAAGTCGACCCCAGCACGATGGCGTCGAAGTTGGTGAATGGACTTTACTTCTGTGGAGAAGTCCTGGATATTCACGGCTATACAGGCGGTTATAATATCACCGCTGCTTTCTCTACCGGTTATATGGCCGGCCAAAGCGCGGCGCAGCAGTAGATTGTTCCCTACTCCAACTAAAAAGGACCTACATCCACGGATGCAGGTCCTTCTTCATTTTACAAGAGATTAAGCTGTTACCGCTTCAAGGTCATCTTCTTCGTCACGATCAAATGCCGCGCGGTCGAATTCGCCTTCGGACTCAGCTACAAGCAAAGCTGTAACGGTTGTACCCGTTGCGTTAACGGCTGTACGACCCATGTCGATCAGCGCTTCAACGCCAAGCACAAGACCCATACCTTCCAGAGGCAAACCAAGAGCTGTCAATACAACGGTCGTCGAAATCGCAGCAGGTCCCGGAACACCGGCAACACCAATGGAGGAAATTACGCTTACTAGGATAAGGATAAAGTAGTCAGATCCACTAAGTGGGAGATTGTAAACTTTCGCTACGAAAATCGCTACAACCGCCGGCCACACACCGCCGCAACCATTGAAGTTCATTGTAGCGCCGAGTGGTGCTACGAAGCTGGCAATACGCGGTGAAATACGTAGACGCTTCGTGATAACTTCCAGGTTCACCGGCAGCGTTGCATAACTGCTTCGTGTTGTGAATGCGACAGCAATCGTCGGATACGCTTTTTTGAAAAACTTAATAGGGTTAACTTTCGCTACCAGAAGAACTAAACCACCGAAAATCAAGACGAAGTGAATGATAAGTGCTACGTAAGAAGTTAAGATAATTTTGGCAAGCGGAGCAAGGGTTTCAATCCCATATTTCGCCGCCATACCTGCGATCAATGCATATACACCATATGGTGTCAGACGAATAACATACTTAACAACTTGGTGAATCACAGCAGTTGCGGATGTAATAAACGATTTAACAGCTGCTACGCTCTCAGGCTTCTTGGAACCAACGTGAACAATAGCCACAGCCACGAAGATCGCGAAGATCAGAACGGGTACAACTTTCCCTGTTGCCATATCGTTAATCGGGTTGGACGGCACCAGATCCAGAATAACTTGGGAGAACGTCGGAATTTCTTTAGCTTTAAAATCTTTCGGTACAGCCTGTGCAATCCCGTTACCTGGATCGAACGCCAGGGCAATGACCAAACCAATCACAGATGCAATCCCTGTTGTCAGCAAAAACCAGCCGATTGTTTTCAGACCGAGTTTACGAAGCTGACCTAGACTGGATAGAGAGGAAATACTGTTAATAACTAAGATAAGGACCAGAGGCATTACGAGCATTTTAATCAAGTTAACATAAATCGTTCCGATCGTGCTTACGCTTTTGTACTCCAAATGCAATTGGTTAAACGCTATCCCGGCTACGAGACCAAGACCTAACCCGATGAAAACGCGGTTCCCGAAGCTTACTCTTTTTCTCCCCAAGAAAACGAGCAAACCAATAATTAATATTGATACGACTAAGCTGACCCAGTTCGATGTAAATGCGGTGACCAGGTTATTTTTCACTAGAATCATCTCCTTAATTCCTACGATCTTACTTGGTTTAATGGAATTAGAATATGACATTAGAAGTTACATGTCAATGGTTAATTTAAAATAATGCAAAAAAACCGAATTTTATGCTCGTTAATCCGAGATAAAATGCGGTTTTTTCTCACAATATTTGTGTAATTACGAACGAAATTTACAAAGCATGCCTTAAATGAGGCTAATCCAATCGGAAGCCTATTATAGCTGAATTGCAATGCTGCATAGAAATGAGGGGATGCCCCTCCGGTCATCCTTGACCAAATGGGACAGCCCCCACCTTGACTCATGAACCTGTGCGAACAGAACTAACTCACCTCAGATCCGTATGCCGGCGCTGAAGTGATTGTAGTCGTCAGAGGACGGATCAAAAGCCGCTTCTTCCTCGCTCGGCACGGCGTCGGCATCACGCGTTGAGGCGTAATTATCCGGCCAATCCTCATTCACGGTGTGAGCCGGGATGCGGATGGAGCCCTCCAGATCATACGCCATAGCGTAGGTATCCGGCTCGGACTGCGTGGGCTGCCGTTCCACTAGACGCCCGCCGTGTGCCTGCGCGATCTCAAGCGCTGAGGTCATTTCCTGGTCGTCGAGATGGATGTGCAGCGTCGTCCTCTCCCCTTCCAGCAGCTCCGGCTTGTAGCCGAGCTCCTCCAATGTATCAAGCGCAAGCAGTGCATCCCGCTCCTTATCAAAACCAAAAAAGATAGGAACAAAGTTCTTCATCGCATAGCATCCTTTCTTCCTCCAAATGAAAAGTCTGCCATTAGCTTCTGCAACTTGTTCCCTGCCTATTCTACATCGTAGCTTCCTGCACGATTTTGAGCAGCTCCGCATGGTATTCGGGCACCGCAGCAACGATATAAGCCGGCTTTCCGCTCCCGTCACCAGTTCCACCAAGCATAGCAAGTGGATTGCCATCAAAATCCGTCACCTTCACGCCTGCCTCTTGCGCCAGCAGCAACCCCGCGTACAAATCCTCCCCTTCAGAGTTGTATAGAACAATGCCGTGCAGGTCGCCTCTGGCCAGCAGCGCCCATGTCAAAGACGGCGCCCACATGCGCAGTACCCTTTTCATTGAATGCTCCAGATGATGCCGGAGCCTTAGCGCCCCTTGATCATTTTTGCCAACGACATGGCCCTGAATCCATGAGATGGTGGATTTTACAAGCGCTCCGCTGGGCTTTGCCGCAAGCTTCCTGCCATCCTGCCAAGCGCCTTCCCCCTGCAGGGCGGCATAATTAAGCCCGAGTGCCGAATCGTGGATCACGCCAAGTACAATTCGCCCCTGATAGCTTAAGGAAATGGATACTCCGTAAAGCGGTATCCCGAGAGCGAAATTATTCGTTCCATCCAGCGGGTCAACGTGCCAAACCCATTCACTTGCCGCACCGCCTTCACCGGCTTCTTCACTATAGATACGATGAGTTGGGAACACCGCCATAATCTCATCAACAATGAGGCGATCCGCTTTCACATCGACCTCGGTCACCAAGTCGCCACGCTCATCCTTGTGCTGAATATTCAACTTACTGCCGAAGTGCTCTCTTGCCAACTCTCCCGCCTTGGATGCTGCTTTCACAGCAACTTCTCTGGCTACAATCCATTCCTTACCATCCATATCCCTTAGCCCCTTTGTGGAAACATTCTTCTATAGATGTAACCATTTTACCATATGTTCCCTACGAAGTTACCCTTGTGTGAAGCCCCTTGCATTGACAAGCAGCCTCTTCATAAGTGATAATATAGCAAAATCTTAAGCGATATGAGCAGTCGAAAGGGGCATTACGAGCATGGTAAAGCATCATCAACACAAGATTTTGGATTGTACGATTCGGGACGGCGGTTTGGTGAACGACTGGGATTTTAGCGTGGAGTTTGTCCAAGACATGTATCGCGGTTTAAGTGCAGCCGGCGTAGAGTATATGGAGATCGGCTACAAAAACTCGGAGAAACTGCTGAAAGGCGGAGCATCCGGTCCATGGCGTTTTTTGAATGAGGCTTTTCTGCGTGATGTCATTACCAAAAAGACAGATACGAAGCTATCTGCGCTCGTAGATATCGGCCGTGTCGATGAGAAAGACATTTTACCCCGTGAAGACAGCTTGCTTGATTTGATCCGCGTCGCTTGTTATATCAAAGATGTGGACAAAGGTCTGGAGCTTGTTCAAAAGTTCAACGACATGGGCTATGAAACGTCCCTGAACATTATGGCGCTTTCCCACGTGATGGAAAATGAGCTGATCGAAGCATTCGAAGAAATTAACAAAAGCCCCGTTGACGTTGTCTATATCGTAGACTCCTACGGCAGCATGGCTCCTAAGGATATTGATTACCTGGTAACGAAATTCCAACGCCTGCTTCCTGAGAAAGAGCTTGGCTTGCATATGCATAACAACATGCAGCTTGCTTTTGCCAACACGATTACTGGCGCAGCCAGTGGCGTAACCTTCTTGGATTCCTCCGTATACGGTATGGGTCGCGCTGCAGGAAACTGTACGACAGAATTGTTGCTCAGCCATTTGAAAGGCGCGCGCTACGATATTCGTCCTGTCCTCGAAATCATTGAAAAACACATGATCACGATGCGTGAGAAATGGGATTGGGGCTACCTCATTCCTTACATGATCGTAGGTGCACTCGATGAGCACCCACGCACAGCTATGGCGCTGCTCAACTCAGCAGAAAGAAATAACTTCGTCGATTTCTACGACCGTTTGACTTCCGTTGAGACCGTGCCTGCTTCTCACAAAGGCTAATTCGTTCGACCAAAGAAACCCCCTGTCAGCTTGTTCGTAAGGCATTGCCTGCGGAAGAGCGACAAGGGGTTTTTCTTATGGCTGCGAAACGGAGACTTATTTGATAATTTTGGCTGAAACAACGTAATCCTCGGCATATTCCCGGTCAATAAGGAAGGTAAATTCCTCTTCCTCCCGGCGAGCGCTTCCTCTTTTCCGGAACACCTCGATATATTCACTGTCTATAAGCTGCGTGCAATCCTCATCGGCATAAATCAGGCCGCCGTCCAAACGTTTGATCGCTTCAACCATCGCTTCACGCGATTTTAACCCACCCTCAATTCGTACATACACTCTTCCTGTCGCATCTTGGTCCTGCAGTAAAATGACTACTTTCTGTACCGTCTTGGCACGTACTTTCTTTTCCGGTGATATGCTCATTTGTTCGGCTCCTTTATCAGCATTCTCTGTGCTAGTTTATGTCACGAAGGTTAAACGCGGACTAGGCTAATGATCACTCTATGAAAGACTGGGCAGCTTCGAAACTAGCGTTCATGTATGTAAAAGCTCCTTACCTGAGAAACTAAGACGATGAATCGAAGCCGCTGTTCTGGCGGGAGCTGGGAGTGAATATTTTTCCGAATGAGCCGCATATTGCTGATCGAGGATGAAGAACGCATTGCCCGCGTGTTGAAGCTGGAGCTTGAGCATGAAGGCTATGAAGTACATACGAAGCCAGATGGGCGCGCAGGACTGGATGCCGCGCTGTCTGAAACCGAATGGGATCTTATTTTACTGGACGTCATGCTGCCGGAACTAAGCGGTCTGGAAGTATTGCGCCGTATTCGCCAAGTGAACGCTACGCTGCCTATTATTCTGCTGACCGCGAGAGATGCTGTGTCGGACAGAGTCAGCGGGCTGGATCAAGGCGCTAACGATTATGTGACGAAACCTTTTGCCACTATTGAACTGTTGGCACGCATACGCAGCTTGCTCAGACAGCGGAATCTGCAGGACCAGCCGGCAGAGCAGCCTCATTTGCTGAAAATTGATGACTTAACCATGGACTTGAAAAGCAGATCCGTAGTACGAGAGGGAACTACTATTGAACTTACGCCAACAGAATTTGAACTGCTTCGCTTCCTGATTCAGCATCAAGATGAAGTCATGACGAGGGAACAGATTATTTCCGAGGTTTGGGGCTATGATTTTGTAGGGGATACGAATGTCGTTGATGTTTATATTCGTTATCTTCGGCAGAAAGTGGACAAGCCCTTTTCCTCCAAGCTTATACAAACGATCCGCGGAATCGGTTACCTGATTAAAGTAGATCCAGCGCAAGCACCCAAAGAAACAGATGAAGCGTCGGGTGGAACGGCCACCAAAGAAAAACCTTTATGAGTCTAAAGCTGAAAATTACACTGGGCGTTGCCGTCGGTCTCATGCTGATCCTTTTTATCAGCTTTACTTTTGCCTACTACATGTTCATTCGGGTGACCACCAATGGCGAGGCCGATTTGCTCAAAGAGAAGGCGAGGACACTGCTTTTAAAGGATCTGCCCAATCATCCTGAGTATTGGCAGGACAATTCCCAGATGGAAGAACTCCTCATCCCTCAGGAAATGCTGCGCTATATTGGACCGGATTCCAAGGTCATATATCAAATTTATTCTGATGAGACGCTAATTCGCTACCCCGTCACCTATGTGAACAAAGACACCATTACGGTAGAAACGGCTCCAGACGGTATCTATGTTTTTGTAAAAATGCCCGTTTTTAAAGAGGGCCATCAGCTTGCAACGCTTGAAATTGGCCGCAGCCTGAGGAGATTGGGGCAATATGCGGACATGCTCATCTCGGTACTCCTCTTGACCTCAACGGGAACGCTGATTCTCGCTCTGATCGGGGGATATTTCTATACGAACGTCCTTTTCCGCCCGCTTCAGGACTTCGTCTGCACGATGCAGAACATCGAACAGAGCGGCTCCTTCCGGCACATCAACCTGCCAGCGAAGGATACCAACGATGAACTCGTGATACTTGGCGCGACCTTCAACCGGATGATCGACAGGCTGCAGGATATGTTTCAAAAGCAGGAACAATTCCTTGCCGATGCTTCCCACGAACTGCGCACCCCCCTGACCATCATTGAGAGCTATGCGAGCTTGCTAAGAAGATGGGCTTTCCATGATGAAAAGCTGCGGGAGGAAGCGCTCGAAGCGATTATTTCCGAATCCGCTCAGTTGAAGCAGCTAACTCAGAACCTGCTTTCTCTCACGGATGTCGTCCGGGAAAACTGTGAGCAGGACGTCGACTTCGATCTGCTTCCTCTCGCCCATCAAACCGCGGCTTCCCTTCGCATGACATCCGGGAGAGAAATTGACGTAGAGCTGGCTTCGGAACAACAAGAACTTCTTATGAGCGGTGACTCCTATAAAATAAAGCAGCTGCTTATTATCTTGCTAGATAATGCGCTGAAATACAGCCAGCAGAAGATCGTTATGCACATCGAACTCACCAATGATCATTGGGTCATCCTTAAAGTCATCGATCAAGGAATTGGCATCCCTGAAGACGATATCCCCCATCTCTTCGACAGGTTCTATCGCAGTGATAAAGCAAGGAATCGCAAACAGGGCGGTGTGGGTCTGGGACTGGCCATAGCTCTGCATATCGTGCAGAAGCATAAAGGCACGATCGAAATTCAAAGCCATTTGGGAGAAGGGACTACAGTGATTGTCAAACTACCGACAACATGTCAATAAAAAAATTTTCATAGGATTTTCATCATTCTCTCAGAAAGCGTAGGAAAACCAACCATAGTATGGCGAAAGGGCTTTCAAGGTAAAAAATAGGTTGAATTTCATCTGGTATACTTGGGGCATGTCAAACGTAACCGACATAACGTCACTCAATAGATGAGTCTGGTGAAGCAATTTCAAACAACTCAATTCTAGGAGGCTACCACGATGAATATACAAACCAACTGGTACAAGAAGTTAGTTGTTACGGCGTTGACCGTTTCCATAGGACTCTCTGCAGGGATGATATCTGCACCTCGTCAAGCTGATGCTGCCACAGCTTCAACGACTGAAGCCTCGATCACGGCAACCTCCCGTGGGAATAGTGTCATTAGTATCGGTAAAAAATACTTGGGAACACCTTACCTATTCGGTTCAAGATCAGGTCAAACGAACACATTCGACTGTTCTTCCTTCACGCAATATGTATTCAGTCGCGTAGGTGTCAACCTGCCGCGTACATCTAAGAATCAGGCCCATGTGGGCAGCTATGTGTCTAGAAGCAATCTTCGCACAGGTGACCTTGTGTTTTTCTCAAATCCCGGCAAGCCGGGCGTCATTAACCACGTTGCCATCTACATGGGGAATGGCAACCTCCTGCAAACTTACGGGGCTGGCGGCGTACGCATTACGAACATTCATAGCGGGACTTGGTCATCCCGTTATATGACCGCCCGCCGCGTATTGTAAGAATGCACACTAGGCTCAAATAGCGCCGTAGTTCCTCAGCGCATACGCATCTACAAAAAACCGTTCTTTCGTAAAATGGCGGGTCCCTGCGGCCTCCAGAATACGATAGGAACGGTTTTTTGTATGTTCGGCTTCGCTGCTGCTAATAACGAATGTAGGCTTCCGTATAAGTCTCTTTTAATCCTCTTTTACGCACCTTTATCTGGAGTAAACGCTGCTTGTAACTGACTCTCGCCGATCTGGGAAGCACAAGCGTCGGAAATTTAATAATTCGGCCCTTCCCGCTGGTGAATCCGGTGAGCTTCATCTGATTCGATTTTACAAACACTCGAAGTGCCCTTGGATCTTCGCCTTTGGCGATTTTCACTTTGACAATGACATGTTCATGCGTTTCAAAGATTTCGGCGCCGGTCGCTCCTTGCGTAGAAATGCTTGCGTCCATGCCCGGCATAGCTTTTTTCAGCATGTCCTGTACATATCCCTCAACCCACGTCATATTATCTAGAAAGGTCTGCCCTTTTTCAGCGAAAGGCAGCTTTTGCCCGAGAAACTTCTCTACATGATCCCATTTCAGCCAAGGATGGCGATTAAACCCGCTCAAGCCTATCACCTCGTTTTCTCTTGCAGTATATGTGCCTACGCCCTGATGTGACACCAATCTGAAAAACAGATCACCTCTAGGCGAATACCCTCATATACTAAAGGTGTGAGAAGCCTGAAGTCAGGGAGGCCGAAATATGCCATCTATTGTAGGGAACGTGAAAATCATCAGCGTTGGTTCCAGCTCAGTTGTCCACTTCGGCGATACCTTCATCATCGCACCTACCAGCTCTTCCAAAACATTCGCAGGAGCAGGCTCCTTTAATACGGGTGATTTCCCTCGTGTCTATAATGCATACAGCACTACCGTCACTAATGATTCGGATCTTATCGAAGCGAACGCCACCAGCGGAGTGATCGTCTAACGAACGCGATGTCAAACACAGCGAGGTGTTCCTTATGAACATGATCATTCACCAAACCATCATGATTCAGCAGCTAAAAGTGAACTCCGTTGCCAACTCCTCCGTTCTTCAAATCGGCACCGCAGGTTCCATTCGTTCCTTGTCAAACCTCTATAATACAGGCGGTTATGTTGAACCTACGCCAGCGCTTGGTTCGAGTGATGTAAATCCCGTTTCGCTCGTTCGATTGCCGCCGCCTACCTAATCCGCTATGAAATGACCACCATGAAAGGTTTTCTAATGAAACCGGAAGGAGGTGCCATATATGCATAATTCAATCACGTGGCAGCAATGGGCCCAGCAGCTTTCCGCCTATATTGAATTGCAGAAGCAGCGTATCGATAAACTGGAAGAAACCGTTACGAAACTGCAGTCCGACCTCGATGCTCTAAAAGTTGAGAAACGATTCCATATCGATAAAATCGAATATAATTTCGATCAACTGAAGGTTGAAAAACTGGACGGAACTTTGACCATAGGCATCAGCCCGAGCTCGCTGGATAACGTCGACGATTTCACAGTTAATGGTGCCTCAGTAGGGAAAGATGCCGGGCAAAATCAAAATCAAAATCAAGATCAGAATCCGTTCGCCCAGGGACAAGGGATGGGGATGGGAACAGGGCAAGAATTCGGAATTGGACCTATGAACACCGGGAATACGAGAAAGCAGCAGGGCACGGAAGGGCAAGCCCATTCAGGAGCTTCGATGCAGCACGACGTTTCGAAAGGCATTGCGCATTATCTGCAATATGGGCTCCAATCCGATATGTTGAATCTGGAAAACAAATACCAGTACCATTTGGACGAAGATTACAAAGACCTTATCATAGACGATATTCGCAAACAATTGGATGCTCGCATTCAGCATTATGTCAATCAATACCGCGGTGTAGGATTTAAAGAACCAATGGAAGCTGTAACGACAAGTATCATTGATAAAACAAAACAGGACATTATCAGTGCAGTTGAAAGCTACATATCCAGTCTGCCAAGAAATGAGGGTTAACTATGATGAACTTGAATGTGGAAAACAAACAAATTTTCGTAGGTGATGTACGCATCGTCGGGGTTTCCAGCTCCTCGGTTTTTCTTATCGGCGATACAGAGGTCATCTCCTTGTCTTCGATGTTCGACACTCCTCCGGAAGCCGTCATCATCTCGCCATTCGTCCCGCTCCCACCTGAGGCCTAGAGGATGGCGCGCCTCTCCATTGTCGGCTATGTCTATGTGCTTGAAATTGGCGCCAGCAGTGTCATGCAGGTCGGAGATAACGTCACCACCGCGCTGGATACCAACGTCTTCGCTGTGCAGCGCGAAGTACCGATCTATTACGGGAATGAAGGGAGCTTTAAGGCCTATCCCTTCTATCAACGTCCAATTCCCACACCTCAGCCACCCGAGCCATTTACAATGTGTGTGGATAACTTAGGCTCCTATATCCGGGTGCGGGGCATCAAAATTCTAGGCGTTGGCTCAACCTCTGTGCTCCAGATCGGCAGCAACCGCGTAATTGGAAGCGAAGCCCGAATCAAAAACATCCGTCAGTTCGTTACCGACAAGCCCGGTCCTCATGGGCAGCAAACCTTTATCAAGATAGGCACCGAGGATGTTATCGGCGATGTTCTGCCTGCTATCAAGCCGCCGCCTGGCTTGTAGGTTCCATAAACCAAAGAACCGCCCCCACCCTCATCGGTGGAAGCGGTTCTTTGGTGTGGCTCACTTCGTGAGCAGCGGCTGCGCGCGGTTTAGCAGCGCAGCCATCTCCGCGCGCGTCAAGGACGCGCCGGGGCGGAACGTGCCGTTCGCGTAGCCGTCGACAAGGCCATTGCTGCTCATCGCAGCAATGGCCTCCGCCGACCAGCTGCCTGCCGGCACGTCAGAGAAGCTCTTCGCAGCGGCTGAGCCACCCTGCGAAGTCAAGTGCAAAGCGCGGGAGAGCAGCATGCTCATCTCCTCCCGCGTCATGATCTGATCCGGCGCGAAGCGCTCGTCGCTGATCCCTTGGATCAGCCCGCTGCTCTTCGCGATCCGGATATCCTGCGAGGCCCAGTGGCTCGCAGGCACATCCGTAAACGAGGCGCTGCCGGCAGCCTCGCCTTGCAAGCCGAGCGCGCGCACGATGATCGTCGCGGCTTCGGCTCTGGTGAGCGCCGCGTCCGGCGCGAACCGGTCTGCGGCGGTGCCTAGCATCCAGCCGTTGTTCGCCGCGGCGAGGATGTCTTCTTTGGCCCAGTGCTGCTGCACATCTGTGAAATAGAAGCCATCCGCCCACAAGCCATAATAATCCCAGGTATCTGCTGTTTCCTGGTTCAAACTCCAGCTCCCGGTACCTTTCAAGTTGTACTTGCTGACCAACTTCAACTTTTCCTTCAGCGACTGTTCATTCTCAAACCAAACCGTGTAATCGCCAGGAACCAGGCTATTGCCGTTGATACTGAACGATTCATCCGTTGGGAGAATTGTAAAAGAGGCAACAGGAGACTGGCTAGCGGTATCATAACGAACGGTTCCCCCGTATGTTTGAATAAGCTTGCTAAGGGTTTGAGAGGACACACCAGCTCCGTTATCGGCTGCATTTTGATTCCAGTACCTACCATAAAACGGGATCCCCAAGACAACCTTATCCGCAGGCGCCTGCGAAATCGCATATTGAATCGACTTCTCTACAAAGGGCAAACTAGCCACAGGTCCTGGCGTCGTATCGCCGGGATAGCTTTCATCATAAGCCATGACCATCAAGTAATCACTTACGGCGGCTAATGCTTTATAGTCATACAGACCTGTCCAACCCTGCGTTGTGCCCGTTGGATTGGCGGCCACCGCGACGGAGACTTCCTTGTCGCTGCCTAATTTATTACGAATGATTTTCACCAAATCCGTGTATTTATCCCGGTAAGCGGCATCCACATTTTCGATATCGAACTGAATGCCATCGAGATTGTTTTCTTGAATAGCCTTAACCATTTGATCCGCTAGCGCTTCACGATTATCGATCGCCTTTTCTCCAAGTGACCGGTCAAAATCATTGCTAAGAAAAGGTACAACCCGTTTTCCCCTCTGATGCATGTCTGCGATGAAAGAAGCTAGCAGTGAATCGGATAGTTCCAAGTTGCCGGTTGCGTCGATATGAAAATAGCTGGGTGCCACGACATCAAGCGTTTGTCCGCTTTTATCCACTTGCGCTGTATACGAACTCGGGCTCCCAAAATACATATAGGACATATTGAATTTCCCCTGCGCCGAACCAGCTTGGGCCAGAGCATCATGAGGTTCCGAGCTTGTTGCTATCGTCAGTATCCCCGCTGCTGCCAAAGCAACAAAGATTTTACGCCATCGCTTGTTCGTCGGCATTTACACTCATTCCCTTCTCTAGCATTCTCCGAGACTGTCATTCCTCTATCATCTTAGAAAGCGTATTAAATCGCTAGTTGTAAATATTGGTGAACGCAAAAAAACCGCTATACGGCGGGCTTTATGCCCCCTATAACGGTTAGTTGATAACTGTCTATGAATCTACTTCTCATGATAAAATTGGAAGTGATTTCTGCCCTTGCCCTTCACTTGATAGAGCGCGATATCGACTTCCTTCATCATATGCGATGCTTCGGTTTTGTCAGGCGTATACATCGTAACTCCCATGCTGATTGTAGCCCTGAACAGATGGCCTTGAACCTCCCACGGTTGATCTACACAATGCAGGATTCGCTTAGCCACGCTATTCACATGTTCTTCGCAATCTACCGATGGCAGAAGGATGGCGAACTCATCGCCGCCCATCCGGGCAAACAAATCGACCTCGCGAAGGCAGTTTTGAATGCGATGGGCAAAATCCTGCAAGAAAGCATCGCCCACATCATGCCCCATCGTGTCATTGATCATTTTAAAATCATCGATATCCACATATAACAGCGCAAAAGGCCTGTTCGTTCGTTTAGCCTGCGAAAACATCTGCTGCAACTGCTCCTTGAACAGCCGCCGGTTCGGCAAACCGGTCAATGGATCATGGAAAGCCATCGCGATTAGCCGGCTCTCGTGATTCTTGCGCAGCGTAATGTCATTAAGCACGAAACAAATCTCTGTAAGATTTCCTTCTTCATTACATATCGGCATCGCGGTGCATTCAAACCAGTTAAAGCTCTCGCTGGTCCCTTTCATACGAAGCTCCAGCTTACTGCTGCTGCTTGTCTGCAAGGTTTTGATAAACATTTTATGTATATCCATCCGGTATTCGGAATCGATAAAGTCTACAATTTGTTGAAAATCCTCAGGGATAAGTCCGATCACGGGGTTAAAACTCTTGGACGCATAGGTTAAATTTCCATGTACATCGAAAATACAAAACAAATCCCAAGCCTGCTCAATGAATTGGCGTACGAAGTTATCCTTCTGCAACCATGGATGTGTGACGGGATTCAAATCAGCCGAATGACTCATTACTTTCGTCGCCCCCTTCTCTACTCATGCATAGAGACAAGGGTAGATTAGCATGGGAACATAAAGATTCCATAAAGGCCACCTAAAGTTTGCGTCAATTAAAGCCGCTTTCCGTCTATTTTCTTCCTATTTCGCCAAAGTTTTAGAGCGGCAATAGGGCATAGTACCCAATTTCTTCTGTAGACCATACCAAATCTAGCGATCTGTCAATAAAAGGATAGAAATTTTTAGGAGAATCGTTCTATAATGAAGGTAATATTTGTGAGCGGGATTTCCGCTTTCATCATGAGCCGTTTTGTTACTGAGGAGGATTTCTAGTATGGCAGGAGAAACAATTTTAGTCGTGGATGATGAACAAGAAATTGTCCAACTGATCCAACTCTATCTAGCGAGAGAAGGATACAAAGTCATCAGTGCCAACAATGGACAAGATGTTTTTGAAATCGTCAAAGAACACAAGCCCGATCTTATTGTTCTGGACATACTGCTGCCAGGACTTGATGGCATAGAAGTTTGCCGACAGCTCCGCAAAACCAGCAATACGCCAATTCTGTTCATCTCCTGTAAAAGCGAGGATATCGATATCATTCTCGGATTAAGCATGGGTGGCGACGATTATATGACGAAACCTTTCAGCCCTAGTCAGCTTGTTGCAAGGGTGAAGGCCCTTCTGCGCCGGAATTCGATCCGCGAACAACATCAGGATGATCCGCAGCTGGTGAAGTTTCCAGGGCTTGAGATTGATCTGGTCAGCCACATCGTTCGCGTGAATGGGCAGACCATTTCGCTGTCCGCCAAAGAATTTGATTTACTTTCCCTTATGGCCAAAACCCCTAATCGTGTTTACAAAATCGAACACTTATTTGAGCTTATCTGGAGCCTGGATAGTATGGGCGACCCGCGAACACTCATTGTACATATCAGCAATCTCCGCAAGAAAATTGAAGTGAATCCGGCTGAACCTCGGTACATTATCACGGTGCGCGGCGTCGGCTATAAATTTAACGGTTCTGCGGTCTAGAACAATCGCTCCCACCAAGCGGAGATATGATGCTGCAGTGGCACAGCTGCTGCGGCTATAACTAATGCCGGAAGCATATTGGCGACATTGATTTTCCTAATTTGAAGAATATTGATGCCTACACCAATCACCAGAATACCGCCAACGGCTGTAATTTGAATGATCATCGCGTCCAGCGAAGCTTGGCTGAATGCCATGGCGATCAAAGTTGCTGCCAGTGCAATCGTTCCCTGCATGATGAAAACGGACACGGCTGAGAAGATTACGCCTACACCTAAAGTTGAAGCGAAAATAATGGATAAGAACCCATCCAGCAGCGATTTCGTGTACAAAATATCATGATTATGCCGCAGACCGCTGTCCAGCGGACCAAGAATCGCCATAGCTCCAATGCAGTAAATCAGCGTACAAGTCACGAAGCCCTCCGAGACGCTGCCTTGATGCTGCGAGGAGCTTTTGCGCATTTGGGCTTGCAGCCAGTCACCAAGCTGACCTAACCGGTATTCGATGCGGAGCAGTTCTCCGATAATGCCTCCGATGACGACGCTCAAAATAACAAGCACGATTTGACTCGATTTCAGAGCCATCGTAATCCCCAACACAGTAATTGCGAGCCCCAAGCCTTGCATGACTGTGCTTTTTATGCCCTCCGAGATGCGCGGTAGAAGCAGCCCCAATAATCCCCCAATAATGATAGCAGCAGCATTCACGATCGTTCCCCATAATGCCATTATGTTCATTTCCTTTCTGCCTGACCAAAGTATGTATTCCGTATATGACAACCTTATCATTCTACATGATTCTATTCATAATTTCCTCCACGCTTGGAAATGGTATGGATAAGCAACAGGAAAGGAGGAATACGGCATGGCGAAAGACAAATCAATGGAACCGATGACAGGCGATATTGTAGAGACAGACGGAATTTATGCCAATGAGGCAGGGCAAGAGGTTACCCTCAAACGCGGTGATGAATTTCCTGCGGACCTCGTGCTGGGCAGAACGACATGGGAGTTGCAGGGCTTCGCGGAAGAAGCCGAGATTGATCACGATCAAACGGAGCTTAATCCTATGCGCAAGCGCGCTGATAACCGAACTTAATCTTAGAACCGGGCTGCCAGGATGCAGCTCGGTTTTTTGCCTCAATATGGTATACTAAGGGGATGATAATAAGCGCTGGGGGAACAAGCATGAACGGGAAACGAATAATTATAGTAACTGGCGGTACGCTTGGGGATTGGGCGCTGGGTGTCATTCAAGAGAATGATGTCTTGGTTGGCTCTGACCGCGGGGCCTTGTATTTGATTCAGCACGGCTATAAACCTCATATTTCACTAGGGGATTTCGATTCGGTAACGACTGAAGAGTTAAGCCTTATTCGTTCTTCAAGCGTTTCGTTTATCGAATGCGATCCTATCCATAAAGATTTGACCGATACAGAGATGGCCTTTAATTGGGCACTTGCCGAGCAGCCTGAGCAGATCATCCTGCTGGGTGCCTTAGGCACTCGCTTCGATCATTCGTTAGCCAATGTGCATCTGCTGCGCAAAGGAACTGAGCTGGGCATTGCCTGCTCCATTATCGATGCCAATAACCAAATCATCGTTATGAATCAAACCACTCGCATCGAACGTGGGCGCTATTCCCATATCTCTTTACTTCCGCTTAGCCTTGAAGTTACAGGTATTACACTTCACGGCTTTGCGTATCCGTTACATCAAGCGGCGTTAGAGATCGGCCAATCCCTCGGGATCAGCAACATCCTTAACGAACCGGAAGGACTCATCGAGCTGCAGACTGGTCTCCTCTTGGTTATTCAAAGCAAAGATTAACTACAAAACTCCATATTTCCAGTAATCTCTTCTACGGATTAGGTATAATTCTTCCAACCATTGCTTACAAATAGAGTAATAGACTATTCCTCTAGAAATGGTTGGTGTGCCTATGAGCTTTCGAAGAAAGGGAATCCTGTCGTTTTCGTTAGTTATCGGGATTATCACGATAGTGCTGCTGCTCTTAGTTAGCTGCCTTCCCTCTGCGGACTATGGAACTGAGGAGGAGGCTGACGCAGCGGCTCCTTACATAATTACGGCTTCCGATGAGCATCAGGAGCTTTCCGCTCTACAAGTGGACAAGCCCCTGGCAGAAGCAGAAGTAGAATCCGTTACAGTGCCTGTTGTTGTGCCTAGCGTTGTGCCTGAAGCTGTGTCCAATGCGGTACCTGGCGCTGAACCAGAGCAAGATTCCAACGAAGGGACCACCCTGTTTCTTCCACTCTCCGAGGACAAGAATCCGGTTCCCCCCTCCGTTACCACGAATACGTATGTCCCTGTCGTTCCGCAAAAGAACACGGGCAAGACTTCGTCCAAAGTCAGTATCCCTGTGCTCAACTACCACAGTGTAGCCATAGATCCAGGGAATATTGTCGTCATTTCTCCGGATAAGCTGGAAGAACAAATGGCGTACTTGCACGATCACGGGTACACACCGCTCTCACTCGAAGCATTTATACGTCTCCTGGAAGGAGACACATCCGAGAAAGCCCCGGAGAAGCCGATACTGCTGACATTCGATGACGGCTATATCGATAATTATGAACAGGCGATGCCGATTCTCGCGAAATACGGGTTTCCTGCCACACTTTTTGTCTCCCCTGGCATGACGGAGCAGGACGGCTATCTCAATTGGGAGCAAATTAAGAAGATGCAGGCAGGAGGTTGGGACATTCAGCCGCATGGCATGTCACATCCTCACCTTCCCAAGCTGACGGCGGATGAACAAGCGTACGAAATCGTGGAAGCCCGAAAGCTGATTGAGGAGCATCTGGGAACCAAAGCCGATATCTTTTGTTACCCGTATGGCGAACGCAACAAAACGACGCTTAAGCTGCTTAAGCAGCACGGATTTCGATATGCTTTTACCATCGATCAAGGATTTGCAACAAACGAGCAGTCCCCTTTCCTGCTGAAACGGCTTTTTGTTAATGGCGAGGAAGATTTACAAGCCTTCGAGTCCAAGCTCCTTATGCGCAAATGAGGGGCTTTCTTTCTGAAATATGGTTCATAATATCTACTTTCATAGTATAATATGCCTATTAATGAAGAGGAGCCTCTCCATGTCACAACCAAATAAACGCTCCAGTTTCAGGCTGCATCTCCAAATACCTTTAACCGCCCTATTCAAGATTATAGGGATCAAAAATAAAGCTGCCGACACGAAGCATTCCAAAATCATGATAAGGGACATCAGCGCAGGGGGCATTCGTATGCACACGCCCTTGAATCTCCCTACCGAGATGAGCCTGCTATTGGAATTTACGTTTCATCTTTTTCATCAAGAAATGAAAATACTAGGCATCATTAAACGAAAAACGATGCTGAAGCCCTCCCTCTATGAATACGGGATTGAATTCAGCATCGCAGACAAAGCGATCGAACAGCAGTTGACTAGCCACCTGATTATGTTGGGTTCTCGTTTGAGGCACACCAATGTCTTGGCAAGCTGCAGCTTTTGTTCCGATGAAGATATGGATGATATTTATGCTATGACTTACGACCTTACATAGCGGCAGCTAGAGCTTGCACGAACTGCTCCAAATAGCGCTGATCGAGTTCATCAAAACGGTTTAGGCTAGGGCTATCGATATCCAGCACACCAATCAACTCGTCACCGCTAAGAATGGGAACGACGATTTCCGATTGCGAAGCGGCATCGCAGGCGATATGGCCCGGGAACGCATGAACGTCCGGTACAAGCACCGTTTCCCGTAGCTGCGCGGACGTGCCGCAAACTCCTTTACCTAACGGGATCCGAACGCATGCCGGCAATCCTTGGAAAGGGCCCAGAACGAGTTCTTCCTTCTCTTGCGTCTTGTCCACCAAATAGAAACCTACCCAATTCACATCGGTCAAAAACTGTCCGAGCAGCGCCGCTGCATTGGATAAATTGGCAATTCGGTTCGGTTCATCATGTATCAATGCTTTAACCTGCTGAATCAGCAAGGTATAATTCTCTTCTCTTGTTCCTTCATAACCTGACTTCGCGAACATGTTCTATCATCCTTCTTCCCCTTAACATTCTTGCTCTCTCATCATACCAAAAAGTACACATTTCCGCCAAAGGATAAGATTTACCTGTTACTTTCCCATCTGCCCTAGCGGACAGCCGAAAAAGGGTAGATGATTTGCAATTACGCCGATTCCTCCAACTATTTCCTACCGAAAATCCACTTTTACCGCATTAACTGGACTTCCTACCACTAATTTCACCAAATCAACCAGATTTGGGTAGCTAGCGACAATTTAGCTAGAGCTTCTACCGCTGTTTCGTTTCTTGCCACTAAGCAGCGTAGATTAACGGTGGATTATCCATCTATTTCAAATGAGGTGTGAGGGGCGGCCCTAATCACAAAAAAGACAGCAGGCACTCGTCGAGATGCCGGCTGTCCTTCGTTTATTTTTGTCCGTAATACGCATTAACGCCATGTTTTCTAAGAAAGTGCCGATCCAGCAGCGTTTGATCCATAGGCTGGATTGCTGAATTTAACTCGAAGGTGCGGTAACCGATCTTCGCGACTTCCTCTAGAACGACAGCGTTATGCACCGCATTGTGCGGGTCCTTCCCCCAACTGAAAGGAGCATGGCAGTTCACCAGCACGCCCGGTACCATCGCCGGGTCGAGATCACGGAACGTCTCGATGATGACGTTGCCCGTCTCCAGCTCGTAGGCTCCTTTAATCTCAGCCTCCGTCATGAGACGCGTGCAAGGGACTTCCCCGTAGAAGTAGTCCGCGTGTGTTGTGCCCAGTGCAGGGATGCCCCTCCCGGCCTGCGCCCAGCTTGTCGCCCATGGCGAATGCGTGTGCACGATCCCGCCAATGGCCGGGAAGGCGCGGTACAACGCCAAATGCGTCGGCGTGTCTGAGGAAGGCTTCAACGTGCCTTCTACGACTCGGCCTTCCAGATCGACGACCACGAGATCTTCGGCCTTCAAGTCTTCGTAAGGCACGCCGCTAGGCTTGATCACGACAAGCCCTTGCTCCCGGTCAATCCCGCTGACATTGCCCCAAGTAAATGTGACGAGCTGATATTTGGGCAAATCCAAATTTGCTTCCAGTACCGCTTGTTTCAAATTCTCCAGCACGTGTACTCAACACCTTCCGATATGAATGTACGTATAATGTACTATTATACACTTGTACGTACATGTTATCTAGATAGTGGAGATATAAAGTTTGAGGTGTACAACTTGTATGTACACCTCACTTTTTAATGCCATTAATGATTAAGTATGTATAATTGAGAAAACAAGGGTCTTGCCATCCGGCTCAAGCCGCGTCTCCACGGAGAAGCTGCCAATCTGCTTCGTCGTTGTTTCCAGTACGCCCTTTGCTGCAGCGCGCTCACACGCATCTGTAAAGTGGCGATAGAAGATGTCCGCATCATAACCAAAAAGGAAATCCGTAAACTTGCGAATACTTTCCATATTGCGCGCCAGAGTCCCATCCTCAAGGCGAACGGTTACGCCATAGGTCAAAAATTGAGGATCAAGCCACAACGATGCTTCATTACTGTTACGTATATCAGCTGTCGCCCCGTTCACGGCAAGCGCTTTGGCATCCGCATCGCGGAACAGGCGGAGCGTTGTTTCTTCCAAGTCATAATTCGTCCCCCGCAGCTTGCCTGCATCCTCCATCATGCTATAAGCATCGAGCATGCGCTGATCAGGGAATATCAGTTTTTTATAGCTGCCATCTTTGGTCGGTACAACTTTAATGAAGGAGTCTCCCTCGTTTTTCACGCTGATCCGCTTGGACTTCGTCTGCAAACGAGTAATAATTTGCAAGGCTTCTGCACGGGTAACATATCGCCCCACACCAAAATAACCGTTCGGGTATCCTTCCATAATCCCCTTTGTCATCGCTTCGCCGATAAATTTCTGCTGTCTGGACGTCGCGCTTTGCAGATCACCGAATTGGGAAGCCGCTTTGAGGCTGTATACCTCATCTTCCAAATACTCGGTTTCCTTCAGCAAGTAATACAAAATCTCAGCTACGTCCTCACGTTTCAGCTTCGCTTTATAATCCGTGAACTGCCCTTTACTAATGAAATGAAGATCGCTGGCCAAGTCCAAGTACGGCTTCGCCCAATACCCAACCGTGCTTGGCTTAAAGGTGAAATCCCGGTAATCCTGTTTCAAAATGCTCTGATTACCCGCGCTTAGTGCTTGCAGAAAGCTTGCTTTCCAATTGCGCTCACCATTCGGAAACTTATCTGTAAACGCAAGCAAAACGATTTTCACGAATTGGTCAGCCGTCACCGCATCATCTGGTCGAAACGTTCCGTCCGGGAATCCATCCAGCAGCCCTTGCTGCGCCATCTGGGTAATCGTCTGCTCCGCCCAGTGCCCTCGTATGTCCGACATCGTAGCCGCTTCACTTTTTGTTTGTCCAACCCCTATGGTTATTACACAGCAAGCCACTGCTATGGCTATCCATTTATTCAACTGCCCCATGTTAAGACTCTCCGCCCTCTACAAATTTTTGATACCAACTTGTACCAATCTCTAGGATAAGGCTTCTATTAACCTTTGAGAATAGCCTTAAAGCCTAGTAAGAGAAGAGTGCCAAGCACTAGCAGGATTGGGTCTATAGCCGCAGGGGCGGGCTTTAATCCATGAATGATTCCGTCTCTCTGCATATTAAAAAGGACCACACCCTCTACAACCGTAGAAAGTATAGTCCTATTATTCCGGCACTTAGCCCAATTTTCTGCCTGCGCCAACGGTTTTCATTGAATTGTAGTAACGGAGCCAATCTGTTATGTATAACATCTTTGTTAGGAAATCCGGTGCGCTCCCCTGCAAGTAGGCATATTTCTCCTGCTGGAGTAGCTGATGCATCTCAAAGCTTTTCAGAAATACGGCTTTCACAAAGGCCTCTTCCGTTTGCGGCTTGTGAAGATCCGTTCCCCTAGAGAGTTCAATTTCCTCAAAAATCACGCCTCTATAATAAGGATGCACATTGACCTGTCGCCCCATATCCACGTATGCAAGACCTGTATACTCAAAAGGCAGCCAAATTAAATTCGTCTTCTTATCTTCCAGTTTAACGGTATACGCTAAGCCCATATTCAAGGCAACTGGCTGAGGGTAATTGTTAATGACTCCGGAACGCAGGTGATCCATGACATGCTCAACGAAATTCATTGTGTTCTTCCTCTCCAAAGGACCTGATTTACATGCAGTATCCTTCCTACATATTGCGTGCTAATACCTTCTATTGTCAAGGCTGCAAATCGCATTTGCCCTATTATTTGCATAAAAAATACCAATACCTGCGATACTAATCCAAAGACATTTTGAAGTGAAGAGGACGGGTTTCCTTTGTCAACACATTCCACCTCCCGATGGACAATGGCTGCTGTCAGAAGGTTTGATATTATCTATGCCCAACGCCGCAACTCCTTCATGGTTGCCTGGTGGTCAGCCTCCTTCCCTGGTTTTGGACATCTGCTCATGTACAAGAACACGACAGGTGTTCTGTTAACGCTTTCTGAAGTCATTATTAATTCATTGGCCAATATTAATCTGGCTATGGTGTATTCGTTTAGCGGCAATTTCGCGATGGCGAAGCAAGTTTTGCGTCCCGAGTGGCTATTCGGTTATATGTTTATTTATTTTTTTGCAATCTGGGACAGCTATCGCTGCTCCATTGAAGCGAATAAGCACTACGAACTGGCCATGCTGGAAAACGGACGAATCCCGATACATCTCATGCGTTCAACCGGCATCCAGTTTCTTGAGAAAAAGAGACCTCTTATCGCCGCCTACTGCTCATTTCTTTTTCCGGGTCTTGGACAGCTATACAACAAGCACATTTGGCTTGGCTTTTACGGTATTTTCTGGTGGTGGATTTATCTCACATTTTCTCACTTCTATGAAGCGCTTATGGCTCTCATCTTGGGTCATAACCGTATGGTTGTCAGTATTCTGAACCCTCAGTGGCTTATGTTCATGCCTTCCGTTCTAGGAGGTGCCATGTACCATTCTTATACCAGCTCGATTGAACAAAATCGGCTTTTCCGCATCACCCAGCGTCAATTTTTAACCGATTATTATGAGAAAGCCAGGATCGCATCGATGAATGGAACCGAGATGAACTCTCCTTTGTGGATGATAGGCACATTTGAGCATTGTACGGAGTTAGAGCAAGCTTTAAGCATGTTGGAGCACAGCGGTATTCATCCAAGCCGCATTCGCCCCGTCCTCATGGACGCCCATGCAGATAAATCGTTATCCATTGTTGATCAACGCTTTGATCGTACAGCTAAATCCGTTGAAATCGGCTTTGCCAGCGCAACAGCCTGCAGTGTCTTGGGGATTAGCCTAGGCTTCATCTTAGAATGGGGGCCTATCATTTGGGGACTTATCTACGGTTTTGGCGGCTTCCTGCTCGGGTTCGGCATCGGACTCCTTATCAAATCCAAACATTCCCTCCCTCATCAAAAGCATAAGCTTCCGGAAGTGACGGTGCTGGTTCAGTATCTAAATGAGGAGGAAGCTGCGCTCATTCATGAGACGTTCTGGCGTTACAAAGCTACAACAGTGGGTAGAATCGACCGCCAGCACGCTAATCCTGCGCTTTAAACGGCTGAACAACACGTTGGAACCCTTCAGCCGTTTCATTTAGACGGATAATTCGGTAGCGTCCACTTCCTATATACAGGACCCATTCTCTTCCCCAGCTCAAATCTCCTCTAGAATCCGACCTACTTCTTTTCTGCCTATCTAACTTCATTCTCCGACTCTTGCGGCAATATCCTTTCGAATTATTTAAGTAGGGGGATAATGCCGTAAAAATTTTTTGGGCGTTTTGCGAACTTTTTGGAACCTGCAAACGTCTAATTCAGAGAGGTGAGAGAATGGAGACGACCGGTGTCCATGTATTTGAGTATTTAAAGTACGTATCTGAAACAACAGATCAAAAAGTCATTCTTCGCAATTTAATGGAGACCTACGGAAATGATGTTTGGAATTACGCTTTCAGCATTTGCCGCAACTCCGATTTAGCTGATGATATTGCCCAAGATGCCTTCCTAAAAGTTTATCGCAATCTTACTACATTCCGCGGCGAAGCTTCGGTTAAGACCTGGCTTCTTACGATTACACGCAATACTACTTATGACTATTTACGCAAGGCCTTCTGGCGCAAAGTTACCCTTGTTGGCTTCATTCAATCTACAGGTACATCAAATTCCGCCGAAACAGAAGCTATGGAGAAATTATATGCCAGCGACATTTGGAAAAAAGTAATTTCCCTTCCACCGAAATACAGGGAAATTCTGATTTTGCATGCCCACTATCAGCTCTCAACGAAAGAAATGGCGTCTATCCTTAATATATCGGAGGGAACCGTTAAATCACGGCTTCATCACGCCAGACTCAAGGTGGTCAAATTGAAGGAGCGTGAGGCTCTTGAAGAATCCTGATCCGGATGATTTACGCAAACAATTGGAATCAGGACCGCTTGAGCGCCCAGGCTTTACTTCCAAGCTTCAGCGCGAGATTGAAGAAGCGGTTGAACGCAAAGAACGAACGAAGCCAAGAATCAAGCCCATGCTTTGCTTCGCTGGTGTCGGTGCAATCGCGGCCGCGATCTTGCTTTTCCCTTGGAATACGCTACATACCCAAAGTGATGCCGCACCTGTCGCAGATGCAGCCATCACAGCAACAACTGCGTCCTTAAACCTCTCTCCTACGCCGATTACCACGGCTTTGCTGATTGGCTTAAGGACCGAACATGAGCCTGCCAGCGAGCCTGGGCGCGTACTGAAACCCATGCGCTATAGTACCTATCGCACGATGCTGATCGCGCCTGTTCGGGGGCAGCTGCAGAAGACGTCCGAAGGCTCAGGGATTCTTATGCCTTATAAGCAAAACTTCTGGAAAATCGATTCGTTGGTCCATCGAACGAAAACAGATGAATTCCATTACTTATCCGCTCATTTGGCGGATCAGCCCGTGAAACCGGAAGTTTTCCCGGATCAAGAAGACGAGCAGCTCAATCGGACAGAAACCCTCCTATTTGCAGGGAATCAATATGTATCTATTGCCGAGTCGGAACAGACCGTGCGTGGCGGCACGCCCTATCAGGCAGATCGCATCTGGGTCCGCACCCTGCCGCAATTAAAAGAAGGCCACACCGTACAGTTTTACAACAAACCGGTGGACAAGAATCACGTATCTATCGCTGATGTCTACGGCACGAACACGAATATCAGCGGCGTGCTTGCAAGCATATCCAGCAGTTTGCGCGGCGAGGTCTCTGGCGAAAGCTGGACGGTTCAGCGTGAACCAGGGCACTGGGTTGGCAAGGTCGCTGAAACGCCGCGTGTCACAAACACGGCGGCAGTACCCGACAGCTATGCGCTGCATGACTTCCCGCGAGAGCTGCCCGATAAAGTCGTCAACCACGACGATTTGTGCTGCAACTGGAACGGCATTCAGTCTTCCTGGCCGCAAGCGACCGATGCTTTAACTTCGCCGATGAACGATATGCTCGTTATCTTTGAAAACGGCAAGCTCAAGTTCTATCCCTACGGCCAGGCACCCGGCAGTGATCCACAGCTTGTGCTGAATCTACTCCCCGGTGAGCAGCTTGTCATGGCGCAGTGGGCCACAGATCATTATGTCGAGGAATGGATTGATAAGGTTGGTCGGTATTTAGCACCAGAGACGGATAAACATGTGCCGTCGATTGATTAAAAACAAGAAAGGTCCATTCCCCAGTTGTTGGGAATGGACTCTTTTTTCATTGTCATTTGTTTCATGTCCTGAATACAATGTTACAGCTAATTGCCTAAGCCTAAAGAGCTTAAGAAGAAAGGATGACGATACAGAACAATGAAAAGATCATATAAGCTCACCGAAATCGCCGGCAAAATCGGAAAGACACGTGCATCTGTCGTCGAATGGTCCAATCACTTTCGCGAATTTCTTCCGATCGTAGCGGTTGACGGTTCACTCAGGTACACGGAAGAGGCCATCGAAATGTTTCGAGTCATCGCCAGGATGAAAGACGCCAATAAGCCACTTAAGTTCATAAAAGAACAGTTACAGGAAATGCGTGATAAGGAAGCTCTTGCACTTCCCAAAGATATACAAACTGCGCAGCCTGAAACTCCGGCTTCTCCTCCGTCTCCTGCTAGTTCCGGCTCCATTACTCCCCCGCTGGCTGTCAACAAATCGAACGCTCAGTTTAACAATGATACGATCGAATTGCGTAATTCGGTACAGCTCCTCAAGCAAAAGATAGAATCGAACAAAACAACGGAGAAGTTAAAGGACTACGCAGATAACCTGAATCAAAAAGCCAGTATAGCATCAGTTACAGCCGGCAGAGCTTCATCACCTGCTATGGATCACTCCAACTTTCAGTTCGATCTGTTAACGCATAAATTCACAGAGCTAAGCGCCATTGTCCATTCTCTCATGCAGAAGGTCATAAAAACACCGGAACAAACAAGTCAGGAAGAAAGCTTGATAACCACTGTTGAAGCATTGGATACACGATATCATAGCGTTTCGGATGAAATAGCGGACCTGCGTAATGAAATCCAGCGTCTCGCGCAATCGCAAGAGCAAGTGCAGGCGCAAGTCCAAGCACAACCCGAGACTTCGGAGATCGACCTCAAAGGTGAGATCCTCTCCGCTGCAACTGAGCTACTGAGACCACAAGTCGAAGGTGTTTCGGAGGAAGTACAGAAGCTGGGCAACCGCTGTGACGCCCTTACGGAGGAAGTAACGGAACTTAGCAGCGTTAATCAGATTCTTGTTAACAAGATCGCTGAGCTCATTGAACAGGACATCCGAAGTGAAATCGCTACAACCATTGAATTGTTACACCGACAATTTGAAGGTGCTTCTCTTAAAGTGAAAGGACTTCAGAATGTCATCCAAGCTATTCAACAGCAGATCCAAGAAGCCTCTGAACAAGACGTCAAAGGTGAACTGCTTATTGCCACAACCCAGTTGCTGAACCAGCAATATGAAGGCGTTACCGGGGAAATGAACCAACTGAAAGATGACCTGAACAAAAAATACGATGACATGTTTCAAAAAATGACTGCACAGCAACGATTACTGGATAAGATTGCCGAATTCTTAGGCTATCCTGTTATCAATTGATCGTCATGGATTGCATAAATAATAGACCTTCCTTCACGCAGCAGCGGGCTCTATTATTTATGCATTTGCTGTTTCATGCGGTCAACTTACCTGTGATGTCTTCTTCCCAGTGTTCGAGCTCATGAAAACATCAATAAACGCCTGCGCATAGCTGGGATCCCACTGCGTCCCTTTGCCCTCCGCGAGAATGGCCATCGCCTTCTCAACCGCCATCCCCTTCCGATAAGGACGATCGGAGGTCATGGCGTCGAACGCATCGGCTACCGCGATAATACGCCCAAATTCTGGGATCTCCTGGCCTTTCAGGCCGTCCGGATATCCCTTGCCATCATAGCGCTCATGATGTGAGCGCACGCCCGGAAGCAAAGGCGCCATCGCCTCTGCCGGCTCAATTTGCTTCAGGATCGATTCGCCTAGCACCGGATGCAGCTTGATTTTCTCAAACTCCTCATCGGTCAATCGGCCCTCTTTCAGCAATACATTGTCACGAACGCCTATCTTCCCTATGTCATGCAGCAGCGCTGTTTTCTTCAATAGATCGAGTTCCTGCTCACTTAAAGCCACAGCTTTTCCAATCAGAAGGGAATACTGAGCAACGCGTGTGGAGTGCCCTGCCGTATAAGCATCTCTAGCGTCTAGGGCAGCAGCTAATGTGGAATAATAACTCTGCAGCAGCTGATTATTCATACTCTCGCGCGCTTCAAGCCCTTTGACCATATGATTAAAACCTGCAACCAATCTTGAAAATTCATCTGAATATAAATCCGAAGCCCTAACCTGCAGGTCCCCGGATTGCACGTCTCTCATCGCTCGGTACAAGTCTCCGATAGGCTGTTGAATATCTCTGACCAGCATCCGTGCCCCAAGAGAGGAAAACCCCACGCCAAGCAGCAGAATGATCCCCGCCCACTTCCAATAATCCACCGTAAAATCCGAAGACTGTGAAAGAAGACGAATTTGCGTTGCTAAGCTAAAAAGGAACAGCGGCATCGTTCCAATCAGGAACGCGCTTAACTGGAATTTGCGTTGAATGGAAACAATCACGCGCCCATCCAAAGAGACGTCCTCCCCATAAAGGCGCTGGCCTACCTCACGGATATGGATAAGAACCGGCCGGATCGCCTGGGCTGTCGTAAAAAATTCAAGCAAAGCATGCATGCTTGCCACAAGCACAGCACCTACTCCGGCAAGCCCAATATAATAAGCCGGCAGTGAAAGCCAGCCCATCGCAATCCCGATGGACGCCATCGTCATGGCTGGAATCGACAGGCCAAGAAAATGAGGCCCCAGAATCCGTTTCACGGACAGTGCCGGAAAGCGATGAGTTTGCAAATAAGCGTCCCGAATGGACGTTAAGTCAGGCGCCTCCTGCTCCAGCAGGGTCCGAATGGGTTGCATGTGCCTGCGAAACACCAGCAGCTCCGCCAGCATCATGACACCTAGGGAAATGGTCATAATGAAGAAAATACGCACCATTTCTGCATTCGAAATGGATAAGGTCGTTGAAATAATGACCCCGCCAACCACAACAACAGCAATACCCGAACCTATGATATAATTGCGGATCAAATCTCGCAGAAACCTTTGGTAAATAACCATGACGGATGCCTCATTTCACTCTAAACTTAGTCCCTATTGTATAGCAATCCGATCTTTTGTGCTTATAAAAAAAAGCCCTCAGCCCTAGGGGCCAAGGACATTCACTTGGATTCATTCCGTTTCCTTATTCACATTAGGCACATTGTCCTTGCCGAGGAAGGCGCGCGCAAGCTCTGTCACACTCTGGCCTGTTAATGTCTGCGTAATTTCAGGCACTTGGGCAATCATTTTGACGATGTCGCCTGTCACCTTGTTCACGCCGGATGTCGCACCGTCTTGGGAGATCACCGTGATTTTGTCCACGTTGCTCAGTGGCGCTGCAATCTTCTCCGCTAACTCCGGCAGAATGCGAAGAATTTCCACCGTCACCGCCGCCTGCGTGTACTGCTTGTAGGCTTCGGCTTTCTTCTCCAGCGCCTCCGCTTCAGCAAGCCCCGCCAAGCGAACGACTTCCGCATTCGCTTTCCCTTTGGCGAGCTCCGCCTCGGCCGTCGCTTCACCGCGCTTTCTCGTCGACTCGGCATCCGCCTCGGCTTCGAGAATTTGCCGCTGTTTGCTCACTTCGGCGCGCATAATCGCAGCCTGCTTCTCCGCTTCGGCGGGCTTGATGACCGACGCCTCGAGTTCCTTTTGCTTCAGCTCAACTTCAATCTGCCGTACGGTCTTGTTCGCTTCAGCTTCCATCTGCCTGATTCTCACCTGCTCCGTCACGAGCGACTGCTGAATCTGCTTCTGCTTCAGCTCATAAGCCAAGTCCGCTTCCGCCTGCCGGCTCGTCGTTTCCTGCTTAAATTCCGCTTCTCGCATGCTTAGCTCTTTGCGGTACTGTGCTTCTTTGGCCGATGCGACCGTTTCGGCTTCGACCTTCAGCTGGTGCGCCTCTGCTTTGCGAATAGCCGATTCTTTTTCTGTATCCGCTTGTCGGATCTGGATGTCCCGTTCGACCTCGGCTCTGGCAATGCTGGCGCTTTTGCGGATGCGCTCCACTTCCGGCACACCAAGGTTCTCAATATAACCTTGATCATCCGCCACACGCTTGAGGACGAAGGAGATCAGGCTCAGCCCCATTTTATCCAAATCCTCCGAGCACGTCTCCCTCATCTTGCTGTTCAACTCATCCGGATTCTTGAGGATAGCTTCTACCGTTAATTGGCCAACCAACCCGCGCAGATGCCCCTCAACGGAATGAAGAATCATCATTTCACGCTCCAGCAGCGTGTGGTCCAGAAACTGCTCGGAGGCCGTGGCGATGGCGATGGGGTCGCTTTGAATTTTGATCTGGGCAACCGCCTCGATCTTAAGCCGTATCCCCTGTTGAGAGAACATGGGCTGATCCGGCTTGACGTCGAAGCTCATGAGCATCATGGAAATTGTTTTGTAGCTCTGAAAGCCCGGAATGACGAACGTTCCTCCGCCCTGCACGACGCGTTTGCCGCCCAAACCGAACACGATCATCGCCTCATTCGGCGGAACTTTCTTATAGGCTCTAACAATGGTAGTAAGTAAAATGAAAACAACAAGCACAATCGCAACAACCGTATACAAAATCGTTAACGTCATCAAATAACCTCCCGGAAGTTAGTAATACCTTCAAGTTTAATCACTAAATTGACTTACTGTAGCGACGCCTTTGTCCATATGAAGAATGACTACTCTCGCTCCTTTGGGTATCGATTCTCCAAGCTCGGATCGCGCACTAATGGACCGTTTGGTCCCTTGCATCACAATCACCATCTCGCCGATTCCCTTCCCGTTAATGGGCACAATCAGCTTCCCTAACTGTCCATTAAGTTCAAAATCGCTTTCTCTCATGCTGTCATCATGCTTATAGATGACTTTGGCATAGAAAAGGAAGAACAGCCAACCCACAAAAAGCCCGGCGCCAATAGCAATGAGCAGGATGAATAAACTGCTGGTCATTCCTACCTCACTCAGCATATACCCCATCCCACCGAATACCGTTAAGCTCGCTAATAGGGAAGACAAGTTGAAGAAGGACGGTCCCCCATGGCCATGTGCTCCTCCGGTATCTCCGTGGACCTCGAAAAAGTCGCCTCCAAAAAATGTAACAAGAACAGTTAGTACAAGGCCTACAAAAAAACATACCGCAAACAAAGTCATCATAGACGTCACCTCCTTGTGGCCTCCTTCAGGAAGCATACTCCATCTAATAAATATAGACGAAATTGGTAATAAAAGGTTTCGGTCAAAAAATAATCCGTTTTCAAGCGAATCCTTCTTTGGTGCATAGCGTATAATCATTGGACGTCTTTTTGTTATTTCTATTAAAACTAAGGAGTAGATTAACACATGTACAAAAAGAAAATGACTTGGTGGGTATCCGCCGCCATGGTGTTCCTGCTGCTTGCGCTGACAGGTTGCCAAGCTGTACAAGGCTTAGATCTTGCTGAGGCGATTAAAAACAGCGCAACCGTGAAGTCCTCCGAATCCAAAGGCACCTTGCAGATTGAGTTCGTCCCCGGCGACACCTCCAAGCTAACAGCTGACGAGCAGAAGTCGCTCAGCGCTCTGCAACATGTACAAGTTGAGCTTACGAACGTGAAAACACAGAACGCACAACAGACTTCAGCAGAAGGTACAATTACATACGGGAAGGGCTCCATCCCCTTCAAGCTTGCTACAGAAGGTACGAAAATTATTTTAAGTATTGAAGGCGCGAAAAAACCGATTGTTTATGACGTCTTAGGCGGGTCGGATGCAACGCTCACCAAAATGCTGCCAACCGTCATTCAGGAACAGTTCGGAAATAAACTAGCCGAGATTAAATCTTCGGTAATTGGACTTATTTTAGCGAATACGGCAAATCCTTCGAATATTTCGGTCTCATCTGTTACAGACAAAGTTAACGGTGCCGACCTCTCCCTCCAGCAAGCACATATTGAACTGAACGGCACTGAGCTAGCCACCCTGCTCCAGAAACTGTTCAGCAATATCTTGGCGGACGAAGCTGGATTAAAAGAGCTGCTGAGCCAATTGTACGATGCTTTGTCACCTGTGATTGAAGATCAGGTCAAGTCCGGTTCCGCCGACTTCGCCATGACGATTTTGAGCAACAAACAATTAGCCATCGGACTCGTTTATGAGCCTATCCATGATTTCCTGGAGAAAGCGGCTGCCTCTTTCGAAGAAGCCATTAGCGGGAATGCCGAGCAAGGTGTGATGCCCATTAAAGGCTTGTTTGACGCCAAGTCTACGCTGCAGGCTGATCTTTACATCGATGCCGATAAATTCATTCGTAAGCAAACACTTGCGGTCAACGTCCCGCTTCCCGATAAAGGCACTGGCGTTGCAGGGCTTAAAATCTCCTTCGCAAGCGAAACCTGGAATATGAATAAACCGGTTACAGCTGATACCATGGATATCTCCGGCGGCGCCGTACAAGTTGGAAAGGACGCTTCCTCCATTTATCGCGTGCTGGGCGACTTGGATAACCAGTCCACATTCTACAAAATGCTTCGTGAAGATATGAAAGTAACGAAGAAGGAAGTTAACTTAAAGCTGACGGATGGCGATGCTGGCTCGACTAGCGATACACCGCAGCCATTCATTAATGCAGATAACAAAACCATGGTGCCGGTGCGCTTTATATCCGAAAAGCTTGGCGCTGAGGTTAGCTGGAACGGCGACTTGCAGGAAGTTACCATCAAAGACTTGTTAAGCGGTAAAACGATTGTACTGAAACTTGATAGTAAGATTGCTACTGTTGACGGTGCTTCCATTGAGTTGGAAAGTGCTGCAACGCTCCATAATGGATCTACCTTCGTGCCGATTCGTTTCATCGCAGAGTCGCTTGGCGGTAAAGTATCCTTTGACGATGATACTCGTGTGGTAACAATTAAACGCGATTAGTATCTTGGAATAAGTGGATAGGCAAACGCACCTTTTTCGGACGGCTGAATAGTCTGTAGTGAACCTAGGCAAAAAGCCTACCGATGCGCGCAGCCGCACGAAAAAGGAGCGAAAGCTATGTATATGAATCCGTCGCAACACCCCGGTCATCAAGGATCGCAAGTTCTTTATCAAGCAGAACCAGACTGGCAGCATCAAATGATGCACAAGCGGAACACGATTATGGGAGCTGTTCACCCCCATGTCGGTCGTACGATTCGCGTCACAACTATAGACGGTCATACGTATGAAGGCGTGCTGGTGAATGTGGATGGCCACCATGCTTATCTGCATGTTACCCCGCATGCTCAGCCTTACGGGCACCACAGACCTATATATACGCCTGCTCAGTACAATCAAATTTTGACGTTAGTTCTGTTCGAGCTGCTAGTCATTTTATTGCTTGCTTAAAAGGAAAGTTCGCCCTCCCTTGGTCTGTAAAGGCCTTGCGAGAGGTGCGGGCTTTTTTCGTTCTCTTACTGTTGCATAAAACGTTCGAACGATGCTTGGCAGTCCATCGCAAGCCGTTCCTCATCCTCTCCAACAAGCCTGCCGTTCTCGACGACGACCTTTCCAGCCACGATGGTGTAATCCACTGGTCGCTTAAGGCCAACCGTTGCCAGCCATGATTTGGGGTCGGTCTGCGTCCCTACAGCGTCAATATGGTCTACACGAACCATGAACAAGTCCGCGGCCTTCCCTACCTCAAGCGAGCCGATATCGGATCTGCCTAAAATTTCAGCGCCGCCTCTGGTGGCGATTTTCAATAAATCATAGCCGCTGGGCGCCTGAGCGCTGGATTGCAGTCTGTGCAGCAAATACGCTACCCTGAGCTCCTCAAGCAAGTTCGATCCGTCATTGGATGCACTGCCATCCACCGCCAAGCCTACGGGAATTCCCATATTGAGCATTTCGGGGACTCTCGCGATACCGGACGAAAGCTTCATGTTGGAAATCGGGCAATGGGCGACGCCGGTTTGGGTTTGCGCGAGCACCCTCATTTCCTCATCGTTAAAATGAATGCCATGGGCGTACCACACGTCGGACCCTAACCAGTCCAGGCTTTCCATATAAGCCAGCGGTCTCATGCCGAATCTTTCAAGCGTATAGGCTTCTTCATTCTTCGTCTCAGCCAGATGAGTGTGAAGCCGTACGCCTTTGGCTCTAGCCAGCTTCGCCGACTCCCGCATCAGCTCTGCGGAGACGCTGAAGGGTGAGCACGGCGCCAGCACCACCTGACGCATCGAGCCTGCGCTGGCATCGTGATAACGATCAATCAGCCTCTCACTGTCAGCAAGGATCGTATCCAGGTCCTGCACGACGCTCATAGGAGGTAAACCTCCTTGATCCTTGCCAAGCGTCATGGACCCTCTGGAAGCTACGAAGCGAATGCCTAGGCGTTCGGCTGCTTCGAACTGCTTATCGATGAAATGAGCGCTATTTTGCTGCGGAAATACATAATGATGGTCGAAAACGGTGGTACACCCATTTTTCATGAGATCGGCAATGCCTGTTAGGGAGCTGTGATACACGGTATCAGGCGTGATCCCCTTCCAAATTTCATATAGATAGCGGAGCCAGTCGAATAACTCCAGCTTTTGCACCTGCGGCAAATTGCGCGTAAACGTCTGATACAGGTGATGATGCACGTTAACCAAGCCTGGGTACACAAACATTTGCGAGGCATCGATAACCCTGTCTGCTTCATACATGTCCTTCCCCATCTTCGTAATCCGATTCCCTTCGATAAGGATATTCGCCCGTTCCAACACACGATCCCCGGCATCCACCGTAACAATAGCCTGCGCATTGCGAATTAATAATGAACCCATCTTTCATTCCTCCTCAACGTAAAAAAATCCTAACCAACAAACACAATATATAAGCATATATTGTGTTCGTAGTTAGGACTTAGGTTCCCAGTAGAGCCCCCGAACCAAATTATCGAGGTTATACGAACTATGAAATTATGATTTGAAGCCATATTTAGCCTCAGTATAGGCAACTTTTGGGAGCGCGTCAATTGGTTTGAAATGATTTTTTCACGAAATTGGAATAAGCTCCCTTCGAAATGGATATATTATCAAAGCTGCGTTAACAAGCTGTCAGGTTCTGAATGATCCAAGAGCAACACGCAGGAACAAATTATTGGAGGTTTATGTCTACATGGAAACAGGTACTGTAAAATGGTTTAATGCAGAAAAAGGGTTTGGCTTTATCGAAATGGAAGGCGGCAATGATGTGTTCGTTCACTTCAGCGCTATTACAGGGGAAGGTTTCAAAAGCTTGGATGAAGGCCAACGCGTACAATTTGAAGTTGTTCAAGGTAACCGCGGACCGCAAGCTGAAAATGTAGTCAAGCTGTAGTCCTTACCACATATTGCTATACACTGCTTGCGAGTCTGAGGCTGAGTCTATAATGACAAGGAGGAGTTCACATGTACTTTTCAAAGAAATCGATGGAACCTGTGCCCGAAGAGCAAACGAACATTTGGACCTGCAGCACGGAACAGTGCTCATGTTGGATGAGAGATAACTTTTCATTCGACGAAAGTCCGGAATGTCCGATTTGTCATTCTGCCATGGTCAAGGATTCAAAGATGCTCCCAACCTTATCGAACACAAGCAGCAGGCGATAATTAGTAATACAGCCTACGGTAGTACCCGAAGCCCTTATTGTCTCCGAGATTGGAGGCAATAAGGGCTTTGCTATTCATAAGTGCTATCAACAGGAAAAAAGAGACCCGCGAAGGAGTCTCCCCTGTCCATTTTTATAAAATCGTACGCTGAAAATCTGCTTCATCATAGGCTTTGTACTCACTGGAAGGCATCGCCAGGACAAGGATTTTCCCCCGATCCAGCTCACCTTCCAATCGACTGGCCTCTACATCCGGCACGCCGAGAGCCTTCATCTTCGCCCTAAGCTCATCGCCGCGGGAACGGAAAAGATTTGCAATAGCGGTCAGCATGCCCTCCTCCTGCACGGTAATTTGCTCTGCACCCGTATAATTTGCGACGAAATCGGTACCTTCAGCACTGTGCGTCAGTACATAAATGTGTTCCCTCGAAAAGCCTTCCCTGTACAATTGCTGTACTTTCTCCTGCGCTTCTTGCAGATTGGTTGTCACACTCACTCTTGTGTAAGTACTCATGGTAATTCCTCCTCTTTCGATTAATTTTATAGGGTAAAGCGATTGTTACTGTGGGTTCATGTAGACCAGTTGTGGACTAGATGCCTCGGCGTCTGCCGAAAATCAGCGATACGACAAACATGATCAGGAATACGAAGAACAGTACTTTGGCAATTCCTACTGCCGCTGAAACAATTCCAAAAAATCCGAATACACCAGCTACAAGAGCAATGATTAGAAACATGACAGCCCAGCCTAACATAGGAAACACCCTCTTTTCATCTTAAATTTGTGTTGCTTGGCTATGATATCTATTAACCGCTTGTCCTTAAAATGAAACATTTATCGGTGGAAAATCTCCCGTTCCATTCTCTCCAACCTCTGATCCATCCGTTCGAGCAGCTCCTTCATCTCCATATTCTCTTGTTCAGCCCGATAATTAATGGCAAAATCCAGGATAGCCTCCTGCTTATCTCGATTTGCCTGACGATTCTGGCTCATGAGGATAACCGGCGCTTGAAAAGCCGATATGCACGAAAGTATCAAATTCAGCAAAATGAACGGCGGCTTATCGTAGGCAAAACGCGTCAGATTGAGCAGCATCCAGCTCACCAGAAAAAGAGCGAACAGCACGATAAACGTCCAGCTTCCGCCAAATACCGCGATACGGTCGGCAATGCGGTCCGCCCAGGACGACTTTTTGGCCTGCTGCTGCGTCAAATGCGACTTGATATTCCCTTGATACTCTCTGACCATTGCGGTAATCCGCGTCAGCTGCTCGATATTAAGCTTGGCATGCGTATCACGCTCCAACTCTTGAATCAGCTTATCGGGTATGCGCTCATTTGGAGTCTTCAGCTCATCTGCTACGCTCATTGTGATCTCCTTCTTTCTGGTGATTTATAAACATTGTTAACCGCTGACGCTGCGGGCGAAACAAGGGTTGATGGAGTGCATATGAGGTCAGATAGCTTAACCCATGGTTATTTGGGAACTACAGTCCTTTATTCTCCTGAAATAGCTTGTTCCATACAGATAAAGGGAACTGTGGGCCACTATTTTGGCGTTTCGCTCGATAAAGTGTGGCACGAAGGCCGAATAGTGCCCTGTAGTTCCGCTCATCGTGGAAAAATGCTTCTTTTTCCCAAAAATAGAGGCCCCCAGTTCCCTTAAGATACACCTATGCAGCGTTCTCCCAGGTTTTTTACTGTTCCTCAACCATAAAACTCCATCCCCCGCAGCTAGCAACAAAAAAACCACTTGAGACAACGATACCCTCATCGTCTCAAATGGTCTTATCTCTTACGGTATATTCGTTCCTGCGGAACGTACTCCTCATAATGCACGCCTTCCGGCACGAAAAGAATGGACTCTTTCTTGCCTAACCCGAGGTACCCTCCGCCGACCAAGCTGCCGTGAAACAAGCTGTGTACTTGGGTCTGCAGCTTATGATCGAAGTAGATCAAGACATTGCGGCACAAGATCACATGAAATTCATTAAAAGAGCCGTCCGTTGCCAAATTGTGCTGTGCGAACATCAAGTTATCCTTCATGACCGGCTGGAAGTAAGCGTACTGATGATCCGTTGTGTAATATTCGGAGAAAGCTTTCGTCCCGCCGGAATCCAAATAATTTTTGGTGAAGTATTGCATCTGCTTAAGCGGGAAGGCCCCTTTTTGCGCGGCATCAATCGCTTTCTCATTCATATCCGTTGCATAGATCTTTGTTCGCTCCGCCAAGCCCTCTTCCTGCATCAGGATCGCCATGGAGTACACTTCCTCCCCCGTCGCGCAGCCGGCATGCCAGATGCGAATCTCGGGGTACTTCCTGAGCTCAGGCACGACCCGATTGCGAAAAGCGCGGAAAAAGCTGGGGTCTCGGAACATCTCGGTGACGCGGATCGACATGTCATTGAGCAAGCGGTCCACGAAGCCAGGTTCATGGAGAACCTTCTCCAATAGGGCGGTGACGTTCGGCAGCTTCTCTGCTTTCATGCGATTCAGAACCCGCCTCCGTAAGGAAGAACGGACATAGTGGCGGAAATCAAACCCGTACATTTGATACAGGCCTTCTAAGAGGAGATTAATCTCAATGTTTTGTCGTTCATCCTCATAAGGCGGGTTCTCCAAGTCGACGGGCTCCTCCACAAGCTTACGATTCAATGTTTTTTCACCTGCTTCGTTAGCCATACACGCATGAGCGAAAATAGCTGATCCATATTTAGCGGCTTCGTAATATAGTCGGAAGCGCCGGCTTCCAGACATTTCTCCTTCTCACTTTTCATCGCTTTGGCCGTAAGGGCGATAATTGGCAGTTCATGCATCTGCAGTTCTCCTCGAATCGCCTGCATGGCCTCATAACCATCCATGACCGGCATCATGATGTCCATCAAGATGAGATCGTACTCGGCGCCTTCGCCTAACATTTCCAGGGCATCTTTCCCGTGATCCGCTACATCCACGGTAACTCCCTTCGTCTCCAGCGCAGTAACGAGCGCGAAAACGTTGCGCGCATCATCGTCGACGAGCAGCACTCTTTTGCCTTGGAACAGCTGCGCATCCGAATGGATGACATCCACGTCCCCAATCATCGTTTCAACCGATGAAACGGCAGACGGCGCCACAGCTTGCGTAGAAATAATCGTTCGCTCTTCCACGGCTGCGGCAATTTCCCCTCCATGAGGGTCATTGCCAGGCGACCCGTTATCCTGCTCCGTTTCAATTGCGTTAGGCACGTAGAGCGTAAATGTACTGCCCTTGTGCACCTCGCTTTTCACAACAATGGAGCCCCCGAGCAGACGCGTAAACTCGCGGCAGATGGATAAACCAAGCCCTGTTCCGCCAAATTGCCGGTTGGTTGTGCCATCCACCTGGCGGAACGCTTCGAAAATGACCTGCTGCTTGTCGATGGGAATCCCGATACCGGTATCCGTAATCGAGATGGCAAGTACTTTTTCTGCCGGATCTCTGCGCAGGAGCTCCTTCACACGAACCGGGTCGGCAAGCGCGATTTTCATCATCACGGAACCTTTTTCGGTAAATTTAAACGCGTTGGAGAGCAGATTCTTCAATATTTGCTGTAGACGCTGACCGTCCGTCTGAATGACATTCGGCACATCCGGATCCAAGGTGATGTCAAAGTCGAGTCCCTTTTTCTCCGCGACCGGAGCAAACATAAGCTTCATCAATTGCGGCAGTTCAGTCACATTGAAATCGTCCGTCATGATTTCTATTTTGCCCGCCTCGACTTTGGATAAATCCAGGATATCGTCGATTAGCGCCAGCAGATCCTTCCCTGCGGCATTCACCACGCGCGAATATTCCACAATCTCTGACATTTGCAAATCGCCGTTATTTTCCGCGAGCATCTGGGACAAAATCATGATACTGTTCAGCGGCGTACGCAGCTCATGCGACATATTGGCAAGGAAGTCGGATTTGTACTGGGAGCTCGTCTTCAGCTTTAACGAATAATCTTCCAGCTCGTCTTTGGCCTTCTTTAATTCCAACGCCTTTTGCTCAGAGAAATGGTTCTGCTCTTCTAAGAATTCGTTGGTCATGCGCAGCTGTTCCTGCTGCATTTGCAGCTCTTCCGACTGCGCCTGCAGCTCCTCGGATTGCGCTTGAAGCTCTTCCGTCAATATCTGAGACTCCGATAGCAATCGCTCTACTTCCATGCGGCTGCGCACATTTGTGATGGCCGAACCAAACTTCTCTTGCAGCGAGTCAACCAAGGTCAAATGCTGAGCCTGGAACGTATGAAGAGACGCTAACTCGATGACAGCCTCTGTGTGACCATTCACAAGAATCGGCGCTACCAGCAAGTTACGGGGGACCGAAGCACCTAAACCAGACGTAAGTTTCACATGATTTTCCGGCAGGTTATCGATGAGGAAAATACGCTGATCCACCGCACATTGACCAACCAAACCTTCTCCCAACCGGAAAACAGCCGCAGCAGGATCCTTTCCGGACGCCGCATACCCGGCTATTTTCACATAGCGAGTTTCCTCCCCGACGTTTTCACGTAGGTAGACAGCCCCATAAACACTATCCAGCATTGGCGCTAATTTGCTTATAAAAGTTCCACCCAAACAGCCGATATCATTAATTCCTTGATACAAAGTGGCGACTTCGGCGATATTCGTTTGAATCCAGTTTTGCTTCTCCAAATCTCCCAACATTTCATTGGTGGCTTCCGCCAACTCTCTTATTTCATCATGGCTGGTCAGTTCAATTCTCGACGTCAGATTCCCTTCGGAAGATGTAATATAACGAATCATTCTCGTAACTTGCTTGATCGTACTCGTAATAGAATTAGATAAGACCAGTGCTACAATTATTGCAAAAATAGAAATGATGCCAAGAAGCGTGAAAAGCACAATTTTAAGATTTTTATTACTTTGAGCGAGCTGCTCAGCTCTAGCCGTCGTCAGCTGCTTTTCTGCGGCAAGAAAAGAATCAAATTGGGTACGCAGTTGATCCATCAGTTTTTTTCCTGAATTTTGCCTGAAGTAATCGTCAATTGCCGCCTGTTTGTTTTCTTTCTTCAACAGAATCACATTATCACCGGCCGTGCGGATCCAACTTTGGATGGTCGGCTTGATACGCTCCAAACTCTCTTTCTGAGCGGGGTTATAACTGACTAACTGCAGAAGCTTATTATAATTATCGAGCCATGTTTTGTTGGCTGTATCGTAGGGTTCCAAGTATTGAACGTCTCCAGTAATGATGTAGCCTCGCATGCCGGTTTCCATATCAACCATATTTTTCTGTATGGCGTTGATAAGATCATGCGCTTCCAAATCATGACTGGAGACGAAATCCACTTCCTTCTGCAGCGCATTGACACGACCGCTCACAATGAGAAGAGCAATTCCTAAGCATATGATAATAAATACATATCCCATTATTATTTTTGCACGTATATTCGCACGAAAAAATTTGCCCATAGCAGCCTCCTAGTACAGTTCATAGAGAACGTTAGTTAACATTCTACTAATCTAACTATACCATAGTTACGGAGGTAGAGAGAAAAACAACGCCTATTCCTGTAGTTTTTCTAGTATTTCATCGAGCTCCGGATCTGACTCTGGAAATGCTAGATTCATGCTCTCTAGCGCTTCTACAGCGATTTGCAGCACAGCCCAATCCCGGTACCAGCGATGATTGGCTGGCACAATGTACCAAGGCGCCGTTTCAGAGCTGCAATGCTTAAATACCGCTTCATAAGCTTCCTCATATTCGGCCCATGACTCCCGCTCTACCAAATCATTTTTATCAAATTTCCAATGTTTCGTAGGATCTGTCAGCCGATTGCGCAGTTTCGCAAGTTGGAAATCTTTCGAGATGTGGAGAAAAATCTTCACGATTTTCACGCCACCGCTCTCCAATAATTTCTCAAATCGGTTAATATGCTTGAATCTGCTCTTCACTTCCGACCCGCTAATCCAATTATGGACTCTCGTGATAAGCGCATCTTCGTAATACGAACGAATGAAGGCTCCGATCATCCCTTTGGCCGGTGCAATCTGATGAGCGCGCCATAAGAAATCATGAGCCGCTTCTTCTTCCGTTGGCGCACGGAAACTGTTTACCCGGAACCCCTGCGGATGCAACCCCCCAAGAGCATGCTTAACGACGCCATCTTTGCCGCTGCAATCCATCCCCTGTATAACAAAAAGAACGGATTGCTTCTTCTCGGCGTACAGCTTATTTTGCAGTGCTTCCAGCTGCTCTTTCAATCGTTCAACCTCAGCTTCTACCTCTTCCCTGTCATGGACGGCTCCGGTATCATTGGGGTCGATATTCGCTAAACGAAACTTTTTTCCATATTCCAATTTAAAATGCTTGACTGGCATAGGCCGGCCTCCTCTAAGGATTGGGTGTAAGAACTGCCTTCAGTTTCAGTATTGCCCGCTTCTGAATACGGGAAACACTCATCTGGGATATCCCTAGCTGATCCGCAATTTGACGCTGTGAGAGCCCTTCCTGATAGATAAGATGAATGACTTTCTTCTCTTCCTCTTTCAAGCAGGTCATCGCCTCTTCCAGATCCATTCGTCTCTCCAGGGATTGATATTCGTCGGTCGACCCGGCAATCATATCACCAATCGTCGCACTATCCCCTTCACTGTTCAGTGGCGTATCCAGCGAGGTGTAATGATAATAGTCTCGGCCAGCCAGTATTTCTATGGTCTCTTCTGTGCTAAGCTCCAAATAAGCCGCCATTTCATCGATATTCGGCGACCGTTCGAGCTTGACGGTGAGCTCATCCAGGGCTCTTTGAACGAGGGCTCCTTTCTCCTTAATTCGTCTCGGAACCTGTATGTACCATGACTTGTCACGCAAATAGTTCTTCAGGTGACCGATCAAGCTTTTCATCGCATAAGCTTCAAATGGAGTATCCAGTGTACTATCGTACTGGGTGAACAGCCGCAGCAAAGACATCTGCCCGACCTGATACAGATCCTCATAGAGATCAGGACGGCTCCGTGACATCTTGCCGACTGCCATACGAACGATAGGTTCATAGTGCAGCAGCAGTGCCGTAGCCGTCTCTTGGCAAGCCGTCTCTTTATAAATTTTCATTTTCACATACATGTCATAGAGAGGCTTGTTGGATGATGCATTCACATTCATACCATTTCCTCTTTTCTATTCATCTGCCCTGTTAGCTGCTTCTTCAAAACAACCTGAGTGCCTTTGCCGCTGTCCGTTAACACCTGCACATCGTCCATTAAAGCCTGCATGAGGAACAATCCTAACCCCCCTACCGCCGCTTCACTAATGGATTTATGATGCAGAGCAACCGTATCGGATTCGGCTTGCACATAATGAAAGCTATTCCCTTCATCCTTAACACTAATTTGCAAAAATCCGTCCTGCTGCTCGTACTGAATCTCAATGGTTCCAGGCTGCCCCTGTTCATAAGCATGCAGAATGGCATTATTGCAAGCTTCTGCTACAGCCACCTTCATATCTTCAATATCTTCAAATGAGAAGCCCGCTTTAGAGGCCACACCGTATAAGGTAAGTCGGACAATATCTAAGTATTCCGCCTGTGCGGGGATCGTAAGGCCGATGTATGGGTTCATATAATTTCTTCTTTCCTTTCTGCTCTGCCTTGATTATGAATTTGCAGTTCTCCGTCCACCAAATAGCGGGCAACGCCTGTGATTTCAAATAAACGTTGAATTCTGGCGGGAATATGCTGAATACGGAAGGGTGCGCCCATCGTAGCTCTTACTTTAAGCACCGAGACAATTAAACCTATCCCCGTGCTGTCAATGTAACGCAGCTCTTTTAAGTCTAAGGTTAATTGCTGATCACCCTGAGAGACGACAGAATCCAAAACGGCCGCAAGCTCGGAGGCTGCTGACAAATCAAGTTCCCCGCTTAAGTATATAATATTTTCTTCCCCATTCGATTGCTTATAAACCGTAAATTTGCGTATGTTCACAAAGATAGCTCCTTCCTATTTCATGCTGCCCATATGAGGCGTCTTTTTGGATTTAAACTTCTTCCACATCTCGACCGAAACTGCCGCTCCCTGCAAAATCGTTTGCCATCTGTGGCTTAATGACGGCGTATCTTTCGGCAATCGCGTTTGTTTCACCGCGTCGATGAAACCTGTGGCTGATTGTTTCATAGAAGATGTAAGTTCGTGGACGACTTGACCAACGTCGTTCACGGAGCTGAACAGATGATTCAACTTTGCCAGCTTCGCACGAACATCTATAGCCATCTCATTGGTATTGAGAATAACGTCCTGTACTTCGGAAGAAATCTGCGTGACTTCGTCCTTCATTTGCCCCATCGTCAGTGTGATCTGATCCAGGGACAGCTTCAGTGATTTCAAGGTTTGAATCAAATAGAAGACAAGGAATACGAAAGCTATGGCAGCAAGGACTGCGCTAAGTTCGACCAACATGTCAATCACCCCTGTTCGCTTGATTAGTTTGCTTGATTACTTATCGTTACCCGTATCGCCGAGAAATGAAACAGCCCTCCATGAATTTCCAGATGTTTCTATGCTATGTTTCAAAAGTGAACCTCCCGGGTAAAGACAAAATAGAAACAATCAAACAATCCTATAAGATGAATGGAGGAATTTCCCATGGCGAAAACCGCATTGAAGGAACATGCCATTACCGAAACGTTGGACAAGCAAGTAGCGAACTTCTCAATACTATATATGAAACTGCATAACTATCACTGGTATGTAAAAGGAGAAAATTTCTTCACGCTGCATCTAAAATTCGAAGAGTTGTATGGGGAGGCCGCGCTGCATCTGGATGTTATCGCAGAACGAATGCTTTCATTGCGCGCCGTGCCAACCGCTACCCTGCAGGAGCACCTGGAGCTTGCTTCCATCAAAGAAGCTAGCAAGGGGGCTTCCGCAGCGGAAATGGTGAAGCAGTTGGCAAGCGACTTCACCCTCATCTGCTCGGAGTTGACAGAGGGAATCGCACTTGCCGAAGAAAGCAAGGATCAGCCGACCGCTGATATGCTGATCGGGATTCGCGCTTCGCTTGAGAAGCATAGCTGGATGCTGGAATCTTTCCTCGGCCGCTAAGATGCTATGGGCTGACTTGGCCCGGTCTAGGGCGGGCTTGGTCGGGGCGGGCTGGGGTTGATCCAAGGGGAACTACAGGCCCTTATTCTAGCCAAATCGCCTGCTTTCGGGTCCCGAACGGAACTACAGGGCGCTATTGCACATTTGAGCTTGTAGGGCTAAAATAGAGGACCGTAGTTCCCGCTCCCCGATAGAAGCATCGATTTTCGAGAAAATAGCCGATCATAGTTCCCTTAACCACAAAGGGCTATCTCCATAGGTCATAATTGACCCTAGAGATAGCCCTTTTTTATACATATTTAACGAGAGTGACTTCCGTCCCTTGCTCGGTGTTGACCGTCACCTCATCCATCAGCGCTTGCATGAGATACATGCCAAGGCCTCCAGACTGCAGTTCGCCGAGTGTCCGGCCATCCGGAGGTTCCGACTGCACTTGTTGACTCTGGTAATCAAATCCGGGGCCGTCATCTTTCACTTTCACAATCAGCCTGCCTTCACCAAGCTCAAAACTGATTTGGATTTGCCCCAGCATGGCCGACGTCTCCCCATGAAGCACCGCATTGTTGCAGGCCTCCGAAACCGCTACTTTCATATCCTCGATATCCTCATAGGAAAACCCCAGCTTAGAGGCAACCCCGTAGAGACTAAGCCTGACGAGGTCCAGGTACTCCGCTGCTGCGGGTATGTGCAGACGAACGACGTTCATGCGGTTCCTTCGATCCCTTCATTAAGAAATCCGGAAATGCCTGTAAGGTCAAACAGCCTTTTAATACCGGATGGAATATGGCGTACGGCAAACGGCGCTTTCAACTCATCGCGTATTTTCAAAGCAGAGACCACAATACCGATCCCCGTGCTATCGATATATGTTAATTTACCTACGTCTAGAATTAACGCCTTATCGGTTCTATGAACAACCGCTTCGAGCGCATGGCGGAACGTTAAAGCTGCTGCCAAATCGAGTTCACCGCGGATATGAAGCTGTATAGATGTCTCCAATTCTTCTTGATCAACTTGGAACTTTTCTACGGACATGAGCCACACTCCTTCTATGTGATTTGCTCTTTCAAGTGTAACAAGTGCCCGGCCTTTATACAAGGTTTACAGCCAAAAGCCGGATCTACCGGGCATTTCAGGACATGCAACGAAGCCGGCCAATCCGGCCTGCCTCCGCTTACAATACTCCGCTCTTCTCCGCTACAAAAGGATGGGCGTACTCGCCGCAAATGACCGCTCCCTGTTCGACAATGACCTGTTTGTCCAAAATAACCCGGTCCAAATAGGCGCCTGCCTGAATCATGCAATCCTGCATGATCACGCTATTTTTGACATGTGCTCCAGCATGAACGGCAACCCCGGGAAATAGGATACTGTTCTCCACGTAGCCTTCTATTCGGCAGCCTGGCGCGACGAACGCATTGCGAATCAAAGCCTGCTGATGACAGGCAATCGCGGCCTCGTCCTCTTTTCGCGTGTACACAGACTCTTGATGCTCCATGAACTGCCTCCATCCATGCGGCTGCAGCAGCTGCATGCTGTGCGCATAGTAACTGTCGACGGAATCCATGATCGCCATGTAGCCATGATTGGCATAACCTTGTACATGAAGCCGGTCCAGCTCCTCCCATATCGCCTGTTTCAAATCCATGGCTCTTCCGGACTTCAGGCTCATCTCAATGAGATCAATCAGCAGCTTGCGCTCCAGGACCATCGTATCCAGATCAATATTTTGCGGAACGAGACTTGGCAGCGCATGGTAGGTGGGAGCGGCACCAACAACCCGGCCTTGATCATTCATTTTTAATCTATAGGCATGTCCAATATGCGCATGACGATCCATCTCCGTCAAATGTTTGAAAAGTACCGTAACGTCCGCTCCGCTTCTGAGATGGTAATCAATCATTTGATCATAATGGGAATGATAAATAATACGGCTGGGTGCAAGCAAAACGTACTTCTCCGCTCTGGATTTCAAGGAATCCAGATTGTTATCCAACTGAAGCTCATCGTCATGCTGGACGGCTAGTGTGTGCAGCGCTTCTAACCCATAGTGCCGCCCGTTTCCGATATGCTGGAGCAGGGACTCTGCCTTCGGAGTCGCCAGCACCACTACCTCTTGAATGCCTGCATTGCTCATATTGGAAAGTGCAAAATCCGCTAACCGGTACCGGCCGGCAAAAGGCACCGCCCCCACGCACCGGTCACGGGTAAGTGTGGACAAATCGCTTTGCTCATTCATGAGATTAAGGAAACCAAGAACATTCTCCATACGGCATTCCTCCTCTGGGCTTAAACGAAATTCAGCCGCGTACCGGTCAATGTAGCAGGTATAGAGGCTGGATAGTGACGTCCAATCACGGATTTCTCGCCGACAACAGTAATGCCCGGATTCCCTGGCTTGCCTACGATAGCGCCGTCTTTAATAATTGATCCTTCCCCAATAATAGCGTTAAGGATAAGGGCGTGCTCCCCAATCTGCACGCCGGGCATAATGACGCTGTTCAGCACCCGGCTATGCTTGCCGACCTTCACACCATCGAATAGAACCGAGTGACTGACATTGCCGTAGACAGAGACGCCATCCCCTATTTCGGCGTTATTAACCCGCGCGTCAAGCGCCACTTGGCTTCTGGGGAAGTTCCGTTTGGCCGTCAGCACAGGCCATGCCTCCTGATTCATCTGCAGCCTCGGATTATAACCAAGCAAATCCATGTGAGATTCCCATAGGCTTTCTATCGTGCCAACGTCCTTCCAGTATCCTTCAAAAGGATAGGCTGACACATGCGCCCCTGCAGCCAATAGCCCGGGAATAATGTCATGGCCAAAATCATGGCTTGAAGCCGGATGATCCGCATCCTGCTCCAAACAGGACTTCAGGAACTCCCAGTTGAATATGTAAATCCCCATGGAGGCTAAGTTGCTGGCCGGTTTGAACGGCTTTTCCGCAAAAGCGGTAATCCGATGCTGCTCATCTACGCTAACAATCCCGAACCGGCTGGTTTCCTCCCATTTCACCGGTATAACCGAAATCGTGGCATCCGCGCCGGTTGCCTGATGATGTTCCAGCATCGTCCGATAATCCATGTTATAAATATGATCGCCGGAGAGGATCAGCACATAACTCGGGTTATGCTCCTGCAGATAAGCCAGGTTTTGATAGACGGCATCTGCGGTTCCCTTATATGCATTAGGTGCTCCGGCCTGCCGCTCCAGAACGGAAATGCCGCTGCCGCCACTTCCAGCACCTTCCACCTGCCAAACGTCCCCGCTCCCGATGTGCGCATGCAAAACAGCCGGTTTATACTGCGTCAGCACGCCAATCGTACCGATTCCTGAATTGCGGCAATTGCTCAAAGCGAAATCAATCATCCGATATTTCGCTCCAAAATGAACCGCCGGCTTCGCCATATACCTCGTTAACGGACGAAGCCTGCTCCCTTCTCCGCCAGCCAACAGCATAGCTACACATTCCTGCTTTTTCATCATCATCTCATCCTTCCCTTTGGTTTTTTTTGAAAATGACAGCCGCCAGTGGCGGTATCGTTACCTGAATGCTGTAAGGTTGATTCTGACACGACCACTCTTCCGCAGTCTGTGCAGACTCATTCATCACACCCGATCCACCGTATTCTGGGCGATCACTGTTAAATACTTCTTGATATTGCGCAAGCTCTTTCACTCCAATACGGTAACCTTCGTGTGTTTCGGGTTTGAAATTACAAACCATAAGGAGGTCTTCATTCTCCTCCCCTTTCCGGCCAAATAACACCAGACCGTCCGCCGTATCCTCAAAATCAATCCCTTCAAACCCATCAGGCGCATAATCCCGCTCCCACAGAGCCTTCTCCGATATATAGAAATGATTTAGTGTCTTCACAAAATGTTGAAACTGTTGATGTTTACGATCCTGCAGTACATCCCACGTGAGTGCCGCTTCCGAGTCCCAATCCTGCTCCTGGCCGAATTCGCTGCCCATGAACAGGAGCTTTTTGCCGGGATGCCCGATCAGATAGGCGTACAGCACACGCAGATTGGCAAATCGCTGCCAGCTGTCGCTTCCCGACATTTTACCCAGGAGAGACTTATCCGGATTAGCCATCTCGTCATGCGCATAAGGGAGGATATAATTCTCATCCCATGCCTGTTGCAGCGATTTCGTCAACTGCGGTTCCAACCCGCTGCGTTCCTCTTGATTCTTTTTCATATAGTCGATTGTGTTCCACGTAAAGCCTAAATTCCATTTATAATTAAAACCCAGTCCGCCCTGTTCAACCGGCTTGGTTACTCCCGGGTATGAACTGGAATCCTCCGCCATCATCAAGGCGTTCGGGTATCTGGCGAAGATGACGGCATTCAGCTTTTGGAGAAAAGCGATGCCTTCCAAATTTTCCTCGCCACCCTCGTTATTCGTGATGCAGTCATCTTCCGACCTGTCAAAATTCAGCGTCAACATACTGTACACCGCGTCGACACGCAAGCCGTCAATATGATAAACATCCATCCAGAACAAAGCATTGGAAATTAAAAAGCTATGCACTTCGGGTTTCCCGTAATCAAAAATATAAGTCCCCCATGTCGGATGCTCGCCTTTACGGTTGTCCGCATATTCGTACAGCGGTTTTCCGTCGAATCGGGCTAATCCGTGAGCGTCTTTGCAGAAATGCGCCGGCACCCAATCCATAATGACGCCGATCCCCATCTGATGGCAGCGATCAACCAAATACATGAACTCCTGAGGCGTTCCGAAACGACTCGTCACCGAGTAATAGCCCGTTATCTGATAGCCCCAGGATTTATCCAGCGGATGCTCCATAAGCGGCATAAGCTCGATGTGCGTAAAGCCATGGGTCACGACATAGTCGACTAACTCGTCCGCCAATTCTCTATAGCTGTAGAAGCCGCCGTCTTCCTTGCGCTTCCAGCTGCCCAGATGCACTTCATAAACCAGAAGCGGCTGCTGTAGAAATTGGTGAGATGTCTTCCCTGCAAGCCAAGCTTCATCCTGCCAAGCATAACCTTCCAAGGAAGTCACGATGGAAGCGGTTCCGGGTCTAAGCTCAGAAGAAAACGCGTAAGGGTCTGACTTCAAATAACAATCATCCTCTGACGTAATAATTTCATATTTGTATAAAGTACCTTCCTTCAATTCGGGGATAAAAAGTGTCCACACACCGTCTGACACCGTCATGCCATGATTCCTGCCATCCCAACCGTTGAAGCTGCCCGATACGTTCACTTGCTTTGCATTTGGTGCCCACACGGCGAAATGGACGCCTTTCACAGCATCTTTTTCCTCCAAGTGAGAGCCCAGAAACCGATAACTTTGATACTGCGTACCCTCATGAAATAAATATAGAGCGTCTGAACTGGGTGACGATGTCATCGTTGTCATCCATTTTCCTCCCCGCCATCGATTAACTTCATGCCTTTTATTACCCCCGTTATCGCCTATTGAAACAAAAAATGCACAAGCCGCCCAATTTATGGGACGAACTTGTGCATGTATCCATTTCTTATTAATAAATGCCAATTACGAAATGCTAATCATGACCAGACACATATCGTCCTGTGGAGCCTCGCTTTTGTCATGCGGATAGATCCGCTCCACCAGATCCTCTGGATCGTGTACGCTGCCAGAAGACTGCAGACCTTGCCGTATTTTCGCGATACCATCCTGTTCCTCATCATCCAGCCATTCCGATAGACCGTCTGTGAATAATACAATACGCGCCTCTTGCTCATAACGAATTACGCCTTTCGTTACTTCAATTTCCTCAAAAAAACCAATGGCGCAGCAGCCTTCCGTCAACAGCTTCACCTCGCCGTCCAACTCCGCAATGCCTGCGGGGTGCCCCGCATTCACATACTCAATCGTTTGTTTCTCCGTATCCAGCACCAAGTAGATCGCCGTAAAATAATAATTGATCAAACTGTCCGATTGATGCAGCTGATGCATCCTGCCATTCAACTCGCGCATCACACCCTCCGGATCGCAAATATGCGTGATGGTGTCCTTCAAAGCCGAATAAATATACATACACACCAGGGAAGACGAAATACCGTGCCCCATCATATCCAGCAAAATAACACCATACCGATTCGGTCCAATCGGATACCACGCGTAGAAGTCCCCCGCCAATTCCGACGATGGCTTATAGACCGCAGAGATTCGGATATCTTCCTCCTCTATGGGGTTGCTGAGCACGCTGCGCTGTACCTGTTTTGCCAAATCCAGCTCATATTTAATCCGCTTATCCCGCTCTTTGTGCCAATCCTTCTCATATTTCAAACGGAGCGTCGCACGGATTCGGGCAAGCAGCTCCACCTTATTAATTGGCTTCATTACATAATCAAGCGCCCCTGCATCCAAAGCCTCAGCGAGCTTATTCGAATCCCCCATCGCCGTCACGAAAATAATGGGAATATCCCGCAGCCTCTCATCTGCTTGAATCGTGCGACAGGCCTCTACGCCATCGATCTCCGGCATCATCATATCCATTAAGATGAGATCTACCGGCACCTCTGCCGGACTGGGGGAATGCATATCTAATAACTGATACAGCTCTTTCGCCGAGGACACCATTTGAAGATCCGTGTATCCTGCTTTAAGCAGTATTTTTTCAATAATTAGTAAATTTGTCGCGTTATCGTCCACAATGACAATGCTCATCGTCATAACCCCTTTCGGGTAAAAGTTAACTGGAACCCTCATCTAGTTTACCATAGTTCAAAAACAAAGAGCTTCTCTATGTACTACCCGCCTGCGAGAATTTCAATCATCATCAATGATCGGCCAGGTATTTAAAGTACCTCCCCTGTTTCAAACCAAGAAAATAGGGTTACAACCTGGTATAAGGCATGACCCACTATACCCCAATTGAAGGAGAGATGACTCATGAGTGAAACTGTCGAAACAAACAGAAGCGGACTATTGTTAGGCCTGGTAATCGGTGGTGCGATAGGCGCTGTAGCCTCATTGTTATTAGCCCCGAAAAAGGGAGCAGAACTGCGAGACAACCTCACAACGACCTATCGAAATCTATCCGATAAAACAAACCAGTTCGCCGCAGCCCTCGGGCAAAAGACAAAGGAAATGGCCGCCAAGACTGCTGATAAAACTGAAGAGATGGCGGAAAAGCTGAGCGATAAAACACAGGACTTAGCCGAAATAGCGGGCGATAAGGTGCAAGAATTTGGTGAAAAGGCAAGTGAGAAAGCTAGCACTAAGGTACAGGAGATTGCCGAACCATTGCAGTCAGCTAAACCGGAGTACTCGAATAATCGGCACTAAAAGAGTAAGCCATCGTTTTTGAAAGGAGTGATATGAAATGGATAAAAACATGCTGCATCGACAACTAACCGATTTCGGTTTAGAACGTGTGGAATATACGGAGAAGGCCGTCTATCAATATAATATCTATAGTGAGGCTACAGCTGCCTCCTATCCGCTTACATTGACGACACTCACCTCCGAGCACGGGAATACCACTGTACACTTCCATGAGGCAGGTTTTCCGGAGAATAGATTTGTTCCGCTGGAGGTGCGCCGGATCGCGCTGGACAAGCTGATTGATCTAGAACGGCTGTGTAACGGCCCCTCCGGTAAAACCTTAGAGGAAGCCAACAACAGCTCCATGGCTCAAGATTTGGACGAGATCAAGAAACTCGGCAATGAAATGAAGCACATGAAGACCAACAGCGAGTTGATCGAGAAGAATCTGATCCCGGACCCGATTCAATAAAAAAAGGTTGGACAGGAGAACCTCCTGTTCAACCTTTTTTGTTTCGAATGTGTTGCGTACAACCATACCATGCGGCTCTCAGTAGGCATTATTCAGTCAATGAAGTGAGCTTACCGTGTATCACTAGTCTTCCATCTTTGGAATCAAGCGTGTAGTCGCAGGTAGAAAGCGTAAGAATGGAGTCGCTTGCTAATAACGCTTCATTAGTCGCATAGATCGAGCGGTTCTGAATCGTATGCAAGAATGATGCATATTCCGCGTCATCGGCAAAATCGGTTTGAATATAGTTGAATTCAGTCGTCGTATAGTAAACCGCAATAATGTCCACCCGATAGGATTGATGTAAGCTTTCATGAATAAACGTCCGGTGGGATTGAAAAAATGCCGGGTCCAGATACTTCTTTAAATTCCCGAACATGGAACCGTTTTTCATCCGATGGCCATAAATAATCGTATGACGTTCGTCCCCGCTCGCATCGTTCCGGAAATCCATAAATATACTTCCGGCTTCCATGGGTTCCCGCTCGTAGTTTCTGCTCAAATAATACTCGTTATCAGAAGCTTGCACGACAGGATAATCAATTTGGGTATCGCTGATTCGCAGCCAACCAACCGTATCTGGATTTTTCTCAAGCAATCGATCGAATTTGGAAGGCTTCGTCTTCGGATCCTGTCCTGACGTCAGCGCAAGCTGAGTCAAAGGCCAGCTTCCAGACTTATACAGCTCCCGCGCCTCGTTCATCACTTTGCTATTCTCTGAGTTAGCTAACACATAGTTAGCTAGCTTGAAGGTGGAGCCAATAAAAACGACTATGCAGAGAAGCGTCACAAGGCTAGACCACAGGCTTCTCTTGCTTAATTTTCTAAATCCCGACAGGCACCATGTATAAACCCGTATCTTGATCATGTTTTACGATGACGTCAACTCCATAAACTGATTTGATCATCGACTCCGTCATAATGTCATGTGGAGCGCCTTCCATAAACAATTGACCGTTCTTCATGACGAGAAGTCGGTCACTATATCGAATGGCCTGATTCATATCGTGAAGTACCATAACAATCGTCAATCCGTGATCGACATTCAACTTCTTGATTAACTCCAAAATTTCGATCTGATAGTAGATATCCAGGAACGTTGTAGGTTCATCCAGAAATAAAATGGAAGTTCGTTGAGCAATTGCCATTGCGATCCAGACACGCTGCCTCTCCCCGCCCGACAATTGCTGCAGGGTCTTGGCGCGTTTGTTTTGCAGATTCGTGCAGGTCAGCGCCCACTCAATCGCTTCTTCGTCTTCTTTTCTCTCCTGAGCGAATAAGGTTCTATGAGGCAACCTCCCAAAGCTCGTTAACTTTTCAACTGTTAAATCGGAAGGAGCCTCATTGCTCTGGTGGACAACAGCCAGCTTTTTGGCCAATTCTTTTGTTTTATACATGTTTAGCTCTTTGCCATCCAGAACTACCTGACCGGTATGAGGCGCATAATTGTTCGACATCACACCAAGAAGCGTAGACTTCCCACAGCCATTGGGGCCAATGATTGTCGTAATTTTACCCTTCACGATCTCACTCGTTACGGATTTCAATTGATCGTTCTTTTTATCATAGGAAAAAGAGATATTGTTAATTTCCACGAATCTGATCACTCTTTCTCAGCATGAAGATTAAAAACGGCCCGCCAATAACAGCCATGATAATGGAGGCGGGAATTTCGGAAGGTGCAAGCACCGTGCGCCCCAGCGTATCGGCGGATAAAATTAACAGCGCCCCGCCCAAAGCCGAGAAAGGAATCAAAATTTTATGATCCGAACCTACCAGCAAACGAGCGATGTGAGGAACAAGCAAGCCTACGAAAGCGATCATTCCGCCAATAGCGGTCGCTACCGCAGCGAGCATTACGGCCACTACAGAAATAAGTAAACGTGCCCGAGTTACCCTAAGCCCTAAATTTTGGGCTGATTTATCCTGAAGCGACAGCATATTGCACCATGAATATAAAAAGAAGGCTACCACCAAACCGATTGTCCCGTAGATGAGCATCACTTGGACGTCATTCCATGTCTTCATCGTAAAGATCGAGGTGACAGCCTGATTTATACTGGTGACTGCGTAGCTTCCGCGATAATTAAACGACTGTCCCAAACCTGTAAAAGTAGCGTTGATGGCGAGACCTACCAAAATAATACGGATCGGACTCAGACCAGACTTCCAGGAAAAGGAATAGACCAAGAAACACGCTAGCGCCCCTCCAAAAAAGGCGAACATCGGCAGCCAGTAAAACAGCTGCGGAAACAACGTCACGAACAGCAGCGAAACAACGCCCGCTCCGGAGGAGATGCCGATCACCCCAGCGTCAGCCAAAGGGTTTCTCATGACAGCTTGCAGCAGAATGCCGGAAACGGCTAGTGTTGCTCCAACGAATAGAGCCACTATAATTCGCGGTAAACGCAAATCCTTAATAATCTCTACTTTCTTATTGGCCCCTGTAAAAAGGCCTTGTATAAATTCAAGGCTACCTACCTTAATGCTTCCTGTAGTTATGGACACTAACGTTACGATGAAAAGCAGGAGGACAACGACAACCAAGCTCCATCCAATTTTATTCATGTCTTCTCTTCCTTTATTCATCCCTATTTGTTGGATACAGCATTTTCACAAGCTCATCAAGGGCTTCCGTAGCGGCAAGATTCCCCGTTGTTCCGAACAAATCCTCCTGCAAATCATAAACCCGATTATGCTGAACCGCCTCAAAATGCTTCCATATATCATTCTTCTGGAATTCCTTATCGAACATTTTAATGACTTCATCCGGCAGCCCATGGGCCGCTCGTAAAATAATGTCCGGATTCGCCTGTTGCAAATATTCCGTGTTCGATGCCAAATATTCGACTTTCTCTCCTTGCACCACATTGATGCCTCCAGCCAGCTTAACAAGATCTCCGATGTAAGAGTTCTCCGTTGCAACCAGATAGCTCCCCGGCACGCCAAGCAAAATTAGCACGCTTGGCTGCTTCTTGCCAGCAATCTTCTGATTGATTTCCTTTTGCTTGTCTTGAACCTTCGCGACGATTGCCTGAGCCTGCTTCTGGCGATTGTATTTATCGCCGAGCGCAATAATTTCTTTATTCATCTTGTCCAGACTTGTGAAATTAAGAAAAGTCGCATCGACAGCAGCATTTTTAAATACCGGGGCCAAATCATATTCTAATGTCGTCACCGACAGTACGTCTGTCGGATCCAACGATTTCACGACCTCCATATTGGGACTCATCGGATTTCCGACTTTGGTTGCCCCGTCGTAACGGTTAGGAAGCTCCTTCGTGCTAGTAGGGACGCCGACCAAATCCATCTCCAACGCATCCATAATTTGCGCAGCCGCAACCGTAGTCGCAATAACCCGCTTCTCGCTCTGCACATCAGCAGCCGGAGCCGCTGTCTGAGAAGCAGCTGTGTTGCTGTCCGAGGGCGTTCCTGACGAGCAGCCCGCTGTCATAACCAACATACCGGCAAGCAGTATGGCTCCCATTCTCTTATTCATGCCCGGTTCTACATCCTTCCCCTTAAAAATTACAGAGGACACCAGTAAACTGGTATCCCCTTTCTTACCTCATTCTCTTAATTACTTGGATTCCGCTTGTTTTAGCATTGCCAAAACCAAAGTAACTGCTTCCGCCCGGCTAGCGCTCAGGTTCGGAGCAAACGTATTGTTCTCACGGCCGCTAACCAATCCCAGACGGTAGGCTTCCGCTACAGCGGATTGTGCCCACTGCGGGATTTCAGCAGCATCCGTAAAGGTTAACGCGGTATTTCCTGCTGTGGACAAACCTAATGCACGAACAATCATAACAACCAATTCAGATCGGTTAATGTTTTGTTCAGCGCGGAACGAACCATCTTCATAGCCATTAATGATCTGCATTCCGGCTATTGCCGACAAGCTCGGCTTCGCCCAAGCTGGAATTTGATCAAGGTCACTAAATGCGAGCGAACCGTCCGCTGCTTTCAACTTCAACGCGTTGCCCAGCATCACGGCAAATTCAGCGCGCGTCACTTGACCGTTAGGACGGAATTGACCATCCTCATAGCCGCTGACGATACCTAGATCAATCGCTTTCTCAATAGCGGCTTTAGCCCAATGGCCTTGAATATCCGCCCACTTCTTCACTTCCGGCTGATTGCCATTAGTTTCATCGTCTTGCTTGACGTAAGGTTTGATGTCGTTTCCATTAAACACCAACTGCACATCGTAATCCCCTGTATAATGACCGGCCCAGTCCATTTTGACCTGAGCATAAATCTTTGTTTCCAGAGCAAAGTCCTTCACAGCAAAGCGGATGACTCTGCTGTTCTCAGCGTCATTCGTACTAACAACTTCAGCATCGGCAAGCGTTCCATCTTCTAACTGAATTTTGAAGCCCGGTGCCTCTTTGCTCTTCGTTACGGTGAGATATACATAGCTTTTGCCATCAACAATCGTCAAAATAGCCGGATGCTTCACGAACTCATTCGTAATGGACTTCTGAGTACTTCCACGCAGGATGATGTTGAAATCAACCGAATAGTCGCCAGGCATATAGACTACACTTAACGGTTTTACAACCACGGGTTTAACTTCGCCAGGCGATTGTACGCGTACAATACTGGATTTATCAAATGTAAGATCAACATCGTAAGAATGGTTATAGTTAAGTTCCGGCCAATTTACTTTCACCCAACCCATGGTTCTGACCGTTAAATCAGCCACAGGGAATTGAATCACACGCGTATTTTTGGTGTCGTCTCTGCTTATAACATCGGTATCTCTTAAGCTTCCATCAAACTGTACTTGGAAATCTGTCGTTTCTTTGCTTTGCTTCAGTGTAAACGACACGAGCATCTTACCGCTGCTCACGGTTAACGTACCAGGCGTTACAACATAGTCCTGCATAACCGATCTTTCCGTAGTGCCATATTTAAGAATTTTATAGTCGATGCTGTATGTGCCGTCTGCAATCCCATGGATATTGGAAGGTACGGATGGTGTACTAGGACCTGTACCTGTGCCCGGAGACGTCCCAGGATCAACAGGGTCCACTGGGTCCACTGGATCTACAGGATCTACAGGATCTACAGGACTGGTACCTGCGGACGTAGCATCGCTAAAGCTAATTTGATAACTTGGATTGACTGTCTGACCGTTCTCTGTTGCGGATAAAAACAGGTTATAGGCCGATGTTAAATTCGGCAATTCGTATTTCACTTCTTGGGAAGCCGATAAAACAGTAACAAGGTCTGAACTTTTCATGGCTACCGCAGGTAAAATGTCCTCTGTAGTTTGATCCGGATGTACTAACTGCAGCTTCGTGATCGATGTCCCGTTTTTCAGCTTAAAGAACATCACATTCTTGCCATTCTGAACGGTTAATCTGCTCGTGTTATCCAGGTAGGAACTTACCGGAGCTATAACACCGCCGAGCGCGCTGCCGTACAAACTTACATTGTAATTGCCTTCTGGAAGCGGCTGATCGAGAGGCAAGATCGGTGTCAAGCTGCTCGCATCAAAGGCAATTTGCAAAGGCTGATCTTCGTGAACAACACCTGTCACATCAACCACGACTCTTGCGTTCAGCTTCACCGACAAATCGTTAACTTCAAATTGAACGTATCTCGTATCCTCGGATGGATTGGAGGTAAGTGTCGTTGTCTCTACCAGAGTCCCGTTTCGTTCCGTTTTGAAAGATGTGATCCAAGAGCTGTTTTTCAGCGTAAGGGAGACCATCTTTTTCCCATTCTGAACTTTCAGGCGTCCACTCGTTAAATCAGCGTAATTCTCCATCAATGACGTTTCATTCGTTCCGTCCTTATGCAGATTGAATTTAATTTTGTAGGATCCGTCTTCAGGTTGACCAGGCTGCCCAGGCTGTGTCGGCTTAGGATTGTTTGTAATCACCGAAGCATCAAAAGCCGTAACTGCCGTTTGCAGTTTGGTTAAAGCATCATCTACTTGCTTTTGCGTTGCATCCGCATTATTTGCAGTAACCTGCGCAGTCGTAATGGCAGTTTGCAGAGCGCTTATCGCACTAGCCGGGAATTGGCCGTTATAAATACCTTCCTCCGCTGTGTCGTGCTTATCTTGCGCGCCTGTAAGCGCTAGATTCAGCTTCGTTTTATTTGATGGAAGAATGGTAATGGAATAAGAGACATCCGTTACTTTTAACTTGTTACCCTCACTGTTCGCAAGCTCGATATTCGTCAATGTCACTGGAGCATAAGTCGATTGGGTAACCGACTTGGCTTTGAATTCGAGCATTAGATACATATTGTTGGCATCAAAGCTTTTTCCGCTAGCGCCTGTTAAAGTCAACTTCAGCTGACCAGCAGCTTGATCGGTATACCCTAAGGAGAAATTATCAATCAGCGACTTGGATTTCGCTTTATCGAGTTCAAGCAGGTTCGAATCGTAAGTCAGTGTCATTTCTTGACTATATACTTGTTGATAGACGCTTTGGCTCACGCCTGTAACTCTGAAATTCAGATCCAACACTTGCTTTGGCTCCACAGTTGGCGCGCCGATTAACTCAGCAATCTGTGACTTTGCTACAATGCCATTAGGATCAAATTTAAACAAAAAGTTATTGCCTGCATATTGCGGCGGCGCTATCGTGTTATGTACGTAAGCAAGGATATTGGACGAGAGATCCCTCGCTTCAAATTCAATGACTCTCGTATTGGCTGATGCATCCTGGCTTGTAACCACGGCATCAACCATCTGTCCATTCAATTGGGTCTGAATAACATCTGTATCCGTGCTTTTCAGCACCGTCATAATCACTTTTCTTTTCCCCTGCTGAACGGATAAAGTTGCAGGATTTACAAAATAGCTTTTCATGCTGGATTCTTTGCTTGGGTTCGTTGCGTTCAACGCTTGAAAAGGAATGCTGTATACGCCGTCTGCGATAAACGGCACGATGTTGCCAGTATCGAATTTAAACTGGAAGTCGTTTGTAGCGTATTGAGGTGGCGCTATCGTGTTATGCACTCTGGCAGCTACATTTTGAGTCAAATCAGCTATTTCAAATTCAACTTCTCTTGTGTTAGCTGCCGTATTGGTGCTGACAACGTTCATTTCCACGAACTGCCCATGCTGATCCTTCGTTTTCAGCGAGTCCGTATCCGTGCTCTTAATGACCGTAAACCGAATCGTTTTCTTCCCATTTTCGTCCACCGTCAATCTCGCCGGTTTTACGAAATATGATTCCATCGAAGAGGTTTTCGTCGGATCCGTTGCATTTAATGCCGAAAAATAAATGTGATAAACGCCAGCACTCACATTTCCTGGCTTTGGATTATTGGTTATCACGGAAGCGTCAAATGTCGCAACTGCGGTTTGCAGCTTGCTCAAAGCATCGTTTACTTGAGCCTGCGTAGCATTCGCATTCTCAGCTACAGCCTTCGCCGTCGTGATCTCAGCCAGCAAGGCGCTTATCGCATTAGCCGGATATTGGCCGTTATAGATGCCTTCTTGCGCTCCGCTTTGTTTCGCTTGCGCTGTAACAATCAATTGATTCAGGTTTGTTTTATCAACTGGCGTTTGTTCGGGTGGCGTGATACCTTCTGTATCAAAACCGATTTGCAAAGGCTGGTCTTCATGGATATTAAACTCAGGTACATCCACTTTGACTCTGGCATCTAGTCGGAGCGACAAGTCCGCTACTGCAAATTGAACCGTTCTCGTGTTTTCTGACTGATTAGAGTCGAGTGTCGCAGCCTCAACCAGATTGCCATTCAACGCAGTCATAAACGATGTAATCCATGAGCTGTGATTTAATGTGAAAGAAGCCTTCACTGCTCCGTCTTTCACAGTTAAACGACCGCTATCGGAGTCAGCATAACTCTGCATCATCGACGGTTCATTCGTACCGTCTTTGTATAAAGTAAATTTAATTGGGTATTCCCCGTCTGGAAGATTTATATTACTGGTGGCTGCATGAGCTACAGAGTCTTGACTTAGCGGGAAATGCAGCGTGCTTAACAGCACAAAAAACATCAGAAAGATCGTTCCGACTTTCCTTAATCGATTCTTCAAAATGATTACTCTCCTTCGTCCTGAAATCGTAATTGCTGAGTTAAGGCTTTACGAACTTGCGGATTAAAATAAATGATGAGATCACTAACAAAGCGACCAATACAGTAACTGGCGTCGTGTCCCCGGTTTGCGGATTCACTACCGCAGACTTCTTATGCTCCGTATTAACAGCGGGAGCTGCTGCGGGAACCGGGCTGTCACTCTTCGCTTTTGGCGTTACGTTTGCAGCCGTGTCGGACTTTGCTTCAGCGGTGCTCAGTGCTTTCATACTCTTCGCGTCAAAAGCAAAGCGAATCGTATAATCATGATCGTAATCGACGGATTTCACCGTCACATGGATTTTGGCTTTGAGCGGACTCGATACATCCTTCACTTTAAACTGAACCATCCGCGTATCATCGGCACTATCGCTTTTTAGCACTTGGGTATCCGCGAAACCTCCGTCATTGTCCACTTTAAAAACCGTAACCCATGAACTGTGATTCAATGTCATTTGCATGGTCATTTCCCCATTTTTCACATGGAGAATCGCTGGCTTTTCCCAGTAATCGTTAGCCATGGAAGCAGAGTCATTATCTCCTTGAAGAACTGTATATCCAATGGAGTACGTCCCATCTGCAGGAGCAGCAGCCTTCGCTACAGGCACGTTAATGAGCACTACGAAGATCAGCATCATTAAAAGTGAAGCCGAGATGGATAAGCATTTTTTCATGTTCTTTCCCCTCCTTTCATCATCCTTGGGAATTAAGATAATGATAATCATTATCAATAAACAGCAAAAAAAAAGAATAGGCTTTCTATTCTATTACTTCGCAACACCCCATTTGCAAGTCGAATGCTAAGATAGCAGAAGTCGCTTGTTAATAGAGAATGATAATCATTATTAATTGGTTTATGGTTTAATCTTAGCCTAGCCTAATGAAAATTGTCAATACATTCTAAACCCCTAGATTTATTATAAAAAATTACGATTGACTTTTGATAATGATTTTCATTATCATTTTAAAGGTGCTGTCATATGAATCGGTCACATCATTTTCTTAAAATATCTGGAGGTCATCTTTTATGAAAAGAGTTCATTTTCTCTTATTAAGCACAATCCTGGTTGGCATGTTAGCGGGTTGTTCCACTCCTCCCCCACAGTCTTCGGATACCAACCAGCAAGCGAGCAGCGGCTCCCTTTCCGTTACAGATTTTTCCGGCCGCAAAGTGACTTTCTCCAAGATTCCGACGAAAGTTGCTGCTCTTAGCAACGGTGAAATGGATATTGTATACGCGCTTGGCGGCCAATTGGTAGGCAGACCTACATCCACTGCCCCTCTTACCATCAAAGAAGCGGCTAGCGCTGAACAGATCGGGACGCCTCACGGCATGGACATGGAGAAAGTGGCGCTCGTCCAGCCGGATGTCGTTCTGGGCAATAACCCGTTGAACCTGAAAGACGTGCCTGCCGTCGAGGCACTCGGCTCCAAGATGATTTTGACGGATGCCAACAGTGTACCAGAAATCAAAAAACAAATTGGGCTTTTCGGCGAAGTGCTGGGCAAAAAAACGCGTGCCGACGAGCAAATTCAAGCCATTGATAAGAAAATTAGTGAGTTGCAAAAAAATCAGCCTTCAGCAAAGATACGCGCTCTGCTTGTTTACGGTGCTCCCCGCACCTATATGGCTGCTCTTAACAATTCGCTGAGCGGTGATATTCTCTCGATCGCAGGCGGGGAGAACATTGCGTCAGACTATCCAAGCCTGGATAAATATCCGCAATATGCGCAGCTAAATACCGAGAAAATTATAAAATCGAACCCACAGGTCATTTTCTTTATGGCACATGGAGATACAGACAAAGTGAAGGAGGGTTTTCTGAAGGAGATGCAGATGAACGCAGCATGGAACAGTTTGGACGCCGTTAAAAATAATCGCATTGAAGTGCTGCCATCCGATCTGTTCGGCTCCAATCCGGGAACACGCGTCATTGAATCCCTTACGCTGATGCAGAAGCTTCTCCTTTCTGTTAAATAACTATGAACATACAACAGCGTGATACTAGAAGAAAACTAAGTTTTATTGTCGCTCCTATCCTTGTCGCTCTCGTGTCCATCTATGGATTAACTTACGGCTCCGTGCATATCTCGCTCAGCGAAATCTGGGCCGTCTTCATGGCGGAGGGATCGCCTTTACACGAGAAAATCGTTATGAATCTCCGACTTCCAAGGGTGCTCATCGGATTGCTCGTCGGTGCATGCTTGGCTGCGTCCGGTGCCTTACTCCAAGGCGCCATGAAAAATCCCTTATCCGACCCAGGGGTCATTGGCGTCTCGGCCGGCGGAGGTCTTGCCGCGGTTGTCACCATGATTATTTTTCCGCAATACAGCTATTTGCTGCCTATTGCCGCTTTTCTCGGAGCCTTCATCACTTCCATTTTCATTTATTTGCTGGCATGGGATAAAGGTTCCTCGCCACTCAAAATTATTTTGGCCGGAGTCGCTATCAATGCTCTGCTAGGGGCTGCAACAAGTGGTGTCATGGTTCTATTCAGCGACCGTGTTCAGGCTATTTTGCCTTGGTTGGCGGGCGGACTGAGCGGGAGAAGCTGGCATCACTTGGCATTTATGGCTCCCTACGCGCTCATTGGTCTCGGTTTGTCCGCCTTGATGATCAAACCCTCCAATCTGCTGCAGTTGGGTGATCATACTGCGCAGTTATTAGGCCAGAAAGTCGAACTTCAACGGCTCCTTATTATCCTGTTGTCTTCCTTATTAGCGGGGGCTGCTGTCAGCGTAGCAGGCTTAGTGGGCTTCGTCGGCTTGATTGTTCCTCATGCCATTCGCCTGCTGATTGGGGACGATTATCGGTATTTACTCCCGTTATCCATTCTGGGCGGAGCGGCCCTCGTCGTTCTTGCCGATACCGTGGCGCGATCGTGGTTTGATCCGATTGAACTTCCTGTCGGCATTTTGCTTGCGGGGCTGGGTGCGCCATTCTTTTTATACTTGTTGAAGAAGCGGAGGATCATGTAATGTCTGCAATTGAAACGAGGCAGGTACACCTCCATGTTGGCGGTTTTCAACTTCAGAATGTGACGCTTTCCATTCCTTCTGAAAAAATCACAGCTATCGTAGGGCCTAACGGCTCCGGCAAGTCGACTTTACTGCAAGCGATGACCCGTCTATTGACGCCTGATCAGGGAGAAGTTTTTGTACAGGATAAGCCCCTGCAGCGTTTTAAAACAATTGAACTTGCGCGGACAATCGCGCTCATGACGCAATCCAAACATACGATACCGAATCTAACCGTAGGCGAACTCGTCGCGTATGGCCGCTCGCCATACAAACGATTATTTGACCATATGAATCAGGAGGATCGAGAGATTGTTCAATGGGCCATGGAGGTTACGCACACGCAGAGGCATGAAAACCGCATGTTTCATGCCCTGTCTGGGGGCGAACAGCAAAAGGCGCGGATTGCGATGGCACTCGCTCAAAAAACGACGATTATTTTACTCGATGAACCGACTACTTTCCTTGATATCGCCCATCAGCTGGATGTCATGGAAATGCTCGTGAAGATCAACGAAGCTTATCGGATAACGATTGTTATGGTTCTTCATGATCTTCAGCAAGCTGCGAATTACTGCCATTACCTCGTCGCTATGAAAAGGGGCGAAATCCAGCAAACAGGAAATCCCAAGGAAGTCATAACAGCTGAATTTCTTAAAGATATTTACCAGATCGAAGCCAAGGTTAGGTTCGAAGATAACTACGTCAACATCATGCCTCTTCGCAAATTGTAAAAAAAACGGTTGAACAGCACACAATGCGCTGTTCAACCGTTTTGTTATTTCGGCTGCACCATATCCTCCGGCCGCACGTAAGTATCGAACTGCTCCGCCGTCAAGTAGCCGCTGCGCACGGCTGACTCTTTCAACGTCAGCCCTTCCTTGTGGGCTTGCTTCGCAATGCTGGCGGCTTTCTCATACCCGATATACGGGTTGAGCGCCGTAACCAGCATGAGCGATTGCTCGAGATTGCGCTGAATCACCTCGCGATTCGGCTCCATCCCCACGAGGCAATTGTCGTTGAACGAGCGCATGCTATCGGCCAGCAGCCGGACGGACTGCAGGAAGTTGTGGATGATGACGGGCTTGAACACGTTCAGCTCGAAATTGCCCTGGCTGGCGGCGAAGCCAATGGCCGCATCGTTGCCCATGACTTGGCACACGACCATCGTCATCGCTTCGCTCTGGGTCGGGTTCACCTTGCCCGGCATGATCGAAGAGCCGGGCTCGTTCTCCGGGATCGTGATTTCGCCGATCCCGCAGCGGGGACCGCTCGATAGCCACCGTACATCGTTGGCTATCTTCATCAAATTCGCCGCGAGCGCCTTCAGCGCGCCGTGAGCGTACACGATCTGATCATGGCTGGTCAGCGCATGAAACTTGTTCGCCGCCGAGACGAAGCTCGTGCCCGTCTCGTTCGAGAGCTGCTCGGCAACGCGCGCGCCGAATTCCGGATGCGCGTTCAGCCCGGTGCCCACCGCGGTGCCGCCAATGGCCAGCTCGCGCATCGTATCCACGCTGCTGCGCACCATGCGCGCGCTCTGCTCCAGCATCGCCCACCAGCCGCTGATCTCCTGCCCCAGCGTCAGCGGGGTGGCGTCCTGCAGGTGGGTGCGGCCGATTTTGACGATGGAGGCATAGGCCTCCATCTTGCTGTGCAGCGTTGCCTGCAATAGCTCTAGCGCAGGCAGCAGCTCTTGCTCCACCGCGAGAACGCCGGCCACGTGCATCGCGGTAGGGAACGTATCGTTCGAGCTCTGCGAACGATTCACGTCGTCGTTGGGATGGATGCGCGCTCCATCCCCAAGCAATTCGCTGCCGCGATGCGCAATCACCTCGTTGACGTTCATGTTCGACTGCGTTCCGCTGCCGGTCTGCCAGACAACGAGCGGGAACTCGCCGCTCCAGCGGCCCTGCACGATTTCATCTGCCGCCTGCGCGATGGCGTCTGCTTTCCCCGGCGTTAACCCGCCAAGCTCACGGTTAACAATAGCGGCCGCTTTTTTCAATAACGCAAAAGCAGCTATTAACCGCTCCGGCATCCGCTCGGTCCCAATCTTGAAATTCTCAAAGCTGCGCTGCGTCTGAGCGCCCCACAACTTATCCACAGGTACTCTGATTTCCCCCATTGTATCTCGTTCAATCCGGAATTGCTGCTCCAAACCAATCATCCTCCTATGTAGGCGCTGACCGCCAATACCTTCTGTTAACCAGCCAATGGCTAGCGTCAAACACATGAAGCATAGTTTGCCCAAATGATGGAACGCTATGAGCCATAAACTGGTTTTCTCCCTTGCAAACAAGCTATAATCAAGGATAACTAATAAAACATGTGCCCTGTACAGGGTATCCAAAGGAGCTCTCACGCATGGAATCCAGACTTGCTATCATCGTCCGCTCGACGGAAATCGATGTGAACGGCCACGTCAACAACGCCAAATATTTGGAGTATCTGGAGTGGGGCCGTGAGGAATGGTACGAACTTTCCCAACTATCCTACGAGACCTTCGGCTCGATGGGCATCCAAACCGTAACGGTGAACATCAACATTAATTACAAAAAAGAATGCAAACAAGGCGAACACCTCACCATTACCTGCCGCCCGGATAAAATGGGACGCTCCAGCTATGTGCTGAAGCAAGAAATTTATAACGAGCAAGGGGAGCTGTGCGCAGATGCTCTGGTAACCAGCGTGACAATGGACAGCACGACACGCAAAAGCGTGGAAGCGCCTGAAGCGCTGCGGAAACATTTTAGCTGAAAAAGAGAAAGTTAAAGGTTACCTGTGGATAACTTTTCCCCAAGTGGTGTCGGCATGCCGTCCATGCTGATCATGTTTTTCTCCTGCCAATACGCCAACAGTCCTTCTTCCCCTTTATTTACAGCCCATTTCTGCAGCGTATTCCGCTCACCTTCGTAATTATAAAAGGGAACGCTGAAGCCACAGGAGGTCTTGACCTCATGGACTTTGACAGCGATGATTTGCCGGACTCCAGGCAGCATAGTGAACATGGGGGCTAACGCCTCCCATTCCGGGGTTTCCGGTAGAATGACGCGCCCCTGCCCGTATAAGCGCAGAATCATTGGCGGTCCTTCGAATGCGGTGAACATAACCGTTATCCTTCCGTTCTCTTCGAGATGCGCGCTCGTTTCATTCCCGCTCCCCGTTAAATCCAAATAGGCCACTTCATTTGCATTCATAATGCGCAGAACGTCATGGCCTTTCGGTGATAAATTTACATGCCCATCCCCAGACAGCGGTGCCGATCCTACGAAAAAGATGTGCTGCTTGGCAATAAACGCCTCATGTTCCGGCAATATGGCCTCAAATGATTTCCCCATTGCGCTCTCCACCTTTCCATTTTCTTCTATTATGCTCCTCCTTACTCTATTTGTGAAATATATTTCTTTGGCGTGCTTTATAGTTATTTCCTATGGTCATTTACCAAATGATATCAAAAAAGATGGAAATTATTTGTATAATTCAGGAAACATGGAGGCATACTTAGTTGGTTGAAAAATGAGGAGGTGAGTGTTCATGTCAACGAACAATCAAAACGATGTGGTAAGCCACGCCATCAACGCGGCCCAGGCCAATGCGGAAGACAGCCAAGCGCAGCAGCAGGTGGAAGAGCTAAGCTCCATGCTGCAAAGCTCAACAGCCGATGCCAATGAGGAAACATCCTCTGAAGAGTAGTGCAACGCTATTTTTACTTGAGTACCGTTTGCCCTTAGGGACAAACACTAAAAGAGCTTTCCCGACAGGTCAATCCGGACCTGGGGAGAGCTCTTTTTATACGCAGCAGGACTAGCATCTCTACCTCCATCCCCATGAACCAATCGCCCATCGACGGAATAAATTGTAGCAAAAACATTAGGGATGGATGTTACGTATGGACGGATTAGATCACCCTGTAAGTATACAAACCTACCAGATGCTCAACGACAAATTAAAACTGCTCTACCCCGCCGTTATTCATCACACGCCTTACACCGCGGAGCGCGCCATGAACGTGGCGATTGTTAATGCCGTTAACAAGCAGCTTTACGATCAAGGCTACCCCCAAAATCCGAAGACAGACGTTACAGCCTACTACGAACTGAAAAACAATCAGCGAGGGGTACTCAGCCTGACCTTATGGAATTATGCGTTTTCCGGCGGCGCTCATGGCCTTACGATTCAAAATGCTTTAACTTTCAATACAGAAACCGGTCAGGCTTATGCGTTAAAAGATTTGTTTAAGCCGGGCAGCGATTATGTCGGCAAGCTCAGCGAAATGATTAAAGCTGAAATTAAACTGCGAGATATTCCCTTACTGGTAGATTTCAAAGCGATTCGGCCGGATCAGGATTTTTATATCGCGGATAAAGCACTCGTCATCTATTTTCAAGTTTACGAACTGGCAGCTTATGTGTACGGTTTTCTTTATTTCCCTATTTCTGTGTATGCCATTCAAGACATCATTGCCGAAGAGGGCCCGCTGGGGAAAATGTTCAGTTAAACGCAGACGATAATTTGTCGGCTAAACTTTCCTTTATTGACTTCGCAGCGCTCTGCTATGTGAAAGCCCGCTTGCTCGATCAGCGGATCAATCTGCTCCGTCGTAATAATGACCGCACGCTGTGCCAAGCGGCGAGCTGACTGCAGCATTTGCAGCTGCTCGTCCTCCGGCAGCTTCGAGCATAAGTTGTACGGCATGTCCAGGATCAGCGCGTCATAGCGGCTCTCTGCGCTGCCAGCAGCTGGGACAGCAGAGACAAGGGAGGCCGCTGGCAGGCCCAGCGACCGCATGTCACCAAGCGTGACCACGTTCGGCATGCCGAAGTGGGCCAGATTCACCCGCGCGCCGCGCACCGCCAGCGGGTTCATGTCATTGCCAACGATGTCGATGCCCATCGACATCGCTTCCACCAGCACCGTGCCGATGCCGCAGCACGGGTCAATGACCCGCGTGCCCGCTATGACGGGCACGGCGATGTTCACCACCGCTCGCGCTACGCGCGTACTCAGGGCGGTGGAGTAGTTCTGCGGCTTCTGCTGATGCTGAAGCCAGACGGCTTCGCCGTAGGAGCAGTCGCCGAACAACCAGCGGTCCCCCAGCTGCGTCACGGCGAACCACTGCTCCGGCTTCCGCATCTCGGCTTTGCCGCGGAGATGCCGGCCTAGTTCGCGTTCGACGTCCCGCCGCCGGTCATAGCTGACCGGGGTATCCGTCTCCGCGAACACAACCTTGAACGTTGACCCGCGTACGGTCAACGTCTCGACCTGCGAGGCCAGTTCCGGCAGGCTGCCGGCCTCGTACCGAACATCCAGCCGCAGCTTCAGGAACGGGCTGCGGCTCGGTTCCACGCAGCGCGGGCTGACGGCGTAGCCCGCGCCGAGCACGGTTCCTGCGCCCAGTAAGGTGCGCAGCTCTAACTGACATAGCGCCTGCTCGTCTTCATGGCAGGCGTAAATATAGATGTGTTCCATTGATCGGTATCCCTCATTTAAATGTGAATCTAGGTTATGAAGTAACATCTTTGTTTTCGCTTAGGAATTGCTGCGTGACTTGCTTCATGAAAGTTTTGGTCGTCTGGCACAAGAACATATCCTTGCGATATACGATGCCAACATCCTTTTGCGGCACAGGATCCATAATGGGAATACAGCGGATCTCACTGCTCTGAATACCTTCCAAATAGGAGCCGGGTAAAACCGCACCGCACACATGATTTTTAGCCATTTGCAGCAAAGATTCCAGAGTGGACAGCTCCAACACCGGCTTACATAGCAAATCTGACTGCTCGCAGCATGCCTCTATCATATGCCGGACATAAAATTTCTTAGGCAGCATGGCGACTGGAAGCTGCACAAGATCCTCCAACCGGATCGCCTCGGCGTTAGACAACGGGTGATCTTTCGAGACGACTAGCAGCAGTTTTTCCTTATACAAGGGAATACGAACCAACTGCTCATCCTCTTCCGGCAAAAAAACAACGCCTAGATCCAGCTGATTGTTCAGCAGCCCTTCTATCGTCTCTTCGGTAGCCAGTTCAGCTACAGACAGTTCTATTTTCGGATACTCAGCATGGAAAGCCATAATCGTAGCCGTCAGCAGATGATTGCCCGAGCAGCCAATACGCAGCCGCCCCCGCTGCATCCCTTGAATCTCGTTGAAAGCAGCCTGCGCTTGCTCCAGCTCATGAAAAATATTGCGGCTGTGCTTAAGCAAAATCTCTCCGGCCTCTGTCACATAAACCTTTTTGCCGATGCGCTGAAAAAGAGGCGAACCGATCCGCTGCTCCAAGATGCGAATTTGTTGGCTTAATGTGGGCTGGCTGATTCCCAGCTTCTCTGCGGCTTTCGTGAAATGCAGTTCTTCGCAAACTGCCAAAAAGTAGGCCAATAACCGATAATCCATCCTCTTAGCCCCCGTTCATAGCGATTAACTATGATCGTAATTGATATTTCCCAATTGATCAATGATTGTTATTTTTCTATAGTATAGAATAACGATTAAGATCGTAAACGAAAGGTGGTTACTTGCCCATGTATGGACAAATTCGATTTGAACGCAATCCGCACCTCAAAACAAAACCAGGCGTCCAGGATGACCTAGGCTTTGGGCGTATCTTTACAGACCATATGTTTGTGCTGGACTACGTAGAAGGACAAGGTTGGCACGATCCGCGGATCGTTCCTTATGCCCCGCTCTCTTATGACCCTGCCGCGATGATTTTTCATTATGGGCAAGCTGTTTTTGAGGGGTTAAAAGCTTTTCGTACCGCGAACGGAGAAATTCAAATTTTCCGTCCGGACCAAAATGCCAAAAGGCTCAACCGTTCCAGCGAACGGCTTAATATGCCACCAATCGATGAGGACTTCATCGTAAACGCCATTCAAGAGCTCGTGCGTGTCGACGCTGACTGGGTACCAAGCAAACAAGGTGCGTCTCTCTATATTCGTCCCTTCGTGATTGCTACTGAAGCCGGCCTTGGCGTGCGTCCTTCTTCGCGCTACTCCTTTGTTGTCATTATGTCGCCGGTAGGCGCTTACTATGAGGAAGGGCTTCAACCCGTCAAAATTCTCGTAGAAAGCCATTACGCCAGAGCGGTTCAAGGCGGTACTGGCGGTGCCAAAGCTGCTGGGAACTACGCAGCCAGCTTGAAGGCACAAGTGCTCGCTAAAGAGCATGACTGCGCGCAGGTGCTGTGGCTGGACGCTATCGACAAGAAAAGCTTAGAGGAAGTCGGCAGCATGAACGTCTTCTTCAAAATTAGCGGCGAAGTCGTGACGCCAAGCCTTAGCGGCTCGATCTTGGAAGGCATTACTCGCAAAAGCATCATCCACTTGCTGAACGATTGGGGCATCCCTGTCACGGAGCGGAAAATCTCCATCGACGAAATCGTGCAAGCGTATGAAAATGGCACGCTGGAAGAGGCCTTCGGCACAGGCACAGCCGCCGTTGTTTCGCCTATCGGCAGCCTGCTGTGGCAGGGCACTCCCATGGTTATTAACAATGGCGAGATCGGTGAGCTCGTCCATAAGCTTTACGACACGATCACTGGCATCCAGTACGGCCGTATCGCGGATAAGCACGGTTGGATGGTAACTTGCTAATCGCATCCTTGCATCTTGAAAGAACCTTCCTTCCACTTAGGTGGTTGGAAAGGTTCTTTTTTCGTTTCACCACCAAAACAAAATAAGAGTTAAGCTTTCGCTTAACCCTTAAGTCCGTGTACCACCGGTTATTATGATACGGTGCGGCTTGCTACCTTTAACGGCAAGTTTTCAACTAAACCAAGCGCCCGTGCTGTTGAAGAATCAATTTGTTTGATAAGCTCAGGGTTTTTTAATAGCGAAACGCCAAACGAAGGAATCATTTCCTTGATTTTTGGTTCCCAAGCTTTGACCTGTTGCGGGAAGCATTTTTTGATTAAGTCAAGCATAACGGAAACGGCTGTCGATGCCCCCGGAGAAGCACCAAGCAAAGCTGCTATTGAACCATCAGCGGCGCTAACAAGCTCCGTTCCGAATTGAAGCGTTCCTTTGCCGGCAGCTGTATCTTTGATAACCTGCACGCGCTGGCCAGCAACCACCAGTTCCCAGTCTTCGCTTTTGGCGTTAGGGACAAATTCACGCAAAGCTTCCATACGCTGCTCTTTGGATAACATAACTTCCTTGATCAGGTATTTGGTCAATGACATGTTTTTGCTGCCTGCCGCGAGCATCGTTACAAGATTATCCGTTTTGACGGAAGTGATTAAGTCAAACATGGAGCCGGTTTTTAAGAACTTCGGTGAGAAGCCGGCAAACGGTCCAAAGAATAACGATTTTTTCTTATCGATAAATCGCGTATCCAAATGCGGAACCGACATCGGAGGAGCACCCACCGGCGCCTTGCCGTATACTTTTGCAAAATGCTGGTCGACAATTTCCGGTTTCTGACATACCATGAATATCCCGCTTACCGGGAATCCGCCAATCCCTCTTCCTTCCGGAATACCGGATTTTTGCAGCAAATGGAGACTTCCTCCGCCTGCACCGATAAAGACGAATTTGGCCGAGTGGTGGTCGACGTTACCGCTATCAAGGTTCCGTACTTTGAGCTCCCAAGAGCCGTCGCTCGCACGTTTGATATCATCCACGCTATGTTTGTACATGATATCGACGTTTTGATCCTTTAGGTGAGCAAACAAGTTACGCGTTAACGCGCCAAAGTTGACATCAGTGCCTGATTCAATTCTTGTTGCTGCGATAGGTTCATTCAATTCCCGATCTTTCATAATAAGTGGAATCCATTCCGCCAATTTAGCCGGATCATCGGAAAATTCCATCCCTTGAAACAATGGATTATTCGTTAGTGCTTCAAAGCGTTTCTTCAAAAATGCTACATTTTGCGCCCCTTGTACTAGACTCATATGAGGCAGCGGTGAGATAAAGTCCTGCGGATTACGGATCAGTTTGCTATTGACCAGATAAGACCAGAATTGTTTGGAAACTTGAAACTCTTCATTCGTTTTGATAGCTTTGCTGATATCTATGGATCCGTCCGATTTTTCGACGGTGTAGTTAAGCTCGCACAATGAAGAATGTCCCGTTCCCGCATTATTCCATTCGTTAGAGCTTTCCTCGCCAGCGCTTGCGAGCTTCTCAATTACTGTAATTTTCCATTCCGGCACTAACTCTTTCAACAGTGACCCCAAGGTCGCACTCATGATTCCGGCACCAATTAAGATAACATCTGTTTTCATTTGTCTGTTGCTCATTTTAACCGTCCTTATACCCTAAGATTTGCAGAAAGGATGTAGGCGTTCTTGGTAAGACGCTACAGCAAGCCAGGGAGCAAGCTAGTCACACATCTTTTCTGGATCAAAACTAACCCTATTTATAAAATATTTATTTAACTATTATATGATAGTTATAAGCTGTACGACAAGAAGTAAGGCCAAGAAGCCTTGCAGGTTATTCCTTACATCGTGCGTAGAAGCTTCCACGAAAGCAGTTTCCGAACCAATTATGCCTATCTTTACATCTTGTATGAAACTAAATGATAGTATTTGGCCCCACAGCCATAGACTGAGGGGCGCTTTCTGTTAGATCAACATGAACTCGTCTTACTTCTGCTCAGGTGCTTCTCCTTTTTCCCGATCAGCCACCAACTTACCGTCAATATCGATAATATCTTTGGATTTCACGGCCTCTTCTCCGAAAAAATCCCTCAGCTTGCTCTTGGCCTTGATCTTCACATCCTCGTCAATATTCTTCGCGACGACGGCGAGAGCTAATCCAAGCGCGCTCAAATCATCGACATAACCGACAATCGGCAGCAAATCAGGGATAAGATCCAGCGGCAGAATGAGATAGCCGAGTGTCCCGTAGATTTGTACTTTAGCTTTTAGCGGTGTTCGAGGACTCTCGACGGCATAATAAAGCAACAAGCAACTGTAAATCACTTTGCTTCCTGCCTTTTTAGCACCTTTTTTCAATTTGGACCAGAAATCATCCCGATTAAAATACTTTTGATATTTAGAAGCGTCCATTTCACGATCACTCCATTCTTATCCCCATTATACCACTATCGATGGTGATGAGCTAAATCACACCTTCTCGCACTCGCAAGACAAAAGGCTACCCCCCAAGGAGCAGCCCAACAATGGCTACAAGACCGAATATGGTTAAAATGACACCCGATATCCGGTTAATCCAGCGATACACGGAAACATGGATACGATCGCGAAACATCCCGATCACGAAGCTGAGCGCCAGCCACCATAAGGCAGATCCGGCGAATACGCCAATCACCAGAGCGATGGCCGCCCCCATGCCGGTTTGCGCGCCACCCATGCCTAAACCGGCAAAAGCACCAAGGAACGACATGATGGTCATCGGGTTGGTGATGGTGAGCATGAGGGTCGACGCATACGATTTGAGCAGCGTATCACCAGAGGCTTTGGCCGCTTCCGTAGCAGGCCGGGAACGAAAGGTTTGCACACCCAAGTAGATCAGGAATAAACCGCCTACCGCTTGCAGCAGCACCTTTTGGTCAAGGAGAAAGCCGGTGATCAGCGTCAATCCGAATCCGGCGATAAAGCCGTAGAAAGCGTCAGCTGTCGCAGCTCCCAGCCCTGACAAGAAGCCATGCAAGCGGCCTAATGCGATTGTTCTTCGAATGCATAATATACCAATGGGCCCGACCGGCGCTGCGATCGAGAGCCCAAGTAAAATACCTTTCAATAAGGCAATGAGCATAACTTACAGCACCTGATCTCCATCATAGGTCGCAATTTTTTTGTAAAGATCCGGACGACGGTCGCGGAAAATGCCCCATTCGATCCGTTGAATTTCCAACTGATCCAAATCGAATTCAGCGACAAGCACCGTTTCTTCCGTGCGGCCAGCTTCTTCGATCATGTTGCCCTGAGGGCCGGCAATGAAAGAAGATCCATAGAAGTCGATGCTGGAATCTTCGTCTACTTCTTTCCCAATGCGGTTCGAAGCAATAACCGGCATCAGGTTCGACGCGGCGTGTCCACGCATGCACATTTGCCAGTGATCTTTGGAATCAATGGAGCCATCTTGCGGCTCAGAGCCGATTGCCGTTGGGTAGAACAGCAGCTCAGCGCCCATCAAAGCCATTACTCTGGCAGCTTCCGGGTACCACTGGTCCCAACATACGCCTACGCCGATTTTGGCGTAACGGGTTTTCCACACTTTGAAGCCGGTGTCGCCAGGATTGAAATAAAACTTCTCTTCATACCCTGGACCATCCGGAATGTGGCTTTTGCGGTAAGTGCCGAGCACTTGGCCATCAGCGTCAATGACGGCAAGCGAATTGTAGCGCGCATAATTTTTTTTCTCATAAAAAGAAATCGGCAGCACGACTTTAAGCTCTTTGGCAATCTCGCGGAAATGATTAATGGCTTTATTATTCTCGAGTTCCGTCGCGTACACGTAGTAATCGGACTTTTCTTTTTGGCAGAAATAAGGCGTCTCGAAAAGTTCTTGAATCAAAATGATTTGCGCGCCCTTCGCAGCGGCTTGGCGAACCAAAGCTTCTGCTTTGCGAATGTTTTCATCAATGTTTGTGGAACAGCTCATTTGAGTGGCTGCTACTTTAACGTTTCTCACGATGTATCACCCTTTCTGGCTAGCTGGCATTTGCTGCGTTGTGCAGTGGACGTTGCCGCCCTCTTTGATAATGGACATCCCGTTGATTTTGCGGATTCTGCGGTCCGGGAATGCTGCGCTCAGCACTTCTTCCGCTTTGCGATCCGTCTCCTCGGCTGTCCCGCCGAACACCGGCAAAATGATGCCGCCGTTCACGAAATAAAAGTTCAAATAACTAAGTGTTAAACGCTGCTCTTCAAAGAAAGTAATAGGCGGTTGTTCGATTTGGATAATCTCGAAAGAACGGCCTTTGGCATCTGTCGCCTTGCGCAGAATCTCCAGATTCTCCTGTGTGATGGCATAATTCGCATCGGAAGGGTCATTGCACACTTGCAAGATGACTTTGCCCGGGGCAGCGAAGCAAGCGATATTATCGACATGGCCGTCCGTTTCGTCGCCGTCGAGTCCTTTGTTCAACCAAATGATTTTCTCGACATTCACGAAGTCCTTCACAAGTTCTTCAATCGCTTCGCGACTTAGCTCCGGATTACGGTTCGTATTAAGTAAACATTCTTCCGTTGTCAAAAGCGTGCCTTCTCCATCGACATGAATGGAGCCGCCCTCCATCACTAGCGGAGCGTCGAAACGCTTCACGCCATGGTGCTCCAAAATTTGCGGAGCCACGTTATCATCCAGATCCCAGGGCGCATATTTGCCGCCCCATGCATTGAATTTCCAATTCACCGCGGCGATTTCTTGCTGTTCGTTCAGCAAAAAGGTAGGGCCATTATCACGGAACCAGGCATCGTTATGTTCAATTGTTAGAAAATCAACGTTAGGCTCCGTAAACATTGCCTTAACTTGATCGGCATCAGCAGGATTGACAACGACCGTCACAGGCTCGAATTCCGCGATGGCCTTGACCAAATCCGCGTAGCCTTTTGTTACGACAGCGTGATCCTCTGGGTACACCATGGAAGCTTGGACAGGCCATGAAATGAAAGTGCGTTCATGAGTTGTCCACTCTGCGGGCATTTTATAGCGTAAATCCTTAGGTTTCATCATTTCATCCATCTCACTTTATATAAAATTTATATACGTATTTTTGAGGGCCAAAAAGCACCGTCTTTCATCATATACCAAAAGGAGCCTCCACTCAATGTACAGAGGTTTACAATTTTGAGAACGACCTGCTAGCAAACTCTATCAAACTCTAGCTAGACCTAAAAGCCATCCAGAATTAGCTTCGTATAGTTTGCCTCCGATTTATGAACATTAAAAAAGGCTTGAACAGCGCACAACACAACACATTAGGGAGGATGACCAATTTTGGCAACTATCTTACACATTACCGCACACCCTCACGATCATCAGACTTCCTACAGTATGGCTGTAGGGAAGGCCTTCATCGATGCTTATCGGGAAGCTAATCCGAATGACGAAGTGATTCCAATCGACTTGTACAAAATCTCGGTTCCGCACATTGACGCGGATGTGTTCAGCGGATGGGGCAAATTACGGAGCGGCCAAGAATTTACTTCGCTAAGCAAGGAAGAACAGGCCAAGGTTGCTCGCCTCGGCGAATTAACCGACCAGTTTGTCGCCGCGGATAAATATGTTTTTGTGACACCGATGTGGAACTTTTCCTTTCCTCCCATCATGAAAGCCTATATTGACTCCATATGTATGGCCGGCAAAACATTCAAATACACAGAAAGCGGCGCCGTAGGCCTGCTGCCAGGCAAAAAAGCACTGCACATCCAAGCCCGTGGCGGCGTGTATTCAGAAGGTCCCGCGGCAGCTATGGAGATGGGCCATCGTTATATTGGCATCATTATGTCTTTCTTTGGAATCACCGACTTCCAAGGACTTTTCATAGAAGGGACCAATCAGTTCGCGGATAGAGCGCAGCAAATTAAAGAAGAAGCGATTGCTAAGGCCAAGGATTTGGCAAAGAGCTTTTAGAGGGAAGACTGTCGGGGAAACTACGCCCCCCAGCCAGGGTAACAAGAGAACTGGAGGCCTCTATTCTGGAGAAAAACGAGCTGTTTCCTCTCCTAGCGGAACTACAGGCTTTTATTTATCCTCCATGGCGTACTTTTAGGTAAAAACACTTAAATAGAGGAACGTAGTTCCCCTTTCACGTAGAAACTGTGCCTTACCATGGAAAATAGAGGATCATAGTTCCCTCCAACACAAAAAAAGCTAAGTAAACCGGTATACGGTCTACTTAGCTTTTTTGGTCTATGTTTTCTTACGGCCCCGGTATTGCCCCGTTCGCAGCTCCAGAATATAAGCATCCGCGTCCAGCATCTGCTCATCCTTGGCATGCTGTACAGCAAGCTCGATATCGTATGGAACTCTCACATGCTGAAGATTAAACGTACCAGGCTCTTTGCTGTGATAATTTCCCTCCAATAGGACATAAGAAGCCTGCGTCATATCTAGAGGATTGCCCACGCTGCCTGTGTTGAAAAGCATTCGTCCTTTGAGTATTTGCAGAAAAGCATTGTGGACATCGGCGTAACCTGCCACATCCGCTTCCCTGGGATCACCGCAAGCTTCAGAGGATTCGAACATCGACAATCGGCTCTCCATAGAGTCCCACGGCTGGATGCGTTCGTAGACACTTCTTGGCGAAGCGTGGAACAATCTTACGAATTTACCGCTCATCCAAAATTCATAGGAAAAAGGCAGCTCTTTTAGATATGTCGTCCGCTCTATCCCCAACCGCTCCTGCTGCCAAAGCAAAACCGGATCCGTTACTTGGTTTCCGATGAAATCATCCCAATTTCCTTTGATCACTACATCACAGGATTCCCGTACACGGTCCACGACCTGTTCGGAATGCGGTCCTTTGCCGACGAGATCGCCGAGACAAATGATTTGCGTCACATTCCGCTCCTGAATATCGTGCATGACCGCTTCATATGCAGGCATATTGCCATGGATATCTGAAATAAGGGCTAGTTTCTCCATCAAGCCGCACCTGCCTTTAAATTAAAATGATTCCTCCGCTGATGATGCCGTTACTGACACGTCCGCCTCTTTCCCCGCCCTCCGAACTAGAAACGGATACAACAGGTATAGGCCAATGGCATACAGCAGCACAGCTATGTAAACGGGAAGCAAATGAATGAAATTTGTATAGCCAATATGAAAATGGACCAGCAACCCTGCTGCAAAGCCTGGTATTCCGCCCCACAGAAACGTCCACCACAGCCAGCTTTCGCCTTGATTCACTCCCCAGAGCGCGGAAGCTGCAATGGCTACAGCCAATGAAAATAAGGCGCCCCCAAAACCCGCCCTATCGTGCGCGATAAGCGGAATCAGATGCTCGTTCCAATTTGTAAGAAGCTCAGGTGTTACACCCAGATACGCTAAATCGGTCGGTACGAACACCTGCGTAATCCCGACAAAAGCAATGGTCAGCCCGCCGATCGCGAGACCAAACCCAAGGACAACGAAACAGCACTGCCCCCACTGGGCTCTGTACCAGAGGGCGTCATTCCGTAAGCCCGGAGGCTTCCTTGAAGGATAATCATTCAACCCGCGCAAGGTGAGCAGCAGCATGGGGAGAAGCACAGCAGCTGCGATAGCATGCAGCGGGTCGAAATAGCCATAACCAAGATACAGGAAAAAGCTGCTGAAACCTACTGTGCATGAAGTAAGCAGCGCGGTACGAGCCCAGTGCGAGCCGAACCGCAAACCATGTGTGGCCAGTTGGTAATAAAAAATGCCTAGCGAGATCATGGTCCCCGCTAAAGTAATACGGTCATGAGACATGAAATGTATAATATGCCCGTTAAATCGATTTATGACACTCCGGCTCACGCCAAGGAAGGTTTCATCATATGGCAAAAGCACGCTGGTTGAAGCGATCAGCCAAGCCAGCACACCGCCGATCATCATGCCAATGCCGAGCAAGCTCATCCAGCCCCAATTCGCCCAAAACGACGGCGGCGGCGGCTCCTCTGTGTCACGAATGCGGTCATAAAGAATCGCTTCGTTGATTCGCTTTGGCAGCCCTGGCCCCGCGTATACGAGCCCGCTGTGCAGCTGCACGCTATTCGCGCCTGCGGCCAGTAGCTCTAGCGCATCCTGCGGCTGACTCACCGCGCCAGCCGCGACGATCGTGGCCGCCCCAGCTGCGCGGAGACGGCGAATCAGGCTCAGCTGCGCGCTGAGGACAGATCGGCCGCCAACGCAGATGCGGCGGCTGCCCTCCTCGCGTTGCGCTTCGCCGACGACGACCCCGCTCCAGCTGGCCGGCTGGAGCTCACGCAGCATGCCTTCGGGCAGCTGCGGCGGGATATACAGCAGCGCCGGCTTGCCCGCTGCTGCTGCCAGCTGTCGTACCTCGAGGAGGTACGACAAAGCTTCGTCCGGTGGCCAGCCTTCGGCGAGGCCATCGATGTAGAAGCCCGCCGCGTACGGCGCCAGCTTCTCCAGCAGCTCCTGCTGCTGAAGCAGCGCTTCGCGCGGCGTGCTGCCCGGCATCGGCCGGAGTCGCACGAAGTGCGGCAGGCGATGCCCTGTGCCTTTGCGCAGCCGCTCGGCGACCGCATCTGCGCCAGCATTGGCGTAGCCATCGGGGTACACGATGGCTTCCTGCTCGGGGACGCGCTCGATAGGCGCGTCGCAGCGCACTTCGCGCACGGTGATGGGGCCAAGCTCGATGAAGCCGATCCCGAGCTGGGCCAGCGCTTTGTGCGCGATGCCCTCGGGATCGAGAGCTCCGCTCAAGCCGACGGGGCACGGAATCGGCACCCCAGCGATTTCATCTTGCAGCACGGCCGACTGCTCGAAATGCCCCATCGTTTTGATAACGAAGGTACCGCCCGGCATGCGGCTTAATCCGCCCATCGTCTGTAATGTAAGGTCCCGCGCGATCTTGGACGGCAAACGAAACAAAAGTGGTTTAAATATCGAATGATAAGACCAGTCAGGCATCTATGCGCTCCTGTCTCTTATAATGATATGGAAATTTGTTCATTTCTAGTATAACGCGAAAAAGATTGAAATGAATACAGACACAGATTGTTGTCTTTTCATGTGATTACAATCACATCTCACCCATTCGCTTTTTACTATACTTACCTCATAACCACCAAAACTTTCTGAAGTGAGGCGAGTCCCTATGCTAAGTCAACAATCCATCGATATCATTAAATCCACAGCTCCCGTATTAGAGATACATGGTACATCCATCACGAAACGCTTCTATGAAATGTTATTCACTTCACACCCCGAACTGCTGAACATATTTAACCATGCTAATCAAAAACAGGGCAGACAGCAAACCGCTCTGGCTAATGCGGTTTACGCCGCCGCGGTGCATATTGATCGGCTCGAAGCCATTTTGCCCGTTGTGAAACAAATTGCTCATAAACACCGCAGCCTTGGGGTGAAGCCGGAGCATTACCCGATTGTCGGCCAGCATCTGCTTGCCGCCATTCAAGAGGTGCTCGGAGAAGCGGCTACGCCGGAGATCTTGCAAGCTTGGGCCGAAGCCTATGGCATCATCGCGGATGCTTTCATTGGAGTTGAAGCGGATATGTATCACCAAACAGAAGCGCAAGAGGGCGGTTGGTCGGATTTTAAACGTTTTCGAATTGCTCGGAAGGTGAAGGAAAGCGATGTGATTACTTCCTTCTATCTTATGCCTGAGGACGGGGCTCCACTCCCAACATTTGAACCGGGGCAATATATCAGTGTCAAACTTGATATTCCTGGCGACACGTACACACATATCCGCCAGTACAGCCTCTCGGACGCTCCTGGAAAGGCCCATTACCGAATTTCGGTGAAACGGGAAAATTTAATGGCCGACCGTCCTGACGGGAAAGTTTCAATGTTCCTGCACAATGAGACAAAGGAAGGCGATGTTGTTCTGATCTCTGCGCCAGCGGGGGATTTCACTTTGGATCAGCAGGATCCCCGTCCTGTCGTGCTCATCAGCGGCGGCGTAGGATTAACACCGATGGTTAGCATGCTGCAAACATTGGCCGCTACGAATCCCGAGCGCCAAGTGACGTTCATCCATGCGGCTCAGAACAGTCAGCATCATGCCTTCAAAGGGCATATTGAGGAGCTCGGCTTACAGCATCCAGCACTGAGCTATTATTGGTGCTACGATAAGCCTACGGCATCAGATCGGGAAGAGAACTCTTTTCATCGAGAAGGTCACGTTAGTCTTGACTGGCTTCAAAGCGTTGTGCCTACGTCCGCGGCAAGCTTCTATTTCTGCGGTCCCGTGCCTTTCATGAAAGCTGTAAACAGCGCCCTTCGCGAGTGGGGTATCCCGGAAGAGGACCGACACTTTGAGTTCTTCGGCCCTGCCGGCAGCTTATAATTTCGCGACTTTCTCCCTTAGAAGCCGGTTCACGGTTTCCCGGCGCAGCCCGATCAATTGGCCGATCTCTTCTTGTGTAAGCACATCCGTTAAAACCGTGGTGCCCAGATAACTGTGCATCCACTGTTCCAGCTTTTGCAGCTTCACCGTCGGTGTTACTTCGGTCAATTGATCAATCCGCTGCTGCATCATCCTTAGCTTCTCTTGCAGCTGCTGCGCAATGATTCGGAAGCGCTCCGGGTTGTGATCCAGTTCACGGTACCATTCCTCGGAAGGAATAGTTTCAATTTCACTAGCTACCAGTGCGACCGCCGTCCCATAATAAGGCTTGGGGCTAATCAGCGAATGGTGAGGAATCGTCTCCTCCGGCACAATGATATTCACGAGTGTGGCATGGCCGTCTTCGTGTACTCGGACAATTTTGAGCAGACCGCTTTTGAGCCGGTATAAGCTCCCTGATTCCCCTTGACGAAACAAAGTCTCGCCTTTGTGAAGCTTCATCCTTTCAGTCTCCTCTACGCGAAAAAGCGACAGCAGTTCTTATGCTGGTCGCTTTTATTTGTTTGATTGTTTAAAGTTCTTTTTTTATAGCCGTAGGGGTAGGCATCATCTTGTTGAGGAACTGCGAGAAGGCTTCCGACCATCTGGAGACGACCGGTACTTGCTCGACTTTCGCGATGAGCCACACAAATATGATTAGACCAAGCAGTGAAACCAAAACGGCTGCCGGCAGAGCCCAAATCGAAGTCGTATGCGCAAAAAAAGGAATAAACGACACCGACAAGATCGGAGCAGCGTTCCATTTTAAAACCTGAATAAGTGAAATCGTAATAATAGCCGTTAGAAAAAAGGAGAGCGTGCCATGACTAATGCTGTACATGACGCTTCCAAGGGTGACCGCAATAATCGCCCCAAGGGTGATTCGTCCGACATCTTTAATTTGATCCACACGATGCATGAAAAGGAAGCTGAAAGCACCGAGCGTGGGATAAAAGACCATCCGGAGCGATGGAAAATGATAGGACGCCCAGTAAGCACCCATTAAATAACAGCAAATGACGAGTGAACGTAAAAGCATCGTTGATTTCCGTCCTTTATTGTGAGTCATAAGAGAGTCATAGGAGTCATAAGAGGCTCAAAACCCTTCTTATTTTACATAAGATCGGATGGGATGGTCAAATGCAATTTCATACATATCTCATACCTGATTATTTATTAACTACCTTAACGATCAATTACCATCTATAGACACCGTCGTTGAGGCAAAAAACTTCGATACCGCAAACGATGCCGCCCCTAGAACCGTCGAACGGTCGCTCAGCTGCGAGAACTCCACGTTCAGCAGCTTCCGTGGAAGCGGCAATGAACGTTTCTCCAACAGTTGGAGCAGCGGCTTCATGAGCCACTTCTCCGCTCCGGCCAAACGGCCTCCGAGAATGATGAACTCGGGATTATAACCGTTAATGATGTTAACGACACCAACGCCGAGATAATACCCGAGTCGCTCAAACAGTGCAATGACCTTCTGATCTCCGGCTTCCGCCTTGCTCAGCAGCATATCGAGCTGCGCGGGTTCTCCCAGCTCCAGGCGGGCTTGCTCTAGCAGCGCATGCTCGGACGCGTACAGTTCCCAGCAGCCTAAGCTCCCGCAGCGGCACTTCGGTCCGTCATGCTGGATCGAAATGTGCCCGATCTCACCGGAGAATCCGGTTGCTCCACGGTACAGTTCTCCCTTAATGATGATGCCGGCGCCAATCCCGATCCCGATTGAGATATACACCAGGTTCGCGGTGTCTTTCCCCGCTCCGAACTGCTTCTCTCCTACAGCTCCTGCATTCGCTTCATTATCAATGACGACAGGAATGCCGAACGCTTCCTCGATATCCTTTTGCAATGGCACGTTCTCCCAGCTTAAGTTAGGAGCGAACAGCAGATTGCCGTCATCATCGCATATGCCCGGCACACCAATGCCGATGCCAATGATGCCGTAAGTGCTCGCCGGCGCACTGTCGATCAGCTTGCGGATCGTTACCTTCAACAGCTGAATGACGGATTCAACCGAGGCGTTGTCATGTTGAACTCTTTTTTCGCTGATCACCTTACCGGTTAAATCCGTCAAAACAGCCAGTATATCATGGACGCCAAGATCAACGCCGATGGCATATCCGGCCGTCCCATTGAACAGCAGCATCATTGGCTTACGTCCTCCGCTGGACTCGCCAGCGCCGATTTCATCGACTAGGCTGCTTTCGATCAACTCGTTCACGAGGCTGGATACCGTCGCCTTCGTAAGCCCTGTAATCTCCGCGATCCGTGCGCGGGATATCGGCGAATCCGTGCGAATATGGTGCAGCACGATGGATTTATTTATTTTTTTCACTAAATTTAAATCGCCTGTTTGTTTCATAACTAGCCCCCACACCGCTCCAATAGCTTGTCTTTTCTTGTAATTGAACTGATTTTAACACGAATGGCATCCTCACGCACTAACTAAGTTTGTTTAATGAATTTACAAACTTTGCGAATGATGCTATGATGACTTCATAAGCATTTATAAACTCATTTTGGAGGCTGAATTCATGAGCTACTTTGATAACATCCAACAAATCAAATACGAAGGCCGCACATCGACGAACCCGCTGGCATTTAAATTTTATAACCCTGACCAAGTGATTCTAGGCAAAACGATGCGTGAACATATGCGTTTTGCAATCGCTTACTGGCACTCCTTCTCCGCTAACGGCTCCGATCCGTTCGGCAGCGGCACGGCTGTTCGCGCTTGGGATCAATATTCCGGCCTTGAACTGGCGAAAGCGCGCGTTGACGCATGTTTCGAGCTGCTGCACATTCTTGATGTAGACTACTTCGCTTTCCATGACCGCGACATCGCGCCAGAAGGCAGCACGCTGCAAGAAACGAACCAATACCTGGATGAGATCGTAGGTCTGATCAAAGACAAGATGCAGGCTTCCGGCAAAAAATTGCTGTGGAACACAGCGAATATGTTCACGAACCCGCGTTTTGTGCACGGTGCTGCTACAACTAATAATGCTGACGTTTTTGCTTATGCTGCTGCACAAGTGAAAAAAGCTTTGGATCATGCCAAAGAACTCGGCGCTGAGAATTACGTTTTCTGGGGCGGCCGTGAGGGTTATGAAACGCTGCTGAACACGGATCTGGGTCTGGAGCTCGACAACCTTGCCCGCTTCTTGCACATGGCGGTTGATTATGCCAAAGAAATTGGCTACACCGGACAATTCTTGATCGAACCTAAGCCGAAAGAGCCTTCCAAGCATCAGTACGATTTCGATGCGGCTACTACGCTTTCTTTCTTGCAAAAATACGACTTGCTTCCGTATTTCAAATTAAACCTGGAAGCTAACCATGCTACGCTGGCTGGACACACTTTCGAGCACGAGCTTCGCGTTGCCCGTATTAACGGCGTGCTTGGTTCCATCGATGCGAACCAAGGCGATCTATTGCTCGGCTGGGATACCGACGAGTTCCCGACTGACCTGTACGCGACGACACTTGCGATGTACGAAATCCTTCTTAACGAAGGCGGAATCGGCAGAGGTGGCGTGAACTTTGACGCTAAGGTTCGCCGTACATCCTTCGAGCCTATTGATGTGGTGTATGCTCACATCGCAGGTATGGACTCCTTTGCACGTGGCTTGCAAGTCGCTGCCAAAATGATCGAAGACCGCGTATTCGATAACATTCTCGACACGCGCTACGCTTCCTTCAAATCCGGCATCGGCGCGGATATCGTGTCCGGCAAAGCAAACTTCAAGACACTTGAAGCTTACGCGCTTGAGAACAGCCACAACATCGTTAACCAATCCGGCCGTTTGGAATTGATTAAAGCTACGGTTAACCAGTACCTGATTAACTCATAATTACCTGCTTGGTTAGGCGATACACGCGCCGAACACAACATGAGACTGCCTCCGAAGGCCAGAAATGGCCTGAGGGGCAGTCTTTTTTGTCTGCTTGCTGCACTGTGGCTGCTGGGCAGGTTGGTTGATTGGCTTGCTTGCGGATCTACTGCCTCTTCGGGGGCCAACTGGGCAGGCTAAGGGAAGCTTGTTTGTAGTGCTTCAAGCCCCCCTTGTTGTATTTTCTGCAACGTAGTTAGGGTTGTTCGCGGCTTTCTTTCCCCTTCATTGTACAAAATACAATGAAATCATTGGATTTGTGCTCAAACGTTAGCTTTTGAGGGCAAATCGCTGCAAAAAGTGCAATGTGGCTTATCCGAACAAGCCAATTGCGGCCAAATGGTTGCAGAAAGTGCAACATAGCTGCTGGGACGTAGCCACAGGAAAGACTCTGGCGTTGTAAGGACCTGGATTGACTCATCCACGGGATAGTTAAGCTTGTTTTACAGCGTTAACGCAGAACTTCCGAGCGTCGAGCAAACTTTAATGCTGAAAAACAGCGTTACAACAAGAAACACGGCGGGATCGGCCATTCCCGCAGCAGCTAAGCTTGTTTTACAACGTTAACGCAAATATTCCGAGCGTTGACCACACTTTAGTGCTGAAAAACAACATTACAGCAAGAAACACAGCAGGATCGGCCATTCCCGCAGCAGCTAATCTTGCTTTACAACCCTACCGCTGCACCTCCGGCTGTTTCCCCCCGTCGTCACGCGCAAAAAACCAATGATTAAATACAAGGGATAGCTGCAGAGTCACCCATATGCTAATGAACGTCCAATACCAGCTCCAAGCATGATATTTGATCAGCTGGGTTTGCGTTTCAAGGATAACCTCAACCACCGTAATCGCTGTCGGAAAGGCCAGCACGAAGAGAAAGCGAGCCCACCCCTTTTTCACCTTCGGATAGTAAATATTCAAATAAACGGCAATGATCGGATAGCCCATAAATTCAAACGTTAGACTCGAGTAATTTCGCTGAAGCTCTCTAATCGGATATTCCAGCCATCTATGTTCCACAACGATAAGGCCCAGAATCCAGCTTAAAAATTGCTGAAATAGAAAGGCAACATGCGCTTTGCGACGGTCGCGTTTGGGCACAAGGAGCATTCCAATGGCAGAGATCGCCCACACGGCTAAGATAATGAAATAGTCTAACTTAACATTCATAACCGTCGTTCTACCCTTCCTTCTGTATCTTCCTTTGATAAAACCATTCTACATACGTTCTTACCGCATTTAAGACCAGCCATAAGAGAACCGTATGAAGGACGATATTGAAATGCACATATTTCAGAATTTTTGTAAAACTGGAAACCAAAGTTAAATAGATCGCTAAGAACAAAACGACGCGAAGATGATAAAAAAACGTGATTACGCCCGAGTTCCGGCTTGGATAATAAAGCGCAAACAGCGTTGAGACCATCGGGAAAAAGATATAGTTATTAGTGAAATTGCTCCCGGATGCAGCAGGAAATTCGCGAATCGGATTGGCAATGGCCTGCCATTCGACTAACAGCAAGCTCATGATCCAAGCGACCATTTGCGTAGATAAGAATAACAGAACGGCTTCCCGAGTCCGATGTTTGGGTATCTTAATCGGTATGAGAATGATGCAAACGATCCAAATGACGATTAAAACACCCCGTTCCACTGTCATACTACTCAGCCTTTCTGCATGAAATCTCCTAATTCCCAATATGCCCGAATTGCTTCCATTTAACCCTGAGACAAGGAGAAACGACTTCGTCGTCCTTTTAGGAAAAGCGCGATTGTCTTACACCTCTTCGGTATTTTTTTCTACAGTTTGCAGCGGCGCGTCGTCGTTGTTGTCACGCACTGTTTTTTGAAGCACGAAGGAAGACATCGTAAGAAATAAGGCCGTAACCGCGTAATACCCTTTTACGGAAAGTAGTTGTTCGAGATTAATAATGCCGATGAACATGCCGAGCAGCGCAAGAGCGAAGGAACTCCAGGCCAAGAAGGTGAAAGCCGATGTGTTGCGTTTCCGGGAATCGTAGCTGTCTTCCAAATTATCGCGGATGACCTTCTGCAGGACGAACGCCGACATCGTTAGGAATAAGGCGCAGACGGCAAAATAACCTTTTACACTTAGCGATTCCTCTAACGTATATATTCCGATAAACATGGCCAGAAAAGCGCCGATAAAAGATGCCCATGCCATAAATGTAAATGCCGTTGTATTCCGTTTGCGCGTATTGAGTATCATCTCTGAAATCCTCCTGTGGCTGCTGCTGCAACCGTTTAGTATCTTGCTCTTGATACTTAGTATAGGAGAATGAAAACATCTCAAAAAGTACTATTTACCAATAGTACCCATCAATCGCAAACGGCCACACCCAACGCCATATGTTCCCAAAACATCGTCTGAATGTACTTCGCCTCCTCTTTGGTGCAGTTGACGAGAACGACCACTTCGGTCTTCTTACCCGGCGCTGGATTTTTCACCCCTTTCTTCTTTTTATGCAAAATATCAATAACAACCCCGATCGTGAACCCCGCTGCTGCGCCAATCAGCCCCCATAGAATCGCTCCTCCTTTTAACACAAAACCATAGGTGGAGCCTATAACCGTGAAGGCTGTTGCCAAGGCCGCACCCGCATCAAATAAGCTGATGCCGTCTGATCCATGGATGCTGTCGAACATCCCTGGCTTGCCGGGTCTCTCCTGCAGCGGGACCGCATAGATATTTTCCTTAAGAATACCCGCTTCTTCAACAGCCGTTATCGCCAGTTCCAAATAAATGGAGTGTTCAAATGATGCTATGACATGCATGGTATCCTCCTTATTTTCGAAGCGGTGATTTAGGAAATGAAAACTGTGAGGGCTGGTAGCTGCTTTTTAACATCACAGCCTGTTCATGATCGAATAGCTTGTTGTACTCGACCGTATTGACGTAAGCATCATAAACGGCAAACCCGTAAATAGAAGGCAGAAATAGAATCCAGTGCATATGCAGAACGCTGCTCGCTCTAGACAAGTCCCAATATAGGAGAAAATGAATTCCTTCAAGTAAATGAGACCAATACGATACAAGGATCCAGTTCCCAAGAACAAAGAAGGCATTAATAATACGTTGGGTATAGAGCTGCCCCATTCCCGGCATCAGCAGTGACCAGACAACGGCCAGCCAAGGGGAGCGTTTATCTAAGTAGTTTATTTCCATTCCAGACATTTTGAAGGGTTCGATCGGTGCGTTTTCCCGTCTGGCCAGCAAATAGTGATGATTCATATCCACGGCGGTGCGATAGCTATCATAGATGGAAAATAAATAAACAGGAGCATAGAGAGACATCCACCGGATGTTTAACACCTCATTGGCTTTCTCGAATTGCCCTGTGAAGGTATACACAATAGCTTCGTTCAAATGCATTTGGCTGTTAATCAGCATTTCCCAACCAATCAGCATAAAGCCGCGAAAGTACTTGGATAGCAGCAAATGCCCGAAGCCCGGGAAAGCCGCAGACCACCAAGCAATAATATAGGGATTCCGCAAATGCAGCTGAGTAATGCCTAATAAACTGACGAAAGCGATTTGACGGCGGGGTTTCTGTGGCATGTGCAGCATCCTTATGAAGAATAAGTTTCCAGTTATTCTATTATCTTCGCTGGTGTGTAAGATATGCATGCCTTTTCGACAATTGTTTGTGAGTAGACATACACCCACTCGCCCGATTTCGAATATGGTAAAGAAAAAAGTAGGCTCGGATCCGGTTCCTTGCTTACGTAAGAAAGTGAGGAATCCCCATGCAAATCCACGTTGTCCAAAGAGGACAGACGTTATATCGCATTTCGCAAACATATGGTGTGTCCGTGGATACGATTGCAGCAGCCAATGAGATGACGCCCAGCCAATCACTGGTCATCGGACAGGCATTGGTCATTCCAATCGTAGGCTCGTACTATTGGGTGCAGCCCGGCGAAAGCCTCTATTCGATTGCTCATAAGCTCGGTCTTGACCTCCACGAACTTGCATCTATCAATGGACTCACCCTGTACCAGCCTTTACCCGTCGGCTTCCGATTATATATCCCCCCAGCTCCCCGCACACAAGCGGAAGTTAATGCGTATTTGGAATCACGGGGGAACGAAGTCTCACCTGCCCTGATTCAAGCCGCAAGGGAAGCAACCCCACACCTTACCTACTTAGCCCCCTTCTCCTTCCGCATTAAGCGGGATGGCACCTTACAGGCCCCGCCTCTCGACGATCTTAGGGGAATTGCCGAGCAGAATGGGGCCACCCTGATGATGGTTGTGACTAACCTGGAAAATGATCAGTTCAGCGCGGAGCTCGGGCATATTATTCTCACGGATGAAACCGTGCAGAACCGCCTGCTCCAAACCATCCTTACTACGGCTAAGGAACTTGGCTTCAAGGATATTCATTTCGATATAGAGCATCTATATCCGGATGATCGCGATGCCTACAACCGCTTCCTACGGAAAGCGGCCGATCAGATTCATCAGCAAGGTTACCTGATGTCGACGGCGCTCGCCCCCAAAACAAGCGCCACTCAAGCAGGCGAGTGGTATTCCGCTCACGACTATAGAGCGCATGGTCAAATCTCCGACTTCGTCGTTATTATGACGTATGAATGGGGCTACAGCGGCGGTCCCCCTATGGCGGTCTCCCCCATCGGTCCCGTGCGCAAAGTGCTCGAGTATGCCATAAGTGAAATGCCGTCATCCAAAGTGATGATGGGCCAGAACCTGTACGGCTATGACTGGACGCTGCCTTTCGTGAAAGGCGGTCCGTTCGCCAAAGCCGTCTCCCCGCAAGCTGCGATTGATTTGGCCCGCAAATACAACGCGCAGATTTTATACGATTACTCAGCGCAGGCTCCTCACTTCAACTATTGGGATGATGCCGGCAAAGAGCATACAGTTTGGTTTGAGGATGCCCGCTCCATTCAGGCTAAGTTCCGTTTACTGAAAGAACTGGGCTTACGCGGTATCAGTTATTGGAAGCTGGGACTCCGATTTCCACAGAACTGGCTGCTGTTGGAGGAAAATTTCAAAGTCGTCAAACGTGCTTAATCACGTATGAAAAAAAGGATAGAGTGTCAGAAGACTACTGACGGCTCTATCCTTTAATCGTTTACACACGGAAACGGTCAACCGCTTCCAGCAGCTGCCCTGCCATGTCGGACAATGTTCTGGAGGAGGTGGAGATCTCCTCCATCATGGCGAGCTGCTCTTCATTGGCAGCCGCTGAATCCTGGCTCGCAGCCGCCCCTATGTTCGCAGACTCCGTAACGTGCTCCATATGCGTAACGACTTCGTCGCTGCTGGTCGTGACTTGGGCGATCGCTGCACTCACATCCTCCACTTTCATTAAGACCCCGCCAAAGGCTTGCTTCATCGACAGTAGCGAGTCGTTCACTTGTTGTGAAGCGATCACGCCATCCTCCGTCAGTTTCATACCCTGACACATCGCCGTATCCACATCCCCGGCTTTATCTTCAATCTCACGAAGAAGACCTGCAATTTGTTTCGCTGCTTCATTCGTTTGTCCAGACAGTTTCTGCACCTCTCCAGCTACAATACTGAATCCTTTGCCCGCCTCCCCCGCTCTGGCGGCCTCAATAGAAGCATTCAATGCCAGCATATTGGTTTGCTTCGCAATGTCCGTAATGACGCCAATGATAGAACCTATTTGACCACAGCTGTCACGCAGTTCATTCGCAATCGTCCCTGCCGCCGATACTTTATCAGAAACGAGCCCAATCCGCTCGCGCATTCTCCCTACAGCTTCCATACCCGCTAATGACACATCTGCTGCAGATTCGGCCAACTGCGCCATATGACGGCTGTCTGCGCTAATAGCAGCCATTTCCTCTTTCACAACTTGAATGGTAAATAGCGTCTCTGTGACAATAGCCACTTGCTCTTGAATGCCTTGCGACAAGGAGTCTGTCGAAACAGCTATCGTTTCCGCAGCCAGCTTGCTTTGCTCCGCATGGCTGGCGAACTGCTCCGCCTGCTGAGTGAGGACATGCGCGCCTTGCTGAACATTCCCGATAAACGCCCGCAGGCTGATTAACATGGCTTGGAAAGAGCGCTGCAAATTGCCAACTTCATCCTTCGAAACAGCCCCCTCAATGGACAGGGAAAGATTACCGGCTTCCGCTTCGGCCATGAGCCCCTGCATAACATGCAGCGGTCTGACAATGAGCGCTGATAACCATCTTCCTATCACATAAAAAATGCCGATTGCACAAACCGAGGATATAAGCAATATCCAGATCAGATGCCGGTACTGCTGATTACGCTCTTTGTTTATCTCCTCCGATGTTTCCAAACGGTCGTTTAGCAAGCTCTCCACATAACCGTGGATGTCTTCCATCGTACCTTTGATATGTGTTTTATAGTACTTATAAGCCTCTTGGGTCTGCCCTGACGCCGACAGAGACTCCACTTTTCGCTGATCTTCCTCATAAGAGATTAGCGCTTCTTTTAACTTGGATATCCATAAAGTCCCTACGGGCTCCCCTTCCAAGGTTGCTTCGTAATCTTTCAATAATTGATTGGTTTTAACATGCGTCTTGCTGATCTCATTATCTAGTACATCCTTGTAGTGGCTATCCGGTGTTAAGACATGCTCCAGGAGCCTGTCATTGATGGTATGAACGTTACTCTCCACTTCATTGATCCAAGTTGTTGGCAAATAATCGAATTGGTACATCTCTTCCGCTTTTTTGTTGATTTCACTGAGAAAAAAGAAGCTCGTCACCGTCAGAACGATAAGGAAAACGACAGCCAACACATTCAACGCCAATATTTTCATACTAATTTTCAAGTTTCCAACGATGCTTATCAACCTGATCTTCTTCATTTTCTCATCTCCCCTGAGTAATCTGCTTTTAAATATACAGGTCATTCAGAAAGTAGACAATAAAAGCAACTAAATTTTATTTATTTTATTTTTATTAATTGGTTTAGGTTGTTTTATGAAAAAAGGAAACTTTTTTTATCATCCCAAGGTTAAAATTCGGTAGATATTGTGACAGCTATTCATTTCGATCTCTGATTATCCGATACTAAATAGGTTCCCAGTTTTTCATTCATAACTTATTACGGAACGATATCGGAGGGATTATTAACGTGAGGTTTAGACACAGCAAGTGGTTATCCTTGGTATTCATTTTCATTTTGGCCAGTCAATCTTTAATCGCAGGAAACGCCTTTGCCGCTGATGAGATTTCCAAACTCGTCCTGAACAAGAATGAGCTTGCTTTGCAAGTTGGGGATACTGCAAATCTAACGGCAACTGCTATTTTCGTAAGTGGATCTACTGAGAATGCAACGGTCAAAACGGATTGGAATTCCGGTACGACAGATGTTGCTTCCGTCTATGCAGGTGTAGTGACAGCCAAAAAAGAAGGAAAAGCTGTTATTACGGCTACTTATATGGGTAAAACCGAAATCGTGAATGTCACTGTAAGCAAAAAAGTAAAATCGTTAACGACAGATAAACGCTCTCTCGAGCTTCGTCTGAATGGCACAGATCAGCTGTTAATTACCGCCTATTACGATGACGGCACGTCCGAGGATGTGACGAGTAAAGCAGACTACACGGTAGATACAAGCTCCATCGTTACTGTTACCAACGGTTTGGTAAAAGGACAAAATCCAGGCAGCGCAAACGTAACGATCAAATATATGAACCAATCCATGACCGTTCCTGTTGATGTTGAGGTTGTCCGCCGTATTGACGCGGAGAGCTCAACCGTTTCCTTGCTCTTGAACGGAACAGCCGATATTAAAATCAAGGCGACTTATCCAAACGGCGATATGGCCGACGTTTCCGAAAAAGTGGTTTGGACAACAGATAAACCTAATGTCGCCGACGCTATCAAAGGTAAAGTTACAGGCTATAGCGTTGGAACAGCCAACCTAACGGCAACTTACGGTACCAAATCTACGACAATTACGGTTGACGTGGACAGCACCCTCAAACTCGAATTAGATAAACAGAATTTGCTTCTGAAGAAAGATGCTACTGGCGTATTGAAATTAACCGCTACATATGCTGACGGAAAAACGGAAGACATCACAGATCGGGCCGAGTGGGCGTCCAGTGATGAGGAAATCGTTCAAGTTTCAAAAGGAAAGCTCTCTGCGATCGCAATCGGTGAAGCGAAGATTTATGCGAAATACGGGGATAAATCCGTTGTGGCCAATGTAGACGTAGAGGTTCCGCGCCGCTTGGTTGTAGATACCGATCTTGTTTCCTTACAAACAGGACAAGAGCAGCAGCTAGTCCTTCACGCTACCTATGCCGACGGCACAAGCGCAGTCGTTACGGATAGTGCCGACTGGAGCGTGGATGATGAGAACGTAGCTTTCGTTATCAAAGGAAAAATCACAACATACAAACCCGGTATCGCTACAGTAACTGCAAAATACGGTGGCAAAACAACTACTACGAAAGTGGAAGTTGATATCCCTACAATTATCAAACCAAGCAAAAAAACCGTTAATCTACAAATCGGCGGTTCCGACAAAATCACTTTGATGGCCTCTTTCAAGGACGGTCGCGAGGTGGACGTCACGAACAAAGCCGAGTGGACAACCAGCTCCAAGGACGTTGCCGAAGCTCAGAATGGCGAAATCTTCGGTCTTGCGACAGGCGCAGCGACCATTACGGCGAAATATGGAACGCGCACAGCGGTGATTCAAGTGTCTGTAGGCGTTTTGAAGAGCCTTACGGTCAGCCAAGAGAAGCTGATTATGAAAAAAGGCGACACAGTTAACTTGAAAGCCGAAGCGCTTTACACGGATGAAACGAAGAAAGATGTGACTTCCGACGTGATCTGGACCAGCAGCAATGCGAAAACCGCAACGGTGGACGGCGGAGTTGTGAAAGCTATAGCTTCTGGGGAAGCTACATTGACAGCTCAACTAGACAGCAAAACAGTCACTATTCCGGTTCAAATCGATATGGCAAGTGATCTAACGGCGAATGTAGCTAATCTGGTTTTTGATATGAATGAAACACGCACGATCGTTCTGACGGCTACCGATTCCTCAGGCGCATCGCGTACAGTTACCAATGATGCAGAGTGGAAAACAAGCAACAACGCGATTGTATCGGTATCCAAAGGGGTTGTAACTCCGGTATCCCGAGGGAAAGCAACCATTACGGCAACTTATGGCGGCAAAAGCGTTTCGATCCCGGTTGAAATCGGCGTAGTTGCAGGACTCACAGCAGACAAGACTTTCATCGTCACAAAACGAGGCGAGCAAGTCCAAATTAAATTGACAGCAACTTTGTCGAACGGCACAACGAAAGATGTCACAGAATCGGCGACATGGAAAGTTAGCGCCTATAAGCTGGGTACCGTGACAAATGGACTTTTCACACCTACAGCTTCTGGTAAGACAACAATCACCGGATCTTTCGGCGGCAAAATGGTCGCTATTCCCGTGGAAATCGACTCTTTGAAATATTTGAAAACCGATGTTGTCAAAGTCGAACTCAAAGAAGGCAGCACAGCCAACATTAAAGCACTAGCCACATACACGGATGGATCTGAAGAAGATGTCACGAAACCAGCTTTGTGGACATCATCGAATATCATGATCGCAGATGTGAAAGACGGCATCATCAAAGCAACCGGCAAAGGAACTGCAAGAATTACAGTGACGTATTCCAACATGAGAACAACGGTTCAAGTGACGGTTACCAAATAAAGCAAAGGGCTATCCTCAAGTAGATGCTTCTACTTCTGGGTAGCCTTTTTTTGCGTCATAACACTCGCCTGCTTTCCATATTTTGTACTATACTTAATAGGTATTTATTTGTTCATGAGAGGATTGATGTTATGTTTGGTAAAGTAGCAGCTGATATTCTGGGGTTAAGTGATGTAGGTTCCGTGATCAAGCCTGAAAATTACGATAAGGTCGATGCCGATGATTACGTTATGCATGAGGATAATGAGAAAATTTTCTTTTTGATTAAATCCAAATCGGATGAATACTGCTTCACGAACCAAGCTTTAATTCATCTTGACGGCACGAGTGCCATAAGCAAGAAACGGGTGCTGAACCGCTACCCTTACAGCAAGTATGCCCTTTCCCAAGTTTCTTTCGAAACAGCAGGTACGGTCGATCTCGATGTGGAGATCAAATTCGTGCTGGGTTCTGTCCATTTCTCGATTGATGTTCACAAAAAGCATGTTGAAGAACTGAAAGACCTGTATAAAGCTCTGTTTAAAATTTCGGAAATTACGCAGGAGAACGAGCACTTCCTTGACTACGCGAAGCAAAGTATCGAGCTGGCTTCCGCCACATTAAACCGTACGACGAAAACCGAGGGGCAGAAACTCTCTGAGGAATTCAAGCAGGTGAATCAAGGCGCCTTCGACTGGCTCGTAAGCACGCATAAGCAGTACAAAGTGAAGGATTTCGGCTTCGTTTTTGAGAAATTCATTAATCAATAACCTTGTCCTCATTTATTCATACATAAAATTTCATGCATAGGGGAAGCTAACCGTACCTGCATTAACAGGCCACTATTTAAGAAGTGCTTGGAGGTATGAAACATGTTTCCCCGATTTATGAAACTAGCTTTGATTTCATTTCTGTGCATCACCGTCCTGCTTGGGGCTCATCATTATCGCAAGCATCCTCATAATCAGCAAATGATCTCATCTGCTGAAAGCTGGGAGGCGGCCAAGCAAGGTTCGCCCACTTTTTATCAAACCAATCCATTCGGTATGCCTGGGGCAGAGGCAAGACTGCATATGACTACGGATATGAATCAACATGCCGCGGCATATGGACTTACACCGCCAACCTCGATGAAAGCATTAATGGTTCCTACGCAGGACAAAGCAGATAAGAGATGGGGCGGATGGAGCTATATCGGCCTGTTGGGACTGCTGGGGCTGCTCGGTATCCGAAGCCGTTCGGAGTCTTCTTATTCGGAATAAGCCATTCAAGGAGCGCTGTTCCCGGTTTCGGGAAACAGGCTCTTTTTCATTTGCGAACGCATTACAGACAAATGTTTAAGTGTTGGACATTTGTCCGTTACTGATATAAACTAGAGGTGTAGTCAACGATCGAAAGGAGTCATTTCATGGATCGTGAACAGCAAATTTTAGCGCTCATTCGTCAAAATCCATTCATCTCTCAGCATGAAATGGCCAGCATCATTGGCATTTCCCGCTCCGCTGTCGCCGGCTACATCGCGGCCCTGACCAAGAAAGGGACGATCCGCGGGCGCGCATACGTAACCTCGGATGAGAATACGGTCATGTGTATCGGCGGTGCGAACCTAGACAGCAAAGCGACTAGCAAGCAAGCCATCCGTTTGGCCTCTTCGAATCCAGTCACTGTGACGGAATCGTGCGGTGGTGTTGCTCGCAATATCGCTGAGACGCTTGCGGGACTCACCTGCGAGACGGCGCTGCTCACGGTTGTTGGCGATGATAAGGCCGGCCAATGGGTGCTAGAAGAAACGCGGAAGCGCGGTGTTGATGTCAGTCAAGCCATCGTACTCCAGGGTGAGAACACCGGGACGTACACAGCGCTGCTCGACGCGACAGGCGAGATGTTCCTCGCTTTTGCCAATATGGACATCTACGATAAATGTACACCTGCTCTGCTGCGGGACAAATGGCCGCATGTGGCTTCTGCCAAGCTCGTCATTGCGGATACAAATTTGCCCGCCGAGACTCTAGCCGAGCTGATTGATCGATGCAAAGAAGAAAACCTGCCGCTATTTATCGATCCCGTGTCTTCGGAAAAGGCCAAAAAGCTCCCTCAAGAGCTGCACGGTGTAACGGCGATTTTCCCGAATTGGGAAGAAGCTTGCCAATTGGCAGGTATCGCGCCCGGCAACAGCAGCAACAACAGCGATTACAGCACGATTGCAGGAGCGATCCTCGCTCGCGGCGTCCGCCACGTCTTCATTACGCTCGGCAGTCAAGGCGTCATGTATGCCGGCGAGGAAGGCGAGCGGCATTTCCCTCCCATTCCCACCAAGGTTGTGGAGGTCACAGGTGCAGGCGATGCTTTTGTCGCCGGTATTGCTTACGGGGTCATGCGGCAATCCACCTATATGGAATCGTGTATGTATGGACTCGCTGCTTCACATATTACGCTTCAAACCGACCAATCTGTCGCGAGCGAGCTGACGGAAGAACGACTGCAACAAACCCTACATCACTTGACCAAAGGAGACGAATCCCTATTATGAATACAACTTACCTAACGTTTACTGATGAAGTGAAAGACGCTTTGGCGAACAATAAACCTGTTGTGGCCTTAGAAACTACGATTATTTCTCACGGGATGCCTTACCCGCAAAATATAGAAATGGCCAAAAAGGTCGAACAAATCATCCGCGATAACGGTGCCGTTCCGGCTACGATTGGCATCATGGACGGTAAAATCAAGATCGGCTTGAACGAGCAGGAGCTCGAAGCTTTCGCGACGAACCCTCATGTGGAAAAAGTCAGCCGCCGCGACTTCCCTTACATCCTCTCGTCGGGCCAAATCGGCGCGACAACCGTCGCAGCCACAATGATCGGCGCTGCACTTGCAGGCATCGAAGTGTTCGCTACCGGCGGCATTGGCGGCGTTCACCGCGAAGGCGAAGTGACGATGGACGTCTCCGCCGATTTGACTGAACTGGCTCAGACCAACGTTGCTGTTGTCTGCGCAGGCGTGAAGTCCATTCTCGATATTGGCCGCACGCTCGAATATCTGGAAACGCACGGCGTTCCCGTGGTTGGCTACAAAACGAGCGAGTTCCCGTCCTTCTACGCCCGCGAAAGCGGCTACGGCGTAGACTTCCGCCTCGATGAGGCAGTCGACGTTGCGGCCATGCTCCGCACGAAGTGGGAGCTCGGCCTTGCTGGCGGCGCCATCATCGCCAACCCGGTCCCTGCGGAATCCGCAATGGACCATGTTGAGATCGAAAGCTTCATCCAGCAGGCGCTTGCTGAAGCTAAAGATCAGAACGTGACCGGCAAGAAGGTCACGCCTTTCCTGCTAGCGCGTATCAAGCAGCTGACCGAAGGCCGCAGCTTGGAGACGAACATCGCGCTCGTGTACCACAATGCAGAAACCGCCGCGAAGGTTGCGGTTGCACTCAAGAGCAAATAAACAAAACCCTCCATGCTCACGATCGATCATCGTGGACATGGAGGGTTTTTTATTTGTCAGCGAAGACTACTCGCTGACCCAAAGCGTTTTTTGCTCGAACGGTGTACGCGCTGCTTTCGGCGGCGGAGCCATGTCCGGGTAGCCGAGGTAGATGAAACCGACAAGCTCCTCTTTCGCGCCGAGGCCGAAGGCTTCGCGCATTTTCGCATGATAGGTCGGCGCTCCCGTCCGCCAGATCGCACCCAGACCGAGCGAGTGCGCGGTCAGGAGCATATTTTGTACGGCGGCATGTGCAGCCGCGTACTCTTCGATCTCCGGCACAACGGCTTGTGCCGAAGGCGTAACCGCCACGGCGATGACCACAGGTGCGCGGAAAGCTTTCTTCATCTGAGCGCCTTTGAGCACAGCCAGCTCTTCCTCCGTCAATGCTGGGTCGGCTTCAGACGCCGCGACCTCCGCATACCCTTTTCCAAGCAGTCCACGGCCTTCGCCCGTCATGACCCAAAACCGCCACGGTTCAGTATGGCAATGGTTTGGCGCCCAAGTGCCTGCTTCCAATATCTCTTCAATCAGCGCTTTGTCAACAGGATCCTGTTTGACTTTCCCGATACTTCGGCGATTGCGGATTGCTTCTTTCAATTCCATGTTTCTCCCACTCCACTCTTAGAAATGCACTTCATTAATGTACCTACTCTAAGTCTATTGTTATATGTACGATCCTGCAACAGCAAACATACAGGTCACTCAAAAATAATGGTATAGGACAATATGACAATAAGAAAACCTGACGGATCGGAGAAATCTCCAGCTCCATCAGGCTTGGGTATCTTATGAGAATTTCTTTGGGAAGCTTAGTAGAACTACAGAAACTTTTTTAGCCATATTGACGTCTATGTTAGAGGAAAGTGAAAAAACAGCCGACTTTCGTTCACTTTTAGCACTCTCGTTCTTCGACTGCCAAGAATTTGACAATGACAATGGCTATCAGGCAAGCTATAGTTATAGCAACAGAACGAACAAGATTGCTTGCTAGAATCATATATTTATACCTAGGAGGTACTACATCTACATGAAAAAATTAACGATGATTGCGACAGCTGCTATGGCTTTCTCTTTGTTCACATCCACTGTCCTAACACACCCTGCTTCTGCAGCTGGCAAAACAAGCGCTGACTTCACAGATTTGGCCGGTATTGATGCTTCATTAAAAGCCAAAATCGATGCTATGTTGGCATCCGATATATTCGAAGGTGTATCCTCAGACACGTTCGGTATTACGCAAAACATGACTCGTGCACAATTTGCAAAAGTAGCAACGCTGATTTACGACATTCCTGTCGATCTTACTGTTAAGGTATCCAGCTTTACTGATGTCCATGCGGACGATTCCGCTAATGGTTGGGCAATTCCTTACATCGAAGCTGCGAAAAAAGCTGGATTGATCGACGGTGTTACCGACACAACCTTCGTTCCTGGCGATTCTGTCACTGCGGGTCAGCTCGACACTTTGCTGCTTAAAGGACTAGGGAAAACTGTTTCCGTAACAGGCACACCTTGGTATGCGGATGCTGTGAAACAAGCAACAGAACTTGGCATTCACCCAACTGGAAAATCCGGTGATCAAGCTGCTAACCGCGCTGACCTAGTTACTAGCTCTTACGTAGCACAGCAAGCTTTCGACAATGACAACAAAGCCCTTATTTCGATTACAAAAGTTCAAGCTTCATCCGACAATAAACAGGTTCAAGTTACACTGAATACTAAAGTAGACACAGCCAAAGCAACATTCACACTTAAAACCGGCACGACTACTGTTCCTGCAACTTCGACTTGGTCGACAGACGGCCTTACAGCAACGCTTGCTGTTGACGCTGCCCTTGCTACAGGAGATTATACAGTAACACTTGGCGGCCTTGACGCATCTACGATTAAAACAGCTACTGGAAGCTTCAGCGTAGCCCCTATTGACAATGGTAATGTTACTATCGAAGATAACTACACATTGGCAGCTGTAATCGATAGCGGTCTAACAGATTCAGCAACTGGCTCGATCACAAAGGCGATTGCCGAAGATCCAACACAAAGTAAATTTGCTAAAGAAATCAAAATTCAAGTGAAAAACGCTAGCGGCGACATTGTTGCCGTTCCAGGGATTGTTCAATCCGTATTCTCATCGAACACTGGTATTGCTAAAGTAGGTCTAACTGCTGACCATCACGCCTACGTACTCGGCAACAAAGCCGGTACAGCGGATGTCACTGTGGTTGTCAAAATCGGTAATAACGATTCCAAACAATTGCACGTACCCGTAACGGTTACGAATGATTCGATTAGTGTGAAACAAATTAAAGCCGATGAAACTTCCATCAAGAAAACGATGACGGTTAGTAACGGCGTCTACACAGCTGACATTAATCCATATACAGAAATGGATCTTACTCTAATAGATAATTTTGGTATCAAATACGAAAACAATGAGATTGCCGATTATAACTTTGGACTTGGCACACTTATTGTTGCCAGAGCTATAAAAGGTGACGGAGTCAACCCAGTAGGTACTGTAACGGTTGGCGACAATGGCATGGTTCACGTTGAAGGAAACGTCGTTTCTTTTGAATTATCCATTGTAGCTCCATCCGGCCAACAAGCAGTAAGCTATGTAACACTAAAACGCAACTAATCACACTTTCAAAATGGGCTGCCCGAAGTAGTGTAACTACTTTGTGGCGGTCTTTTTTTGCGTTCTGTGCCTCACATGCACCAACATGCCCATCTCACATATATTGCTAATGCATGCGCAAGCTCAACTTCTTAAGAAAAGGGGTCCGTCCCATGTACAACTACCCTGCTTATTTCATTCCTCAACAGCCTTTATATCGTCATTCCCCGACTGTGTCCGCTTCGTCCTATATTCGACTAAATGGCCAGTATGAACACCAAGATCAGTTGGAAGTTTGGACAGGTTGGGAGCAGCATTTTCCCTATTTCCATACAAATACGATCATTCCTCGTGATTATCCAACGGTTGATTCTAAAATACTATCCAACTCGATTGCATCTTCTCATCATCTGCTTAAGGACGCTTCGCTTCTCATTCAAAAGCTATCTGAACCCGCCATCGCTCACGAGCTTATGACACATGCCCAACAGGGCAATCAAAAAGAAGTGGATCGTATTGTCCACTCCTTCGGCGTGAAATCTGCTGTTGTCACTAGTTATTCCCCAAGCTCCGTGAAGTTTACGATTGATCCGCAAACCCCTGACATCCCCTGCTGTGAGGTAACATTAGCACTCAAATGGGGGCAATAGCCGACTTCCTTTATCGTACATCGAAAGCATTCCAAATCGGCCACGCCGTCCCCGCCCAAAACGCGAAGATAACAAGAAGCAGCCAGTACATCAGATAATAAAAATCTAACTTAGAATAGCTGGATTGATAATAATAAGTTCGTTTGATTTGTGTAGAAAAACGCTTCGCTTCCATGGCCACAGCTGTCCGGTGAGCGCGACGGATGCTCTGCGCAAGAAGCGGTATGGCATACATGCGCATCAAGGTGTACCAACCTGTCAGCCAACTGCGTCTCTGCTTCCTGCCCCGCACCTTGAGCGCGTAACGCAGCGTCTGGAATTCCTCAAGCATAAGCGGCAGCATGCGAAGAGCGGCAAGGAAGCTGTAAGCGTACTTCGGCGCCACCTTCCACTGCTGCATCAGCGCATAGAACAGGGCAACAGGACGTGTCGTCAAGCTGAACAGCAAGCCGACAGCGGCAACCTGTAAGCCGCGGAAGCCCAGATGCAGACCGCGGTAAAAGCTTTCTTCCGTGATTCGGATGAATCCGAGGCGAAACCACTCTGTATCCCCGCTGCCGAACATCATCATCCCCGCCGCGGAGGAGATAAAAATGAGCAGGAACGGCGAAGCATACAGCAGCAGACGCCGCAGCGGCTGGCCTGAATAAACGAACAGCGGCACCAAGGCGCCCGCCGTTAAATACATCATCGTATTCAGATTATGCGTGAATACAACAAGAACAAACAGAAGCAATGACAGGACAAGCTTCACTCCCGGATTAACCCGATGCAGCCAGGTTTCACGATACGTGAACGTTATTTGCATACCATCGGCGCCCCTTCCTCGGCTTGTGCTGCGAAAGTCGCAGACTGTTCCGTCACACAGCCCGCTTTAACCTGCCAAACGCGTGTGGCGCAGCGTTTGACGATCTCCTCATCGTGCGTCACCATCACGATGACGGTCCCGCCTGCGCGCAGCCGTTCCAGCTGCTCCAACATGCGCATCGTACCGTGTGCGTCGAGCCCGAAGGTGGGCTCATCCAGCAGCAGGATACGCGGGCTGCGAACCATCGCAGAAGCTACGCTTAAGCGGCGCTTCTGGCCCATCGAGAGCTGGAACGGATGCCGCTTGCGCAGCGCGAGCAAATCGTACTGCCGCAGCAGCTCCTCCAGAGCAGCCTGCTGTGCATCCTTCCCTCCCTCCGCCTCCGGCAGGGAGTAGAGCAGTTCTTCTTCTACCGAATTTGTCACGAATTGGAATTCGGGGTTTTGGAACACGAAGCCGACTTGCTCCGCAAGCTGCTCGATTCTGCTGCCCTTCACGCCATCGATCCAGCAGCTGCCCTTGGTCGGGATGAGCCGCATGATGGCGAGCAGGAGCGAGCTTTTGCCGGCGCCGTTAGCACCGATGATCGCGATCCAGTCACCGGGATAGACGCTCAAGTTATCCACAGAGGTCTTGATCTTTCCGCCGCGAAGCCCGGTAAAATCGCGAAAGGACATGACCGGCTGCCGATTCTCAGCATCAGCTTCGACTTCCGCGGGCAACTTGCTCCTGCTTAAGCGTTCCATGTTAAGTTCGCTCCAAACGCCCGGATACCAAATCCCGTAGTCGGCAAGCTGCCTTTTGTACCTTTCAAATACGATTTGTGGCGAGCCATCAGCCAAAATCTCCCCATCCGGAGAGAGAACAATCAAACGGTCGATGAGATCGAGAATGCCGCTGATTTTATGCTCCACAATGACCAAGGTTTTGTCAGCGCTAATGGACCGGATCGTTTCCCAAACAAGCCCCGTGCCTTCATCATCCAATAACGCTGTAGGCTCATCTAGAAAAAGCACTTCCGGCTCCAGCGCTAGGACGCTTGCAATCGCCAATCGCTGCTTCATCCCCTGTGACAGTTGACCAATTAAGGTATGAGCGTCTTCCAGGTGCAACCCCACTAAGCTCAGATAATGCGCGATCCGTTCCGGCATTTCCTCACGGGGAACCTGCCTATTTTCCAAAACGAAAGCAATTTCCTCATCCACATACGGCATGCAGAACTGAGCGTCTGGATCTTGAAACACGTACCCCCAGCGGCTTGGTGTGACAAGTTTATCCGCTTTCAGCGGAATCTCGATAATATCGGGAACGATCCCGCTCAGCACTTGGAGCAGTGTCGATTTCCCGCAGCCGCTTGGCCCGAGCAGCAGCACCTTTTCCCCCGGCATTACTGAAAAGGAAACCCCTTGAAATAACAGGGGAACCTCGTCACCGGGATATTTTAACCGCAGATTGGTAACCCCCATGCCCTCGCTCATCCGCATTACCCCAGTACATCGTAATCGTTCTTTGAGACGGGTCTAACCAAGTTCAGCACGCCCGTGCGAGCTAATGCTTTAGCCAAGTAATAGGCGAACACCCCAGCTATAATGGCGGAGCCTGCGAGACGAAGCCCAATAAATAAGCAATAATTCCAGAACGTTAGCTGATCGATATAGCCATAATATTTATCTACAAGCAAGGAAAGCGCTGCGGATGCGAAGGATGCTAGGACTGTTACACCCACATTCGCCCGGCGATACAAGAAAAACGCGAAGACCAGCTCTGCGCCAAGCCCTTGAAGAATGCCATACGCAAGCGTCGATACTCCCCATGATCCTCCAAAAAGGGCTTCAATTGTCGCGGCTGCAACTTCAGCCAATAAGGCGACGCCTGGTTTACGAATAACGAGGAAAGCAAATGTAGCCGCCATGAACCACATGCCGTAGCTTAACTGCTCTGCATGCAGACCGATCGGTTTTAGAAGATCATACATGGGTCCCCATATGCGATAAATCACCCCAAATACTGCCGCGATCACGATGGTAACCAAAATATCGGTCAATTTTAACCCTTTTGCTCTTGTTTCTTTTTGTGCCATTTCTTCTTCCCACTCCTTTTCCTGGATACCTTTTTTGTTAAAATGAGATAGGCGAACACGACAAAAAAAGCCTACCGGGATGCGGCAGGCATAAAATTAGTGCAAAAAGAGGCACTCCAATTCTCTACGCTGGCATTACCCAGATCAGATTAACGGTCAGTGGCATAGGGCCACTATCTCAGCCTGACTTCATCAAGCACCCGTGTTGCTATTCATTTGGCTTAACTGTAGCGGATTAACCGATATTTAGCAATGCCTTAGGAGAAATTATTTTTCCATCAAAAGTTTTAAATCCAATGTCAATCCATATAACTGGCGGATGCTGTCAACAATATCTTCCACCCGTTTCTGCTGCACTTCCGCGCTAGCAAGCACTTGCTGCACGGATGCGGCGGACTCTTCCGTAATGGCTGCCACGGATGTCATCTCCTCGGCCACCTTCTGGGAAGATAGTTGCAATTGCTGGTTCATGCGCTGCAAATTCTCGGCTTGCTCCATGACTTCAGCTGTATTCGTGTTAATAACCTCGAATAGCTGATCAACACTTTCCGCTGATTTTCTGCCCGATTCTACCGCTAGCTTGCCGACAGCTACTTTCTCAACAGCGGTTTCCACCTTCTGCTGAATGGAGCCTAGAATCTCTGAAATATCCGTTGAAGCTACGTGAGCGTTCATCGCAAGCTTCCGAATCTCACCGGCAACTACCGCAAACCCTTTGCCATGTTCCCCGGCTCGTGCAGCCTCGATGGACGCATTGAGCGACAGCAGATTCGTTTGATTCGCGATATCGGCAATCGTTGTCACGATATTTCCGATTTTCACATTTTCTTCGTTCACTTCATTCATGATGTTGGACGTTTCCGTTACGATCACGGTGATGTCCTTGATTTTATGCGTCAAATCCTCCATTTGGTTCTTACCTTCATTCGTCATGCGGGCTGTATCCCTGGATCTGCTGCTCATCGTGTTCGATGCGGAAGAGGTCATCTCCACCGTCTCATTCACTTCTTGGATAGCCGTTGTAATGTCTGTAATGGAAGTTGCTTGAGATTCAATACCGATGGAAATTTCTTGGAAAGCCGCAACAACTTCTTCTGTGATTCTGCCTGTCACGGATGCATTTTCATGAAGCGTATTACTGGAAGTTCCCAGCGCCTCTGTTGTCGTACGGACGCCTGTCAGAACCTCTTCCGTCTTCATGCGTGACACCTCGGACTCCCGAGCGCTCTGTGCTACACGGCTTAATAATCGGCTTCCTATCTGGCCTTGACCTATTAGCGTAATGATGATTAGCACATAAAAAACATTGATAGCAATATAGTCAATTGGACCTGACAACGTGGAACAGAAATAGTTCAAATTTAAGATCCCGATAACGCCATTAAGCAGTAACGGTTTATAATCCATATACAAGGAGACCAGCGCTAAACTTAAATACAAGATAAGCATGCTGGACAAAGCGATATTATGCGTCATGAAGAAATATGAAATCACATTAAGGCCTATGGCAATGATATACTTGGTGTAAGTGACCCCGATTTTCCTCCAGATCAGCAGTGTACAAATTAGCGCAATAGGCGCTCCAAAAGTCAGCAGCGTCATAACGACTCCCATGGATCTATAGGAAGCCCCCATTCCTAACACCAAACAAGCCCATAACAGCTTCACCATTAATCCGTTTCTTTTATGTAGTTCCAGCATCTGCGCTGTCATTTGGTCTTCCCCCCTTTTTTCTATAAATTTTTCTACAAAAATAGACATTTACTTACATCATTCAACAATTGAAAGGGAAAATCCTCCTTTTTGTATACCGAAAACGGGATCTTTACAAAGAATTTGACTTCTTGTCTCTATCGAAACTACAATATGTAGTGTATGACGGATTATAACGTAAAGGAGCTCATATCGAATGGACACTAGCACCATACAGAACGGACCGGATATTACTGCAATTCTAATTTATATAGGGGCTGCTCTTTTCATTTTGGCCATCCTTGGTTACGTGCTTGCCGCGAAGACGAACAAAGCGAACACGAGCAAGCTGAAAAAGGCCGAGAAGCAGGCCCTGCACAAAAAACGCAAGACTTGGATGCTTCTCTCTCATACTCTTATGATTTTGGCCGTTTGTTCTTTGGGAACTTCTCTGATCCAGTCTTCATCCAACAAATATAGCGTCGAAAAGCTTAATTACAATGCGCCTATCGAGGTCACGACGGATAAGGATTACGGGCGCAATCATGATGAGGGTATGCTGACCTACGAGATGAAAATCCCGACTTCAGGCACGCATAGCCCCCATGACTTAAAGTTCGGTTTTTACAAGGAAAAACCGACATATGCTATGCTTGTGCATAACTTGGAGCACGGTGACATCATCATCTATTATCATCCCGATGCACCTCAAGAACTCAAGGATCGCCTCGAATATTTGAGCCACTTCAAACAAGCAGGCGCCGGTGTGCTGGCTGTGCCTAACCCGGATGTGCCCAGCGATAAAGAGGTTGTCGTAACGGCCTGGACGAAAACGATGCAGCTTCCTAAGTTTGACGAAGCCAGCGTGGGAACTTTCATTTACCAGTATATCGATAAAGGTCCTGAGAAGATCCCGCCTGAAGTGCGCCGTGGCGGCGGAACGATGTAACCATCCAAGTAGACGAACTCCAGCTATTTACGGACGTTTTCGCGGTCGGAAACCAGATCAGTTGGCACTAGTCCGGTCAACCTTTTAAACACACGATAAAAATAGGACGGGTCATTGTACCCGATGAAATCGGATATTTCCGTCACCGTTAACGCCGAATGCCTGAGCATGTACACAGCCGTTTTGATCCTGGCTGCATGCACGTATTCACTGATCGTCTGTCCTGTCACTTTGCGAAATAGGGTAGCTGTGTAGTTCGGCGATCTGCTAATGCAGACACCCAGTTCCTCCTTACTGACATGCTCCCGGTAGTGGTTCTGGATGTAACTCTTCATCTGCTCGACTAGTTGCAGCGTGGCGCTCGTTGCAGCTTCTTGGTCCCACTCTCTGTGCAAATAAACGAACAGCTCTGTTAGCAGCGCTTCACACAGCGTCTGATAATAGGGCTGTTTGTCCTGCCATTGCTGATGGATATGTCGCAGCCGGTCGAGAATCAGTTCATATTTGCTCGTGAATCGACTTGTGGCGCTGGACAGCTTAAAAAGCGGAAATGACGCATGAGCTTGAACGGCTCTCGGATCAAATTGAACGACATATTTTTCGTGCAGCATGGTTGGAACACTTCGTCCGTAAAAGGGAATACTGCTTGGGATGAGCAGCCATTGCCCCTTCTCCAGCACTTGCTTTTTTTCCTCGATCCAATAAACGCAGCGGCCGTAAGTAACAAGCACAAGCGTCCAATCCTCGCACCCCTCCTGTGATTCCCCATACCAATTGCTGCTTTTATCATACGTGTAACTTGTTACCTTCATCTTCCACCACCTGCATACTATTTTTCATATAGCATACTATATTTCATGGAATTTTGTCGAAATAAGGCATATAATGAAGCCAAAATTGATTCGTCCACAACGAAAGGAAGTCCTAAACAATGCGTAAAACGAAAATCATTTGTACCATGGGACCTGCTTGCGATTCCGTCCCGACTCTAAAGGAACTCATTCGCTCCGGTATGAGCGTTGCCCGACTTAATATGGCTCATGGCGATTTGGATGAGCACCGCGGACGCATTCAGCGCGTTCGTCAAGCGGCTCAGGAGTTAGGTGTTGTCGTTCCGATTCTGATGGATATCAAAGGACCGGAAATCCGCATCGGACAACTGAAAGATGCTTCCTATGATTTGAAAGCCGGCGATCGCATCGTCCTGACGACAGAACAAATTGTCGGGGACGGCAACCGCGTTTCCGTGAATTACCCTGGCCTCCCGCAGGACGTTAAGCCAGGCAATCTTGTGCTTATCGACGACGGCTCCATTGAGCTTCGCGTTGAATCCATCGATGGCACGGAAGTCATCTGCAGCGTCTTGAACCAAAGTGTTCTGAAGCAGCGTAAAGGCGTTAACTTGCCAGGTGTTCGCACATCTCTGCCAGGTGTAACTGAACGTGACGTGATGCACATTAAATTCGGTATCGAAGAGAACATCTCCATCGTCGCCATGTCATTCGTGCGTAACGGGAACGATGTTCAGGAAGTTCGCGGCATTCTGGAGCAGCATGGCGCAGGCAATACGCCGATTATCTCCAAAATTGAGAATGAAGAAGGCATGACGAACTTCGCTTCTATCCTCGAGGCTTCCGACGGCATCATGGTTGCGCGCGGTGATCTTGGGGTAGAAATTCCAACAGAAGAAGTCCCTATCGCGCAAAAAGATATGATCCGTGCTTGTAATCTAGCCGGCAAACCGGTTATTACAGCAACGCAAATGCTGGATTCCATGCAGCGTAACCCGCGTCCGACGCGTGCAGAAGTGAGCGATGTCGCTAACGCCGTCCTTGACGGCAGTGACATGGTCATGCTTTCCGGCGAAACCGCAGCAGGCAAATATCCCGTCGAGTCCGTGACGATGATGGCGACAATTGCCGAGCGCGTTGAGCAGACGATGGAGCGCAGCTCCATGATCGATGCACAGCTGCAATCGAACAACGAAGTGACGGAAGTGCTGTGCCAAGCGGTTGTATCTTCTGCGAATAAGCTGAAGGCTGCAGCGATTCTGACGCCTACAGAGAGCGGATTTACCGCACGGATGATTGCCAAGTATCGTCCGGAGGCGCCGATTATTGCGGTAACGTCCAACGAGTACGCGATCAATCTGCTTAGCATGGTACAGGGTGTAATCCCCATCCATGGCGAGTTCTGCGAATCGACGGATGCGATGATTCGCTCGGCTATCGGACATGCCGAAACCCTCGGCTACGTGAAAAAAGGCGACCTTACCGTCGTTTCCGCAGGTGTTCCTGTGGGGAAATCGGGAACAACCAACCTGTTGAAGGTTGAGCGGGTATAAATCGTTTGGTTTAAAGGATCGTTTGGAGAGAATCGGATAAAAAGAGAGAATAGATGGATCAGAGAGAACAAAGAGATCCACAATAGAGAAAAGGCGCCTTATGGGTGTCTTTTCTCTTTTAATGCCTTAAAACCTCAGCCAAGGGGCAAATTAACGGTAACTTTATCATGCACTTTTAACGGGAGGCTCCATGATTATCCGACTTGGATTCGTATCGATTGCGCTCGCGATTTTTAATAATACACCCAGCTCGACATTTACGTATAAGCTGTTCTCACAGCGTCCGCGCGAGGAAGCCCTTCAGCGTGCGATTGATATCGGACGCAAAAACCTCGAAGCCACGCAGCGCATCCTCTTTTACAATGCCGCTCATGGGATTCGCTTGTTTCGTCTCTCTTCCTCGCTCATTCCGCTCGCCACGCATCCGGATGTGCAAATTGACGTAGCCGGCGAATATAAAAAAGAGCTCAAGAAGCTCGGCGACTTCGCCAAGGCACATGACATTCGCCTCAGCATGCACCCCAACCAGTTTACCCTGCTGAACGGGAGCGACTCGGTGGTTGCGGCGGCGATTCAAGACTTGCGCTACCATGCTGCTATTCTCGATGGGATGGGGCTGGATGAATCAGCCATCATCAACATCCACGTCGGAGGCGTGTACGGCGACAAAGCCGCCGCGACGGAGCGGCTGTTTGCGAAGGTCCCCGAGGTGCCGGATCACATCATGCAGCGGCTTACTTTTGAAAATGACGATAAAACCTACACCCTCGAGGAAACCCTCGCCGTGAGCCAGCGGTTGCAGCGTCCCTGTATGCTGGATTTGCATCATGATTGGTGCAACCCATCAGAGGCCACACCTCAGGAGCTGCTTCCGCAGATCGCGAAGACTTGGGGCGATATCCCTATGAAAATCCATATTTCGTCTCCGAAGTCTCCCAAGGACACGAAGGAGTTTCGCTCCCATGCTGACTACATTGAGCCGGAGCAGCTGGTCGCTTTCCTCAAAAGCTGCAAGGAGGCAGGACTGGACCGCGTCGACGTCATGATAGAGGCGAAGATGAAGGATCTTTCTCTATTCCAGCTGGCGGAGCAGCTGGGTAAGATCCGGGGGATTAAGCGGATTGATGGAGGCATTTTGGAGTGGTAGATAGGTAAAGAAAGACCGTAGAACGGAGCGGATTCCGCTTGGTTCTACGGTTTTTTGGGTTCGGTTGAGCCGTGGGATTAGTGAGGGGAAGCAACAGGTATTAACGCCGATTACTCCCGTTATTTTCCTCGTCTCATTCATTTTTGCACAGATAGATGGATTCTCTAACGTTAATTTGTTCAAAATGAACCATTTTCCGGAAACACCGATGATTTAGATGGAGCTTTTCCAGTTATTCCGTTTCCTGAGCCGACGCAGCTTGGATTAGAGGTAGATTTTCCAGCTATGTCAGTGTGACCGCACCTCTAGGAGTCGGTGGTATGGGGCTTCGCCCTGGAAATCGGAGCGTCACCACACAGTCCTATCCTTCTTATCCTGCATGTCCTTTTTATCCTGTTTATCCTGCCAATCCCGCTTATCCAACGATACCGTATGAACATGCTCCTGCATCTTCACATGCTTCAGGGCATTGATCTCCCCTCCAATAATAATGAGCAGCGCGGAGATGTAGAACCAAGTCATAAGGACAATAATCCCCCCGACACTGCCATAAGTGGCGCTATAATTCGTAAAGTTATTCACGTAGAAAGAGAAACCCAGACCTGTCCCCTGCCAGCCAAGGGAGGCGAATAAGGCGCCGGGGAGCACACTTTTACATGTCAGACAGGTGTTCGGAGCTATGTAATAAATACCTGTGAAAACTATGAACAGGATAATGAAGTTCAGAATCCAGCGAAGATTGTTCCAAACGTTAACCTTCGTTGCCGCCAGATGAACATGGGCCTGTACCCAGTCGCCGATCCAATGGCCGAATACGCTCAGAAGCAGCGCAGAAGCAATAACAATAAGCATGCCGAGCGTCAGCATAACCGCTAAAAAACGCGAGTGAATAAAGCTTTTGCGCTCCGGCAAGCCGTAGGCTTTATTCACGGCTATCACGATCGCATTCATCGCTGCGCTAGCGCTCACCAAGGCCAGGATTAACCCGAAGGACAAGGTCCCACCTCTTTTTACATCGAGCAAATTGGTCAAGGTATCCTCAAGCCAGCTGGAAACGGCGCCTGGTATGTAGTCTTTGATTAGTGACACCACATCGTCAGATGAGAACGGCAAATACCCGAGCAAACTCAGAATAAAGAGTAGAAACGGGAACAGCGACAGCAGGAAATAGTAGGCGCACTGTGCAGCCAGCCCCGTAGCATCGTGCTTTTGGAATTGGTGCCAGAGCAATTTTAAGTTAGATATAACCATTGGCGGAGTTATCCTTTCATTGCTCAAGAATTGTGATAAAATAGGTAGTTCAGTCCTGCAAGGAACAGGTGATTACCCTATCAATGAACTCTCTATCTATTTACCCTACTCCAATAAGCTCTAAACCGGCTGCTGAGCGAAAGATTCCGCATGCTCAGATGGCTCGGTTAACGAATAGCTCGGATTTTGTGCCCGACGAGGATCGGGACGCTTATTTTTTCCGCGATTTGGAACGCCATCGCATTTTGTTGAATGAAGCGCAGGTACAAGCTGTGCGCCATTTCAAGGGTCCTCTTCTCACGTTAGCGGGAGCAGGTTCTGGCAAAACAACCGTACTGGTATGCCGAGTCGCTTATTTGCTGCGCGTTCACCGGGTGCATCCGTCGAATGTGCTGCTGATTACTTTTTCGAAAAAAGCCGCTGAAGAAATGCGGGAGCGCCTCGCTTCCCTGCCTGGCCTGGATGCGAGTATGACTCACTCGATGCAAGTGAGGACGTTTCATGCCTTCTGCCTCCGGTTGCTGCGAATGAATGGGTTCAATCAGGAGATTCTGAGCGACGGCCGTTATCAGCAGATTGTTTTCAAACGCATCATGCTGAGCATGGGACTTCAGGATACCTATCAACCCGAGGTTCTCATTACCATCCTCTCTTCCTACAAAATGCAGCTGATCAACGTCAGCGACCTTCCCGAAGATACGGAAGAAGATCAGGAGATGAAGCGAATTTTTCTGCAATATGAACAGTGGAAAATGGAGCAGATGAAGATCGATTTCGACGATATTTTGATTCTCGCGCATCAGCTGCTGAATGACAATGGCGATATCCTGCGCTCGCTGGAGCGAAAGTTTTCTTATATCAGCGTCGATGAGTTTCAGGATACGAACACCGTGCAATATGAGATTATTAAAATGATCGCTCGAAATCATCAAAATTTGATGGTCGTCGGGGATGATGACCAGACCATTTATTCGTTTAATGGAGCTCGGAATGAATTTATTTTACAATTCCATGAACAGTATCCTACTGCGACGACCGTCACGCTCGATATTAACTATCGATCCACTTCGAGTATCGTTGGACTCGGCAATGCTATTATTCGGCATAACGTCCAGCGCAAGAGCAAGACACTGCTAGCCACCAAACAAAGTGAAACGAAACCGTTGTATGTAAGGCCTGCCAGCAGCGATGACGAAGCGGATTGGCTGATCAACGATATTCGCGTTAAGGTCGCTGAAGGCGGCTGCACGTTTGGGGATTTTGCCATTCTATACCGCACGCAAAGCAACAGCAGGGCTATTATTGAGCAGTTGATTCTGCATAATTTGCCGTTTGTCGACTATGGCAGCAGCGATTCTTTCTATGAACAATGGATGGTCAAGCCGATTATCGATCATCTTCGGATCGCTCATGAACGCCGCAATTTTGAAGCGATAGAGGGTGTCCTACCTTCATTATATATAGGGCGTGACCAAGGCATGCGGATTATTCAGGAACAGGAGGCGATTCAGGCTAAAAAGTGGCCGCTGATCCACCTTCTGGGCTTGCCGCAGCTGAAGGATTTTCAAAAAGAAAAGCTGAAAAGCCGCATCCGTCTAATCAAGTCGCTTGCCGAAATGAAGCCGCTGGAAGCCATCCAGGCGATCCGCAAAGACTTCTACGACGCCTTTCTGGAGACGAATAAGCGCAGCAAGCTTACGCATCACCGGGAGATGCTGAAGGAGACCCTGGACGAGCTCGAGTCCTCTGCCAAGCGTTTTGATTCGGTGGAGCAGTTCCTTTATTTTATCCATGAAGTCGCAGAAAAACGCACGGAAATGAGCGCACTGCCAAAAGAGCAAGCTGCGAATAAAATTTCGCTCATGACGATTCACAAATCGAAAGGCCTCGAGTTCAAAGTGGTTTACTTGCTCTGTGCAATCGAGGGCAACATGCCGCATAGCTCGGCACTGGAAGCGAACCAGCTGAACGATGTTCAGCTGGCCGGCGTCACCGCGCGCGACAAAACCGCCGCCGCGCTGGAGGAAGAACGGCGACTCGCTTACGTCGCCGTCACGCGCGCCAAGGCCGAGCTGCTCATCAGCTCGCCGGCGTATTATCGCGGGAAGAAGGCGGAGCCTTCCCGCTTCCTGCTGTCCGCGTTCCCTGACGCGGACGGGACGGACAGCCGCAAGCCTGTGGCGGCGGCTGTGACGAAGTCAGCCGCGCCGAGAACGTCGGCGGTTACGAAGCCCACCACGACGGAGTCGGTCGCGGCGTGGGTTTGCGGCCAGGCCGGCTGCAAGGCCTGGTCGCGCATTTCTTCGCCGCAGGAATCGCGGAGAACGGCGAAGGCGTGCCCCTTGTGCGGCGGGGCCATGGTCAAGGGCAGCAGGCTCGTCCCACTCGCCCGCTAGCCCGCCAGCTCGCCAGCTCGGGGGATTGCATGATATGACCCCTGCTTGGTTAGAATACATCCGTATCTGACCAGTTGGAGGGGATCATTTTGATCAAAAGATTCAATCGATTAGCTATTGAGCTTCCGCAGCCGACAACAGCCGATCCAAACGCAGCAGCCGCTGTACAAGAGCTGCTTGGCGGTAAATTCGGAGAAATGTCCACGCTGAACAATTACATGTTTCAGTCGTTTAATTTCAAGAATAAGACGAAGCTGAAACCTTTCTACGACCTGATTTCCAGCATAACTGCTGAGGAATTCGGCCATGTTGAGCTCGTTTCACACACCATTAACCTGTGTTTGGCTGGTGCAACGAAACCAGGTGATCCGGATTCAACACCTTTGGCAGCTGCCAAGGATGTGCGCAATACGCAGCATTTCATCTTTGCCGGTCAAAATGCGCTTCCCGTGGACTCGATGGGCAAAGCTTGGACCGGCGAAAATGTGTTTAACAGCGGTAATCTCATTCTAGATTTGCTGCACAACTTCTTCTTGGAGTGCGGAGCTCGCACACACAAAATGCGCGTCTACGAAATGACCACTCACCCCGTTGCTCGCGCGATGATCGGCTACCTGCTAGTTCGCGGAGGCGTGCATGTGGTCGCTTACGCCAAGGCGCTTGAAGTAGCTACCGGTGCAGACGTGACCAAACTCATACCCATTCCGAGCCTGGACAACAGAGCGTTCAACGAAACTCGCAAGTATGAGGAAAAAGGCGTCCACCGGGTCTTGTATCGCTTCAGCGATGAGGACTACCGCGACCTGGAGCAGATCTGGAAAGGCACACATCCTGAAGATGGCGGCGATTTGATCGTCAAGGAGGGCATTCCGGAAGGAGGCCCCATTCCAGAGTATGCAGACACACCGGAAGAGTTTGCCCCTGGCATTTTCCCGGAAGACTTCATGAAAATTGCCGCAAGACTTCAGCAGTCTGCCGGTATTCACGCATAAAAAAAAGGACGAAACAGGAATGAACCTGCCTCGTCCTTTTTTTATTTAAACAAGCTCTCTCAAAGCTTGAAGCGCCGCGTCATAATTCGGATGCTCTTTCATTTCGGTTAAATACTCAACATAACGAACTGTATTGTCAGCATCTACAAGGAAGATGGCCCGTTGATCAAGCTGGATCTCTTTAATCAATACGCCATACGCTTGGCCGAAGTTACGATGTTTGTAGTCGGAAAGTGTAATAACTTTATCAATTCCGGCAGCCCCACAGAAACGGCTTTGCGCAAAAGGAAGATCCACGGAAATCGTCAGAATGACAACGTTATCCCCCAGTTTATCTGCTTCCACATTGAATCGGCGCGTCTGCGCATCGCAAGTTGCTGTGTCCACGGAAGGAACAACGGAAATCAGCTTTATTTTACCCGCATAATCCGACAGGCTCACCTCTGTCATAAGATCTTTATTCACCGTAAAATCAGGCGCTTTATCCCCAACTTTAATCTCCGGTCCTAGCAAAGTGACTGGATTTCCTCCAACAGTTGCTACTCCTGTGCGTTCTTGTACTTGTGTCATGATAGTTCCTCCTGAATGGTTGATGTCGTTTATATGTTTTGATGCTGGGAAAAGGGATTAAGCTTGCTCGATTACAGCTTTAAGTTTCTCTTTGGGTTGCACGCCTACCAGCTGATCCACCACTTGCCCGTCTTTGAAAACTAGCAATGTTGGAATGCTCATGACGTTATATTTAGCAGCGGACTCCGGGTTGTCGTCCACGTTGATTTTTACGATTTTGGCTTTGTCGCCAACCTCGGCGGAGAGTTCATCCAAGATCGGAGCGATCATTTTACAAGGGCCGCACCAAGGTGCCCAGAAATCGACGAGCACGGTTCCACTACTTGTTTCACTTTGAAAGGTTGCATCGGAAATTTGGTTAACTGACATGATTAATTCCTCCTAGGATTTAAGTTGTTTGATGTTGGTTATTTGCTGCTTACAAGAGCAACAGCATTTACTGAATTATATCGCTCAGCATCTAGTGCCGCCATAGCACCGCTGCCTGCTGAAGTGATGGCTTGCCGGTAAATGTGATCTTGCACATCACCGCAGGCAAATACGCCTGGTATCGCTGTTTTGGAAGTTCCCGGGATGACCTGCAGGTAACCGAGTTCGTCGGTTGGCAGTTGACCACCCAAGAATCCTGTATTCGGCGTATGACCGATTGCCAGGAAGATGCCGTCTGCTTCAAGCAATTCTTCTTCGCCTGTTTCGTTGTTGCGCACTTTAAGCCCTTTGACCCCAAGCGGTCCGGCTTCTACTTCCAGCGGGGTGCGGTTCAGGCTCCAAACCACTTTCTCATTGCCGCGGGCGTGATCCTGCATGATTTTCGACGCCTTCAGATCATCACGACGATGCACGACGCGCACTTCAGATGCAAATCTGGTCAAAAATTGTGCCTCTTCCATCGCGGTATCCCCGCCGCCAATCACGATAATTTTCTTATTTCTGAAGAAAAATCCGTCACAAGTGGCGCAAGTGCTGACTCCTTTTCCGATGTTCTCAGATTCGCCGGGGATGCCCAGCTTCTTAGCTGAAGCGCCTGTAGAGATAATGATTGAATCCGCCGTCAGTTGACCCCCACCTTCTAGAAATAACGTGAACGGCCGTTTCGACATATCCACTTCCGTCACGCGCCCTGACTGGATTTTAGCGCCGAAGCGCAGCGCCTGCTTCCTCATGTTGTCCATCAGTTCAGGGCCCATAATACCGTCCGGGAACCCTGGGAAGTTATCCACCTCCGTTGTAGTGGTTAATTGACCGCCAGGCTGTATGCCTTCGATGACAAGCGGCTCCATGCTCGCTCTCGCTAAATAGATCGCAGCCGTTAATCCGGCCGGGCCTGTTCCGATAATGATCGATTTGTGGTGCATACAAATGCCTCCTTTTATTCATCGATATTTGTTTATTTCCTATTGTTGATTGCTTGTTGTCTATTTCGTATTTCTTATTTCTTAGTTCTCATTTCTTATTTCTCTTTTCTCATTTCTTACCATCGTTTTGTTAGCAAATTAATTTGATGCAAACCTTATGAACAGATCATATCAATTTCATTTAAATTTGTCAACAATTAAATTGCATACAAATTAAATATGAAGGTAGAAACCTTTACTCCTTCCAGAAACCGGTTAAGCCTTCATAAAACATTCAGTTAGACTTCATGTGGGCTTCAGATTCCATAGGCATAATAGAACCATGTCATCCAGAGACACATACTGAAGGGAGCAAATATGAATAAAACACAAATAAGATCTAATCGCACATGGAAATGGGTATCAGCTGTACTGCTGATCTGCCTTATCGCATATATCGCTTTCTACCCACCAACTAAACACGCTGCGGGTAGCGCGGGGACAGTAGAGCCCGTCGCCAAAGTCAATGGTGTCAGCATCAACTCCGAACAGTTATATCAAGCTATGCTCGCTAGCGGCGGTCAGCAGACTCTTGATTCCATGATCTCTGAAGAGCTCATTAATCAAGAAGGTCAAAAAGCAGGCATCACCGTCACCGACGAAGATATTGATAAAGAAGTTGCCAATGTAAAAGGCTCTTATGGCTCTGACGCTGAATTTCAACAAGCGCTCACTTCTTACGGTATGACTATAGACGATCTCAAGAAAAGCATGAAGTCGCAGGTCCTTTTGAAAAAGATATTAACGCCTCAAATCACAATTACAGATGATGAAATCAAAAAATATTACGATGAAAACCTCGAAACCTTGAAGGTTCCTGAGCAAGTTCAAGCCTCTCACATCTCCGTAGCGACGAAAGAAGAGGCGGATGCTATTATAGCCGATTTGAAAAATGGGGCCGACTTTGCCACGGTAGCTAAAAGCAAATCTTTAGACACAGCTACCAAAGATAATGGTGGATCCCTTGGCTACATCTCTAGCGGCAATATGGACGAAGCTTTCGATACCGCGGCCTTTGCTTTAAAAGTTGGCGAAACCAGCGGCGCTGTTAAGACAAGCACGGGTTACGACATCATTAAAGTAACAGACCACAAAGCAGCCTCCACCCCTACAATGGAGGAGAAAAAAGAAGATATTAAGTCGGCGATCACCACTCAGAAACTGGCTTCCCTCTCCACCACATGGCTGCAGGATAAGAAATCGCAGTCGACGGTTGAGAACTATTTGAGCAAGCCTAAAGGAGCTTAACGTATCCTTCCATCTATTCCACTGTACGTGAAGACAGAGGCGGCTGCCTCCACGACCAGCAGCAAAAAAGGATGCCCATGGGGCATCCTTTTTCATTTTACGGTGTACGAGTTTTCATCTCGTCCAAGCTCTTGAACTGATAGCCTTGACTTCTGGCGTCGTCAATGATTTTGGCCAGCGCCTCCGTGTTATCTTTGGATACGGAATGCAGCAAAATCACCGCGCCAGGGTGCAGTTGCGCCATCACATTTCTATACGCATACTCCCAGCCCTTCTGCTGCTTGGGCTCCCAGTCGCGGTACGCAATGGACCAGAACACGTTCGTGTAGCCAAGCTGCTGGCTGACGGCTAGCGACTGACCGTTGAAGATGCCCCGCGGCGTGCGCAAATAATGCATCTCCTTCTGTCCAGTGACAGCGCTCACGCCATCCCTCACTTGATCGAGCTCTTTCTTGATCCGATCGGCGGAAATTTGGCTCATATCCGGATGGCTCCAAGAATGGTTGCCAATCAAGTGCCCCTCTTGCGCCATGCGTTTCAGCAGTTCCGGCTCGGTTTTGATGTAATGGCCGGTCACAAAAAAGATGGCTGGCACTTGCTTTTCTTTTAGCACGTCCAGAATCTTGCCGGTATACCCCTGCTCATACCCATTATCGAACGTGAGGTACAATTCTTTGACCGCTAAATCACCTGTAAAGATAGCCCCATGCTGCTTCAACAGATTCTTGAAGCCTTCTTCATCAATGGAAGGACGCTGTCCGTTGGTGCTTTTTTTGAAGCCGAAATGATAAGACCCGTCAGCGGATACGAGCGTGGCCTGTCCGAGCAGCATCGCAATCACGACGGTAAGGATACGGATGTAATTCACGGGTGCAGATTCACTCCTTGCCTTCTGTGGTTGAGTTCAGCCTTCATAGACTGTTACTAATATTCCACAGGAAAGGCTGGAGTAGGCGTGATTCGAGCAGGGTAATATTGGATGCTCGGCACCAATCCTCTAATCGGATCAATCAATGACTTTGCCGAAAATCTCCACGATATCCGCGCGGAACGAGTGCCCCACCAGCTTTTGAATTTCGGCATAGGCTTCCCGCTGGGACATCTCTTCCCTGTAGGAACGCGGCGTCGTTAGCGCCAGGAATACTTCCACTAATCCTAGCATCTGCGATAGCAGAGGGATTTGATCCCCAGCAAGCCGATACGGGTAGCCGGTGCCATCCACTTTTTCATGATGATACAGGAACGCCTTCTCCACCTCTTGAAAGTCAGGGATGCCTTCGCATAATTCCTTGGCCATGTAGCAGTGCTCCTGAACGACTTCGAATTCGAATTCGGACAGCTTGCCTTCCTTTTCGAACATATAATCCGGCAGCTTGACCCTGCTAACAAAATGCAGAAGCGACAGCAGATCAATCTCCCAGTCCTGTACGCGCATTCCCCCATATGCCTTCACCAGTGATTTGAGCAGCATGCTCATCTCTCCGATTTCTTTCCGTGATGTCTGGGTTTTCCGCTCCCCAACGGGAATAAAGCTTTGCAGAAGGTTAATCACCTGCTGTTTCTGCTGCTGGAAAGCCAAAGCCTCGACACGTTTTTTAAACTGATTGCGCGAAACAAGGATGACCCCTCCCAAGATCGCGCTTCCAAATGTATATACACCTCTGGTTATTGCAGCAATAATCGGTGAAATGTCTCCAACTATAACGGAAGTTGGCCCGAATATAGAGAGAAGTACGACGTACATCATAATAATGAGGCAGCCGTATACATATATTTTGGAATCTACCAGCAAACTAAGCAGAATGGGACAAAAGGCAATCGCCACCCACATGTGCCATAAGGACAAAGGGTTGTACAGCGTAGTCACGACAACAACAACAAAGATAATGATTGGAGATATGAGCTTTGTATACACATTCTCTTTGGGCAAGTTCTTTTGAATCACAAGAATTCCCCAACAGAAAAGCGACACGGTAAGCGAGGTTACCATATAAAGATAAGATTCCGAGTCTCGGATAACGAGCCAGTAGAGTATCCCGCCAATCGTGCATAACGAAGCCATACTTGCGATAATGAACATCATCAGTTGATCGACGGGCTGATTCTCGAGGCGCTGCATGTTCATATGAGCGAACTCCTTTTGGAGACGGGGTAGGTTCCGTACTCTTTGCATTGGAAATAAGAAATTCCTTTCATGACCTCTTCAATGGTCGATAATATGACCTCTGGACTCGTATCCTTCATTAAATAACCGTCCACACCGGCTTGAAAAGCACGATAAATATCCTCACTTTCATCAAATGCGGTCAGGATAATGATTTTCATCTGCGGATATATGCTCTTAAGTGCCTTCGCACCTTCAATGATCGGTATGCCGGGCATTTTGAGATCCGTCAACAGTAGATCCGGCACGATGGAGAGGGCTTGCTCAATAGCTTCACTGCCATTGGTAGCCTCACTGGTTACCGCGTAAGCGCCGCAGCTGCCCAACAGCATGCGAAGACCTGCCCTTACAATGGAACTGTCATCAGCAATAATGACTTTATACATAAGCAGTACTCCTTTCGCGCGGTATATATGCGGTAACTGTTGTTCCTACGGCTTCCTCAGATTGGAATGTGATTGAGCCATTCAAGGCTCTAATCCGGCTCTCCATGCCGCCCAGTCCGAACCTTCCCTCTTGATGCCTGTCCTCGGACTTCATTCCGATTCCATCATCCTTAATCATAACGGTCCATTGCACACTCGTAACTTCAATCATAACGTGAAGATGCTTCGCTTTTGCGTGCTTGATGACGTTATTGGCCGCTTCCTCCACCAAGTGATAGATCGCACCTTCGACGTCCACCTGTTCTTGCGAAACCCAACCGACATGTTCAAAAATCGGCTTCACTCCCGTGTTCTCTGTGATGCGCTGCAGCATTTTTTCAATCGCGTAATGGAGATTCAGCGTTCTTTTTTCGTCCTTAAGCTCCGTTATGAATTGCCGGATATCGCGGTGGCTTTCTTTCACCTTCTTCTCGATCTCGATGACATAAGGGAGCATTTCATCTCGCGCATGCGCGGGTAGGGCATTCTTCAACTGAAACAGCTGAATGGAGATGAAGAACAGCTCTTGTGTAATGCCGTCATGAATGTTCTGTGCGATCGTATTGCGCTCTATCGCGACCGCTGCTTCCTCTGCTTCCAGCAGCTCCTCGTCGCTGAAATGAATGGCTTCCAGCCTCATAAGAATGAACTGGATGTACATTTTGTGCAGGATGGATAATTCATTTTTCTCCGCCTTCACCAACAGCCAGCCATACGATTTCCCGCCCCGATCGAGCAGTGTCTGGATGTACAGCGACTCTAATTCACCTGTAGGAGAAGGCAATTGGGCGTACATCCTCTGACCGTGCAGCGATGCATTTTGCTTCATATAGTTCGTGAAATAGGTATGCTTCCAGCTCAGCGCCTTCTCGTTCTGTCTATCTCTTTCCATACAGAGCATGACTTCACGCTCATCCAAAATTTTCTTGAGCAGACCTTCTAAATAAAGAATACCCCCCTGCTTCCTCGGCTGCCGAGCCATAAAACGAGAGGAATAAATCATCACCATCTTGCGATACTGTTTACGCACTGCTTGGATAGTGTAGTGCGCAAAACTTATCAAACAAAAGTAACCAAGGATAACAAAGCTATAATCAAAATGGTTCAGCAGATAGATGTACGCGGCCGCATCAGAAGTCAGCGCAAAGATCAACGGGAGTAAAAGCGCATAACAAAAAGAGATCCGGTAATACCCCCGCCATGTCACGAAGCGCTTGACCATTAATAAGCCGGTAAAACAGTAGATTAAGAACGGTGAGGACAACCCTCCTGTTAACCAAAGCAGGTAAATCCCAAAACTAATATCCACAGCAGATGCCGCAATCGCGGCTTTTTTACCCATTTTAAAAAGATATAACAGACTGTAGGCCGTGTGAAAAAGAACGGCAGCCAACAACAATCCCGGTGTCACGTTCCCCGATTTGGTATAAATCAGGAGCCCCATCAACAGCAGCACCCATCTGCCTCCAAAAAAAACATACAAGCTTGATTTGGTAGTTAGAAACATCGACAAATACTCCTAAACTTTATCAATTCTTAATGGTCTTTCGACTGCATTTGTTATACAATGAAGCAGTCAACTACAATAATAGGTAAAAAGCACTAGGAAATTATACCTAGTTTCAGTATATCATAGATCGCATCATTTTGGAGGGAAACCAATCGATGAATATGATTATCCTTGATGACCATCCGCTTGTACGCAAAGGTATTTGTACCATTGTTTCATCTGGTCAGTTCATGAATATTGTTGGGGAAGCAGCGAATACGAAGGAAGCTCTACGGCTTCTTGATCAGACAAACCCCGATCTTGTGCTCGTAGATTTAAATTTGGGAAATGAGAACGGCATCGATTTCATACAAGAGGCACGCAGGGCAGGACATGCTTGTAAATATATCATTTTGACTTCGTCCATTACGCAAAGTGAGCTTCAGCTCGCACAGTCCATGCAAATTGAAGGCGTCTGTTTAAAGGAAGCGTTTCCAGAAGATTTGTTGTACGGCATTGAAGTTGTCGCTCGCGGTCGTAAGTACTACGATCCGGTGTTGATGGGGTCGATCATGGAGCATAAATCAGGCAGGGAAAAGCAAGAGTTGTCTGAATTGACTCCCAAAGAACTTGAAGTGTTGATGTCGCTCGGTAAAGGCCGCTCGAACAAGGAAATCGCTAACGCCCTCTATATCACGGAGTTTACCGTCAAGAAGCACGTAAGCCAGGTTCTGGCCAAGTTAGAACTAGCGGATCGGACGCAAGCCGCCTTGTACGCCTTATCCAAAGGGCTGGTTCAATTCGAAATGCAGCGTTAATCGCCTATACATAAAGGAAGATCCGCCGGGATAACCCGCCGGATCTTTTTTTGGCTTTACAGGTCAAGAGGCTCAGCAATGCGATGCATCGGCAGCAGCGAGAAGACGGCATAACCTTTCACATCTTTGATGTGTACAGGACCCAGCGAGGGGTCACGGCTATCCTTGCTTTCGCCCAAGTTGCGATTGTCTCCAACTACGAACAGGTAGCCGTTTGGAATCGTCTGTACGTCCATATTTTCCGACTTGCCGGCTGTATACAGCTCAGGCAGCGGTGTTTCGTTGACGTAGATGACGCCATCTCGAATGAATACGCGATCGCCTTGAACGGCAATGACACGTTTAATAATGCTGAATTCTAACCGATCATCCTTGATTACAACCACATCGCCATACTTCGGCGTTTTAAAAAATAGCGATACTTTATTCATCAGCAGAACATTGCCGCTTTGCAGCGTCGGATTCATGGAATTACCAGAAACCCTCGTCAGTCCTATCATGTTATTAATCAATATAAAGGCTAGAGAGAGCAGTAAAATGAATCGAACCCAACCCCAGAATTCACTTTTATGCTTAGTCGCTGCCGGCTTCTTACGTGCCAAAACTTCATCTGCCATGATACTTTCCCACCCTCGCTAACTTTCTCGCTAAATTATGATTGATTGTACGTGACATGACTTACAGTTGCATCCTATCGCTGTTGCCCATAGACATCCGAAATGACCGTTGGCGGTTGGATCTCCGATTGTGACGCAGGTGGCACTGAAGGTGGTGCAGTCGGCGGTACTACAGACGGTGGTGCTGCTGGCGGTGTTGCCGGTGGTATCGCTGGTGCGCTAGGTGGCGGCGCAACCAAAATGATAGGCGGGCTCTGCGTGAACACCATAGCCGGCGGTACGTAGCTGCCTGCTAATGAATCCATGGCATCTTTGGCGCTGTCGAGAATGGTTTGCAGCTTATCCAAAATTTGTTTGCGGTCCTGCTCCGTTTTGACCTCCGTGCCGGCAAGCAGGTATTGTGCATGCTGCTCGAGTGCCTGCAGATAAAGCTGTTTCTGCGTATCAGTGAAAGATTGAAGACTTCTAGTGGATGCTTCAAGTCGAAGCTGCAATTCTTTCTTTAACAATTCCTTCTGCGCATCCGTCTCTGATTTCATGGATTGATCCAATCCTTGGATGACCTGCTCCGTCTTCTTGTTAAACCAAGAAGCCATTGCACCGGCAATATCCATATCCGCATAGGAAATTCCGGCGGACGCCGTGAGAACGACAGTTAAAGAAACAATTCCGGCTGCGACAATCTGCTTGGACTTCACCTTACGCTTCTTCTCATTTCTCCTCATCATGTTCATTCCTCCCTTTCTCAAAGTAAGCGTATGGCCCCGAAACCGGGGCCCCTCCGCTTATGGCATTTTATTATTTCAAACCGTTAAGTACGATGTTCTCTAGAGCTGTTTTACCTGAAGCTTCAAGAGCGTCGCCTTTATCTGTAATTGTTTTGATGTTAGCTGCTTCCAGATCATCAGCAAGTTTTTGAAGTTCTGCCAATTTAGCTGCAATTTTAGCCGTTAAGTTATCTTTAATTTCTTTGGATGCTGCTGTTCTTTCTTGGCTCAGCAAGTTGTTGAGCTCTGTTTTTGTCGTTTCAATTTTCGTAGTCAATGTCGCCGCTGCTTGCGCTTGCGTTGTTGCAACGCCTGCTTCAAGAGCATTCAAGGATTTTTTACCTTGCTCGTTTACATCGTGGATGATGTCTAATTTGCCGGCAAATCCAAGGCCATCAATAACACCATTGTTAAAGTTGTTGGCATCATTTACGACTTTGTCGTACTCGCCAGGCATGCTAGCTACAATGCTTCCTTTTTTAGCGTCAATGGAATTGGAGTACGCCGTTACTTGACCGTTGATAGCCCCTTGTGTTTGCGTCGTTTCTGTTGTGCCCGCTGTTTTCACATCATTAACAGCACCATTGTTGATCGCTTTGTAATCCGAAACCAACTTGTCGTTATTGGAAGCGACGAAGCTTGCTACATCTCCGGCTACTAGAGCTTTTGTTACTTTAGTGGCGCTGTTATACCAGCTTTGAAGCTGTCCGCCAGCATCTGTTGCAGCAAAAGCTGTCCCCATACCCGCTACTAATCCTGTTGCGATAACCCCAACTGCTAATTTACTTTTCAATGCTTTCATCGTTCATCAATCTCCCTTGGCATCATTTTATTTGTTGAATCATAATTCACAATGACTGACTACTTGCCCGGCGTTAACGTTAATTCCTGAAGCACCTGGATGGTCAATTGATCCACTTCACGGTCAAGCTTCTCGTTCGAAGCAAGAACATACTTGTCAAATTGGGCCGGCCCTTCTGTCTTCATCAGCTCTTCCGCTTTACTTTCAATTTGGCTGACGTAGTCTTGCCTAACCGCCTCTACACGGTTCCTCGCTTGTTGACTCTGGACGTCCTGAACTTGTTTCAGTCTGGCGGCATGGCTTGAGCGCATCTCATCGGCCCGTGCTTGCATGGCTTGTCTGCTTTCGTTCAAAGCACGAATAGCTTTGCTATTCACTTCGCTCTTGCCCGTCTGAAAACTCGCCTTGTACCAGTTTTGCAGCGGCAAGCTCGCATCGGAGTAGGCATAGGCCGTACTCATGATGAGGAAAGTCGAGAGGCTCAATGAACCGATCATCACTTTTCGTTTTAAACGGATCATCGCGCTGCCCTGCCTCCTTCGTGTTCTGCACTTGCTTACAAATTTATTGTAGCTCAGCATCCATTTTGCGCCTTCCCACACAAGAGTAATTTATTACTACTACCTTGGCGGGGGGTCGATGGTATACTTTCGTACCAGATCGAAGAGAAACTTCATTTACAAGAATGAAGCGCCACGATACAATTCGTCTGTAAAAGATCTAACATACATGATTAGTGGAGGGTTTATCTTGAATTTATTAGAAGTGAACTATCTTGCTGTGCTTGTTGCTACAGCGGTCACGATGGTGCTCGGTTTCCTGTGGTATTCGCCCGTCTTATTCGGTCATGCATGGGCTAAGCAGCGTAATCTTAAAATGGACGAGATGTCCGGAGGTGGCCCGCTCACCTACATCCTTACTGCATTAACCGCTCTTGGGGGTTGCTTTATTCTGGCTCTGCTGCTGACAATGGGCACTGAAACCACTTGGGTATCCGGACTTGCGGTCGGCGCGTTGATCGGTCTGAGTATCTCTCTGAAAATCGGCATGAATTACCTATTTGAAAACGCCAAGCTCCCGCTGTACTTCATCACCGTAGGCTACCACCTGGTGGCCTATGTCATCGGCGGCATCATTATAGGTGCTTGGCAGGGATAGCTCTTTTTTTCTTTTTCCGTGATTCAATCCCACCAAACTGGTGTAATAAGGTAAGTCCCCAAGCCATATCGTGAACGCCTGCATATACTGGAGCAGGACCCTTTTGGGAACACAACCTCCAGCTGAATCCAACAGCTGGACTATAACCTGTGTACGGTGGTATCTATGATGGAAAAACAACTTATAACCGCAAAATATGACTTGCTCCACGTTCTTGGGCTGGCTTCCGAGGAAGACATTTACAATGCCCAATATAATGGGCTGTCACTGGCCGATATCGCTGAGGCGAATAAGGTCGACGTTCAAAAAGTAATTGATCTTCAGCTCGCCGAGCTCATTGAACAGCTCGATGAGCGCCTGTCCAGCGGCAGTATCACACCGGAGCAGTACTACGCTCAGCAAGCTGAACTGCCCGAAATCATCATGAGAAGCGTCTACGCCTTATAATTGCAGCTTAGAGTCGGCGTATGTCGAGGGCTGTCTCGAAAGTAGAGATTTCTACTTTTGAGACGGCCTTTTTCCTTTTGGCTGGCTTCTCAGGTAGCTTAGTTCAAGTAACACAATACCCACCAATTGCAGCTTTATCCACTAGCCCCCAAGTAGCTACCATTCCGTAACGGACTCAGGAGACGCTACTTCGCCAGATTTGGTCTATTTCCAGTTGCTAACGGACCGAGGAGACATTATTCACGGATTTTGCTGCTGTTTCGGACATTTTCGGGCCAATAACGGCTCCTGGGTCCGTTAGATGCGAATCCACTCCTACAAACAGCAAATAGCGTCATCTCAGTCCGTTAGCCGACGGCTGTTGCTCACACGTGCCAAGTTAGCGATTAAAAAACTCCGCCAATAGTTCCACAACTAGTTAAAGTACGACAATTCCCACCAGTCGCAGCTTTATCCACCAGTTCCACAACTAGTTAAAGTGCCACAAATCCCACCAATGCAGCTCATCCACCAGCCCCCCAAGTAGCCCACATTTTGTAACGGACTCAGGAGACGCTATTTCGCCAGATTCGGCCGGAACTCGCCCTCATTTGCATATTTTCTCCACTTGTTGCAAACTCCTTTCTGTGTCACTATCAAAGAAAGCATTTTCTAGGATTGGAAAGGATTCCGAATATGAATTTTCAACAGCTTATCCCCCTCGTCCCGATCATTGAGCAAATCGAGACCTGCGGCACCTCCCTTACACTCGGATGTCCAGCTGGCATGTACCAGCTTATTATTGTTCGTCGCGGTCATATAACGCTGCATCAAAGTAACCAAGAACCGTCGGTTTGTTCGCAAGCCTATGCTTGCCATCCCGAGCATGGTCCCTACACGATACAAGTTCCCAAAACCAAAACCGCCGAATACATCGTTATCACCTACAGGATGATACCTGACGGTTACCCCTGGTCCTTGTATGGCCCTCTCACAACCTTGAGTGAAATCAAAATCCACTATATGTTGGACGAGCTGCTCCGCACAACGGAGGATATCCATCCACTATCGGCAGAGGAAATAGCTGCTCAGACGATTCGAAAGCGCATGATGCTGGAGCGTATTCTTTTCATTTATCTATATGAATCTCATTTAACTCAGGACAAGAAGTCATCCAGCGAATCCATTGAAGAGATCCTTTCCTATATGAACGAGCATTATATGTTGGAGCTTTCGCTTCCGATGCTGGCTAGACGGGCAGGCATGAGTGTCGGCTATTTTACCGTTCTTTTTAAAAAACAAACCGGGATGACGATGATGAATTACTTGTATACCCTGCGTATTGAGAAAGCGAAACAAATGTTTCTTCACACCGATTTACTGGCCAAAGAAGTGGCAGGACGTGTCGGATTCATCGACTATTTCCATTTCAGCAAAGTATTCAAAAAGAAGACCGGCACCTCCCCGTCGGAATTCGTCGCCAATCAAAATTAATCTAAATATTAGACATGCTGATTATGCAAATCAGACATGTCCTTACGCGGAAATTGAGCGTATTATTTCAAATGAGAATAATAATCATTGTCATGGGGGAGTCAACAAAATGAAACACTATTTTACACGTTTTAGCTTGCTTGCACTGATCACCGTGTTTGCACTGAGCCTAGCGGCTTGCGGCAAATCTACGAATATCGAATCCGCGGCAGCAACAACGTCTGCTGCAGCAAGCCAGAAACCTGCCGCTCAGACGGACGGTAAAATCACCGTACAGGATGCTACAGGAACACTTGAACTACCTAAGAAACCTGAACGCATCGTAGCTATGGAATTCGGATTCACGGACACCCTCGTCACATTAGGCGTACAGCCGGTTGGTGTTGCAGATGATGACAGCCCGGATCTATTGATGGATTCTGTCAAAGCCCAACTCAAAACCTACAAGTCCGTAGGGTCCCGTTATGAGCCGAACATTGAACTAATTTCCTCATTGAAACCAGATTTGATCATTGCTGACATTAACAAACATAAGAATGCCATTGCCCAACTTAAAGGTATCGCGCCTGTTCTGGTATTGGATGATTTCCAAGCCGACTACAATCAAATGCTGAAAAACGTTGGCATTATCGCCAAGGCTGTCGGTAAGGAAGAGGAAGGCAAGAAACGTCTGGCTGAACACCAAGCTAAAGTTGATGAAGTGAAAAAGAAACTAACCGCTACAAACCTTCGCGTACTTCCAGCGGTTGTGAATCCCAAAGGATTCTTCGCACACTCAGATCACGCTTACAGCGGTTCTTTCCTAGCGATGCTTGGTTACACGGATCCAGTTAAAAATGCTGCCGCCTACCCGCAAATTACACTTGAGCAGCTCGTAGAAGCAAATCCGCAAGTGCTATTCCTGATGCCAACGGAGAAAGAAACGATTGTTAAGCAATGGGAAACAAATCCGCTATGGCAGAAAATTGACGCTGTAGCTAACAAGAAAGTATTTACTGTAGAGCGTCGTGACTGGTCTCTATCACGCGGATTCCTCGGATCCGAGAAAATTCTTGATGATATCGTGAAGAATTTGGGGCAATAGTCCAATGAAGCCTATAACTGAGAAGCAGAGCCAGAAATGGCCTCTGCTCTTCCTATTTTCTGCCGCTGTTCTTGTGATGCTGATCGGCGTGATTTGCAATTTGAAATGGGGCCAGGCCTATGTCTCCTGGCACACTTTGTACGAAGCGGTGACTTACCAGGGCAGCGACAAAACCCATCTGTACATCCAAACGCTTCGTCTACCACGCGCCATCATGGCGTGTATCGTTGGGATGCAGCTAGCTTTGGCCGGTATGTTGACTCAGATCACAACCAAAAATCCTTTGGCATCCCCTCACATATTCGGGATTAATGCCGGGGCGGCGTTAGCCGTTGTGATCGGGCTTGTCATTTTGCCCCATTTCGGAAACTTCGGGCTCATCGGCTTTGCCTTCGTCGGTGCTGCACTAAGCGCGCTGCTGATCTGGTCGTTAGCAGGCGCAGGACGCCAGCAGTATGTGCGTCTGGCGTTAGCCGGCATCACAATCCACTTCCTCATGTCTTCCTTGACGGAAGGTTTCATTATTATGAATCAGCATGCCACGGACAGCATGATTTTCTGGTTGGTCGGCTCCCTGAATCAAGCAGGGTGGTCGGATGTGCGAATCATTTTACCCTTCTTCATAGGGGGAATGGCTTTGTTCAGCCTTATGCTGCCGGCATTCAAGCTGTTGCTGCTTGATGATGACATTGCAGCGGGCTTAGGTCAGCGCGTCAACATCGTGCGCGGCATCAGCATCGTGCTTGTGCTCCTGCTCGCCGGATCTGCCGTGGCCTTATGCGGCCCGATCGGCTTCATTTGTTTGCTTGTTCCACACATCGCTCGGGCGATGATTGGGCCGAACCTGCAAATTCTAGGGCCGATGACGGCTCTGCTCGGAGGAATCTTGCTCGTCTATGCCGACTTTCTCAGCAGATTCATTGCTTTTCCCTTCGAATCGCCGGTCGGTATCGTGACTGCGGTGATCGGTGCACCATATTTCATTTACTTGGCACGTAAGCAAGGAGGTGCGAAGTGAGAAAATACACACACACCTCCTCCCTCTCACTGATTGTGGCTCTGATTATCATGTTTGTATTAACTGCCCTGTATGTCCATGTAGGTGCTGTGCGCATTCCGTTTGGCGATGTGTGGTCCGGGTTAACAGATGCACAAAGCCAGTCTTACTTCATCGTGCATCAAGTCCGCTTGCCCCGCGTGTTAGTTGCGATTTTAGCGGGCTTCGGGTTAGCCGCCGGCGGCGTCATTCTGCAAGGCTTAGTGCGAAATCCACTGGCCAGCCCTGACGTCGTGGGGATTACGAAAGGGGCCGGTTTCATGGCGGCAGCGGTGCTCTTTCTATTCCCCAAATCGCCAAGCTACGTCTTGCCGATTGCGGCTTTCGCCGGCGCCTTTCTAGCCTTCCTGCTCCTGCTGCTGCTCAGCCGCCGGTTAACGCTTAACCCCTCCACATTAGCTTTGGTGGGCGTAGCGATCGGTACTGTGTTCCAAGCTGGCACACAGTACTTGATTGTCAGGCACCCCAGCGATATTAACATGGCGCTGCTCTGGCTCTCCGGCAGCTTGTGGAGCCGCAGCTGGCACGATGTCTACACCCTGCTGCCGTGGATCGCAGTGCTCCTGCCCATCGTGTGGGCGAACTTTGCGAAGCTGAATGTATTTCTGCTTGGCGATGACATCACCGCCTCGCTGGGCCTCAACATCGTGAAGCAGCGCTTCCTGCTGCTGCTTCTTGCCGTTGCTTTGGCCGGCATCTCCGTGTCGGCGGTCGGCGCGATCGGCTTCATCGGCCTGATCGCCCCGCACATCGCGCGCAGCCTCGTCGGCAGCCGGCATCAGTGGCTGATCCCGCTGGCAGCTATCATCGGCGCGGACTTGATGCTGCTCGGCGACCTCCTCGGCCGCATCATCATCCTCCCGCGGGAAGTGCCTGTAGGGATCATGACGGCCGTGATCGGCGCGCCGTATTTTATTTACCTGCTGCGCAAGGAACGTCTGCGCAACAAATAAAGGGGCTTTCCCAGGAGGTCAGATATGACCATTCTGGGAAGCCCCTTTCAGTTTTACAAACTATATGCGATAATCGTCGTTTCTCCAGCTCTTGATGGATTTCTTAATCGTATCCGATGACCATTGCCCGTCAGCCGCCTTCTGACATAGAGCAGGAAACTCTTCGTCGGAGGCAAAGCGCAGCGCAGCGATCTGACCCACTGTTAATCTCGCATCCAGCAGCTTTTGAGTTAACACATAGTGCCTGAGATTCTCTTCTGCACGAATCGCACGATCCTGTGCTTTCAACGGATAGGAACGAATCAGCAGAAATACAATGATCACAATGATAGAAATGAGTAGAAAAAGAAAGGAAGGCAGCAATTGATCCCCTGATTGCACGGATCTAATTAACTCTACGATCGACGTAACCAATAGAATTAACGCTAGCAAAGAGAACACATAATGAAACAATGGATGCATTCTGCGGTGATTTGCATACGTTTGTTCGCCGTTTTTCATGATTTCCCCACAATCTCATCAATCTCGCTTTTCAAGAGCAAGTAGCGATGCACACTTCTCATAATTGGCACCTTGGTTAAATTGTTTTTGTCTACATACTGCTTCATCTGATCCTTGGTCAGACCTAGCGATTTCCCAGCTTCCATCACCGTTAATACAACTTCATTACTTGTCGCGTTGAACGTCGTTTTCACTTTTTGATTCCAATCCTCAAATACCTGCATGTCCGAAGCAACACCCTTCTGTTCCAATCCTTTCATTATAGCACAGAAGTACGCAGACAAAGCATCCATTTGTAGGATGCGGTCTTACTTACCGTCATCATCACTCAAAAGCTCCAGCAATGCCTGCGGCAGCGCAAACTGCTGATTGTTAATGACGATCTTATTGAGCGCGTCACTGGCCAAAATGCTGGAGGTCTGCTCTTCTTTAATCTCTTCGATTTCCGCATGCAGACGTTCCATTTGCAGATCAAGCGCAGATGCTGCCATAGCTGCTTGTTTAAGCTCCTCCAACAATCGTGCAGGAACAGCTTGATTGCCTTCATTGAACTTATAAAATATTTTATGCTCCAAACTGGCCCAAAAGTCCATCGCAATGGTACGAATTTGAATTTCAATACACACGCTTTCTTGCCGATCCGTCAAATGCACCGGCACTTCAACCAGCAAATGAAGACTTTGGTAGCCATTCGGTTTCGGATGCTTGATGTAATCTTTCTCACCCAGCACCTTCAGGTCGCTTTGGTTTTTGAGCATATTGGAAATGGCATAGATGTCCGAGACGAATGAGCATGTAATCCGCATGCCGGCAATATCCTTCACACATGCTTTGATCCCGTCAAAAGACATGTCTCCTCCCTTCCTGCTGAGCTTATGAAAAATACTCTCGGGCGATTTCAAGCGGGATTTGGTATGCTCGATCGGATTATATTCATGCAGCATCTCGAATTCCTGCACTAAGATTTCTACGCGGGTTTCCATGGCGTCCAAAGCGAATTTGTACGTCATCATAAACCTTGTAATTTCGTGCTTAAATCGTTTCAAATCATTCATAGAAAGCTGATTCATCATGGCAGTTCCATCCTTTAATCGTGGTTATTTTACCAGTCTTATCTAGTGTAAGGTACGAAAGGTCCGTGAGCAAATTTTGGTGTTCGTATTGACACTTTGCGCGGTCGCTTGATATAGTACATTTATCATATTTCGAGTGAAAACTTACGTCGGGAAGCACCCGTAGGATAAGGCTTTGGCCTTTTCTTGCAGGTGCTTTTTTTGTCTTTCCTCGAAACTTAAGGAGGCTTGTATCTGAACCTATTCACTTTGCTTCTCGCCGCTTTTGTTCTAGTCTCAGCCCTTCCGGGAGAGGCGTCTGCAGCAGCTCCGTTCAGCTTCACGACAGGACTTTTGGATAAAACGCTAGCCGCTTCCACCCAAGCTCAAACCAATCGTATTCACGCTTTACAGGATGAACTGGTCACCCTTCAGAAGCAAGAACAAGAATGGGATCATTCAATTACGGTGCAGCACAATCAAAATAAAGAGACACTGGCAGCGCTAAGCAAACAGGCTAAAGCAATCGACGCTGCTCAACTAGCCAAGCTGGAAGAGGATGTACTGCGAACGAGAGAACGCTACAAACCATTATTATCCCGTTACACCGCAATTAATAAACAAATCGAAGATGTGCGGCCGCTCAAAAACAAAAGCTTGAACACCATGCTCCGTCTTCAGGCCACGGCTTTGAAAATTCCCGCCCAGCTAGCGCGCGCAGACATTCAATCGAAGGAGAAAGCCCACCGGGCAGCCAAAGATAAAGCCTCCAAAGCAACGAAGGACATACGTGACCGTCTCGAGGACATCAATACAACTAACGTGCAGATTAAAGCTAAAATGAGCGCTGTCCAATCTTCTCGCAAAAGCTTGTCTCCGCTATGGAGCGCTTTTAAGAAAAGCGCCAAGAAAGGGGATGCGATCGGGGTCCAAAGCACCATGAGCTCCATGGTTTCCCTCCAGCGTCAAGTCAATGACGAGAAACAGCGAATCTATAAGCTGGAGACCTCCGTCCGCGATAAGCTAGCCACTATAAAAAAAGACACCGGTTAAGGTGCCTTCTGTTACATTCATTTAATTAATAGGCAAAATTCTTGCTCAATGACTGAAAAACACAATCTGAATAAAGAACAGCACCGCAAATAGATAAAAAATCGGATGCACATCGCTTCGTTTTCCGCGGAGCAGCTTTAATACCGGATATACGATAAATCCGATGCCAATTCCAGTTGCAATACTATACGTCAAGGGCATCAACACCACGATAAGAAAAGCCGGAAAGGCTTCCTCCAAGTCTTGCCACTCTATTTTACGGAGCACATTCATCATCAGGAAACCGACGATAATTAACGCAGGCGCAGTAATGGCCGGAATGCTGGCAAGCACGGCAATGATTGGCGAGAAAAACAAGGTTAAGGCCAGCAATACGCACACCGTGATCGCCGTCAGCCCGGTTCTCCCGCCTACAGCAACGCCGGAACTGGACTCAATATACGCGGAGGTGGGACTCGTTCCAAGCAATGCCCCTGTCGAAGTTCCTATCGCATCGGCCAGCAGTGCGCCTCTTGAGCGCGGAAATTTATTGTCCTTGAGAAGCCCCGCTTGCTCGGCAACCCCAAGCATCGTTCCCGTTGTATCAAATAAGGTAATCAATAAAAATGTAAAAATGACAGCGTACATCCCTCCCGAAAAAACACCCTTGATATCTAGTTGAAAAGCCGTCGCAGAAAGCCCCGTCGGCGCTGCAACGAATGATCCCGGCATCGTCAAAAGTCCCATAATCCAGGCCAATACAGCGGTAATCAACATGCCGAAGAACAAAAAGCCACGCACCTGATAAGCCATCAGGATCAGCGAAACGATAAGGCCAATGATCGTCAACGAGGTCATATGTTCTCTAAGATCACCTAATGTTAGCAGCGTTGAGGGAGAAGCTACGATAACCTTGGCATTTTGCAGGCCGATAAATGTGATAAACAAGCCGATCCCCGCAGTGATGGCATGCTTCAAGCTTGTGGGAATCGCGTCCAGCAGCATATATCGGAAAGAAGTTAACGATAACACAATGAACAAGGCTCCAGCGACAAAAACAGCACCAAGCGCAGTCTGCCAACTGACACCGCTTCCGCCTACAACGCTAAAAGCAAAATACGCATTCAACCCCATTCCTGGCGCAAGCACAATCGGGTAATTCGCAAAAATTCCCATAATCAGCGTCGCCACAATGCTTGCCAACACCGTTGCAATGAACACCCCGTGGAAATCCATCCCCGCCTTGCTTAGAATCCCCGGATTCACAATCACAATATAAACCATCGTCAAAAACGTCGTGACCCCTGCCATGAGTTCCGTCGGCACCGTTGTGCCCCGTTCTTTCAATTTAAATAACGAATTCATTGCTGATGACCTCCAACCAACGGGATTTGTTTTTTTATTCTTCCCTTTGTTTGGAATCGTAGTAATCAATTTTCTCCATTGACAGCGCTGCCATGCGGGGATACAATTGGCACTAAACAACAAGAATACAACAACATTCACACAATAAACAACATTAAATGATCATGAAACAACAATGTCTATGCGCTAAGGAGGATTCATCCATGAAGGTTCATTTTTTGGGAACAGCAGCATATGAGGGTATCCCCTCGCTCTTCTGCCAATGTCTCACCTGCAAACAAGCCCGCGAACGCGGAGGTAAAAATATTCGTTCCCGCACTTCCGTCATGTTTGACGACGACTTGAAGGTCGATTTTCCACCTGATACCTTGATGCACTCACTACAGTACGGGATCGATATGAACAGCGTAAAGGATCTGCTCATCACCCATTCACACTCAGACCATCTATATGCTGAGGATATGGCTATTCGTGCAAAAGGCTACGCCCAATCAGGCGAAGAAACCATGCATGTTTACGGACATGACCTTCCATTCCGCCTCATCTTTCAAGCGTTGAATGGACTGAAGCACAACTATCATTTCCACCGGGTGATTCCGTTCCAGCCTGTAGAGACGCAAACGGCCACGATCGTTCCGCTGCTGGCGGATCATGATCCTCTCGAAACTTGCTTGCTCTATTCCATCGAAAAGAATGGAAAAACAGTCTTGTATGGCAACGACAGCGGGTGGTTCCCGGATGAAACGTGGGCTTGGCTGAAGGATAAGCAGTTCGATTTGGTTATCCTGGAATGCACCACAGGCCGAGTGGGGCACAGAAACAACCATATGAACGTGGATGCCGTACTCGAAACGAAAACATGGATGGATGAAGTCGGTGTATTGAAGCCGGGAGCACAAATCTACGTGACACACTTTTCTCATAATGCGGGGCTGCTGCATGAGGATTTGGTTGACATTTTTCAGCCTCATGGGATTGAGGTTGCTTATGACGGTTTGATTGTGGAGCTCTAGCTGGAGTAAACGAAAAGACACCTCATCAGGTGTCTTCTCTTCCCCGCTATTCTCTCCCGATTACAAAATAATCGGAAGCTTCACATGACTCGGATATTCCTCCGAGTGGTAAATCGTTTGCTGCACGATCACTGGCTTTGGATCCTCATAAGGGTTGATGCCGGTATTCGTGTTAGGAAACGCGATAAACTTGCTCGACGATGTCACCGTAAACCGCAATTGGTGGCCTTCGCGGAACGTGTGGGCAATATTTTGCATGAATATCGCGTATTTTTCCACTTTACCAGGCGTAAGCAGCTCTGGATTATCCAATCCACTACGGTACTTCGCCCGCACGATGTAATTGGACAGCTTTATCGAATTGCCGAGCGCATCCACATCGCTCAAAGTAACGACCCAGTCCGTATCAACACCGGTGCTCGCCGCATACAATTCACAAGACAGCTCGCCCGCTACGGTTAAATCCCGCTCCAGCACAGCGCTCGTATACACAAGAATATCACTGCGCAGCTCATGCTTGCGCATGTTCTCCGGCTCTCTTTCGCCACTGTCGGCAACAGGATCCTCGGGGTTATACACATACGTATCCGCAGGACCTTGCAGAGTAGGAGCCTCCATCAGCACACCGTCTCCATGGCTGGAGTTGGCCCGCCCTTTACTCCCCAGATAAAAGCTCTTGATTTGCGCCTCCGCAGGCGTCCAGTCCTCGGACGTTCGCCACTCGTTGCTTCCAACAACGTAATACTTCGCCCTTGGCTCTTGATCAATGCCATTGGGCAGCTCTTTCAGGAACCTGTCGAACCAGCGCAGCACATTTACGTCATAATCGTAAACAACCGCATCGTTGCTGAAGCTGGTACCGAGCAGATCTCTTGCTCGGTTAGGGCCGTGCTCCCATGGTCCGAGCCATATTTTCCGGTTGGGGACATCATGCTTGGTCAGCATCCTCCATGTCTCCGAGACGCCTGCGCTGTCCCCGTCGTACCAACCGGAAATGACAAACATCGGCACCTTAACCTGATCGCCACGCTCCGTAAAGGTGCAATTTCTCCAGAAATCATCATATTCCGGATGCTCACTCCACAGATCCCAAGGGCCAGAAGCTCTGCCAATCATCTGCTGAGGAACCTCTCTGATCGGTCTGGCGTCTACGGCTTTCTCCGGATCAACGGTTTTACCCGCAAAAATATCAAAATCCGTCCTTGTACCAACGGACTGCGCAAGCGTCCAGCAGAGCAAAGGCCAGGAACATACGGTTCCGCCTTTACGTACCGTATCCACAAATGGTGAACCTACGTTCACTTCATTAACGACCGCCTTTAAATTCGGATGTCCACTCGTAGATGCTGCTGTTACAACATATCCGAGATAGGAGGCACCCCACATGCCGACGCTGCCGTTTGACCATTCCTGCGACACGATCCAGTCGATCGTATCAGCACTGTCGTCCCGCTCATAAAAGAATGGAACCAGCTCTCCCTCGGAATCTGCGCGCCCTCTGACATCCTGATTGACGACGGCATACCCCTTGTTCGCCCAACGCTTGAAAAATTCTTTGCGCAAGTTGCGATCATAGCAGGTGCGAATCAGTATGGTTGGCAGCCCCTGCGCGGATTGAGCACCCTCAGGCAGATACACATCCGTTGCCAAACGTACGCCGTCCCGCAGCGGAACGAGAAAGGTGCCCAGATCGTTCACGCCGAATTCCGGCTTCGAGAGGAGCGGATCTTCGTACACCACAAGCGGGGTCAACGCTTCGTACCCTTCCGCCACTAGCACTTCCATGCCGTACCGGTTCGGCGCCACGAACGCGATAATGCGTCCATCTACGGTCACGATGTCGAGCGCCGTATCCTTCCGCATCGCCCAAACTTGAGATGTCACCTCTTGTCCCGATTGTCCTGATCTTTCCGTTTGTCCAGTTTGTCCCGTTTGTCCCGGCTCTCCCGCTCGGCCAGCCACCCTAGCTGTATAACGCACATGCCGTGCATAAAGGTCGCCATTGCCAAGCGTAACCTCGTCTCCCTGCCAAACGGCTTGGTCATAATGCGCCAAAGACGTCTTGATTTTGGAAAAAGGCAATATGTACGGTGTCTTCTCCGGAAGGACATTTTCCTGCATTTGTGTTCTCCTGCGAGCATCCACTTTGGCATGCATAATCGCATTTTCGGCAAACCGGATTTTCCCCTCATACACACCGGCACAATACAAATTAAACGTCGTTGACTGAAAATATGTGCTCATCCCCGTTAACTCCTATCCCCAGACTTGTTCGAAAACACGCAGCCAGTTGCCGCCCATAATCTTCTGAACGTCTTCATCGCTATACCCTCTTGCAACCAAGCCACGGGTAAAATTGATAAAATAACTGTACTTTTCCAGTCCCTTCACCGTTTCGGTAGACGGTCCGTCTCCTTTGGCAAAGCCAATTCTCGGTGCAATGTGCTCTTTAAAATACACCAAAGACCACTCCACATCGCTCATAGGCCAATCCGTACCAATACCCACATAGTCAACGCCGACCAGCCGAACCACATAATCGATATGATCCAGCACATGTTCGATTGTCGTTTCATTCGGGTCCTGATAGATAAACCACGGCATTGCAAAAACACCGATGACGCCGCCGGTTCCAGCAATCGCCTGGAGCTCTTCATCGCTTTTGCAGCGCATATGGCCAAAGAGAGCCTCTACGCCAGTATGGGAAGCGATAACCGGCGCCGTCGAGAGCCGACATGCATCCAGCGTCGTTTGCTTGCCGCAATGACTGGTATCAACGATGATGCCCAGCTCATTCATTCTGCGAATGAAGCGCGCACCGAAATTGCTGACACCGCCATTGGCTTGCTCCGCACAACCGGAAGCAATGTAATTCTGATTGTTGTACGTAAGCTGCAAAACACGCAAACCGAAATGATAGAGCGCGTCAAGCAAGGCGAGATTTTTGCCTAAGCCATCCGTTTCCTGCGCGGTTACGATGCCCGCTTTCTTATTGGTGCTTTTGGCGGTGCGAATATCTTCGGCGTTAAGCACTTTGACCAACCAATCATTCGTATCGAATTGACGCTGTATTTCGCCCATGCTGGTCACAAGACCCTCTATATCGGATATGTCCAGTTGGCGGTTACCCGCGGTAATGCCGGAACGATACCACTCCTCCTTGAATGAAGGGAGTTCCCCGCGCGCTGCCATATCGTGAATGATTTTGCTCGGCATGCCGCTGTACACCATTGGTTCATCCCGGTAAGGCTCGCAGGCTTCACGGATGTTTTCGGAGATCTGCGCAGGGATCGCTTGGGGCGACAATGGACCTTGGAACAGCAGATCAATAATGATACTGCTTTCGTGAAGCCGGCTCGCATGGTCCTCCTGCTCTGGGGTTAAGTGAAAAGGATACAATCCTTCCGTGAGATTCGTCTTCATCTACAATCGCTCCTAAAATGCAATTTGTGTGCCTTTATTCCTACGAACCGCTTCTTGAACAATATAATGAGCAGCTGCCATGTCTTCACAAGCCAGCCCCAATGATTTGAAAAGTGTGATTGCCGTACTCGAACTCCTACCTGGCTTAAGCCCGACCAATAGCTCTCCGATTTCGCCTAAAATGTGCCCCTCCCCGATCGCCCCTTCGTGCAGGGGAATCAAGTAATCCCCCGCTTCGTTCACGGCGGACTCCCGGCGATCGACGAACAACTCCGCTTGACGCACGAGTTCGGAATCCAGTTCACGGTCCTTCGCCCGGCAAGCACCGACAGCATTGACGTGAGCGCCTTCCTTGATCCACGCTCCGTGCAAAACAGGTGTCGTCGACGCCGTCACTGTGCAAATAATATCCGCGTCCCGTACGGCCTGAGTCGCGGAGGAAACAGCTTCCACCGGAAGTTTGTACCGCGCTTCCGTCTCTTCCTTCAAATTCCGGGCATGGTCCGGGTTCGGCCCCCATACTGTAATCCTCTCGATCGGGCGAACCAGCATCATCGCCTCGATGTGGGTTCTGGCTTGCTCGCCCGTCCCGATCATCGCCAGCGTGCTGGCATCCGGTCTCGCCAGCAGCCGAGTCGCCACCGCACTGACGGCCGCTGTGCGGATTGCGGTGATTTTGGTGCCATCCACAACGGCCTCCAATTGACCATTGGTTGAATTAAACAAAGAAACAAACCCTTGATGCGAAGGCATCCCTTTCGCATGATTATCCGGCAGCACGGTAATCACTTTGGCCCCCACTCGCTCTTCCCGCTTCAAGTAAGCCGGCATGAGTCCCATAACATGATTCCCCTGTAAAGGAACAACGCTTCTTAGCGATTGAACGGCTTCTCCATTCGTCAAATCTGCCAATACAGCCTGCATGATTTCCATGCAAGCTGACATGGACAGCAATTCCAGAACCTCGCGTTGATTGATGACTAGCATATCTGAATGATCACCCGCTTCGTTAGTACTTGCCCTTACATTATAGCAAAACGCACTCCCCATGGCTTGCAGCGCAGTACGTTTTATTTCACATCCGGCCTACCTGTCGTCTCAGGCGATGCCGCGATCTGTTTATATCCCTTCACTCTCGAAGTTTGAATCAGTCGCTGCAGCAAACCGAACAACTGAATGGGATCGAACGGTTTTGTAATATAGCCGCTCATACCCGCTTCGAGCACTTCCTCCTTCACGCCTTTCATCGCGTCGGCCGTCATCGCAATAATCGGAATATCCTTGGCATGCTCCAATTGGCGAATATGTTTGGTCGCCTCGTAGCCGCCCATCACGGGCATTTGCAAATCCATCAAAATGGCGTCATACCGCCTCACCTTCGCACGGGAGACAGCTTCCAGACCATTTTCAGCCACATCAACTACTACGCCGACTTCCTTCAGCATTTCCGTTGCAACCAACTGATTGATTTCATTATCCTCCACGAGCAAAATGTTCGCATGCTGCAGTGCCTTGAAACGCTCCGACTTCTCCGGATCAGGCCCTGTGACCTGCTTGGCCACAAAATGCTGCTGAAACAAACTGATAAGCTCGTTATACAATTGGGACTGGCTGATCGGGTAATACAACACCTTATCTATGGCTTGCGAACGGATGCGCGTTTGCAACTCCGGCTCATGATACGCGGTAACCATCACAATGACCTGCATCGGCGAGGAGAATTCGAGCTGAATACGTTCAGCAAGCGGAACGGCAACAGATTCCCTCAGCTTCCAATCTACGATGACCAAATCATAGCGGCCATTGCGGTAAATTTGTTCAATTGCCCCACTCTCGGACTCTGCTGTATTGACAATAAACTGGAACTGTTCAAGCTGGTTTTTGAGTACGAGCTGCATATCCCCCTCATCACAAACGAGCAGCACCCGAAGCAATTTCAATTGTGAGTCTTGATTCATCGTTGTAAGCCGCGATCCAGTACTATATCCAAAATCCGCGGTAAAGGAGAATGAACTGCCCTGCCCGGCTTGACTCTCTACACCTATCGCTCCCCCCATCAGCTCGACAAGATTTTTACTGATCACAAGACCAAGCCCTGTCCCTCCGTACTTCCGGGTTGTCGACATATCTGCCTGTGTAAAATGGTGGAACAACTGCTCCTGCTGTTCTTCCGTAATGCCGATTCCGGTGTCACGAACCGTAAATCCGAGAGTGACGCCCCTTTCACTTTTGGCCAAAAGGCAGATCTCAAAAGAAATTTCGCCCTGATCCGTGAACTTCACAGCATTATTCGACAGGTTAATCAAAATTTGATTCAAACGGAACGGGTCGCCGACAAGCATTTGCGGAACTTCATGATGAATGGAGAAATGCAGCTTTAACCCTTTGTCATACGCTTTCATTCCTATGAGATTTGAAATCTGGTTGAGTACATCATACAGATCAAAATCGACCTGCTCGATGACCAGCTTCTTGGCCTCGATTTTGGAGAAATCCAGAACGTCATTGATGAGTGCGATTAAATTTTTGGCGGAAATAATCGTTTTATCCACATAAACTTGCTGCTGCTCTGAAAGCTCTGTTTGCTGGAGCAAATAACTTAGACCAATCACCGCATTGAGCGGCGTGCGGATTTCATGGCTCATATTAGCCAGAAACTCGCCTTTCGCGCGATTCGCGGACTCGGCCATTTCCTTGGCTTCCGCCAACTCTGACGTACGAGCCTCCACTAGTTCCTCGAGGTGGCCTTTGTATTGGTGAAGTGCCTTCTCTTGCCGCCTTAGTTCGGTAATATCATGACCGGTTCCTGTCACTTCCACGATCTCCTTGTTCCGATTAAAAATCGGCGAAACCGTGTAATGCATACATTTATTTTCACCGCATGGCAGAAGGCTTTCCGCTTCGAAGGACTTGGATTCCTTGGTGCTTAACACTTCGTTAAGCGCTTGCTTCCACTGCTCGCGAACCTTCTCCGATGACATCATGTCCAGCATACTTTTCCCGAGCAAATCACGTTCGTTCGTTTTTAAGAAATGCGACATCTTGTTATTCGCCTGAGTAATCCTCCCATCCAGGTCGCAGCAGTAGACGAGGTCAGGCGAGTTTTGCACCAGCGTCCGATACCGACTCTCGCTCTCGCGCAGCTTGATCTCCGTTTCGAAACTTCTAATTTCATAAGCAATCAATGAGTAGTAAAGTGGGATGGCTACCGTATGAAAAATCACATAGCTAACTGCAAACTCTGTCAAAAAATAGTTCATCGTTTCCTGAGGGGCAAGCAGTGCCCAGCCTACTGTCTGCAAACTGATAACCAACCCTAGCAGCCAGCCGTATTTCTCCATAAGCTTTCTACGTTTCACAGACCATCGATGGACAACTATACTGATCAACGTCGTAGTCACAAGTGAGCCTAATGGAAAAAGCAAATCTCCGCCCAGCATGGTGCGATAAGCGCCAACCATCAGAGTTGTAACGATTGCAGATAGAGGACCGCCAAAAACAGCCGAAAATATAACGCTTACAAAGCGGACATCCATATGCAACCCGTGTGCGACTTGTAACGGCATCTGCATAATAAGCAGACCGAAGATCCCGAAAGCGATTCCGAAAATGATCGACTGCGCTCTTTTGGAGCATTTTACATAATAGGGGTACAGCCATCTTAATAGAAAAACAAAAGTCACGATTAATGCACTGCATTGTGCAAAATAGAACAGAAATTTCATGTGACACCTCACCCCCATTTTACCTACTCGCTGCGTGAAAAAATTGTCATTTCTTGTCTATTATATATTACAACATTCAGTTCGGATCTTCTACTGATATATCGTGAGGGCCTGACCTTTTCGCCAAAATAAAAAAAGCCCCAAGCTGCAAGCAGCCTAGGTACTCTTCTGTCGTAATTTAGTTCACACTGGCTTTGCGGTACTTCATGAAACTGCCAATTCGCCAAACTGAAATGTATAAGTACGCCATTAACATCGTAAGAACGGTAAATTCCGTATAATCCAGCCCTTTGAAATACTGCGAAAGCGCGATACGAATGACGAGCACGGCAATGATGACATACTTGAAATTCTTGTTTGGCTTCGCGTACACATACCCGTCTTCCCGCTTCTCATAGCCCGTATGATACAGCATAATACTGCCCAGCCCGACGCCCAGCAGCATCGCGCACAACATTTCCCAGATCACAGGTAAGTGAAAGGGATGATCGGGGATTTTCGTCAACGAGTAGATGGAAAAACCAAATAGAATAGGCAGTATGATGACGGGAATTAATATTCCCAGACCTTTATTTTTGATCGGACGTGTTTTGCCGCGGGTTCTGAGCCATATTACCAGTATGATAACCAGTGCGCCAATACCATACCCGACCAATGTTCCAGCATTCATGATAAAAGTTCCTCCTGTTGCCGCTTTTTATATAAGTATACACGATATTTCACGGAATTCATTCAGACGCAGGTCATATTCCTTCTCGGTCTTCAGGCTGATGCGTGATCCCGGATCAAACCATCCTTTCCGCTGCGATAATCCGATTATCCGCATGTCCTTCCTTCGTTTTGTTTATTAAGCAAGAATGTTAGTATGTAAGTAAACACTATCAACTAGAGGTAACAGCCAGATGAGAATGAGAGATTGGGATATTAATTTAAAAATCCGCCTTGGCGGAGAGACTGCTTTTAACGTTATTTTTTGGACTTTTTTTCCGTTTTTATCGATTTATTTTGCGAATTCCTTCGGCAAAGGCTGGACGGGCGTCCTCCTGATTTTGTCACAAACGTTGTCCGTTTTCGCCAACTTAATGGGCGGTTACTGCGCTGACCGTTTCGGACGCAAACGGATGATGGTCCTCGCGGCATGCGGACAAGGCGTCGGTTACGGCGTCTTCGCTCTTGCCGCTTCGCCTCTGCTCGCGATGCCCGTTCTTGGCTTCATCGGGTTCAGCTTCGCCAGCATGTCCGGCTCCATCTATTGGCCTGCCAGCCAAGCGATGGTCGCGGACGTTGTGAAAGAGGAGCATCGCTCCAGCGTCTTTGCCATCTTCTATACAGCCGCGAACGTGTCTGTCGTTGTCGGGCCGCTGCTCGGGTCTATCACCTACGATGATAATCCGTATATTGTGCTTATCGCTGCTTCGGTGTTCTGTCTTCTCCTCTCTTTGACGATGAGCCGCACCTTGCACGAAACGCTGCCGGAGAAGCTTGCCGCGCGCAACCGCTCCACAACCGGTGAACCTTGGTACCGGTTCCTTGCCGCGCAGCTGCGCGACTATAAGATCATTGCAGCTGACCGCGTTTTCTTGCTGTTCATCCTAGCCGGTGTGCTGCTGTCTCAGACCTTCATGCAGTTGGATTTACTGTTCCCTGTTTTTATGGAGGAAACCGTGAAGTTATCGACGATCTTCTCCTACGGCGACTGGAGTTTGCAATTATCCGGCAAGCAGTTGTTCGGCCTGATTGTATCCGAGAACGGCTTGTTCGTAGCCCTCTTTACCGTCCTTGTGACCAAATGGATGCTCGCTTACCGTGACCGCTATGTATTCATCGGCGGCGCGCTTTTCTATGCACTTGGCATTGTGATGTTCGGCCACATGTCCACTTTCTGGGGCTTCACCCTCGCGATTGCCGTGTTCACACTAGCTGAGCTGATGTCCGCTGGCCCTCAGCAAGCTTTCGTCTCCCGGTTGGCTCCTGAGCATATGCGCGGCCAATATTTTGCCGCAGGTAGCTTGCGGTATACGCTTGGGCGCACCCTAGCGCCGCTGTCCATCCCGATCTCGTCGTGGATTGGGTTCACATGGACGTTCATTTTGCTTGCGGGCATAGCTGTGATTTCCGCAGTCCTGTACAACATCATGTTCAACTTGTATGACCGTCAGACCGCTGCTTAATGATATTTGATTATCCTACTCACCATTCAGCCAACTTCCCAATCCATTAATAAACCATGGCGGTGAGTCCTCTAAGATTTTATTTAACGGAACTGGAGGCCGCTATTTGAAGGAAATCGAGTAATTTCCTCTTCTAGCGGAACTACTGGGCCTTATTTGTGCGTGGAGCCGTCCTTTTCAGGCAAAAACAGCGAAATAGAGGAACACAGTTCCCTCGGCTTATCCAAAACTCCATATCCCGCCAAAATAACGGACTATAGTTCCCCTAGCCCCCCTTATCGCCCCATCGCACGATGAAATTCTTGTCATTTAGGCCTATCAACAAGCAAATCTCTCAATCTATGAATACATAGAAGTATTACTAGATAAGGAGAGTGAAGACCTATTCCTACCATATACAAAGCCTTTTTAAACGGTAAAAACGAAGTGCCTCCCGTACAAACTTTATCATCCGGAGATGCCATATTCGAGCTGAACAGCAGTGGAACCCAGTTAAGATTCGCTTTGATCATGCGAAATGTTTCCCGCGCCACCCAAGCCCATATTCATCTTGCGCGGCCAGGGCTAGGCGGTCCCATTGCAGTTTTCCTGTTTGGCCCCAACCAATTCGGTATTTCTGTCAGACGAGGCGTCATTCGCGGCATTCTAACGAATCAGGACTTAGTCGGTCCACTGCAAGGAAAAACGCTTAAAGACTTAATCGCTGAATTCGAAAGTGGTAATGCCTACATCAACGTGCATACCAACCGTAGCCCGGAAGGTGAAATTCGCGGCCAAGTCAAACAGCCTTAAAGCTATGTGAAAAGACACCCTCTGCGGGTGTCTTTCTTTCTATGCGCGAACGTCCCTACTCCCCTTGAAAATAGGTTCAAAAGTTTACACTGGGTTTATCCTTTTAGAATATGAATGTTTAGAATACCAATCACTTAGGTGACGGAAACCTAGACAAAGGGATGTGGCCAGATGAAAAATAAACCCACGCAATACTCCACTCTAGTTCAGCGAAGTTCCAGCCATATGCATCAATTCATTCATAAACTTTGCCGCAAAGGAGACGAAAAACTTCATTTTATCTTAGTACATGATGCTGAGCGTTCGAAGCCAAATCAGACCAACTCCGCTCATTCTGCACACTCTTTGAATTCATCCAACGACAAACAAGCCGTCCTGCTGCATAAACCCCTCTTACTTTTGGAAAAACAAGTCCCTCACATGAAGTTGATCTCCAAAAACAATAAATCCATCCATTTACTCAGCCAAAATGCGAAAGGCTACGCAGTATTCATGGAAATTAACCGCAGAGATGAAAAGAGCCGCGAAATCAAAGAAATCCGAGCACAGTTTATCGATGTCGATCTCAATAAAATATCCGAACAGTTCCAAACCAAAGAACAATTGAAAGCGCGAATCAAACAACTCAAATCGGACCCTTTAGAGCGCATCCAATCCATTACCATTAAAAAAGGGAAACAAGGTCAATACCTGCTTAGAGCTCAACGCGCTGAAGAGCAAGTTGCTCAATTGAAAAAAACCTTCCTCAAAAAACACTGGCAGCAGATCAAAAATGCCATGATCGTCGAAACAAAAAACGGCTATCACATCTATTGGGTCATTCAAAACGGATCCATATCAAAGTTCGTTCCTATTCAAAAGGCGCTAGCCAGCAAATTTGGTTCAGATCCGATGATTACCAACCTGTCGAGGGTCATGCGAATTCCAGGCTTTTACCATTTGAAAAATCCGGATAAGCCTTACCTTGTCAGGGTCATTCATTCAGGAAGGAAGCAGCCTTTCACGCAAGAGGAACTTATTCAGACACTAATGTTAAGACCATAACCTAATGCAAAAAAGCACCCTGCACAGGTGCTCATGCTTCCGGTCTATAATACGGCGGTGCCTTCAACCACCCTTTTCGCATCAATAGATCCTTAAGCGTTAACGAAAAGATGATCTTTTTCATCTGAAACTTGGCAAACAGTGCGGCCACATCCGGCCGTACGGCTTCTGTCAATCCCCGGCAGCCATAATTGATTCCCAATACTAAATTAAAGCTGAGCAGACTTGCTATCTCCTCGTCTGACAACTTCGACCCCACAGGAATATGTCGAAAATCGCCAACGGGCTTATCCGGCGACGCCTCTGGCATCGGGATTCCTTCATTTTTCAAGAATGCAGTTATCTCGTCGAGTATCGGCCGATGCACATCATTAATGACCTCTTGCAGCTTTTCTTTCAATTCAGGATCCTCCGTAATATTAAAAGAGACCTGTTCACCACGCATCGTTTGATCGGTTGCTGTGAAATAAAACCACAGATTCATGACTTCTCCGACATTTAAAGGAGGCTTTTCGCCATCCAGAAACGGCTTTATCGCATCGCCGAGTACCTCCATGATATTCATATTCCCAGCTCCTTTTGGTTAATAGCGTACCCATTGGCATCTATTTTATAAGGGCGATAATGGAAGCCTCTCTAGCTTCCAAGCTCCAGGATCAAACGCTTGAAAGTTGCATAAGCGGGTTTCTCTGAATAGTCGTCACGCAGAATACCAAATTGATAGAAGATGTTCACGTTAGAACTGTCGGCATCCCGAAGTCCAAACAACTCATAATGCGTAATATGGAGCTCAGGATGAAGACGGTAGACGGTTCGGATTACTCTTTCAAGGACACTCGCTTGTTGCTCGTACGTTCTTTCGTTTTGTGTAAAAGGATTCTGCCCCGTTGGCCAGCCACTTTCCGTAACGCGAATAGGTATCGTCGCGGGTATTCCGGCCTTGATCAAACTGCTTTCCCTTAAATTTCGCAAAGTGCGTTCTACAGAATCCGCTATTTCATCCAAATGAAGCGGTTCTTCAAAGACATCGACATAGAAGTTATGCCCCACAAAATCAAGAGCGTCCAAGAACGGCCTCCCTCCAAGCTCAGCGAGACCTTCCCAGAAATGAGGAACTGCCATTGGCCCCTCTGGCACGGAACCGAACCCAATCTGTACCTGAAGGCCTTGGTCTCGCACTTCTTGTTTAGCTGCCTTTACCCCTTCCACAAGTGCTTGCAAGGTGTAAGGTTTAGAACCTTCCATAAACGACAAATTCGGTTCGTTCGTAATTTGAAGAGAGGCCAGATGGGCACCATACTTCCTAATGATTTTGCGAATAAAATCGAGCCATCTGTCCATATCGATGTCAGTCTCTTGCATACATCCCGCCGTCAGATCACCTAACAGTCCGAATTGAAGAAGACGGTCCGCAAAGGAGAATAACGCTGGCTCTGATTCAGGTCCGGTATAAACGAGGTAGTTCCTCGGAAACAATTGCTTCGAACCTCGGAGTTCATTGAGTGCAAGCTGAATGCTACCGTAATCATCCTTTGGTCCAATAGCCAAACCGGTCGGTGTGCCAGCTACACTTAGCGGATAAATCCCGAACGTTAAACCAGTTGTCGTCATTGTGCTCATCATTCCTTTCTCATTCAACGTTCCCAAGCAACCGCAGTCGCTTATTAGTATGAACGGACGGAATTGGAATATGTGGACTGATGGCAATGAATACAACATGTAACACCAAAAAAGGAGCCCGCCACTGAATTTCAGTGACAAGCTCCTTTCATTTTCTTTCGGGGTGTCTTGTAATTTGTATGTATCTTCAATCGTTACCTCTATGAAGGGTAAGCCATACTTCACTTCAATCTTCAGCTCGGACCTCGTGCTCCTGCCCACTTTTTTCATCAATGTAACAGTAGCCATCCTCCGAGCAGAAAACAGACTTCTGCAGGCACGGTGCTTCCATTTAAATCAGAACCCGATTTTTGCAATAATAGTTGCAACCTCGGCTCGACTGATGTTACCTTTTGGCTCAAGTACAGCCCCGTTTCTTCCCAAAAATAATACTAGCCTCCACATTGTCCGTAACGCTGCTTTGCGCCCACGAAGACACTGCCTCATTAGATCCATATTATCTTAATCTTCTTCAGTTATTAAAGGGGCTTCCTTTAAGTTATCTAACATTTAATGACAACTTAGGAAATTGAGATAAAACGAAAGAAAGTTGGACATGAGAGGGTATTGAAATGTCCATTATCTAACTTGCTAATGCCGCAATGAAGTCAAATCCATGCAGATTCGCTAACCGGGATCTTTTTTTATTGATTTCACTAAGCAATAAGGATCGTCATTCAAGTGCTGCATGACCACCTCTATAAAATCTGAGAAGGCACATTGCGCCACATACCCATTACCTAACGGTACTTTATGAAATTGGTTCCGTTCTGTCAACCATGTTTCAATCGGATATAAATTTAATCGTGGATCCAGTTCCAGATCGCGCGCAAAAAACTTATAGGTACGTTCCTTTTCCTCTCCATTATCTACATAGATTCCTGTGAACATCTTCCAATAACGATAGGGAACTTCTACCCGCTCCTCTGCGTAATGGATGAGAGAAGCCGCCTGGATCGGTGCTCCTAGTAAAAGCAATTTTGCTCCAAGACCGATCATCACGTCAAATGACCCATCAATATCAAATGCGGAACCTGTATCGGGGGATGTAATTGCCTCTGCAAGCCGTCCTACTGCCGCAATCGACTGCAAGGGGTGGTAACTTCGCAGGCTTGCAGGTAGTTTACGTACACTCTCAGAAAAGATACCCATCCCTTCGGACGAAGTAATCTGGCGATCAAATGGTATGCCTTTTGCAAATCCAAAGCTAAAAGTAGGAACGGCAAGCGTACCCTCGTTGCCCAAATAGTCAAGCATCAGGCGTACCAACTCTACTGGCATTGCCTCAGTCTCGCAACTTTCAAGCCTACCAAGTTGAAACAGAGAGCTATGGACAAACACCATATCCCCTGGATATATATTAACCGCTTCAAGTACCTGTCGAAAGTCTTCATTTGAGAACTTTTTCATTCACTTACTCCTACCAAAAATTTACGCATTTGATATACCTCGTATTCGTAGCCCGTATTTTCCCAGAAATTACGGGCTTTTTCGTTGTGATACAAGACCTGCAGCTCGATCGAATCAATATTTTTCGTGACAAACCATTCCTCGAGCTTTTTCGCCAACTCGCTTCCTATTCCGTATTGGCGCATTTCCGGTTTCACGTATACATGCGAAATAATGCCGACTTTGCCTCCGCCTAAATAATTGGGTAGCAGTTTGATCATACCTTGGATAAAACCGATCACTTCCTCCCCATTAAGGGCTAACCAAACCACGCCAAACTTCCCCAATGTAGGTAAAAGCGATTTCGACCACATTTTTTCACCGCCGGGTACAAGAGGTTGGAGCAAACCCTTATCGCCCATGTAGTCGTACATAAGCACAAACAAAGTCTCCATTTGTTCCAAGAGCGTACCCGCCTCTTTAAGTTCTAGGTATCGTATGTTCTCCACGATTAAAGCCCCTTGATGCAATGGATAAACCCTGCCAGCGTTGTGTATTGCTCTGGATCTGCAAGTTCAAAATCCATTTCCACTTTGAGATCTTGCTCCACTTGAGCGACCAACTCTAAAAAACCTAGTGAGTCGATAAGACCAGGAAGTAATTGAAATGAATCGATAAATTCCTCGCGGCTAACCCCAAAAAGTTTTAATTTTTCTTGTAACGTATTATATAAATAGTTTTCTACATCTTTGTATTGTAATGTCAACGTAATACCTCCAATTGTTCCATTAACTGCTTGCGATCGATTTTACCGTTTGAATTTAATGGCACGTCTTCCACGAAAATCAACTTTCTCGGTATCATATAGTCTGGCAATTTGGCTTGGCAGTGGTTCAGGATCTCTAGATGGTTTGCTTCCAATTCCTTTGGCAAGAAGGCGCAGACCCCTTCTGCTTTTCCATGCTGCTGCAGTAAAGGAACCACAACGGCAAAAGCGGCACCTGTCCCCAGCAAAACATGTTCGATCTCCTGAATTTCCACGCGGTACCCCATAATCTGAAGCTGGTTATCTATGCGACCTAGGTAATAAAGGTTGTTAGACTCATTACACATGACAAGGTCGCCAGTTCGATACCAGATTTTTCGGGGGTGGTCTGGGAAAATTATATACGAATGCTTTGTCTTTGCGTCATCGTTTAGGTAACCTCTAGTAATTTGAGTTCCAGATACACACAATTCACCAACCTCACCCACTGACAATTCTCGAAAATCCTCACTGATGATCCGCCACTCCTGCGTAGGGAAAACTTGCCCGATCGGTACAAGGCCTCGCTTACATTCACCAGGTGACCGATCCGCATCCCAACGATACTGCGAAATCGCAATAGTTGCCTCTGTGGGACCGTACAGATTTTCGACAACAGAGTTGTTCGCCGCCTCCTGCCAAGCCTCGGCGATACCTTGAGGTAGAGCTTCTCCGCAAAAAAAACTGTAACGAAGCGATGGAAAGGCATTGGGCTTTAGTAATCTTAATTTTTGCATAAACATCGGGACTGATGGTACGGAAAACCAGACTGTGAGTTCATGATCTTTGATGAACTTTGCGGGTGACATCACAGCCTGTTCTGGGACCGGGTACAGACATGCCCCGCTCCCCCAACAAATGAACATGTCATGAACACTGAGGTCGAAGGTCATGTCAAACATTTGGGAGAAACGGTCTAGTTCATTAAAAGAATAGCTTGTAATAACATGCTGCAAATAGGAAGTGACATTGCGGTGACTGACAGGTACGCCTTTCGGATTCCCTGTACTGCCCGAAGTGAACAACAGATAGGCAGTCTTCTCCAAATTGCTTGGATACGGTCTCCACCATTCGTTCCTTTCTACCAAATCCATAGTACAGAAAAATCGATGCTTCTGGTTTCGGGCTGCAATAATATTTCCCATTTCGTTGTCTTCCATTGGTAAAATGACGTTCAGACGACGATTCACTAGAGGTAACAGCTTAGCCAACAGTCCAAGCGCCTCAATTCCAACTATAATAGTTGAGGCCCCTGAAGCTTGCAACATATAAAGAGTTCGTTCTAGTGGAAATTTAGGGTTAAGCGGCACGTACCCTCGCCCTGAGGTCAATGTACCTAAAACCCCCGTATAAGAGGTTAGGCTGCGGCTCGCAAACACAGCCACCACTTCCTGTTGCTCCCCTATTTCTGCCGTTTGAATCAATTGGGCCAGTTGAATCGCCTTGTCACCAAGTTCCTTATATGAGTATACTTCATCGTGAACAACTAAGGCAGGCCTGTCATGAAATTGCTCAACAGAGCGCCAAAAAACGGATCCCAATCCATTATCAGGTCCTTTATGTGTTTGCTTCTGATTCATCGTGTCCTCCTCGCGTATAACCTTTCATCCGTTTGCATAACCGAAACGAGTAATTCACTTCCTTGTAAATCCTTAGCTGCACGCACTATTAACTCATATGGCATTCCAGATCGGCGTGCGATATCAAGTAAAGAATTCTGTCCGTCAGAAAAGTTCAAAACCCATAACATGGCGAATTGGATATCCTGTGCGTTTTTTTGTCCTCCGACCGAGCTGTAAAGACCTCGTTTACCAAGTTGAGGTTCACATTTAGGGTTGAGATTCAGATAACGATCGTCTGATTCCAAAACATGCAACACCTGAAGATACTTTTGATACGTGTTTGCCAAGTACGACGATCCGACAAAATCAAGATTATCAGCGGAGCTATGATACTGTGGAAACCGGCCATATGGCGTGCGCATAAGCGATCCGACAGGCAGATTAAATCCTGGGGAAGAAAATTGTCGTTCGTCGCTTCCCATCGGAAAGAAGTCTATAATCTGGAAAGGCTCGCCAGAGTCCTCAAGCACTTTTTCAACCACTTTATCGAGATAGTGATTTCCATGTTTGGTTCGCTTATACGTTGATTGACCTGGGTCACCGAGACATGTGGCCACTAGTCCACACTTGATTCTCCCGACCTTGTCTTGGTTTTCATGCAACCACGTTATCGCGCCGATTGTTTCTGGAATGAACAGGAGACGAAATGAATGTCTTCGCTTCAAATGAGTCAAAAGTTGACCAATCAAAGTTAACAGTACAACTCCGCTCAGGCTGTCATTGCACATAGAAGGATGACACACGTAGCAAGAGAGTAAGATTTCCTCTTCGGTTTCACCAGGCAAGTAAAGCTCTCCCCAAGTAACAAACCCCGGTTTGAGCGTAGATTCGATTTTCACTTCGTATAGATCATCCGGTAGTGATTGTAACAAATTATGAGGTAGGCAAAAACCCCAATCTTTTCGATAGTAGCTCGTCAGATAGGGAGTCCACTCCGGGTAATCCGGTAATGTAAATAAATGATTTTTTAATTCATCAAGTGTCATCTTTGCATGTATAGGGACACTATAGTTAAGGACATGCAGGTTGGATTTTTGGAAATCTACAACTCTTACCCCTCTTGAGTCCTTTATATAGGCATCTTCAACATTCCATTCATTTGGAACCTCCCAATCAAAAACCTGTGTTCCAGTCGGCACTTCATGAATATTAAGCGGTATATATTCTTGAATGATCTTTAACGTCTCTCTTACGCCGTTTCCCGTGATACTACGGGTGATGGGATACAGCCGAGCCATAAGGTCATACATCTCTTGCCCTGCTTCATCCACCCGTTCTTTATTTAAAAACCATTCGAAATGCTCATACATAATTCTACGACTCCCTACAACTTTAATTCCCCACTGTAATCATACACTGTAAAGTCAATACAACACTTGCCCGAAAATATCCAAAGTGCTGAGAGACACAGCAGGGATTTCGTACACAAAATCAATAAATTGGATTATAGAAAAGAATCCCAATTAGTCCATGTGTTATAATAGCACAGAATAGTACAATTTTGTATAAAATTTTACACTCAATAGTGGGAAAACTATCTTGACGAACATTATCTTTCTAAATTGTAAACTTTGAAATCGTTTGCAAGTTTACAATCTTAAAGCCGTGCTCCCTCCGTCACGCTCCAGTCCGTCCGGGCGAACCCTCCAGGGTTTCTCCCCCGACCTCCTAATACAAAAGAAAAAAGCACCCTCACGGGTGCTTCTTTCTTTTGTATGGAGGTGAGGGGAGTCGAACCCCTGTCCGAAAATATCGCCACACAGGCTTCTACGGGTGTAGTCACAGTTTTGATGTCACCCGAGCAGCGCGCCGTAACCCGCTCTGCGTTGGGTCAGCCTGATTGTCTTCCTACGTTCGACCCCAGGCGGAGACCAAACGTCGTATCCCACTAAGGTTGGGCCCCTATCCTAGCACATGGGCGATGCGAGGGAGGAGCTAGCTCACAGGTTATTAAGCTGCGAAAGCTAAGTTGTTGTTTTGTTTGCCATTTAATAGGCTTTAGCGTTGTTAAAGCGGACGCGTCCCCACTACCCGCAACCCGCGCTCGAACTATCCCCGTCGAATCCAAGAACACCCCCGGATTGCCTTCATTTCCGCCAATAGAGCGGAGAAGGTAAAAGACGAGCTGTTTGAGCGAAATTGCTCTTTAATACTGAATCATTTGCTGTAGACCTAGTATAACACAAGCTGTTCAAAAATGAACGCTCAGGTTTGTGGAAGCTAAGGTGCTGCTTACCAATACCTTTGCCACGTTACCTAGCAATCTTTTGCTTCTCGCGCAGCGCACGCTGAATATCGCGTTGTGCATCTTTTTTGGCCGCGGATTCACGCTTGTCGTACTGCTTCTTACCTTTACCAATACCGACTAAAAGCTTAGCATATCCATTACGGATATACACTTTCAATGGCACAAGTGTGTAACCTTCTTGCTTTGCCTGGCCTAACATCTTGGCGATCTGCACCTTTTTCAAAAGCAGCTTCCGCGTCCGTGTCGGATCCTCAGGATTACTTCGGTTACCTTGCTCAAAAGGACTAATGTGCATGTTATGGACAAAAGCTTCCCCATTACGAATCGTCGAAAAGCTATCGCCAATGTTCGCTTTACCTGCCCGTAAGGATTTGATCTCCGTGCCGGTCAAGACAAGACCCGCTTCGTACGTTTCTTCAATAAAGTAATCGTGTGAAGCCTTCTTATTCTGGGCAAGCACCTTGCCATCTGCCTTCTTCGTTGCCACGTGAGATCCTCCTCCCGCAATTTCCTGCAGGTAAATACTGCTACAATGTGCATCCTATTGTAGCAAGATCAAGCCCGAAATGCAAGAAGCGGCGTTATCTCCGCCGCTTCTTGCTACCGCCGCCGTCGCCGTCACTCCGGCGACGACCACCCTTGGCAAGCGCGTTCACGCCGCTCGCCCAATCACTGCCGCCGCTGCTGCGCTCAGCAGCGGAACCACCGCCCGCTTGGGCTTCGCTTCCAAGCGCAATGCCCCCGCGGCCGCGCTTGCTCTCGCCGCGTCCAGCACCGCTATCTGTCCGGCCTGCGCCGACAGATTCCAGCCTTGAGCTCAAGCTGCCGCCTTCGCTCAGCTTAGGACCGCGCGCCTTCCCGCGACCACCGCCGGCTTTGCCGCGGTTTTCGCTCCACGGCGTGCTACCGCCTTTTCCTCGGCGCGATTTCCCCTGCCCGGCGCCATCACGCTCTTGACCTGCCCTCGCACGTCCCTCAGCTCCATCACGAGGTACTCTTCCCTCTTGCCCTTCCACACGACCGCGACCTTCACCGCGCTGCTGCCCAGCCCTTAAGCGCCCTGCTCCATTGGTTCCCTCTTGACCTTCTTTCACACGTCTTGCCGCGCCTTCTATGCGTTCTTGTCCCGCTCTCGCACGCCCAGCAGCCCCACCATCACGGCCCGCACGTGCCCCCCCATCAGTTGCACCAACAACACTACCTTCTCCGCGTCTCCGCCCCGCACTCTCACCCTGAGACTTCGAAAAGCCGCCTTTACCTTTGGTATAGCCGCCCTTGCCCTTCTCCGGCTTGCCTTTGCCGCCACGGAAGCCCTTGAAACCTGCCGCTCCTTTGAACGGCTTGCCGCCTCCACCGCCACGGCTATAACTACCCTCTTTGCGAGGCTTCATATCCAGCAATTCAAAATCAATCGTATGCTCTTCCATATTTACGCGAGCCACACGGACTTTAATTTCATCGCCAATCCGGTAGATCTTGGACGTGCGCTCTCCAACGAGAGCAAATTGTCTCTCATGGAAGTTATAATAATCATCGGTCAAATCGCTCAAACGGATCAAGCCCTCAACGGTATTGTCCAATTCCACGAACATCCCGAAGCCAGTTACACTAGAAATAATGCCCTCGAATTCTTCGCCAACTTTATCCAGCATATACTGAGCTTTCTTCAGTGCCTCTGTTTCACGCTCTGCATCTACAGCCACACGCTCACGTTCGGATGATTGCTGCGCAATATCGCTCATGCGGGAAGCCAAATATTCATGACGAGCATCGGACAAAGTACCGTTTTGCAACACTTCGCGAATGACCCTATGAATGATTAGATCGGGATAACGACGAATCGGAGAGGTAAAGTGGGAATAAAATTCCGCCGCCAAGCCAAAATGCCCCAAACTCTGCGCATCATAACGAGCCTGCTTCATCGAGCGAAGCATAATTTTGCTAAGCACAGTCTCCTCTGGCGTCCCCTTAATGTCTTCCAGTAAGCTTTGCAGCGCACGTGGATGCACGGAATTGCCCTTCCCTTTGACCGTATACCCGAAGTTCGTCACGAACTCCATGAAATTCATCAACTTCTCAGCATCAGGATCTTCATGGACACGGTATAAGAAAGGTACTTTCATCCACGAAAAATGCTCAGCAACCGTTTCATTCGCAGCCAGCATGAACTCCTCAATCATCATTTCCGCGACAGAGCGCTCTCTCTTCACGATATCGGTTGGTTTACCGTCCGCATCTACGAGAATTTTAGACTCTTCAAAGTCAAAATCAATTGCTCCGCGCTTCATCCGTCTGGAACGCAGTCTAGCTGCCAGCTCTTCCATCCGCTTAAAATCTTCCATCAAATACGCATAACGCTCCACAAGCTCAGGCTCTGCCTCACCTGTCAAAAGCTTACGCACATTCGTATAGGTCATTCGCTCGCTAGTCTTAATTACACTCGTAAAAATCTCATGATTAACAACTTTTAGATTCTCATCGAACTCCATTTCACAAGACATCGTTAAGCGGTCTACTTTGGGGTTAAGCGAACAAATGCCATTCGACAACCGATGCGGCAGCATCGGAATCACACGATCCGTCAAATAGACGGAACATCCGCGGTTATAAGCTTCGATATCCAGCGCAGTGCCTTCCCGAACATAATAACTTACATCGGCGATATGAACGCCTAATTTATAATGACCATTCTCCAAAAGCTCCACATTAACCGCATCGTCCAAATCCTTGGCATCTTCACCATCAATAGTGACAATCCGCTTAGCGCGAAGATCGCGGCGCCCCTGGCTAACAATCTCATCTTCCGTAATCGAATCCGGTGCAGCGTCCGCTTCTTCCAGCACTTCCTCTTTGAAAGCCTCCGGCAGCTGGAACTTGCGCACAATCGCCAGAATATCAACGCCTGGATCGTCCTTATGGCCAAGAATCTCAATAACTTCCCCTTCAGCCGCAGAGCGACCTTCTGGATAGTTCACAATCTTTACTACGACCTTCTGCCCCGTGACTGCGCCATTAAAAGCGTGCTGAGGTATGAAAATATCTCTCGTCATCCGCTTATCGTCAGCAATAACGAACGCATACGTATCCTGTCCCTGAAAAACGCCCACAATCTGCGTATTGGCGCGCGTAATCACCCGCACAACTTCGCCTTCCAAGCGGCCTCCGCCTTGGCTTCTGGACGTTACTTTCACGAAAACAATGTCACCGTTCATAGCCGTATTCAAATCATGCGCATTAATATACACATCCGGGTGCTCCCGGTCTTCGGGAATCAAGAACGCGAAACCTTTCGCATGGGCTTGCAGTCTTCCTCTTACCAAGTTCATGCGCTCCGGCACGCCATAACGGTCATTCCCGCCTCGAACCACGTGGCCGCTTTCCTCTAAACGATTTAATAATTTAATGAAATCCTTAAATTCTTCCGCTCCTGCAATCCTGAAATGCTTTTCGAGCTCTTTATAGGACATGGGCTTATAAGCCTCATCTCGCATCAAACTAATAATATCTTGATCTGTTATCATATACACTCTTCACCTTCTTGTTGTTGTTGAGCTTCGTCCTACACTCACCGTACCCGTTCCTTTACTCCATAGTATGCCACTTGTAGAGAAAGGATAAACGCCGCAATATCGGCATAAACAAGCTCTCTCTCTTGATCAAGCAGCAAACCGTGCGATGATTTCGCATAATAACGAAGCTCTTTGCTTTCAGAGCGAGTGCGTTCATATAAAAACGCTGCGCTTCCCTGATGGACGACGCCATCCTTGCCCCCCTGCCCGATCCATATCGGCGCTTTTACTTGAGGCAGCAAACCTTTTACATGTTTCAAAAGCTTTCGCAAACTAACGACGCAACGAATCGGCGTTTTGGTATATGCACATGACTCATCTAATAGCGTGGAGAGTGTTTTGGGCTTCTTATTTATGTATTTGATAAAATACTGCATAATGACCGCCAGCGCCGATTTTCTTGACGTCAGAAAGATCGGTGTAGCCAGCGAGATCACACCTGCTACTTGACGTTCAACCGCCAGCTTCAGGGCCAAAAGCCCACCCATCGAATGCCCCATTACGACGACGTTTTTGCATTTCGCCGCAAGCGCGTCGTAATTCTCCAGCACATGCCCATACCAATCCGTCCATCCGGTTCGTAGCATATCTTCCGGTGACGTGCCATGTCCGGGAAGCCTCACTGCCTGAATCGTGTAGCCCTCATCCCGCAGTTCATACCCAATCCGTCGAAATTCGGAGGGCGATCCCGTGAACCCGTGAATCATTAATATACCTGTTGTCTGCTTCGTCCCCTTGCCTGTCCAGAAAAAAGGCTCAGTGGATTTGTAGATTCTGCTTTCGATGGTAAACATCTCCTACCTATAAGGCCCTTTTAAAATGAAAAAACAGCAGGAGTAGATTTCCCCTGCTGTTATCGTTTTATGTGTGTTAGGCCTTCACTACGTATGCTACGACAATGGAAAGAATGAAAAATGCAGCAGCAAGCCCCATCGTGAAACGGGACAAGAAAAGTTCTAAACCTCGTGCTTTTTGTTTACCAAATAAGTGCTCCGCACCACCGGAAATGGCACCGGACAACCCTGCGCTTTTACCTTTTTGTAGAAGAACAATCGCAATTAATCCGACTGAAGCTATGATCAACAAAATTTTCATAAAGATTACCATGTTTATTAGCACCCCAATTGCCTGTACTTTTGCTTATATGACTAGCATGAGTATTTTAACACAGTTCGTCCTAGAAAACAACAAAAGAGGTGTTTGGACGTTTTACTACGTTTTAATCACGATAGGAATACGCTGATGATTGGCGATTGGTGCTTCTTGACCGCTTATTTCCCCCAAGAAAAGCTTGAACCGCTTGCTTCGCACACCATAACGCAAAGAGTGTAAAGATAATCGCCCATACCATGGTCGGAACCCCTGTATGAAGCGCCAAATTCGTGGCGTCCCCAGCTTGCCGTGCATCTCGCGACGCAGCTTGGATCAAATAAATCGGTCCGAACACGGACTCTTCCAAGCACAGAAAAGCGAGCAGCAAGTAATAAAAATTGCGCAGCCATTTGATAGGAATAGCCATCATAATGATCGTCAAGGCAATAAATCCGATTAAGAACATGATGCCGAAACCATTCCGAACGAATAGGAGCAATGAAATGGCGGATATCGCGATCATGACCAGAAAACCGACCTGCTGCTTCCCTCTGGCAAAGGCTGAGAACAGGAACCAAGCGAATACGGAAGCTGTCGTATATCCGGCCAGAGCCACAGGAATGATCGACCACGATCTTGCCTGAGAAATCGCCGAAAGCGTGACACCGCTATGGTTGGCATACAGCTCAATTCGCTGCACTTGACCAGACAGCGCCAACGTTACCACCGCGTGCCCAAACTCATGAACCATGGTATCCAAGTTGCGAAAAAAAGAAGAGGGGATCCAGTGTGTAAGCAATGCGGAACCTATCAGAAATAAAATAGTCTTCACCCAATTGCTCATTACAATGACCCCCTCGGTCGCACAGGCGGCGGTGACGAAGTCACCGGCCAGCCCCAGCTGTTATTTAATTATTTACTACGTAAAAAACTTATTTAAAGTTTCTCAAGTTGTAGAAAGCTTTTTTACCCGCATATTGAGCTACGCTGAACAACTCGTCTTCGATACGAAGAAGTTGGTTGTACTTCGCAACGCGGTCTGTACGGGAAGGAGCACCTGTTTTGATTTGACCAGCGTTTGTAGCAACCGCGATGTCAGCGATTGTGCTGTCTTCGCTCTCACCGGAACGGTGGGAGATAACCGCTGTGTAACCAGCGCGTTTCGCCATTTCGATCGCATCAAAAGTCTCAGTAAGCGTACCGATTTGGTTTACTTTTACCAAGATGGAGTTACCGATGTTTTGCTCAATACCTGTGGAAAGACGCTCAGTGTTCGTAACGAACAGATCGTCACCAACGAGTTGAACTTTGTTACCCAATTTCTCAGTAAGCAATTTCCAACCTTCCCAGTCATCTTCGGAGCAGCCGTCTTCAACTGTGATGATTGGGTATTTATCAACCCATGCAGCAAGGAAGTCAACCCACTCAGCGGATGTGAATGTTTTGCCTTCGCCTTCAAGTACGTATTTACCGTCTTTGAAGAACTCTGTGGAAGCAACGTCCATACCCAAGAATACGTCAACACCTGGTTTGTAACCAGCTTTTTCAATCGCTGTAAGGATTGTTGTGATCGCTTCTTCGTTGGATGTGAAGTTAGGAGCGAATCCGCCTTCGTCGCCAACAGCTGTGTTAAGGCCTTTGTCTTTCAATACGGATTTCAAGCTATGGAAAATCTCTGCGCCAATGCGAAGAGCTTCTTTGAACGTAGGTGCGCCAACCGGCAGAACCATGAACTCTTGAACGTCAACGTTGTTGTCGGCATGCGCCCCACCGTTGATGATGTTCATCATTGGAACTGGAAGTGTTTTGGCATTGAATCCGCCAAGGTATGTGTACAAAGGAACATCCAAAGCGTCAGCAGCAGCGCGAGCTACAGCCATGGAAACCGCCAAGATTGCGTTAGCGCCTAATTTTGCTTTGTTCGGAGTACCGTCTAGCTCGATCATTTTTGTGTCGATGCCAACTTGATCAAGTGCATCCAAGCCAATGATTTCAGGAGCGATGATTTCGTTAACGTTGTCAACGGCTTTCAGAACGCCTTTACCCAGGTAACGACCTTTGTCACCGTCACGAAGCTCAACAGCCTCGTACGCGCCTGTGGATGCGCCAGATGGAACGATAGCGCGGCCAAATGCGCCGGACTCTAGATAGACTTCAACTTCAACCGTTGGGTTACCGCGGGAATCCAATACTTCGCGTGCATAAACATCAGAAATAATAGTCATTGTAGAAAACACTCCTTTTATATAATTAATTTGGTTGCTATCTCTTAAGGATTGTAGTCCCGGTCATTTGTTCCGGTTGTTTAACCTCTAAGAAGTCCAGCATGGTTGGGGCAATATCTGCCAAAATTCCGCCGTCTCTTAGTGTAACAGATTTGTCCGTAACAATAAAAGGGACCGGATTCGTTGTATGCGCCGTATTGCGTGAACCGTCCGCATTCGTGACGACATCGGCATTCCCGTGATCGGCTGTGATGCAGACAACTCCGCCTTTGGCAAGAACCGCTTCCACCACTTTACCCAGGCACTCGTCTGTTGCTTCGATCGCTTTCACCGTTGGCTCCAGCAAGCCGGAGTGGCCAACCATGTCAGGGTTTGCGAAGTTAAGGATGATCGCGTCATGACGTTCTGCTTCAATCTCTTTAACAACAGCATCAGCCAGTTCATAAGCGCTCATCTCTGGCTTCAGGTCATAGGTCGCAACCTTCGGGGAAGGGATCAGCAAGCGAGTTTCGCCTGGCAGTTCCGCATCGCGTCCGCCGCTGAAGAAGAACGTTACGTGCGGATATTTCTCCGTTTCCGCTGCACGAAGCTGCTTCAGACCGTTCTGTGCCAACACCTCGCCAAGCGTGTTATCGAGATCCTTCGGTTTGTACGCTACGAAACCGTCAACAGACTCGCTGAACAACGTCAGACATACGTAGTACAGGTTCTTAGCCACTTTAGGACCACGGTCAAAACCACGGAAGTCTTCATTCGTGAAGACTTGCGAAAGCTGGATCGCACGGTCCGGACGGAAGTTGAAGAAGATGACGGCATCGCCGGATTCAACAAGCCCTACCGGTTTGCCATCCTCACCAACGATAACCGTTGGCATAACGAACTCGTCGAAGATGGATTTTTCGTAAGATTCAACAATAGCTTTCATCGGATCAGTGTAGGCTGGACCTTCACCGTAAACCATAGCGCGGTAGGATTTCTCCGTACGCTCCCAACGTTTATCGCGATCCATTGCATAATAGCGTCCTTGAACGGTCGCAATTTTACCTACGCCGACTTCGGCGATTTTCTTCAGAAGGCGCTCCATGTAGCTCTTCGCAGAATCCGGAGCTACGTCGCGGCCGTCGAGGAACGCATGGATATACACTTCATGGAAATCTTCTTTTTTAGCTAGATCCAGCAAAGCGAACAAATGCTCAATGTGGCTGTGTACGCCGCCATCGGAAAGCAGCCCGTAAAGGTGCAGCTTTTTGCCGTTCTCTTTGGCATGACGCACAGCGCCTACGATCGTTTCATTGTCGTAAAATTCACCGTCACGAATCGATTTGGAAATCCGCGTCAGATCCTGATAAACGATACGGCCTGCGCCGATATTCAGGTGTCCTACTTCAGAATTCCCCATCTGGCCTTCAGGCAAACCTACAGCTTCACCGCAAGCCGTTAAAGTTGTATGTGGATAACTTGACCAGTAACGGTCATAGTTCGGCTTTTTGGCATGAGCAACGGCATTCCCCTGCTCTTCCGAACGCAGTCCGAAGCCATCGAGAATGATGAGTGCTACCGGTTTCGGTCTGGACATATTACTTCGCCCCCTGGACGAGTTGAATGTAGGAAGCAGACTCTAAGCTTGCTCCACCAACAAGTGCGCCATCGATATCAGGTTGCGCCATGTATTCGGCAATGTTGTTAGGCTTCACGCTGCCGCCGTATTGGATACGAACCGCATCAGCTATGGAAGCGCCGTAAAGACCGCTCACAAGCTCACGGATGTAGCCGATAACGTCTTGTGCATCAGCAGCTGTGGAGGATTTTCCAGTGCCGATTGCCCAGATTGGCTCGTAAGCAATAACCACTTGTGCTGCTTGCTCTGCGCTAAGACCAGCAAAAGCTGCTTCTGTTTGCACTTTGCAAACATCTTTGGTTTGACCCGCTTCGCGCTCTTCCAGCTTCTCGCCTACGCAAAGGATCGGTTTCAAGCCGTGTTTGAAAGCCGCAGCGACTTTCTTGTTTACGATTTCGTCCGTCTCAGCGAAGTAAGCTCTACGCTCGGAGTGGCCGATAATGACATACTCCACACCGAGATCTTTCAGCATAACGCCGGAGATTTCGCCTGTGAACGCGCCATTGTCTTCGAAATGCAGGTTTTGTGCGCCTACATGCAAATCAGTGCCTTTTACAGCTTCAACCAGTGCCGGCAGGTTTGTGAAAGGGGAACAAATTACGCTTTCTACGCCTTCGATCGTGCTGCCTTTTACTTCGTTCACGAAGCTAACAGCTTCGGAAACGGTTTTGAACATTTTCCAGTTACCCGCGATAATCGGTTTTCTGCTCATTCGAATATGCTCTCCTTTGATAATGAATTATTTATCGTTCAAAGCTACAACGCCCGGCAATGCTTTACCTTCCATGAACTCCAAGGAAGCTCCGCCGCCTGTGGACATGTGGTTCATTTGCTCAGCCAAGTGGAATTTTTCCGTTGCTGCAGCAGAATCGCCACCGCCAATTACTGTGTAGCCTTCTGTTTTTGCACAAGCCTCAGCAACCGCACGTGTACCATGCGAGAACGGCTCGATTTCAAATACGCCCATCGGTCCGTTCCAAACAACCAGTTTGGACTTCGCGATAACGTCTGCATAAAGTGCACGTGTTTTAGGTCCGATGTCAATGCCTTCCCAATCTGCAGGAATGCTGTCAATATCAACGATTTGCGTGTTCGCATCAGCGCTGAATTTATCAGTAACAACGATATCTACAGGAAGCAGGAAGTTAACCCCTTTTTCTTTGGCTTTCTCAATAAAGCTAAGCGCCAAATCAAGCTTCGAATTGTCCAGAAGCGATTTACCGATTTCGTAGCCTTGTGCTTTCAGGAATGTATAGGACAGACCGCCGCCAATCAAGACGTTGTCTGCAATGTTCAGGAGGTTTTCGATGACAGCGATTTTGTCTTTTACTTTGGAACCGCCGACGATCGCTGTGAAAGGACGCTCAGGGTTGTTCAGCGCTTTGCCAAGAACATCAAGCTCTTTCTCCATCAAAAGACCGGAAACAGCCGGTATGTAAGCAGCGATGCCTGAAGTTGAAGCATGTGCACGGTGAGCTGCACCGAATGCATCATTTACGAACAGATCAGCCAGATCAGCGAAAGCTTTTGCCAATTCAGGATCATTTTTCTCTTCGCCTTCGTTGAAACGAACGTTTTCAAGCAAGAGAACGTCGCCATTTTCAAGCGCATCCACTTGTGCTTTCACGATTTCACCAACGGATTGATCCGCTTTGATCACGTTTTGACCAAGCAGCTCAGCCAATTTTACAGCTACCGGTGTTAAACGAAGCTCTTCAACCACTTGTCCGTTCGGACGACCAAAATGCGCAGCAAGAATGACTTTAGCGCCTTGCTCTACCAAGTATTTAATCGTAGGGAGCGTTTCTCTGATTCGTGTATCATCCGTGATTTGACCATTCTCTACAGGTACGTTGAAATCAACGCGAACGAATACTCTTTTACCAGCTACTTCAACATCGCGAACACTTTTCTTACTCATAAGTTAAAGCCTCCTGAACGTGTATGGTTTACTTCCGTACTTCCTGTTTCCGATCAACTTATATAGGCAACAATCGCACATAAAGAGGAGAATCGCTTCTCCTCTTCATGTGGTTGTTAGTGTGTGTTGTATGAAATTACAGACCTTTTTTAGCGATGAAAGCAGCCAAGTCAACTACACGGTTGGAGTAGCCCCACTCGTTGTCGTACCAGGAAACTACTTTCAGCATGTTGTCGCCAACTACCATTGTGGACAATGCATCAACTGTGGAAGATGCTGGGTCACCATTGAAGTCGCTGGATACAAGCGGCTCTTCTGTGTAGTTCAGAATGCCTTTAAGAGGGCCTTCGGAAGCTTGTTTCAGAGCTGCGTTTACTTCGTCAACTGTTACGTTAACTTTAAGTTCAACAACCAAATCAGTTACTGATACGTTAGGTGTAGGAACACGCATAGCCATACCGTTCAATTTGCCTTTAAGTTCTGGAAGAACCAGACCGATTGCTTTTGCTGCACCAGTGCTGGAAGGAATGATGTTCTCAGCTGCTGCACGAGCACGACGAAGGTCTTTATGAGGAACGTCAAGCACGGATTGGTCATTTGTGTAAGAGTGAACAGTTGTCATCATACCTTTTACGATTCCGAAGCTATCGTTGATAACTTTCGCGAAAGGAGCCAAGCAATTTGTTGTACAAGATGCGTTGGAGATGATTGTGTGAGCTGCTGGATCGTATTTGTCTTCGTTTACGCCAAGTACGATTGTGATATCTTCGTCGGAAGCAGGAGCGGAAATGATAACTTTCTTAGCTCCACCTTTCAAGTGAAGGGATGCTTTTTCTTTCGCTGTGAAGATACCAGTGGATTCAACAACGATTTCTGCGCCTACAGATGCCCATGGCAGGTTCCCAGGGTCACGCTCAGCAAAAACTTTGATGGAACGACCGTTAACGATCAATTCGCCTTCGCCAGCTTCAACTGTTGCGTCTAGTTTACCGTGAGTTGTGTCATATTTAAGCAAGTGAGCCAGTGTTTTAACGTCAGTCAAATCATTTACTGCAACGATTTGTACTTCTGAGCTGTTCAAAGCTGCGCGAAACACGTTACGACCAATACGTCCGAAACCGTTAATACCTACTTTTACCATAGCGAATTCCTCCTAAGATTAAAAAAGATTTATTTATTTCAAAACGCAGCTGGTACAAGCCCACGTTATGATGTCCACTTACACATGTTTCATAATTTCAAGTGCCGCCGCTTCATCCGTTACCAGCACATCTTCTTGCCCGTGCCTTAGAACGGAGGCGATCGCTTCACCCTTGCTTTTGCCGCCTGCTACGCCAATCACGACCTCTGTCCGCTGCAGATCCTCCAGACGAAGCCCGACTGTAGGCATCTTGTGCACGACATTTCCTTGGCGGTCAAAATAGTACCCGAATGCCTCTGCCAGAGCGCCATCGTCCTGCAAGCTGCGAGTCGTTTCGGCATCCACCTTGCGCCTTCGAGCCATGACCATAGCATCTCCGATACCGTGAACTACGATGCGACAACTGCGAACAGCGTCAACAACTTCCTGAATCTGCGGATCTTGGATAAGCGTCTGATACGCTTCCTCGCCTAAATGATCCGGCACATGAAGCAGTCTGTATTTCCCGCCTGTCTTCTTGGCCATAATAGAGGCGATCGTATTCGCCTGCATATCCACGCTTTCGCCGAGTCCACCGCGAGCCGGTACGAACCAATTGCCTTTCATGGAAGAGGAAATCGTCAGGTTATTCGCAATCTGCGCCATTGTTGAGCCGCCGGTTACTGCAATAATGTCGCCCTTGGCCACATATTTGCGCAGTGCCGCTGCGCCGGCGCGTCCAAGCTCCTTCTTCGTGAAGACCGAAGTGTCCGTATCGCCAGGAACCACAATGACTTGCGAGAGACCGTACGCTTTCGCGATGCTTTCTTCCAAATCCGTCAATCCAAAAGCGATCTTAATGATTGGCAGCATATCTTCGAGCAGTTGACGGCCGGACTCACTGATCTTCATCCCAGAGGCGTCCGATTCCAAAAGCCCATGCTCCTTAAGGAAGTCTACCTCTCCGCGGAGCACCCGCTCCGTCATATCGAGCGAAGAAGCTAACGTTCTACGTCCGACAACACCAGAGACTAAGATATGATGCAGAATCGAGTATCGCTTCTTCATGATGTCCATGAGATCCGGCAAGAGCTTTTTCTGAATGTCTAGAATTTCTCTCATATAACGACGTTCGACGCTCCTGATCCAGTGATGGACGTTTTATGTCCCGGGTATACATTTTGCGTCCCACCCGGGTGAAAAAAAATGGCCTTACACGTTTATTATAACCAATAACGCTTTAACATTCAACAATTGTTCAAACAATTTCAACAAAATGTGCTGTAAGGGCTTACGGTATTGCTTTTTGCGCGGAGGTGACATATAATAACCCTTGCTTCGCTTTTTTGAAACATGCGCCCGTGGTCCAATGGATATGACGTAGGCCTCCGAAGCCTGAGATAAAGGTTCGATTCCTTTCGGGCGCGTAAATGACATGGAAATGAGAGAAATATCAGAGAAATCAGTCGTTCGACTGATTTTTTTTGTTGTTAGTTTGACCTTCCTTGACCTTCGAAGGTTTTTTCGTTATCATACTTGTAGATACTGTAAATAGTATGTACTCGGGAGATCAATTTCATAACTCATAGCATGACATTGGCCCCAGGCACCAATCTTTTAAACCATCTACCCACCCCAAGGAGGTCATTCTCATGAGTTTTATCCCTATGGTCGTCGAACAGGACGCACGCGGTGAAAGAGGATATGACATCTACTCTCGCTTGCTGAAAGACCGCATTATTTTCTTAGGCACGGGTGTCAACGATGTTGTGGCAAACTCTATCATTGCTCAGTTACTTTTCTTGGCCGCACAAGATCCTGATAAAGATATCTCGCTATACATTAACAGCCCTGGCGGTTCCATCACAGCCGGTATGGCGATCTACGACACGATGCAGTTCATCAAGCCGGATGTCTCCACGATCTGCGTTGGTATGGCTGCTTCGATGGGCGCCTTCCTGCTAACCGCTGGTGCCAAAGGCAAGCGTTACGCGCTTCCGAACAGCGAAGTCATGATTCACCAACCGCTTGGCGGCGCTGAAGGTCAAGCCTCCGATATCGAAATTCGCGCGAAGCGTATTTTGAAAATGAGAGATAACCTGAACAAAATCCTTGCAGAGCGCACAGGACAAACGTTCGAACGCATCGAAAAAGACACAGACCGCGACAATTTCATGAGTGCTGCAGAAGCAGCCGAATACGGACTCATCGATAAAGTAATCGAGCGCGTCTAATAAAAATAACCAGCTTGCATAACTGCTCTATTGAGCGGCTTTGCGGCTGGTTTTTTTATTGGTCTTTGCTCCTCACCTCTTACTCCTTCCTCTCGACTTCCAACTCCTCGTTCCATATCCCTAACTCCTGATCACTGAACTCTCATTTCCCTTCGTCCTTCTTCCTTCCCACCGTTTCTACTCCACTTCACTGACCTCCTCCTCTTTAACGGACATGACAGGCCTCTATTTCTCTCTTTTAGGCTCCAAATTCGACTTAACGGACCCCACAGCAGCTTATTACCATAAACAGCCCTAGCAACGGATAAAATCGACTAAATAACGTCACCTCAGTCCGTTAACTGTCCGGTTGTAGTCAAAAAGCAAAGAATAAACGGCTCGTGTGTCCGTTACACATCGAAATCCCTGCCGCGCGTTTGACTTCTGTACTTGCTGCAAGCCGCATCAAGCAAAAAAAGAGCCTCAGAGGCTCCTATCCACCCGAAAATCTTCCGATTTTCCAAGCGAAGCGATAAGATCTCTAAGGCTCTTAACAATACTTACTTTTTCTCATCCAATGGGTAGAAAATAAGGTCAATCGGGAACGCTGAGCCCGCCGGAGGCGTGAACTCAATATCCAGCGCGTCTTCCTTGCCCGTCGTGCGAGCCAGCACTTCCATGCCGTCAAACGCGGTAATGACACCGGAATTCGGCACCGGAATGATCTCGCCGTTAATTTTGAACGGACCTTTGAACACGCCGCCTCTGGCCATAATCATAACGGCCATTTTGCGCGGCTTATCCGAATGGATTTTATAAACGACACCATAGTTTCCGCCGTTCTCTACGTTCTCCTTGCGCATTACATCATAACCTTTGACGAACGGGTCGGTCTTATTATCGCCTATCGTCAGCACCGATGTTTTGGCAAAACTCGCCGCATCAATATCCCACTTGATTTCAGATACCGGGAAAGTCCCCCTCACATGACCATTGAAAGCCAACAAAGGAAGTTCCTTCACAGTATTCGACGTTAACCTTTGATCCGTTACCGCGAAAGACATTTGCAACTCGCCGTCTGTCTCGACATCATAGAACAAATTCACGCCTTGCCCTGGATAAAAATCTGGAAGCTTCGCATACACATAGGTCTCATGAGGAGCAACCGTCATTGTATCTGTGTACACATTGTTCAACAGGAAGTCTACAGAAGCTTCGCTGCCGATCAAATTAGCATAAACGGAAGGGTAAACCTCACCTTTATTCGTCGTCTTGATCGTTACCGGTTTATCCGTATTATTCGTGGCGAAGATCGCCATCGTCATGATTTGTTTCGTTCCGTTGATATGGTCAGCATACAAGCGCGCTTTCCCATTGATTTTGTCCTGATACAGAATGCCTTTTTCCGTAAACTCTTCAGGACTATCGCTTACCAGCAATGTGCGGTCAGTCAGTTCTGTTACTTTCTTTGGAAGCATCGGCAACTCGTTGAAATGGGACCAGATGGTACCCCAGTCCGATTTGATGAAACTGCCCACAGGAGCTGTATAAATCGGGTACTCTACTTGGTTCAAATAAGGTACGTCCTCAACCGTTACATAACTTTTGAATAATTTACTTTCGTGTCCATGGCGATCCTTCACGGTCAAAGTGACCGGATATTTGCCTGGTTTAAAGAACGCTTCCTCTTTGCCAACCCAATCATAGGAAGCAATGCCTTCCGCATCTGGATCGTAGCTCAAGTCCACATACTTCACAGGCTCTCCAAGGCGGTAAGTAGGCTTCGCAGTTGCAAACTTGGCTACAGGTCGGGAATTGCTGTCTTGATCAATGTAGATGCCCTCAGGCGTCTTAAAGTGGACAATCTCTACGCGACGCAATTCACTGTTGTACGTGTACTTCGCGCCCATGTAATCCGCAAGCCATGTCAGCTTAACCAGAAGCTTCCCGTTCACAATCGCAGCAACCGAGTTAAAAGGCGTATCCACGCCATTGGTCGTAACTGTCTTATGGTCAGCATCCAGCACGATGTTGTAGCCTGGAGGTGTCATTTGAATCGTCCGGGAATCGTTATTCCACTCTACCTTGAAGCCCATGGTATCGCCCAAGAACTTGGCAGGAACGAATGTGCTGCCGTTGATAATCGTAGATGGCGACTCCAAATGAATCTGGTCCTCATTTACGAAAGCTTCTGACTTATCGATATAAAGTAAAATAAAGGACGAACTCGCCGATACGGCATGCGCTGCTGGTGCTGAAATCGCACTAGCCAGAAACACTAGTAAAGCGAGCATAACAGTAATTTCTTTCCTTAAAGCATTCCATTTCATTCTCTCTCTAACTCCTTTTGCCTTAGTATGCGAGGTATGCGAGATAGAGGGCAAAGCAAATAGCCCTTTCCTTCATTGACCACGTTCATTAGACGCCGCCAAGAGAAAAAGGTTGCTAGTCTATTTAAATGTTAACAAGATTGACACTTATTTACCGTAACTGCCGAAGCAGCGGTCAATTGCAAAAAAGCCTCCTCGAAAGGAAGCTTTTGAAGGATTATTGGTTTTCCAATTCTTCCTTGCTAACTAACGTGACTAAAGCGTTTACAGCCTGCTCTGCATCCGAACCTTCTGCACTTATGAAGACTTCGGTCCCTGTGCTGATCGCGAGACTCATAATTCCCATGATGCTCTTGGCATTCACTTTCTTCTCATCTTTCTCAACGAAGATCTCAGATGAAAACTTATTCGCCTCTTGAACAAACAATGCCGCAGGTCTGGCATGAAGTCCTGTTCTCAACTTCACAACGACTGGACGTCTGGACATGGAACTAATTCCCCCTAGTGTGGCGCTTATATGAATTACTACTGATAACAGTGCTATTCCTTATGTTATAACATTATACCATTTTTCCCTCAAGTACACTAGAAAAAATGAGAAAAACTTATTTACATCGTGTTCAGTCCCGTAAAAGCTAAGAATTCCGCTGTTTTTCAGCCAATTCGTCAATTTTTCGCAGGCGATGATTAACGCCGGATTTACTGACATTGCCCTTGAGCATATCGCCAACTTCCTTGAGATTCAGATCGGGATGCTGAAGTCTGATTTCGGCAACCTCTCTCAATTTCTCTGGCAAACTGTCAAGTCCAACCTCTCTTTGTAAAAGCCGAATGTTCTCGATCTGCCTCACCGCCGCTCCGATCGTCTTGTTCAGATTCGCTGTTTCACAATTGACAATCCGATTCACCGAATTCCGCATATCCTTCATGATCCGGACATCCTCGAAGCGCAGCAGCGCTTGATGAGCCCCAATGATACTGAGAAATTCAATGATCTTCTCGCCTTCCTTGATGTACAGGACGAACCCTTTCTTACGCTCGATAAAGCGGGCATTCAAGTCGAATTTGTTGGCGAGATGCGCCAGTGCCTTGCAATGCTCCTCATAGATCGAGGCAATTTCAAGATGATAGGAAGATCCTTCGGGATTATTCACCGAGCCGCCGGCCATGAAAGCTCCGCGCAGATAAGCGCGTTTGCAGCAGTTGCCCTTAATAATCTCTTTGTTGATTCCTGTCGTAAAGATAAATCCTTCAGAAACGATTTTCAGATCACTGAGCAGCTCTTGCACTTGACCAGGTACTCTAACAATATATACATTATTCTTCTTCAAACGCATTTTCTTACGCACGAGCAGTTCCGTGTGCAGTTTGTACGTCTTTTTGATGAGGGAGTATATACGTCTGGCGATAGCAGCGTTTTCGGTAGAGATATCGAGAACAACGCGTTGGTTCGTTAACTGAACCGATCCATTCATGCGAATTAAAGCAGATAACTCCGCTTTTTCACAACACGCTTCCGCTTCGGTTATTAAGGTCAATTCTTTTTTGGTTGTTGCCGCAAAGGACATGAGACTCACTTCTTCCTTGACATCCAGCTTTCGACAAGCTGATAAATATGGTCACTCAATTTCTCAGCGTCATGTCGAAGGTACGTGCGGAATAGCACGAGCCGGTCAGCAATGACCCGATACCCTCTTTTCGTGACTTCATCCAAATCCAAGTGAACCGCTTTTGAACCTTTTTCGGCATATCTCGCCTGAACTTGCGGTGGAATTTCGCCATTGTTTACGATCACATAATCAAACAGATGCCGCTTGAGATGATCATAAACCGCATCAAGGTGATCGCTGACTGAGTAGTCATCGGTTTCCCCGGGCTGCGTCATGACATTGCAAATGAACATTTTCACTGCTTTCGATTTGGCGATCTCCTCAGCAATACCGGGAACAAGCAGATTCGGCAGCAAACTGGTGTATAAACTACCTGGGCCGCAAAGAATCGCATCAGCATCGCGTATAGCAAGAATTGCGTCCGCAAGCGGTGTCACGTTCGCGGGTTCTATGAACACTTGCTTAATGCGTCCTTCTGCTTTGGGAATTTTGGATTCCCCTATGACTAAAGTACCATCTTCCATTATCGCTTTCAACACGATCGCTTGATTGGAAGCCGGAATAACCCGCCCTCGAACAGCAAATACTCGGTTCATCTCTTGCACGGCCGTTACGAAATCACCGGTAATGTCAGTGAGCGCCGCTAATATTAGATTTCCCAGACTGTGCCCAGCTAAACCTGTTCCCACCTGAAATCGATACTGCAGCATTAATGACAGCAGCGGCTCGACATCAGCAAGTGAGGTCAATACGTTGCGAATATCCCCCGGTGGGGGCATCTGCATCTCATTGCGGAGAATGCCGGAGCTTCCTCCGTCGTCCGCTACCGTAACGATTGCAGTAATATCAACTGGTTTTTCCTTCAAACCTCTAAGCATTACTGAAAGACCTGTGCCGCCGCCGATTACGACTATTCTGGGAGTGCGCTGTGATTTTTCATATTTCATCCTTCATTCACCCTCTTAATCGTTAGGACGCTTATACCCGGTCCCGCTCGGCATCTCGATGACTCAACCGCACAGCTTCCGTTTCACTGTTCCCCAGAACCTTGCCCAGGTATTCGGTAATGGCTACGGAACGATGTTTCCCTCCTGTACAGCCAATCCCTACAACGACCTGGCTTTTGCCTTCCTTCTTGTATTGAGGCATCAAGAAGTTCAGCATATCAAGCAATTTCGTTAGGAACTCTTGCGTCTCGGTCCATTTCATCACGTAATCGTACACATCGGGGTCTTGACCTGTCTGCGGGCGAAGCTGTTCCACATAATGGGGATTCGGCAAGAAGCGAACATCGAAGATTAAATCAGCATCAATGGGTACACCATACTTAAATCCGAAAGAGATTACATTTATAGATATGCGGTTGGTTTCCAAATTGGTAAACCGGGAAATAATTCTTTCTTTGAGCTGTACCGGTTTCAAAGTACTGGTGTCAATAACCTGTGTTGCAAGACCTTTGAGCTCCTCCAGCAGCTTGCGTTCAAGCCCTATGCCTTCGAGTGGAGCACCTTCGGGCGCAAGCGGATGCCTGCGTCGGCTCTCTTTGTAGCGTTGAACAAGTGTCGCATCGGTAGCATCTAAGAAAAGAATTTCATAACTTAGCGTGTAATTCTCATGGATATATCGAAGCGACTCCTGAAGTGCAGTGAAAAATTCACGCCCCCGCAAATCAATCACCAGTGCGACTTTGCCGATTTTCCCCATCGACTGTACGATCAACTCGGCGAATTTAGGAATAAGGACAGGTGGTAAATTATCGACGCAGAAAAACCCAAGATCTTCGAGACTCTGCACCGCAATTGTCTTTCCAGCACCCGACATTCCTGTAATAATGACCAGTTTCGCTAAAGGGTGGTTCTCTTCCATGAATGACACCTTCCTTTGGAGTGCTTTCGCAGGCCGAAGTCCCTGCCATCAGCCATGCGAACTGTACTTGTCAGTCTAGCATTCTAACGCAAGTTCAAACCGGCTGCGCCTACGACACCAGCGTCATTACCAAGTGTGGCGGCAACAATCTCAACGCCTTCAGCTGCTGCTTCCGGTGTGTATTTCTTGAATGTGTCGCGGATCGGTTGGAACAGAATTTCGCCTGCTTTGGATACACCACCGCCGATGATGAAACGTTTCGGGTTAACAACGACAGCCAATGCCGCCATGGAGCGTCCAAGATAGTAAGCAGCGCGGTTCACGATGCGAAGAGACACTTCGTCTCCGCTTTTCGCAGCGTCGAATACATGCTTCGCTTCAATTTTCTCATGAAGCGCAAGAGAAGTACGCTCACCGCGTTCAACCGCTTCTTTGGCCATACGAACGATACCTGTTGCAGAGGATACCGTCTCCAAACAACCCATTTGTCCGCATCCGCATTGAATCGCTTCGATATCCGGCACAACCGACATGTGTCCAAGTTCGCCGGCCATACCCGCGGAACCTTGATAGATTTTACCGTTAATAATAATACCGCCGCCAACACCGGTTCCCAGCGTATAGCAAACTACATTCGGGATCCCCGCGCCTGCTCCAGCCCATGCTTCGCCTAACGCTGCCACATTGGCATCGTTATCGATTTTCACGGTTTTGCCCAGAAGCGTTTCCAACATTTTCTTGGCAGGGACATTATGCCAATTCAAATTTGGAGAGAATTTGACGAATCCTTCCGGAATATCCATGAATCCGGCTAACCCCGCGCCGATACCCGCAACTTGCTCCCACTCATAAGGGGATTCTTCGACAATTTGTCGCACTTGCGCCGCAATTCGACCAATGACGGACTCAGCGCCATTCTCTGCGCCTGTAGGCCCTTCTAACGTTTGCAGCAGCTTCCCCTGCTCGTCGCAGATACCGACTTTAATGTTGGTACCGCCTAAATCTACACCGATATAAATCTGATTTGACATTTGCAAGGTCACCTCATGAATAATCATTAAAATTTTCGGGCATATGCTCCTGTTTAAACTATAAGACAACCCTGTATACAGGTCAAGATTCAACTATTCCCCAAAGAAATGAGAAAACGTGGAAAGCATAGCCTTCCACGTTTTCTGTACCCTCTTACAGCGATTGACTCCAATCGTGTACGATATGGCCTTCAAGGAATTTCTCAGCTTCAAGGGCTGCTGCACAGCCACTTCCCGCTGCTGTGATCGCTTGGCGATATTTAGTATCTTGTACGTCGCCGCAAGCGAAAACGCCAGGAATATTCGTTTCCGTCGTGCCTGGCTTCACAATGATGTAGCCAAGCTCGTCGGTATCAATTTGTCCGCCTAGGAACTTCGTATTCGGTGTATGACCGATCGCTACAAAAATACCATCTGTTTCGATAATTTCTTCTTCTCCAGTGGTATTATTTTTCACTTTCAGACCTGTAACACCTTTCTCGCCGGATACAACTTCAAGCGGTGTATTGTTCAGCGCCCATTTCACTTTCTCGTTACCGCGTGCGCGATCTTGCATGATTTTGGAAGCGCGAAGCTCATCGCGACGATGAACCAGGCGTACCTCGGAAGCAAAGCGAGTCAAGAAGTTCGCCTCTTCCATAGCGGAGTCTCCGCCACCAACGACGATAATCTTTTTGCCGCGGAAAAAGAAGCCGTCACACGTTGCGCAAGTACTTACGCCGCGTCCGATATTTTCTTTCTCATTGCCGATCCCGAGCAATTTAGCGGAAGCGCCGGTGGAAATGATCAATGTTTCTGTTTCAATCTCGCCCAGACCTTCAACTTGCAATTTGAAAGGACGATTAGTTAGCTCAACGGAATTGACCCAGCCTGTTTTGAATTCAGCGCCAAAGCGTTCCGCTTGTTTGCGCATGTTCTCCATTAATTCAGGACCCATGATGCCTTCAGGGAAACCTGGGAAGTTCTCTACCTCGGTGGTAGTGGTCAATTGCCCGCCTGGCTCCGGACCCTCAATAACAAGTGGGCTAAGGTTAGCACGTGCTAGATAAATGGCTGCTGTTAGACCGGATGGTCCTGTTCCTACGACGACTGATTTGTACATTTGGTTTCCCTCCTAGTTGCTTTCTACCAAGAAAGCTATCTTTAGTATGCATACATCTATGTATGAAAGCCGGGTCTCACGACACGGCAAAAACCCAGCTATCAAATGCTCGTAAATTTGTCGAAAATGGCTTCCATCTTCTCACGTAGGCCGCAAGTATCATCGATCAGTTTCACGTTTCGGCTGACTGTCGAGACCGTCACGCCATAACGCGCAGAAACCTCTTGATACGAAATTGCGCGGCGATGCATTTTGGCAATCAAGTATTCCAACGCCGCTGCCCAGCCTTCCGATTTCTGAATTTTGGGCACTGATGGGTACATCTTCGTCAGAAACTCAACCCACAGGATTTCTAAATCATACTGTTGCACCATATCGTAGCGCTTATGCATATGGGAAAGCGCTGTTTCCATGACGCTTTGCCATTTGACATCCCAAATAGGCAAGTGCGGCGAGTATGGCGAAGCCTCAACCATGATCTCTTCATTTTCAAGAAAAGCGGGAATGGACTCCCGAATCCCCATGCTGCGAAGCACAAAAATGGCGACTTTCTTCAAATAGTCATCTTCGTGACGATCCAGAATGAAGTCCTGCAGCGCGTCTCTCACTTCACCGTCGGCAATCAGACCAAAGGCCTGAATAACCTGCAGCTTCGTTTCGATATCTCCATGACGTAATGCCCAGAAGAAGGAAGAGCGCACAAGCGGATCTTTCTTCAGTTGATCAGGAATACCTTGCGAGGATTTCTCCAGCACACGGAACTGTTCTTCAAAAGGCAGATGGTAATGGTAGCTCCAAGTTAATGGACCGTCCGCCTTCTCTCTTGTACGCAGTTGATCCAAATAAAACTTGGAGATCTCAGCGCCAGGATCCAGCTTCTGTGTTTGCTTCCAATACCGGTAGGCTTCATCGAACCGCCCCAGATGACAAGCGGCTACAGCTGCATAATGGTACAAGCAGGGATCTGCTGCACCGTCACCTGCCTTCAGCAGACGCTTGAACAGATGGTACGCTTTCTCATGTTGAGAAAGAATTCCCATCGTGGTAGCAAGCTTGAAGACATGATCCTGCTGAAACGGATACGTTTTGCACAAGAGCTCCGTTAATTCCGCTAGCTCTTTCTTATTACCGAAATGCTGATGGAAGATGGCCATGTTACACAGCGCATGCAAATTCCCAGCATCAATTTCGAGCACTGCGCGAATGGTTTCCATCGCCTTATCGAATTGGCCCATATAATAATAGGCGAGGGCCAAGTTGTTCCGTGCTGCTGTGAATTCAGGCTGATTCTTCACCAGCTTCTCCAACTGCCTCACGGCCTCGGCGAATTTCCCTTCTTCCAGAAGAGCGCGGGCTTTATCATGCTCGAAGAGCCCTTCTCGACTCTTAATGCTAGTGAGAGGGGCGGGCCGTTCAAGCTCGTAGCTCAGCATTTCCATCATTTCTTCGGATTCGTCCATAAACTGACCTGTGGGGTCGGTTTCCAAATACCGAACTAATGCTTGTTCTGCCTGCTCGAAATTTTCCATATTGGCGTAGTTGTTCGCCATATAAAAGTGACATTCCGTCATCTCGGGATCGATCGTTTCAAGGATATGCTGCAAAATTTGGTTCGACTCGTCGTAATTGCCCATTTCGGAGAGAACTCCCGCGAGGTTGCAGTGATTCACAGGGTTATCCTGCTCATACTCCGCAGCCCGCCGGAAATATTTCAATGCCTTATCATAATGAAACCGATCCAAAGATTGAACCGCTCTCTCGAAAAAGAATGCGGCATCCATATTTATTGAGATTACTTTAGGTTTTGGCGCATCGGACACACGCTTAATCTTTTCCATAGCAAGACACCTCCGGCAATTTGATTACAACTCAAATTATACCATAGATCGCTTGGAAGCCAAAAACATTATCCGAAGGTAAGATCTGGTCTATACAATTTGCCTATACGCCGCCGTATTTAAACAAGGAGGACAAGGAACCGCCATCATTAATAATGCGGATCGCATCGGATAACAATGGAGCTACGGAAAGCACATTAAATTTATCGGAGTGTCCTTCCGGAATCGCAATGGAGTCCGTAATGATCACTTCTTTGATGTTCGGGTGATCCAAACGCTGCAGAGCTGGCCCTGAGAAGACAGGATGCGTTGCACAGATGTAAACGTCGTGCGCGCCTCTTTCTTTCAAGCTTTCTACAACGTTAACGATCGTCGTTCCTGTATCAATCAGATCCTCGATAATAATCGGTGTACGGCCGACAACATCACCAATGACGTGAGTAATCACGGACTCATTGTGTTCCGGACGTTTCTTGATCATCATCGCGAAAGGCGCATCCAGGATATTCGCCATTTTCTCAGCCGTTGTTGCACGGCCTGCATCTGGAGATACGATGATCGGGTTATGCAGATTTTTCTTTTTGATGCAATCACTGATGACGTCAAGAGCCGTCAGGTGATCAACTGGAATATTGAAGAAGCCTTGAATCGCCGGTGCATGCAGGTCAATCGTAACAACACGGTGTGCGCCTGCCGCACTGAACAAGTCAGCAACTAATTTAGCAGAAATCGGCTCACGCGGAGCAGCCTTGCGTTCTTGACGAGAGTAACCATAATATGGGATGACAAGGTTGATCGTTTTTGCAGAAGCTCTTTTTGCCGCATCCATCATGACCAAGAGTTCCATCATATGTTCATTAATCGGATGGGAGAAGGTTTGTACCAGGAATACGTCACAGTTACGAATCGTTTCTTCGTAGAGACAGTAGATTTCTCCGCTTTTAAAACGGGATAATTTGATTTGTCCAAGCGGCTGGCCGAGCTCTTTACAAATACGTTCCGCAAGCTTCGGATTCGAAGATCCGGAAAAAATTTTAACATTGTCGCTATGCATGGTTAATGGTTACCTCCGAAGGTTCATTAAATAGATTGTTCACGCCCTACTCATTATACATGAAAGGTGTCGAATTTAAAAAGTCACAAGTTGTCGATTTCGTGCATGAAATGTGGCTATTTCGTTAAATCCAATCATTTTGAGCAGCGATCTTGCTTCATCCAAATATTGGCCTAACCGCTCCGGCTGATGAGCATCCGATCCAAGTGTCACCGGGATTCCCACCTTATGGCAATATTCGAGCATACGGCGGCTAGGAAACATCTCTTTGCAAGGATGACGAAGCCCGGATGCATTCAACTCAATCGCAAGCCCGCATTCCTTCACGGTGTCCAGCGCTGCTTTCTCCAGCTCCCAGGTATCGCGATCCGGCACATAACCAAACCGCTTGATCATATCGAGATGACCCAGGTAATCATACAGTCCTGTACGGGCTGCTTTCTTCACTGCCTCGTAGTATTGGGTATAAACCTCATAAATATCCTTACCTTCCCAACCTGCGATCTGACGAAAATCAGAAATATCCCACTCGCCCAAAAAATGGACGGAGCCAATCACATAATCCCATGGATACGCTTTAATAATGGCCTCTATTTCTGACTCATAACCTTCAATATAATCACCTTCGAGACCGACACGGATATCAATCTGATCCTTGTACTTCTCTTTCAAATGCAAGCACTCCTCGACATAACGAGGCAGTTCCTCCATAGGCATAGCCATCTCTGGCCAGTAGGTCTGCGGATTCACATGCAAAAGCGGCATATGATCAGACAGCCCTAATTGCGTGAGCCCGATCTCGATGCCGCGTTTGACGTATTCCTCTAGTTCCCCAGAGGCATGACCGCAGCGCACATGATGTGTATGATAATCAATCAACATCGTGAAATCACTCCAGGTCGTCTTATTTATTTTTTAACATGCCGATTCGCAAGCTCTTTCATAATATCATCCAATGGCAATTTATTATTACGTAAAAGGACCATTAAGTGAAAAATGAGATCGCTCGCTTCATAACGAAGCTCGTCATTGTCTTTATTTTTAGCAGCAATAATAACTTCCGCTGTTTCTTCGCCTACTTTTTTGAGGATCTTATCGACACCTTTCTCGAAAAGGTAAGTCGTATAAGCACCTTCCGGACGCTCAGCATCGCGTGAAGCAATAACGGCTTCCAGCTCACCAAGGATGGCGAATCGATCTCCGGATACCGCAGGTTCCGTTCCTTCTTGTGCCGCTCCTTCGACCGGAATGCTTTCCGTGAAGCAAGTGTAAGTGCCATTGTGGCAAGCCGGCCCTACTTGCTCTACAAGAACTAGCAGCGTATCCGCATCGCAGTCGTAGCGCAGTGCCTTAACCTTCTGCGTATGCCCCGAAGTAGCGCCTTTGTTCCACAGCTCCTCACGGGAGCGGCTCCAGAACCAAGTGTCTCCGGTTTGAATCGTACGTTGCAAAGATTCGCTATTCATATAGGCCAGCATAAGAACTTCTTTGCTGACGGCATCCTGTACAATGGCAGGTACTAATCCATGTGCATCATATTTAATCTGTTCCAGTGAAAATGTCATCGAATTTCAACCCCTTTACCTTTCAGGTCAGCTTTGACCCCTTGTATCGACAGCTCTTTATAGTGAAAAATAGTAGCAGCCAGCCCTGCATCGGCTTTGCCTTCGGTGAATACATCGTAGAAATGTTCCGATTTACCCGCTCCGCCGGAAGCAATGACAGGAATGGTGAGCAGCTCCGAAACAGCGCGTGTCAGCTTCAGATCGAACCCATCCTTCGTACCGTCCGCATCCATGCTCGTCAGCAGGATTTCGCCGGCGCCAAGCTCTTCCATCCGCTTCGCCCACTCCAGCGTCTTAATGCCTGTAGCATTACGCCCGCCGTGAGTGAACACTTCCCACTCGCCCCACTCCGCGTTAAACTTCGCGTCAATTGCCACGACTATACACTGGGAGCCGAACTTGCGCGCTCCATCGGACACCAGCTGAGGATTGCGGAACGCCGCCGTGTTGATGCCGATTTTATCCGCTCCTGCACGAAGCAGGCGCTTCATATCGTCTACGCTGGAGATGCCTCCTCCAACTGTGAAAGGAATCGTGATTTCTCCCGCCGTTTGCCGGACAACCTCCACCATCGTTGCTCTTCCTTCGACGGAAGCCGAAATATCGAGGAAAACGAGTTCATCCGCGCCTTCTTTATCATAAATCGCTGCTAGCTCCACGGGATCTCCCGCATCTCGTAAATTCACAAAATTTACGCCTTTGACCACCCGGCCATCCTTGACGTCGAGGCAAGGAATAATTCTTTTGGCTAACATGATGGCACCTCCTTCTTAACTTAGCAGAAAGAAAGAAAACCTATCCGCCTACTTGCACATCGCCAGAAAATTTTTCAACAGCTGCATGCCGATATCTCCGCTCTTCTCCGGGTGGAACTGCATGCCGTACACGTTGTCTCTACCGACAATCGCCGTCACCGGCTGATAATAGTCCGTCACTGCCAGCAGATCGCTTTCGCGCTCCGGCTTCGCATGATAGGAATGCACGAAGTATACGTGCCCTTCCTCAATGCCTTCAAAGATCGGACTCGCGCTTTGCCTGTAGCTCAGCTTGTTCCAACCCATATGCGGCACTTTGTAGTCACCGCGAAACCGGACCACGGAGCCGGGCAAAAGGCCCAGCCCCTTGTGATCCCCATGCTCCTCGCTGGAGGCGAACAGCAGCTGCATGCCGAGGCAGATGCCGAGAAGCGGCTTGCCGGATTCTGCATACCGCTTCACCACGTCATCCAGACCGGACTCGCGCAGCTGCTCCATCGCATCGCCGAACGCTCCTACTCCTGGCAGAATGGCCCCTTCTGCAGCAAGAATCTGCTCCGCATCGCCTGTAACCACAGCTTCATAACCAAGCCGCTCAACGGCTTTGCTGACGCTATGTAGATTCCCCATGCCATAATCGATAATCGCGATCATTTTTACAGCACTCCCTTCGTCGAAGGAACCCCCTGAACGCGAGGATCAATCGTTGTCGCTTCATCGATTGCGCGACCTAGCGCTTTAAACACCGCTTCAATCATGTGATGGGTGTTATGCCCATAATGTACGATGACATGAAGCGTGATGCGAGCTTCCAGCGCAAGCTTCCATAGAAACTCATGAACAAGCTGCGTTTCAAAGCTGCCCACGTTGGCCGTAGGATACTGAGCGCGATACTCAAAATGCGGTCGGTTGCTGATATCAATAACGACCTGCGCTAGCGCCTCATCCATAGGGACAAACACGCTTGCATAACGTTTGATCCCTCTTTTATCACCTAACGCTTCGCGTAACGTTTGACCCAAGCAAATCCCGATATCTTCAACCGTGTGATGATCATCAATTTCGATATCGCCTTTAGCGTCAACGTTCAGATCGAAATGTCCATGCTTCGTGAACAAATCCAACATATGATTCAAGAAAGGAACGTCCGTTTGAATTTCCGAACTCCCCGTCCCATCTACTTGGAACGATAGTTTAATATCCGTTTCATTCGTTTTGCGGGCTACACTCGCCGAGCGGCCCTTCCCATTATCCTGTTCAGCCATTTATTTCAACTTCCCTTCCTTCTTGAGTCGTACTTCCACCGCTCTCGCATGACCTTCCAGCCCTTCATTGCGGGCCAAAGTCATAATCATATCGCCGTTCGCGATGAGCGCTTCCTTGCTATAGTGAATAACGCTTGATTTTTTCAGAAAATCGTCTACATTCAGCGGGGATGAGAAACGGGCTGTGCCGTTCGTCGGCAGCACATGATTCGGCCCGGCGAAATAATCGCCGACAGGCTCTGTGCTGTACGCACCCAAGAAAATAGCCCCAGCATTCTCAATGCGCGGCAGCAGGTTAAAAGGCTCCTGCACTAGCAGCTCGCAATGCTCAGGCGCCAAGCGGTTGACTACGTCAACGCCTTCGTCCAAGCTGTCCACGAGGAGAATGGCACCTCTGGTCGCTGTAGAAACGGCAGCGATCGCTTTCTTCGGCAGCATATCCAGCTGCCGCCATAGCTCTAGCCGAACCGATTCGGCTAGCTCCTGGGACGGTGTCACCAGAATAGCCGGTGACATCTCATCATGCTCGGCTTGCGCCAGCAAATCAGCCGCAACGTATTCAGGATCGGCGTGCTCATCCGCCAGCACGACGATGTCCGTTGGCCCGGCGATCATGTCGATATCGACGACGCCGAACACGAAGCGCTTCGCCAGCGCGACGTAGATGTTGCCAGGGCCGACGATTTTATCGACCGGCTGGATCGATTCCGTGCCGTAGGCCAGCGCGGCTACCGCCTGCGCCCCGCCTGCGCGGTAGATCTCTTTCACACCCGCTTCGGCTGCCGCCACGAGGATATGCGGGTTGATGCCCTCTTCCCCAGCGGTGGCCGGAGGCGTCACCATCGCGATCTCCGGCACCCCCGCCACGATCGCGGGGATGGCATTCATCAGCACGGAGGACGGGTACGCCGCCTTCCCTCCGGGCACATACAAGCCGACCCGCTTCAGCGGTCGGATGATTTGGCCCAGCAGGCTGCCGTCCGGCTGCAGGTCCATCCATGATGTGCGTTTCTGCTTCTCATGAAACGCACGAATATTAGCGGCCGCTTGACGCAGCGCCGCCAAGAACTCGGCGTCGACCTGTGCGTACGCCGCCTGGATCTCTTCGTCGCTGACGCGAAGCTCAGCGACTTCGACGCGGTCGAACTCCCGCGCCATGCGCCGCAGCGCGGCGTCGCCGTCCTTCCGCACTTCATCGATGATGCGGCGGACGGTTTCATTTTGCTCCGGTGAACCGTATTCGACCTCGCGTTTCAATTCAAATTCCGAGGCGGGTAGTATCCGCATAGCTATCTCCCTTTCTTTCTAAACCTTCGTCAGCGCAGGAAGTACCGCCTGCAGCATATCACACAACCGCTGAATGGATTCGTTCTTCATGCGGTAGCTAACCCGATTCGCAATTAAGCGGCTCGTAATTTGAAAAATCTCCTCTTGCTCCACGAGTCCGTTCTCTTTCAGCGTCTGTCCCGTCTCCACCATGTCCACAATACGGTCAGCAAGACCGATGAGCGGCGCCAGCTCGATAGAGCCATTCAACTTAATGACCTCTACCTGCTGCCCTTGCTCGCGGAAATATTGTGATGCCACGTTCGGATACTTCGTCGCCACTCTTGGATTGATTACTTGCTTCCAATCCGGCAGCCCGATCACCGACATGCGGCAGCGAGCAATCCCCAAATCCAGCAGCTCGTAAACGTTACGGTTTTCCTCCATTAACACATCCTTGCCGACAACCCCGATATCCGCTACCCCATATTCGACATAGGTCGGAACATCCACAGGTTTTGCTAAAATGAATTCCATTTTCGCTTCATGTACGGGAATAATTAACCGACGTCCTTCTTCCAAATCCTCCGGAATCGGCAGCCCCGCTTTATGAAAAAGCTTCGCTGCCTGTTTATAAATACGGCCTTTCGGCATCGCTACTTTAAGTATTTCATCCACCGTTCCAACCTACCTTCCGATCGCCGGAGAAAAAGCGCTTAATCTGCGCTCCCTTCCTGCTTTGTGTGTACCTTATTGCGCTAACAGCGCTATAACTTCCTGATATGCGATGCCACGCACCTCATATGAACCATCTTCTTTCGCTAATCGCGCGCTCGACCAAGCTCCTGGTTCGCTCACCAGCTGCGTAATTACCACAGCCGTCTCCTCGCTGCCCCGCTTAGCTTTGGCTAGTTGGAGCGCTTCTTCGCGATGCTCAGCATCGTAAGCAATCAACACGCGCTTAGGTGTCGCTACAGCTTCTCCGCCGTTCACTTCAAGAATGCGGTTCGTCTTCAGCGCAAAACCCGTCGCCGGCGCAGGCCGCCCGAACTGGCTCAGCAGATTATCGTATCTGCCGCCGCTGCACACTGGGAAGCCAAGATCTGCTGCATATCCTTCAAATGTCATGCCTGTATAGTAGGAGAAATCTCCAATCATCGTTAAATCGATAACAACGTGTTCGCTTACGCCATAAGCTTTCAGGACATCCCACACTTCACATAGGTGTCGAATTGCATCCTGCGCGATAGGGTGCTGAGAAACCATCCGAGCTTGCTCGCAAATTTCATCTCCGCCTCTAAGCCTTAACACGCCGATTAGCTCCCGCTCCACCTCTGGCGTAAGGGCCAGTGACTTGATTGCTTCACGGTATCCGACATAATCACGAGCTAGCAAATGTTCCTTCAAACTCAGCTGAGCATCACTGCGGCCTTCCAGTGTTTCCTGGAACAATCCGTTCAAGAACCCTACATGGCCGAGTGCAATCTTGAATGTACCAACGCCAGCCGCTTGCAGCGAAGCAACTGCCAAGGCCACAACCTCAGCATCAGCTTCTGACGAAGCATCCCCGATTAATTCAACACCTGTTTGGTAAAACTCCGAATCGCGTCCAGCTTCCTCTTCTATCGCGCGAAACACGTTCGAATGATAGGATAAACGAAGTGGGAACGCATGTTCCTTCAATAAAGATGAAGCTACACGTGCGATCGGAGCAGTCAATTCGGAACGCAATACTAGCGTTTGACCTTTGCGATCCAGCAGCTTGAAAAGCTTCTTATCTTCTGTGGAGCTTGCCACCCCAACGGTATCGTAATATTCAAGTGTAGGCGTAAGGATCTGGTTATATCCCCAGCGTTCCATACAAGCCAGTACACGGTATTCTATGTTGCGCAGCTTCGTGACCGCTTCGGGCAAGTAATCCTTGACCCCTAACGGCTTTTCAAATACTTTTGGCTTTGACACCGTCTCACCTCAACATCTATAAATTCAGTTCTGTTTTTCCCTCTTATCACTTTATCGCGTTAACGTGCTACCATACTACCAAAATAAAGAATGTACGGCTATTTTATCACGTAACCCTAGGACCGTCAATTGCCTCTTTCACTAGTTCCTTACATTTACAATTTCTTTACGTTCGCAAAGAAAAAGAGCTGTACAGCTCAATAGCGCACAACTCTTATTTCTCAATTTGAAATTAACGTATGGTTTGCAGCGGATTTCCTGCGACGAAGCTATGCGCGGCTACATCCTTGTGCACGACTGAACCCGCACCGATGATTGCGTAATCTCCGATCGTTACGCCTGGAAGAATCGTCGTATTCGCCCCCACCATCACATGGGATCCGATATGAACATCGCCAAGCCTATACTCCTTGGTCAAATATTCATGAGCCAATATCGTCGTGTTATACCCAATAATCGTATTATTGCCAATATGAATCTTCTCTGGAAAAAACACATCCACCATGACCATCAAGGCAAATGCTGTGTGTTCCCCCACCGTCATCCCAAGGATATGCCGGTAGATCCAGTTTTTCATCCGCAGCGAAGGCGAATATCGTGTAATCTGGATGAATACGAAATTGCGAATCGCCTTCCATTTGCTGACGGTATGATAGATTTGCCACAGGGCATTAGGACCCTCAACCGGGTACCTGTCCGTTTTTCTCAATGAGCATCCACATCCGACGCAAGACCCACGATAGGCAGTAGATCGAACATATCGTCAATTAGATGATCAGGATTGTACTCCTCCAAGTAAGAGCGGCCTTTCCATGACCATGTAACACCAACTGATATGACACCCGCATTTTTCGCGGCTTCAATGTCATAATGGCTGTCTCCCACCATCACGGCTTGATCCGGCGTTCCTCCCAGTACCTTAAGTGCAGCGAGAATGCCTTCCGGGTGCGGTTTCGCTTCCTTCACATCTTCTACAGTGACAATCGTGCTCACGAACTCGTCTAGTCCGCACAATTTCAGGCCCATTAGCGTAGTTTGTCTGATTTTGCTGGTCACGATGCCGATTTTAATCCCATTCTCATGCAATTTCTTCATAACAGCTCGCACGTTAGGGAACTCCTTAACAAGCTCATCATGTTTGGACAGGTTAAATGTTCGATATTTCTTTATGAGCTCTTCCACTTCTTTTCTTCCTGTAAAAAACTCCATTTGCTCGACAAGCGGCCGCCCCATATTCGGGATGATTAACTCCCGGCCTACGGGTTCCGGCGTCTCGCCTTCCAAGCTATGCAAAAAGGACTGCACAATCAGCTCATTGGTATCCACAATGGTGCCATCCAGGTCAAACAGTACGGTTTGAATCATAATCTGCTCCTTTATCTTGCTGCTCTTGTTCTTTCACGACTCTATTTTTGTCTAATGTTTTTGAGGAAACAATCGGGTCTGCATAGTGAACAGTGGCATACCCTTTTTTCCTTCTTACGGTAATTAAAATGGCCATTCCAATGACAAGCAGAAGTGCTAACAGCTGTGAGAATCTCACGTTGCCGCCATACGTCATCACACCCGGTTCAAAGACGGCTTTCATCGGAGACCAAAGTGCATTAACAAACGAAGCCAGCCATGCAGGACCTGTGAAATCCAAACTATCCGTGCGCAAGCCCTCAATGAAGAATCGTCCTATGGAGTACCAGATGAAGTAACTGAAGAAAAGTTCTCCAGCTCGTAAGAATGGTCTGCGGCGAAGCCATAGAAGCACACACAATCCTACAATGTTCCACAAAGATTCATACAGAAACGCCGGGTGATAAAACGTGCCTTCAATGTTCATTTGATTCACAATAAAATTAGGCAAATGCAGCGTGTTGCGCAGGAATGACTCCGAAACAGGGCCCCCATGTGCTTCCTGATTCATGAAATTGCCCCAACGTCCAATCGCTTGGCCAACGATTAAGCCTGGCGCGCAAATATCCGCAATCCGCAAGAAACCGTAGCCTTTTGCTCTAACATAGAAATACACACCGATAATGGCGCCGATTAACGCCCCGTAGATGGCGATCCCACCGTGCCAGATCATGAAAATTTCAGCCAAGTTATTCTTATAATCCGACCACTGGAAGGCCACATAATATATTCTTGCCCCAATAATGGCCGAAGGCACGCCAATCAGCAACAAATCCATGAAAAAGTCAGGAATAATCTTGAATCGTTTTCCTTCTTGAATGGCCAATAGTAGCCCGATTAATGCTGCTGTACCTAAAATAATGCCATACCATCGGACATGAATCGGTCCAAGGGAGAACGCAACGCTTTCTAACATAGTTTCACTCCTTCAGATGTTAACTGTCTTTCTAGCCAGATTTCAATCAAAATCTTCATAATCTTCGTTCAGCGATTCCGTTAGTTTATTCGTAAACTGCAGCGCCGCGTTGTACCCCATCCGCTTCAAACGATAGTTCATCGCAGCCACTTCTACGATAACCGCTAAATTTCGTCCAGGTCGTACTGGAATCGTGACGAGCGGCAAATCGGTATCAATGATGCGTGTGAGTTCCTCATCTAAGCCTAAGCGATCATATTGCTTGTCCTGCTGCCAATTCTCCAATTTGACCACGACGGAAATTTTCTTCACATTACGAACCGCCCCGGCTCCGAACAATGTCATCACATTGATAATACCGACGCCGCGGATTTCGAGCAAATGCCGGATCAATTCCGGCGCGTTCCCTGTCAGCACTTTATCTCCGTTTTGACGTATTTCAACGGCATCATCGGCAATTAAGCGATGCCCTCTTTTTACAAGCTCAAGCGCTGTTTCGCTTTTCCCGATACCGCTGCTGCCTGTAATCAGCATGCCGATACCATAGACATCGACAAGAACGCCATGAATCGTCGTGCTTGGCGCTAATTTATTTTCCAAAAACCCTGTTAATCGGCTTGCGAAAATGGTTGTCGACATTTGACTGCGAAGCACGGGAAGATCACGTTTTGTCGCTTCTTCCAACAGCTCCGTTGGAATATCCAGCCCTCGTGTCACGATGATACAAGGTGTTTCCTCCGGAGCGCATAGCTGCTCTACCCGGTTTCTGCGGACACCTGTCGTTAACATCTCCATGAAGGTGATTTCTGTCTTCCCTAGCATTTGAATACGTTCTCTCGGATGATAATTGAAATATCCCGCCATCTCGAGACCCGGACGGTACAAATCTCCGGTTGTTATCGCACGTTTGAGCCCAGATTCACCTGCAAGAACCTCCATATGGAGTTGTTCCACTAACTCGGAAACCTTCACCTTTTTGGCCATCGTCCTATCTCCTCTGCGTTTTGCCTGAGCAAAACCTGCTTCATCTGCTCATACTCATTTCTTTTCCAATAGTTTCATCGTAATGGAATACGAAACTGAAATCAACTAAAGTGTTCGCAATCTTCCTGTTTCTCCCCAAACAGCAAAAAAGCCAGCCGATTACGGCTGGCCTTTCAGTTCCAACTTATTTCGCTAAGATGGACAATGTGGATTCTTTATCGAAGAAATGAACTTTGTTCATATCCAAAGCCAATTTCACGTTTGTGCCTTCTTTGATTCCGGATCGGCCATCTACACGTGCGATAACTGTGTTAGCGCCGATACCGTTCAGGTACAAGTACATTTCGTGACCCAAGTTCTCAGTTAATTCAACGTTAACGTTGAATACTGTGTTCGGGGAAGCTTCCAAGAATACTGGCTCTTCGTGAATGTCTTCTGGACGAACTCCCAGAATCACTTCTTTACCAACATATCCTTTGTCTTTCAGTACTTGTGCTTTACCAGCTGGAACTTCAACGTTAACAGAACCTGCTTTGAAGAAGATTCCGCTTCCTTCTTGTGTCAGTGTACCTGTCATGAAGTTCATGGATGGGGATCCGATGAAGCCCGCAACGAAGATGTTCACTGGGAAGTTGTAGATTTCTTCAGGTGTAGCTGCTTGTTGAATGATACCTTTATCCATAACAACGATGCGATCGCCCATTGTCATTGCTTCGATTTGGTCATGCGTTACGTAGATTGTCGTAACACCAAGACGTTTTGTTAATTTTGTGATTTCCGCACGCATTTGTACGCGAAGTTTCGCATCCAAGTTGGAAAGCGGCTCATCCATTAAGAATACTTGTGGCTCACGAACGATCGCACGACCCAAGGCAACACGTTGGCGTTGACCACCGGAAAGAGCTTTTGGTTTGCGGTCCAGCAAGTGAACGATATCCAAGATTTTCGCTGCTTCGCGAACGCGAGCATCGATATCAGCTTTTTTGAATTTACGAAGTTTCAAACCGAATGCCATGTTTTGATAAACAGTCATATGCGGGTAAAGGGCATAAGATTGGAAAACCATCGCGATATCGCGGTCTTTAGGAGCGACATCATTAACTAGGCGGTCTCCGATGTAAAGTTCACCCTCAGTGATTTCCTCTAATCCTGCGATCATACGAAGAGTTGTGGATTTTCCGCAACCGGAAGCTCCAACCAATACGACGAACTCTTTATCTGCAATTTCAAGATGGAAATCTTTAACTGTAGATTCTTCTGCACCAGAATATCTTTTAACGATATGATTTAAACGTACGCCTGCCATGTGTTCATTCCCCCTACGGTTTATCGATGTACACTACTTGTTCATCAACTTTTGACTATACTCATCTTACCCCACGAAGCCCGGACTGACTATGCACAATACCTACAAAAAAATCACTTTCTTTTCGTTACTTTGTACAATAATAGTGCAAGTCTTACTAATACCGCATGATTAAACGTTCGGACATCCAGTCCGGTCTCATTTTTGAACTTGTCCAATCGATATAATAGCGTGTTCCTATGAATATAAAGCTTCTTCGCGGTTTCACTAACATTGCAGTCTAGTGTGAAGAAATGCTCAAGGGTTGTAACCGTCTCTGCGTCCAGCGCATGGTCGGTGCCGCGCAGCACCTGCTCCAGGAATTCCGCTTTCTCCTCTTCCTCAATAAGGTGCAGCAGCTTTTCCAACCGAAGCTCCCAACGAAGGTGAATGAAGCTGCCTACGTGGAAAGAGCGGCCTAGCATAATCGTTTCCCTTAGTTTGAGAATCGTAGCAAACAGCGATTTCGCGGGTTTCACTGGATAATCGATGGCTAGATGGCATTCTCCCACCCACTCATTAGCGAGCATTTCATATAAACCTGAACCCAGGGCATCTAGAATTTGTTCTACGCTTTCTTCTTCGTCACCCTCACGTTCTTCGCTTCCACTCGCTAGCAAACCTTCCGGCGCTAGAATCAGCCATTCTTTATCCATTAGAGGAATCAGAATAATCTCCGATTCAAAGAAAGATTCCAGCAGCTTTTTCAGCTCTGCGTAGGAAACGCTCTGGCTTTGAGAATAATCCCCGTATAAAAGCAGCGGAATTTTCGTTGAATACAGTGAGGATTGTGAAGCAAGCGCATCTGGAAGCTCCGCGTAAGTCGAACCGAGTTCCATTTGCTGAAGCAGCCAATCCCTTAACTGATGAGCCCTTCTTTCATCTTCAGACAGGTAAATGCCACGCTGTTTCTTTTCCTGTGTTTGTTTGGACTCAACCGTCATTTCAACGAGTTTGCGCTCAGATGCCGTCAGCTTGGCTCCAGCTATCTGTAAAACGCGTATATCCTTATGTTCCTTAGCTAAATAAAACAACACATCTTGCCCACGTTCAATACTTCGACAAAAGCTCGCCGGGTGTTCGGCTTGTTCTTCGGATAAGTGCAACCAATCTGCTTCAGAGATCAAACCAATGTGCATAGGTGTCTGTAAAACCGCTTCCAAACGTTCTTTTATGCGCTCCCAATCCATCTGCGTCTCTCCTTAGTCCTAGCTTTCTTTTATCTCTATCTCCCTATTGTACCATATCTGCCAGGTTTCATGGAAAAGAACCCTCCTGCAACTAGGCTGCATAAGGGTTCCATTGATTGGTAGCTAATCTTCTAGTTTAAAACCCGACGTGCCGTCACGTAATGATCCGCCCACCACTCTTTGTTAATTGAGGTGAATTTCACGCCGCCTTCACCATACGTATGGATCATCATGCCATCACCTACATAAATCCCGACATGTCCAATATTTTTACCTGAATCCACAGTTGTAAAGAAAACTAAGTCGCCGGTCTGCAAATCGCTTTTGCTGACAAACTTACCTTCTTTCGCTTGATCGCGAGATACCCGCGGTAGCGTGATGTCGTACTCAGCAAACACGGTTTTCACAAACGACGAGCAATCCATCGTTTTGGTTTGTCCATATTTCGCACCAAAAACGTATGGTGTACCCAAGTATTTCTGAGCAGTCAAAATAAGCTCAGCTTTCAACCGATCCTTGGAGGAAAGAAGACTTTTCCCGCCAATGAAACTGCTCTTATAGTCATTTACACTACGAGTGACGACTTCGTCTTTGCTCTGGGAAGACATAACCATTTTCCCTTGACCGACATAGATCCCAGCAAATGATGGATTCTTACCACTGCCAAAGAACAAGACGTCACCTGGTTCCGCTTTGGACATATCCGTGATTGTCTTTTTATTCATTTTAAATTGATCCGCAAGCGTTCTTGGAATCGAGTAATCCAGCGTTTGGTAGACATAATAAATCAAGCCCGAGGAATCAAACCCCGCACCAGGCGTTTCGCTACCTTTGGAATAATCGACTCCTACCATTTTCTTCGCTAGTGAAACTGCATCCATATCATCATTAGCGGCGTATGCGGAAATAGCTGTTGTTGCTGAGAGTGCAATCGTTACCGCTGCCGTTATCCCAACTGTGCGTCTTGCAAGAATCTTTATCATCTTAAATCCTCCAGTACGTATTTGTTAGTAGATATGGAAAAGTCCATTTAATCTAGTACAAGATTACCATGTCTATGAAAAGACTTTCATTCCTAAAATGTTTCCTTACACACACATGATTGGTAATGCTAACAAATCTTTCATCCGTGCGTCATTAAGGACAGCGTGCTCATAAACTTCGTTTTTTTGGAAATAATTGTACAAGGGATATTCGTCCTATAGGGAGGTACTACATATGGTTTGGACGCAATGGTCTTTGGACCGAGTCATTATTCTCTTGATTGGGGTCGCCTATCTACTCTTATGGATCCAAGTGACTTTATCGCACTATCGTCAAAACTTTCATAAGAAAATAATGTGGAGTCCAGTCATTCTGTCTTTTCTTATCAGTTTTGTCTCCATTCTGTGTACGCTTGTCAATCGCCATGGTTGGTATACGGCTGTGCATCTCATCTTTTGGCTTGGGGTCCTTCAAGGATTAATCGGCTTTGCTTTTCATCTAAGTGGTGTACGTAAAAGAGTAGGCGGCTTTGCTTTACGAAACTTTCTCACAGGACCGCCGGTGCTGATGCCTCTACTATTTTCTTTTCTAAGTATTCTTGGACTTACTGCCATTTATGGAGGTTGATTGACGATGACAAATCATAGCTATTATCCGACTTATAACGTCATGGATGAGCAAAAGGAATGGGATGCCAACACTCGGAATATTGTAAATGCACGTTTACAGCGTGAAACCATGTATCAGTTCCTCACACATGTAGAGGCAGAAACATTGCGGGCTTGGTGCTCGCTGCTTATGGATGATAATAGGGGAGAAATCATTCAGTACGTCCTTTGTCATATCGACGAGGTTCTCACACAGGACAAAGGTGAGGGGCAGCGAAAAATGAATGTCCCCCCTTTGCGCACGCTTTTACGTCAAGGGCTTAAAGCTATTGATGAGACTGGCTGGATTGATAGCAGCAAACCTTTTTTTCAACTAGATGAGACGTCTCAGCGACACATTATGCTGCAAATCAGCAGCGACAGTTACCCTCTGACAGAAAATTGGGAAGGCGTCCCGCAGAAAGCTTTGTTTCAAAAACTGCTGAAGCTCAGTGTCGAGGCTTATTATTCTCATCCTTTGGTATGGTCGGAGATCGGGTTTGGCGGTCCTGCCTATCCGCGTGGTTATGTGCGCGCAGAAACAGGCCAACTTGACCCTTGGGAGGCTGTGAAGGAGCAATGAAGAGGAGATACGAGCAAGACGAAGTTGATATCTTAATCGTTGGAGCAGGCGCCGCTGGCGGCGTTCTGGCCAAAGAACTGAGCGAAGCCGGTCTCAGTGTCGTTGTTTTGGATGCCGGACCGTGGCGGGATCCTCAGAAGAATTTTGCTAGTGACGAGTTGAGCATGCGGCAGTTAGGGTGGGAAGATACTCGCCTTGTAGACGGGACCGTTCCGCTAGGCGTGGGTTACTCTAATTCGGGACGGGGAGTCGGCGGGGGAACGCAAAACTTCACGGGCGTTTTCTTACGATTTCATGAATCTGATTTCAAAACCAAATCCATCGATGGTGTAGGAGAAGACTGGCCCATTCATTACAAAGATCTTGAACCTTACTATAATCGGATTGAAAAAGAAATTGCCGTTTCGGGACCTAAACATTTTCCATGGGGCAACTTTCGGGGGCCTTATCCCTATCCGGAACGAGACCCCTTAAGTCCTAACGCCTACCTGTTTCAAAAAGGCTGTGAAGCACTCGGCATTCAATCCGCTGTTACTCCGCTTGCCATTCTATCTGCTCCCTATGATGGTCGTCCTCCCTGCATCAACCGCGGTTTCTGCATCCAGGGCTGCATGCCGAATGCCAAATTCAGCACCTTGACCGTACATATCCCCAAAGCTGTGAAAGCTGGGGCAGAGGTTCTCCCCGATTGCATGGTCACTCAGATTGAAGTTGACGCAAACGGTCATGCCAGCGGTGTGCTCTTTATCCATCAGGGAACGGAGTACCGGCAGCGTGCCAAAACGGTTATTGTATGCGCACATGCCGTCGAAACGCCTCGTCTGCTGCTTCATTCAGCGTCGCCACTATTTCCTGACGGTCTAGCTAATTCTAGCGGATGGGTTGGCCGTGCTATTATGACGCATAGCAGCAACGATGTGTATGCCAAATTTGAGCAGGAGGTTCGTTTATACAAAGGCACTCCAGTGCTAGCATCTACTCAGGATTTCTATGAGACGGATCCTCGGCGTGGTTATGCTCGCGGCTATACAATTCATTCTCACGGTTCCAGACCTATAGATATGGCCGATGGGATCAGCAAATCGACGCAAGATCCTCTTTGGGGATCAGGGCTAAGACAAGCTATGCTTAACTACAATCACTATGGGCGGTTAACGATGGTTGGAGAGGTTCTTCCACAGTGGGATAACCATATCTCCTTATCTGACGAAAAAGATGACTACGGCATGCCACGTGCCGCTGTTACCTTTAATTACGGAGATAATGATCGCAAACTCATCGATCACGCCGTTGACAATATGCAGCTGATCCTCAAAGCGGCTGGAGGAGAAATTGCCTTCGTTGTACCGGATACGCAGCATTTCATGGGGGGATGCCGTATGGGAAATAACCCTGCTACATCTGTCGTCAACACATACGGCCAGAGTCACGATATACCGAACCTTTTCATCTGCGATGCGAGTCTGTTCGTGACCTCCAGCGGCTGTAATCCGACCAATACGGTTATGGCTCTTGCTGCAAGGACTGCGGATTATATTATTGAACTTGCTAGCATTTAAGGCAGCGGTGCTCTAGCGTTTAGTTGCATCTCCTATATTCCAACATCTACAATAGAGCATAGCAGGCAAGAGGAAAGGAGAGGTTTCAACTTACATGGCTATTGCAGAATTTACGATTATCCCAATCGGGACAGCAACTACAAGCCTTAGCGGATATGTGGCTGATCTTCACAAAGAACTAGAAAAGCACACGGATATTACGTTCGAGATGACACCCATGGGAACTATTCTAGAAGGCTCCTTAGATCGAATTCTGGAGGTCATTCGCGCTGTGCATGAGGTTCCCTTCACGAATGGCGCACAGCGTGTATCCACCTCCATTAAAATCGACGATCGCCGTGATAAAGCGGCCTCTATGTCTCAAAAAATGCAGTCGGTTGCAGAAAAATTGAAATAAAAAGAGCATCCCTTCGTTGGGATGCTTTTTTGTATTAAAGGCGTTTATAGAAATCAAAATAATAAAACAAAAAAAGACCCTCGCGGCCTTGTGTTTTTACTTATAAAAGTGAGCCATGTAGGACTCGAACCTACGACACCCTGATTAAAAGTCAGGTGCTCTACCAACTGAGCTAATGGCTCTTAGGGAAATGGAGGCTGATGGATTCGAACCACCGAACTCGGAGAGAGCAGATTTACAGTCTGCCGTGTTTAGCCACTTCACTAAGCCTCCAGATTGCGAGATAACCGTGCTGCGTTGTAGCAGCACAACCATCTCAATGGCTCGGGACGGAATCGAACCGCCGACACGAGGATTTTCAGTCCTCTGCTCTACCGACTGAGCTACCGAGCCTTATGTACTTCTTTTAGATTGTCCCATTCAAAGAAAAAGATGAATGGCGGAGCCGACGGGATTCGAACCCGCGGTCTCCTGCGTGACAGGCAGGCATGTTAGGCCTCTACACCACGGCTCCATGACAATTCAATTTGCACCAACTAAATGGTGCCGTCGAGAGGACTTGAACCCCCAACCTACTGATTACAAGTCAGTTGCTCTACCAGTTGAGCTACAACGGCATATAGTTTCGAGGCCTCCGAAAAGTAATCGGAAACTCCATCTTGGAAACACTTCACTTTTTGGGGTAAAGTGGTGGAGGCTGACGGGATCGAACCGCCGACCCTCTGCTTGTAAGGCAGATGCTCTCCCAGCTGAGCTAAGCCTCCATCTGGAATGGTTTTATGGTAGCGGCAGAGGGGCTCGAACCCCCGACCTTACGGGTATGAACCGTACGCTCTAGCCAGCTGAGCTACGCCGCCACATAAAAGGTGTTATATATGTTTGGAACTGGCGGAGAGAGAGGGATTCGAACCCTCGCACCACTTACGCAGTCTAACCCCTTAGCAGAGGGTCCCCTTATAGCCACTTGGGTATCTCTCCAAGACATATATACTCAGGAATTATTATTCCCTGAAAACTAGATACGAAACGTTTGTAAAGTTACAACTATAGGTTTCAAGCAGAGAGACTTTAATCTTCGATTAAAGATCCCTCCCTATATGAGGTTAAGCCCTCGACCGATTAGTATTCGTCAGCTGCATGCATTGCTGCACTTCCACCTCGAACCTATCAACCTCGTCGTCTACAAGGGGTCTTACATACTGGGAAATCTCATCTTGAGGGGGG
>NZ_JAWCUD010000013.1:0-245603 GCF_032461945.1 Paenibacillus violae
GCTTGTTTCTTAAAATCTTCATTATATCGTTGGCGTTGCTCTCCCATGGGCGGACACCCTCCTATTCGTTAAGTCTATTATTGGGGTCACTTAACGATGTGTCCACTTCTAATTCTAGCCCCAGTATCCCCTGACACCTGGAAAATGCCCCCTTTCAGAGAAATAGCGCCCTGTAGTTCCTCTAACACGCCATCCTAGCGCATAAAAAAAGGACGACACCGGAGAAATCCCCCCTGCATCGTCCTCTAACCTTAATCCATGTAACCGGCTAATCCATGTTTCATTAAATACGCCATTTCCGCTTCCAAAATGGTATCCACCGCGAGCTCCGTCAATTTCACGTCCGGCCTGCTTAGAATATGATCGATCAAATCGTCGCTGTCGATGTCCACTTCCCCTTTGGCACCTTGTTCAGCCTTCAGAATATACGCTTTCTCATATTTCAGTACGAGCTGGATTTGTTTGGCATCTGCTTTTGATTTTTCTACGATAAATTGAATAAGCTCTTGTTCATTTATTTCCTTACTCATGACGGTTCATCTCCTAATGTCCTATTCGTGTTTATGACTATTGTAGCATAATTGTCAGCTTTTATTTTTTCTGTCAGCCTACACGTCTTGCCAGGCCCATGTTAACATAGAATGAGATGGAAAAACATACCTAAAATACGCACAACAAAGGGGGCTATTATGGATTTAGAATTACGAGTAGCCGCATTGGAAAAAAGAGTAAAAGACCTTGAGCTGCTGCTGGACCATGCACTTCACCGACCAAATGCATCAGGATCTGAACGCACAGAGGTATCAGCTCCGGCAAGCGAGCATTCCCAGCCAGCTCCGCGCCCGCCCCTCCAGCAGCAAACCGTTCCCGCCAAAGAGCCCGCTCCCCCAACAGATTGGGAGCACTTGATCGCCCGCGTCTGGTTGCCGCGCATTTTTATCATCGTCTTCCTGCTTGGCGTGCTCTGGGGATTTACAGCAGCCGTAAGTGCCGGCTTCATTACAGAACCTGTCCGCTGCATACTCGGAGTTGTCGCAGCAGGTCTCATGTTTTGGCAAGGGGAAGCGCAAATACGCCGCAAACGCACAGCACTGGGGCAAGTGCTGATAGGCGGAGCGAGCGGGGTTCTGATCTTGTCCCTGTTCGCTGCCCACATGCTGTTCGAGCTGATCCAGTCCTGGCTTGCTTTTGTTCTTTACATTGTTTCTATTGCAGCTAGTGTGTTCATAGCGATTCGCCATCGTTCACAAGCTCTCATGATTATTACTTTGCTTGCGGGTTATCTTGTTCCGTTCATGGTCGATTCTGCGCACCCGAATATGTGGGTTTTCGCTGGCTACGAAGGTCTCTTTTCCATGGCTATGATGTTGTTATCGCTGCGCTACGCCTTCCGAGGCGCTTATTTCACCGCATTTGGCGTACTTCATCTGCCTTTGCTCATATCGACCTTGCTCAGCCATGCGGCGAGTGACAAACCTGCTGTGCTAACCGTTATCATCTTGCAGCACCTGCTCCTTTTCAGCATTACACTTCTGCGCTCTCAAGATAGCCGAATTGGACAGCGCATCACGTTGTTCTTAAGCTTTGGCCTCGTTGCGGCCTGGACATACGGTTTCTACGGCACTGCTCACAGCGATAGGCACGTCTATGAATGGATGCTGGCTCTGTGGTCGCTTTTGTACATCGGTACATCCTCTTGGCTTTACTTGCAAAAGCGCGCCTTCTCCGTCCATGTATCCATCGCAACGTTCAGCATCTTCTTATGGCTGATTTTCGTCCTGCATGCCGATCAAGCCGGATCAGCGCTTTTAGTCGAAGGCGGCATCGCTCTTTGCCTGGGTGTACGCTTCCAAAGCAGGCTGCAGCAAATCAGCGGAGCTCTTACCTATTTCATCGGTATGCTGTTCGTTCTCACCCATCCGATCCATGATATAGGATCACATGAAACTTTTGCTTGGTTTGTGCTCGTGGCTACCATCGGCGGCCTTTATGCGTTCTATCGCTCTTCTGCTCAAAAAAGCCTTGCGCCGTCGCGCATCTCTCTGCTTTTGCTGTGGATGGCATTCATACTGTTCCTCATCTTCGTCTCACAAGTAACGAACGCCTTAACGAAAGCTCTCAATAGTGATTACCAACATCTCGTTCTCTCCGGCGTTTGGGCGATTTATGCGGTGCTCCTTATTGTCGCGGGACTGTTTGTTCGAAGAGCAAAGGCAAATCTAATCGGCATCCTGTTCTTGTTTGTAACCCTGCTCAAAATTATTTTCATTGATCTTCCTGATGTGTCTACCGCCATTCGTGCGATCCTGTTTATCGGACTTGGGGCCATTGGAGTTGGGATTTCCAGGTTGTTTTATAAGCGTAAATAAACAAGCAATCATTGACTCAATCGAAGGGCCTTCATCGCCACTTATCTTGTGGATATGAGGGTTTTTTTCGCTTTTTCAGGGACAAAATAGAATGTGAACTTTCCTTGAATTCATTGCATTACGTCTAAAAATAGCGTATATTTTACACTTGTGGTTATATAAATTTAATATAATATGTATTTATTTACAAATAAATACATTCATACAGATGAAGAGGTGTATCACATTATGACTTTGAAACAAACAGCCGCAGGCGTGATCCTGCTTACAATGATGGTGACAGGAGCAGCATGCTCCTCACCAAAAAATACAGCGACTAGCCCGTCTCCAAGCGCAAGTGCAGCAGCTTCCCCGCAAGCAACAGCTGAAACGCAGGATACGATCAACATGAAAGGCTATATCGGCGCTAGAATTGCTCAAGAGAAAGTCGGCTTCCTCTTCGGAGAAGCCAAATCCAAAGATGGCAAGCTAATCCTTAACCCTATCGCCGCTGATAGCAAAGAAAAAGCCGTGAAGTTCCTTTCCAGCTACTTCGATGCCGCAATGGCTGATAAATTGGCAGCCCACTATTTGACGGAACAGCAAGCGGACGGAGCGATTGTAACAAACCCGACTTCCTTTTTCCCAACAAACCTGCTAGATACAACCAAAGCAGATGTCACATTTGACACGGCAAATACGGCGGATCAAGTCAAATTCACGACGAAAGACGGCGCCACTTATACAACGAAAAAAGTAAACGACAAATTCGTTATGACCGACGTAGCGAAAAAATAAGCATATCGACTTAAGACAGGCGAATCTGAGATTCGACCTGTCTTTTTCTTCAATAATGGCCGATACCTTCTCCTAAGTTGCACTTTTTGCAACCTAGCGGCATCATGACGGCCGATGCCGCCTTCTACGTTGTACAAAGTGCAATGTAGAAGGCAGAATAGAGTGGTTTTCACGCTATTTTGATTGAATTCATTGTACTTTGTGCAATGAAGATCCGGTTAGTGGGGTTGAAAGCTGTTTTATGTTGTACAAATTACAACATACATAGACATGGAAGCGAGGGCCCATAGCGAGAGGCGGTCATGCTGAGTAATTGGAATTACTTAGCGCGTAGCAATAATTAGGGGTAAGCTCCACTTACCCCTTACCCCAAATCTATAAAAAAAGAGACCCACAGCAACGGGCCGCGGGTCTTAAGATATATATATTTTAAAGGGGGTCGAGTTTTATTATAAGCCCGTTTCATTAAAGCCAGATGAATAACATATTTCTTTTTGATTACAAAATGAAGTTTAAATTGTAAAGGTAACGTCCTTATGGCACTTTTATGGTAAAAGGTACAATAAACACTTCATTCTGACGCTGAAATTGTCCCCAGATTTTATAAACTCCGCTTTTCGGGAAAATAATCGTGAAAGGTGCTGTAGGCCCTGAACCCTGCTGCTCATTCGGGTGGACATGGACATACTCCTTCGCATCGGCGCTGATGGCAACCACATGCCCCAAGCTGCCCAGATAGGGCTGCAAATCAGTGATCGGCTGTTTCGTCCGGGCATCCTTGATCGTGAAGATCATATCCAGTCCCATCCCCGCCATGAGGTGGTCGAAAGCAAGCGTTACTTCCTTGCCGCCCACCTCTTTCGTCAGCGAGGCATCCGGTTGAAGTGCCGCCTGCTTCGGCTCTTTCCCCTTTATTGTGACCCAGTGCGTTTGCACCGTCTCTCCACTTCCCTGCGGAGTAAAATCAGCAATCAGCTGATAATAGCCGCTGGCAGGGAACTTTGTCTTGACGGTGAATTGGCCTTGACCGACATGCTCCGGATGAAGATGATCAAAATAAGACAGATCTTTGCTCACCACGATCAAATGCATCAGCTTCTCATGCATGACGTCAAAACGATCAATCGGTTTATTCCATTTATCTTGAATAAGAATCGTAATCGTCGCCTCTTCACCCGGCATGTAACGATCCATGGCAACCGAGAAATGCGCAATGGCATCATCGCTGTGGGCATGTGTCGGCATGGCCTCCATATTCCCAGACATCTGCATCCCTGACATATCCATGGTCGTGTTTTGATTCCCGCAGGCGGTTAAGAGAACACCCAAGAGAAGGATGACAAGCTGCTTCATTGATTTCTTCCAGTCGTGAGCGGGGTTGTCAGCATGCTTAATCCCATCGAACAGAGGCCGCAAATAAAGATTGTGCCACCCCACAGCTCAGGAGACCAATCTAACGTGTGGAACAAGCGCAAATCCGCAAAATACAGGCCCCAGATAAGAACGGGCAGCAGGAAGAAAACACCGCGATACTGCCACGCTCCAGCTTCTTTTTCTTTGATCGACTTCAAAAGCAAGTCACCGATTATACCGCTTATGAGCAGAATCACGATAGAACCATAGTGTGAGAAGCCATCCAACACAGCCATCAATACCGCTTCAAACACAAAGAAATAGGTCACCGTTCCGAAAGGCAGCTTCCACCTTCTCCGTACGAGCATGATCGGCATAACGAGCAGCATCGTTGTCACCAGGAAATCCACAACCGCTTTAGCCACTGCGTCTTCTTCCCTGGCCATCCACAAATTCTGACGAAACGACCATGCATACATAAGAAAAAAAGCCATCACGGCAAAGGTCAGCGCTATGGAAGTCAAGGCTGGCAGCAGCCGGCGAAAGCTCGGAGAAACGTCCTTCTCCGCATCGCTCAACGCGCGGTACGGGCTGGTCAGAATCATCAGCGCTCCGGTCAATAGAATCAGATGGGTCGGACTTAAGAGAGCCTCAATATTTTTCTCAATGCCAAATATCGTATGCCATAGCATATCGCCGATACCGCCGATGAAAAAGATCAATACACCGGCGACCCCAAGCTTATATCCCGTAGGAATGGACGCTACCCAAGTGCCGTGACGGGATTTCATTTTGTTCTGATAAGTAAGGATAAGAATCCAAATCGCACAGGCCAAATAGCCGGAGTACAGAATAGCATGCCATGGCGTAAAAAAGGTCTCAACCGCCCCATGATTATGGGCAAAGCCATCGATAAACAAGCCGACAATCAGCCACATCCCCATCACCATTGTGACGGCATGTTTGAAAATACCAACAGTACCCGCGGATTGCGCCACTTTCAGTTGTACCGACAAACGAATCAGCTCCCAACATTTGTCATGATTTCCGTTCAATCATAACACAGTTAATCGCCCGATGAGACCCATACAACTCCTTTTTTCTGCAATTCGTATAACCATTCCTTTGGAGCTGGCACATCGCTGACAATGATATCGATCTCTCTTAAATCTGCAATTTTGTAGAATTGCACGAGCCCGAACTTGGAGTGATCGCAGAGCACGATATTTTGCTTGGCATATTTCATCATTTTCTGTGTCAGCTGGCCTTTACTTTCTTCGAAGCCTGTAATCCCTTTGTCCAGCATCATGCCGTCCACAGATAAAAACGCTTTATCCGCATTGAAATTTTCCACCATCTTCTCAGCCAGTAGACCTGTGACTCTGGAGTGCAGGGCATTTACCTTACCGCCAATTAAAAAGATGTCCCCGGTGAACAATCCTTTGTTTTTGTAGTCAATTAACAAGTACAGGGCAGGTATGGAAATTGTTAGAACCGTCAGGTTTTTCTTGTTTAGTAAATAATCGATGATATGCAAGGTCGTAGTGCCGTCATCGATGAAAATGACGTCATTATCCTCCACGAGGGTGGCTGCTGCACGGCCGATTTTCCGTTTCTCATCCGCGTACAGCACCTCCCTTTTCAAGTGTGACGGCTCATCTCGGGACAAATTAATTTTGACCGCGCCGCCATATACCCGTTTGAGCTTATTTTCATCCTCCAACTCTTCCAAATAACGACGTATCGTCTCAGAAGAGACATCCAGTGCCTCGACCAGCTCATTCGTCTTTACTTTGCCATCCAAATTCAACTGATTGAGAATATAATTCTTTCGCTCTTCACCAATCAAAGACATAAGGTTAGACCCTCCAATTTATGCATCACGCTTTGCATGATAGGGCTTTACTTCGACATTTGCCAAGCAGCCGTGCGCTTTTTTACCTTTTTTAAAATAAACTCATAAGACAAACGAACGATAATATTCGTTCCAACGATCAGAGTAGACATCGCCGCAGCGGCAGCTACGTCGCCTGCATCTTCCATATTCACTAAAGCGACAGCCGCAAGATTCATATCAGCAGCCCGGAGGAACACAACCGCGGATACCGTAACCATGGAATTAACGAAAAAGTACATCGCAATTTCAATAATGGCCGGAAGAGACATTGGCACTGTTACCCGCATAAATGTTCGGTAGAAAGGGACACGCATAGACTCCGAAACGAGTTCGAATTCCTTGTCCAGCTTTTTCAGCGCAGTTGTAGCCGTAATGAAGGGAACTGCGTAGAAATGCGTGATGTTCGCAAGCACGATAATCGCCATGGTGCCATAAATCCAATTCAGCGGATTGCTCGAATCATTAAAGAAGAAAATATAGGCAAGGCCGATAACCATCCCCGGAAGCGCAAGGGGTAAAATTGACAAGAAGTAACCGACCTGCCGCAATCCTTTCATCGATCTGGTCTTTTCAATCAAATAAGCAAAAACAAAGGTCATAATCATCCCCACCACCGCTGTGATGAGTGAAACTTGAAGTGAATTCCAAAACGGCTCCAGACCTGACCCAGCAACACTGGAAAAATCATAATGTTTGAAGCTTAAGCTGATATTGTACGGCCACACCTTCACTAAGGAAGCAAAAAAGATCGTGAATAACGGCACCAAAATAGCAATCGAGACGATGATACAAAATGTGCGATAAAATCTGTCCCGAGCTTGTCCTACCGTTACCCGATATGGCGTGGACTTGGAAGAGAGCAGCGAACGTTGTTTGCGTTCTACGAATCGGTCCACAGCAAAAGCAATGATGGCCGGAATCGTGAGCAGAATCCCCACTGTCGCACCCATGGATAAATTTTGCTGCCCGATAACCTGTTTGTAAATATCCGTGGCAAGCACGTTAAACTTTCCGCCGATTGCCTGCGGAGCTCCGAAATCCGTAAAGCTGGCTGTGAAACAGACGAAAATGGCGCTGATGAGGCCGTACTTAACGGAGGGCAAAGTCACCGTAAAAAAGGTCTTCCATTTATTCGCGCCCAGCGATTCCGCGGCCTCATACAGTCGCTGATCGGTCATTGACAAAGCTGTGATAAAAATCAGAAAAGCTTGAGGAAATAAGTAAATCACTTCCGAGATGACGATCCCAACGGGACCATAAATCGGTACCCTTAGACCAGGCAAAAGTCCGAAAAAACCGTGTGTAACCATGCCTTGATTCCCAAACAAATAAGTAAGTGCAATCCCATGCATCATCGTCGGTTGAAAAAGCGGCAATAACGCAACGTAGCGGAAATAACTTTTGCCCCGAATACCCGTACGGCTAATGCCATAGGCATAAACGAATGCGATAACAACGGCAAGTACGGTAGATAGAACTGAAATCCATATCGTGTTTGTTAACGATTGAAGTAAGGAAGGCGTAGAGAAATATTGGACAAAGTTAGCCAATCCAATAAACTCCTCATTCTTATTTAGCAAAGATTTGCTAAATAAGAGGATTAACGGAATTAAAGTGCTAGTTGTTAAAGTGAGCACGAGCACGACAATCAACACATTTTGTAATGTAAAAAAAGCTCCAAGGTGACGGCGGATCGGCGGATTCATGCTGATGATTCCCTTGTTCATTAGGCACCTACCATAGAATCAGCTGGGAATGTGATCATCTTTTCCTGCGGGAATTCAACGAATACCTCGGAATGTTTGGCAAGCCTCAGTTGATGCGCTGCTTGCGAAGACACATCTACGGCAAGCAGTACATTCTGGTAGCTGCTGCCTGCTGCTAACTGAAGCGTCACTCGGTAGAAAGCTCCTCGGAACTCGACATGCTTGACAACCGCCTTCACTCCTTTGCTTGCCCCAGAGGCTGACAGGCGAATATGTTCAGGACGAATGGCAAGACTTGTACGTTGCGCAAGACTTCCTTGCTCCCCGTTTTCCAGGAAATTAATCGATCCGATAAAATCAGCGACAAATGCCGAATTCGGTGCTTCATAGACTTGTTCCGGCGTTCCCATTTGCACAACTTCAGAGTTTTTCATCACCACAATGCGATCTGCCATCGTGAGCGCTTCCTCTTGATCGTGCGTGACCATCACAGTAGTAATGCCGAGCTTGTCCTGCAACTCGCAAATTTGCTCGCGGAGCTTCACCCGAACTTTGGCATCCAACGCGGAAAGCGGTTCATCCAGCAGCAAGAAATCTGGAGACAGTACAATCGCGCGAGCCAATGCCACACGCTGCTGCTGTCCGCCGGACATTTGCGCCGGGTAGCGATCGTGGAGGTGCAGCAGATCCACTAAGTTCAAGACTTCCTTTACCTTCTCGTCAATTTCTTTCTTCTTCAATTTCTTACCCTGCAAGCCATAAGCGACATTCTGATAAGCAGTGAGATTTGGAAAAAGCGCATACGATTGAAACACCATTCCAAAATTTCTTTTCGCTGGCGGCAGTTGGGTAATGTCCTTTCCGTCAACCGTAATCTGTCCCTGTGTCGGTTTTTCTAATCCTGCAATAATGCGAAGCAATGTTGTTTTACCGCAACCGCTTGGGCCTAATAAACAAATGAACTCATTTTTCTGAATATCAATATGAATATTATTCAAAGCGCTGAAAGATCCAAATGTTTTATTTACCCCTTGAATGGACAAGTAAGCTTGTGTCATGATCAAGCAGCCTCCTTAGTCTTATTAGCTCTAGTATAAGTGTGATATGTTATCGCTTTGTAAAAAGGTGATAGAAAAAAGGCTGCTGCAAGCATGGTTCGCAGTCAGCCTTTTTCTAGGTTTGCCGTTTATTATTTTGGTTCGCTTTTCGCGTTGAAGCGCTTGTCCCACTCAGCAAGAACACTGTCACGTTTTTTCGCAGCATCATTCAGATCATTTTTGATAAGCTGTTTGACCGGATCTACGCTGTAACCATCAGGGATTTTGGCAGAATCTGTTTTGACCGCAAGGATGGCGTAGTTTTTGTTGTATTCTTTCATCACATCATCCGTGATCGCCCAATCCAAGAAGTCTTTAGCTACTTGTTTCACGACTTTCTTCTTCATCAAAGCATTAGCTTCAACGTCCCAACCTGAGCCTTCTTTCGGGAATACAACTTCAACCGGAGAACCGGCTTTTTTCTCTTGAATGCCACGGTAACCAAAGGAAATACCAATTGGATATTCGCCAGTACCGGCTAATTTAGCAGGTTTGGAACCGGAGTGAACATACATCGCAATGTTGTTATGCAATTTATTCATATAATCCCATGCAGCGTCATTGCCTTTCAATTGAACCAATCCGGAAACCGTCAGGAAACCTGTCCCTGAAGACGAAGGGTTCGGCATGGTGATCAGCCCTTTATATTCCGGTTTCACCAGATCCTCATAAGATTGAGGAATTGCCAGCTTGCGCTTCTCCATCTCAACTTTGTTCACGATGAACGCTGTTTCCCAAGCATCGATACCAACCCAGTGCGTCACGGCATTTTTGTCTTTAAAATCAGGAAGAATTCGCTCTACGCCTTTTGGCGCGTAAGGCTCCAACATGCTGTTCTGGTCAAGAACGAGCAGGCTTGTTGCCGCTAAACCCCACACAACGTCTGCTTGTGTATTGTCTTTTTCAGCAAGTAATTTAGCTGTCACGATTCCCGTGGAGTCACGGACAATGTTTACTTTTACATCCGGATATTTCGCTTTGAAAGTCGTGAGATAAGTTTTGATTTGATCATCTTCCAAAGCCGTGTAAACCGTTAGATCCTTGCTTTTTGTATCCACTGTTACATCTGCGCTTGCGCTTGCTGCTGGAGCAGCACTTGTCTTCGCTCCGTCTGTACCAACCGCTTTCCCGCCGCAAGCCCCTAACATTAAAGCAACTGTCAACAACGCTACTACACTTCCCAATGATTTCTTCATCTTCTTACTCCCACCTTCATTCGAATTATCGGTTTGACTATCTATCACCTGATAAATATTAGTATAATTTAGAATTGTAAAATCAGTATTAAATGCACGTAAAATATTTGTATTTAAATTTTATTTGTTGTTTTTAAGTTGTTTTCCAAAATAACTGTCTTTCGATACCTTGCAGCAGACGTTCAATGTCGGGCCCATGAATATCACCGATGTTACCGATTCGGAACGTAGCCACGGCTGTTATTTTACCTGGGTAGATAACAAAGCCCTCTTGTTTAATGCGTGCATAGAACTCATCAAAGGAAAACACAGGCGAATCCGGATACAAGAAGGAAGTAATGATCGGCGACTGCAGCTCAATCGGAAGCAAGGGTTGCAGCCCCATCCGCTGCATGCCGGCAACCAACGTTTGTTGGTTACGGGTGAACCTTTCGAATCTGTACGTAACGCCACCTTCTTCCTCTAACTCTTGAAGCGCTTGATCAAATGCCCGAACGGTATGCGTTGGCGAGGTATAACGCCATTTGCCTTTACCTTGCTCCATAGTCTCCCACTGATCGTAAAGATCTAATGATAAGGAACGTGCTAGTCCTTTGCATTTCAGCAGTGACTCTTTACGCGCAATGATAAAACCAAAACCAGGCACGCCTTGAATGCACTTGTTGGCACTGCTGATTAAATAATCGATGTCCAGTTCCGCTATATCAATCGGGATCCCGCCGAAAGAGCTCATCGCATCGAGAATCAGTGTTTTGCCGTATTGCTTGGCAACGCGAGCAACATCAGCGATCGGATTCATCATGCCCGTCGTTGTTTCAACATGAACAACCGCCACGTGCGTGATCGACGAATCCACCTTCAGCACTTCCTCTAGCTGCTTAACATTAACCGGCTTCGTTTCACCCGCATCCAGAACGATCGAGTAGATACCGAGGACTTCCGCGATTTGGGCAATTCGTTTGCCATAAGCTCCGTTAGCCAAAACAAGCAGCTTACCCTCTTTGGGAATCACAGATCCAATGACCGATTCAACACTGAACGTTCCGCTTCCTTGCATCAGTACAGTTGTGTAATCATCCGGTTTGCTCGAAGCCATAGTCACTAAACGGCTGCGAATCGACTGAACGAGTTGATTATAATCTTGGTCCCATGTGCACCAATCGCGCAGCATCGCTGCTTTTACTTTTTTACTCGTCGATAGAGGGCCTGGTGTAAGCAATAAATAAGGATTATCCGGGAATTGATTCATCGTTGTTGTCATGGACGTTCACCTCTTTGAAGTTTTTGATTAATGACCGGAATAAGCTGATCAAGTTCACCAATCGTTTGGATGACATAATGAGCGCCTTCTTCTTGAAACTTAGCCGTAACTGTTTCTACTCGCGCCTTTAGAACTTCAGGCTCACAAGCTTCCACTTCCGCTTCACTCATACCCAGTTCACTGCTTCCTAGTACCACACCAATTGTCCAAGTGCCGGCGTTGACACCTTCCCTTATATCGCTGACCGTATCTCCTACCTTCATTACGTTGTACATGGGATACACGTTCAGAGCTGCTGCGTTCTCGTAGATCATCCAAGGATATGGACGTCCTGCGGGCACATCATTTGGGGTAACCAAGTGGTCCGGAGCATACCCGCGCTTCTTCGCTTCGACCGTGACGATCGCCATCATCTCAGCGGTGTAACCCGTGGTGGAACCGATTCGAATGCCGTTTTGACGTAAACGTTCAACGAGTGCAAGCGCACCAGGGACCGGTTCAGCGTATTCATGGACAAGGGCTAGCATCATCGGTTCAAAGTCGGCATAAAGTGCATCAACGTCCGTTTCCTGCGGCAATTGACCATAGCGCTCCAGCCATAAGCCGGCGACACGTTCCATTTTTAAAATCTCGCTGATATGATCGCGTTTGAGAAGTCCCATCGGCGCTCTCGCTTCTGACAAAGTGATAGCAATCTCTCTTTTTCGGAAGACCTCCATAAATACGTTAAGGGGAGCAAAACATCCATAGTCCACCATCGTCCCTGCCCAATCAAAAACAACTGCTTGTATCATTGAAACCCTCCTGTTTGACTGTTTTGCTTGTTATTTGAGCACCTTTTGTTGGTTTTGGTTGCGTCTATAGGTATATAATAACCCGTATTTGTAATCGCAGCGTTAAACGCGTGTAAAATTTGTGTTTTTAATTTGATTTAATTTGATTTCGTTGTTTCGGTATGATCCTACTCGATATTCGCTCTTCAGTTTTCTGTTGACTTCCTTGTTATTATGTTGGAAATTAAGGGTAGGACACTGGGAGGGATTATAGAAATGAAGCCGATAAAAGCGATTATTTTCGATTTGGATAATACGTTATTGTGGGATGAAAGAAGTATCCAGGAAGCATTTGAGGCGACTTGCGAGGCAGCGGCAGCTTCAGTGAACGTAAACCCGTCCGAATTAGAGCACGAGGTGCGCGCGTTATCCGAACGTTTATTTGAGGAATTGGCCTGTTATGACTATGCTAAAATGATTGAAGTCACACATTTGGAAGCTTTGTGGGGACGATTTGATGCGAAAGAGCATCCAACCTTTCTAGAGCTCAGCCAGTTAGCACCAATGTTTCAAAAAAGCGCGTGGACGCAGGGACTGCTCAAACTGGGCGTTAACGATCCGGAGTTAGGTGCAACGCTAGCGCTGAGGTTTGCTAAGGAACGTCGGGAGCGTCCGTTAGTGTATGAAACCACTTTCGAAGTGTTAGAGGCTTTACGACCGAAGTATCAGCTGCTTTTGTTGACGAATGGCGCGCCGGACCTGCAGCAGGAGAAGGTAGATAGTATTCCGGGTCTGGCGGATTACTTTGATCATATCTTGATTTCCGGTACCTTTGGCCGCGGGAAACCTGATCCTTCTATTTTTGAGCACGCAATGGAGCTGCTTGGTGTCACGGCGGAAGAAGCACTCATGGTCGGTGATAATCTGGATACCGACATCAAAGGAGCTTTAGCGACAGGCATGCGAAATGTTTGGATCAATCATCATCAGCGGACGGCGCCGCTGCACAACTTGCCGAGCCATGAAATCGCTGCTTTAGTGGAACTGCTAGATATCGTGCAGCCATGAAAAAGGACTTTCCCAACAAGGTCTAATGTGACCTTATTGGGAAAGTCCTTCTTATATTGCCTGTCGGCGATTCATACCTCCGGCAGATTCAATTCCTTGCTGCTGCTGAGTCCATCATACAGCGCCTGCTGCCTGAGCACCTTATAAAGTTCAGCTTTGGTCGAGTGATCATATGGCATGACGAATAAAACGCCGATGCCAAGTGCCAGGAACCCTAGGATATACCATCCAAGGAAAGAAAGGTCCAGGACGAACATGTTCCATTTATGCCCATTCGTCATCTGTTTGCTAAGCTCAACCGCCCTCTTCGTGCCAATCCCCGGATTGTCTCCCAAAAGAAAGGGCACCATGCTGTAGGCATAAACCTTGACAAATCCCGGGATAACGAGAAGCAAAAACCAAAGTAAAGTGAGAAAGCTTTTCCAGAGCATCCCCTTCACAATAGCTAGATATCTGCCTTTTTGAAACGAGTAGACCAGGTAATTCATATTCACATCTTCAGAGGCAGCCTGTTTAAAATATTGCATAACGCTCACTTCGAAAGGTGCTGTAACAAAAACATGAAATGCAATGGATACAAGGATAAGGAAAATAAATAACAAGATCGCTCCAACAACGACGGCAACAAATACCGGGCTGTTATAAAAATCGGTCCAACTGTCGTGACTGCCGGTTAAAGGGAATTTGACCGAAGTCCCACCGTTCGAATTGAAAGAACAGCTCGACACCCCTCCGCTTAGCACCGCTAGCAGCAAGCTTACGAGAAAAGCCTTCCAGTAGGACGTTCGCAAGACTTGCTTGGCTCGTCCCTTTAGTTCACTTCGCGTCCAGTCCAAGAAACCACCATCCAATTTCCACATATTTACTAACTATCCTACAACAGAATGTCCAATAATAGAACCCCACCTGCTAACGAAAAAAGGCACCCGCAGGCGCCTCTCTCATCCTCAAAGAATTTTATATTCCGGTTTCACCTTCGTGAAATGCGGGTTTTTCCCTGTGACCATGAGGCCCATGCCCCAGTCAAAATGCGTATTTTCCGTCGGGAAATCGCTCGGATCACGATACTGGAACAGCACGTTCCGTCTTGTTCGGGAACTCCGATTGGATTCCGAGCCATGGATCGTCAAGTAGTTAAAGAACAGCACATCGCCGGCTTCAGCCACACAAGGTATGCCATCTTTGACGGGATACTCTTTATGGTTCAGGTAATGCTGACCCACGTGCGGTATGCTGCCTGAGCGGTGCGAACCCGGAATCACTCGCAGGCAGCCATTCTCCTCATCCGCATAATCCAAATGCACGCTTGCAGCAAGCATCGTATGTTTCTCATGCGGAAAGTAAGGGTGATCCTGGTGCATAGGGAAAGCAGCACCATTTTCCGGCGGCTTCACAAGCATTTTGGAATGATGCAGCTGCACGTTAGGTCCAATGATTTGCTGCAGCACAGCCGCCATGTTGGGATGAATCACAGCGCGCATAAATGCAGCATCGTGATAGTGCACGTCGTGGAAGCCTTTTAGAACCAGCTTCTTCAGCTCATCTGGCGGAAGGAAGTCGCCCCTCCATTGATCATTCCGGTCTGCTTTGGCCTCAGCGGCGCGAATAATAATTTCTTCTACAGCTTGTCTCATTTCCTCTACTTCTTGCTGATTGAATACCCCTTTAACAAGCAAATACCCATTTTCTTTATAAAATTCTACATCCTCACGAGTAATCAATGTTCATTCCTCCATCATTGAAGTTGATTGTAAACCGCTTTCTTATCTATAATTATAAGGAATGAGAGTGAGAACTGTCTTTTTCTGCAAAGGACAGCTTTTTGCAAAATAAGGACATGAAGGATGATGCATGTGTACATGTGCAAAGAAACCAGATCATTGCTGAACGAGGTTGCAACCGTCATTCATGGACCTGCAGCATGCTTTAAAATTCAATATTGGGGCGTAGATCCGTGCCTATTCGATAACCAACCCCATAAGCATTCTTTTTTTGAGGTCTGCTATGTCATTAGCGGAGAAGGCGAGTACACCGAAGAAGGTAATCTCTATCCGCTGCGCGCAGGTACGCACTTTTGCTCCAGACCTGGCATCAAACATCAAATCCGCACCCAAAAAGGCCTCTTTATTCTGTTCGTCGCTTTTGAATTGGATGAAACACAAAGTGAAGATACGATGCGGGATGCCTTTCAGGATCTAGCCGAGCATGCCGAGGTTTGTGTATATGACGGTGACCATCACCCGACGGCCCTCTTGTGGAAGTCACTTTTGCTTCGTGAGGATCATGGCAGCTTGCCTGTTGCCGCAGTTCCAACCTTAGCCTACACACTTCTCGTGTCGTTTCTCAGCTTATTCGGTAAAGAGACAGGCAAACCTATGGTCATCCGTAAAAATACGAATATCCTGCTGCAGCGGGCCAAGCTCTATATCCGCGACAACCTGTCTCAACCACTTCACCTTGGCGATGTCGCCGGCTATCTCAATGTTTCAGAGCGCCATCTTTCGCGCTTGTTTTCAGAAGGAATTCATGAAACGTATACCGATTTCATCCGCAGTGAGCGCATACGCCATGCAGCCCACCTGCTGCTGACAAGTGAGCTGTCGATTAACGAAATTGCGGAGGTTACAGGTTTTTCTTCCGTCCATTATTTTACCCATACGTTCAAACAAGAAAAAAAGCTCCCCCCCGGCAAGTTCCGTAAACAGGAACAAACCAGCAGGTAGCTGCAAATACTATCGTGCGGATCGGCTATAAACCAGCGGGTTAAGGGCGGTTGCCGCCAAATCGCCGGGCTTAGCTCCAGGAAACCATGCTTTCAAATCGCTTTCGCGCGCTTTACTATCCGGCTCCGCAATACGCAGTCCGTCCGCATAGTAGATGACCGTCATCACTTTGCGCATGGCATCCGTCGGGTTCCCAGGCGCGCTGTGCAGCGTCCAGCCGGCGTGAAAAGTCGCATCTCCGGCTTCCATAGCGCCATGGGACATCGTTTCATACCCTTTGCCTTCAATGTAACCGGCTAACGTGCGATGGGATTCATCGGATATCACCATTTTGTTAATATATCCTACGCGATGGGACTCAGAAGCAAACGTCATGGACCCTATTTCTTCCGAAATAGGTACCAGCGGCATCCACATTGTAATCGTTTTATCTGTATCCAGCGGCCAGTAGATTTGGTCTTGATGCCATGGGGTGTGTCCTCCATGAGGTTCTTTGTACAAAGCTTGATCATGATAGATGCGCACGCCTTCTACGCCCATCAATTCCGCTGCGATTTTGGCGAATCTTTTGGCTAATACGAACCTGCGAGCCGCTTCGCTTTTTTCCCACAAGTTAGAGATTTGGATAAAAGCCTTGCCATACGTATCCCGCTGCTCAATCGGTTTGTTATGATAATTCAGTTCCTTCACCAAATCCGTAATAACCGGCTCGTAAGATGTGATTTCCGATGGGCTAGCTACCTGCCGAAGGACAATATGCCCTTTCTGCTGATAGCTTAGTATCTGCTGCTCCGACAAAGTATAGCTGTCTTCCAAAGAGGGCAGCGCTTGGTTATGGCTTGTTTCTTTCATGCTCATCTCGGATCACCTCAATTTGTATAATTATAGCTTTATTATAGGGTTCAAGCTGTTCCAAATCTTTGTCAAACAAGGTTATAATTTTGTCAAAAACAACTGAAGTGGAAAGGATCTTCGATGCTAAGCGATTTTCTGAAACAACATCCCATCGTTCCATTCGTTAGACAAAGCGACTTTGCCGTTCGTAAACCATGGTCTTACCCGGAGCGCAGACTGCTTGATTATTTATTGGTCTACATTCAAGAAGGCACTTGTTGTTTCCATGTTGATCATAAAAAATATACATTTAACGCAGGTCAATTTTGCCTTGTACAGCCCGGCAGCTTGCTGTCTTTGGAAGGGTTAACGAATACCGTAACACCGTATATCCATTTTGATCTCAGTTTTAACCCTGAACGAGAACATAGTTTTCCTACCCGCCCAGGACAAATTGATTTATCGGCTTATCTGCATCTCTTACAACCAACCATTAAAGATTTATACGGGGTGGAAATGCCCGTGCAGGTTGAACCGTCCAAGCCTTTAAAATTGAAAGAAACACTGCTGCAAGTTATCGAGCAAGCCGAGAAGCAGGATCCGCTCATCCAACTTAAGACACAGCATCTAGTTACTGAGATCATCCTCTCTTTATTAGAAACCTATTATCAAGAACCATACACAGCGTCACAATCGTTCAACTGGATTACTTCCTACTTTTCGCATCATCTAAGTGACCCTATCTCCTTGGCGGACATGGCCGCACGAGCTAATCTGTCGATTTCCCGATTCAGCATGGTTTTCAAACAGCGGTATGGCATCTCTCCTCACCAATATTTAATGAACATGCGGGTGAATCATGCCAAAGAATTGCTGACCCATACAGATCTCAGTCAGGAATCCATTGCCAGCTATTGCGGATTTGCGGATCTGCATCATTTCTCCAAAACCTTTAAGAAACGAACCGGTCTCACACCAGGAGAGCTAAAAAAAAGCAAAATCCCCTTCATTCGAGCTTAAACACTCGAAAAAGGGGATTTCTTAATATCTTGGTTATTTCCTGGGAAATCGTTGAAATTAGTCGAAATAAACAGCTTTACCTGTTTTAGCGGATTCGTAGATTGCTTCCAGAATCTCAGAAACGACACAAGCTTGCTCTGGTGTAACGACTGGATCTGTATCGTTTTCAATGGCTTGGATCCATAGACGCATTTCGAGATCCGGCGCGCTTTCCGTTTCTCCATCATAGAAGGCAACGCCTCCGGCTTTCAGCTCAACCTCTGTTGTATACAAGCGGCTGTGCTTTTCGCCGTTAATGCGAAGTCCATTTTTCATGTCCGCGCCGCCTTCTGTACCGCTAAGTGTACATTTGGCTTCATCGACTTCCAATGTATTCAGCGCCCAACTTGATTCGAGAATAATGGTTGCGCCATTTTTCATCGTAATCATACCGAAAGCGGAATCTTCCACGGTAAATTTGGATGGATCCCAAGGTCCCCATGCGTTTGCTGCGTTTTCGCGTTGGGACAATTTATGATACGAAGTACCAAGAACAACCTTCGGCTCATAATTGTTCATCATCCACAGCGTCAAATCGAGAGCATGCGTCCCGATATCGATTAGAGGCCCTCCGCCTTGCTTCTCTTCATCCAGGAAAACGCCCCATGTCGGTACCGCGCGGCGGCGGATTGCATGAGCTTTTGCGAAATAAATATCGCCTAGCTCACCTTCCGAACAAAGTTGGTGCAGGTGTTGGCTATCGCTGCGGAAGCGATTGTTATAACCAACGGTCAATTTCTTGCCTGTGCGTTTCGCTGCTTCCACCATTCGGCGAGCATCCGCTGCTGTTTTGGCCATCGGTTTCTCGGACATCACGTGTTTGCCAGCTTCCAATGCCGCAATCGTAATCTCTGCATGAGAATCATTCGGTGTACAAACATGAACGATATCAATCGTACTGTCTTTCAAAAGCTCACGGTAATCTTCATATACACGTGTTTCGCCTTTTCCATACTTGTCGGCAGCTTCTTGTGCTTTTTCAGGAATGATATCACAGAAAGCAACCATTTCTACGTTCTTCAATTTGTTCAAACTTGGCATATGTTTGCCGTTGGCAATGCCTCCACAGCCGATAATTGCGATTCGATACGTTTTGGACATGATGGTCCTCCTTAGGTTTTCGTCTGAGCTCGTACTATGTATCAGTATATCAAAAACCTGCAAAAATAAAATTTCTGATCTGGCGATAATTATATCCGATTGTGTTATCTAGGCAAAAAAATAAGCCCGGGTAACTGTTTCACCAGCACCCCAGGCTCCTTATTTTTTAATAATCGACGCCACCAGCTTATATCCAACGCCACGAATCGAGTCAATCTGCACGGATTGCTGATTCATCTCCAGCTTTTTGCGCAGTGAACTTACGTGAACATCCACGGTACGCTGTCCGCCGATATAATCAAAGCCCCAAACAATATTCATGAGATCGTCTCTCGTCACGACTACGCCTGGACGCTGTACGAGATACAGCAGTACCTCGAACTCTTTAGGCCTCAAAGGAATTGATTCGCCATTCAGAACGACTTCATATTTCTCTGGATAGATGAAGAGCTCGCCTGCCTGAATGACTTTCTCATTCGTTCCTTGCTTGTCTACCGTGACATCCTCCGACATCGTTCTGCGCAGTACGGCCGATACCCGTGCCAGCAACTCCGCTACACCAAAAGGCTTCGTGATATAATCATCCGCTCCGTGCTTCAAGCCTTGGACAACCTCATCTTCAGCATTGCGGGCCGTTAAGATAATAACTGGCGTGCTATTTCCTTTTTGTCTAAGCTTAGCCAGCACCTCAAACCCATTCAAGCCCGGCAGCATAATGTCCAAAATAATTAAATCATAGGACTGCTGCAACGCTTCTTGCAGACCATCTCCACCATGATCCACAACTTTTGTATGATACCCTTCTTGGGAAAGATTGTACGATAACAATCGAGCCAAGGTAGGCTCGTCTTCAATGACTAATATTTTTTGTGCCATGGGATCCCCCGTATTTACAGTTTATTAACATTGCACATCCATATAATAACACAATTTTGCTAACTGAATGTAAATGTTGCATTATCGCCATATAATTTAGTGGATGACTGGCAATTCAATGGTAAATCTCGTTCCAACTCCAACCTCGCTATCCACGCGAATGGTCCCTTTATGCAGCTCAACCAAATGTTTCACAATGGATAAGCCCAGTCCTGTTCCGCCTGAACTTCGCGAACGAGCTTTGTCTACGCGGTAAAAGCGTTCAAAAATACGAGGTAAATCTTTCTTCGGAATCCCCATACCGGTATCAGAGACGATTAAACGCAGACGCTCGTAATCACCTTCGCTATTTGGATCAAGCGGCTCGATCCGCAGCTTAACTTTGCCGCCTTCCTGCGTGTACGCAATACCGTTGGAGAGAAGATTGATAATAATTTGGCGCAGGCGATCTTCATCCGCTTCAATATACATATCTTCATCAACCTGCAACCCCAGCTCGATATGCTTTTTCTCCGCTTCTTTTCTTAATACATTAAGCGATCTTTCCAGAAACTCCGGTAAATAAATCGGCGAAAAATTCATTGGAATCCGCTTGGATTCAATTTTGGACAGTTCGAGAATATCCCCAATCAGCCGGTTCAACCGTTCGCTCTCATCAAAAATAATTTGCAGGAACGATACCGCCGTTTCCTTATCATTCAACGCCCCTGCCAGCAGTGTCTCAGCGAAACCCTTGACAGCGGCAATCGGCGTCTTAAGCTCATGGGATACATTCGCAACAAATTCGCTTCTCATCCGCTCAAGCCTGCGAACTGCCGTGATGTCATGAATCACGATCAGTACCCCTGACCATTCCTCGTCTTCATGGGCAATTGGACTCAAATGAATATCCAGAATACGCTCGGCCGGATAATAGAAAATCATTTCGTCACGAATGGATTCGCGCGTCTCTATACATTCCTGAATCAGCTTCGTAAACTCAAACTGCTGCTTGGCTTCGTTATATCTTTTCCCCAATAATTCCTGGGAAGAAAAGCCCAAAATGTATTCAGCTGAAGGATTTAACAGCATAATCCGCTCTTCGCGGTCAATCATCATAATGCCGCTCAGCATATTTTCCATAACGCCTTGAAGTCTGCGCTCATTCTCCTGAATACGCGCCATTTGCTGCTGCAAGCTTTCGGACATCCGATTGATCGCCTGCCCCAGCTGCCCAACTTCATCATTGCTGTAGGCCGGAACACGAGATTCATAATTCATATTTGTGATTTGCTGGGCGACCTTCGTCATTTTCTCAATCGGGTGAGTAATCCCCTTCGCAATTCGATAGCTAACCAAACCGGCAATCACAAATAAGATCATCAAACCTACAATGAGAAAATACCACAAGCTGCGGATGGAATTATCCACTTGCACCAGACTCAACGATATGCGTAAAAAGCCAGTTGTCACCTGTGACTCATTCTTCACTGGTATGGCGGCGTACAGCATCTTCTCTTTCAGCGTATCGCTGTATCGCGTGGCGTAGCCCACACCATTTGAAGCAGCTGCCACAATTTCCGGCCGACTTAAGTGGTTGTCCATTTGCTCTGGACTTTGATCGGAATCACCGATCACTTTGCCGTCTGCACGAACAAAGGTCAATCGTTCATTCGTTGCTGCTTTAATCCGTTTGGCTTGTTCGGAGAAATAGGATTCCAGCTCAGATTCTGATCCCATTCTGCCCCAATCTCCCGTAGCTACAAGGACATGAAGCTCGCGCTCCATATTATCCTCCAGGGACTTCACGTGAGAATCCTCAAGTACTTTTGCCATAAAAATTCCGGCAAGCAGCATAGATGAACCAATCAATACAATCAAAATAAATGTCAGTTTGGCACGGAATTTCGTCATCTGTTTATCTAGCCTCCGATAGATCAAGTCTGAATTCAAAGAGAAAAGGGCTACTCTACATAGTAACCCTTTCTCCCGCACCAAATCCAGTTATTTAATTGTAAAGATGAAAAAATGCAAAAGCAATAAACAAACCTTTATGCTTATTTAAAGACAGGCTCTTTCAACGCTGACAGCTTCTCAAATGCGTTTTTCTCAACGTCGGCATGCAAGCTGTTGCCATGTGAATCCATCGTAACGATGGCTGCGAAACCTTCTGTCTCCAAATGCCACATCGCTTCAGGAATTCCGAATTCCATGAAGTCAACGCCTTCTACCTTCTTAAAGCATTGAGCGTAGTATTGCGCCGCACCACCAATAGCGTTCAAATAAACACCACCATGATCCTTCAAAGCAGCCAATGTTTTCGGACCCATTCCGCCTTTTCCGATAACCGCACGAATCCCGAACTTCTTAATGATATCGCCTTGGTAAGGCTCCTCACGAATACTTGTTGTCGGGCCGGCTGCTTTCACATGCCACTCACCGGCTTCATCCTTGCTCATCACCGGTCCACAGTGGTAAATTGCAGCACCATTCAAATCAAGCGGAGCATCGTGATCCATCAAGTATTTGTGCAGCGCATCGCGTCCCGTATGCATCGTGCCGTTAATAACGACCACATCGCCAACTTTCAGACTACGAATTTGCTCTTCGGAAATCGGCGTCGTCAAGACAATCTCGCGACGCTCATCTTCTTTCACATTTTTCGCAGCTTCCGCACTCGCCTCAAAAGCTTCCTGGAAGGAGACTTCGCTTCCTCTCGGATACGACCAGCCGTTGATTTCGCCAGTTTCGGGATTAAGAACCACGCCTTGACGGCGGAACGCCCAACAGTTGTAGGCAACGGAAACGAAGAAACTAGCAGGCAAACGGTTCGCCACGCCAACTTTGCAACCTAGCAATGTGACTTGCCCGCCGAAGCCCATTGTACCAATTCCCAGTGTATTCGCATGCTCCATCACATACTCTTCAACTTTTCGAAGATCAGGATGCGGGTTCACATCATCGACATGGCGGAACAATTGATGCTTCGCCAGCTCGTAGCCGCTTGTCCGGTCGCCGCCGATGCCGACGCCAATAAAGCCTGCGCTGCACCCTTGCCCTTGTGCCTGGTACACGGCATGCATGATACATTTGCGGATTCCGTCAAGATCGCGCCCGGCTTTGCCTACGCCTTCCAGATCAGCCGGCAGGCTGTATTGAATATTTTTATTCTCACAACCGCCGCCCTTAAGAATCAGCTTTACTTCTACTTCATCACGTTCCCATTGCTCAAAGTGAATAACCGGAGTTCCAGGTCCCAAATTGTCGCCGGTATTGGCGCCTGTTAAGGAATCGACCGAATTCGTGCGAAGCTTGCTTGCTTTGGTCGCATTGGCGACGGCTTCAAGAATCTGCTTCTTCATAATAATTTGGTTTGCCCCAACCGGACAGTGTATAATAAACGTTGGCATGCCTGTATCTTGGCAAATCGGAGAGACATTGCATTCCGCCATATGAATGTTATCGGCAATACGGGATAGGGAGAGCGCTGAGCGAGTTCCTTTGTCTTCTTTTTCGCTTGCGGCTTGTACCGCACGACGTACATCACCCGGAAGGTTTGTGGACGTTTCGACAATTAGATCGTAGACGCTTTGATAAAAATGCTGCATGACTAAAAATGGCTCCTCTCGACTTAACAAATAATAATAATTACAAACTATTATACCATATAAGGAGTTACGCTGACATGTCCAAAAGAATCGGGATCACGATTCTGCTGAGTCTGATAGGGCTCACGTTTCTGCTTACGCCGCTTTCGGCTAAGCGATCTCAAGATATCTACTATCAGGATCAAGTTGCTGTCCTCATGTATCATCATATCCATGACACCGATACAAGCTCCAGCACGATTACATCCTCACTGTTTCAAAATCAACTGCAGTTTCTACTAAGCAAGGGCTATCATTTTATTACCCTGAATGAATTCAAGCAATATTTGGCTGGAGCCACAGTACCTTCCAACGCAGTCCTTGTGACGTTTGATGATGGGTATCAGAGCTTTTATACCGGGGCTTATCCGATTCTGAAAAGCTTGCGCGTTCCCGCTGTCAATTTTGTCATCACGCATGATTTGGCCGATCCGCTGGCATCCTATATTCCTTCGATGTCCAAAGAGCAGATCAGCGAAATGACCCATGCAACGAATTTCATCAATATCGGCTGCCACACAGACAGCCTGCATAACAAGCTGCCGAGCGGCGATGCTATGCTTGTCGGCCGCATGGATGGAGAAAACGATGACGCCTACAAGCAGCGCGTGCTGCAGGATACACAAGCTTGTGTCGGCAAGCTTGCAGGGCTTACGGATGCGCCGCTCGACGTCATGGCGTATCCATACGGCATCACGTCGCCGGCGGCGACGGAACAAATTCAGAAGGCGGGCATCCGCTACGCCTTCACGATCTCCCCCGAGATGGCGACGCGCAGCGCCGACCATCTGCTAATCCCGCGGATCAACGCGGGCAGCCCCGGCATCACGCCGGAGCTGCTGGACCGCTCGATCCAGCGCCGCATTCAAGCGCAGCCGGGCAGCGCCCCGCTGCGCGTGGACGCGGCCGCTGCCGTAGCGCAGCTCGGCGGCAGCGCCAGTGCAGAAGGCGGAGCGCTTCGCCTCCGCCTGGGGCAAGAGGCATTCACCCTCCAGGTGAATGCGGCTGAAGCCACGCGCGGTTCGGCGCGCGTGAAGCTGAAGGAGCCCGTGCTGCGCGAGCACGGGCAGGTCACGATCGCGCTCGATGATTTGAGCGCGCTGTTCGGGCTGCCGCTCGTCTACACCCCGTCCACCGGAACGGTGGCTGCGCGGGTGGTGCCGAGCGTGAAATCAAACTGAAGGAGTATAGGAACCTCATGAATCATCACTTTTTTGCCTATTTATATCGCCTCAAATATATCGACCGTTGGAGCCTCATGTGGAACATGCGCAGGGAAAACGTAGCTGAGCATTCTTTCTACGTCTCCACGATCGCCCATATGCTTTGTACGATCGCTAATGAAGTCTATGGCCGCAATGTGCCAACGGATCGCGTTGTCTCTATCGCATTGTTCCACGATGCGTCTGAGGTATTAACGGGGGATATCCCACAGCCCGTCAAACACAACAATGAGCAGATTCTGCGCAACTTCCGCGAAATTGAAGATGTCGCTGTTGAGCGGCTCATTCAGACGATTCCGCCGGAAATTAGCGACATCTACCGCAAGCTGATCCAGGAACCGGATCCTGAGCTCTACCGCTGGGTGAAAGCTGCCGACTTGCTCGAGGCTTACATCAAGTGCTTAACGGAGCTTTCCACCGGCAACCGCGAATTCGTCGTTGCGAAGCAGCAAATTCTAGAAAGCTTGAAAAAAATGAATATGCCGGAAGTGGATTATTTCCTTGAACATATGAGCGCTTCGTTTGAGAAAACGTTGGACGAAATTACGCTTAATCCAAGTCAAGGAGAATAATCATTCCACAATGAAGAAGGGGCTGTTCCAAACGTAGAAAATCTCTGCGTTTGAAACAACCCCTTTATTTCAATCATTAAGCCAATATTTGAGGATTCGTCATGAACAAAATAGCAACTACTACAGCTACCGCAGCAATCCAGCTGAATGTTTTGATTTTCGCAGCATCGGTTGCCGTGCTGTTTCCTGCATTGGCGTTAGCTACCAACTTTTTCATTCTTCCGCCGATCATGCCAGTCACCGCTCCTACGATAAGCAGTAAAACAACAGCCAGCACCATCCACAACACAGATGCATTAACTTTGGAAACCATAGCTCCGCCTGTGATGAAGGTGACAATTAATGAAAATTGTCCAATGCGATTTAGCGTAGACAGCAGCCCCATAAAGCCCTCTAATGCAGCGCCGGTTAACGATGCGGCACGTCCCACAATGAACGGGAACACGACGTATACGCCAAGCAGCAAGGCACTAAGTACATGTAAAAAAATCATGACTTGATACATTCTAATAACCTCCGCAATTTTGAATTAGAATCGTTCTTATGTAAGTATACCGAATACCTTTCTTGGGGACAAGAAAGCGATGTCAACAATTGTTCTTTTTCACTATATCTCCATATAAATGTGACTAACTCTGTCATAACTCGCGTGATGATCCGGCACTGCTACGAAGGATATAAATATCTTATTACACTGAATATCCATCCAACCAAAGAAATGCCTGTTCATAATTATCAAAAAATTTCACAGATTCTTTTGTATTCGTTTGTTGTAAATAATTCATGATCTCTTCTTCTTCAAGGAGAAACGCAATTGCCTTACTATGATTCAAAATGGTTTCACTGAAAAACTTATCTTGCCGATGAGATGGGTAACAATTAAATCTCCTGAAACTGTTGTGCTGATATTCTGTTTACTCAATTTGGAATCATCTCCCTTAGTTACAATTATGCGTAAAAACCACATAAAAACAAGAAAGAAAAAACTCGCATTCAAACAAAAAAAGAACCAATCCCCTTGTAGGAGACCGACTCTTTTTTTGCTTGCTATCTAATTAGCCTGTTACAACTTTAATTACGCTGCGAACAGAGGTAGCTGTTTTGTCCAAAGCTGCTTTTTCTGCCTCAGTCAATTCGATATCCATAATTTTCTCGATACCATTCGCACCAAGGACAGTCAGAACGCCCATGAACAAGTTATCATAGCCATACTCGCCTTCAAGAAGAGCGATTGTAGGAATGATACGTTTTTTATCTTTCAGAATAGCCTCAGTCATTTGCACAAGGGACGCTGCTGGCGCGTAGTATGCACTACCGTTACCTAGCAGGTTCACGATCTCCCCGCCGCCCGTACGTGTTCGTTGTACGATGGCTTCAATACGGTCAGCTGGAATCAGCTTCTCAATTGGCACTCCGCCTGCGTAGGTGTAACGAACAAGTGGAACCATGTCATCGCCGTGTCCGCCGATCACAACTCCCTTAACATCTTCAACCGATACATTCAACTCTTGCGAGATGAACGTCAAGTAACGAGCTGTATCCAGTACACCCGATTGGCCGATTACACGGTTTTTCGGGAAGCCCAGAGCCTGATACGCAACATAAGTCATTGCATCAACTGGATTACTCAAGATGATAACGATGGAGTTCGGAGCCACTTCTTTTACGTTTTCACAAACGGATTTCACGATACCCGCATTCGTGTTTACCAAATCATCGCGGCTCATTCCCGGTTTACGGGCGATACCAGCGGTGATGATAACGATATCGGAATCAGCTGCATCTGCATAACTGGAAGTACCGGTAATTTGAGCGTCGTAACCTTGAACCGGGCCAGCTTCGAGCATGTCGAGCGCTTTCCCTTTTGTAGGGTTTTCCAATTGCGGGATATCTAGAAGAACAACATTACCAAGTTCTTTTTGAGCTAGCATAAGAGCAGTTGTTGCTCCTGTGAAGCCTGCACCGACAACAGTAATTTTATTACGACGGATTGCCATTTGAGATGTGCCTCCTAATAATGATTAGTTATCGTACCCTTGGAGCGTTAGAAATGATTAAGCCATGTTTTTGATGATTTCGTTCGCGAATTCGGAGCATTTAATTTCAGTTGCGCCTTCCATCAAGCGAGCAAAGTCATAAGTAACGGTTTTGTTGTTGATCGAAGTTTCCAAACCTTTGTAGATCAGTTGAGCTGCTTCCAACCAGCCAAGGTGCTCAAGAAGCATTACGCCGGAAAGGATAACGGAACCTGGGTTAACAACGTCAAGACCTGCGTATTTAGGAGCTGTACCATGTGTAGCTTCGAAGATCGCGTGACCCGTCAGGTAGTTGATGTTTGCTCCTGGAGCGATACCGATACCGCCTACTTGTGCAGCAAGTGCATCAGACAGGTAGTCACCGTTCAAGTTCAATGTTGCGATAACATCAAAATCAGTTGGACGTGTCAATACTTGTTGCAACGCGATGTCAGCAATCGCATCTTTTACGATGATTTTGCCAGCAGCTTCTGCATCTTTTTGAGCTTTGTTAGCTGCTTCTGCGCCTTGCTCTTCTTTGATGCGGTCGTATTGAGCCCATGTGAATGTTTTGTCACCGAACTCACGCTCAGCCAACTCGTAACCCCAGTTTTTGAACGCGCCTTCTGTGAACTTCATGATGTTGCCTTTGTGTACCAATGTAACTGTTTTACGGCCATGTTTGATAGCATACTCAATAGCCGCGCGAACTAGGCGCTCAGAACCTTCGGAAGATACTGGTTTTACACCGATACCGGAAGTTTCTGGGAAACGGATTTTCTTAACGCCCATTTCGTTTTGCAAGAAGGATATAACTTTCTTAACTGCATCGGAACCAGCTTCCCACTCGATGCCTGCATAGATATCTTCTGTGTTTTCACGGAAAATAACCATGTCAACCAACTCAGGACGTTTAACCGGTGAAGGAACGCCGTTGAAGTAGCGAACTGGACGGGAACATACGTATAGATCAAGCTCTTGACGAAGCGCAACGTTCAGGGAACGAATACCGCCACCGATTGGTGTAGTCAGAGGTCCTTTGATGGACACGATGTATTCGCGCATAGCTGTTAGTGTATCGTTAGGCAACCAGTTGTTGAATTTGTTAAAAGCTTTCTCGCCTGCGAAAACTTCGTACCAAGCAATTTTTTTCTCGCCTTTGTAAGCTTTCTCTACTGCAGCATCAAGAACGCGTACGGAAGCCGCCCAGATGTCAGGACCTGTGCCGTCACCTTCAATGTAAGGAATGATTGGGTTGTTAGGTACTTGCAGAACGCCATTCTCGATGGTGATTTTTTGACCTTCTGTTGGCAGTTCGTAAGTTTCGAATTGTGGCATGATAGTTCCTCCTAAGATTTGTTTAAAATAGCATTAATGAGTTAACTATGGTGCAATACGCTGCATGCTTATGGCAGTCCCTTCCGACCGCTTGTTATAATCCATTTTCTTTGAAAAATTTTCATATGTAAATAAATCGATTATAAAGGCGGGCACTACGTTTCCACAGGCACTGCCAAGCACTCCACTAGTTACGTTACTACAAAGAGTACCCTTTACACAAATGCAACTCGTCACCGTAGCTAGGTAAAAGCATTTACACACACAAAAAGCGACGGGAGTTGCAGTACCCCCCAGGGAACATGAGTCCCTGAAGATTTGGTACCGAACTGCCCGCACCTTGAGTTTACATCTAATTCAAACGAATTAGCGAGCGCTAATCGGAATGTATTTTTGGTTAACCGGACCTGTGTACTCAGCGCGAGGACGGATCAAACGGTTGTTTTCGTACTGCTCAAGAATGTGTGCAGTCCAACCGGATGTACGGCTGATCGCGAAGATTGGTGTGAACAGGTCGCGCGGGATTTCAAGTGTTGTGTAGACGGAAGCCGAGTAGAAGTCTACATTCGGTTTCAAGCCTTTCAGTCCTGTCACCAGTTCATCCGCTTTGACGGACATTTCGTACCATTTCAGGTTGCCAGTCAATTTGCCAAGCTCGTAAGACATTTTTTGCAAGTGCTTCGCACGCGGATCTCCGTTTTTGTAAACACGGTGGCCAAAGCCCATGATTTTGTCTTTACGCTCTAATTTGCCGTTAATGTAAGGAACTACGTTCTCTACAGTACCGATCTCTTCCAGCATAGCCATAACAGCTTCGTTCGCACCACCGTGAAGAGGTCCTTTGAGCGTGCCGATAGCTGAAGTAATACCGGAGTAAATGTCAGTAAGTGTTGCAACTGTTACGCGCGCCGCGAATGTCGATGCATTCAATTCGTGGTCAGCGTGAAGCACTAACGCTTTGTCCAAAGCTTCAATCGCAACTTTGTCCGGCTCTTTGCCCGTCAATTGGTACAAGAAGTTAGCTGCTACGGAAGAATATCCTGGGGAAGCCAACGGTTCTTTACCTTCACGGATACGAGCGAATGCTGCAATGATGCCAGGGATTTGCGCTTGCAATTTGATCGCTTTACGAACGTTAGACTCTTGGCTCAAGTCGTTCGCTTCTTCATCGTACAGAGCAAGAGCGGAAACAGCCGTGCGAAGCGCAGCCATAGAATTAACATCTTTCGGGAATGTTTTCAACTGGTTGATCACCGCATCAGGCACCTTGCTATAAGCGTTCAGGTCGCTTTGCAGTTTCTCAAGCTCAGCTTGGTTAGGGAGTTTGCCGAACCAAAGCAAATAAATTACTTCTTCAAATGTCGCATTTTCTGCGAGGTCATCAATATCAATCCCGCGATATGTTAACACTCCATCTACAATGGAGCTAATCGACGAGGTCGTGGCTACAATTCCTTCTAAACCTTTGGTTGCAGTCATTGGAATCTCTCCTTAGCTACTCTATTAGCAAAAAATTGCTTTTTTCCTAACTTTAATAATAAAGTATTTTACTCGGTAAGTGAACAAAAGAGGACATAAAACTTCATTATCACTACCATAAAGAATCTTTTTGACACAAAAAAGCCATTTTATTTTGCTTCACAACTAAAAACACACGCTACAAGTTTTTGTTTATTTCCCCGAATTATACAAGAAATTTGCAAAAGTTTGTCGAGTCGCCCTTCCCTTGATACAATGAAAGGCAAAGCATCAGTGATTTCTCGGATAAAGGAGCAAATACATGAGCAGCGGCACAAAAATCGGCATCATCGATATCGGGTCCAACTCGATACGACTCGTGATCTATGAAATCAATGAGCTGGGAGCCTACCGTGTAGTAAGCGAGCACAAGGACTCCGCAAGGCTCAGCGAGCGCATCGGTTATGATGGCATTTTACATAGCAAAGATATTATTTCTATTGTCCCCATTCTTTCGCATTATGCGCTTCTATGCCGGGTACATGAAGTTCAAACGGTTAGAGCCGTTGCAACAGCAGCCATTCGCAATGCGGTCAATTCCGAAGAGATCGTTCGTGTCCTTGAGGAACAGACCAGCCTGCAAATCGAAGTGCTCAGCGGATCGGAAGAAGCGCGTTACGGCTATTTGGGGGTCATCAATACCATCGATATTCGGGATGCACTCGTCATCGACATCGGCGGCGGTAGCACGGAGGTAACGTTACTGCGCGATCGGAAGCTGATGAACAGTGTGTCCTTCCCATTCGGAGCCGTGAACACAACTCACCAATTTATGAAAAACGCGAATCTCACGGAACAAGGGGCAGCTGATATTCGTCGCATGGTTGAAGAGGCGATCGCCGATCACCCCTGGATTACACAGTCTCCGAATCTGCCGATGATCGGACTCGGTGGTACGATTCGAACACTCGGCAAAATGAGCCAGAAACGATCGAAGTACTCCTTGCAGCTTGCGCATAACTACGAACTGCAGCCCGGAGAGCTTCGTTCCTTCGTCACCCTGCTGTCTTCCCTTCCCATCGAAAAGAGAAAGAAAGTCGACGGCCTATCCAAAGAACGCTCCGATATTATCGTGCCGGGACTTCTTATTCTAGATACCTTGTTCCAAGCTGCAAATGCCTCCCGGTGCATCGTCAGCGGATCGGGACTTCGAGACGGTATATTCTTCGAGATGTACGACCCCAAGCAGCCAATTAGGCAGGATGTCCTGGAAGCAAGCATCCAAAACTTGCTGTGCCTTCATCCCAATGGAGCTGAGAAGCATGTTCGACGCGTCGATCAGCTTGCCATGCTGCTCTATGACAAGCTTGAGGTGCACTCGAACCTTGAAGAAGGCAGTTCGCGTTATTTGCACACAACCGCGCTCCTGCATCGCATTGGTGTCAGCGTTCACTATTATCAATATCTGAAGCATACGCAGTATATGCTAGCGAATGCCCGCATCGATGGACTCACGCATCGTGAGATCGTGATCTGCTCGCTCATCGCGACGTACAAAACAAAAAGCCGGACCCATCAGCAATCCCTTGCTTACAAGGATTTGTTGAAAGAATCCGACGAGATGTTGATTGTAAAGTTAGGCACCCTCTTAAAGCTAGCTACAGCGTTGGATCACAGTGAAACTCAACCTGTTCAAAAGCTGGTCGTTACACGATCCGATACGTCCTTGACGCTTAAACTGCTCTGTGTTCACAACCCGATCTTAGAGTTAAAAGAGCTCGCAGCCATAACCAAAGATTTCGAAAAAGCATGGGGCCTCAAACTTAAGATTCAAGCTGGAGTTTTTTCCAAGACGTAATTTTCATGGCCTCGAACTGGCTCCGATAAGGGGTCAGTTCATTTTTTATTCTGGTATACATGCCGTTTGACATTAACTCTCTGGCTTTCACATTATCATTCAGACTGACGTTCAGAATCGAAATCATCATCTTCTTCATCTGCGGGTCAATAACTGGACACATCAATTCAATTCGACGCGTCAAATTTCGTGTCATCCAATCCGCGGAAGATAAATAAACATCAACGAGACCGCCATTTTGGAAATAATAAATCCGTGAATGCTCCAAGAATCTGTCTACGATACTCCGCACCGTAATATTCTCACTAAGTCCAGGAACTCCCGGACGCAAGCAGCAGACGCCACGAATAATTAATTCAATCTTCACGCCTGCCTGCGACGCCGCATACAGCGCATCCACGACTTCCTGATTCGACAATGAATTCATTTTGGCTATGATTTTCGCCGGTTTGCCTTCTCTTGCATGGGCCGCTTCCCTTTCAATCAGCTCGAACAGCTTATCTTTAAGATCTGTAGGAGCTACGGCAAACGACTGCCAGTCATGCGGAGCTGAGTAGCCGGTAATTTCATTGAACAACGCCGAAGCATCCTCGCCAATGATACTATTGGAGGTGAAAAGCCCTACATCTGTATAGAGACGGGCTGTATTATCATTATAGTTCCCTGTCCCCACATGCACATATCGGCGAAGGGTATTTTCTTCTTGGCGTACGACCAAGGTAATTTTGGCGTGTGTCTTAAGCCCGACAAGTCCGTAAACGACATGACAGCCTGACTTTTCCAGCATTCTCGCCCAAGCGATATTCCGTTCTTCATCAAAACGCGCCTTCAGCTCCACAACCACCGTAACCTGCTTGCCGGATTCCGCGGCTCGTGCCAAGGATTGAATAATCAGCGAGTTCCCGCTTGCCCGGTACAAGGTCATTTTAATCGCAAGCACTTTAGGATCATAAGCCGCATGGACAATGAAATCCGTCACGGCATCAAAAGTTTCATAAGGGTGATGAACGAGGACATCCTTTTGCTTCAGCACTTCGAAGAAATCCACCTCATCCTCAAATTCCACCGGATATTTGGGGTTTACCCGCGGGTATCGAAGATTTTCAAAACCATTCAGCGTATTCGCCAATTTCATAAAATAAGTGATGTCGAGCGGCCCATCAATTTCAAAGGTCTGTTCTTCGATTTCGAACTCTTCCTGCAATTGGGCAAGCGCATAAGGGTGAATGCCTTCTTGAACCTCAAGCCGTACAGGAGAGCCCCAGCGTCTACGTCTTAGCTCTTTTTCGATCTCCTCAAGCAGATCTTCCGCCCCTTCTTCATTGAGCGTTAGATCGGCATTACGCGTCACTCTGAAGCCATGAACCGATATTGGGATGTAGCCGCTGAACAACGATTGTATATGATGCTCCATTAATTCTTCAAGTAGAATAAATTCCTGCTTCTTGCTATTAGGCCGTGAAGGTACGGAGATGTAACGGGATAAATTACTAGGAACTTGAACAATGGCAAAATACGGTTCATCATCCGGATCATCACCTTCTCGGATGAGCAGGACAGCCAAATAAACAGAATGATTATGTACGAGTGGAAACGGTCGGCTCTGGTCAACAGCCATCGGCGTTAATACCGGAAAAATAATATCGTGGTAATAAGCATCCATGGCTTTCTTCTGGCTCGTATTCAAATCCTCGTATTCGGTGAACACGATGCCTTCTTTCATCAACAACCTCGTGACTTCACGATACGTTTTGTACTGTTCGGTCACCATTTTGTTCGTACGCTTCATAATTCGCTTGATTAGCCCCGCAGGCGTGTAGCCGGTAAAATCTTTTTTGGTATATCCAGCTTTAATTTGATCCTTAAGACCTGCGACACGAACACTCATGAACTCGTCGAGATTGCTAGATACGATAGCCAGAAATTTCACACGCTCAAGCAGTGGAGTGCTTGGATCTTGAGCTTCCTCCAAAACTCGCCAGTTGAATTCGATCCAGCTTAAATCGCGATTTAAGTATTTGGTCGAAATCTCTTTGAGTTCCTTTTGTTCCTTGAGCTCTTTAACTTCTTTCAGATCGGGTTCTCGCGCAATACTCATAAAGCCTCCAATTAATTTAACTAGTTTATTGATTCATTGTACTATGTGTCTGGAATGCCGACAATGCAGACCCCCCTTCACTATTATATTAAGATTTTGTAAAGGGATGTTCGTTTCCGTATTTATCCATGTTCATGTTACAATACAAAGAACTGAACCAAGGAGAGAAGTACGATGGGTATCCTCAATCCGCGCTTAGTTCACCAGATTTTCAGAGGTATTTGGGTGGCTTTAATCATAGCTGGAATCGCCTACGCTTTCTACTACGTTATTCCACTGATTTATCCTTTTATTTTTGGCTGGATTTTGGCGCTTATGCTCAATCCAATTGTGAATTTTTTTCAATTCAAGCTCAAATTTCCGCGTTGGCTTGCCGTCAGCTTTTCGATGCTTCTCTTTTTAGCGGCCATGGTTACGGCCATCACCCTGCTAGTTGCCAATATTGTTGTGGAATTAGGATCTCTTGCGGATACCCTGCAGCTTCAAATTAACCGTTGGGTGGAGCAATTCAATGTGTTTATCAATTCAACAGCTTTCCAAGATTGGATCGAGAAAATCAATGAGTTTTTTGAAAATAACCCCAAATATCAGGAAACCGTTAATAACAACCTCTCGTCCACAGCAGGTTCAATTGCTGATGTGAGTAAATTTATTATTAATTATGTCTTTAACACGCTCAAAAGTTTGCTTACCTCGCTACCGAATATTGCAACAATTACCATTATCATCATGTTAGCTACCTTCTTTATAAGTAAAGACTGGTATCAACTCATTCAAAGATACAAAGGCATTTTCTCCGATCTCATTGTGAAAACCACGCAGTTGATTCGTAACGATTTGCAAAAAGCACTGTTCGGGTACATACGCGCACAGCTTATCCTGGTATCACTGACAGCATTGGTTGTCATTATCGGATTGTTAGTCCTACGTGTCGACTACGCGATCACCATCGGCTTACTGACAGGTTTGGCAGACTTGATGCCTTACTTGGGAACTGGCGCGGTCATGGTGCCGTGGATCCTATACGTGTTTTTTGCACAAGGCAATCTGGTTCTGGGGATCGGACTTAGTGTCCTGTACGGCGTCATCGTGATAGCCAGACAAATTATGGAGCCTAAAGTACTCGCCTCCTCCGTCGGTCTTGATCCTTTGGCAACGTTAATTGCGATGTTCGTGGGGCTGAAGCTGTTCGGGCTCCTAGGGCTCATTATCGGCCCTGTTTCCCTAATTCTCATCTCCGCTTTTTATCGAGCACGAATCTTTCATGATATCGCTACTTACATAAAAAAAGGCTCGGCACCTTCTGAATAAGAGGGTCCGAGCTTTTGTTTGTGATAATTTACTTGCGTGCGGCTTATCTACGGTTAATCCAGTGAATATTGCCTTTGCTAATTTGTCTTTGGATCAATGCAAGCAGCATGACTTTGAATATCGGTCTCGTATATGGAAAAACAAGCAGAAAACCGAAGATGTCCGTTATGAAACCTGGAGTAATCAACAAAATACCGCCTAGGAAAATACAAATCCCGTCCAGCAGATGCTGTGCCGGCAATTGCCCTTGCGACCATTCAAATCGAGCGTACTCCAATACTTTGCGCCCCTCACGCTTAGCGAAATAAATGCCCAGGAAACCACTTAACAAGATAAGCCCGAATGTCGTCCAACCGCCGATAAAATGACCAAGCGCAATCAGCACAGAAATTTCAATGGCAGGCACTATGATGAAAATAGCAAGAATGATACGAAGCATAAGCCCATCCCCTTTAAGAGTACTTAGATAACAGCTGCCACAATTCCGGCGCTTCCTTCTCTATACGTACTGGCCTCCAAGAAGGATTCACCCAAACATGCCGCGTTGTTCCTGTTACAAGTAATTCCCCCGAATTCTCTTCTACGCCTTTCGCCGTATCCTCGTTCACTTTACGAATCTCATAGGCAAAATGGAGCCGCACCGAGGTCATCTCCAGCACGCGAGTGTTAACACTTACCAAATCGTCGTAACGAGCCGGCTTCTTAAACTTCAGATCCGCTTCTACGACGGGTAGCAGCAAACCTTGCTCCTCAATTCTGCTGTAAGGATAGCCAAGCTCCCTGATCAGCTCTGTTCGTCCGATTTCGAACCAGTTCAAATAATTGGCATGGTACACAACGCCCATCTGATCCGTTTCCGCATATCGCACGCGCAGCTGGTGCTGATACCAGTGTTCCTCGTTCATGATTATGCATTCCTCCTGAGATATCGTTATATGCTAAGTATAACATAGTGGATGGAGGAACTCTCTTTTGGGCGAATTATAGTTCCCTTGGCAACAAAAAAGAGGCCATCCAGATGGGTCTTATCAGCCCTTTCTAGATAGCCTCTTCGTTTATATTCTACAGAACGCTCGCTTGTCCAGAGTAGATAATGCCTACTTCTGGATAGATCGAAACTTCTGTACCGTCTTTAATGAGTTCAACCGCGTTCTCAACGCCTACGATAACCGGGATGCCCAGGCTTAGCGCAACAACGGCCGCATGAGAGGTGATCCCGCCAACTTCCGTAATCAACGCGGAAGCTCTTTGTACAGCCGGCATGTATTCTTTGTCTGTAGTTACAGTAACTAGCACGGCTCCATCAACCATTTTGGAATTTGCTTCTTCAGGTGTGCGAGCTGTGACAACGATACCCGTAGCCGTTTGCATACCGATACCTGTACCTTTGGCAAGCATCTCGCCAACATGGTGAACTTTGATCAAGTTCGTTGTTCCAGAGCGTCCAACTGGGACACCTGCCGTGATAACAACGATATCACCCAAGGACACGAGACCTGTTTTGATGCTGCTATCCACTGCAAGGTTGAACAACTCGTCTGTCGTTTTGGCTTGTTCGCTCATTACAGGGATAACACCCCAAACTAGAGATAAACGACGGATCACTTGCTCGCTTGGTGTAATCGCGATGATCGGTGATTTTGGACGGTATTTGGATACCATTCTTGCTGTATATCCACTTTCCGTAGCTGTCAAAATCGCTTTCGCTCCAAGCTCCAGTGCCGAGTTAGCTACGGCTTGAGAGATAGCTTCCGTAACTGTAACTTGTTGTGCTTGTGCTTGACGAAGAAAGATTTCTTTGTATTCCAAAGCTTCTTCTGCACGCTCAGCAATACGAGCCATCGTTTGTACGGACTCAACCGGGTATTTCCCAGCAGCTGTTTCTCCGGACAACATCACCGCATCGGTTCCGTCGAACACGGCGTTTGCCACGTCACTTGCTTCTGCGCGAGTTGGACGCGGGTTGCGCTGCATGGAATCAAGCATCATCGTTGCCGTGATAACCGGTTTACCAACGATGTTACATTTTTTGATCATTTGTTTTTGAACAACCGGCACATCTTCAGCTGGAATCTCAACACCAAGATCTCCACGAGCAACCATCAAACCATCGGAAACTTCGAGGATTTCATCCAGATTGTCTACGCCTTCTTGGTTTTCAATTTTACTGATGATTTGGATGTGCGTTGCATTATGTCTTTCCAGCAATTCACGAATTTCCATAACGTCGCTAGCTTTACGAACGAATGAAGCTGCGATGAAATCAACACCTTGCTCGATACCGAAAATAATATCGTTGGCATCTTTTTCCGTAATACCTGGAAGGGAGATTTTCACGCCTGGCACGTTAACGCCTTTTTTACTTTTGATTGTTCCACCGTTGACGATACGGCACTCGATTTCAGTTCCGCGAATGTCAACGACAGTAAGACCAATCAAACCGTCATCGATCAGAATCGTGGATCCTACTTCAACGTCCCGCGGCAGATCCGAGTAAGTAACGGAGATACGGTCTGCATCTCCCAGAATTTCTTCTGTTGTTAAAATGATGTGCTTGTCCTGTACAAGCTCAATCGGTTCTTCTTTCAATTTACCGGTACGGATTTCCGGTCCTTTCGTATCAAGCAAGATAGCTGCTACTTTGCCAGTCTCAGCGGATGCAGCGCGAAGGTTGCGGATACGTGCGCCATGCTCTTCAAAATCTCCGTGGGAGAAGTTGAGACGGGCAACATTCATTCCCGCTAACAAGAGTTTTTTCAAATTTTCTTGTGATTCGCTTGCTGGTCCAATGGTACAGACAATTTTCGTTTTACGCATGGTTTCCCTCCTGAGTGAATGTGAACCGACCAATGTCTCTAAATTTACGGTAACGGTCCTCTAACAGCTCCTGTTCGGTCAAGCTTAGCAAAGGCTGAAGCTGTTCCCAGATCGCTGTTTTAATAAATTCTGCTTGTGCAGCCAGATCACGGTGTGCGCCGCCTTTTGGCTCTGGGATGATGCCGTCAATAACGTTCAGATCCTTAATGTGATCCGCCGTAATTTTCATTGCTTCTGCCGCATGTAAAGCTTTGGAAGCATCTTTATATAAGATGGAAGCCGCGCCTTCCGGACTGATAACCGAATAAATCGCATTTTCCAACATCAACACCTTGTTGCCGACTCCTAATGCCAACGCGCCGCCGCTGCCGCCTTCACCAATAACAATACAGATGATCGGCACGCGAAAAGAGGCCATTTCCAGCAAATTTCTGGCAATCGCTTCTCCTTGACCACGCTCTTCAGCAGCATTCCCAGGGAATGCGCCCTTCGTATCAATAAACGTAATAATTGGACGGTTAAACTTGTTCGCTTGACGCATCATGCGCAGCGCTTTACGGAAACCTTCCGGGTGCGGACAACCGAAGTTGCGAGCAATATTATCCTTCGTATCTTTCCCTTTTTGGTGCCCTACAACCGTAACGGGAATGCCGTTAAATTTGGCTAGTCCACCTACAATCGCAAGGTCGTCTCCATACAAGCGATCTCCATGAAACTCTATGAAATCAGTAAAAATAGATAAAATATAATCAATCGTCGTCGGTCTTTGCGGATGACGAGCCAATTGCATTTTTTCCGCAGAAGACATACTTGCATAAAGTTCATCCTCAAGCTCTACGTATCTTTCTTCCAAACGGCGAATTTCTTCTGAAAAGTCAATTTGCTTCTCTGCTCCAAATTTACGCAGCTCAGCAATTTTGCTCTTTAGTTCCGCCAGCGGCTGTTCAAACGGCATTTCACCCGCCATAAGTCGCCTCCCCCTTCACTCCGTGCATGTCCAACAGCTTGATTAACGTAGGTCGCAGATCCTTACGGGGTACGACCTTATCGAGCTGACCATGCTCGAGATTGAATTCTGATGTCTGGAAATTGTCCGGCAGCTTTTGTTTAATGGTTTGTTCAATAACACGGCGGCCTGTGAATCCAAACGGTGCTGCTGGTTCAGCGATAATAATGTCGCCCAGCATCGCAAAGCTTGCGGATACACCGCCGAAAGTCGGATCCGTGATGACGGAAATAAAGAGCCCGCCTTCGTTGCTCAGCTTGGATAAGGCTGCGCTTGTCTTGGCCATTTGCATCAAACTAAGAATGCTTTCTTGCATACGAGCGCCACCTGAAGTGGAATAAATAATAATAGGAATTTTCTTCTCGATGGCAGCCTCAACAGCTCTCGTAATTCGCTCTCCTACAACGGACCCAAGTGATCCGCCCATGAAATCAAAGCTCATCGCCGCAATCACAACCGGATAGCCGCCAATGGTGCCTTCACCGGTAATAATCGCATCTTGTAATTTCGTCGTGCTCTTCGCTTTATCTAATTTCTCAACATAATCTGGAAACTGTAAAGGGTCCTCAGAAATCATATCCGCATCGTATTCCAGAATCTGGCCTTCATCGAGCGTTAATTGAATACGTTCCAATGCGCTTAAACGATAATGGTAGCCGCAAGCTGTACATACTTTTAGGTTTTTCTCTAGCTCTTTACTCGTTTGAATGGTACCGCATTTCGGGCATTTATTCATTAACCCTTCGGGAATTTCCCTTTTTGTTTTCTCGGAAGGAATCGTTGCGTATTTACGCTTTTGAAATAAATCCTTTAGCACATTTCCACCTCTAATTGGCTGTTATCGTGAATCTCTGACAAGCCAGGTTACTTGCTTCTACTTTTCATTATCTATGTAAAATAGAATTGAGTACTTCTTGTACTTCTTCAACTTCCCCTGCGGGAACGACAATTTCGAACTGATTTTTGGATAAGGAAATACCCCTTACTTGTACGAGAAATCCTTCTTCGGTCAGCCTCTGTTTAATCCGCTCTGCAATTTTCGCGGTAGGAGCTATGTATATCACCGTCCACATGAAAAAAAACCTCCTATGAAGTACTGCTACATGGATTAGGGCATTTAGTACGATGATAATATACATCCTGTAATAAGCATAGGCACACACAATGGAATAATGATATCATAATTTCTCTTTTTCCCGCAACAGAGCACGTTCATGAAAAAAAAGTGAAGTCTGAACTAACAAGTTAGTCCAGACGTAATTTACTGCTATAATCAGGCGCATGCTCATTCTGATGAGCGATTCTGGCAGACGCTGCAGCCGCTAATCCGCAAATTAAATCATCCAGAAAAACATGCACAGCGCTTTTATCATCGTTGAGACTTCGAATAATTCCCATTTTTTCTTTGTCCAGGTAGCCAAAGCTGGTTAATCCAATCATTCCGTATACATGTACTATGCCTAGAGCCAATGTTTCATCGACACCAAACAAGGGTTCATCTGCCTCAAGGATGGATTGCAAAGGTTCAGGCAGCAGTTTCTTCTCTGCCAGCTCATCCAATGCAATGCCCGTGTACAGCGTGTACTGCACTTCCCGTTTGGCAAGTACAGCCATTACACTGTCGGTGCACTCTTGTTCCGTCAGATGATCATTATAGGGCTTCTGCAGCTTGAACACAATTTCGGAAATTTGTTCCACCGTCACACCGCGTTTTTGCAGCAATTGGATCATATGTTGTTCGGTCATAAGTCCCCCTCCTACACATGGAATGCCCCTGAAATGCCGGGTTCCTATTCATATGCGGAGGAAGCATGCTTTATTTCACCCTCACGGAATCTTTACCCATGATCGTTTCAATCATCCGGATCAGATCCTTGGAGGGATCGATTAAATATTGGTCGCTCAGGGCCAAAAGCTTGTTGCTGCTTTCGTAGAAAAGCGCAACGGCGAGCGGCCCTTTGTGCAGCTTGAGCAGCGCCTTCAGCTGCAAGAGCTTATCCGGCTGCTCGCAGTCAGCCGAGATCTTGACGAACACCCGCTGCGGCTTCGCCTCAGCAGCGGCTGGCTGGCGGCCCGCTGACGGGGCCGCTTGCTTGAACGCGGCACCGCTGCGCGCAGCCCCGGAAACGGCAGCCGCGCGAGCAGGCTGTTCGCCGGCTGCGCCAACCGCGCGCCTAGGCGCCCCAGGCTGCCGGCGAAGGCGCTGAAGGGCCACCGGGTCGTCCAGCGCGGCCACCTGATCGGCGAGCAGCTTGGGCGGGTCCTCGTCCTGAAGCTGCAGCTTCGCCTTAACGAGGACGAGTCTGCCCTTCTGCACGAGCGGAGCTGCGTGCTTCCAGGTCTCTGGGAAGAGTACCACCTCGACCTTGTCGATGCGATCCTCCAGCTCCATGAACGCCATGGGCTGCCCCTTCTTGGTAATGATCGTCTTGTGCGAAAGGATCATCCCGGCTACAAGAACTTCGCTGTTATCCGGCAGCTCAGCGAGCTGGTAGACCATGGCCGCGTCCATCTCCTCAAGAGACTGTGTGTAGGCATCCAGCGGATGCCCCGAGATATACATGCCCAAAAGCTCCTTCTCCAGTTCCAGCTGCTTGCTTTGCGGCATAACCGGAATGTTCGGAAACTCGACTTCCCAATTCGGCTCTTCGACGAAGCCGAACAAGTGAAGCTGCAAGTCATCTCGCTCCTTGCGCCATTTTGTAGCGGAAGCGATCGTTTCGTCCAGAATGGCCATAAGCTGAGCACGGTGACCTCCCAAGGAGTCGAACGCTCCGCCTTGAATCAATGATTCGATGACCCGCTTGTTGCAGACCCGGAGATCAACACGTCTACAGAAATCAAGCAAACTCTCGAAGGAAGACTTCTTACGTTCAAATAAAATGGCATCGATCGCTTGCGTGCCTACATTTTTGATGGCCGCAAGCCCAAACCGGATCGCTCCTGTTTGAGGATCCGGTGTAAATACCGTTCCGCTCTTATTCACATCCGGCGGAAGAACAGCGATTTTCGTCCGCCTGCACTCATCGACATATTCAGCCACCTTCCTGTGATTACCCATCACAGCAGTTAACATGGAAGCCATGAAATAAATCGGGTAATGCGCTTTGAGATAGGCGGTCTGAAAGGCCAATACCCCATAGGCCGTAGCATGCGCTCTAGGAAAGCCATAGTCGGCGAAACGAACGATCATATCGTAGACATGATTCGCTTCTTCCGCACTAAACCCTTGCTGCAAGCTGCCTTTCACGAAATGGGCACGTTCTTCGTCGAGTACTTCCCGCTTCTTTTTGGAAACCGCACGCCGTAACAAATCCGCTTCACCTAAGGAGAAACCGGCCATCGAAGAGGCAATTTGCATAATTTGCTCCTGATACACGATAATGCCGTACGTATCCCGAAGAATCGGTTCTAACGTCGGGTGCGGATAAACCACTTCCACTTGACCGTGTTTACCGTAAATATACTTGGGAATGAACTCCATCGGGCCCGGGCGGTACAACGCAAGAACGGAGATGATATCTTCAAAAACAGAAGGCTTCAAGTCCTTCAGCACCTTGCGGACACCCGCAGACTCCAATTGGAAAACACCGGTCGTTTCCCCTTTGCTCAGCATGCCGTAAGTGACCGCGTCCGCGTCCATATCCAGCCCATCAAAATCCAGGTGCAAACCTTCCATTTGGGCAATCCAATCCACGGTTCGTTCAATAATCGACAATGTTCGTAGACCTAGAAAATCCATTTTCAAAAGTCCAATGGCTTCCAAATGCTCCATCGTATATTGCGTTAGCGCCGTCTGAGTCGTCCCTTCTTGCAGGGGGACATACTGCGTGAGCGGCTCTCTGGAAATGACAACCCCTGCCGCATGCGTTGATGCATGGCGCGGCATGCCTTCTACACGCATGGCCATTTCAAGCAGTTCAGCAGTCTTGGGCTGTCTGGCGACTAGCGACTTGAGATCCGAACTTACCTGCAGCGCCTCCGTCAACGTCATGCCGAGCTGATTCGGAATGGCTTTCGCCGCGCGATCTACGTCTCCGTAAGGAACGTTCAACACACGTCCGACGTCTCTGACCGCCGCTTTGGCCGCCATCGTTCCGAAGGTAATAATTTGGGCTACATGCTCATGCCCGTATTTGGCAACGACGTAATCAATGACTTCATCCCGCCGTTCATCGCTAAAATCGATATCGATATCGGGCATTGTAATCCGCTCCGGATTCAAAAAGCGCTCAAATAGCAGCTTATATTGAAGCGGATCGACATTGGTGATGCGCAGCACATAAGCGACAAGGCTTCCAGCCGAGGAACCCCGCCCTGGACCCGTCATGATATTTTTCTCATGGGCAAAACGAATGAAATCCCATACGATCAAGAAATAATCGGAGAATCCCATCTTCTCAATGACGCCTAATTCATAAGACAAGCGTTCTTCCGCTTGTTTCCTCAGCGGCGAGTCCAGCTGCTCCCATTCCGGCTTTGCCCCATACCGCTGATTCAAGCCCTTCTCGCACAGCTCTCGCAAATATTCGACTGAGGTAAGCTGCTCAGGGATAGGACGGAAACTTGGCAGAATCGACTTGCCAAACTCAAGCTCGAGCTCGCAGCGCGAAGCCACAACAGCCGTATTGGTCAGCGCTTCGGGCACATGGACGAATAAACGCCGCATTTCCTCTTCGCTTTTCAAATACATTTGGCTTGTTCCCATTTTGAGCCGATCCGTATCATCCACGGTTTTGCCAGTACCAATACAGATCAGAATATCCTGCATAACATGATCCGGCTCTGTCACATAGTGCACATCGTTCGTCGCAATCAGCGGAATGCCCGTTTGCTTGCTCAGCTCGATCATGGAAACCATGACTTTTTTCTGCTCAATCATGCCGTGATCTTGAATTTCCAGAAAGAAGTCATCCCCGAAAATACGTTGATATCGCTCCGCTGCCTCTCTAGCTTCATCGTGCCGGTTATGCAGCAAATGCTGCGAGATCTCGCTGCCTAAACAGGAACTCAGACAGATAAGTCCTTCGGAATGCTTGGATAGATGTTCCAAATCAATGCGCGGTTTATAATGAAAGCCTTCTAAATGCCCAATCGAGCAAAGCTTCATCAGATTCTGATAACCTCGGTAGTTCTTGGCAAGCAGAATGAGGTGATAGATCGGCTGTTCTTGTCTTGTCCCTTTGTCGCGAATGGAGCCCGCTGTAAAATAAACTTCACACCCAATAATGGGCTTAATGCCACGCTGCTTGCACGCTTTGTAGAAGGCAATAGCTCCGTACATCACACCGTGATCCGTCAAAGCCAGAGAGGTCATGCCCAGATTAGCTGCTTGTGTAACAAGCTCCTCCATGCGTGCGGCACCATCCAATAAACTGTATTCACTATGCACGTGCAAGTGTACAAACGAACTCATCAGCATTTCCTCCCTGCTCTCATTTTATTCCTTACATAGTATCATATTGTAGACGTGCATTCCCATACATTAAGTATAGAGAGTCTGTCCTCCATAACGGATGGGAAAGGAAGCGGTAAAGTCATGGGAATCTTTTGGGCAAATATTATTTTGTACTTCTGCATTGCTTTCGGGGTCGTCTTCGGAGGCAGCATGTTAAGCGGCATTGCAGCTGTGCTGACCCTTCAATCACCGACGGAGAAAATGATGACTGTGGCTGAAAATATTAAAATCTGGGCCATGGTGGCTGCAGTAGGCGGCACAATTGATCCGATACGCTATATAGAAAGTCATGTAGCCATTGGACATTTGAATCCTGCGATCAAACAAATCATTCTCATTGTCGTCGCCTTCGTGGGAGCGCAGATCGGCACCTCGCTCATCCAAATGATATGCAAGGGAGGCCACCAGCCTTGAGGGTTCCTCCTTTTGCCCGCTATCAGCGCTTGCTTGCGAACTTCGCACTGATGGTTTCGGGAGCCATCATTGGGAGCGCGGTCTATATGAGCATTCATCAGCATACCTATACGCAGTTATATGTGGAAATGCATAAATATCTGCAAGAAAATCGTGATTTGCGAGCTGATATCGACAGTTTGAACAAAACAAAAAATAAACAATCCTTAATTAATGTCGTCAATGTGCATCTAGTTCCCAAAAATCAGGACGAGCTTATTAGCGAAGATATTCAGAAGGAAATTGAGAGTGATATCAAAAGCGAGCTCAAGCTCGTCATCGGCCAGAAAGCCACTTATGTCAAAGACGCTCAACCGCTCTATGAGAAGTTGATTACTCAAAAAACCTACGTTTTGCATGATAAAAAATATATTGTTGAAGTAAAATCGATTGTGTTAATTCAAACGGAATTGACGGTTTGGATCACCGCCCAAGAGAAGCGAACTTAAGCATTCGGCATGATCAATGCGAGATGTGATTGCATTCTCCGCCCAAAATCGCTAAAGTTAACAGTAAACTCGCTTAAAAGGACGGATGAACCACATGTTCGCGATTCAAGTTTCTTTATTTTCTCTCATTTGCCTGCTTCTTGCCCTATCGGTCTTTTTCAGCTTTCGGGCGCGCCGTGAAAAGGAACCCGCCAAACGCGGTCTTTACTCCGCTCGCATGAATATTTGCATGGGCTTGATGCTGGTAATGATTGCCATCACGCAGCTCTTCTTCTTCAGTGAATCCAGCTTCCGCCGGATCTTCGGCACCGTACTGGTCTTGCTCGGATTGTTTAACTTATTCGCAGGCATTCGCAATCACGGGCACTTCGATCGCCTGCTGCGCTAGATGACTTGGGCAGTCAGCATCGCTTTGGAAACCAAAGACCCGGCATGATAAATTTCCACATCAATTTTGCCAAATTTACGGCTCACCTCAATGATGGTGGGTCGTATTTCTATTTTAGAATCAATCTGCAGCGGTTTGAGGAAATAGGTGGACATGTTGTCCATGACAAGGTCGCCTTTTTTAAATTCCTGTACAATGCGATAGGCCGCTTGGGTCATTAACGTTGTAAGAACTCCCTCTGATACAGTGCCCAGATGATTTGTCATCTGAGGGGTTATGACACCATGAAACTGCAGTGTTCCCTTCTCATCTCTGACCTCTTCCAATCCGGACCAAATCAAATCCTCGAACGTTTCCCCGTTCTGCGGCTGCTTCTGAATATACTGCATCGCTTTGAGCACATCGCTACGGTTCAGCACGCCCACCATTTTGCGGTTCAGATCCACAACAGGCAGCAGTTCGATGCCCTCCCACACCATCATGTGGGCAGCAGAAGCTACCGAAGTCTGCGGTGTGACCGTGAGCGGGCTGCGCGTCATGAGTTTATCGACCGTCTGCAAAGCGTTCGCCCCGACCATATCCTTGGACGTCACAACGCCGATAATGCGATTCCACTCATCGACGACCGGAAAACGGCTGTAGCCTGTATCCTCCGACAGTCGCTGCCAATCTCTCAGCGTGCTGTTCGCCTTGAGCGCATAGAGCGAGGCGCCCGATGCCAAGATATCCTCGACGAGCATAATCTTCTTCTTAATCAAACGGTCGTAAATCGCTCTATTAATCATAGAGGCGACTGTAAATGTATCGTAACTGCTTGAAATGATCGGCAGCTCCAGCTTGTCGGCCAGCAGCTTCACTTCTGCGCTGGTATCGAATCCACCTGTGATCAGCACTCCTGCGCCATATTCGAGTGCGCAACTGTGCGCTTCGTTCCGGTTTCCAACGATAAGCAGGCTTCCCGCTTCGATATATCGCATCATGGCGTCCTGCTCCATCGCGCCAATGACGAATTTATTCAGCGTTTTGTGCAGTCCTCGCGAGCCGCCAAGCACCTGTCCGTCCACCATGTTCACGACTTCTGCAAAAGTGAGCTTATCGATGTTTTGCCGCAGCTTTTTCTCCACTCGCACGGTTCCGATTCGTTCCTTGGTTGAGACGAGACCTTGATTCTCCGCCTCTTTGATCGCCCGGTAAGCCGTGCCTTCACTTACTTCCATGTTCTTGGCAATTTTGCGAACGGAGATTCGACTGCCGAGCTTCAAGCTTTCTATATGACGTAAAATTTGTTCATGTTTCGTTAACGCATCCACGGATTGAGTATCCAACTGTTACACCCCATTCGCCTGTTCCTGTACTACTCTGTACTACTAGTATAAACGTTCGAAAGAGCAAGAACAATCCGAACTGCATCTATAATAAGAAAAATCCAACCCTATAGGATTGGATGCTTCATTTGTATTATACCAAACATATGTTCGTTGTCAAAAGGTAAAGCATAACATCGTCCGTGCCTGGCTATTTACGAAATTGCAGCATTTTTCTGCGGCCTTGAACGAGCTGCTCCAGCTGCCATTTTTTCATCCGATTAATGCGCTTAAGCTCTCTGCGCTTCTCTTCATCCACACCCAGAATCTGATGCAAATGAGACGCAATTACGAGCAGCGCCATAGCGATCCAAATGCTGCTAAAAATCATCGGCAGGGAGCCAACTTCCCGCAGCTGCAATTGGGGCAGCGAATAAATCAGCATGCCTAGCGCTACGCTCATGTACACGACATTCTTAAAGCCTTTCAACCTGATCACACTCCTTTCGCCTGATGAACTCTCAAGCCTGTCTTCATGGTCCTCATTCATATGTATGAGACAAGTTCTTGCAATATGAGTTCATCTGCGAAAAGAATCTGTTTAGACCTCTCCGAAGCCCTGCGAGTTAAGGAAAGCTTTCATGTGCTCGCGCGGACGCTGCGCCTTGCCCGCCATCTCCTTCGACCACGTCGTATCGACTTTGCCTCCCGTACGAACGTGCATGTAGTCGCGGATCGTCTCGTCATACTGACGAACCGCTTCTTCGTTATCCGTATACCGATTCTCGTGGTATACGGCTTCCAGAGGGAGCCGCGGCCGCTGCAGCGGCTCTTGATCCGGCGTGCCGATGCACATGCCGAAGATGGGATACACCAGCTGCGGCAGGCCCAGCAGCTGGGCGACCTCAGCGGGCTTGTTGCGCAGCCCACCAATGTAGACGACGCCTAGCCCGAGCGACTCGGCTGCTATGGCTGCATTTTGCGCAGCGAGAGCAGCATCGACAGTGGCAATGATGAAATTCTCCGCATTGCCGGTTATCGGCGTATCCACATGCCGGTGTGACGCCTGCGAATAACGCTGCAAGTCCGCGCACCATACGAGAAACACCGGACATTCGCTGACATAATTCTGATTGCCGGCGAACGCGGCAAGTTGGCCTTTTAGCTCGCTATCCGTTACGTGAATGACGCTATATGCCTGCATGTTACTGGAGGTTGAAGCCGCTTGAGCGGAAACCAGGATGTTTTTTAGCTGCTCGTCGGTGACAGGTTGATCCGTAAACTTGCGAATCGAGCGATGATTTTGCAATAACTGAATGATTTCGTTCATATTGATGCAACCTTTCTCCCATTAGTATACTTTTAGTTACTATGGCACTAAAAAGTGGGTACTTGAAATTAATTATAATACAACCGATACTAAGGTACATAGTTTTGCCAAACAATGCAACCTAACTTGGCAGCAAATATCTAGATATCTAGATATTTATATTATTGGAGGTGCATCATCATGAAAACAGATTTATTTTCTCCCTATGAGCTGAAAGGCTTGCAAATTAGAAACCGCATCGTGATGGCGCCGATGTGTCAATATTCCGTTACAGCTAAAGATGGAAAACCTAATGAATGGCACTACGTCCATTATCTCACACGGGCAATCGGAGGCACGGGTCTGCTTATTATGGAAATGACGGATGTACATCCGGACGGCCGCATCACAGATCATGATTTGGGTATTTGGTCGGACGATCATATCCCTGCATTTGCCAGAATCATTGACGGCGTTCATGCGCATGGTGCAAAAATCGGCATTCAGATTGCCCACGCAGGCCGCAAAGCAGAGGACGCGGAAGTTCCTGTCGCGCCGTCGGCTATCCCTTTCCCGGGTGATGCCTACAAAATGCCACGGGCATTAACAACGGATGAGGTCCGGGATATCGTGAAGCTGTTCGGCGACGCGGCCCGTCGCGCGGTGCAAGCAGGCGTTGATACCATCGAGCTGCACGGTGCTCACGGTTATTTGATCCATCAATTCCAGTCGCCGCTTACGAATAAAAGAGACGATGTCTATGGGCAAAATCTGGCCCAATTCGGCGTGGAAGTCATTCAAGCGGTGAAAAAAGAAATGCCTGCTGATATGCCGCTTATTTTCCGTATTTCTGCCGTTGAATACGCAGACGGCGGTTACGATATTGACCACGCCATCGAGCTTGCCAAAGCGTATCAAGCCGCAGGCGTCGATGCGTTTCATGTGAGCTCAGGCGGGGAAGGCCTTGCAGGGCAGCGCAAACCGGGTAACTCCTCCGGTTATCAAGTGCCTTTCGCGCGGCAAATTCGCGAAGCGCTGCAAGTGCCGGTCATCGCCGTCGGCCTGCTGGCGGATGCGGAAATGGCGCAGTCCGTCATCGTTAACGAGGACGCGGATCTTGTCGCCATCGCACGCGGCTTGCTGCGCGATCCTTATTGGGCGACGCATGCTGCCGTTCAGCTAGGGCATGCGCATCCCTATATCCCGCGGCAGTATCAGCGCGGGTATTGATTACTTGCCTGGCGTTGTACTTTTTGGCCTCTTCGCTCCCCTACGTTGTACTTTGTACAGCTTAGGGATCGTGAAGTAGCTGATTGGGGCTGGTTTAGCTGAAATTAGCAAACTATCGAACTGTAGTTCCCATCACGAATGGAAAATGTGCCTTTTCAGGCAAATAACGGACTATCGTTCCCCGAAACATAATGAAATAGCGCCCTGGAGCTCCCTTCGCTGAATGAGAAAGCGCAACGCGCTTCGAATTCAGCGCTACTGAAGGGCTTGGTGGTGAGGTTCGACCTCACCATCAGAACCAAGTTGGCTGCGCGGCCAACAGAGCGCAACTACAGTCCACTATTTCGGTGAATAGTGGGATCATGGCAGCTCCAGGGGAACTGCAGGGCCTTATTTCTTCACATTTGGCTGGTCTTTAGCCAAATATGAAGAAATAAGAGCCCCCAGTTCCCCTCCGCGCGTAAAATGGCGCATTTCGATGAAATAGCGCCCTAGAGTTCCCTTCGCTGAATGAGAAAGCGCAACGCGCTTCGAATTCAGCCTTACTGAAGGGTTTGGTGGTGAGGATCGACCTCACCACCAAACCCAAGAGATTACGCGCCCTATCGGCAGAGCCCACCGCATTCACTCAAAAAAAAGACAGTGCAGGAAACACACCTGCACTGTCTTTTTCATCAAAACCCCATCAATTTTCTTGCCTTTCGATACAGCAGCGTTAATAACCAAGGAATAGCTACAATGAGTACCAGCACGATAGCGTTGTACAAATGGAAGAGCACAATAGAGCCCGGCGTATGCACTTTATATTTCCACAGAGAAAGCAGCGCTGGATGCATCAGGTACACGCCGAACGACACGGAGCCGAGTGAGACAAAGAAGCGGCCGACTGGCGCTGCTTTTTGCAAGAGCCATTTGCCTACCCAGATGAAGCTGATGCCGATTCCGATGCTATACAGGAGCCAAAGCACCTCAAACCAAGTATTCTCAAACGAGTATCCTTTAAGGCCTAGCAGATAAAGTGCCGTATAGACAAGGCCACTGAGGATCGAAGCCGGAATGACCCAGCCTTTGTTTCGTTCCAGCCACGCGCGAAATGCTCCATAGTTCATGCCGATCGCACCTCCGATAAGGAAGTACGCAAAATAGGTGATGCACAGCTCCGGTTTGTGGTCGATAGTCCCGAACCAATGGCTGTATATGTACACGCCGGCTTGAATCGCCAGCCCCCAAAGCGCCAGCGTTTTGCGGAACCAGGCCGCATTCCTCACAGCCCAAACCAACAATGGAAACAACAAATAAAACTGCACAATAATGATCATGAAATACAAATGATAGCCGGAATCCGCCCATTTTAACTGCTCCAGGAACACACGTGGTTCCAGCTTGAATGGATGCCCTGGTGTCCATAGCCACGGATTATAAATATAGTAGAAAAACGACCATACAATATAAGGAACAAGGACCTGCCTGACCCGCTTCCAGTAAAAGACACCGGCCTGCTTGGCGCTCCAATTATCCGTATAAATGTAGAAAAGCACAATTCCGCTTAAAAAGATAAACACGGGAACTGCAAAGTAACTCATTTTGTTCAAAAATAAGACGAGCAACTGCGAACTGCTGCCCTTCAAAGTCGGATCTACCGTCCAGTCTGCCGTGACGTGGATCGTGACGACAGCCAGGATAGCTATCGCTCTGACGATATCCAGCTCCGTGATTTTTTGTTTGGCCATATCGGTTTCAGGTCCTCTTTTCGTATTCAACAATCCCCTTTTACTATAGACAGTTTCGACACATTTCGCAACTTTTTACATGGCAAAAAGCCCCTATTTCATTGAAATAGGAGCCTTCTAGGCGCTAGACGGAATACGTCTCCTTTGTTCTGGCCACTTGTTTGCGAGGACGTACAACAGCACGTAAAACAGTTAAACCAATCAAGAGGAGCGCTGTAATCACATACATCGTTTTGATCAGGATGCTCGAACTATCCGTCCCTATAAATAATCCATGAATCAGGGATAACACAAAAATAGGATACGATAGCAAATGGAAAGCGAACCAAAGCTTCTTCTTCAGCTTCTGACGGATATCGGTTGTGAAGATTAACAAGAGCAATCCATACATTGCTATCGAGCCGGTACCACTCAATACCGCAGAATGCTTGGCCGCGAATGGAACAAGGATCTCCTTCCAATCATACGGCATGAAAGTATCGATGACCAAAAGCACGGTATGCAGTAAAGCTAAACAAGTGCCCAAATGATTCGCATATGTATGCGATCGAAGAAGCCGCGCCTTCGTTTGACCCTTCCACTGAGGAAAGCTATACGCAATGCCTAGCGCCATCCCCATGAATAGACTGAGATAAGACAAGATGCCAAATACGCGAATTAACATCCAAATGGGTAAATCTAGCAGGATTTGAATCACTTTTACTCCCTCCTAACCTTTTCAAACATGCACAAAATCTGCTTCAAGCCCTAACCATTGACCCGTGGATTTATTCGCACACGGATTCACATGATGGAGCGTTCCATCCTCTGTATAAATGAGAGCTTCCAACCGCTGCGCATGGCGTCTAAAAAGGGGTAGGCCTTCTTCCAGCCCACGAATGCACATGACCTTAGCCCATATTTCGCAATCAACCAAATGCTCCCCCACGACAGAGCACTGAATCACAGATGAGCGGCTAGGCTTCATCGTACTGGGATCAATGAGATGATGCATACTACCTCCGCTGTTCCGCCAACTTCTCTTTTGCGTGCTCGAGGTAGCAACTGCCCCATCTACTAGCAAGAGCAAAAGATCATCCGCCCGATGTATACGACTGTTATTAGGTCTATCAATAGCAATCACCCACGGATCCGTATCTGTTGCGCCTCCCCATACTTCAACATCACCACCGGCATTCACGAGGCCTCTTTGCATTTGCCGCTCGACGCGAAGTAATTCCGATAACCCCTGAACGGTCCAACTTTTTACAATGCCCCCTAAATCCATTTGCTGATTACCAGGAAATCGTACGGATGACATGGCCGTGTCCAAATCTATCTGTAACCGATCCTCTGATAAAGGTAGCAGCGAATGGTTGCAGGCTTCTGCGCATTCATCATCATTTGATATCGTTTCGAAACTACGTTGGTAACCAGCTTGCTCAAGTGCAGGAAGAATGAAAATATTAAACGCTCCCTCCGTCACTTCAAAATAATGCTGGCACAGCTCAAGTACATTCGCCATTTCATCTGATATCATGCAACGGCTTCCTGAGTTCCTATTAAGCCGGGAACATTCGCTTGATGGCAAAAACCTGCTAAACCGCCGTTCTGCCTTGGCAAAATAAGATTGGATAAGCGGCTCAAATTCAGACATCTCATGGCGTGCAGCCAATATCACTTGAATTTGCGTGTTCATGGAACGAAAGCTTGACTCCTGGAGCATAAAGACCATCTCCTTGTTTTTATGAAGCTTGACTTCTAGTATGTGCTTTCAACTGTGGCTGTGAAGATTCGGCACCTCCTGTGGAGCCTGTTGATCCGGCGGACCCTGCCCCCGCTGCCATCCGGTCATGGTTTCTTCCCCGACGGACTGTATTCTCTGCTCCCCGATTGTTAGGAGCATCCTTCTGAGCCGTTACCGTAGCCGAATTATCTTTGGATAGAGCAGCTGCGGAGACAGCCGCTAGAAATTGCGGGCTATCTTTCACTTCTTGAAATAAATAGAAGAGGAGAACCCCAATGACGATCCCCATTTGCCATTTTGTCCACTTGGACTTTTTCATTCCTATCGCCCCTCCTAACTAATGGCCTAATCTTAACTTCATTATATTTGTTAGTTGTTTCACTTACCTGAGAAAAGCCTTAACAACAACTGAAACTTAACTGAATGGATAACGCATTCGACTTTGATATACACAAAGAAAGGCTACCCAGGTAAGTAGATCAACTACTTCTTCCTGAATAGCCTTACATTTATCTTCTATTTGAGGATCTTCTATTCGAGTATCTTTCTTCTACTGCAACATCGCTTGCAACGGCTCCGCAATAATGCGCTGCACATCCTCAAGCACTATCGATAAACGGCGTTCCGCATCAAATAACTGCTTAATCCCCGGATTCAGAGCGAGTACGTCATACAGCTTCTGCAGCTGCTCCATCTCCTCTTCAGGCGGCATCTCGCCTACAGCCATTTTCTGTTGAAGTTCATTTTGACGCGAGCGAAAATCTTCCAATAAGTTTTTGCTAGACGCATCCTGATTAATCTTCGAGCGAATCTCCAGCATATCCTTGTATTCGCTGCTTTCTTTAATCGCTTTTGCCAACTCATACGCTCTATCGTGTACGTTCATTTCCATGACCTCCTAATTTAACCCAAACTCGGTTGGGCTCTTCCTCCAAACAGTTTCGACGACATACCAAGCACCAAGGGATATATGTCCTCATATGATGGAGTAGTTTACTTTGCTTAAACAGCAATGCCATTTTTGATGCTGGAAGGAGTGTTCGCTATTGACCAGGACGAAAGTCGGAATATCCATTCAAGGCACCAGCATCTATTTGGATGATCGGACCGTTGTTCTAAGTGAAGCCATTGCAAGAAAATGGAAAGTTCCGTCCAATCAATCGATGACTCTGCGCTTCGGCTCTGCCAAACAGGATGTCAAGGTCGTCACCGCCGCTACATCGAACAGTTTACGGTTCAATCCTGTCCTCGCTACCAAGATCGGTATTCATCAAGGGGCGCAGCTCAATATCCATTATAGGCAAAATGTGGGCACTTTGTCGATTGGACCTTTAATTGGCGTGATGATCAGCCGCGTTTATACAAGTTCACACGACCGCCCATTTGGTGCGATTACCGCTTTTTGTAAAGAAATGACCGACGCATGTGAACGTTATGGGGCTGTTGTCTGCTTCTTCCCGCCTGGTGAAATGCAAGCGAATGCCAGTTCCATTTCCGCATATGCGTATGCCAATGGTTCCTGGAGCAAAAAAATGTTTCCGATCCCCAATGTGATCTACAACCGGCTTACTTCGCGCAAGTATGAGAACTTGCCGAATGTTCAACAATTTTTGAAAGATGCTAAGACCCGTTATGGAACCGAGGTCTTCAATGAGAAATATTTGAACAAAACGGAAGTGTTCGAAGCTTTGCGCAAAGATAGTTCCCTTCATGGGTATTTACCGGAATCCTACCTCTTCAAAAATTATCAAATGTTAAAATCGATGGCCTCCCGCCATCCCGTTCTATTCCTCAAACCAATTACCGGCAGCTTGGGAAAAGGAATTATTCGCATTCGCCGAGAGCCCGGTGACGTCTATACGTGTCATTATACGAATCTAACCGGTGTTCGCAAACAGACGTTTCCTTCCCTTTCTGCTGTCTTTCAAGCGATATCCGGCAAACTCAAGACCCAGCGCTATCAACTGCAGCAAGGACTTGATCTTATCACAACAGACGGCAGATCGATTGATTTCCGTTCGCTTGTCCAGCGTGGGGCCAAAGGGGAGTGGGCCATCACCTCCATTGTCGGCCGTATTGCCGGATCTCAGCATTTCGTCTCCAACCTTGCACGAGGCGGCAGTCTGACCAATGTGGTGGGCGCACTTGCCAAAACGCCATTTTCTTCAGCCACTCGTGTCTCTGTAACGGCTCGATTGCGCAAGGCCTCTATCGACATTGCCAAAGGGATTGAAGCCCAAATCCCGAGTCATTTTGGAGAGCTGGGGATCGACCTTGCTGTAGATAAAATGGGGAAGGTCTGGCTGCTTGAGGTAAACTCCAAACCTTCTAAGGATGATAATACGCCATTAAACACGGACAAAAAAATAAGACCTTCCGTGAAACAACTCGTGCAATACGCCAAATTCTTAGCAAAGATTTGAGGTGGAACTATGCGGTTAAGCACCAAACGTCCCTTGCTCGGGATTATGGTCACAGAATTGAAACGGGAACTGCCTTTTGCCAGCTCAGGCTTTTATCAGCATCTGACTTATTATGGCGCCCGTGAAGGTCTGGACGTCGTCGTGTTCTCACCGAATCGCATCGACTGGAAAGGGCATACGGTACGGGGTTACACCTACTTGACGGAAACGAAGGAATGGGTGCCCAAACTCGTTCCGCTGCCCTCACTGATCTATGATCGATGTTTCTTTAACAATAAACACAGCTATGAACAGTATCAGTACCATGTGAAAAAGCTGCGCGAATCCCCTCTAATACGCTTCCTGGGCTATGGACTGGGTGGAAAATGGGAAGTCGATCAAATTTTGCAGAAAGATCGTATGATCAGCCGTTACTTACCTGAAACGAACTTGCTCACAAGCGGCAGCGCTCTTAGAAATTGGCTTCAAACTAGGGAAGATGTGTTTCTTAAACCACAGGGCGGCAGCCAAGGAAAGGGTGCCCTGCATCTTCACAAAGAAAACACGATGAACGGAAAAAGCACCTACCATATCAAAGGTCGCAATGCTCACAACGGGCTCGTCGATCACCAATTTCATGATTTCTATTCCTGTTGGCAATGGCTGCGTAGCTCTATCGGCAACAGGCCGTACCTGATGCAAGAATATCTGCACCTGCATTCTTCAGAAGGAATGGCTTATGATATTCGCTCTCTCGTCCAAAAGAACGGTTCCGGCATATGGGAGAGCACCGGCATGGCGGTTCGTGTCGGCAAACCTGGCAGTGTGACTTCCAATCTGCATGGCGGAGGAAGTGCTGAAGAGGTTTCCGCCTATCTAACCAGGGAATTCGGCGATACCAAGGCTAGTGAGCTCATAGCAACACTAACCATGCTCTCGAATCGAATCCCCCCGCTTCTGGAAACCCATCACGGACGATTGGCTGAGCTCGGTATCGATCTTGGGATCGATACGTGGGGGCGCGTCTGGATTCTCGAAGTGAATTCCAAGCCAGGCAGAACGATTTTCGCGCGCATGCGCAACGAGAAAGCACGGTTGAAATCCATAGCTAACCCTATTTATTATGCTGGATATTTGCTGCACAAAAAGCTGAGTTAAGCTTGGATGGCCGGTAAGTGCCCGGGTAGCGGACGTTATGTCTCGCTACTTTGACACGGAAGCCCCGTAGGGCAACAAGTTTAGGAGGGTAACCTAATGAGTTTGACAACGTGTATGCTCCACGCCGTACAACGAACAGATAGATCGGTCTACTTAACAAGTGAAGTCGTCAAAGCTTTACGGTTAACCGGTACCAAATCGATTACTGTAAAGGTCGGCAGCAAAACAGCCACCCTACCGATCCGCCTGATTAAAAAAAGTGGTCAGCATATGTACATTCCGCTTTCTTTGATGGCTTCTCTGCGAGTTCCTCGCTCGGGGAGCGTAATGGTCGCGAGCGCGAATAACAAAGAACTGCGCATCGGACCGCTCATCGGCGTTTTAACGAATATTGTAGGAGGTTCATCTCCCTTTGGTACAAAAACCGGGTTCATCCGTCAGGTTTTAAATACAGGTTCGAGCAAATCTTTTATTTTCGCTTTCAGCCCGAAAGGGGTCAATTGGGTACAGGAAACCGTTACGGGGATCATTCCCAAAGAAGGCGGAGGCTGGATTCGCAAAACGTTCCCGCTTCCGGATGTCGTCTATAACCGCCTATCCAGCCGTGTAGCTGAGAAGTCGGCCGGGATGGAGGGCTTTAAGGATCGTTTTGTACGCAGAGGCATCCCACTGTTTAACTGGAGCTTTTTTGACAAATGGGATGTGTACAAAATGTTAGCTGGCGACGATGCTTACAAATTCGTTCCAGAGTCCAAGATTAATCCATCTGCGGATCAAATTAAAGAAATGCTCGACAAGCATAAATTCATTTATTTGAAACCAACGGCGGGTAGTTTGGGCATCGGTATTTTCCGGGTGACCTATAACCCGAAACGCGGTTATTTTGTTCGATACCGCAAGGGCGGCAAAAACGTACTCATCCGTTATGGAAAATTCGAAGGGCTTATGCAAATGCTCGGAACTGGACGGGGTCGTCTATCCAATTACGTGGCACAGCAAGGCATCCGCCTAATTGAAATTGACAACTGCCCTATTGATTTCCGCTTCCACATGACGAAAAACGGCAGCAACAACTGGGTTGTCGCCGCCATCGGGGCCAAGAAATCCGGCAAGGGCAGCGTAACCACCCATATCCGCAACGGCGGTCAATTAATGACGCCAGAGCAGGTACTTCGTCAAATCTACGGCAGCCGTGCAGAGAGCGTGCTTAGCAATGCCAAAGAAACGGCGATCAAGCTCGCCGAAGGCATCGAAAATAATTATGACCATTTGCTCGGAGAGCTCGGATTCGATATTGGTATCGATCAAAATGAGAAAATTTGGATGTTTGAGGCCAATGCCAAACCAGGCAGATCGATCTTCAAACACCCTTCATTGAAAGAAGGAGACCTCGCAACTTTACAAAATATTTATGATCACTGCCTTTATTTAAGCCGTTTCCGTGCTAGGAGGGAAAACTAATGGCTTTCTTCCTGCACAACAAAGAGCAGAATCCGAGGCTGGCCATTCTCACCGTTAAGGATAGTAATCGCGTATTTCGAGGGAATTTACACAATTTCCTTGATCTCATTCAGACCGGTGAGCGGCTTGGGGTTGATGTTTACGTCGTGACCACCAAGGATTTCAACCTATCGGGAAATGAAATCCACGGTTATCGCTACAACAACCAAACTAAAAAATGGAGCAGGGAACTCGTTCCCGCTCCTCAAGTTGTCTACAATCGCATTCCTTATCGCAAAATGGAAATGAAGCCCGAAGTGCAACAAACGATTCAAGCTTGCAACCGCAGCTCCAGCGTTCATTTATTCAATTCTTCCTTCTTTAACAAATGGACCTTATTCAGTTGGCTTAATGGAGCCAAGGATAGCAAGCCCTATATGCCCGATACCAAACAATTAAGTTCAGCTGACGATCTGACTGCCCTTTTGCGCAAACACGCCGTGTTGTATTTGAAACCGGTGAAAGGCAAAGCGGGAAAAGGCATTATGCGTATTGACCGAATAACAACGAAAGGTCAAACCCAATACCGGCTAAGCCGTCAGGTAGATAAGCAAATGACTTACAGCGTGCATCATTCCACTTCCGAGCTTTGGAACGAGTGGAATCGGCACCGCGGCTCCAACGAGTACATTGTTCAGCAAGGCATAGCTTTGGCAAGGTACAAACAGCGGGCTTATGATTTGCGCGCTCTCATCCAGAAAACTTCCAAAGGGGAATGGAGCGTGTCAGGCGTTGGCGCCCGTGTAGCAGGTAAAGCGAGCATCACCACGCACGTTCCACGAGGCGGTTCGATCGATGATCCGTTCAAGCTGCTTTCACAGGGTTTTGGACCAAAAGAAGCAAAAAGCATCCTCAAACGAGTTGAAACAGCTGCCGTCACGCTCGCGACTCAGATTGAAAAATCATCCGGCAATCAACTTGGCGAAATGTCGATGGATATCGGCGTCGATGTTGGAGGCCATATCTGGTTCTTCGAAGCGAACTCCAAACCAATGAAATTCGATGAACCGAAAATCCGCAAAAAATCACTTGAACGTATTATTCGTTATAGCCTTTATTTAATTAATAATGGAAGAAGAAGGTGATTATGCTTGTCTTCACAACGACTGGGCGTACTCGCTATCTATTTAAGCAAAACTCGGCTCGAAGAACTCTCTTACTTTCAAAAGCTAAGTAAAGAAGGTAAAAAGATGGGGGTTCAAGTCGAAGTCTTCTCACCGACCGATGTCGAAGCTGACAACTCGGTGCGCTCATTAACCTATGACGCTTCCTTACGCAAATGGGTTCGCCGCCGCACATCGATGCCGCCTGTCATTTATGACCGTTGTCGCTACAAAGCAGCTGCGAACTATCAAATGCTCAAAGCATTTCGTAATCGGCATGCCAAACTGATCTTTCTGAGCAGACCGCTGGCCAATAAATGGTCAATGCATCAAATTTTATCTGAAAATGAAGGCATACGCCCCTTCCTGCCGGTTACCGTGCGATACAGTTCTGTGCAAGAGCTGCTGAAGTTTATAAAGAAGCATTCGCTTGTCTATGTCAAACCGAAAAACGGTACAGGTGGAAGAGGCATCCTGCGCATTGAGCAGTTGGGTCCCGACCTGTTTTTATTGCAGGGAAGAAATCAGCAAAGAACCATCATCGCCCCATACCGCGCAAGTGAAAAACAGCTGTCGATCAAGCTGCATACGCTAAAGCTGAGTCCGGACTATGTGGTTCAACAAGGAATACAGCTTACGCTGAAGGATGGACGCGTGCATGATTATCGGTTGCTCATTCAAAAAAACGGCCGCGGGGAATGGGAAGTAACCGGCTGTGCCGGCCGCATCGGTCCTCACCGCAGCATCACCTCGAACCTGCACGGAGGCGGAAGCGCGGTTCCGCAAGATAAGCTGCTAGCGTACCGTTTCGCTTCACCTGAAAAAACGGAAAGCATTAAGAAAGAAATGAACAATTTCGCCTATAAGCTGGCAGATTTTCTAGAAACGAAATTCGGCAAGCTGTGTGAGTTGGGCATGGATATTGCCGTAGATCCCAAAGGAAATGTTTGGCTGCTGGAAGTCAATCCCAAGCCTTCCCGGGAAGTTTTCCGTAAGATCGGCGAAATCGCTACGTATCAGAAGGCGGTTTCACGACCTCTCGAGTATGCCGTCTGGATGCTAAGGCAAAGCACTCGAAAAATAGAACCGCCTTCTAGCGAGGCATCCAATGAAATGGATTAAGCGCGCAATCGGAAGCAGCAGCACTAAGCTGTAAGGAGCTTCCGATTTACATATGCTTGAGATGTCCCAGGGTTTGCACAAAAATTGGTTCAGTATGTTCATCATCCAATGAATAAAAAACGCTTTTCCCTACTTTTCTACGCTTAACAATGTGCATATCCCGCAAATAGCGCAGCTGATGAGACGTTTGTTCATCCGAAAACCTAAACTTTTAACTCCGAGTGCGTGTTCGTGGAATTTTCAATTTGAATCGTGGAGTGACTAATATGAAAACGTTCCTCAATCCTGTGAATGGCTTGCTGTAGAATCGTTTGACTGTCTTGATCGTCAGCAATGAGCAAATGACAGCTTAAGGCATCGAGTCCGGAAGTAATCGTCCAGATGTGCAAATCATGAACATTGATAACCCCGTCAATGCCCTCCAGCACCTGCTTGACCTCTTCGAATGAGACTTCTGCAGGCGTTCCCTCCATCAAAATATGAAGTGTGGATTTCAAAACAGCCCAAGCACCTCTCAAAATAAGCAGCGCCACAATGACACTAATAATTGGATCTGCCGCATACCAGCCAAAAATCATCATAACCGCACCAGCAACGATAGCCCCGACAGAACCAAGCGCATCACCTAAAATATGCAAATAAGCGCTGCGCAGATTCAAATTGCCATGCACGTCCCCTTTGCGCATAAGCGACCAAGCGCTTAGCAGATTCGCCAATAGCCCGATGCAGGCAATGAGCATCATGGATCCGCTGGCTACGGGAGGCGGTTGAAGAAACCGTTCAAAGGCTTCCCATATAATGAAACCGGCAACTAGAAAAAGAGTGACGGCATTAAAAAGCGCCGCTAAAATTTCGATGCGATGAAAACCAAAGGATTTGCTTGCCGAGGACGGCTTTGCAGCGAACCACAGGGCAATCAAACTTAGAAGCAGAGACCCGGCGTCACTTAACATATGGCCCGAATCCGAGAGCAGCGCCAGGCTATTCGTCCATAGCCCTCCAACAAACTCTAATACCATGATGCCTGCTGTGATGCAAAGTGCAATCACAAGACCTTGCTTGTTTCCGCCATGACCATGGTGGTTGTGCCCGTGATGATGCCCATGGTGGTGACCGTGATGATGCCCATGGTGGTGACCGTGATGGTGTCCTTGATGCACATGGTTATGCCCGCCGTGCTGTGCATGATCATGCGGCGAATGCGTGTGCTCCCCACCCTCGTGACTGCAAAAAGCTTGCTCCTTATAAGAATGAGATTTCTTATCAGACGAATGTTGATGCATAACATTCCCTCCCCGTCGCTCTGCCACTGGAATGGCGTGCTGTCCGTAACTTTATACATAATATTTTAACATATGAGCATATATTCATACATTAAGGAGTGAAGCCTTACTCTGTCAATAACGTTTTACCTAATTTTGAGAAAAAACCGTTGTTATCGCCTCCCTATACGCAAAAAAAGGCTCCAAGCCCGTCATCCGAGCTCGAAGCCAATTTTTTGCCCTGCATTTACGTTCCAGTAGCTACCTTATTAGCACCCGCATCCACAACATCCGGGTCCAGCGATATCGTCGCGCTAAATAGAACATTTGAAACGGCGAAATCTCCTGTTATGCCGCCACCGCTGCCGGAGTACGTTTTGGCTGCGCTCGTCGGAGCAATCACTAACGTATCACCGTTCACCAGGCTTCCTTCGTTCCTTATAATGTTGAATATCCCTACAAAAGAAGGCATTCTAATCAGCACCTTTATCTGTCAATGTGCTATAGTGTATGCCCAGACGGCCATGTTTGCGACAACTTCATCTTAAACGTATTCCAGCAGCTCAGCAAAGCTGCGAATGCGAATGTGCGCGCCTTCGAGCTCCCCCGCTTCACGGAAGCCGGCGTAATCACAGGCAGCTACAATCAGGTTATTCTTGAGTCCTGCCTCCACATCGGAGGAACGATCTCCCACCATCCACGCGGAGCTGATTTGATGCGTGTCGAGCGCTATTTTAACCAAATCCACTTTGGATCTGGTTTGATATTTCCCGGCACTGTACAGGTCCTCAAATAAAGGGGACAGCCCCATCGCCTCGGTCACATGACCGACGTAGTCCTCTAATCCGTTGCTCGCCACAAATAAGCGGACACCTTTGTCCCGCAAAGCCTGTAGGGTCTCTGACACACCATCGTACAATTTCCCCTGTCCTTGCTTCAGCGCTTCCATTTGAAAATGAAGCAACAGCTCATCAGCGGCTTGACGCGCTTCTACAGAAGCGTCCGGCATAACCCGCTGCCAAATATGCTCAAGCAGCATGCCGAGCGCTCCCAGGATTCTTTCTTCAGGTGGCGTCTCTCCCATGAAAAGCCCTTTCTCTCTGAGCACATCAAACGTCGCATGATAAGCGGGCAATAGAATCGTCTCGGTTTGAAATAACGTGCCATCCATGTCAAAAAACATAGCCTCAGGTAAGTTTCTCTGTGTACTCATCATCAAGCTCCTTCACCATCATGAATTATATAAATCGTGTAATGATCTTAGTTAAGAATGGCAAACATACCCATGTAAGTCAATGTTCATATTTGGGAAAATGCCTGTTGCCGAGACTAATGAATTCAGTTATGATTGAAATGAGTAGAATTGTTATGAAAAATGATATTTTTATGCAAAATGAATTCATAAATCATGCATCTAATGCAAATAACTTGTCCATGAGAGTGAGGAGCACCGTATGAATCTTCATATTTTTCAAAATCAACAAGAGCTTAATGAGGCCGGAGCCGGTATTATTACATCCCTTGTCCAAATGCAGCCAAAAGCTGTTCTAGGCTTAGCCACGGGCGGTACGCCTGTAGGTATTTATGAAGAGCTGGTGAAAGCCTATGAAAAGGGCCGCGTCAGCTTTAAAAACGTCACTTCCTTTAATCTGGACGAATATGTCGGCTTGCCGGTGGATCATCCAGAGAGTTATCACGCTTATATGCAGCAGCATTTATTTGCACATATTGACTTGCCTGCCGCTTCAGCTCACCTTCCCAACGGAAATGCGCCTGACCTCGAAGCTGAATGTGCCAGATTTAATGAACTCCTTGATGATGCTAAGCAGATTGATTTGCAAATCCTTGGCCTTGGCCATAACGGGCATATCGGCTTTAACGAGCCTGACGATTCGCTGATTAGCGGGACGCATCTCGTCGAATTGAAAGAAGAAACCCGCGAAGCGAATGCGCGTTTTTTCAACTCGATCGAAGAAGTTCCGACTCACGCTCTAACGATGGGCGTAGGCACGATTCTCAAAGCCAAAACGATTCTGCTGATCGTTCGCGGAGCTGACAAAGCCGAAATCGTGCATCGCGCGCTTACAGGACCTATTACAACAGAAGTCCCGGCTACTCTGCTGCAAACTCACCCACACCTTGTTGTTCTGCTTGATGCTGAGGCAGGGAGGTTGTTCGAATGAGCGAACTTGTCATTACGGGTGCCAGGATCGTTACGGAACAAGGCGTCATCGAACAAGGTGTCGTTCACCTAAAAGATGGCGTTATCGCTTCCATCCAAAGCAGCTCAGCGTGGAATCCCGGCATGGCTGATCCGGCTGCTGAAACTGTCGATGCTCGCGGCAGCTGGTTACTGCCCGGCTTCATCGACGTTCACGTGCATGGCGGGTATGGCGCTGACTTCATGGAAGCCAGCCCCGAAACGCTTGATACCATTACACGGTTTCACGCTAAGAACGGAACTACCGCCATGCTGGCTACGACAATGACGCAAACACATGAAGCGATTGACCGCGTCCTCGGCGAAGTCAGCCGCTACATGCAAGAACCAATGCCATACGCGCAGCTGCTTGGCGTGCATATGGAAGGCCCTTTCATCTCGCCGAAGTGGGCTGGCGCGCAAGATCCGAAGCTGATGCTGCCGCCTCAGCTTTCCTGGCTGCAAGACTGGCACGAGCGCTTTCCGCAGCTCGTGAAGCAGCTTACCCTCGCCCCTGAAGTCGAGGGTGCTCTTGAGACGATCGCATGGCTGCGCGATCGCGGCATCGTTGCCGCCTGCGGCCACACCGACGCTTCCTACGCCGACATTCAGTCGGCGGTTGACGCGGGGCTCTCGCACGCGGTGCACACCTTCAACGCGATGAAGCCGCTGCATCATCGCGAGCCCGGAACCGTCGGTGCGGTCCTTACCGACGATCGCATCAGCGGCGAAGTCATCGCAGACGGGCACCATGTGCACCCGGCAGCGATTCGCCTGCTGGTGAAGACCAAGCAGCCGGATGGCTTGCTGCTGATCACGGATGCCATGTCGGCCGCGGGGCTTGGCGACGGGCAGTACGATCTTGGCGGGCAAGCCGTTACCGTTCAATCGGGCGTTGCCCGGTTGACGGAAGGCGGCGCACTCGCCGGCAGTACGCTGACCATGATCGATGCGCTCCGTTTTATGGTGCGCGAGGTTGGGGTCAGCGTGGAAGAAGCGAGCCGTTTCGCGAGCGGCAACCCGGCGCGGTTGCTGCAGCTGCAGGCTTCGCACGGCTCGATTGCGCAGGGCAAGCAGGCTGATCTGCTCTTGATCAACCCTGAGCTGGAGCTCGAACGCGTGTGGATTCGCGGTAAGGAACTGCAAGCGTAACGTAGTTTTCCAGCACGATGTTTCTGTCCCAAACATACAAAAGAGAGGCTGTCCCTCGGTCATTCGATGACTTTCGAGACAACCTCTCTTTATTTTTTTGCAGGATATTCCCTATGTTTGTCGAAAAAGCTTAATAACGCAAATAGCTGCTTTTCCAAGAAAGGATCTAATCATCCCTATGCTCTATTTGATCAAAATCGCCTATACGTTAGTGTTTCCCCCAGGGATTGTTATTCTGCTGCTCTTCTGCATTGCCTTATGGCTGCAGCAAAAAAAAGAGTACATAGGTACTCTCCTAATCGGGCTGGCTGCCCTTCTCTTGTACGTTTGCTCCATGCCCTATTTCAGTAATGAGCTCCTGAATTCAATCGAACGAAGATACACCCCACCGGCCCAAGTGAGCGGTGATGTGATTGTCATGTTGACAGGCGGCGCAACGCTTGACACGCCAGACCCTTTAACCAAAGGCGAAGGATATTTGACAGGAAACACAGCTGCCCGTGTGTTAACCATAGCGGAGCTGTATCGCAGCACGAAGCTGCCCATCCTCCTTTCGGGCGGACAAGTTTTCATGGACTCTGGCAACGAATCGCAAATTTCCAAACGTCATCTTATCGCACTTGGCATTCCGGAAGCTTCTATTTTTCTAGACGATACGAGCCGCAATACAGAAGAAAATGCGCTGCATACCCAAGCTGTGCTAACCACAAATGGCTGGCAGCACCCCATTCTCGTGACTTCTGCTTTCCATATGGCCCGGTCCGTCAAGCAGTTCCAAAAACTTAAGGTGGATGTAACCCCTTATCCTACCGACTATATTTCGCAGGGACAGCAGTCGCTCAGTATTAGTAAATTCATTCCCTCTTCCAGCGGATTGTCCAATACTTCCATCGCCTTGAAAGAGTACTTAGGCTTATTAGCGGCTAAGAGTTAGTAGTTCCATATAGAACGACTACATTATCCACAGCTTGCATGTTTTTAAGGCGCACCTTTTCTGCAGCATGCATGGGTGCGCCTCCAAACCCTCAAAAAACCTTCTTCTGTGCCCTGTCATCCTTCAAAATTTCCACGGCTTCTCGGAAACGAAGGGAATGCACAATTTCCCGCTCACGGAGAAATTTCAGCGCATCCTGCAGATCGACGTCATCGGTCAAATCGATCAGCCATTGATAGGTCGTTCTAGCCTTCTCCTCGGCAGCTATATCCTCGTAGAGGTCTGCTATAGGGTCTCCCTTCGCTTGTATGTAAGCAGCCGTCCACGGCACGCCTGACGCATTCTGATAAAACGGCGCCCGATCATGAATCACATACTGATCGTCCATGCCGGCAGCCTTGAGTTGATCCAACGTTGCATCTTTTGTGAGCTTGTAAACCATGGTCGCAATCATTTCAAGATGAGCAAATTCTTCCGTCCCAATATCCGTAAGCAACCCCACGACCTTATCCGGAATCGCATATCGCTGATTCAAATAACGCAGTGCCGCTGCCAGCTCGCCATCAGCTCCCCCATATTGCTCCAGTAGAAGCTTCGCCATCCTTGGGTCGCATTTGCTGACTCTGACCGGATACTGAAGTTTCTTCTCATATATCCACATGCTTCTTCCTCCTTCTTCAGACCTGCCATGGCCATGGCGTATCCACCCATTGCCAAGGATTTTTGCTATAGGCATGACCAAAAGGCATAAGTGGGCCGAATTCCAGCTCAAATTCCTGAACCATCGACTTCCTTTTTTGCGCGAATTGATTGTATTGCTGGATGGCTGCGAGATCGTTCGGATGTGTATCCAAATATAGCGTTAGCTCGACCAATACGAAATCAACAGCCTGCAAGTCGTACATCATCTTGTAATAAGATTCTGGTACTGCTGGTGGATTCATAACCATGGGCTCCCTTCTTCTATTTTGGATTCGTAGGGTCCGTATAGAGCGGGCCATAACGTCCCTTTTTTCAAAGCTTCATATGGACTGAATTGTGGCAAACCGGGTGGTTGGAAGGCGATAAAAAGGTGCGGCGGTACATTATACAATTTCACTTGAATCGGCGGACAAGGATCAAAAGGACTAATATAGGGATAGTACTTTCTAAATTGCGATTGCATACGTCTCCTCCTCTTCTCACTTTGGTGCGTGAGAAATAGTCATAGCGGCAGAGAGGCCTATAACCACGTATATGCAGCACAACTTGACCAAAATCACAGATATTCCAATATTTCCTCATGGTCAGAGGGCGCTTTGAGCGCTTACAATAAGAACAATCCATGTGATACCATGACTTACACAATCTAACACCTTGGAGGAAATCACAATGACAAGATCTAAACAAATCATTGTTTCTGCAGCCATTCTTGTAAGCGTCACAATAAATAGCCTTATTCCCGCACCACCTGCATCTGCGGCGTCGGCTTCTACAAGCAGCATGACTTTAACGCAAGGAATGACAAGTTCATCCGTGTCTACTCTGCAATCCAATTTAAAAACACTTGGTTATTTTACATATCCAACCATCACCGGTTACTTCGGCACAATCACTGCTCAAGCTGTTAAAGATTATCAAAAGGCCTATCTGTTAGCTCCGACCGGCGTAGTGGATACCGCAACCCAGACCAGCATCTCCCACTCGATAAAAAAGCGGCTGCTGCTGGACGATGCGATGAACTTTGTGCATGTCCCCTACCTATGGGGCGGAGCGACTCCACAAGGTTTTGACTGCTCCGGCTTTATTTATTACATGTTTCAAAAGCATGGAATTCCAGCTGTTCGAACAACCTCCCAGGAGCTTTATAACACGGGCTCATCCGTAAGTCAGGCTAATTTGCAGCTGGGCGACCTGGTTTTCTTCGCAATAGCCTCTCCCGGCGTTATTGACCATGTAGGCTTCTATTTGGGGAACGGGCAATTTCTATCCGCTACACGATCAGCAGGCATTTACCCGCAAAGCCTGACAAGCTCATATTGGGGTCCTAAGTATATGGGAGCTAAGCGCGTATATTAGTTTTTCTCCAACAAAAAAAGTCCCTGCTCCTGCCATAAACGGCAGCTAACAGGGACTTTCACGATACGCAGCAATACATCCGCGCTTTTAATCCAACTTAATATTTAATTTCAAAAGTCCGGCCTTCCGCATCGCCTGATAGATAATAACGACCAAAGGTCCCAGGAACAAACCGGCTAAGCCCAACAGTTCAAAACCAATGTACAAGCTTATTAAAGCGGCGAGGGCATTAATCCCTACTGCTTCGCTCAGCACCTTAGGCTCCACAATGCGGCGGAAGATTGTCAAGGCCAGGAACAGGACCAATAATCCAATTCCCATCCCCGTATGCCCGACTAACAGCTGATAAGCCAGCCATGGGATGAACACCAGCCCCGTACCAATGACAGGGACGAATTCCATAACCATCACTAGTAAAGAGATCGCTAACGGATATTCCGCTCTAAGCACCAGCAAGCCTACGAAAGTGACCAAATACGTTAATATTGCCATGATGAGCTGCGCACGAATGAATCCAAAAATAGCCTCTCGCAAATACACAAGGACATCTTCCATTTTGATTCTCGTCTGTTCTTCGAACATTGACAGGAACGCGACTCTCATTTTCGACAAGCTAAACATGCACAAATATAAAGCGATGACGTAGACGATCATAACGATAAAGAAATTCGGAATTTTGCCTGCCATATTCAGGAAAAATCCAGAAATCCCGCTCAACATGTCAGTTAACGTTGCGGTTAACGTTGCGGTGCTTCGCTCCACCCACGTTTGCACCTGTGCCGCCATTTCGGGTGACAAGGAATCATAGAACACCTGCGTTTGGCTAACGGCCTGATCGACATATTTATTGACTTCATCCATGTAATTAGGGGCTTTCCGGCCCAGATCAATGACTTCCGTCACGACATTAAACCCTATGAAATAGAACAAAGCCATCAATAGCAGCGTAAAAATAGTACTGATGATCGACGCAGCGATCAACCTGTTTACTTTCATAGCTCGCACGAGCAGCAACGTTAGAGGATCCAAAAAGATAGCTGTAACCAAAGCAAGCAGGAAAGGTAACCCTATCGTGAAAAATCCGTATAGGACCAGCAATCCAAGCACTATGATTAGTGTCGTCTTAAGCGACATAGGAATTCCTCCGATTATTCATTTCCAGGCTTTATAACGTTGATTTTTGTAATATGTATACGTACAATACGCAATCGATCTACCTCTGAAACTTCAAAAACATGATTGCCTGAAGCCACCCTTTTACCTTTAACCGGGGCTCCTTCCAGTTTCTTAAATAACCATCCGCCTATAGAGTCTACATCCTCGTCTTCAATCTCCAAATCGAGCATATCGTTCAAATCTTCAATGAGCACACGTCCGTCAACGGATGTATACTTATCTTTCACCTCAACTTCAGGCCGTTCGTCGATATCGAATTCGTCGTGCAGCTCACCAACGATTTCCTCCATAATGTCCTCTAAAGTAAGAAGACCCGCGGTACCGCCGTATTCATCCACAACAATCGCTAATTGCGAATGTTTTTTTTGCATGAGTTTCAAAACACGGCTTACTTCCATCGATTCCGGCACATTCAAAATAGGTCGAATGAATTCACTAATCTCGTGCTCTACATCAGGATCAGCCGTAAACAAATCGGTAATATGTACGAATCCGACAATTCGATCCTTATCCTCGTCAGCGACGGGGTAACGCGTATGTTTGGTCTCATGAACCATCCGCAGGTTCTCGATAAAGCTCATCTCCAGATACAAACAATCCATATCGGTCCGCGGCAGCATGACCTCCCTTGCAATGCGCTCTGAGAATTCAAAAATATTATCAAAAAGCACCATTTCATCCTGATCGATATGCCCGCTCTTCACGCTCTCATCCATCAGAATGCGGATTTCTTCCTCGGTATGCGCCGCCTCATGCTCACTTGCGGGTTCGACGCCAATCCAGGACAGGAACTTATTGGCCGCACCATTGAGCACCCAGATGATCGGACGAAACAAGCGATAGAAGTACAGCAGCGGAGCTGAGAGCCATAGGGAGGTTAATTCCGCCTTTTGAATCGCGAAGGACTTAGGCGCCAGTTCCCCCAGCACGATATGGAGAAAGGTAATGAAACCAAAAGCGAAGATGAAAGATATCGCATGCGTGTACACAGATGCTTCAAGACCAAGCATGTGGAAGAGCGGCTCCATGATCAACTCAGAAACCGCCGGCTCCCCTACCCAACCTAAGCCTAATGAGGCTAAAGTAATTCCGAGCTGTGTAGCTGACAGATAGGTATCTAATTCCGATGTCACTTTGTCGGCATACTTTGCTTTGCTGCTGCCTTCATTGAGCAGCTGCTGAATGCGGGAATGCCGCACTTTGACAAGCGCAAATTCAGCAGCAACGAAGAAACCATTCAGCAGAACGAGGATAATTACTAATACCAGATTAAGAACAATAGGTCCAATTTCAAAGGAAGTATGTGGCAAGTGCGGATATCTCCTTCAGATAGATGATATTAGATAATAGCTTGTCGGCTTTTAAAATCAATGGAACGATAATACGAATCGGCCACCAGCAAGTTCGGGCCGCAGCAGGAAGCTGCGCTGCAGAAACAATTTACCTTTTGATTCAGGGGATTATGCTCCCATCTTGCAAAAACCGTATCCAGTTGATCATCATGGATATTGCCCAGAGGCGGTTCATTCGCAAAATCTGTGACGAAGACCTCTCCGGTAAAGGTGCTCACATTTAAGCGGTTTCGTCCATCCGGATCATTCCGGACCGTAACATTCGGCTCTTCGCGAAGCCTTTTTACCAGCAATCGGTCCTCTTCGAGCTCATTACAAGCAAAAAACGGCAATGTGCCGAATAACATCCACATATCGCGATTGCGACTGTCCAGCAAGCGATGAATGCTGCTTCTTAACTCGTCCAGTGAAACCATGGGCAAGTGTGAGGCGAAAGAGCTTGCATACATCGGATGAACTTCATGCCGTTTGCAGCCCATTTCATCAATCAGCTTATGAATTTGCGGAAGTTTCTCATGCGTGCGCGTGTTAATCATGGATTCCGCCGAAACGTACAATCCGCCTTTGCTTAGCGCTATCGTATTGTCCACCATACGTTCATACATACGCACCGCTGTTTCACGGCCTACCGGATGCTGGGAATTAACGAAACCGACTTGGTGGAAATCGTCAGCATTCAAGTAATTAAAGGAGATATGCATAACATCTAGATACGGAGCAAGCAGCTCATACCGCTCCAAGTCGAGCGTCAAGTTCGAGTTGATTTGAGTGCGAATTCCCCGCTCGCGTGCATATTTAAGGATGGGCAGCATGTAATCTTTGACAATCTTAATGTGATAAGAAGGTTCTCCGCCTGTCAAACTGATTGTCTCCAAATGCTCTACCTGATCCAGTTTATTCAAAATAACGGGTAAGGGAATACGTGGCCCTTCCGTCATCGTTAACGAATCGCCTACGGCACAATGCTCACAGCGCATATTGCACAGATTGGTAATCGTCAACTCTACACTAGTAAGTACGTGTTTCCCGTATTGCCGATAAGACCGAATCGGGTCCCAAGGGTCATAAGCGGGAGATAGCTCCGGTAAAAAGGAGCGTGTTTCATTCATATTCATGCTGTTCACACCTGACCTATCATTTCCTATTCACTTGCAATTTGTTCTTTTCATGCCTATACCTATGCCCTTTATTGTAACTTATGATGCGAAAAAAAGGAAACCACCTTGTCTTTCGCTACGGTTTCTCCGCTGAGATCGGCGATTTCACCCGCAACCACTTCGGTGCCCACCAGTTCGCGTTGCCTAGCAGCTTCATCAAAGCGGGAACGAGCATAACGCGAACAATCGTAGCATCAATGAGAACCGCGAGGCCAAGACCTAGACCTAGCGCCTTCATGATTTCTATATCTGTGAAGATAAACGAACCGACGACTACCACCAAAATGAAAGCAGCGCTTGTAATCAAACTGCCTGTTTTTTTGAGCCCTTCCGCCGTACTTTTGTCATTATCTCCGCTCGCTTCATACTCCTCCATAATGCGGGAGATTAAGAAAACTTCATAATCCATCGAGATGCCGAACACAACGCAAAAAATAATAACCGGCAGCGTTGCGCTGACATAACCAATGGACGTGATATGCAGCAAATCTGCCAGATAACCGTGCTGAAACACTAACACCACACACCCTAGACTCGCCCCTAGACTTAGCATATTCATTAGGACAGCCTTCAGCGGCAGCAGAATGGACCGGAACGCAATCAAAAGGACGATATACGTAATCCCCATGACAAAAGTAAGCACGGAAGGTATTTCATCTTGAATGCGATCGATGATATCAAGCCGGTAAGCCGGTCCGCCAGTGACCGCTACATCCAGACCCTCTAACTCCAAGGCGCGAAGCTTCCGTACAAGCTCATCGGTCGAAGGATCATCCGGGTCTTTCTCAGGCACAACAACTAGCAGCGCAGTATGTCCCTTCGCCAGCTTGCTCCCTTCGATCTGCTCTTTAACTCCTGGAGCTTTCAGCATACCTGCTAATTCTGCATCCGTATGTTGTCCTAGCGAGCTGAGGTAGCTTTGAACTTCTTTCACTCCCGAAACGCCTTTCACTTTATCCCCGTACGCCCGAATTTGACGGATCGCAGACTCTTCCCATATGTCATCGCCTGTATGTACGACGATTTGAATGGGTCCCGTCATCCGTGGATCATAAGCCATTTTAAGCAAGTCGGATCCATAACGCGACTCATAGTTAGGAGGCAGCACCTCGGCGTTGGGCACACTCAGCTTCATCTGACCAATGGGAGTCATCGCATAGATCAAAGCACCCCCAACCAGAATGACAAGCAGAACCGGGCGCTTCATCACACCATAAGCAATCTTTTCCCAGAATCGTGACGATTCCTGCTTACGGAAGCGCTTAGGCAGCACCTGAAGCGAATTAATTCGCTTGCCGAGCACCGCCAGAAGCGCAAGCAGCATCGTGTTGGCGACAACAACCGATATGGATACGACAATGATCCCGCCTAAACACAAGGAGCGAAAAAACGTGAGATCCACGAACAGCATGCCCAATAATCCAATCAGTACCGCAATGCCGGAGAAGAAAATCGATTTCCCAGCGGTCTGGCAAGTCATGGCCACCGCTTCAGCCACATTGGGTTGAACTTTCAGTTCCTCCCGGAAACGGCTAACCAGGAACAAGGCATAATCAATGCCGACGGCAAGTCCCAACATCGTCACCATATTGGGGAGAAAATTCGATAAGGACTGATGCTGGGCAATAAAATAGGTAATTCCGAGCGTAAGCGTAACGCTCATGAGTCCCACGATCATTGGCAGCAGCGCCGCGACTAACGTTCCAAAAACAATTAACAATACGATAAGCGCGATGGGAAGGCCAATGGCTTCCGATTTGGCAATATCATGTTTGCTCGCTTCCTGCATATCATGCAAAATAGCAGGGCCCCCGGTTACATAAACCTTCATGCCAACGGGAGGTTGCACACGTTCCTTCAACTCGGGGTATTTCTCCAGCGCCGGATCCGTGTCCAGATCCAGCGAAACGTTCACTGCCTGGACATTTAAATGCCCTTCATTTCTAGGTGCAGCAACGAAATTCACATTTTCTACATAAGGCAGCTTTTTTAACTCACTGAGTGAATCCATGATGGCTTGCTGCTGCTCTTGCTTGGTCATATCGAGGCCATCCCCTGTATAGACCAGATTGATCGTCGTAAGTGGTACGCCAAGCTCATCCCGCAGCTGGATGAGACCGAGATCCGACTCGCTTCCTTTTGGCGTAAAACCATTATCTTTGAGTATGCCGGGTGTTTTCTGTGCAAATAGCGCGAAACTAAGGAGCAATAGCACGCAAAGCGTAAGGACTAGCCAGCGATAACGGTGCATGGCATATCCCCATCTCCAAAATTTCCCTTTCACCGCTGATTCTCTCACACACATCCCCCTGATCTGCAAAAAGAACCTGGGATCCCAGGTTCTTCATGTTTGTTATCTTATATTTTATCTCAAAGTAGGGTTGGCATACCCGATTCCGTGTCAAGTTCTTCGATTTTAATTTCACCGATTTCGGAAATGAGGATGGAATGCTTGATGGAGAGATCGATTTCATACGGCTCTTTGAGTTCTCTGCCTGCTTCATCCTGCAGAATGCGAACGACCGGCCTTTGCGGAACCGTTAAGTTTAATTTGGAGACAATCCCGAATTCGCCTGTGTTCAATTTCACGGTGATACCGAGCGGGTATATGGCAATTTTATCGCGGAATAAAGCAATTTGGCTTTGATCATACATCGTGCCTGAACCTGCAAAAAGCTGTTCCATCGCTTCATGAGGCAATAACGGCCTGCGATATACACGCGTAGTTGTCATAGCGTCGTAGGAATCCACTAAACCGATCCATCTCGCAAACTCATTAATATCCGGGCCTTGCAAACCTCGCGGATACCCGCTTCCATTAATCCGTTCATGATGCTGCAGAGCACAATGCGCTGACAACAACGGGATGTTCGGTTCATCCTTCAGAATTTGAAAACCATACGTGGTATGATTTTTCATCTCCTTGAATTCATCACTAGTCAACTGAGAAGGCTTGCGCAGAATGCCTAGTGGAATTTTGGTCTTTCCAATATCATGAAGCAGAGCGCCAAGTCCAAGCGTCTCCAGCTTTTCACGGCTGTATCCATAACTAATGCCGAGCATAATTGCATATATACTAACATTCACTGAATGCTGGAATAAATAATTATCTTTGATATTCATATTGTTTAACATGACCATTGCACCTTGATGAGCACTAAGGTCATCAATAATCATGTTCATCACATCACGAAAGTTGCGACCGATATCATAGTAGCTGACAGCTCCACGTTTGTTCGAATCTTCCATGACTCTCTTAAAGGTATGCCGAATTTCGTGAACAGCTCTGCTTCGCGTTTCATCTTGAATAATATCGACTTGAATAACGTCATCGGTTCGGGAATCTGAGATATAAATATAGTCGATACCATATGAAAATAGCCGATCGATTAGTCTCTGTGTTAGCTCAACGTTAACAGCGAGCAGAACCATACCATCTTCGTTGTAAATATTCTTTGCCAGCCTCATTCCAGGATGACACTTGTTGATCGGCATTAACAGCATGTAAGGACCCCCGAGTAGCTGAACGTTATTATCTATCTAAATGTAATAGATTTCACCTAAAAGTTCAACATAAAAAACCGCATCTTTCGACGCGGTTCGCTACTTTATTTCAAAGATTATTTACTTAAAAACATATAAAGGGCAAATACAATGGCTACTGCGAAACGATAGTAGGCAAAATAGGTCAATTTCATGTTTTGGACAAACTTAATGAAAGAAACAACCGCTAATAGAGCTACGATGAATGCTACTACAAACCCTACTGCGAAAAATGCGAAGTCATTGGAAGAAAGAGCTTCATAGTTTTTCAAGAAATAGACACCGGAAGCTCCGAACATAATCGGGATTGCCATAATAAACGTAAAGTCTGCAGAAGCTGCACGGCTAACGCCGGAGAGCATCCCCCCTGCAATTGTGGAACCGGAACGAGAGAATCCTGGCCAGATTGATACAAGCTGCCATAAGCCGATAAAGAAGGCTTGGCGGTAAGTTAAGTCATCCAATACCTCAGTGCTCGGTCTCCCTTTCTTCTGCTCTGCAATAATGAGCAAAATACCGCCAAGAATAAGCCCGATAACGACCGTCGTTGAATTAAACAACTTCTCATCTACAACATCATTAAACAATACGCCGATGACTCCTGCAGGGATAATACCGATAAGAATATGCAGCAGATTCAGTTTTTTCCCGCTTCTGCTCTCGCTTTTTCTTTTCACCAAGCCAAACAGCGATAAGATTCGTTTCCAATAAATAATGACGACAGCCATAATGGCCCCAAGCTGAATAACAAAATCAAAGGTTTTCATCACTTCGTCGTTTTGCGTATTGAGCAAACTTTGCGCCAAAATCATGTGTCCTGTTGAGGATACCGGTAAAAACTCGGTCAATCCCTCTACGATCCCGATAATGATCGCTTCAAAAATAGTATGCATGGTTTCCCCCTAAAGGTAGAGTTTATGGTCGGACTCCTGTCCAATTATTTATTTTACTTGGAACATGTATGATCTGACAACTTTATTGACGAAAAGCGCGAGTCTATCCCTTCGTATCGAAGGACATTTTGTCAATAAATCTTGCTTTGTGGCTGTCTGCCATCGCCTCATGATCCGTAACTTCGCGGGCCAGCACGTCACGGATAAACTCCGGCAGCATGTACACCACGTCTTTCCCACGGCTTAGGGATAAGTAGCCCGATCCGAACGTAAACATATCGATCGTGCCCACGACATAATCACGGCCAAGGTCCAAAGGCTCCTCGCCTACATGCACGGCGAGGATACGCTCATAAGGCGCGCGCGAGCTGTCCCACTCGACAGTGAGGCCGTCGACGCTAAGCGCGCCCAGCACTTCGCCCCGGAAGCCGAGTCCCCGAATCGGCTTCTCCATGAATTCAGGCAGCAGCGACTCCTCGAGCGCCTGCAGCAAGTCCGCGCCGCTAAGCAGCATGCGGCACGGATTGATCGGCCCCGGGCAGATGTCCAGCAATCTGCCGCGCGTCAAGCGCCCCTCCTTCAGTCCCTGAAGGAGTTGGCCGCTGTTGACCAGCCCGATATCGGCGCTGGTCCAGCGGCGAATCCCGGCGGCAAGCAAGTTGCCAAGCGGGGATTCGCCGTACCAATCCAGGCGCAGCGGTTCCCGCAGCTGCGCCACTTCTTCATCCAGCGCCGCTGCGCCGGCGATGCGAAAGCGGTCCAGCAGCGCGGCTACGCTGCTGTCATCTTCGCTGTCCGCCGTCATCGGGACGACGCGGCTCTGGAACTGGGCGATCCGGCGTTGCGCCGGATCATAGGCCAGCTCGATGTGGCCGGCATACTGCCCGAACTTGCCGGCCGCAGCCAAATAAGTGCCGCTGATCAGGAGCGGCTCCTCCAGAACATGATGCGTGTGGCCGCCAAGGATCACATCGATGCCCTCGATCCCTTCCGCTAGGCGTCGATCCATCGGCAGACCGAGATGCGACATGACCACGATGAGGTCCGTATGCGGGCGCAGCTGCTCCGTCAGCGTCTTCACAGCTTCGTAAGGATCCGTTACATCCCAACCGAGTAGCTCATAATAAGCTGGATAAGCCGCTGTCACGCCGATAATTCCGATCTTCAAGCCGGACTTTTCAATTGTCAAAGAAGGCAGCAGCCAGCTCGGAGTCAAGTGGGTTGCTCTTTCGTAAATATTACTTCCAAGAACAGGAAAGCGCGCATTCTCTATGAAAACACTTCTTAGAAAGTCAGGCGTAAACGTCAGCCCCTCGTTATTGCCAAGAACCATCGCATCATAACCAGTTGCGTTCATAATCTCCACATTGGCAATGGCATTGGTGCCTTCTGTCTCCGGGCTCATTCGGTCCATATGATCGCCAATATCCAGCGTCAACACTTGATCGGATGGCCAGTCCCGGCGGACTTGGTTAAAATAGGCGCTAATTTTGGGCATCATCTCAAAATGGCTGTGCAAATCATTCGTATGTAAAATTAGGAGTCGTCTCATTTTTTGATTTTCAACTCATCGAGCGTTACTTTATTTTTAAATCCAAAGGTGGCCTCTTCGCCTAGTGTAGCATCATGAAGAAACCAGATATGTACAACGCTTTTGACATTGAGGCATTCACTGCTTCCATCCGGCACATATAGGCGGATCGGGTACCCCTTCTTCAAAGGTTCATCGTCTTGAGCGTAGAGAATAAGAGCTGAGTCGACTTCCGACCACGACATTAACGCCTGAAATTCATCAACAGCTTCGACCTTTACATGCGTAGGCTCGCTTTCAGCTTGTCCGCCACGGCTGGCTTTCCAGCTGCGATACCATGCTTTTAAATCAAAGGCATCCCCTGAAACGTTCGGAACACGGTCCTCAAGCGCCAATTTCATCTCCGCCAGATCAACGAGTTCTTGTACAGTAAATGTTTCATTTGTTAGATGGGGGTCTGACACTTGTATGCGTAAATCTGCTTCCATCCTGACCATTCTCCTTTCATCCGATAAGCTCATTTTTGCTTTTCCCAAGGCCCTATCCATTATACCATTCCTTGGTCAAAATATGATATGCTGTAAGGGAATCTCACACTAAGCATTTAGGAGCAAAATTGTGAATATAAACATCCAACTTTTCGCAGGACTTGTTGAACTTTTCGGGACTTCCGTCCTACATATAACCATTGATCAAGATGCCATTGCCATCGAGGATCTTAGAAGACTGATCACGGATAAGCATCCGGCTGCAGCGTCACAGCTGCAAACATGTTTTTTCGCTAAAAATCAAGCTTACGCAGGCGAAAGCGATTGGGTCACTGCGGCTGATGAGCTTGCTCTCATACCGCCAGTGTCCGGAGGACAGCCCGTCTTATACGAAATAACCTACGACTCGATAGATGCCGGACAAGTTGCCGCCAAAGTAAACCATCCCAATCATGGAGCTTCACTCCTTTTCATTGGGACAACGAGAGAGATGACGCATGGGCAGCGCACAGTCCTCTTGGAGTATGAAGCCTATGTGCCTATGGCGATCAAAACAATGGAAACGATCGGTCAAGAAATCAATGACCGTTGGCCGGGAACGCTTAGTGCGATTACCCACCGTCTGGGCAAGGTGGCTATTGCGGAAGCCAGCGTCGTGATTGCCGTTTCTTCCCCTCACCGTGAAAGCTGCTATGAAGCAAGCCGCTACGCCATAGAACGATTGAAACAAATTGTACCCATATGGAAAAAGGAAATTTGGGAAGATGGATCGGAATGGAAGGGCAGTCAAACAGGCCCTTGGAACCCGCTTCAAACAACAAGAACGGAATAGATGAAATTGGAGATGACTTACGTGGATACCTTTTTATATACGGAACAGGAAAATGGTGTAGATGCGCGTTATTCAAGACAAGTGCTGTTCTCCCCTATCGGTTTGGAAGGGCAGCGTAAACTGATCGGCAGCCGTGTCGCCATCGTTGGTATGGGTGCTCTTGGTACAGTGCTTGCCAATCATATGGTGCGCGCCGGGGTAGGATATGTTCGCTTGATTGATCGCGATTTTGTAGAAGCTAGCAATCTGCAACGGCAAATGTTGTACGACGAAGAAGATGCGGCGACAATGACTCCTAAGGCTATTGCAGCAGCCAAACGATTGCAGTTGGTCAACTCCCTGGTCACAATCGAACCTCATGTCATGGATCTCAACGCCACGAATGCCGAAGACTTGTTAGGGGATGTAGATTTAATTTTAGACGGTACGGATAACTTCTCCGTCCGTTTCCTTATCAACGATGTGAGTATCAAATTGGGGATTCCCTGGATTTATGGCGGTGCCGTTGCCTCAAGAGGCGTCTCTTTGACGATTCTCCCGGGACAGACGCCATGTCTGCGTTGTTTGTTCACCCAAGCTCCCGCTGCCGGCACGACAGAAACCTGTGATACAGCAGGCGTAATAGGCGGAATTATCCATGTCGTTGCTTCATTCCAAGCAACTGAAGCTCTTAAACTGCTAGTTGGGGCTACTGAGCAGCTGAATCTCAGGATGCAGCAGTGGGACCTTTGGTTCAATCAGCACTCCGCGATTAACGTGACCGGCGCCCTAAAAGCAGATTGCCCGGCCTGTTCCAATAAGCACTACGACTACTTGGAGACTGACATGGATAGCGATACCATTCAATCCTTATGCGGTCGCAATTCGGTTCAGATCCATCCTGTTCTGCCTGCTGCCAAGCCGCTTGAATACTGGGAAGAACGCTTGAAACCACTAGGCACGGTTGAGCGAAATCGCTTCCTCTTGAAGTTCCAGGCCGGCCCGGATTTGTACATGGTTATTTTCCCGGACGGTCGCGTCCTTGTTCAAGGAACGGATGATTTAATTCAAGCCAAAAGTCTTTACAGCCGTTATATAGGGATGTAGTATTACAATATACCTACACGAATATAGGACTGGGAGAGGAATTTCAATGCATATACACGTACTTGAACTAATTGTTGGTGATAAACTGATTTCCGATTCCTACAATACAAAAGGACTTCATCTTCTATCAGCAGGTACCGTGGTTGATGCGAGCGACATCATGATGCTTAATCGCCATAATGTGGAATATGTGGATATTGCGCCGAGGGTTAACGAAATAGAAAGTGAGCCGGCGGAATCACCGAAAGTAAAGCTGGCTCATATAAATTCTTTTCATGATTGCATTACTGGCATTAAAGACATATTCCATTCTGCTAAAAGCGGGGATGCTCTTTCCAACGAGATGATAGAATCCGCTTTCAATCCTCTAATCGCAAGCTTTGAGGAAGAAAATGACGTCGTTTCCTTGCTTCTTTCATTAACCAGCCAAGATGATTACACGTTTCAGCATAGTGTACAAGTCGGGATGCTCTCCTACTATATTGCCAAATGGATGAACAAGAGTGAAAAAGAAGCTCTTACCATTGGCAAAGCCGGCTATTTACACGATGTAGGAAAATGTAAGATTTCCCAGGAAATCTTATTTAAACCTGGCAAGTTAACGAATGACGAGTTCAATGAGATTCAAAAACATACCATCTTCGGGTACGAAATCATCAAAAACTCTTTGAAAGAAAACACGCTGGCGCTCGTAGCTCTACAACATCATGAGCGCTTGGATGGCACTGGCTATCCGTTACGTAAAAAAAGTACGGAAATACATAGTTATTCACTCATTGTTGCCGTTGCAGACGTTTATAGCGCTATGATCAGCAAGCGCGTATACCAAGATAAGCGTGACCTCTTATTCGTTCTTAAGGAGCTTCACCGGATGAGCTTTGGACAGCTTGATCCGAAAATCACGCAGGTATTTATTCGGAACATGATTCCTAACTTTATTGGGAAAAAAGTGTCCCTTAGCGACGGACGAGTCGGTACAATCGTCATGACCAATCCTACCGACTTTTTCCGCCCGCTAATCAAAATCAATAATCAATTCCTGGATCTTTCGCAGCTTCGCGACGTCGAAATTGCAAGTATTGCGATTTAGCCGCTCTTTTAGATGATCAGAGAGCTTATTGCTAGTGCAATACCGATATATACAGCAGCCAGCAATGTGCCGACGGCTACATTTCCGTCTTTTAACTGATCGGATAGCTTTACGCCAGGCGTTAACCAATCAAACACCCAGTAAGTCGCTAACAAACAGACGTAACCTACCGCAAACCACAAGCTCATGTGCCAGATCGATGAATTGCTGTATGCGGCAATCGCCAGTACGATGGCAGTTGCTACAAACTTACCGCCCATCGTGATTCCGACGGCTACATTTCCTTTGTTTATTTCTTCCATATCGCGGTAGGGCGTCATTAAACTAAAGACATACATCCCTGCAAATTGCAGCAGGACTATGACAAATAAACTAATCACAATATTTAATACTATCATTCTGCCCACCCCCGGAACTTCGCCATAGATTGATCATAATTGCTGTAATCGTGTACTTCCTCTAAAATAACCTGAACTTCTTTCTTGTTTTTAAAGCTTGCATAACGATCCTCAGGGATTGGCTGTTTCACTTTTTGCCCTGTCGGCAGATCTGCCACTGCGAAATAGCGGAATTTGCCATCCAACTCCGTTTTATAAACACCGATCAGCTTCACATCCGTCTTAATTTCAACTTTCAGCTCTGCCAAATCTTTATCGGCTTCTTCCTTGGTTTTGAACGTCTTAATCGGTTTCCATTGCGAAAGTGTCACGTCATTCTTCCCTTGACTGCTCGTTGTCATCGTGGCCTGCATATAGCTAAGCACGTAGATTTGATCGCCGGTCGCAAAGTTCTGATCATTCGATATGCGCTCGTTGTTCGGCAGCAAAACCATATCTCCGTCGAGCAAATCACCGACTTTTGCTTGCTGCACCTGATAATCCCAAGGCACATCGCCATTCATGCCGCTAACATTTGTCGCTGCCGAGCTTCCAACAGCCGGTTTACTTAAGACCGAAGGCTTTTTATTGAACAGGCTGCTAATGCCCCAGATCATCAGAATGACGACCAGGACAATGGACGCCATAAGCCAGAATCGTCTTTGTTTCAAGGTGTTTTCACTCCAATCGGTACAAATTGACTTGCATTACCTGTAATCTTCCCGCCGGCTCGCCCTAAAAGGCCACAAGGTGTTCCGTTCAATACAAACAGCCCTGTTAATAAATGCCTGTTTCCGTGCGTAAAAGTTAACTCGGGCAAGTCTGCTCTTTGCTGATAGATGCGTTTAAAAAAGACACTCGTATCAAAGCCGACTTCGTCTTTGACTTCGAGCTCCCCCTCAGCGTCATAAAGCTCAACGGAGCCTCCTTCTCTTCCAAACATCGATTTGGACACATAATCCCCTGACAACTCCGGAGAAAAATAGGTAGGCAGCATATAAGCAGCTATCGCCTTATGCTCATCCGCGGTGAACAACGCTGCGTTATCCATGTGTAGTCCCCAGACAATGGCTTGCAGCCCTTTGGATTGCAAGATAACGGCATGCAAAGGATTAAACAATTCGATGAATTGTTCTTCAATCGCATAAGAGAGTGCCTCTCCCCCGTCGTCAACACCCATCCATTCTTTTGGATACAGCGCGAACATACGAGAAATCTTCTGTTGTTCTCCTACCTTGACTATTCCCTCGTCAATCCACAAATCCAGACAATCGACACACGTCATATTTCTCCCGCTATGAGCAACGAGCGCATCAATCGTCCCTGTATCTTCGGCATGCTGACCATAGGCTATGCATGCTGCGAAATCGGGCGCCTCAATGTCCCACGCAGCACGGACTAGGTCCTTCATCTCCGTGTTCGGGGAGGCATAACCTTTTTGCTCACACAACCATGGAGTCGCGATTGCTGCTTCCACATAGCCGGTAGGAGTGTCCGCATTTAGTTCTAAGAGCTTGATTCCGCCCTGCTGATCCACGGTGAAGTCAAATCTTGCATAGCGGCTTATGACCCCTATGTCATTCAGCTCCAGCCGATCAAGTCCATCCCAAAGCACTTCGGGAATCGACAGCTGCTGGTATAACAACCTGTTCCCTTTCACGTAGCGAACAGCTTTATCAAAGACGCGCCACAAAGCATTTGCCGCGAGAATTAGCTCATTATATGTTGATTGTTCCATAAGGACTATCTGATCAATCCAGTACGCTTCATCTTCCAGATTAGCCCATGTGAAGCCAAGCTCATATAGTTGTTGAACTCGGTGCTCTCTATCCAGAGCTGGCGTGCCTACGACTTCGAATACCACAATGTTAACCTCCTGAGCTGGAAGAGGAGCTGAAACCGCTCGATTTGCCGCCAATGCTGCCCGTTGAAGTCGATGTAGACTTCGAGCTGGAAGTTGTGCCGCTGCTCGTGCCCGAGCTGCTAACGGAGCCTGTATTCCCTGTGCTTCCTGTATTCCCTGTAGTCCCCGACTTTGTGTTAGATGAAGATGACTTATTGGTGGTAAAAGTTCCCGTTCCGCTTGATGTCGTTGGCGCTTTGGTCGTTGATCGATTGGAGAACGAGCTTGGTTGATATGTTTTTGTCACATAAGGGGTATTAGAACGATAGTAATAAGAACGATGACTGCTCCCCCAGCTGCTTGAGGAATAAGGACTTGGGCTGTTAAAAATAAGATGATAGAGCAGCAAATCATCCCATCCAAACCCGCTGCCTCCACCATAGTTATTAACAATGATAGGGGCCGTGCTGCCTCCCGTTGAACCGCTGCCTGCAGTCGGTGTTGGAGAAGGCGATGGCGATGCTGCGCCTGCTGCCGGAGGAACAGGTAGATTCCAGTCAACGGCTGGGTCATAATAAGCTTTCACTTCATCGTTCGACCATTCGACCAACTTGGAAGAGGCTGTATTCGGTGCAGGCGTCTCCGCGGCATTGACTGGCAACAGCAGCAGTTGTCCGACTAATATCAGACTTATAGAAGCTGAAAATACCTTGAGCGGTCTTTTCACTGCTTGTTCCCTCCCCCTTCAGAACCAATTGCAACTAATAGAAGCTCAAACACATTCAAATCTAAATTCAGTCTTCCTTCAATCATTTCATATTCCTTGCCGCCAATGAGCACATAATTCGCTGCATCTAATGCCTGCATCAGCTTTTCGTCCCAGGGACGTTCACTAATTTTCAAAAGCTGTCCATCGGCTAATTTTTCGAAAAGTGTAATTGTCATTCGGTTTCCTCCTCCTTCATCGATGACTTCATATTAGATAAAACGCATGAGCCGACCTTTTGTTTCATAATGACCAAAAATAAAAAAAAGCCTACCCCTAAAGGATAGACTTGAAAGCTTTAAGTTACAACACGTTTTGCTCGAAGAAATGTTTTTTTCCAGTACGCTTTATCGATATTACTGATCTGAACGCCATTCTTCGGCTCTGGAGAGGCATGAAGCATTCTCTTATTACCAATATAGATACCCACATGTCCAACCTTTTTATTTGTTTTAAAGCGGCCGGGGACATAGAAAAACATCAAATCCCCTTTCCGCAACGATTTGCGGCTAACCAAATTCCCCACAGCTGCTTGTTCGCGGGCCAATCTTGGAAGTTTAACGCTGTATTTCCCATAAACGTATTGGGTAAAAGTTGAGCAATCAAATTTTCCGGTTTGAGGATAGGGACCTGTGCCAAATTTATATTTAACCCCTTCATACTGCTCACCTTTGTTAATCAACGCATTAATATTGATATTTTTCAGAACCGGAATTGCTTTCTCTCCGGAAGATGCCCATGCCTCTAGATCGTCGTGAAGGTGTATTCCCAATGAGGCTGGGTTCGTTCCATGCATTGTGTCGCCTTTGAAAGGATCATTCGGATCGTCTGCAAATGCAAGCTCAGGTATATCCGCGCTAGGGTCAGGAGAATCTTCATTCTCAAGCTGAGCATCGGACGAAGGATGTATGTTCAATTGATTGCCACTGACATCATACGACATCTCGTCTTGAAATAAGTCCGCTATGGCCGAGACCGGCAAGTAGAGGGCATCGCCTTCTTTGACGAAAGGTTCTCCTACATGGATCTCTGCTCCGTCTTTCATCGCCTTTTTGGAATTTGCCGATAATTCAAAACTCGCATCATTATCGCCAATTAGCAGCTTCTGTGCTCCTGCTTCCCACTCGGATTGAAACTTCAAGGTTTGAATGAGTTGATTGGCTGCTACATATTTTACATTGTTGATCACTTTAATGGGTAAAACTGCATCGTCATTGCCTAATTTGGTTATCCCGTTACCTGCTTGCGACAAGCTGTGCGGCATCGCTGTTCCTGCACCTGATTGTGTCACTCCGTTCGGCGTTGGCGCTGAGTTATTAGGGGTCGCATTATCCTTCCCACAAGCCGTTGTTGTCGCAAGGACGACTGCCATACTCCCGATTGCTGCAAGTTTCAGCCTTTTCCACATACCTTCACTTCTCTCCTTTAGGACACATTATGATCCTTTATAGGGTGAGAATTGTGGGAAATAAATATACGCCAGCCAAGTCTAGAAATGCATGGAGCATGTTGGAAAGCAGGCGCACAAAAAAAGCGCACCCGATACACTCGGGCACGCTTCGTCAAATCTTAACCGATCGAACCTTCCATCTCGAACTTGATGAGACGATTCATTTCCACGGCATATTCCATTGGAAGTTCTTTGGTGAATGGCTCAATGAAGCCCATAACGATCATTTGCGTTGCTTCTGCTTCCGTCAAACCACGGCTCATGAGGTAGAACAATTGATCCTCAGAAACCTTGGAAACCGTAGCTTCATGCTCAAGCGTAATGTTATCGTTCATGATTTCATTGTAAGGAATTGTATCGGATGTTGACTCGTTATCGAGAATCAACGTATCACATTTGATATTCGCTTTGGATCCTTGGGAGTTGCGTCCGAAGGAAGCCAGACCGCGGTATGTTACTTTACCGCCGTGTTTGGAGATCGATTTGGATACGATTGTTGATGTTGTATCCGGAGCCAGATGCGTCATTTTCGCGCCTGCATCTTGGTGTTGCCCTTTGCCGGCTACAGCGATGGAAAGAACCATTCCTTTTGCGCCGCGGCCTTTCAATACAACTGCCGGGTACTTCATGGTCAGTTTGGAACCGATGTTACCATCGACCCACTCCATTGTAGCGCCTTCTTCTGCAACTGCACGTTTTGTAACGAGGTTGTAGATGTTCGGTGCCCAGTTTTGGATCGTTGTATAACGAGCACGGGAGTTTTTGAGACATACGATCTCAACAACCGCACTGTGAAGCGAGTTTGTGCTGTAGATAGGAGCTGTACAGCCTTCTACGTAGTGCACAAAGCTTTCTTCATCCGTAATGATCAATGTACGCTCGAATTGACCCATGTTCTCGGAGTTAATACGGAAGTAAGCCTGTAACGGAACTTCACATTTAACGCCTTTTGGTACGTAGATAAAGGATCCACCGGACCATACCGCACTGTTTAGAGCAGCGAATTTGTTATCGCTTGGCGGGATGATAGTACCGAAGTACTTTTTGAACAGCTCAGGGTGTTCACGAAGAGCTGTATCCGTATCTGTGAAGATAACGCCTTGATCTTCGAGTTCCTTTTGCATGCTGTGGTAAACAACTTCGGATTCGTATTGCGCGGATACGCCGGCAAGGAACTTTTGTTCTGCTTCCGGAATACCCAGCTTATCGAATGTTTCTTTAATTTCGGTAGGAACTTCTTCCCATGTTTTCCCTTGTTTCTCGGACGGTTTCACATAGTACTGGATGTCATCAAAGTCAAGATCATCCATGTTGCCGCCCCAACGAGGCATCGGCATTTTGAAGAATTGCTCCAAGGATTTCAGACGGAATTCCAGCATCCAATCCGGCTCGCCTTTCATTCTGGAGATTTCTTCAACGATTTCACGAGTCAAACCTTTTCCCGACTGGAAAATCGATTTGTGCTCATCTCGGAAACCATACTTATAATCTTCGAGATCTGGCATTTGTTTTGCCATGGTTATTTCCTCCTTAGCGTTTTGGGTTACAGATCAATAACAAGTTCTATGCGATCGCTAAATGCGTTAGTTATCGGTCTTTTGGGTATGTTCAATACCTTTGCGAAGAGCGTTCCATGCCAGGGTTGCGCATTTGATCCGCGCGGGGAACTTATTCACCCCGGATAAAGCCTCTATATCTTCATATTCAAATTCAACAGATTCGCCCTTCATCAGGCCGGAAAAATCTTCGGCCATCTTCAGCGCCTCTTCGATCGTCTTGCCTTTGACGGCATCCGTCATCATGGATGCGGAAGACAGCGAGATCGAACAGCCTTCACCTGTGAATTTTGCCTGTTTCACGACACCGTCTTCCACCAGCATTTGCAGCGAAATTTTGTCACCGCAAGTTGGATTGTTCAGATCGATGGTGACCGCTTCACCAGACTCAAATTTCCCCCGGTTACGAGGTGTTTTATAGTGATCCATAATGACTCTACGGTATAAATCATCCAATTGCATGGCCGAAGTACTCCTTTGTTTTTTGTAAGGCCATCACAAGACGGTCAATATCTTCTTCTGTATTGTATAGATAAAAGCTTGCACGAGCCGTACTGCTTACTTCAAGCCATCTCATCAGAGGCTGAGCGCAGTGATGGCCTGCACGAATAGCTACTCCCTCTGCATCCAGAACCGTTGCCACGTCATGTGGATGAACATCACCCAAGTTAAACGTAACAAGTCCCGCACGGTTGCTAGTTGGTCCATAGACAGTCAGATCCTCGATCTGCGTCATACGTTCCATCGCATAATTCGTGAGCTGAATATCATGTTTGAAAATATTGTCCATGCCGACTTCTTGCAGGAAATCAATCGCCGCGCCAAGGGCAACAGCCCCTCCGATGATTGGCGTTCCGCCTTCGAACTTCCAAGGCAGTTCCTTCCATGTCGATTCATACAGATCCACATGATCGATCATCTCGCCGCCAAACTCAACGGGCTCCATGTTTTCCAACAAGGCCTTCTTGCCATACAATGCCCCAATTCCGGTTGGTCCACACATTTTATGTCCGGAAAGCGCATAAAAGTCGCAATCCAAATCCTGCATATCCACTTTCATATGCGGTGTGCTTTGTGCGCCGTCAACCACCATTTTTGCGCCATGTTTGTGGGCAATTTGGGCGATCTCTTTGACAGGGTTGATAACACCCAGCACGTTAGACACATAAACAACCGAAACGATCTTGGTACGGTCTGTAATCGTGTTCTCTACATCTGCTAGGGAAATCGATCCGTCGGGCTGTAAAGGAATATATTTTAAAGTGGCGCCTGTTGCCTTAGCGGCTTGCTGCCATGGAATCAAATTGCTGTGATGTTCCATTGGCGTGAGGACGATTTCGTCGCCTTCGCGCAATACCGCTTTGGCATAGCTGCTCGCCACAATATTAATAGCTGTTGTCGTGCCTCTGGTGAAAATAATTTCTTGCTCACTGGATGCGCCGATGAACTTAGCGACTTTCGCTCGTGCTCCTTCGTACGCATCTGTAGCCCGGGAACCTAGGGTATGAACACCGCGATGTACGTTCGCATTGTCCCATTCATAATAATGCTTGAGTGCCTCAATCACCTGAATGGGCTTCTGGGATGTAGCAGCGCTGTCCAAATACACCAGTGGATGACCGTTCACTTCTTGTTTTAGAATGGGAAAAAGTTCACGTATCTCGGCTGTTTTCATTGTCCCAGCTTCCTCTCCACTAAGCTTTGCAGCTGTTCTTCAACGCTTTTAATCGGAATTTCGGAAACGACTGGCGCCAAGAATCCGTAAATGATTAAGCGCTGAGCTTCTTCTTTGGTAATACCACGGGACATCAGGTAATGCACTTGCTCGGCATTCACTTGACCAACACTCGCAGCATGGCCTGCTTTAACATCATCCTCATCGATAAGAAGGATCGGGTTCGCGTCTCCACGAGCTTTCGGGCTAAGCATCAACACTTTCTCCGTTTGTTGACCGTTACAGCCTTGAGCTCCTTTTTCGATCTTCGTAATCCCGTTGATGATTGCCGTTGCGCCATCTCGCATAACAGCACGCGTAATCATATCGCTCGTTGAAGCTTTGCCCCAGTGAACAGCGCGTGTTGTTAAGTTAAGCTTCTGCTCTTGCGTACCCACACAGATCACTTTGGCATCGGAGTCAGAACCTTTGCCTTTAAGAATAGACGTCGTATCCGACATTGTATTCCCGTAGTTCATTTCTCCAACTACCCACGCGATGCTAGCATCATTATCCAGGATAGCGCGGCGGTAAGTTAAGTCCGTAACGGACTCCTCAAAATTGTGAACGGATGCGTAATTTACACGTGAACCCGGCTTCGCGAACACTTCAACGATACCGTTTTGTACGAGCTCAGCTCTCGATAGGGAGGATACGAAGTTATCCACGTATGAAACAGAGCTGAATTGCTCTGCAACGATCAGCACGTGCGGAGCGAATGTAGCTTCAGCATCATCCGTAACAAACAGCGCTTGAAGCGGAACATCCACACGAACGTCTTTTGGCACGTAGATGAAAATACCACCGTTCCAAAGCGCAGCGTGAAGAGCTGTCACTTGATTTTCGTTCGCTTCGACAGCTTTCATGAAGTAAGGCTTCACCAGATCGGCATGATCACGAATTGCTGTTTCCAAATCAGTGAAAATAACACCTTGCTTCTTGAGCTCTTCGGAAACCTGGCTGAACACAACTCCGGAGTTGCGTTGAACGATCAGATTATCTGAATTCGTCAGACCTTGGGCAACTTCCGGTAAAGACTCAAGGGAAGTTAGAGGGGCTTGCGTTTTATAGGAACCGTAGGAGGAAATGCTCCAACGATCAATTCTTGTCTTTTCAAGCGTAGGTAATTCCAAAGAATTCGCTAACGCCAACCCTTCTGTACGAAGGGCAGTCATCCACTCCGGCTCCTGCTTGCTGCGGGAGAGCTCGATGACAGCATTAGAATCTATGGAAAGTTGTGTTTGAGTACTCATGGTATTCCTCCTAATATATAAGGACCTTTGACCCTAAGATCAAAGTCTCTCCTCTCTTTAGTACTTCGGCGCAGTCGTGTTCATTGGGATTTTGAATTCTTCCTCGTCTTGGCCAACTGTTTCGTCCACGATGCCGAGTTCTTCTTTGATCCAATCGTAACCTTCCGCTTCCAGACGCTCAGCTAGCTCTGGACCACCGGACTTCACGATGCGACCTTGCATCATAACATGTACAAAATCAGGTTTAACGTAGTTAAGCAAACGTTGGTAATGCGTAATGATCAAGAAGCCGCGTTCTTCACTGCGCATAGCGTTAACGCCTTCAGCAACGATACGCAAAGCATCGATATCCAGACCGGAGTCAATTTCGTCAAGAATAACGAATTTAGGCTCAAGCAAAAGCATTTGCAGAATTTCGTTACGTTTTTTCTCACCGCCGGAGAAACCTTCGTTCAAGTAACGGTGCATGAACTCAGGGTTCATTTCAAGTTGTTTCATTTTCGCTTCCATTTGGCGGATAAACTTGATCAGGGAGATCTCGTTGCCTTCGCCACGACGCACGTTGATTGCACTGCGCAAGAAGTCAGCGTTTGTTACACCCGTGATTTCACTTGGGTACTGCATAGCCAGGAACAAGCCAGCGCGTGCTCTCTCGTCAACCGCCATTTCCAAAACATCTTCGCCCTCTAAAGTAACGGTCCCCTCTGTGACTTCATATTTCGGGTGACCCATCAGCGCGGATGCAAGCGTACTTTTACCAGTACCGTTCGGCCCCATGATGGCATGAACTTCTCCGCCTTTGATTTCAAGGCTCAGCCCTTTCAAAATTTCCTTTCCTTCGACGTTCGCTCTAAGACCGTCTATTGTAAATGTTGGTGAGTTTGCCATTTTCATTAAGCCTCCATAATGTTTAAATGTTCTAGATAAAACGATAATCATAATATGATTATCATTGATTCTCATTAGAATAATTCTATTATAACTTACTATGTCAAATCAAGAAAGGGCAATTGCTTGAAAAAGATGGGCATTCTGTGAAAATGAAACCATTTTTTTAAAACAAAGCTCGCTTGATTTCAGCAACCTCTGCAGCAAAATCCTTATCGCTCAAAACCGGTACTAGCGAGGATTCGGGCGGTGTTTCGGTCCCAAGCTCAATCCATGATTTACAGCCAATATAGGCTTGCTCAATTGGAATATGTAAGGGTTCTGCCAGTTTATATACTCTTAAAAGCATGAGATGCAGCGGATTTTTACGCTTCCACTTCAATCTTTCTTCCGTGAAATTTTCCGTCCAAATGTGATAAGGATGAAGCTTATGCAGCAGCTCTCCATCACTAATCTCAATATCCTCGATCATCCGGGCATACGAACGGATTGTGACCTGATCATCCTGCGCACGCCAACCGACCAAGGTTTCGTCAATCACGTTTCGATAACTTTCCTTGAGTAACTCTTTTCTCTGGTGCTCGTAAGTAGGATAAAGAAAAAAATCATTCGATTCGACTTGAAAATCCCTCGTTTCTTCAACAATACCCCCTTTGCGCATAATAAAAATTTGTGTGCCGTCTTCCAGTGCTTTGATAGCCGAAGCCCATTCTTTCAGGGCTTTTGGTTTTTCCACCGACGCCAACTCCTTGTTCTCCCAATAATCCATTTATTATAAGGAATTTGGAGAAGCAAAACAACACACTTTGAAGGACGAAAAGAAAGGGATGGCTCTCAGGCCATCCCTAAGTCTACTTATTTACATCTTCGGCGTAATACGATTGTTGTATACGGGCAAACTGTGTTTGATTCTGTTTCATCGGATTTGGGTCTTGATTCTTCCCGGGAGACTCCGCCTCGAAAGCCATGAATAACAAGAAAAAGCACGCGGCCATTACCAGCAGCACATTCAGGATTTTCATCATCATAAGATCCTCCGAAAGCGAATTTGGTACCAGTATAACGAAGTATCGTTAGGCTCATGTTTTTTCAGCTTAAAGAAATTGTAAAGAGGTTGGTAATTTGACCTATCCAAGGAATGATTGCAGCATCCAGCGGTGTTTTTCCAGCGAAGTCTGAATGGCTAACAGCATGTCCGAAGTCGTTTCGTCCTGTACTTCTTCACAAGCCTGCATACCGGCTTTTAACTCTTGGGTAAGAATCGTGAAATCTTCGATGACAGCTTCAACCATTTTGGTTGCTGTTTCGGTTCCTTGCGCCTCTTTCAAGGAGGACAGTTCAATATAGGCTTTCATGGTAGCCGCAGGTTGACCGCCAATCGAAAGAAGACGTTCAGCAAGTTCATCAATGTGCAGAGCCGCTTCATTGTACAGCTCCTCGAATTTGACGTGCAGCGTGAAAAATTGGTTACCTTTTACATACCAGTGGAAGTTATGGAGCTTCACAAAAAGCAAACCCCAATTGGCTATTTGCTTATTGAGAATGGTTTGGATGGATTGAGCTGATGTTAAGGTCGTTGTTGCCATAAGAAATGCCTCCTAGTTGTTGTTGTCGGTAGAGCATGTACACGTTACTGTGCGTTCTTTGCACTTATTTTATGTAATTTGTGCAACATTTCCGAAGAGAGTATTTCAAGCGGCCCCTTTTTGCCTTATACTAGGGAAAGACGATTAATACACAGTAAACTAGTTGGAATTAATTTCAATGACTTATTAGGAGGCAAACCATGTCTACATATCATCCTTTAAGTGAAGCTCAAGCGATTGAATACGCTCGTCAAATCCCGAATTTGTTCCAGCCGGAATCGGAATTGACCAGCCAGGAAATCGGCGACGGCAACTTAAATCTCGTTTTTCGCATCTCGGAAAAAACTTCAGGAAAAAGCATTATTTTGAAGCAAGCCCTACCTTATGCAAAGGTTGTCGGAGAATCCTGGCCGTTGACGCTTGATCGGGCACGTATTGAAAGCGAAGCGCTCATTATTGAAGAAGGATTAGTTCCGGATCTTGTTCCACATGTTTATGCGTATGATGCGGATCTTGCGCTGACGGTCATGGAGGATCTAAGCGATCATATCATTATGCGCAGAGGGTTAATTGAACGGAACGAATATCCGCTGTTTGCCGAGCATATCGGCCGCTTTATGGCAAACACCTTGTTTTTCACTTCGGATTTAGGCAAAAATCAACAGGAAAAGAAAATCCAACAAGGCCGCTTCATCAATCCAGAGCTTTGCAAAATTACGGAGGATTTGATTTTCGACGATCCGTACCGCGATGCCGATACGAACAGTATTGAAGATCATATCCGCGATGCGGCAGAGCAGCTTTGGGCAGACAGCGAGCTTCACTTGGAAGTCGCGATTCTTCGCCAGAAATTTTTGACAAACGCGCAAGCGCTGCTTCATGGCGATTTGCACACCGGAAGTATTTTCATCAAACCTGATTCCACGAAAGTGATCGACCCGGAATTCGCTTATTACGGGCCAATGGGCTTCGATATCGGCGCTGTGCTCGCGAATCTGATTCTCAACTTTGCCGGACAAGAAGGCTGGAGTCAAGATCACGAAAGCCGTGAAGCGTACCGCGCTTACTTGTTGAAAACAGTGAAAGAGGTATGGACGCATTTTGAAACGAACTTCCGCGCCTTGTGGAACGAACATGGTGTAGATCGTGTCTTCCAAACGCCAGGCTACCAGGATTATTTTCTTAAAAACCTGCTTCAGGATACAGTGGGCTTCACCGGAGCAAAAATGGTGCGCCGTATCGTAGGACTTGCGCATGTTGCAGATATTGATAAAATTGAGGATAACGCCGCTAGAGAACGCGCTCAGCGTTTGGCGTTAGCGATCGGCACAAGCTGCATTCGCGCAAACCGTCAAGTAACTTCTATCGATGAGCTCATCGCCATCGTCACCAAAGAATCAGCAGTAGAAAGAGGATTTGTTCTATGACTAACAAGAACTTAGAAAATTTAGAGGCGCAAGGTGCCTTGCAATCCTTGCGTTGGAATGGACAGCAGCTTGATCTGTTAGATCAACGGTTGCTGCCGGAAGAGATTGTGTATTTACCGCTTGAAACACCGATCGAGGTGTGGGAAGCGATCCGTCACTTGAAAGTTCGCGGCGCACCGGCTATCGGAATTGCCGCCGCGTATGGTGTATATCTGGGCATCCGCAATGTGGATGCTGACGTGGCTAAGCTTCTGGCGGAAGTCCAGAAGCAAGCCGACTACCTGGCGACGTCTCGTCCGACAGCGGTGAACTTGTTCTGGGCGCTCGACCGGATGAGAGCGCAAGCAGGCAGTTTGGCAGCGGCCGGCGTTAGCGCGGACGCGTTCAAAGCAGCGCTTCTCGACGAAGCGCAGAAGATTCAAGCGGAGGACGAGGAGACGAACCGCCAAATCGGCGAACACGCGCTGACGCTGTTCGAAGATGGCTTCGGCGTGCTGACGCACTGCAACGCCGGTGGTTTGGCGACAGCCAAGTACGGCACGGCGCTAGCGCCGTTCTACTTGGCTAAGGAAAAAGGCGTGAACCTGAAAGTGTTCGCGGATGAGACTCGGCCCGTGCTGCAAGGCGCGCGGCTTACAGCTTTTGAACTGCAGCAGGCCGGCGTCGACGTGACGCTGATCTGTGACAACATGGCCGGCGCGGTCATGTCCAAGGGTTGGATCCAGGCGGTCATCGTCGGAACCGACCGCGTAGCGGCTAACGGCGATGTAGCCAACAAGATCGGCACGTACAGCGTGGCGGTCTTGGCGAAAGCGCACGGGATTCCGTTCTACGTGGCGAGCCCGATCTCCACAATCGATTTGAACACACCTACGGGTGGGGACATTCCGATCGAAGAACGCCATGAGGATGAAATCACGCAAGGCTTCGGCAAACGTACGGCACCGCAAGGCGTAAAAGTGTTTAACCCTGCCTTTGATGTCACACCAAATGAGTATGTGACGGCGATTATTACGGAAAAAGGCATCGTTCGTGCTCCATATGCGGAGAACTTGCGTAAGCTTTTTGAATAAGCTAGCACCCTTATGCACAATTTGCGGAACCTGAGGGCGCTATTGCTGCCCAATCGGCCCGTTTTCTAGTTCTTGGGGAACTACAGGTCCTTATTTCAACGTTTTAGGCGTGATTTCAGCCAAATCCGATGAAATAAGGGGCTATAGTTCCCCTTCTGTGCGTAAAGGGCTCCTTTCGCAAGAAATAGCGCCCTCTAGTCCCCGCCGAGCCGCAAACTCGACCTCGGTCCTGTCACGGACCGGCACTGCTTCAATTAGCGGCAAAAAAGGCTGCTCCTGCCGCATCATAGTTGAACTCAACTACGATAACGGCAGAAACAGCCTTTTTCTTATCCATGCAGGCGCTCACGATACCGGTTTGGCGTGACGCCATGCGCTTTTTTGAAAACATAATGCAAATAATTGCTGGAAGCAAAGCCGCTCTTCTCGGCGATTTTCTCCAAGGTCATCGTCGTTTGCAACAGCTCTGTGCACACGTGCTTTAAACGAACCTGCTCCAAATATTCACTGAATGAAATGTTCGCCTGTTCTTTAAAGATGCGCTGAAGCTGCCGCGAGGAGATCTGCAGCCGCTCGGCAACCCCTTCAAGTGTCAAAGGGCGCCGGAAGTTGTCTTCGATGAACTGTACAGCCAGTTGGTAGCGGTAGCTTTTCATATCGCGTGCCGGCAAATCGAGCCCCTGATGATCCGCTTTGTAAGCGCCAATTGTTCTCAGCAGCATCTGGATAATCGATTGCTTGATGATCGTATATTGGCCGAGCTGGTTGTCCCGCCAAGCTTCGAAGGCGACCAGAAAGCATTTCATCGCTTCCTGACGGTCAAAGGCAGGAAGATGCGGAAGCTCGCTTAGCTGCTTGATGCAAGCATCTGCCTCTGCAATCTCCCATGCTTCACCCCAAGCCTGCGATTCGCTTCCAGCGTCTCCGTCCAGCGGTGACCCTTCCAGCCGCACAAAATCAACATGCAAACACAGCTCATCCATCTTATCGTGTTCATCCGCCTCTTGGCGGTGCGAGACACCTGGTGCTGTGACATACAGCATCCCTTCTTGCAAAGCGTGGGTGACCCCATCCAGGATGACTTTACCTTTTCCACTAGGGATATAATGAAACTCGAATTCAGAATGATGATGGAAATCAATTACCGTTCCAGCCGGAAAGGAGGTCAGATGGCAGCGAAGCACCCGGATTCCGTAAGAACCCCACCGGAATCGTAAGTCCAAGCGATCAAGTGCCATTGGATTTTCAAGCATCGGTTCGAAGTAAAAGGGCTGACTCATGCTGAACCTCCATCCATTCTGTGCAGATGATTTATTACTGAGCTAGAGAATCAATACGTACTTGTTGTTTGGACCCGGCGGAGCGGTTGGAAGCCTCCATCAACTTCGTTAAGTCCACAGCCAGCTGAATATTTTCAGTGGCTTTTGTTCCGTTTTGAATATGCGCTACCCATTGATCAAAAGCAGACGGTTTCTCTTTCGGACCGTTTTCGTAAGCAGTCCAGCCAGCGTCAGCATTTTTTCTCGTACGCACTAGAACTCTTCCGTCATGATCAGAGTACAGCACACTGCCTTCAGTGCCATGAACTTCAATCACAAATGGCGAATGAGCGTTCACAAAACCAGCCTCTACGATGCCCAGAGCGCCATTCACATACTGAAGCGTAGCTACGGCATTATCTTCAACTTCTCTGCCCGTCACATAGCCATAAGAAGCGCTTACAGATTCAGGAAGACCTAAGAATAGACGAGTTAGATACATCGGATGGCAGCCAAGGTCGATTAACGCGCCGCCGCCGCATTGTTCAGCATTGTAGAAATGCTCAGGAAGCCAGCCTTTCGGATTCACATCTGTAGAAATACCGCCATTGTGGGATAGACGAGTACGCACTAGCGTAATCTGGCCCAGCAATTCCTTCTCAATAATCTCTTGTACCGCTAATGTATACGTTGGATTCAAACGCGGCAATGAAACAGTCAAAGTTACACCGGCTTCATTTACCGCGTCCAAAATTTCATTCACTTCATGTAAAGTTGGAGCAATAACTTTCTCCGTAAAAATATGTTTACCCGCCTTGGCAGCGGCAACCATCACATCACGGTGCATGTTTGTCGGTGTGTCTACAACGACGCCGTCAATATCCTTATTTGCCAGTAACTCAGCAAGATCCGTATAAAAGGCAACACCACGCTGCGACGCTTCTGCTTGTCCGCGCTCAGGAATTTCATCCCACACCGCTACAATCTCGGTATCTTTGTGCTCAGTAACCTGTTTTGCATAGTCTCTTGCATGCACGTGCCAAAAACTTAACATTGCTACTTTAATCATGTTAACCTCCAAATAAGTGACTTGGCTTCATTTTAACATGCCTAAGCAGCTTGATAAATTTCGAATTAGCGACAGACAAGGGTGCAAAATAACGACATCAACGACATCACTTTATTTACTTACAGGCACCGCATTGTAGTACTCTTCCATCGTCATCTTTTTGGCAACCATATCCTTAGCCGTATCAACACCTACATATCGAATGTGCCATGGCTCGTATTGGTATCCGGTAATTTTCTCTTTCCCCTTAGGATAGCGGATCACAAATCCGTAGTCCTGGACATGCTTCTCCAGCCAATTCGCTTCTTTGGTCCCACCAAAGCAGTCTTCCGCGGCACATTTTCCATCACTGCCGGATACATCGATAGCAAGTCCAGTTTCATGCTCACTGGTTCCCGGCACGGCGCTGTACATCTTCGCTTTCTCCTCGCCATCCTTCTGAACGTAACGTTGGAATAGCGACTTCTGCGTGGCATATGATCGATAAGCCGAGACACCGGCTATGTTAATACCATCCTTTTTCGCGCCTGCAACCAGCTTTTCAATCGCTTCCGATGCGACGCTGCGCATTTTGCGTTTTTCAGTCTTCTCCGCGAATGTAAAAGGGATATCCGGATAGACCAAATCCGTCGGCTCATAACTTGAAGGAAGTGAAAATTGTTTATTCACAAGGACCGTTACACTTTCCGGTTTGGCGATGACTTGAAGACCATCGCCTTTGGAAGGCGTACTGGATGCCTTCGGAGAAGCCGAAGGACTCTGAACCGGCTTAGAACTTGTTTGCGGCGAAGTTGTCGCCGTTGTCACAGGCGATGTTGTGGGAGTCGCCGTATTTGGTGTAGCCGTTGTTGTCGCGCTGGTAGTTGGGCTCGTGCTTGGTACAGCTTCCTCTTTGCCGCATCCCGTTAGGATGGATAACACCACTAATAGGGCGAGCGAGTATGTCGTCATTTTGTTCATGCTCAGGTGAATGCCTCCTCGAAATTGAAAAACTTACACATGAAATAGACTTCTCATCTCCAGTAAAAGTTGCATGAAATCGAATCTCAACGTAAAAAGACTGCCATCTAGGTTTTGCGCCTAAATCGCAGCCTTCTCATATTTTATGCCTAACGGTTGTTGGTTACAAGTTTCATCAGTTTCTCATCGTTTGCTTAAGCTTGACTTGCGGCAATTGCCTGCTCTAGATCATAGATGATATCTTCAATAGCTTCCGTTCCAACGGATAAACGAATAAGTCCAGCGGTCACGCCTGCGGAAATCTGCTCCTGTTCACTCAATTGGGAGTGTGTTGTGCTGGCCGGATGAATAATGAGTGATTTGGAATCTCCTACATTGGCCAAATGTGAGAAGAGTTCAACGGAATGAATCAACTTCTTACCCGCTTCAACGCCGCCTTTGATCTCAAAGCTCAAAATAGCCCCTTGACCTTTAGGCAGATACTTCTGAGCAAGCGGATAGGAAGGATGGCTTTCCAGCCCGGAATAGCTTACCCATTGGACCGCATCATGAGACTCCAAATATTGAGCCACTTTAAGTGCATTCGAGCTATGGCGTTCCAAACGCAAATGTAGGGTCTCCAGTCCTTGCAGAAGCAAGAACGAGCTGTTTGGTGACAGTGAGGCACCCAAGTCGCGAAGCAGTTGAACTCTTGCTTTAATAATATAGGCAATTGGCCCTACCGCATCTGTGTAGACAACACCATTATAGCTTGGATCTGGCTTCGTCAGGCCCGGGAATTTACCGCTAGCTACCCAATCGAACTTGCCGCTGTCAACAATAACGCCGCCAATCGTCGTTCCGTGGCCGCCAATAAATTTAGTTGCCGAGTGAACGACAATGTCAGCACCGTGCTCGATTGGTCTTAGGAGGTAAGGACTTGGGAATGTATTATCGACAATCAATGGAATGCCATTCTCATGCGCAATAGCCGCCACAGCTTCAATATCAAGGATATCACCTTTGGGATTGCCGATTGACTCAGCGTAAACCGCTTTTGTTTTATCCGTAATAGCGCTGCGGAAATTTTCCGGATTGCTTGGGTCAACGAACTTAACGTTAATTCCCAGCTTAGCTAATGTATTTGAGAATAAATTATAAGTTCCGCCATACAAGGAAGATGCAGATACGATTTCATCGCCGGCTTCAGCGATATTCAAAATTGCGAACGTAATAGCAGCCTGCCCGGACGCTACGGCAAGAGCCGCTGGTGCACCTTCCAGTGCAGCAATCCGCTTTTCAAAAACATCGGTCGTCGGATTCATAATTCGCGTATAAATATTACCAAACTCTTTGAGCGCAAATAAATTAGCGGCGTGGTCCGTATCGTTAAAAACGTAAGACGTTGTTTGATAAATCGGAACAGCTCTTGAATTGGTTGCAGGATCGATTTCTTGACCTGCATGAATGGCTAGTGTTTCCGGTAAGTACTGGCGTTTTGAATCTGACATTGCACATGCCTCCTTGGATGGTGGATGGATTCGCGGTTAATAACTCGATAATTCCTACTGGAATACTATGTATTCATTCTAATGGAAATATCTAGTCATAGTCAATATACCATACTGGCATTATTTTCTATACTTGTTTCATTGAACGAAAAGGTTTCTGCAAGTTTCCTTCTATGTCTTGTCTGGCGGTAACAGGACGATCCGTCCATCCTCCATTGCTACGCGCACCTTATTCGTCCGTGAAGCTCCAATCGAGTCGAGGAAATTGGCCGGAATTTGCAGTCTGCCCGCTTTGTCAACAACGGCATACTCCACATGGGAATCCTCTTCGGCAGCCAGGATGCCCTGTTCAAGCTCCAGCAATTCCTCTTGATAGGATTTACGCCTTAGAATCTCCGAGGACGTTTTGCCGTCCCGAATGGCAACCACCCGGTCCACCTTCTTGGCCAAAAGCGGATCATGCGTAACAATTACAACGGTTAAGCCAAAACTGCGGTTCAGTTCACGAAATAGATCGAGAATCTGATTCGCCATTTTCGTATCGACAGATCCCGTGGGTTCATCCGCCAACAGGAGCCTTGGCTGATTCGCAAGCGCAATCGCAATAGCGACACGCTGCTGCTCCCCGCCAGATAGCTCATTAAGCTTATTGCTTCTACGATGGCTTAAGCCTACAGCTTCCAGCAAATCTAAAGCACGGTGACGCTTGCGCCGCCCTTGGAGAAGGATGGGCAGCTCCACATTTTCCAAAGCTGTCAAATACGGAATCAGGTTTCTCGCATTATTTTGCCAGACGAAGCCAACGGTTTCCCTTTTATACTTGACCAGATCAGCTTCCTTAAACTTCAACAAATCCTTCCCATCCACATGGAGATTACCTGCTGAGGGCCGATCAAGCCCTCCCAGCATATTCAACAACGTCGATTTCCCGCTGCCGCTGTTTCCGATAATCGCCATCAGTTCCCCTTCCTCGACGTGGAGGTCAAGCCCTTGCAAAGCGACGACTTCAAGATCGGCTGCTTTATAAATTTTAACTAAATTTTCACAGTGAATCATGCTTAATCCTCCCCAAGCTTAATGGCTTGATGAATCTTAACTCTGGAGAGCATCCCGCCAAGCAGCAGCAGTCCAATCCCTATCATCACTAAGACAATGACGTATAAATGCAGCTGATCGTTGGGATCGAAACTCACTTGAAAAGGCGGTACTTGCGTCGATGAGTCGAACGTTAATTGGAACAAGGGAACAAATAAACGGCTGGCTGTATTCCCTGTAATCATCCCAATCAGGACGGCTGCGCCGGAGGTTAACAGCTGCTCGGCAATCAGCATCCCAATCAATTGCGCATAAGAAATTCCCATCGCACGAAGTACGCCGAATTGTAGAATTCGACCGGATAAGGAGAGCACCCAGTATAAAAGGAATCCCATGAAGCTGATGCCGATTGCAATCAAGAAGCCAAGCGTCATAACGCCGTTCACGGCCAGTTGAAAGGGATCATTTTTGGAACGGACTAACATCTGTTTCGTATCAACCAAGCTTGTAATCTTGATATTCTTAAGCTCTAGCGCTTCATACAAAGCTTGACTGGTCATTTCAGGTTTCAGCTTAAGCCATACCTCATACGGCTCCACAGCCAAATTATTTTGGAAGTAGGAGAGATGTCCCACGACGAGCTTAGGCGCATCCACCTTCGTCTTTTTCGTCGTGCCTGACGTGCTCCCGCTACTCGACGGAGCCGTCAGTATCGGATTAGGATTCCAGCTTGGCCAGTAGTCGATAATCCCATAGACGATAGCTGAGGTTCCTCTTACATCCCCCCAGCCAATATTCACCGTATCGCCAACTTTAGCTCCTGTTTCTTCGGCAATGGACCTGGAAATAAGCACAGCCTTGGAATCCCCAGCGAGCAAATTCAGATAATCGTAGAAGTGATGGTCCAGCAATTGATCGCGAAGCCAGGCCGTTTGGCCGAATTCATCCGTGTCGATGCCCATCAAAGTTGTCCTCTTCGTTTCTTTGCCGATTGAGAGGTAAGCATCTTTCTTCTGAAAAACACGTGCAGCAGATTCTACACCCGTCAGTTGGGTAAATGGAAGAAACGGCGGCTCTGTATATTGCACTCTTTTTTTCACGGCAACTTCATTAGCAGGAGAACTCGCATCACCCGAGGGGCCTGAAGGGCCAGACTGTGGCGGTGGGGCGTCGTTATCCCATGGCGTTTGCAAAACAATATCGCTCCCATTCGTATAGCGGATCTTCTCTTCAATGTTTTTGTTCATCGTCCGGGCTGCGCTTGCACTAAACAAACCGGTGGCCAATGTCATCACGATAAAAAGCATGATAAATTGGTACTGGGTAGTAGACCTGCCTACCTGAAGGAGCGTCGAATACAGATAAGGCGGCCACCATTTGCGCCCCACCGTATAGATCAGTTGAATCACCCACGGATAGATCCGCAGGAGGAACAAACCCATTGCAAATATGAATAAAGCCGGTACAACAAACAGGAGGGGATCGACCTTCATGTCCATGGAATCCAACCCAAGGGCTACTAGATCCGACATCCGTCGATTAAAACTCTGCAATAAATAAATGGATACCGCTAATAAAATAATATCGAGAAAGATTTTATGAACAAAAGAAAGCTTATTCTTCCTCGCAAGCGATTGCTTATGGCCGACAATCGTCGTACGCGTCGCCATAACGGCCGGAATGAGCGTCATGCAAACCGATGCCACCACAGCGACCAAAGCATATTGGTAAGCTTCCTGATTCAGCTTCACTTCCATAGCAGAGCGCTGTACGAACTCCAGAAACCCATTGGAGGCACCTAAAATTTTGGTCAATTGCATGCCGATGGCTGGTCCTATCAGAAGAGCAATTCCCCCCAGCAAGGCTCCCTCCAGCACATAACCTAATAAAATCTGTGTACGGCTTGCTCCTCTACTGCGCAGAACGGCAATTTCTGTTTTTTGCCTCTCGGTAATCAAATTAGCTACCATGAATAAATAAAAGGCTAACAAAATGCTGACGGGCACGTTCAGCGACCATAACATCATTCTTAGTTTCTTCTCTTTCTCACCGTACACTTTCAAAGTAGGAAGCGAAGGATTCTCCGCTTTATAAGAATTGAACCGACTGCTTAAGTAGCCTTCCATTTGTGCATGTGCAGCGGTATAAGCTCCCAACCCCTCCAACTTTAATTGATGATAATCGAGTACGAAATTCCAAAAGCTATACAGGCTAGTAAACGCTTTGTTATTCGTAATTTCTTTCTCAAATAATCCAAAAGGAATGAAAAATCTTGAACGCAAGTCATACGTATTATTCGTCCAATAAGGATCGGCATAATCGCTGCGATCAATGACCGCTACGGGTTTAATACGAATACTTTGTTTCAAATCCTCGTCTTGGATGGTTAATTCATTGCCAAGTACAATCTTCATCTCCGTCAGCAGTTCAGGAAACACCCATGCCTCATATACGCCGTTCACAGGCTCTGCGGAAGGCATGACACCGTCCACAAGACGAATATGCTGATCTAACGACGACATCGCTGTCAGCTCGCCCAGACGCTTCACACTTGGGTCGACTTTACTCGGATCACTCGGTTTAAAATTGAAATTCATCGTGCTGCGCGTGGTCGTTGAAAGCAGGATAGGCACGCCAAATGCCTTACTTTTTTCGGTCAAAAAAGCATCCGTTTCCGCGAGAAGACGATCTTCGTCCGGCTCCTTCTCAGATCTCACAAAGTACGCGTAGTCATACACTTGCCCCGGATATTGCGTGGTGTCTGTTTGCAGAACTTCCAAGTCTTTAATCAGCATGCGCTGTAAAATGGCGTGCGTATAAATAGGCATCGAGCTTGCAAGAGCTACGGAAATAATGAGCCCAACTAATAAACTAAGCTCGAGCCAGCGATTTTTAACCATTTTACGGAGAATCATCAGAATTAAAGCCATTGCAATCCTCCTAAGTTGATCTAGTTCTCCAAAATGACATTTTGACCTTCCTTAAGTCCCGTACGGATTTCAACTTCCGTTGGGGTGACAAGGCCTTTTTCGACATCAACTTCTTTTCGGCTCTCTCCATTCAGCACTTGCACATAATCTCTCCCCAAATAAGTCCGAAGGCCTTTTCTCGGGATTATGATGACATTTTCCCGGTGCTCAACGACAATTGTCATATCGCCGGATGCGCCAATCTCTGCGCCCTCTGTTCCAACAGGAACCCCAATAATAATCGTTTTGGCGTTTCTTTCAGCTTGTGCTTTGTTATCGGTTGGCGGCGAGCTTGAAGGTGTTCGCAGCACTTTGCCTTGTACCGTATTCCCCGACTTGGCGAGCTTGACTTCTACGTTCATGCCAACTTCTATTCCCATAAGTGTTCCAACGTCTGTAGCTTCATAAGAAAGCTCCAAATGCTCAGGATCGGACAGAACCACGAGCGTATTGAAGGCATCCACTACACTTCCTTGCTGAGCATCCGTTACAAAAGTAACAACGCCACCGGTCTCTGCCACTAACCTTGTCTTATTCAGCTGATCTTGCAAGGAATTCAATTGCAGCTGTGCAGCTTCAATATCAATATCCTTTAAACGCAGCGCAAGCGTTTGGTCAGGATCAGCTTGCCTGGACTGCACACTAGCGATCTGGGCTTTCTCCAAATTCAGTTTTTGAAGGGCAATCCGAGTTAGCAGATCACCCTGTTCCAGTTCAGCCAGCACATCCCCCGGCTTGACCACATCGCCTAATTTGACGCGCAAACCAGCTAAGTGATGGTCAGACTCTTTAAAATAGTAATTGCTTGTTTGGCTAGACTTGAACGTCCCCATAAAAACCGCTTTTTTCGTTATGTTGCCTTTCTTCACTTCATAAAGCTCAAAGTTTTCTTTCACCGGTTTGACTAATGGCGGCTTCAGCGCCTCCTCTTCTTTGGGCAATAGGGAACAACCAGCCAGGAATAGCACAACACCCGATATAAGAACGATCTTAGACGCAAATGGATTAACCTTCATCGACAATGGTACCATCCTCCAATGCATACACTTCATCTACAATTTCCATAATCGCGAGATCATGCGTGGTCAAAATAATGGTCATTCCTTCTTGCACCAAATCTTTGAATAATTTAAGCACTTGGAGTCCCATTCTGCTGTCCAGCTCCGCTGTAGGCTCATCGGCCAAAATCAACTTGGGCTTGTGAGCGATGGCTCTGGCAATCGCTACCCGCTGCTGCTCGCCGCCAGAAAGTTCATAAGGACGATGCTTCATTCTCATTTTCAAACCGACGAAATCCAGTGCTTCTTCAGCTAATTGTTTATAATGCTTGGGTGGAATACCCGAAATGCGCAAACCAAATTCAACATTCTCGTACGCGGACATATACGGAACTAAAGCAAAAGATTGAAAAATAAGACCGATCTGCTTCCGTCTGACTTCATTGCGCTTGGCCTCCGATAGGCTGCTGATCTCCATGCCCTCTAAATAAACGGCGCCTTCCGAGGGATGATCGAGTGCCCCGAGAATATTGAGCAGCGTTGTCTTGCCTGAACCTGATCTTCCGCGCAAGGCCACAAGCCTGCCTTTGGGAATACTGAGATGAGCTCTCCGCAATGCGTGGACCGCTCCAGATCCTTTTCCAAACACTCGCGTAACACCGATAGCTTGCACCATTGGCACCTGATCTGCCTGCATAGTCAAAGTTAGCACCTCTTTTTCATTCCTAAATCTTGGATCTGCTTCTAAATGTAAACCTTTACATAATAAAAAACTAGTCATCCTTTTCATGCTGCAGTTGATAGTTATTTTATTATAAATCTATTTTTTGCCAAAAAGATAGACAGAAAAAAGGAGCTATCTCATCAGGTCATTCCAGCCCCAATGAGATAGCTCCTTTTTCCACTTCTACTATTCTTATTCACCGTACTAAAGCACTTTGGACAAAAATGACTTCGTCCGCTCTTGTTGCGGGTTTTCAAAAATTTGCTTCGGATTGCCTTCTTCTACAATAACGCCTTGCTCCATAAACATAACGCGGTCGCCGACCTCGCGGGCGAAGCCCATTTCATGGGTCACGACAACCATCGTCATCCCTTCCTTCGCCAGCTGCTTCATAACGGCCAGCACCTCTCCGACCATTTCGGGATCCAGCGCGGATGTCGGCTCATCGAACAGCATAATCTTCGGCTCCATCGCAAGTGCGCGAGCAATCGCGACACGCTGCGCTTGACCTCCGGAAAGCGAATCTGGATAAGCATCGGCTTTATCAGCGAGTCCCACTTTCGTTAGAAGTTCCAACGCTTTTTTACGTGCTTTATCCTCCGACCATTTACGTACTTGAATCGGCGCCAGCATGATATTATCAATAACTTTCATATGCGGGAAAAGGTGAAAACGTTGGAACACCATGCCGAGCTCCATGCGGATCTCATTGATTTTATTCGTCGGGTCCATGATGTTTTTCCCTTCAACCTTGATGGAACCGCCATTAGGCTGCTCCAAAAGGTTCAGACAACGCAGAAACGTCGACTTCCCCGATCCCGAAGGACCAATCACAACCAAAACCTCTTGGTGCTGAATATCTGCGGAAATATCCCGCAAAACAACGTTATTGCCGAAAGCTTTTTTAAGATTTCTAACTTCAATCATAGCGGTCATATCTCTACACTCTCCTTTCCACATAGCTAAGCAGCTTGCTTAGAGAATAAGTGAGGATGAAATAAATCAATGCTGCCGTCAAATACGGCTCCCACACAGCGAAATATTGGCTGCGCATCGCATTAGACCAATACATCAATTCGGGTGCAGCAATAATTGCAAACAGGGAGGAATCCTTGATCAACACGATAAACTCATTCCCAAATGGAGGAATCATCCGCTTGATCGCTTGCGGTAAAATGACCTTTTTCATCGTTTGATAATGTGTCATACCTAGCGAATGCGCGGCCTCCGTTTGGCCTTTATCGATGGACTGAATACCTGCTCTGAAAATTTCGGCCATGTATCCTGCAGAGTTCAAAGATAAGGCAACAATAGAAGCAATGATAGCATTGGTTGTACCTAGAAATAAGGGAACGACCCCGAAATGTACTAGCAAAATTTGCACCAACAGCGGTGTGCCGCGGAAAAAGTTCACGTAAATGCTAGTTGGCCATCTTAAGTAGCCGCGGTGAGACATTTTGCCTAATCCAACTGCCAACCCCAGCACGGAGCCGAAACAAATGGACAAAATGGATATCCCAATGGTCCATAGTGTACCTTTTAATAAAAGCGGTAGATATTCAATAATAATATCAAAACGAAACTCCATTCCACACTTCCTTTCTTACCTTATTATGCTGATAACAGAACAACAGCATGCGTAAGGTTGAAGTCACGCATGCTGCTTCTCTTCTTATTTTTGTTCAAGCAATTTTTTCGTGTCTGGTTCTTGACCGAACCATTTTTTGTACACTTTTGCATAAGCCCCGTTTTCAATCACTTTTTTGATTGCCGGGTCAAGTTTCGCTTTCAGCTCGCTGCCTTTTGGAAGCAGGATACCGTAGTATTCGGACTCAAAGTTCTTAGGATCGGGAATCGCGACTAATTTTTTGTTCGGGTTATTTTTCACATATTCACGAACGATGGCGATATCCGCAACAACTGCGTCTACCCCGTTATTTTCAAGTTCCATCAGTGCAAGCGTGTTGTTATCAAGACGTTTCAAGGATGGATTTTTATCACCCATGATTTTGCTCATAAGTGTATCAGCTGTTGTGGAGATTTGAACAGCAACCTTCTTGTCTTTCAGGTCAGTCGCGCTTTTGATCGGGCTGCCTTCTTTGACCAGAATCATGTTGGTGGATTCGAAATACGGGATGGAGTAGTCATAAGACTGTTTGCGCTCATCCGTAATCGAAACGCTGGAAATACCACCTTGATACTCTTTACCTTGTTTAACACTTGTAAGCATGGTATCCCAACCAGTATTCGTTAGTTCATAGGAAAGTCCTGCTTCTTTCATAACTTCTGCAAGAAAATCGACGTCAAAACCGGTCATCTTGTCCTTGTCCATATATTCCATTGGCGCATAAGCAGCATCTGTCGCAAACTTATACTTTGTGCCGCCGGCGCTGCTATCTTTAGCCCCACAACCCGTTAATCCGATGACTAGTGCTGCTGTTAAAACAAGAAATGATATTTTTTTCATTAAAATTCCCCCCGTGCTATGTATGGAACGAATCATATTTTAACATCTGGTCAATAAAATGACAACGCCTGTGTTTAGAAAAATACTCAGGAAATTGCAGGTAATCGCCTTTCCGTTTCATTTTTGGTTTTTTGCACAATGTAAACGGACAGCCTTTGTTCTTTTTACCGACAAAAAATAGAAAAACGCCCGGATCTGCTGATCCGAAGCGTTCTATTTACATCATTCTCAAAATGGCTTCCCTTCCCGTCATGCCAGCAAAAATGCCCAGATCTTCAGCCGTGTACGTCACCGATTCAAGCGGTGCTTCCAGAAGCTCCTCAATCGTGCGAACGCCAGTAGCTCTTGCCGCGACAATGTTGCGTTCGCTCAAACGCTCGTTGAGCAGTGCAACGTCTAACGCACCGCACATAATGTATCCTTTATCTGTCGTTACTACCAGCAGCGTCGTCTTGGGCAATTTAACCTCTATCGCAATTGCAGTATGTCCCTCAAGGAGAATAGGTTCAACGCGCATCATGCTCTGCACAGCTCCTCTTTGCAGTCTTACGGTAGTATATGCGCGTGCGGCTAGTACGGTGTGATGTTAGTTGGAAAAAGAATTTTTGAGTGGTATGCCGAGCTTACGGACCGAGCGGCCCTTATTTGGAGAAAATAGGCCATTTTCAATTTCTAACGGACTCCACAGCTGCTATTCTCGTGATTAGCATGAAATTTGGCTGTCTTTTGATCAATTAACGGCTCTGTGGTCCGTTAGAATTGCGAGGAGGGCCATTTATCGAAAATAACGGCTCTGTGGTCCGTTAGCTCTCCACGAGCCGCGCACTGTCGCATGTTAGCGCTCCCCACCCAACGCTCGCGAAATCTGGGCGCACGTTGCCTCGCCAGCGCATGACTGCCGCCCCTCGATCCCTCTGGCTAATAAGCGATATCCACCAACCGCCCCTCAGAGGCGGATACCAAATCTTCCCCCCGCAGAAATATCTGCAACCCCCGGCGGCCGCCGCTGATGCTAACCAACTCCATCGACTCCACCGTCGCATGCAGGTAAAAGGGATACTTCTTCTTCATCCCCAGTGGAGATACTCCGCCCCGTATGTAGCCTGTAAGTGATTGGATGTCTTTGACAGCCACCATTTCAATTTTTTTATTCCCGCTTTCGGAAGCGAGACTCTTCAAGTTCAGTTCCTGGTCGCCGGGAATGCAGGCTGCGAGGACACCTGTCTTGTCCCCTTTTAAGATAAGCGTTTTGTACAGCTGACTAGGTTTAAGCCCCACTTTAGCGGCAACGGTAGTGGCATCCAACTGATCCTCATCCCACTCATATTCATGTAGCGAATAAGCAATCTGGAGAGAATCGAGGATTCGGCAGGCATTCGTTTTGTTTGACATAGGTTCCTCCTCTTTTTGTATACAAAAGTTGTACGAATGAAAAACCAATCTATATTTGGATATCATAACATGATATAGTTAGGACATGAGCAATTTCTAGGCTGCAAGGAGGCCATATGAGTCAAGGTAAACAGAACCACACAGGTCACTTATTCACTGTAGAAATTTTAATTGAAGAGGCTACAAATGGTCTTGCGATGGAAAAGCTCCTACATCTTCTTAACGCACAGACGGTCAAAGATTATCAAATCCTCAAGGGCATCGAGCTCGGTAAGCTAATTGAATTGAATACAACGAAAAAAGAGAGCACGCCTCCTTCATATACTGGCAAAAAGGCAGTAACTTCTCCCCCGCCTGCAACTCCCGCGCCAACGATGACGTCGACAGCGCCAAGCGGAGCGGCCGATCACATTATCACACAGCTAGAAGGCTTCAAAGCTAACAACACATTGATTCGGCTAACCGTTATCAAAGGTCAGGGCATTAAGCTCAATCTTCCCTGCCGGATTTTGAATTATGACAGCAGCAATCAAAATGTTGCCGTGTATCATGTGGATGAGAAGAAAGTTTACTCATTTAAACTGAATGAAATCGACGATTACGTCGCTTTCTAAACAAAGAGGATGTTCCCTGACCGACAAGGGACATCCTCTTTTTCTTAACCCGAAGCCGCGGCATGCACACCATGGCTTAGCATGTTTTCCAGCTGGGCGGCGTTCACCGGCGGGCTGAACCAATAGCCCTGTACTTCGTTGCAGCGGTTTTGATGCAAGAAGTGCAGCTGCTCTTCCGTTTCTACACCTTCCGCAATGACTTTCAGGTTCAGATGGCGCGTCATTGCGATAATCGTAGTAACGATTGCCGCGTCATTGGGATCCACCATTATGTCGCGTACAAAGGATCGATCTATTTTCAACTTATCAATCGGAAACTTTTTCAAATAATATAAGGAGCTGTAGCCGGTCCCGAAATCATCAATGCTCACGTGAACACCCAGCTCCTTGAGCTCGAGCAGAGATTGAATCGCGTGATCGACGTCCATGGTCATGCTTTCCGTAATTTCAAGCTCCAAATACTGCGGATCAAGCCCCGTTTGCTCCAGCACATGAGAGATCTTGCCTTTCAGATTATGCTGGAAAAACTGCCGCATGGATAGATTCACGGAAATCGGCATCGGGGAAAAGCCTTGATTTTGCCAGGCTTTATTTTGCTTGCATGCCGCACGCAGCACCCATTCTCCGATTGGCACAATCAAACCGGATTCTTCTGCAAAGGAAATGAAATAGTTCGGCGAGATCAACCCTTTCTCCGGGTGATTCCAGCGAATCAACGCCTCTACACCGACAATGCGCCCTGTCTCAATATCAACCTGTGGTTGATAGAATAAAACAAACTCCTCCAAGGCGATCGCTCTGCGGAGTTCATTCTCCAACTTGAGGCGATTGATGGATACGGATTTCATATCCGCGTTGAAAATTTGGAAATCATTGCGCCCTTTCTCTTTCGCTCTGGCGAGTGCGATATCGGCATACTTCATCAGTGTATCCGCATCTTCCTCATCTGCCGTAGAGATGGCAACACCAATACTTGCTGTAACATGCAGTTCATATTGTTCAAGAACAAATGGTTTCTCCAGAACGCGATTAATCTCTGCGATAACGGCAATGACATCATTGGAATCGGCGACATTCGTGTAGAAAAAAGCAAACTCATCGCCTTCAGTCCGTGCCAAATAATCATTTTCAGTAATGCATCTCGTGAAGCGCTCAGCAAGCTGCAGAAGCATCATGTTGCCATAATCGTAGCCGAAGCTATCGTTGACTAACTTGAACCTATCGATATCCAGATAAAAGACGGCGACTTGCTGCCCCGCTATTCTGGTCAGGCTCAACCGCTCATTCAGGTGGTCTCTAAACATACGCCTATTCGGCAGCCCCGTCATGTCATCATAATAGGCCATATACCGGACTTGTTCATCGCTGCGCTTACGTTCCGTTATATCCTGACAAATGAGGATAAAGCCCTTATCATTCGTGCTCAGTTGAACGGGAACGGCTGTTGCATGCAAGTCAACCCGATAGCCGCTTTTGTGAGACACGGAAGTTTCAAAGGTAAGCGGCTCTCCATCCGTTGCCAGTTGAAGTTGATTGATCGTCAACTCATACTGCTCTTGCGTCACAAAATGGCTGAAACGTTTCTCCAGCAATTCCGATGCCGAATATCCGAGGATCGTTTCTGCCGCTGCATTAATCCGGATGAATGTCCCTTCTTGGTCAAAAATGCCAATCGCATTCGGATTATGCTCAAATAAGGAATCCAGCACATGCTGATAGGAGTGATGCTGCAGAGTTGATATTGATGAGTGCTGGTTGTCCCTTTCTTTTCTCAACAGCTGAATAAACAGCGGCAGGGCAGCTAGAACGCATATCCATACAGCATACGGCTTTACGTAAAGGCTTACGAATATGGCGACAATCAAATATCCGCCAATATATAGCCGGTTTTTCACAAATTTGCCTCCTCTTACGAATTCACTCTAGGTAATAGGAAGCGTCGCACGGACTACCGTTCCTTCTCCCGCTTAATCTTCATAACGAATTTGCCGCAATGAAAGAAACAAGCCCGCACTTCACTTGTCTCCTTGTGTGATTCATCCGACACCTATGGGAAAATCAATATGTATTTTAAATCCATTTGCGTTAACTATTACTTTCTACATAAGTCGAGCTTTTCCTGCAAATAGGGCACAAAATAAAGAAAAAAGAGTCGGAATTTCCTGACTCTTTCCAATTTTATTATTTTAGAGCGGCAATCGCTAATAGAATCCATCCTACTAAGAAACTCAAGCCGCCAAGCGGAGTAATCGGTCCAAAAAATTTAATTCCTGTCAAACTAAGCGCATAAAGGCTGCCCGAGAATAAGATGATTCCGATAAAAATCGCCCATCCGGAAGCATTCACCATCGAAGTGTTCCCAAGCTTATCTGACAAAATGGCAATGGCGATTAACGCAACCGCATGAATCATGTGATAATGCACACCCGTTTGAAAAACTTCTAGTTTGTCTGGCGTTAATTTTTGTTTCAAGATATGTGCCCCGAAAGCCCCTAATGCAACAGAAAGAAACGCGTTCAAGCTGCCGATCAGCACAAAAAGTTTCATCATGGTTTCCAAACTTCCCTTCATCAAAGCTTAAATTTATTCTACTTCACCGATATCATGCTGTCCAACGATTAGTCGTACTGGCTCCAGGTAAACCTTAGTGACTGTCGGATGTGTAATTAAATCGATCTCAATATCTACAATTTTGTTGCGGGCTATTTTGCCTTCTCTTTTGTCATAAACGACCTCGAATTGCTTGAGTCCCAGTTCATAAATCAGAACGGAAGAACCGATGGAAAGTGCGTTGGATTCGAACTCCCCGTGCTCAAACAATACCTCGGATAATATTTCTTCATTCATATCCACAATCGTAACATACTGGCAAAATTGGTACTTCATCAAAAACTGCCCCCTTTAAATTAGTAAAATTTACTTACCAATTCGCCGGAAAATGTCGAAATTCCTGCATCATTCAGTATGACCAAGAATGTTCACAGAAAACCCGTAAAATAGATGACAACTGGAATGGTAAACATACTAAACAAGGTGGAGGTAAACACCGCCTGTGAAGAAAACTCCGGTTCATTCTCGTACTCAATCGCCAAGAGCACACTGCTAAGGGAGGTTGGCACGGCACAGGAAAGAACTAGCGCTTGTGCGGTCAGTCCATTAATCCCAAGCATCCACACGACCAAAAATCCGAGCAACGGCCCCGCAATCAGCCTTAATATATTCGAAACAGCCACATTCGAGAAGTGAAATTCCCACTTCATCCCGCCAAGCTGTACGCCAAGTGTCAAGAGTGCTGTTGCCATGAAGGCATTTGAAATATACGTCAGCGGCAGATGAATGGATGATGGGACGGGCAAATGGAAATAACGCAGCAGCAGAGCAATCGGAATGGCATAAATAACAGGTAAAGACAAAATCGTCTTCATCGTTGCCTTCCAAGTTGATTTATGGGCATTTAACGTGTAAATTCCATATGTATTAGGGATCAAATTTTGCATGATCATGATGATAATTTGTATAGAAAGGGTATAGGCATTCCCTCCAAATACGGTTTGATTAAGCGGTAGCGCATAGTTCGCACTATTATAGAAAATAACGCTGTTTCGCATGGCGATCCGCATGCCCCGCTTCATTTTCCTAATGCGTATATAGATCTCAATCACCGCAAACAAAAGGCTGAAAAACAAAGCGAAAAACAAAAGGACTTGCAGAATAACATTCAGGTTCATTTCAGACTCATACAGTTTTACGAAAACGATGGCGGGAGAAAACACATAGAAATTAAGCTTGGATAATGTTTTAATATCAAGATGAAAAGCACGATACATGACTGCGCCAATCGCGATCATGATCGAAATCGGCACAATATTATTAATTAGAATATAAATAAAATAACTCATTTCTGTTCCTCACTTAAATGAAGTTCCGTTGCTGTAGTACGCATCCTTGCTGTAGGTCGTAAAAGCAACTTCAACCTCAGGCAAGCCAAGCCCAAGGACATGGGTCGTAACTGCCGCAGCGACGGCATCCCTGATCTTGTCCCCTCTTTCAAACCAGGCGACTTCAACAAACGGATAGGCTGGAACAATTTTACCGCCGAAAACAGCCGGATGCTGGACACACTCTAGCGTAAAATTATCGCTGTCACACTCGCAGATCGACGCAAGCTGCTCAACTAATCTCTCACTCATTCCACAAACTTGTTCGATTGTTACTCCTCTGAACGTTAATCTAGGCATGCTCTAAACTCCAATCCCTTATCGCCTTAGGGCTTCTCATTTCGTTGATGCGTTTACACTGTTAATGATACGTTTCAACTGTACATTGAAATTATGAATTTCTTCCAGGGACAACCCACTGGATTCAAGCAGCGTCTGTGGGATGCAAAATGCTTTTTCATAAAGCGCAAGTCCCGTTTCTGTAATGACAATGTTCACAACACGCTCATCTTCAACAGACCTTTTCCGCTCTACCAACTTCTGAGTTTCCATCCGTTTGAGCATCGGCGTCAACGTGCCTGAATCTAGATCCAGCTTCTCGCTGAGCTCCTTGACGGTGCTCTCTTTTTGATCCCATAGAACGAGCAGCACCAAATACTGCGGATAGGTAATTCCCAAGTCTTCCAGAAAGGGACGATACATCCGTGTGATAGCTCTCGAACTGGCGTATAAACTAAAGCAGAGCTGATTATCAAGTTTTAATAATTCTTCATTGGTGCTCATACCATCGACTTCCTTTCTCATTCATATTGCGAACAATCGATTTGCTTCAAATGTATATAAAAATAACCCTACTGTCAATGCGAATAGTCAGATAAGTTCATAAATGTTGCTAAATTCTTGATTCGATGGAGGTTAAAAAGGAATTGTATCCGCGCCTCATTCATGCTAAGCTTGTTTCAAAATTATACCAATAAAGGGGAATATGACCTATGGATTGGTTCTCTGCTCATAGGGAGAGTATAGATGAGGTATTCGGAGAAGCGGAACATCTTATTCGCGCATTTCCTGAACCGCTGAATCATCACGGACTAGCCTACTTCGCTAAATTTGACATGCGACAGCAAGAGAGCACGAAAAATTATATCTGCTACTTGCTCCCCTATTGGATGCAGGAAAGCACCCATTTGCCAAACGATTCGGTCAAAAGGTTGAGCTTAGCTAACGTTTTCGTCATGCTCTATTACTTTGTTGTAGATGACATTATGGATTCTACCAAAGAGGCGCATAAGGACAAGCTCCCGCTCGCGAACTTATTTCAATTGCAATTTCAAATGATGTATCGCGCATTGTTCCCGCCGCAATCTCCTTTCTGGCATTATTACGAGACTTACGTGCTTGAATGGGCCGACGCAGTGGCAGGCGAGCCGGGTGGTGATTACTTTCACACGGACAAAAGGAAGGTTGCCTGGAAAGCTAGTCCTGTCAAAAACGCCAGCACTGGAGCTTTACTCCTCGCCGGTCAAGCTGAGCTCATCCCCGCTGTGACGGGAGCTGTTGAACAAGTGCTCGTGACGCTGCAAATGCTTGATGACTGGGCGGATTGGGAGGAAGATTTGGACGAGGGTTCCTATAATTGTTTGCTTGCTTTTTTGCGTGGAAACGTTGGAGGGTCGGAAGGTGGTTCACCAACCCCGGATTGGGTCAAACAGCAGATATATGTTCGCGATGGACTTGAGGGATATAGTGAGATCGCCGCGAAGCATCATGAGGGGCTGCTAGCGTTAGAGACACCCCTGAAAGAGCTTTGCCAATTTCATCTTCATCTAGTAGTTCGTTTGCGTGTAACAGCAAAAGAGATCAATGAAAAGCGCAACCAACTTCTTTCTGGCGGTTTATCCTATTTTTTGTCGAATTCTAGTAATTTTTGATAGAATATTTTGAATATTCATGCTATAATTTTTTTATTGGGAATATTAACCAATGGCTCAGGCAAGATTGCTGTGCCTAACGGACTGAAATGCCCTTATTCATGATTTTTGAGCATGAAATAGGATTAAACGGACCTGAGCGACGCTATTCCTCTCAAAATAGCCCAAAACAAAGGAAATAACAGTGAATAACGCCTCCTCAGTCCGATAACTTCCCTTTCATCGCCAATAATCAGAAATAGTGGCTTCCATGTCCGTTACAATTAAAGGGGAGTGACTAATTATGTCATCACATGAACAATTAAAAGCGAAAATCATTCAAAAAGCGTGGGAAGATGAAGCATTCAAAAACCAACTTCTTGCCAATCCAAAAGCAGCGCTAAAAGAATCCTTTGGTATTACGCTCCCCGGTGATTTTACAGTGAAAGCGGTAGAAGAAACTTCGACGGACTTTGTGCTTGTTATTCCGGCGAATCCGGCTAAGGTGTTGGTGCCGGCAGGTGCTGATAATCCCAACTGGTAAAAATAAGTACGAAGGAGCTGCAGATTTGATGTGCAGCTCCTTCGCTCTTTATTACATTACTTTTGGAAAACTCATAATTACCTCAGTTCCGTTATTCTTCTGACTTTCAAATGCTATTTCCCCCTGCATTGCCTCAATTATCCGGAATGTTACCATAAGTCCAAGACCGGTTCCCTTTGTTTTTGTTGTAAAGTAAGGTTCCCCTAGTTTCGCCAACTCAGCAGCTTCAATCCCTTGACCGTTATCTTTAATATGAAGGTAGACCTTGCTATCCATCTCATATGCTCGAATTTGCACCTCTCCGTCATCTTGAAAAGCTTCAATACCGTTTTTAATAAGGTTGATCATGACTTGTTTAAACTTCGATACATTTCCACGTATATAAAGTCCAGGTGGAACACTTACAGCAATACGTCCGCCTTGTAAAGTTGCTAGCGGCATAATAATTCCTTCAATTTGTTTAATTACTTGGTTAACATCGATATCAACGGTTTCATCCAACTGAGGCTTAGAAAAGGTTAAAAAATCTGTAATGATAACCGATGCTCGATCCAGTTCCTCGATCGCTATTTGCATATATTCTTTTTCTTTCTCCTCTGATCGTGAACCGATTAACTGTAAGAAACCACGCGTTACCTGTAGGGGGTTCCGCACCTCATGAGCGACGGAAGCAGCCAAGGAGCTTATGATTTCCGTCCTTTCTGAAAGTTGAAGCTGATGATTATAAAATTCTAGCTCTTTCGAGTAGTTGACCAACAGTTCCTGATTCAGAGCAAAACGTCGGACCAATATAACAATGAGGGTAATAAATAAGGCAATGCCTCCCCACTTCCATAAATAAAATTGATAATTCAGTGAAGATCTATAGAAGTTAACAAGATCTAGTATACTCATGACAGCCAACGTGCCAAATCCGATTGAAAACACAACAGCTTCCTTGTTCCCTTTTCGCATCAGCTGAAAACATAATCCGATGATCAAAACAAATTGGAAAATCATCAAATAGCCTAAAACGGTTACCGCTACAAAAAAGTATGCTTTATTAAATTGATAATGATTCAATTGATTGATGAACATAAATGCGATTAATAGAACAGAATAAGCAACCTGAAATTTCCGAAATCGACGCACCCATTTAAATTTCCCGTTATCAAAGATTTGCTCGAATGACCAAGTTAGCGCCGGTAAAAACACATTAAGAGCCACATCGAACAAATTGATAAATAAACCACCATAACTTGTGAAATTGGCGTATACAAAAGGAGAATATGTAATAAAAATTATTCCTACTGACAAACTTAATACACTTATTAGCATCCAGCTTTGAAGCTGACCTCTTTTCAAGAAGATAGATCCAATTAGCATAATCAGTGCAATGAATAAAAAAGCACTTCCGAGAATAATATTCTGCAAATCTTGAAGTACATACGACCTCATCAGAATCGAGTATTGATCTATCCTGATAGTTGGGTATATACTCAAACGGTCCATAGTTGACTCCAACTTTAGATATACAGTTTCTCCACTTTCCACACTACTAATCGGGAATAAACTCCTCTGTGCGTCATACGGAAAATCATACCTCGATTCTCGAATTAAATGTGCTCCAATGTATACCTTCAGTTTCTGCGTACGAATGTCTTGAATATAGATGCCATAGTCTTTGGGTAAATGTGCAGGCAGTTGGAATTTAACCCATACAGATGAGGTATGTTCTGGTTTATCAGGAAAAGGTTCACCGCTTTTCACTTTTCTCCAGCGCTCAGGTAAGGCAGCACTGACGTCTACAATTCCACCTGACGGATCCCCCCACAGGATCGAGTACTCTGAAATCGTTTTTATTTCTTCTGGAACATCATTGGCAAATACTCGCGGCATTAAAAACGAACTGCTCAACACAGCAACAAGTACCACTAACCAAAGCGTTGGAGAAAACCGCTTCATGTGTTCACCATCCCCGTCCAAACTTAACTTACGATGTTTAACAATAAATGAAATTCGACAGGACGAGAACTTTCCCTTCTTTTACCAAGTAAACAATAGTCAAACAAATATAGCCACCCCCTGCCAATTAGGGGGTGGCTATTACATACCATATAAGAGGCTACGCGCAGGCTCAGTTTCAGCTACAACACGGCCATGGCTAATCACATACCGGCAATCCGGCTGACCCCGTACAAGATCCATGGCATCCCGGCCGGGCAGCAGAATAAAGGATGCCGGCTGGCCAACTTCCAGCCCATATTCGTGAAGCTGCAGCACTTTCGCAGCGCGCACCGTCACCATGCGCACAAGCTCAGCGATTTCTTCCCGCCCAGTCATATGCGCAAGATGGGCCGCCATATGAGCTGCTGCTAGCATATTTCCAGTGCCGAGCGGGTAGAAAGGCGTCTGAATGTCATCATGCGCGATGCTAACATTCACACCCGCCGCCTGCATCTCCTTGATCCTAGCGATTCCACGTCCTTTGGGAAAGCGATCGAAGCGGCCTTGCATAGCGCTGTTGATGAGCGGGCAGCAGACGACGTTTATGCCGGATCGAGCCGTTATGCCTACCACTTTCTGAAAGTAGGCGTCACTATAATACGCGGAAGCATTCGCATGCGCTGCGGTAACACGTTCCCTTAGGCCATAACGAATGGCCAAGTGAGCCGTGCTCTCAAGGAAGGTTGAATGCTCATCGTCCATTTCATCGCAGAACACATGGACGAAGCAGCCATACTTCTCGGCTAGGCGGAACACGATGTCGAGCGACGCGAGGCCTTCCTCACGCGTAGGTTCAAGATGCGGAATGGCGCCGATCCCATCTGCGCCAAGCTCGAGCGCCTCCTCCAGCCGGCGCTCATTCTCCGGGCAAGCGCGAATCCCGTCCTGCGGGAAAGCGATGACCTGCACTTTCATGTGCGGCTTCACGCGCTCTCGCAGGTCAAGAAGTGCCCGCAGCGCCGTCAGGTTCGGGTCCGATATGTCCGCCTGCGTGCGAACATGGAGAATGCCTGCCGCCAGTTGCAGCTGCAGCACTTTCTCCGCCCGCTTCCTGACATCGTCATAGGTGAGCGATTGTTTGCGCTTTTGCCATAACCCGATGCCTTCAAACAGCGTACCGCTTTCGTTCCAAGCAGGTTCCCCCGCCGTTAAAACCGTGTCCAAATGGATGTGCGACTCCACGAATGGAGGGAGCAGCAGATGTCCGCTGCCATCGATTTCTCGTTCGGCTCCACTGTCAATAACGCCAATTCCGACGATTCTACCGTCCTTTACACCAACATCGACAACGCCCCGGTTCTTTGGGTCATCCAGAAGACGTACACGTCGAATGATTAAATCAAGCAGGGTGATCACCTTCTTCCTATGGCGCGTTCATTAGCTGTCTTTTTTCATTTCGGATTCATGCCAGGAGCTCAACACCCATTTGGAGAAAGCATTGACCAAGAGGAAAAAGGAAATGCCCAGCGCTGAAGCCGACAGCCCGCACGCGAATAAATACGCTGTTTTTAACCGGGCGGCCGCATACGTAATCGCATAACCAAGCCCGCCTGCTCCCCCACCGATGCCAGCGATATACTCACCGACGATGGCGCCGACAACAGATAAGGTACAGGAGATTTTCAACCCCGCAATAATATAAGGCAGAGCAGCCGGGATGCGAAGTCTCCACATCGTTTGAAAGGCGTTGGCATTATACAGGTAAAACAAGTTGCTCATATTTTGATCCGTAGAATTTAAACCGATTAAGGTATTTGAGAGCATGGGGAAAAACCCGATCAAGAAGGTAATGATGACAATGGCATTCATGCCCGCATCGAACCAGATGACAATTAATGGCGCAATTGCAACAATCGGAATGGTTTGTAAAATGATAGCGTACGGATACACGCTTTTCTCGATCCACTTGGAACTGGCAAGCAGAATCGCACCCGCTACCCCCATGATGATGCTGAGGAAAAATCCGAGCACAGCTTCAAGCGTCGTCGTTGTGACTGACACCCATAACGCATGTTTGTTTTCCACGGCGGCAGCCACGATGTCAGACGGCTTAGGTACCAAATAAACAGGCGCCTTAGCTAAATAAGCAATGAGCTCCCAGCCACCGATGAAAACAACAAAGGCAACCAAGGGAGGCAGCATGTGCTTCAACAACATAAGGAAGCGATAGCCCGGTGAGGCGCCTTCATCGAGTCGGTTAGCCCAAGCGGAACGTTCACGGGCAGGGAATATTTCGTCAGGCAGCATTTTTAGATAGTTAGAATCAACAGCCATTTGTCGTGTCTCCCTTCATTTAAGGCTCAACCTTCATTTTGCCAGGATTCAGAAGTCCTCTAGGGTCATTCTCGCGTTTCTTGCGCGCCATGCTGCCAACCTCACCACGTCCGCCTTGTTCGAGCACCCAAGTGTGCGGATCGAAGATCTTGACCCCTATGGATTCGCAAAAGGCAACAATCTCGTACAGTCGTTCTTCGCTTTGGAAGCGAACAAGTGGAAGCGCATTTAGCGCGAGTTCTCCACCGCTGCGCACCCATTCGAAATGCAAGTAAACTTCGTCGCCCCATTTCGCTTTCAAAAGCTCGATTTGTTCCTCATAGCGGCCCAATTCAAAACCTGCCTGCAAATACGTCATAGAGGAGTCCGTCTTCATTGCCCATAGTGTTGTATGATTCCATGTAAAATCCGACACGCCAATCGTTTTCCGATATTGCTTGGCTTCTATGAAATGGTCGATGCATCCACCATAGCCATCAACAAGCGCTTCGACGGAATCCATACTTTCCTCCGCAATCTCAAGCATAACGGCTGCCTTGCCAGCTTTGATCACTTTGGCAAATGGAACAAAATAAGACGGAATCGGCCATTCCATCGGAGCAATAAGCCGCTTCGGAATCTTTTCCTCTCTCGCCAACGCCTCTCCGAACTTCATGGATTCCTGCAGCGTATTAAAGCTGACAATGGCTTGAGCCCACTCCGTGCGCGGAGAAAGCGGGATCGTCACCTCGGTTAAAATGCCGGTCGTTCCATAATTATGAATATAATCAAATAAATCACGACCTTGAATCACGAGGCGCTGTGGCGTCTCTTCCATTGTATAGATCACAGCTTCAAGCACATTGCCATCCCACAGGTTGCCATGGGTGATAGAACCGATTCCCCCGGAACCTCCGCTGACAAAACCGCCCACCGTTGCTTTGACATAAGTGCTCGGATAAATGCGAATCTCCTGCCCGGCCTCGCGCGCCTTTTTATCCATGACACCCAGACGCACGCCGCATTGAAGCCTTGCATAGCCAGGTCCGATTTCGAGAATTTCATCCATACGGCTTAAATCAAGAACAATACCGCCCTGCAGGGGAACTGCTTGACCGTAATTACCTGTTCCGGCTCCACGCACCGTCACAGGAATGTTATGGTGGTAACCGAAGGCGATAATTTCAGCCACCTCAGCCTCAGAACGCGGTATAGCAATGACATCCGCTGCTTTCATATGCTGCAATTGCCGATTAAGGACAGGAGAATACCAGTAATAATCCTTCGAAAGTTTTTCTCTCGTTGCACGATCCACATGCACGATCTCGTCCCCGAGGCGCTCCTGCATGATTTGCTCCCAGTTCATTTGCATCGCCATCTGCGTCATCCTCTCCTCTTAATGCTCTAACGCTGCTGATACTTCCCGCACCAAATCGCTGAACTGCGCCGTGGTCCGGAAGCTTTCATCCCGTGGAAAAGGCACCGGAATATCCAATCGCGCCGATATTTTGCCAGGACGCGGTGTCATGACAACAACACTTGTGGATAAAAACACGGATTCAAACACATTGTGCGTCACGAATAGCACCGTCATCGATTTATCCTGCTGCCAAATATTAAGCAGCTCCATCTGCAGCGTTTGACGGGTAATTTCGTCCAAAGCGCCAAACGGCTCATCCATGAGCAGCAGCTTAGGCCTGGAGATCAGCGCGCGGGCAATCGAGACACGCATTTTCATACCACCGGAAAGCTGCCTTGGCAGCACCTTCATATAATCCTTCAAGCCGACAAGCTCGAGCACGCGCTGCGCCTCATCTTTTTGCGTCTTCTTGTCTACTCCCCGCAATTCCAGCGGCAATCTAACATTCGCTTCGACCGTCGACCAAGGCAGCAGCGTATGATCCTGAAAGACGAAAGCGATATCGCTTTGCTTACGCGCTTCCTTCGGCGTCGTCCCAAATACGTCCAGCTTGCCGCTGCTCGGTTTGGCCAGCCCTGTAATCATTTTGAAAATCGTAGATTTCCCACAGCCGGAAGGACCCACGAAGCATAAGAACTCCCCTTCTTGAATGGATAGATTCACATCCTGCAGGGCAATCGTTCCGTTCGGGTATGTTTTAGACAGATTTTCCATACTTACAAATGTAGGACTAGCTCCGAGCTTACTTGGATCGTGGACGAGGGGGGAATTCATGGCCATATCGATCATCTCCTAGATTTGTTTTTGGATTCCGTTTATCTATAGGTGCTTTTTCAATGACTTCATGTCAAAAGCTTGAAATTCGAGCAGTGCTTCGGCGATCATTGCACCGTAGGTAACCGTCATGGCTTCGCCTTTTTGAACCGTAGCTTGCGCAGCGTCTCCGGAGATGCCAGAGTGGGATAAATCGTCCATCACCCATGCAAAAGCACGGTTGCGCAGACCTAGATAACGTGAGCTCGGATAATTTGGGAACTCCGTAGGCGCCGCTTCCATGTGCACCCAATGTGGAATTGCCGACATCACGAGCGACGTTTCCATATCACCCGCATGAATGCCCGCTTGCTTTTCCAGCGGAGTTATCCATTCATCGGCACCGCCAAGTCCGCCAGGGTCTAGCCGAAAGACGGCCAATCCAGTCTCTATGCGGATTTCACGAGCCATCATATTGAGCAAATCCGTGTTGCCGCCATGCGTATTCACCAAAACTAACTTCTGTAAGCCGCTTCTAGTAAGGCTCTTGGCAATATCCATGACGACAGCCATCAACGTTGTTGCAGATAAGGTGATCGTTCCGGGATGGCCGAGATGCTCAGTGCTTTTGCCATAAGGGATGGCCGGCAACAGCCAAATATTCGCATCATCCGGAAGCTGATGGAACGCTTCTGTTAGCAGCACCTCGGAGATCAACGTATCCGTAAACACCGGCATATGCGGACCATGCTGCTCAACCGCGCCCACCGGCAGAACGATCAAGGCGTCATCTTTCGGTAACTCATCTACCTCCAGCTTACTTAATCGAGGGAAAAAGTGGCGATCCCATGCTTTACCTGTATAACGACTGAATGTCACAATGAGCGCCTCCTTATGCGTCGTATGATTTGTTGTTCACCTGTATGAAAAAAGACCCAATCTCATTGACAAGAACGGATCCTAGCTTTCAATGTAGCAACGTTTTAACCGGAAGCTTCTTTTGTCCGAAAAAGCTGCAAAGCTGCGGCAACATCCGCAACCCGCTCCCCTAACCGAGCAGCCATCAGCAGCTCCCTAGGATCAGGGGACAACGAACTGTCTGGACCTGCCAAGGTAGAGGCGCCATATGGCGAGCAGCCAATCGCGTCCGCTGTTAAATATTCTGGATTCTCGGAGTACGGTAGACCTACGAAAATCATGCCGAAATGAAAGAATGGCACCATAGCCGTCAAAATAGCTGCCTCATGACCAGTATGAATAGAAGCCGTCGAGTTAAAAATGCCCGTTGGCTTCCCTTCTAAAGCCCCTTCTACACATAACTCTCCAGCCATTTCTAGAAACAACTTAACTTGAGCGGGCATCGTGCCATAATAAGTGGGAAAGCCCCACAATATGCCGTCAGCCCATCGCAAATCATCATTAGTCGCATAGGGAATATTCTCTTGTAATACACCTGCTGCTTCATATTTACTATAACGATCTGTCAACCGAAATTGATTGGATAAGCTTTTACTACTGCTTGTAGGCCTCTCCTTATCTGGCTGGATGACGCGATTCTGAGTAGCGGCCATTTCGGGGATGCGCACGATCTTTACATGATGAGCCCCTGACTGGCTGGCCCCATTGGCCACAGCTTGTGCCATCTGAAAGACATGACCGAATGCACTGTAATAAACGACCAGCAAGTTAGCCACCCTCAATTTCACCCTTTCGCAAATTCATGTTTATGGAAGGATACTTCTCGTGAAGCCTCATCCCAATAGCGGGCTAACGTGTTGTCCTGCCATTTGGTTTTGGCTGCAGCCATGCGCACCCACCTTCCCCCGCTATACACCCATCGCCGTTCCGGCAGCATGGTGAAGATCTCTTCCGGCGTACTGCCGTCCATGACGACAAAGTTCGCTTCATTGCCCGCCTTGATGGCATCATCGGTAAGTCCCAACACTTTAGCGGGAACATCCGTAATCATGCGCAGCAACGTACGAAGATCGTCCGGCCTTCCCATATGAGCGGCGTAGGAGCTGATTAAAGCAATTTGCAGCAAATCACCTCGCCCGAATGGATGAAAAGGATCGTGAATATTATCGGAAGCTACCGCAATAGGAATGCCTGCCTCCCATATTTCTTTCAGTCTGGTTACCCCACGCCGAATTGGGAAGCTGTCATGTCTGCCTTGCAAATACAGATTCACCGCAGGTAAGGAAACGGCTTTGAGCCCCGCATCCGCCATTTGAGCGATGATGCTGTGCGCATCTTGATCGGTCATGGATGCCAGCGCGCATAAATGATCAACGGTCACTCGTCCTTCGTATCCTTCCGCCTTCGTTCGATAGGCGATATGCTCAATCGTGCGAATAGCCGGATTGTCGGTTTCGTCACAATGAAGATCAATCGGCACGTCGTATTTCTCCGCTAATTTGAACACATAATCAATATCTTCTTTCGGGGTCATCGATAAATGAGGGGCTCCCCCAATTCCGTCAACACCCATCCTTAATGCTTCTTCGATGGCGTCTACGTCCATTGACATAAAGTTGTAAGGACACATTGGAAACAGCTGCAACGTTAGGTAAGGGGCCAGTGCTTCTTTTGCTTCCAAGGCAGCTTCAATCGTACGTAAGGCAACTTCCCTGGAAACTCGCAGGTTAAAATCCAGATGCGTCCGAATCCGTGTCGTACCAAACGATAATGCTTGCATAGCCGAACGAATCATTCTAGATTTAATTTCCTGCTTGCTAAAAGAAGGCGATGCTTGCGAATAATTCTGCACAGCTTCTTCTAACGTCCCGCTTCGATTCTCAACCGAAGTTAAGGAGAAAGCTTTGTCCAGATGCATGTGTGCATCCACGAAGCCCGGCAGCATGATTTTACCTTCCAAATCAATAATCGGCCTGTTGGAGTCCAGAAAAGCCTGCGTAGGATTCCACGTTTCCAAAGAAACAGCGCCAGGCGGGGCAGCATCTCCTTCTTGCTTGAGAATCTGTGTCCAAACCCCATCCCGAATCGATAGGCGAAACAAATGCCCCTCATCCTCCATGGGTAATCGAACATTGATGAAATCCAAATTCGTAACAGAAGCCAATGCCGCCACCTCCTGAACCATTATTATTTTTTAGGTAAAAATTGGGTTGTGAACACTTTATCAATGCTTTCAGCCGTTTTTAGCACACCAACATCAACTAATTGCTTCTGAACTTCCTCCCAGCGTTCCTTGGTCATGACGCCAGTCCCTTTCGTTGCAGCATCGCCGCCAAATACGAAATCCATTTCTTTTGCAGCGCTAAATTTCATCATATCCAAGCCCATATCAGGGTTCTTTTGTTGAATGCTCGGGTTAATCTCCTCAGAATGATCTTTGTAGTAGTCCCATCCTTTGACCGTGGCTTCCACAAAAGCTTTCACTTGATCCGGATGTTCGGCAATCATCTTCTCCGTTGTGAAGTAAACTCCGCCATAAATGTTGTATCCGGAATCGGCATTCAGCAGCGTCCCATACTCCACTTTTTGCTGATCAAGGGTGAAAGGCTCGCTAGTCACGTAACCTTGTGTGAGCGATGTTTTATCATTAACAAAATTGACTAATTGACCTGTGTATTTCATTTCTTGGGCCGAGTCTAATTTGTATTTCTTCTTAATGAACTGCCAGAAGCTCGCAGTGGAAGCTACGTACACTTTGTGACCATTAAGATCAGCAAAATCTTTCACTCCTGAATCTTTATGGTAAAACAAAGCTTGCGGGCTCTTTTGCAACGAGGTTGCGATCGCTACAATTGGAATCCCCTCTTGTCTGGCCACCAAAATATCGTCGCCGTTAGCCATCCCGAATTGCGCTTTGCCTGAGGCAACAATCTGTGTAGACGACACCTGCGGTCCGCCCGGCATCAGCGTCATATCCAAGCCTGCATCTTTGTAGTAACCTTTGGCTAACGCCGCAAAGTTCCCGCCATGTTCTGGCTCAGCGAACCAGTTCAAAACAACCGTCGCTGGAACGATAGCTTTAGGCGCCGTCGTAGCCGCTGTTGATGCAGCGGGAGCCGTGGAAGCCGCCGGCGCTGTGGAAGTTGGTGCGCTTGGCGATGATGAAACTGAGGTGCTTCCACTACCGCAGGCGGCAAGCATACTTGAGATCGCAATAAAGCTAACAGACAAGAGTACCGGGCGTTTGGCGACTAGCGGATTCGTATCATTGAATCGTTTCATTTGAACATCCCCTCCATATTTGGTTATCTCTACAAAGTACTTATCGACCTTTAGTCAAATATAGAATTGATCGTCTATGCGCGTCAACGAAGATGCTAACGTTTTGTGTTTAATCACAATAAAAGTACGCCTTTTTATTATATTTTCAAGAATAAAGTGAATGACAAGCCATGATATATCCCAAAAAACGAACGTTAAGCGATTTTACACGACACCAACCTTGACTCCAAGTTCCCGCAACCAACGGCGATAGGCGATAGAAAACCGGTCTACCTTGTGATTAAGCTCTACTTGCAAATCAAGCGGAAGCAGCTCCGGTTTCTGCGTCTCAATCACCTTGGCATCTTGATCAAAGACAATATCCTGAAAACGGATGAAATTCGCATCATCCACATCAAAGGCATAGTTACGTGACACCATCATGTGAACAATACATTCTTCTGCCGCCACAGGGAGGACCGTCAGCATGATCCACAAGGTTTGGCCGTTGCTCGGATCCGCTTTGGACAACCGTGCCGATAAAGGCCGGTACACTTCCTTCCTATACACGTAAGTCGTTCCTTCACTTTTATCTGAACCGGAATGGGCTACAGGCTGAAAAATCGGAATATGTTCAATATAAATTCGATCTTTTTCTTTGATGACCTCGAAGTCAGGCAGCTCCGCATAGTCCGGGTGTCCCAGCAAATTCTGGTGGACGAACATCAGATGGGCAAAATCCGTAAAGTTCTCGATTACTCTCGTACCCGCTGCCGCCACCTTATAAGGGCCGCATGGCAGTGGACGAAACGCGGGATTGGCAAACTCGTCGAAATGAGGAAGCGGCGCTGTCGGCTCACCAATACACACCCAAATAAAACCGTATTTTTCTTCACAATGGAAAAGCTGAGCTTTGGCTCTTGGCGGGATTTTCTCCCCCTTCGGCTGTGCGGGAATACACACACATTGGCCGGAAGAATCATATTGCCAACCGTGGTAAGGGCAGACTAACGCATCGTTTTGCACCCAGCCTCTGGAAAGCATCGCTCCACGATGAACGCATAGATCCTGCATGGCATGAACCCCTTTGCTGGAACGGTAAAGCGCCACTCTTTCGCCCAAAATAATGACACCAACAGGCTGCTCCTTCAGTTCTGACGCGAGGTACACCGCATGCCAATCATTTTCCAGAACGGGATCATGTAGACGTTGTAAGGCCATAACTATCATCCTCCTACGGAATTTATGAAAATCATACACATTTGAACCTGTAAAAAAAGCTACTCGTTGTCTGCGAAAATAGGATATTTTCCAGCTAATTTGGCACGCAGGACATTAACCCTGGCTTGTGCTCTCTTTAAAATTTCCTGCTCATCCACCCAGGTGCATACGCCTTTGTCGACAACTACGTTGCCGCCGACGATGACAAGATCCACGTCGTTGCCGTTCGCATTGTACACTAGGGCGGAAGAGGCGCGATGGACAGGGCTGATATGTGCCTTCATCATATCTACTGCCACCAGGTCTGCCTTCTTGCCAGGCTCCAGACTGCCCAACTCATTGCTCCTTCCAACCGCCTTCGCGCCATTCACCGTCGCCATACGCAGCACATCCATCGGAGGCAATAAGGTAGCATCCAGCTCATTCACCTTGTGCAAGCAAGCCGTGAACTTTAGAACCTCTAGGTTGTCTTGGCAGTTATTGCTGCCGGGACCGTCCGTCCCCAAAGCGACATTAATGCCCATGCGCAGCATGTCAGGCACTCGGGCAACGCCGGATGCTAAATACATGTTGGAGACAGGGCAGTGGATAACCGATGCCCCTTGATCGCGAATCATGGCCAGCTCGCCGTCATCCAGCCAAACCCCGTGCACGACCTGCGTTTGCTCACCCAGGAGTCCAACTTCATTCAGGAGCTCCAAGTTGCGCAATCCATAACGTGCCATCGTTGTATCGATCTGCTCGCTCGTTTCCGCCACATGCACGTGTGAAATGAGATGGCGATCCCGGCTGAAAACCGCCGCCCGCTCCAGATAACCACGCGAACAGCCATATAAATTGAGCGGCCCAAGCGCGATGCGGATTCGTCCTGAAGCAGCCCCTTCCCATTCATCAAGCAAGCGGTCCGTGGCGCCAAAGATTTGCTCCTCGGTCTCTCGCAATCGGACTTCTCCCGCCAAATCCGACCCTCCTCGGGCCAAATGCCCGCGAATGCCGGAATCGATCATGGCTCGCAGCACACTCTCGTCATTCTCAGGGTAGGTATGGATATAATGGTGATCCATGATGTAAGTGGCGCCCGATTTCAAATTTTCAATACATCCGATCAATGCAGCCAAATAGAAATCTTCTGGCTCCATCGCCAAGCTCATCGGCCAAATGATCTCCTTCAGCCACTGTGCAAGCGGGGAGTGATCAGAAACGCCTCGCATGAACGTCTGAAACAAATGCGTATGCCCGTTGATGATGCCAGGTATCACAACTTTTCCCTTTGCATCGTAGTCATACGCCGCTTCCGCCTTCAGGCCATCCATCCTTCCAACTTCGCTCCATGCTCCCACTTCTACGATGACATCGTGCTCCAGATAGACGTAGCCTGGTTTGAATATCTGATTGGTGGCATTCATGGTGATAATCGTACCGTTGTAGATCAGCTTCTTGGACATTCGATTGCCGCCACCTTCCTCGCGTTAACTTTTATTACACAGTTTAAAAAATTATGTATATGTGTTATGTTTATTAACACGATTATAGGAGCGGCAATCTTTTCCGTCAACGTCACTTGTAAATGAAAACCAAACAATTTGTAACGTTTTTTAGTGAAATATCGCCAGACTAATTAACACTTTTTGATTTTGGAACGTATTAGTGCTGTTTTTTCGTGAAAATATGTTTTTTATAATCAACTGTATATATTTTTCTGTGTAAGGAGTTGTGTCATGATGGAACTTCCACATCTGGATCAAGTGGATCAAGAAATTATTAAGCTGCTGCATGAGAATGGCCGCCTTTCCTACGCCAAAATTGGAGAAATCCTTAATCTCTCGCGTGTAGCGATTCAAAAACGAGTCGAAAATCTAATCGACAATGAGGTCATCGAGAACTTCACCATTCGATTGAATGCTACAAAGTTAGGAAAGGTCGTCAGCGCTTTTTTCGAAGTCGAGGTTGAACCGCGCTTTGCTGAAGAGGTGGGCAATCAACTATCGGCGGATCCCAATGTCATCTCGATCTATCAAATGACAGGAAGCAGTTCGCTGCATATGCATGCTCTGTTGAAGGATGAAGCCGCGTTAGAGGCATTTTTGTATCAGAACATCTACAAACTGGGTGGCGTTGTTCGCGTGAATACGCAAGTGGTGATCAAACGTTTTAAGCAGGGTACTGGGCTGGAGCTTTAATTTTGCGCAGCAATAAAAAAACCGTCAGGGCTTGATGAAAGCCCTAACGGTTTTTTTATAAATTCAAACGATACATCGCCTTATTTTCTAATCCGCGAATCATAGGCGTCCAAGCGTCCGTCTCCGGAGTGACTTGCAGCGTATCCTCGACCATCTGCAGCTTCGCATCCATCGAATCGATATAGTGCAAAGCAACTGCCTCGGGAATTTGCGGCAGCACTGGGCTTCCCCATTCCGGCAAATTATGATGCGACAACACGATATGCTGCAGACCGATCACGACATCGGATTGCAGATCTAGCGCATGGTGCAAAGCCGCCTCCGTAATCCAATTCGCCGCCATCGAAATATGCCCTAGCAGTTTGCCCTGCACGCTGTACTCCGTAACGATGCCCAGCTGCGCAATCATCTCCTCCGGTTTCGCGATATCATGCAAAATGATGCCTGCTTTGATCAAATCCGGATTAAGAAACGGGCGCTGTTTGCAGATGAATTCGCCAATTTCCAGCATCCGCACAATGTGATAGGCTAGCCCGGCGAAATAGGCATGATGATGGGTTTTGGCAGCCGGATAATGATTAAGCTTCTCCCCCACTTTTGACACACAAAAAGAAACGATCGATTTGATGTTTGGATTTTGGATACTTTCCAAAACGCCATTTATGGTATGAATAAGATCGACTGGACTAATCGGAGCCGACCGAATGAAATCAGTCATTTGTACGCCATCTTCCGGCAATACCTTGCGTATTCTACCAATTTTCACTTGCAATCTATCGCGATAGGTTTGAACCAGCCCCTGAACCTTCACCAATGTCATCGGGAAAAAGGTTTCCTTATCTGCAGCGCTGACATCCCACATTTTCGCCGAAATCTGCCCGCTGGCGTCACACAGCACAATATCCATGAAATCCTTCGCAGGCGTTGTGTTCGTTTGCTTAATTTCCAATTCTTTAATGAGATAAAATCCAACAAATTCTTCTGGTGCTTGAAGCTGCTTAATTAATGTCATTTTAGTTCCTCCACATGTCATTAGGAACTATTATACTATGAAAATGACAAAATGGCTGAATTCATTCGTAGATTCGACTCTTTCGCTCAAAATCCGCCTCAGTCACGTTGGCCGATGCGGCACCTAAGGAACTACAAGCCGCTATTCCAGCAAATTTAGCCCGTTGCCGCATCCAAGCGGAACAGCAGGGCTCTATTTGCCCGCCAAACTCTGTTTTCCTTGCGAAAACGGACAAATAGCGGCCCACAGTTCTCTCTGCGTGCGAAAAAGGCGCACTTCATAGAAATAGCGCCCTGTAGTTCCCCTCACGGGAGAGGAAGTAGCCTTTCGAGGAAGGCGCAGCCTACCGCAGCCCGAAAAATGCCCTCGTCGTACTCGTCGTCGCCTCCGCAACCTCCTCCACCGTTTTGCCTAAGCAAATAGCAACGGCAGCTGTCACATGAGGAAGAAACATCGGTTCATTCCGGCCATCCTTCGGCTTAACGGGCAAATCACGTGGCGTCAGGAAAGGAGCATCGGTTTCCAGCATCAGACGATCTAGAGGGATTCGCTTCACCAGCTCGCGCAGATGCCTCCCTCTACGTTCATCGCAAATCCAACCGGTAATCCCAATATGCAGACCAAGCCCCAAATAAACTTCAAGCTCCTGAGCCGTCCCTGTGAAGCAATGGACAACAGCCTTAACATTCCCTTTGCCCAAATAAAGCTTCAGAATTCGCACGAAATCGGAATGTGCTTCACGCTCGTGCAGAAAAAGCGGCTTTTCCAGTTCGCAGGCAAGCTGAATCTGTTCTTCAAACCATTTGCGCTGGATATCACGAGGCGAGAAATCGCGGTTGTAATCCAAACCGCATTCTCCAATCGCAACAACCTGCGGTTTCGTGGCTAAACGCCGTAATGTACCCATCGTTTGCCCTGTACAATTCCGCGCATCATGCGGATGAATGCCGGCTGTTGTGAACAGCTGCCCGGGGAATTTCGCTGCATACCGCGCAGCTGAATCGCTATTCCTCTCGCTTGTGCCCGTCAGGATCAGAGGCGATACACCAACCTCAAGCGCCCTTGCAATTACCTCATGACGGTCCCCCTCAAAAGATCGATGCATCAAATTAACTCCGATATCAATAAGTTGCTTATTCACTCCGACCACTCCTCTTTGTGCTCATAAATGCTGCAAAACTCTGCAGGAACAGCGTCCGCGAGCCAGACTTCATTACCTGCGTAATAGAACTTGATCCCAGCACGGCTAGCTTTTACCGTATCGATGTTTAAAATGACAAGTTCCCCTCTACGCTTACCAGCCAATGTCGCAAAATGCAGCCCTTCAGACAAATGAACATATTGACGCTGCATGGGACGCAATCCTTGCTCCAGGATCATCGGTGCAGCTTGCGCATTCGTACCATGATAGAGCACTATCGGCGGCACTCCGGTCGGATAGCTGACTTTGTCATGACTATGCCCATACCTTGCCCTGATGCGATTGGCAATGATCTCAAAACGCTGCTTTTCACAGCGCTCGACCACTTCCTCCAAATCAGACAAGCTAAGCTCCGACCACCCTGACTGGCCACGAAGTACTTGCAATAAATCAACAACTTCGCATGAACCATCAACCGAGTCGAGCTGCAGCCCGAATTGTTCCGGAGAATGCCGCAGTATTTTACTCATCAATTTGCTTAATCTTGTTTGTACATGTTTAGTTAACATTCCGAATCACACTCCTCTCTTATCCATCATCTCAAACCACCAAAAACCCAACCCGAACCTCCGAATCTTCCTTCAACCACGACATGGACTGCCCCTTTTGCAAATCCGCTTTCATGGACTTCACCAGTTTTTCTATATCCACACTCATCTCGTAATGCCACTGAAGCGCCGCTGCTGCGTACAATTCATTTAACTGGGCAAAAGTAAATCCTTCCGTTTGCTTCGCGGTTACCCTCAGTAAATCATCGGTCAGCAGCTTGCCAATCCCTTTTTGCTCCAAATAGATCTGTCTAAGCGCCATATCAGGAAGCTTAATTTCATAAGCGCGATCAAAACGCCCTGCACGGTTCATTAATGCCGGATCAATTTGCTCTGGATAATTCGTCGTTCCAATGAGGAAAATACCCTCTTTCGAAGTAGCGCCGTCCAAAATGTTCAAAAAATAAGACCGGGCCCGCTGGGGCATCGCATCGATATCCTCGATCACAAGGATCATAGGCGCCAGATTCGCCGCCGCATGAAATACCTCCTGAATAGAGTCGCTGCACGTATTCTCTGTGATTTGCCAATAAGCAACAGGGGCTTTCACGCTGCCGGCGATGGACTTCACGAGCGTTGTTTTCCCATTCCCCGGTTTGCCATAGAGCAGAATGCCTCTTTTATAAGGAAGCTGATATTCCTTGAAAAAGGTACGATCCTCATCAAAAAATTGATCGATGGATCTGTAAATGTCCCGCTTTACTTCGTCCTTCATAATGACTTCGGATCGGTCAACCATGCGTGTAATAGGTGCCAGTTCTTTTTCCATCCCATGCGGTCCGTCTGTAAAAATCGTCACTTGCCGCCGATCTAAGTCTCTTCGCCGCTGCCGCGCGTGCTCAAGAAACCGCTTAAGACTGGCATCATCTACGGCAAAAACAAAATCCTCAGCGCCAATGCCATGCATCCGAAAAATCGGCACCCTGGCTAATGCGATCCCCCAATCCGGATAGGCAAAGACGTTATTGCGCAAGGTCGGAAATATGCCGTACGCCGAAGATTCCTCATCCCCTTGGATGCCAAATGCACGAGATTCCATAAGATCAAAAATTTTCGTAACGTGCTGGACTTGAGGACTACCCGCTTTGACGTCCTGCTCCAACATTTCCCAATATTCTTCTTTCCCGTCGTCACTTACATAAGGTTCAAAATACTCGCCGAACAAGTCGCTCAACACACTTTGAATGCTCCCCAGTACATAAGCATAATCTCCATATGCGGCCAGCGGGCTGCCTCCAGACCCGATCGGAGCGGAGACAGCCGCCGCAGTTACTTCTCCTATTTTCAAGTTGGAATCCCTCTTCATTTAGCACCTTTTACTGCCGCCATAGGTTTGCACTTTGCTACAACCTGAGCCAAATCCGCCCCGACGACACTCTCTATGATTTGATCGACATCTTTATAAGCTTGCGGAGATTCATCAAGAATCGCCTCTAATGACTTTTGATTAACAACGATTTCCTCATCAGTCCCGACACGCATGGAGGCGGCGAATTCACTCAGCGTAATCAGCTTTTTCGTAGCACTACGCGAACGGATGCGGCCTGCGCCATGGCAGATCGAGTGAAAGTTGGCTTTGCCGCCAGGCGCTCCAACCATGATATAAGAAGCCGTTCCCATTGAACCGGGAATCAGCGCAGGGTGGCCGGTGTGCACATAGGGCTGCGGATTATCCGGGTGCCCTGCGGGAAGCGAGCGCGTTGCCCCTTTGCGATGGACAAAATAGGACTCGCCCTCCTGTTTCTCCTCCCAGGCATAGTTATGCATGAGATCGTACAAGGTCGTCATTTCAAACTTTGAGCCAAATACATCTTTGCCAGCCTCACGAATGGCGTAAGCAATGAGATGGCGATTCACAACGGCATAATTCAGCGCTGAGTACATCAAATGAACATAAGTCTGCGCTAGCGGATGCTCGAGTGGAGCAAAAAGCAGCTTAGGATCTGCGGTTCCCAACCCCAGCGTCCGCATGACTTTCACCATATCGCTGCTGCTGACTTGGCTGACGGAGCCGCCCCAAGCGCGTGATCCGGAATGGATCATAACTACGACTTGGCCGTCAAACAGGCCCCATGCTTCCGCCACTTCGCGGTTCTCTTCAGCGATCTCAATCGCTTGAATTTCGGCAAAATGGTTCCCATTGCCCAGCGTACCGAGCTGACGGTGTGAACGATGCCAGACGGCATTCGAGAACCGATTCAACACATTTTCATCCAATGCAAATTTGCTGCACTCGACATGTGTAAGGGAAGTCGCTTTCCTTGGCGTATAGCCATCCGGGATATATTTTTTCGGCAAGCCGTGCAATCCTTTAGTCACAACATGTTCCAAACGAACATCCGAGAAGTGACCGCGCGCGTGGTCTTCCACAGGCAGATACTTCTCGATGGTCTTCACGAGCTTGCGGCGCAGCTTCACATCTTTGAGCTCATCTTTATGCACATTGGTCATATGCACCCTCATGCCGCATCCGATATCGCTGCCGACAATCGACGGCGACACATAACCATCGTGAGCATGCCACGCAGCCGTTGTACCAATACAAGTACCTACACCGACATGTACGTCTGGCGTATAGCTCATAAATTTTTGATTCGGAATCTGCAAGTTGTTGTTCGCCATCTGAAAAATTTGATAATCTAACGTTTTAAACAGCTCAGGCGCTGCGTAAACATGGACAACCCCTGAAGGGAGCTGAACGTGTTGAACATAATTTTCTTTCATTCCATTGTATCCTCTCTATGAACCCCAAACCTCCTTCAGCGCATCCCGGAACAAAACATCTAAAGCATGATCCTGCTGTTCTCCAGAGACTGAAATGTGTTTGGCGGTTTCTTCAAAATAAGCGATTTGTCGCTCTAAAAAGTCGTTGATCACCGATATTTTCGGCTCTAAGTCGAATTCGACGCCAGCCTTTTTCCGTGCCAACAAGGTGTATACTTCTTTTTTCAATACCGAATCCGTGAGCATTTGCTCCACTAATTCTTCGAATTCCATCGGCGGCATCGAGCCGTATTTCTCAATCCATCCGCATGCGAGTATGGGCCTCAGCACATAGAAATATTTTTTGATTTTAACAAGATCGCCTTGCAAATAGGCTCGAAGGTTCCCTTTCGCCATATGCAGGTAGTGATGCATAGTGGATCGCGGAGAAAAAGTCAGCGGAGATAGCTTCCGGATTTTCTCTGTTACGCTGAACTGCTCCAGATAGGGCATCGGCGATTGAAGCCACTCAAGCAAAGGCGGGTTCGACTTACGAAACAAATGCAATGCCTTCTTCAAATCCCAACCGTTGATGTCGAGAAGATCGCTGATTGGGCGCTCGATCACATCCCGTTTCTCCAAGATAGACAAGTACCATTCCACAGGTCTTACATAGATAAACCTCACATCGTAATCGCTATCCTTGGACGGAAATCCCCAAGCCCTGCTGCCTGACTCACAGGCATATAAGATCCGAACGCCTTCCTCTTGTTCGATTTGTTTAAGCTCTGTCTGTATTTTGCTAACATCCAACGTCATCGGGCTCACCCTTTCTTCTTCAAAATGCGCATACAAAAAAGCCATAGACCAACAGCGTCTACGGCTTTTCATGTCAAATGTAAACGAAGCCACTCTACAGAGGACTTACGTATTCGTCACAAACCCGGCTGAGACCGAAGGTAATCTGCTTAATTTAATTGTCAAATTACGGATAGAATTTTGATTGCGAATCATATCGTCGGCCTCCTTTCCATTCATTTACAAACATCATACGAGCGAAACCTGCATCACGTCAATCACCCTGCGGCGGAAAAAATCGTTATACTGATTTGTCTAAATCCCTTTGATCGCAACCATAGGCTTGCAAACCGCCACCACATCCGCAAGGGAAGCACCCACTACGCTGTCAATAATCTGATCCACATCCTTATAGGCTTGCGGGCACTCATCCAGGATCGTTTGCAGGGAACGATGGTTCACCAGTATCTCTTCCTCCGTACCTACTTTCAGCGATTGCGCAAATTCATCGACCGTAACCAGCTCTTTCGTTGCTTTCCTTGATCTTGCCCGACCAGCCCCATGACAGATGGAGTAAAAGTTCTTGAGCCCTTCCTCTTTCCCCACCATGATAAAAGACGAGGTTCCCATCGAGCCCGGAATCAAGGCCGGATGACCGGTAGCTTTGTACGCAGCTGTATTTAGAAAATGCCCAGCGGGCAGCGCCCTTGTCGCACCCTTACGGTGAACAAGCATCGGCTGATTGCGATGAAATTCCTTTAGCGCATAGTTATGCATAAGATCGTAGAGCACAGGCAGCTCTTCCTTTTCGCCAAAAACTTCCCTGAACGCTTCACGCACGCCGAAGGCAATCATATGCCGGTTACTAACCGCAAAATTTAAGGCTGAGTACATTAGATTCAAGTAAGTCTGGCCTTCAACGCTTGAAACCGGAGCGAACATGAGATTGCGATCAGGGTTTTCAATCCCCCAGCTTTGCATCACTTCTCTGAAAACTTTGGTAAACTCTTGGCCTAATCTAGCTCCCCACGCGCGGGAGCCGGAGTGGATCATGACGACCACCTGACCATCGAACAGCCCCCACTGTGCTGCCAACTGCTGATGCTTTTCGGCTATTTCCAGATATTGAATTTCGATAAAATGATTCCCTCCGCCCAGCGTTCCCAGCTGGCCATGCGCATATTTGCCGATTTTTGCAGGCAATTTTTCAAGATAAGTATGGTCGAACTGGAACGTAGCTTCCTCGACATGCGTCAACCACCGTTCGCTCGGGATATACGATTCCGGAAGTCCTTTCAACCCGTGTTTTACGACTTCCATAATATCAATGTCTGCGTAATTCGTGTTCGTGCGCTCATTGGTCGGCACATACTTTTCAATCGCTTTGATTAACTCCCTGCGCACACCTTTATCTTGAATGTCCTTTTTGTGCAGTGACGTCGTATGAACGCGCATACCGCAGCCGATGTCCACACCTACAATGGAAGGGGACACGAAGCCGTCTTTTAGACTCCAAACAGCCGTTGTTCCGATGCAAGTTCCGATCCCCACGTGGGCATCCGGCGTGTAGCTCATATGCAAATTGCGGGGAATCCGCAGATTATTGTCTGCCATTTCATAGACACGTTGTTCAAAAGATTGGAACACCTCTTCGTTAGCAAAAACGTGAAGGCGGCCGTGAGCCAGCTCCATTTCGTAATGATTGTTGCCGTGGTTATTCATTTTCATTTCCATCTCGATTCTCCTCCGTCTGTCTTCTACACCTATCTTCGCTTATTTAGGATGAGGCGAACATGGCGAAAGTATGACGACACCTGAAAAGTTTTCCATTTTCTCCAAAACGCACCCCTGTTACAATAAGATCAGGTTAGAGGAAGAGTGAGGGGATTGTGTGGCCAGGGAAAGCTTTGATAAAGAAGTCCAGTTTCTGCGGATGTTCGTGCTGACAAGCGGGGCATACAGCCGACAACAATTTGCGGAGAGACTCGGAATTTCAGTACATACCTTTGATAAAACATTGCGCCGGTTAAAAGAAATTATCGCTACAATGTACCAGCAAGCACCGGATGCCCAGCAGAAAGAATTTGCCGATATGCTGCGCTACAGCTATTTCGATTCAACAGAGCCCATGCTGCTGTTCTTATTTCGAGCCAAATCGTTGAAAGAGTCGGAAAGTCAACGCATCGCTGCGCTGCTGGCCGCTTTGAATGAGCAGCCTTTAACCGCGATTGAGCTGCTTGAGGCATGCAGTAAAGGCATCCCCAGCGAGGCGGCTCTTCCGGATGAAAAAACCATTCGAAACGATCTGAAATATCTGGAAGAAGTCGGCGTCATTATAAAAACTTCCGGGTCACGCCCCTATCGGTACCGTATACATAATGCATTCATAGATGAGCTTTCGCAGGATGAGCTTATTGATCTTTATGATTTTATAGATGTTATGGCCAATACACAGGTGCCTTCGGTACAAGGTTATTTACTGCGTGACGGGCTTAAAAAGCACATGAATCGGAACTCGGCCGAACTAACGGCTGTAGAGCCATTTTTGTATAAATATCAGTATTACTCCCGGATTCTGGACGAAGCCCATCTGTCCGGATTGCTTTCTGCGATCACCCAGCGCCGCAAGGTCCAATTCCTTTATTTTTCCCCCAAAGCCGGTCAATCTTACGCCTCAAAAAATACGAATCCCTTATTCGAACGGGAAATGGAAGGAAAGCTGCAGAAGGCTCTGCCGCTGCAAATCGTGTATGATCACCAGTACGGGCGGTGGTATTTGCTGGCCCATGATTCGCGGCATGGCATCCGTAAATTCCGGGTCGAAGGGATGACACAGATTGAGCATGACGAGCCGGTTGACCCCTCTTTTTTCAACGAGCAAAAGTTGGATTTAGAAAAGCGAATCAAGCTAAGCTGGGTCATAGACACAGGGAATGCCGTAACGGTAAAAGTGCGCTTCTTCAATCCAGGCCGAACGGGTCCGAATTTCATTAAAGAGCGCGTACTTCTTCAAGGTCAATGGGGAGAAATTACGGAGGAGCAGGAAGATTCGTTCGTTTACGAGATTACCGTCAATGGGACTACAGAAATAAAGCCTTGGATTCGAAGTTTTGGATCGAGCTGTGAGGTGCTGGAACCTGGCGAATTCCGGCAGGAGATGATTGCGGAGTGGAAGGAGCTGTCAGGCTATTATGAACCTGTTCGAGAAAATATTTAACTATGATATGGTTACCAAGCTGGAAAATGCAGGGACATTCATGGTGACTTCCGTTGAGCGCTCATGGTTAAAAACCATGCTGAGTCACCCTGCTGCCCTGCACGCTTTCACACCAGCTGCTATGGAGAAACTTCAGAAGGTACTGGAGGCAGAACCTGCCTTGGATTTGTCCCAGGCCTTCATGGAGAAGGCACGCAGCAAAGAGAAACAGGTGTTTCATCCGCAGCTGCGCACACTCCGCCGAGTGATTACACGGCAAGGCGCCATCAGGCTTACTTACCGCGTGAAAGATGAGCGTACTTTTGCTAATGAAATGGCTTTTCCATACAAACTCGAATATTCTCAGGTCAAAAAAGACTGGTATTTGCTCTGGTATCATCTCAGACACCGGGCCATCATGAGCACGAAACTGGACAATATTGAAGCCGTTCATGACCTGCCTTTCTCCCCCGAGCGGGCTGCCCAAGTGCAAGTTCAAATTGAAAAACTGCTGCACAAACGTCACATTCAGGCAACCATCGCTGTCGTCAAATTATACAATCGAGAGTTGTCGCGGATTCTTTATGCCTTCTCTTGCTTCGAGAAACAGGTCGATTATGACGAAAGAGAGGGTACGTACACCATCCAATTAACCTATCTCAACAATGAAGCTGAATATGTGCTAAGCAAGCTTCGTTTCCTTGGCAAGCGGGTGCGCGTCGTGCGAGGCGAGTATTTGCAAAAGCGAATGCTGGAGTCAGCGCAAAAGGCTTTGGCGAGGTACGAGGCGCCAGTTGGCGTGGAGTCTGCTGAGGGGGCAGCGGGAAGTAATATGTGAGGGTGGAATTGGAGGGTGACTGTGCTGAAAAGGCTGTCCCCAACTCTTGGGGACAGCCTTTTCGCAGGCAAACCAGTTAACCTTTGCCGATCCAATCGGCTTCGGCAATCTCTTGCCATCTTTTGCGAATCGTAGTATAAGCTTCTTCGGGTAAATTGCCTCGTTCCAGCAGCTTCGCGTTTTCCAACCAACGCGCTGGATTCGCCGTGCCGACAATCGCGGTATGGACGCCTGGTACAGTCAGCGTGAAACGCAGAGCAACTTCAATAGATTCCTGAAGTTCCGTTTCCAGGAAATCGTATTTCAACTGCTGTAGACGATCCCAATAGGCATGATGATAGGCGCTTTCCGGCTTCTGGCCTGTTTTCCACGCTGCATTCGCAATTGGGCGCTTCACAACCACACCCATACCTCTTTCAATTGCTACCGGAATCGTAAGCTCGATAGCTTCTTGATCGGCAATATTGATCGATGTCTCCAATGAGTCGAATAAGCCGGATTGAACCGCGTACTGAGCCGCTTTATGATCGCCGCTGTAGCCGATGAACCGCGTTTTCCCTTGCTCTTTCGCGCGTTGTAAAACCTCAATAACTTCCCCTTGCCGAAGCAATTCTTCCGAGCAGCTGTGCAAATGAATGACGTCGATATAGTCTGTGTTCAGACGTTTTAAGCTGCGGTCAATGCTCAATTCTAGCAGCTTCGGATCCCAATCAGAGAGATCAAACCCGGAGGCATGACCGCATTTGATGAATAAATAGTAGTCATCTCGGCGGTGAGATACCGTTTTACCGATTAACTCTTCGCTGACGTTATAACATTCAGCCGTATCGATCACATTTAAACCAGCATCCAGCGCACTTCCTAGAAGCTTGTCTACATCTGCCAGTGAAGCTGAAGAAAAACCGATTTCAGCGCCACCAAAACCTAGAACGCTAACCTGCATGCCTGTTTTGCCATAAAGACGCTTCTCCATAATCGCTTATCTCCTTTGAAGAGCACTAAGATATCGTCATTCTTATTTCGTCATTATCGCTTCTACGCGCTCTAGAACGTCAGCGGATAATGTAATATCCGACGCTTTCGCATTGTCCTCAACCTGTGCAGGACGGCTCGCACCAACTAAGGCGCTGGAAACATTCGGCTGACGCAAGATCCAAGCAAGCGCCAAGTTCCCGATTGAAATGTTCAGGTCTGTAGCAACCGCTTCAAGCTGCTGAACCTTCGCAATATTTTCCTCTGTCAAACCTTTGCGGAAATTATCCAGCTTCGCTGCTCGGCTATCTTGAGGAATATCAGAAACAGACTTATATTTGCCCGTCAGCAAGCCCTGCGCCAATGGGGAGAAGACCACCTGGCCAATTCCCTGCTGTTCGCCTAACGGAATCACTTCTTTCTCGATATACCGATTAAAAAGGTTATATATAGGCTGATTGACGATAATTCTATCCAGCAAGTACTTATCAGCTACGGCTAAAGCTTGCGCCATTTGGGCCGCCGTCCATTCACTTACGCCGACATACAGCACTTTGCCTTGTGTAACAAGATCATCCAGTGCGCGCAGCGTCTCCTCAATTGGCGTTTCCTTATCATAGCGGTGGCAGTAATACACATCGACATAGTCCGTATCCAACCTCTTCAAACTCGCATGCAGCTGCTCAAAAATATGCTTGCGAGAAAGCCCTCTGTCATTCGGTCCATCACCCATGCTGCCGAACACCTTCGTAGCAAGCACGTAGGAATGACGCGGGTAATTTCTCAAAACCTCGCCTACGACCTTCTCGGCCTCGCCACGTTCATACACATTCGCTGTATCAAAAAAATTAATCCCCAATTCATAAGCTTTATGAATGGAGTTGACTGCATTCTCACGCTCAACATAACCACCATATGTCAACCAACTGCCTAAACTAATTTCACTTACCTTTAATCCTGAAAGCCCTAATTTACGATATTTCATCTCATGCATCCTCCTAATATTTTCAATTACAGGCTCTACTATTATATCAATAGTTGATTAAGGAATATAAGTAGTGAAAAGTTTCTTACATAATATCAAGTCAGTAAGTTAGTTACTTGCAGGTAACTTACTATGATGAACTCAGCGGTCAAGGGAAGCATCATGGGGCGCTCGGCTTCATGAATGAGTTAAGGTGACCACCTTTGGGGACCTACAGGGCGCTATTTCGCAGAAAACGGCGATCGGGCGCGACATTGGGGAACTACAGGACGCTATTTCACAGTATTAGGCGGAAATTACGCCGAATACCTTGAAATAGCGGCACACAGTTCCCTCTAATCTGGCAGATTAGCCTTCTAGCCACAAATAGCGTCCCCTAGACCCGCTCCGTCCTCCGACAAGCCCATGCCCGATAAACGCGCCGGCTTCCTCCAACAGAAAAACCCAATCCCCAGCCCTTCGGCTTAGAGATCAGGCCATGATCCGTTCAACTTGCCGCTACTTGAGCATTCACTTTCACCAACCGGATTCTCTCGCCCGGGCTTGTAGATAATTGAACGATGTCCTCATAGACGGTTACATCTCCACTAGCTTGCTTGCACACAGCCCCGTGCTCCCATGGATTGTAGAACCTCAACTCAGCACCGGCTTCACTTTCGATCTCCACCCACTGCACTTCGCCGCCCGAAATCGATGCGCTCACCAGAAAAGCTCCAACCGCCCTCAGCGTGGCGAATTCAGCTTCCTGCTCGCTAGGCCAGTTCGGGAACAGGCGAAGAATGCCGTTATAGCTTTGCAGCAGGCACTCATTAATGACGACGGGCAAAGCAAAGTTCTCGAACCAAATACCGACCCTGCGCATAAAATCAAAACTTAACGTGTCGCTGTACCTGCCCCCGGACAGCAGAACACGGTCTGTGCATGTGCCATTAGGCAGCAGGCAGTAACTTATTTGCCGTTTGAATTTTTCCAGGTCTAGATGGCCCATTCGCGCTCCTGCCAGATGGTAGAAAACAAGCTCGTTGCCACCCTCGTTCCGATGATTCAGATAGGAATTGAGCGCGATTTGGTATGCTTCACCTGTTGAGTGAAGACCATGCTCTTCTCCCGGGAAAATCGTCATAATGCCGTTCGGCGTGTTATAGACAACCTCGGCATCCTCTCCTGGCACAGATACGAATACGGTTCCACGCTGTGATTCGGCTGTTGCATATTCAGGAAATTTACTTAAAATCTCTTGCACGCTATCCAGAAGCTCTTCCTCTTGCTTCCCAATACCAAGTATTTCACAAGCCTCCTTAAAAGCGTGAAACACAAATTTCGTCAGTGTCAAATCCACAAGGCAGTCGTAATTTTTCTTAAAACCAGGCGTCAACTCGTACAATTCAGGAACGACAGTAGGGAAAATGTGATAACGGTCATCCCCCCACGCCTCTCCGTGCGTATCCGGCCTGCGCATATAATCCGTCAAAAACAACACAGCTTCCTTAATAGGTGCAAAAGCCCGATTCGCCAGGAAGTCCCGGTCCATCGTGTACAGGTAGTGCCACCAGAGACTCTGTACCGTCCATGGGGTTTCACAGACTTCCCAACCCCAATGCGGCACTGGATAAGGCATAATGTTCATTTCGACAGGGTAGGCGGAATGCGGATAATAGGCTCCTCGCATGCCGTAGTATTCACTCGCCCATTTTCGGCTCACAGGAAGAATATGATCAACCATATTGACGTAAGCCAGATGCTTGTCGACATGGTTACTGGAAAAAGCAAGCCAGAACGGCTGCTGCGTATTGTAGTTCATGTGATAATCGCCATGCCACTCCGAGCCTATGGAACGGTAGCTCCAATTCGCGAACAACCCCGGACATGTCGCTTCGGGTTTGACAGAGCAGTGATAGAAATATAAATTCCAATACCAGATCTGCTCTAGAAATTCATCGCCGAGACTTACGCCTGAACAATTCCAGTACGATGTCCAATTGTTCTCGCAAGCAGCGAAAGCGGTGGAAATCCCTTGCTCCGCAGGCGCTTCCAGTTCAAGCGACCCAACCGCAACGGAACTGTCCAAGCCTTCTGTTAGTTCCACATAAGCAAGGAACGGCGCCGTTTGGAGCAGCTTGGCCTGTACGCCGCCTTTGGTTTCCATAGCCTCGATGTCCTCGGCAACACGAACATCCAAGCGGAACGCTTTGTCCTTGACATCACGCTCATTCCCCTCTGGCGCACAAGGAAGCGTCTGCCTGAAGCTGAGTTGACTCCGCTCAGCCTCTACAGACTGCTGCGCATGCGGCAGCTCCTTCGGCGTATCAGGATCGGGGATGAGCTTGACCCGATCGAACAGTCCGCCGACGTTGCCTTCCGGCGATACAAGCTTCATCCACATCCGATCCGCCTCAGGCTCGATAAACAATTGCAGGGTAGCCTCCCCCGCTTCCAGCTTGAAATATACTTCACAGAGACCATTGTGAATATGTATTTTATGGCCCAGCACTTCCGCATTGCGCCGGTCATAGCCGAGAAGAAGAGAGCCGCACGGCATAGGGCGAGGATAGGGCTTGCTGTAGTTCTCCGCCGACATATCACAGTATTCGCGATACCATTCGTTCTCTCGGAACGTATCCAGATCTTGCGGAATCTGCTTCAATTGCTCGAATACGTCTTGAAAAGTACCGATCTTCTCTTGATTATTCTCTGCAATTCGAATGTCCCACACATTGTTATGTCCAAAATGGATGACAACCGCATCCGGACGGGTTGTGACCACGGCGCCAAGGCCGCCGTTTCCCATCAATGCGCCCTCGAAAAAGTCCGGCGCCGGCTTCTCATAGCTAATGGGGTGCCGCTTCGCTTGCTCATTCCTGTTCATGATTATCCTCTCCCTTGCCTATCATTTGGCAGCGTAAAAGTCCTGTACGACCCTCCGGGCCGTACAGGACCCCCTGCTTTATTTCTTGAATGATTTATCGTAGGATTGCTGCATGATTTCCGTGTATCGTTTGAGGTTTAATTTATTTAAACCGGCTACATAGGCATCCCAATCCTTGTTCAAATCTTTGGCGCCTGTGACGAACTGCAGCGAGTTCTGATCAATGTAGTTTTTAATATTCGTTTTCAGCATAGCGGCTTCGTCAGCAGTTGACGGATCGATCCAGATCGCCCAGTGCGGGAAAACATCTTTTGGCTGCTTGCCATCATACAGATGCGTAGCTTCCTGCAATCTGCGCTCATAGCCCGTTGTGTCATAAATATTCGTAGCGGCTACCCAGCTGTCCCGGAACTCTTTCGGTTGGAAATATTGCGCCATCGCGCCCCAAGACGAGTTGTGCGGTGTTTCTCCTGTCGGCGTTGGAATCGTAGCCAGAAGCGGAGTCGCTGATTTCTCTACAGGAGAATCTCCATCCTTCGGTTTCCGCCAGTCTTTCCCTTCTTCGCCGAAGTGACCGCGAATTTGACCTTCTTGCGTAAACATGTAATCCACTAATTTGATAGCGGCGATTTGAGCTTCCTTGCTTGCTTTATTCGTCAGTACGAAGGTCGCGCCCGGATCGCTCGGATAATTATAAGTTGCAAGCGCCCCATTCGGCCCTGTCAGCGGTGGAACTGGATCATACGTTTTGGAATTATCCGATCCGCCCGTAACAAAAATGTACGGGTGCATAGCGGCACCGGCGCCTAGAATTTGCGAGTCCGCATTATCGCCAATCTTCTTGTAGGCGGTTGCATTTTGCGTGAATGCTCCTTTATCAATTAAGCCGGCGTCATACATGGATTTCACGAACTGCAAGCCTTGCTTCCATTCATCTTTGTTCGCTGCTACATCGACTTTGCCATTGTTCAGCAAAAGGTAAGTGCGATCGTCGTCATAGATAAAACCGTTCATAAAGTAAGGGATGATGTGAACCCCGTAGTCCTCAATAGATCCGCTTAGCGGCACTTCGTCCGCTTTGCCGTTGCCATTCGGGTCCTTTGTTTTAAAGGCCTCCAAAACTTGCTTATATTCATCCAGTGTTTTGGGCATCGTCAAATTCAGCTTTTTCAGCCAGGACGAATTGATCCACATTTTATTCGGATACGAGCAGTGATAACATTCAACCAGTTGCGTTAACCCATAAATTTTGCCATCGGGAGCTGTATTCATCGCCTTGAAGTAAGGGTATTTATCCAACGCCTTTTGTACATTTGGCGCATATTGTTTAATGAGATCGTCCAGCGGAAGAATCACACCCTGCTGTGAGTAACGAAGAATATCGGTCTGTGAAAATTTATCAACCCACGGAATCAGCATGTACAGATCCGGGTAATCGCCGCTGGCCAGTGAGATTTGTCTTTTCTCAGCCGCACCGTCGAATGGAACTGTCTGCCATGAAAATTTAATATTGAATTTCTGCTCAGCCAATTTGGAAAAGCTGTTTGTCGCCAGATCGACATTCGCGTCTTGTTGAGCAAAGATCTTAATTGGAACCGGAGCGCCCGTGCCCTCCGCTGGTTTTGCCGCGCCCGTTGCGCCTGGTGTACTCGTATCCGAAACAGTTGGGGATGTACAAGCTGTGAGAACTAAGCTGATCGTAAGCAGCATTATCCATAATGTTGAAACTGTTTTTTTCAAATGCGCCCTCTCCCTTTCGTTGTCAAATGGTAACCCCTGCATGTGTTTTATCCAAGCTTTCAAGCTCCTTCTCATGTAATCCCGAGCCGCACCACCACCTCTCCTAGGTGTCTCTTATCCTTTCACAGAACCAATCAGCATCCCTTTGACGAAGTAGCGCTGTACAAAAGGATAAATGACCAAAACAGGTAAGCTTGCTATGACAATGAGCGAGTATTTGGTCAAATCGGCAAACTGTTGTCTTCTCAGCTGCTCTGCCGCATCAATATTGCCTGACGCCGCCGAATTGAGAATTAGAATACCGCGAAGAATCAATTGCAACGGATATAAACTTTGTGTTTTCAAATAAATTAAAGCATCAAAGTAAGCGTTCCACTGCCCGATGGCATACATCAAAATCAGCACTGCGATAATCGGTTTGGACAACGGAAGCACAACGCTCCATAGAAAACGGAAATCACTGCAACCATCCATTTCACTTGCTTCCGCCAATTCTTCCGGTATGGAAGACTGAAAAAAAGTCCTGGCAATAATGATTTGCCATACCCAAATGGCTTGCGGGATTAGCAGCGCCCACCTTGTATCGAGCAAACCCAGCTGTTTGACGACCAAATAAGTAGGAATCAGACCGCCGGAGAAAAGCATCGTAAATGTAATGAACATCATCAGCGCACTGCGCCCAAAAAAGGTCCTTCGCGACAGCGGATAAGCCAAAACAATCGTTAACGTTACGCTAATTAATGTGCCGAAGAAGGCATAGAATAACGAGTTTCCATAGCCTTGAAGCACCTGCGGATTGCTTAATACAACCTTGTATCCTACGAATGTTAGGTCTACCGGCCATAACCACACACGTCCGGATGAAACGGCGAGCGGGCTGCTTAAGGATGAGCTGACAATGAAGACTAGCGGGTAAAGAACGACGATCAGTGCGATCCCCAGAAATAGATACACACCCGTCAGAAACAGCCGGTCCCCCGTCGATTCACGAATGCGACGCCCCATCTTGATCATTTGGCGGGTCCTCTCCTTTCTTTTTACCAGAGACTTGTACTAGAAATTCTTTTGGCTATCGCATTAACCAGCAAAAGCAGAATCAAATTAACAACCGAATTGAATAAACCAACTGCCGTAGCGAAGCTGAAATTGGCATTCAACAGCCCGATTTTATAAACATAAGTAGCGATAATCTCAGCGGTTTCGAGATTAAGCGGATTTTGCAGCAAATAAATTTTTTCAAATCCGACGGACATGATGTTTCCTACGCTTAATATCAAAATGATGACGGCAGTGGGCATAATGCCAGGTATATCAATGTGGATTATTTTCTGAAATCGAGAAGCTCCATCGACTTTAGCCGCTTCGTACAGCGACGGGTCCACCCCGGCCAGTGCGGCCAAATAAATGACGGCTGAGTACCCTGCGCCTTGCCATACATCAGACCATACGTAAACACTACGGAACATACTTGGGATGCCAAGAAAGTTAATCGATTCTATACCGAAGCTTTGTAAAATGATATTGATCACGCCTAATCTCGGGGAGAGAAGCAGCATAATCATGGAAACCATGACAACGGTTGAAATGAAGTAAGGCGCGTAGGTGACGAGCTGCACAGCTCTTTTGAAAAAGCCGTTCCGGATTTCGTTTAACGCCAAAGCGAGTAAAATCGGAACGGGAAATCCGATTGCTATCTGATATAAACTAAGGAACAGCGTGTTTTTAATCAACACCCAAAATTGCGGGTTATTGAAGAAGAGATGGAAATGCTTGAGCCCGGCCCAAGGGCTGTGCCAAATCCCTTTGACGACGCTGTAATCCTTGAAAGCGATGACGGCGTTCACCATCGGAATGTACTTAAAGATAAGGAAGTACAGAACAGCCGGTATAATGAGTAAGTAGAACTGCCAGTGCTTCTGAAAGCTCTTGCTCGCCTCCATCCACAACCTGGACTTCTTCTTGGTCACACTCGGAGCGCGTGTTTCTCTGACAGATACGGTATCCAGATCAATCCCTCCTGTTTGGTAGCGCTTTCTATTTATACAAGACCACATTTCCCCCATCAGCGTAAAGGTACATCTCAAAATGATGCGTACATCCGCCGAAAATTGAAAAGGTACACTTGCATTTATCAGGTACAATTCTCAGAAGAGACACCAAACGGCGGGTCCTGATGGATCCCGCCGTTCTATTATTGGCCTTTAAACACTGCGCAGCTTGTACGTTTGACCTGCCTCCGTATCGAAACGGATGACTCCTTCCGTCACACGTTCAAAAGGTACTTGCTTGCCGTCCGATTCAACCGTGAGCGAAGTTTCCTTGGTGCGAATGCGGCAGCTGCCACCTACCTGCACTTCGATCTCCGCTTCCTTAAGAGCGCCGCCCTCCCATGAGAGACCAACGCCTATCGCTCCTCTTGCTCGAAGGCCTTTCACATAGCCATTCGGCCATGCTTCTGGCAAAGCAGGCAGCAAGGCAATCTCGCCGGCATGCGATTGGACCAGCATTTCCGCCACACCGGCGGTAAATCCGAAGTTGCCGTCAATTTGGAAAGGCGGATGCGCATCGAACAGGTTGGCATAGACGCCGCCACGATGATAGTTCGTTGCGTCTTCCTCCACCAGCTGAAGCAGATTGGAAATCAGCTGCAGCGTTCGGTTCCCGTCCTGGAAACGTGCCCATAAGCAGATTTTCCAAGCCAAGCTCCACCCTGTGCCGCCATCCCCGCGCCGCTCCAAGGAATTTCGCGCAGCCTGATACAGCTCCGGCGTTCCCTGCTCCGTCAATTGACGTCCAGGGTAAACACCGAACAAGTGCGACACATGACGATGATGGACATCCTCATCCTCCCAATCCACCGACCATTCCTGAAGCTGGCCGTGCTTGCCGATTTGCATCGGCTTCAACTTCTCTAATGCTGCTGCCATCTCGTCTCTAAGGGACTCATCCTCGGCCAACCTCAATACATCGACAGCCTCGATGCAATTCATAAATAAATCCCAAATCAACGACATATCCATCGTCGTTGCCTGGCTCACACCAGCCTTCTGCCCATCTGCCGTCACAAACTTATGCTCCGGGGACGTGGAAGGCGATGTGATCAAATGGCCGTTTGCGTCAGGATGAAGCCAATCCAGACAGAAAAGCGCTGCTTCTCTCATAATCGGATAAGCGTGCTCACGCAAATATGGCTCATCCTTGGTGAACGCGTAATGTTCCCAAAGATGCTGACTGAGCCATGCCGCCGACAGCGGCCACAGCGCCCATACCGGATCACCTTGTCCATAATCCCCGACTGGCGCTGACTGGCACCAGATGTCTCCGTTATGATGCGCCACCCAGCCACGGCAGCCATAATTCGTTTCAGCCGTTTTCCGCCCATTGGTGGACAAGTTCTGTATGTAGCCGAACAGCGGTTCATGGCATTCGGATAAATGACACGTTTCCGCAAGCCAATAGTTCATCTCCGCATTAATGTTCAACGTCAAATTACTGCTCCACGGCGGTCTTAATTCTTTGTTCCATATGCCCTGGAGATTGGCTGGCTGCGATCCGGCGCGTGAACTTGCAATCAACAAATACCTGCCATATTGAAACAGCAGCTCGACCAGCCCGGCATCCTTCGCCCCATACTGCTTAATTCGCCGGTCCGTTGGCATCCCCTCAGGCGCCTCAGAAGCGCCAAGGTTCAGCTCCACACGATTGAATAACGCCGTGTAATCCTGAATATGAGCTTGCCGTAATTGCTCATAGGATTTGCTCAACGCCTGCTCCAGACGTTCCTCATTCGTGGCGGACATATCGCCGATCTCCCTCGCAGGAGGTTTATCGTATCCTTGAAAGCTGGTTTCCGCGCTGAAGATCAGCGTTACAGCACTGGCTTTTCTAATATGCAAGCCATCATGATCAAGAGCAGCAGCGCCATCTTCCAGACGAACGCCAACTCGCCCTTCAAAGCGCATAGCATCCGTTGTCTCAGGATCTCCGTATAAGACAGGCTCATCCCGGTTGTAATAGTTAGGATCAACATGCTCTGGGCAGATGCCTTGCAAGAAGAGATGCTCGGCCGTCTGGATCGTTCGATACGGATGAGGACTATCCAGTCGAGCAGTGAAATTCAAAGCGCCTGGAGCGCTTGCTTCAAGACGAATCACAATGACTTGATCCGGAAATGAAGCAAACATCTCGCGTTTATACACGATTTCCCCAATGCGATATTCCACCTTGGTGATGGCATTCGTCAAATCCAGATTGCGCTCATAGGCGCGAACCACGCCCCCATGGAGAAACTTCAAATAAAGATCGCCTAGCGGCATATAGGATTGATTGTATGGCCCCATCATCCCCTTGCCCTTCTTGTCCGCTTCCTCATAGCGGCCCTCGGCAAGGAGTTCGCGAACTTCCGCCAGAACATTCTTCGCATTCGGATTGTTTCCGTCAACTGGCCCACGGCCTGACCAAAGCGTATCTTCATTCAGCTGCAAATGCTCGACTTCCGGTTCGCCGAAAACCATGGCCCCGAGACGACCGTTCCCGATAGGAAGCGCTTCCGTCCATGCCTTGGCGTAGCTTTGATAACGTAATTTCATGGCAAACAGCTCCTTTTACAAGTAAAATCATGCTCACTCCAACTACATCACAAAATGACCTTCCGCAATAAGGACATTACTAAGGTACTTTTGAATAAAACAAACATTAATTAACCGTTTTTCGGTAAAAGCTTGGGGAAACGCCCGATACGCGCTTGAAAGCTCTCCGGAACGCATGCGCGCTATTATAGCCGACATATTGCGAGATTTCATCAATCGTATGTTGGCTGTTAAACAGAAGATCCGTCGCTTTTTTAATCCGGATTTTCTCTAAATAATCCGATAAGTTTTCTCCAGTGTGATCCTTAAATAACTGTGAAATGTACTTTTCCGGCAGCTCGACATCAACCGATATCTTATACAGATTTAAATCAGAGTCTGAATAATGTTCATCGAGGAAACCCACAATTTTGTTGATCATTTCCCCCGTACTATCCTCTTTTTTCTTAAGCACTCTACTGCAGAACGCTTCGAGCAGCTCAAGAATGTCATTGCGGAAACGATCGAGACTAGCGGAGAGCTGCAAATGCTCAATTCGCGCTTTCAGCCCTTGTGACACCGCTTGATCAGTGAATGGACTATGCTGCAGCAGCTTAAAGAACGTCCCTTTCAACTCGCCGAATAATTGCTGAACCATCTCCGCCGATAGCTGCCGTTCTGTAAAGTTCTGTGCCAACAGCTGTTCAAAAATGCGGTGAACCTCCTGCAGCTCGCCGATCTTGACCGCATTCAGCATCCGCAGCTCCATATCAATCGGATAGTAATAACTCGTTGATTCCTTAATCACATCCCGGTACCAGATCGTTTCCGCCTCTTCCGCAAAGACCGAATAATCAAGCGCGCCTCTCGCTTCCTCAAAGGAGCGGCTGCTATCGGAAAGGGACTGGAAGCTGCCGCCAATGGCAACCGTCATTTGAATCCGGTACTCCTCTTTCACATATTCTCTCAATTGTTCAAACAATCCGGACAAATGAACCGTCATATCCTCCCCTTCCAATTGGACGTCTTCTTCCTTCAGCGTCATCAGCATGGCGATTTTATCTGAGTCGATATCCGTTACATTAAATTGAAAAACACTGCTTAAATCAACCAGACATTTTTTGATCAAAAGCCTTGCCGCATTCAGCTCGTGAATAATTTCTTGGCTGACCAGACCGCTATAGCCATTAATCCGAATGATTGCTACATGACCGGTTTCATTTTTTAAATTCATGCTTGGCAGCGAGTGCATTAATGTCTGGACTTCCTGCAGAGAATCAAACTCCCCTTTCAATAGCCGCTTTACAAAAGCATCCTCTAATAAAGGCAGCTGGCGCTTAAGCTCCTCTTCCAAAAAACGCTGACTGGCTAACAAATCGGAAATATTTCCTTGCAGAAAATCAAAGGCATTTTTCCCTTTGTACCCACCTTGACCAATTTGTTCCCGGAAAACGGAAACAATTCGATTGATGGGAGCACTGTTCCTGTAGGCAAATAATAAGGCAGCCACAATCCCTAACAATAACGTTGAAATGGTGATCGTCCAAGTTACCTTGGCAATGAATACCGACTGCTTCAAAACGATGCTTTTGGGCAAGCCGACAACATACACCCAACCGTTATAGGTTGATCTCGAGGAAATAAGCAGCGTTTCACCTTCGACAATGTTCCCGGGTTGTTGACCGATCATCTGCGGGATATTCATCGCTTGAATTTGGGCATCGTCAATGCCGACTCTGGCAATCGGATGACCGTCCTTATCGCTGATATAAGCCCAGCCCCCATACTGCTGCGGAATGCGTTCCAGCATTTTGGCGATTTCATTCTCATCAATCAAAATAACGGCCGTACCGAGTGAATGCTGAAAGCTATCGAACGGAATCGACTGCAAATAGGTAATGACGTTGCTTTTCTTCCCATTACCGATAAACGGCTTTGACGGCAGCGTTTCCCTGCGATGAATACTGCCAAGTAGCCCCTGCTTCCACTGGACTGGATCTACATCCTCGTAATGATACAGGTCAAAGTAATCATCAGGGCGCACATACACACCGGATGGCGTAAAAATAGCATGATAATTGTTCAAATAAATGTAGAAATCCTCCAGAAAAGTGTTCGTCAAGCTGTAAGCCGCCGTATTCCGCCATGATTTCCATAGGGCATAAACATCGTAGTGATCGACATCCACTTGCTGATTCAGCACATAGTTCAGTTCCTGGTCCAACGACAGTTGTCTTGTGATGTTTTCGACTTCTTCCATTCTGCGATCTAAGACGTCTTTGCTTTGGTTCAGCATCATTGCGCTTGCTTCAAGTGAGCTAGACTTAATAATGTCCGAAGAAACATAATAGGAGATGAACCCCGTCACCATCGGAATAAACAGGATGAGCACATAGGAAACAAGAAAACTTCTGAAAATGGGGGAATGCTCCAGCTTCAGATTCGAAGTTAGCTTCATCACAACTTGTTCACCTCATCTATTTGTAGGAGCTCAACTACGTAAGCGTTTTCATTTCACCTTCTATCATAAAATAAAAGCTAGATTTTGTCTGTCGAAATTAGGCGGCCGGCTAAAATCCAAGACGGGCCGGTTCTGATGCCAAAAAGAGCCTCCAGAGACTTTTATCTGACGAAAATGGTTCTTTTCGACTGAGATAGGTGTCTCTGGGGCTCTTTTTTTCCCGATTTTTAAACGATTACCCGTTAAAGCTGTCGCGCCACTTCAATAGTTTCTTTTCCAGAATCCGTACCAAGGAATCGGAACCTTTGCCTACGAAGGCAAAGATCAAAATCCCTACAAACACAATCGCCGTCTGCGAGAACTGTCTGGCATCCAGAATCAAATAACCGACTCCCTCGCTTGACCCCATGAGCTCAGCTACGACCAACCCTAACCAAGCAACGCCGATCGAAAGCCGTAAGCCAAGCAAAATATTCGGCAGCGCCGCCGGCAGGACCAGCTTCGTAATTTGTTTAAACTTACTGAACTCCAGCACCCGGGCGACATCGAACAACTTGGAATCCACGTTCCGAATCCCCAGGAAAGTCTGCACATACAGCGGGAAAAACGCTCCTTTCGCAATAAGCAGCACTTTGGAGAACTCGCCAAATCCAAACCAGAGAATAAATAGCGGCGTGATGGCCAAATGCGGGATCGTCCGCAGCATCTGAACAGAAGGATCAACCGTCTGCTCGAATTTGCGGAACAAACCTACCAGCAGGCCAAATGCCAGCCCTAAACTGCCGCCAATCAGAAAGCCGACAGCCGCACGCCAAATACTGATTTTCACATGCTTGAAAAGCTCTCCGCTAATGAGCAAGTCATAAAAGGCCTGCCAAATCGCATACGGCGTAGGCAGCAAAGTTTTGGACACAACGCCTAATGAACCGAAAATTTGCCATAGGATTAAGACAGTCAGCGGCAAAATGCTCCCTCGGACAACGAGCTCCCATTTGGCTTCTTTCCTTTGCGGCTTTGAAAGGTTCGGCTGTTCGGACGAAATAGGCGGTTCCGCTGCCTTCGGCCGGGATATGGGCTGATTTTTTGCAACAATAACTTCTGCTTGACTCATCGCTGCTCCCTCACTTTCATTCTCATTTAGTTAAATACCCGAGCTGTCGATCAGCTCTAATTCATCAACAGGTTCAAATTCACTAAGTACCAGCTTGCGCAGCTCTTGGAACGAGACGGTTGTCTTTTTACGCGGATAGGGTAAATCAACCGAAATGATATTACGGATCGTGCCCGGACGCGCATCCATCACGACGACTCGGGTAGCCAGAAACACGGCTTCATCGATATCATGTGTGACAAGGATCATCGTTGTCCGGTTCTTCTCCCAGATGTCAAGCGCAACCTCTTGCAAGTGCGAACGCGTGAAGGCGTCCAATGCCCCAAACGGCTCATCCAACAAAAGCACCTTCGGATTCCGGAGCAACGCTCTTGCAATCGCAACGCGCTGCGACATCCCTCCCGATAACTCCCTCGGGTACGATTTCTCAAAACCTTTCAGCCTCACTAACTCAATCAGGCGATCTACGCGTGTCCGAACCTCAGGGTCTTTTAAGCTAAGATCGGCAGCGATGTTTTTCTCGACTGTCAACCAAGGGAATAAGCGATGCTCCTGAAAAATAAATCCTTTATCAATACCAGGCTTTTCTACCTGTTTCTGTTCCAACAGCACTTTTCCGTTATGATCGGTATCCAGCCCGGCGATGATCTTGAGCAGTGTGCTTTTACCGCAGCCGCTTGGACCTATGATGGTTATAAATTCACCTTCTTTAATTTGTAATTGAATGTTATGTAGTGCTTCAACCCGGTGCCCTTGGGGCGTCTGAAACCATTTGCTCGGTAAATCAATATCTAATGATAGTACGCTCATCAAGCTCTCCCCCTTTAGTCATTTATTCGAATATAAAAAAAGAGACCCCATAAGAACCCCTTTACGGGGAAGCTCGGAAGTCTCCAGATATCTGGTCGACACGATTCAATTCATAGTGATTAACTTGGATATAAGGGGATCATATCACTACAAAAAATGGAAGTCAATCCTATAATTCTTATATAACCCACTTGTTTTATCGGAATTAATATGCTAGCATAACTAATCAATAACCCATGCAGCCTATTGGTCCACCAAAGGCTCTCCAAGCACCGCTCTTTAGCGGCAAGCTTGTGAGAGCCTTTTTACATACTCGGGGGGCTTATATGAAAGGACTTTATTTTGGAGGGATGAAAGATGAGCACACCTGAGCAGCGACAACTGCGTCTTGGAGCATTTCTATTTCAAGTTGGCCACCACGTAGCATCTTGGCGTTATCCGGATACGGATGCCCAAGGTATTTTGCAGCATGCGTTTTACGAGCATTTTGCCCAAACGGCGGAACGCGGAAAGTTCGATATGATTTTCCTCGCAGACACGCTCGCGGTGGTTGATCGTTTCAAGACGAACATTAAGCATACCGTAACCGTACGGCCTGAACCCATTACGCTGCTTTCCTATTTGGCAGGCGTAACTGAACATATTGGATTAGCTGCAACAGTATCTACTTCGTATCATGAACCGTACAATTTGGCGCGTGAATTCTCCTGCTTGGATCACTTGAGCGGTGGGCGCGCAGCGTGGAATGTCGTGACCTCAGGCCGCGATGAAGAAGCTCATAATTTCAGTCAAGACCGCCACCTCGCCCATGATAAAAGATATGAACGAGCCCGTGAATTCGTCGATGTCGTCACCTCCCTCTGGGATAGCTGGGAAGACGACGCTATTGTGGCAGACAAAGAAAATGGCATTTTCGCTGATCCCAACAAAGTGCATGAGCTGAATCATCGCGGCGAGTTTTTCGCTGTACGCGGTCCTTTGAACTTGCCGCGCTCACCGCAAGGCAGACCTGTTGTCATTCAAGCGGGAGCATCGGAGACAGGGAAACACCTTGCCGCTCAGACGGCGGAGGTCGTCTTCACCGCTTGGCAAACGCTGGAAGAGGCGCAGCTCTTTTACCGCAGCGTCAAGGAGCTGGCTGTCACTTACGGCAGATCGCCAAACGACATTCTCATCATGCCGGGGATATTCCCGGTTATCGGAGCAACCGAAGAAGAGGCGCGCGAGAAAGAAGCGCTTCTCCAATCCCAAGTGCTGCCTGCCGTCGGACTATCCATGCTCTCTGCATCGCTCAATGTTGACTTGACCGGCTATCCGCTGGATGGCCCTCTCCCTGATCTGCCAGAGCTGCAGCAAGTGAATGGCGGCAAAAGCCGCTTCCAGCTCGTCTCCGATATGGCGCGCCGGGAAGGCTTGACGATCCGCCAATTGATGTACCGCGTGACAGGCGCTCGCGGTCACCGCACCATTTATGGCACACCGGTCCAAATAGCCGATCAGCTGGAAGAATGGTTCAAGGGTGGCGCTTGCGATGGTTTTAATATCATGCCGCCTTATCTACCGGGAGGTTTGGAGGAGTTCGTGGACCTCGTCATTCCTGAGCTTCAGCGAAGAGGACTGTTCCGAACCGAATATGAAGGAACAACCTTGCGCGATCATCTAGGGCTGTCTAGGCCGCAAAGCCGTTTTCAGAAGACTGAATCTGCAAGTGGATACTGATGAGTATTGAGAATTGGGGGCGAACAATCAATGGGAACTAATCATGGGCAAAGACAGCTTCATCTAGGGGCTTTTATATTTGGCGTTGGGCATCATATCGCGGCTTGGCGCTATCCTTTGACAGATACAGGCGGGCTTTTGAAGCTTGATTTCTACAAGCGATTTGCCCAAACAGCGGAACGTGGGAAATTCGATCTCGTTTTTATTGAAGACATCCCGGTGCTGCCGGAGCCGCTGAACAGAGCTGTCCAGTATACGCTGCCGGTCCGGGCGGAACCCTTGACCCTGCTATCTGCACTGGCTTCGGTCACCAAGAAGATCGGTCTGGTCGGAACCGTATCGACGACCTACAGTGAACCCTTTCATGTGGCGCGTAAATTCGCTTCCCTCGATCATTTAAGCGGCGGGCGGGCAGGCTGGAATGCCGTCACAACCAGCATGGAGAATACCGCCAAAAACTTCGGGCGCGACCATCATTTAGATCACTCCCTCCGTTACGAGCGGGCCAAGGAATTCGTTGACGTGGTGACAGCTCTCTGGGACAGCTGGGAAGAAGGCGCGCTCGTTATCGATAAAGCAACCGGCCAATTCGCCGATCCAGATAAAGTTCATGAGATCAATCATGTCGGTGAACATTTTTCCGTGCGTGGACCCTTGAATGTTCACCGTTCTAAGCAGGGTCGTCCCGTTGTCGTTCAGGCAGGCTCCTCGACGACGGGTCAAGCCTTTGCTGCCCAGACGGCCGAGGTCGTATTCACAGCGTGGCAGACTCTGGAAGAAGCGCAAAACTTCTATACCTCTCTTAAAAGTCAGCTCCCTGCTTACGGACGTTCGCCGGATGAGCTGAAAATATTACCTGGCGTCCTGCCCTTCATAGGCGCGACAGAAGAAGAAGCGAAAGCGAAAGAAGCCGAATTCCAGAATCTTGTCCTCCCTGCCGTCGGGCTGGGGATGGTGCAGAACATTCTGAGGGTCGATCTTTCCGGCTATCCGCTGGACGGACCGCTGCCTGAATTGCCGGATGCCACCGAGATTAATGGCGGCAAAAGCCGCTACCAGCTGCTGCTGGATATGGCTCGCAGAGAGCAGCTCACGATTCGCCAGCTCATCCACCGGGTGACCGGGGCCCGCGGACATCGAACCATTGCTGGAACGCCGGTCCAAATTGCGGACCAATTGGAAGAATGGTTCGTGAATAAAGCCTGCGACGGCTTCAACATTATGCCGCCTTATTTGCCCGGCGGACTGGACGAATTCGTCGATCTGGTCATTCCAGAATTGCAGCGGCGGGGCTTATTCCGCTCCGAATATACGGGCACTACGCTGCGCGATCATCTTGGTTTGGCTGAGCCTGCGAATCGCTTTGCTCAGCGCTCGGCCACATCTGTTCACTAAATTATAGAGTTACCACGAGAGGGGTCATGTCCGTATGAAACAGAAATCATTTTATAATAAAAGCTTATCCTTCCTGACGATTGTTACGTTAGTTCTTTTATCGGCATGCGGCGCCAAAACGGCAGGAGCTCCGACAAACGGCGGAACTGCGGCTCCAAGCGGAACTTCCGCTGCGCAAAGCAGCAATGCGGCAGCTACTCCCGCGGCTGCTTCGAAAGAGAAGGTCGTTGTAAACATTGGCATCCAAGGTAAAACAGGCGTCCTGAACTTCGCTCGTGAGAAGGGATACTTCGAAAAAGCATTCCAGGCTGCCGGCGCTGAGGTCAAATGGAATGAGTTCGCCAGCGGCCCTCCGCATTTCGAGGCAATCGCGGCAGGTAGGCTCGATTTTGGCGCCACAGGCGGAACACCCCTCATTTCTGGGCAAGTCGGCGGGGTTGATTTTAAAGGCATCGCTGTGACCAGTGACGGCAAAAAAGGCAACATGATTATCGTGCCGAAAAATAGTCCCATTAAGGAATTAAAAGATCTGAAAGGCAAAAAAGTCGCCGTAGCCAAAGGCAGCAGCGCCTATAACTTCCTGTATATGGCCATCGACAAGGCCGGGTTAAAGGGCGATGACGTCAAAGTTATTCAGCTTCAACCGGATGAAGCTAGACCTGCTCTCGACAGCGGCGCCATCGACGCGTGGTCCATTTGGGAGCCTTATGCGACTACGGCCGTGTACCAAACGGGAGCAACGATTTTGGTCACAGGTGAAAATCTCAATATCAACGCACCCTCCTTCCTGGTAGCTCGCACCAAATTTACACAGGAGCATCCGGATCTGACCGTGCTTTTCCTCAAAACTTACGAAGAAGCCCGTAAGTATTACGTCGACCATCAGGATGAAATCGCGGATGAATTGTCCAAATCCCAGAAGCTGGACAAAGCCATCATTGTCGATGTTTTGAAAAACACATTCCCGATCCTCTCTTCAATTACACCGGAATTCGCCAAAGCGCATCAGGAGCAGGCTGACTTCCTGCAATCTGTCGGCGCTATTAATAAGAAGCTCGACACGTCACAGGTCCTTGAGAGCAAATTCATAGATCAAGCGTTGAAGAAGTAAACTTAAGGCTGCCTAAAGTAGATACTCTACTTGCGGGTGGCCTTTTGTTTTGTAGCTATTCCAGCCGGGGCGCTTTCATCGGATCGTCCCGACGGCAGCGAGTGGGCTGTTTGCAATTAACGCCACTACAAGCCGCTATTTCGCCGAAAAGTGGCCATTTAACAGCTGAAGGGAACTAGCGTCCCTTATTTCTCCGTTTTCACAGGGAAAACGGAGATTGGCACGCAAATAGTACCCTGTAGTTCCGCAAGCACGCGGAAACGGCTGATTTCGCCAGAATAACGGCCCCAGGTTCCCTTATTCTCCGCGGATGATTGTGGCCAAACAAAAAAGGCCATCTGATTCAGTCATTTCTTCTGACTAAATCAGATAACCTCCCACGATGCTATGTCGCAGCTGCCTTAGACGCAGCTTCCAGTGCCAGCTTCTCTCTGATCTGCGCCTTGCGCTCTTCGCGTTCGCTCGGTTTCAGCCGAGGGCATGTGTAGCAATAGTAGCCACCCTCCGTGCAGTAAAACATGCAACAGCCCGACTTCATCCTCACTTGAGTATCCGGTTCACCGGGAGCGCTCGGGTAATCCAGGTAGATGAACTTTACGTTCAGCGGATTTCCCGCACGTCCGAAAACTTGGCCGTTTAGCTCTTTGGTAACAAACGTCCATTCCTCCTCGATGCGCAGCTGCTCCTGCTCGGAACCTGCCTGATCTTTCAAACGGTCGAACATGTAACGCATCCGTGTCGGAAACAACTTCCACAAATGGGTGATATCCATATCTGCAGCCAAGGAAGCTGCTTCTACAATAGGTCGAATGTGAGTGCCGTACCAGTGGCTTAAGCGTTCTTTGCGCCATGCACTTCGCTCTCCCTCCTGCGGTCCTTCCAGCTGCCGGATATCGTGAAGCACATAACGGAACTCCGCATATCCTTGGTTGTGCATGTAGATTTGCAGCGTCCAAAGCTCCAGAGCCAAATCGATGAACTCATCCTTCAACATCATGCCATGAACAGCCATGTTCAAAACACCTAGCCTGCTCATAAAATACACACAAGCCGCCGCAGGCTCAAGCGCCTTCATGAGTGGTGAGTAAGCGTTAATTAACTCCCGCATACCGTCCACTGTAGAGAGACGGCTGCCTGCTATTGTAAATAACGGCTCTGGATGCGACTCCGTAGTAACCCCGAACTGCTCCGCAAGAACATGTTGTAAAGATGATTGCATGGTTTGGCCTCCTTCTACTTTTTAACGAGATTCGCCAGCCGCCACCGTGGCTCTTGCTAATTCTGGCTCTGCGTTTTCCTTTTTCTCTGTGCCTACTAGATCATAAGGGATGCAAAGCGGCACACCCGTGCGCGGATCCTTCACGATATCCGCCTCAATGCCGAAAACTTCGCGAAGCACCGGCTGCGTCACTACCTCTTCCGGCGTCCCTTCGCTTACGACCTTGCCCTGCATAATCGCGACCATATGATGCGCATAATGAGTCGCATGGTTCAGGTCATGAACGACCATGATGATGGTCCTTCCTTCTTCCTTGTTCAGCTTCTGAAGAAGCTTCAGTACCTCGAGCTGATGCGCCATATCCAGGAACGTCGTCGGCTCATCCAAGAAAAGAATGTCGGTCTGCTGCGCCAGTGCCATGGCAATCCACGCCCGCTGGCGTTGACCTCCAGACAGCTGATCTACAGGACGATCGGCAAATGGCATCATACCGGTAACTTCGATTGCCCAGCTGATCGTCTCCTTATCTTCCTTCGTCATAGAGCCGAAACCTTTCTGATGCGGGAATCTTCCGTAGGAAACCAATTCGCTCACCGTCAAGCCCTCAGGCGCAGTCGGATTCTGCGGCAAAATCGCCAGTTCCCGTGCGACTTCCTTCGTCGTCCGTTGGTGGATAGATTTCCCGTCGAGGTACACCTGGCCGCCTTTTATTTTCATAATGCGCGCAAGTGATTTCAAAATGGTGGACTTGCCTGAGCCATTAGCGCCAACAAGTGCTGTGATTTTGGCATCAGGTATGGATAAATTTAAGTTGCTGACAATCAAACGATCATCATAAGCAATGTCTACTTGCTGTGTATACAAACGAGTCATAGGGATGTCTCCTCTCAAAATAAACTTTCTTAAGCTTTGGATTTCGCAAGCAAAAATATAAAATATGGAGCGCCGATGACAGCTACGACAATGCCGGTTGGAATCTCACTTGGCTGTAGAATCCAGCGGGCCAGCGTATCTACCACAATCAGCAGGAGACCTCCAGTCAACATTGAAGCCGGAAGCAAATATTGGTGCTTGGGGCCAACCAATTGTTTGGCAAGATGAGGACCAATTAAGCCAACAAAACCTATGCCACCGCCAACAGCTACGCAAGCTCCGGCAAGAGCAACGGCTGATGCAAGCAGGCCAAGCCTTTCCCGTTCGACTGACGTCCCTAGCCCACTTGCCAACTGATCTCCCAAATGCAGCACGTTTAAAGTTTGCGCTTTATATAGGACATAGGGGATAAAAATAATAAGCCATGGCAGCAGAGCCATAACAAACTTCCAATTCGTTCCCCAGATGCTGCCTGCCAACCAAATGGCAACAAACTGGTAGTTTTGAGGATCCATTTTGATCGTAAGCACAAGCATCGCTGCATTGATTCCAGCTGCGACCGCAATACCTACCAGAACGAGCCTCGTTGGTGAAATGCCGATACCTTTTTTATAGGCCAAAACATAAATCAGCCCTGCTGCAACTCCAGCCCCAAGCATGGCGAAAAGCGGCATCATGTAGACGGGAGCAGCCTGCTTAACAGGGAAGAACGAAATGAACAGCACAACCGCAAGCCCCGCGCCGGCGTTAATGCCGAGAATCCCTGGATCTGCCAGCGGATGCGCGAGAGCCCCTGCAGAATAGCACCCGATAAGGCGAGTCCTGCACCAACCAGCACCGATGACGCCGCCGAGAATCCATGGACAGACGATTTTGATTTGCAGCCATTTGTTCCGGCTACACCCCCGGCATACCAGAACGCCAAGTCCTGCGAAATGTGAAAATAAATCGCAATCCCCTCGCTGAGCGCTAAAAGCAAGGCGCTCACCACCGCACCAGCCAAAGCAAGCCGCACGGGGGATAAACCGCCTTTTGACATGGAGCTTATGCCATAAACAAGCCCAGCACCGATAGCTGCTCCAGCAAAGGAGAACAAAATCAAATAATGAAAGGGCAGCCCCGGGAAAAAAGCAAAACAAAGCGCAAGCACAAAGCCTGCTCCAGCATTAATCCCAAGCAAACCCGGATCAGCAAGCGGATTCCGTGTCATTCCTTGCATAATTGCGCCAGAAACAGCAAAACCAATGCCGACCAGCGCTCCCGCCAACGCCCTAGGCAGTCTCAACTCCCTAATGATTTGATGCTGGGTTAGTTCCGGGTTGAAACGAAATACGGCTTCCCAAACGGCAGACAGCTTAATATCAGCCGCTCCTACCGATACCGACACAGCAAGACCGAGCAGTAAAGCAGCCAACCCTCCGAAAATAATAAATGAAGCTACAAGCGGTCGGCTTCGCAGCTTAGGACGTGGAGCATCGGTTGATGCTGCAGATAAACGCATGAACATTTTCCCCTTCCGATATGTACCCCAATCAAGATGAAATAAGGTTCATCTTACTCATGAAAAACATTATAGCACAAATGATAATGATTATCATTATTGAATTGTTCATTTAAACCTGACAAAGTGTGTTCAGGTAATCTTTTGAATCATCACATATCCCCCACGCTCTTGAATATATTTAGTAACAAGCTTTTTTTCACATCTAAATCATTGCTTTGTGCATGCCATACGATAAGGGTAAGCTGCTACTTGCCTAGGAAGATCCCCCCCAAGGAGGTGTCATCATGACAGAACCCCTATTTACCGTTTCCCGAGAGGATTGGTCATTGCACCGTAAAGGGTACCAAGATCAAACCCGACACCAAGAGAAGGTCAAAGACGCCATTAAACAGAACCTCCCTGATTTGGTTACAGATGAAAGCATTGTAATGTCCAACGGGAAGCAGGTTGTGAAGGTACCTATTAAGAGTCTGGATGAGTACCGTTTTCGGTATAACTTTAACAAAGGGAAACATGTCGGACAGGGAGACGGCGATTCGCAGGTGGGTGATGTGCTTGGAACCGACCCTCAGCCAGCTCAAGGACCTGGGAAAGGCGAGGGCGCGGGCGATCAGGCCGGCGAAGATTATTATGAGGCCGAAGTCAGCATGGAGGAGCTGCAAGCGATGCTGTTCTCTGAGTTGGAGCTGCCGAATTTGCAGAAAAAAGAGAAGCGCAACATGACAACGACAGAAGTAATTTTCAATGATATTCGCAAAAAAGGCATCATGTCCAACATCGATAAAAAGCGCACCATCATTGAAAATTTACGCCGGAATTCACGCTCGAATTCGCCGGGGATTCATCATATAAGTCCCGATGATCTTCGTTTCAAAACATGGGATGAGGTCGAGAAGCCGCACTCGAATGCCCTCATCATTGCCATGATGGATACGTCGGGTTCCATGGGATCCTTTGAGAAATATATTGCACGCAGCTTCTTTTTCTGGATGACGAGGTTTCTGCGTACCAAATACGAGAATGTGGAAATTGTGTTCATTGCTCACCATACGGAAGCCAAAGAGGTTACGGAAGAAGAGTTTTTCACAAAAGGAGAAAGTGGCGGTACGATCTGCTCCTCCGCGTACCAAACCGCCATCGATATTATTGATAAAAGGTACCCGCCTTCTCAGTTTAATATTTATCCGTTCCATTTCTCCGATGGAGACAACTTAACGTCGGATAACGAACGCTGTGTGAAGCTCATCTCCCAATTAATGGAGCGCTGCAACATGTTTGGTTACGGAGAGGTAAACCAATATAACCGCAGCTCTACGCTGATGTCCGCTTTCCGCCACATTCACGATCCTAAGTTTCTGCATTATGTCATCCGCGAAAAAGGCGAAGTTTACAAAGCGTTGAAAACCTTTTTTACCAAGCAGGAGGGAGTGGCTGTTCCGTGAGTAAATCCGAAATTCAGCAGCTTGAATACGCCATTGATGAGATAACGGAGATTGCTAAAGGGTTTGGGCTCGACTTCTATCCCATGAGGTACGAAATATGTCCTGCCGAAATTATCTATACGTTCGGGGCCTATGGAATGCCAACTCGTTATAGCCATTGGAGCTTCGGGAAAAATTTTCACCGTATGAAGACGCAATACGACTTGGGGTTAAGTAAAATTTACGAGTTGGTCATCAACTCCGACCCCTGCTATGCTTTTCTACTGGATGGCAACTCGCTTATTCAAAATAAGCTCATCGTCGCTCACGTGCTGGCGCACTGTGATTTTTTCAAAAATAACGTCCGCTTCTCCAAAACGAACCGCAACATGGTCGAAAGCATGTCCGCCACGGCCGAGCGTATCAGACAATATGAAATCGAGTACGGCATTGACGAAGTCGAGCAATTCATTGACGCTGTACTCGCCATTCAAGAACATATTGATCCAGTGCTTACCCTTTCTTACAGGCAGGCGCGCAATCGCCAAGAAACCAATAAAGCCTCAACCCCCGCTGCGAAGTCGGAAGCGACTTACGGGTATGAAGATTTATGGAGTTTGGATGCTAAAAGTAAACCTGCTCCATCAACGGATAATAAAGAGGAAGCTAAGCGCTTCCCGCCAAAGCCCGAGAAGGATATCCTGCTCTTCATTGAAGAGAATGCGCCCTATATGGAGAATTGGCAGCGGGATATTTTGACCATGCTGCGCGATGAAATGCTGTACTTCTGGCCGCAGTTGGAGACCAAAATCATGAACGAAGGCTGGGCTTCTTACTGGCATCAACGCATTTTGCGCGAGCTTGACTTGACCGAAGAAGAGACGATTGAATACTCCAAACTCAATTCGTCTGTCGTTGTGCCCTCCCGTCATACGCTGAACCCGTATTATCTGGGCGTGAAAATTTTCGAAGACATCGAAAAGCATTGGGATAATCCGACCGAAGAGGAAATACGGACGCAAGGCCGTAAAAAAGGCGAAGGACGGAGCAAAATGTTCGAGGTGCGCGAGTACGAATCCGATACCTCCTTTATCCGGAACTATTTAAACAAACCGTTAGTGGAGGAACTGGATTTATACATTTTTGAGAAGAAGGGTCCTGAGTGGAAAATCACGGATAAAACATGGGAGAATACGCGGGATCAGCTATTCGCATCGCGTGTCAACGGAGGGTTCCCTTATATTGTCGTGGAAGATGGCGACTATCAGCGCAATGGCGAACTGTATTTAAAGCATTGTTACGAAGGCGTCGAGCTGGATCTCAAATACGTCGAACGGACGCTTCCTTATATTTACAAGCTCTGGGGTAAGTCCATCCATATGCATACGGTCGTGGAAGAGAAGCCGGTTTTGTTCTCTTTTGACGGTAAAAAGCATCATCGCAGATTTCTGTAGTGTAGAGCGAAAAACCTCCGAGCTTTGTGGCTTTGGAGGTTTTTAAATTTGAGTTTATTTTATATTGAACAGCCAGCCGCAGATAAACTCTCTACACTGATCACGGATCTTCGTAAGAGCTTTATTGTCACCTGTTCTGTGATAAAATGCCATACCGAGGGCAATACCAAATATGTAGACGAAGTTGCTTTGATTAAAGCTATTCAGGATCCAAAGGATGCAACTCTAGAACTGCTCCGTTAAAAGGTCGGTATCGTTGTGTCTCACACCTCGAATGAAGAGCTGAAGATTGAGCTCCGCGCACTGCCCCGTCTAAATCAATGCCACCTTGATTTGTGAAGAGCAACTTCCCGCTCTCATCCAACAACTACAGTTCACCACGCTTTATAGCTTCAATCATCTCTTCTGTAGAAAAAACCTTCCCTTGCTTTAAGTCTATCTCAGAAGCCTCAATCATTTGTCTAACTTCCGAATCGGAATCAAACTCACTAAAATTCATGAGTTTCGCCTCCTTTTTGTTTAAATCATACCAAATTTAGCCCCATCTTTTCTCGTAAAAACAAACAATCAAGCCTATTTTTCCAACCGACAAAAGTAGTGCTATTCCGACAACGTTAATCGACGGACATCCTATTCAAGGGATGTTACGCTTAAAACTCAGTTAATTGATAATAATTTTCATGTCAGGAGATGAGTTGAAAGTGAGAATGAATATTTTATTTAACAAGAGACCAATTTCTGTGAACTTTATCGGCACGGATCACAAACTAATTCCCTCTCTGATCAACGCTCTTCGTTATAACAAATTTACAACGACGAACCTTGGTCATACTTTAGAGCATGTAGACTTATTTAGCTCCGAAGCCATTTTATACGCAAAGGATGGAAATAAAGCGAGAATTCCAATTTTTTAATAGGATTAGGATTGGTACATACAAGAAAAGCCTATTCGCTAGAGTGACTCCTTCACTTTACGGATGGGCTTTTTTCGTGCGGCTTAGCATAATTTATTTCTGAGTTTCATAGACTAATAGAAATAAAATGATTGAAATGATAGGAGTTGCCTTATGTATACGATCCGTCTTGCCAAAAATAAAGCAGCCTCCCTACTTATCTATATCCTAATTATGATAACTAGTTTCATATGGACCATCGTCTGGGGGACTCATGGACATGTCCGACCGCCGAACCTCCCCATTTCCGAGTATCGCGTCGATCAGGCAAGCAATGGCGTTACCCTTCACACGATCAGAACTCCGCCGCAAAATATAGGGCTCAAGGCTATCACCGCGAATATCACGGACCTGAGCGATAATGGGATCAACGGCGGTTTCTTCTGGCAGGGTTATCTGCTAAGCATTGCCGTCATTAACGACCTCCCGGTCAAAGGGCAGCCCGGCGATTACGGCTCCGGCTGGTTTAATATCGACCGCAAACGAGGGACATTGGTCTGGGATGAAAAGGCACAAACTTTCACGATTCAAGTGGTCGAAAACGCCAACGAGCTGAAAGTCATGGATCGAAACCATTACTGGGCCCAAGGCGGTGTGAGCATGGGACTGACGAACCCGGACGGTTGGGCGGCCCAGGCGGATTCGGAAGAGATGCCGGTCATTAACGAGAAGCGCATGCGCTCAGGTATCGTGTACGACAGGAACAATAATGTGTACCTGGTCGTAGCGCCTACACCATGCACAGGTGAACAATTCCGCACAGCCATACTGGAGCAGGTGGGGAGCGGTCAGCTCGTGGACGGTCTTTTCCTTGACGGCGATGGTTCCTCGCAGCTCAAGGTCGCAGATTACCTGCTGCCCGGCGATCATCGCGAGGTGTATCAGATGATTACGCTGCTGAAGTAAGTGAAGTCGGAGGGACAAGCCCCTGAGCATGAATGTAAAAATGAACAGGAAAAATAGAGGAGGGAACTAGGGTCCGCTATTTCGGCAAAATTAACCCATGAAGCTGCTGAAGCGGAACTACAGGGACTTATTTCTGGCCAATACCCGTATCTCGCCATAAAATCGGCCAAATAAAGGACCACAGTTCCCGTCCAGCCGCAAAAGAGCTGTTTCGCGGGCAAATAACGCCCTGTAGTTCCCCTCGAGCCGAGAGGGAGGCCGAAAAAAAAGAATCCCCGCTAACAAACCGCGGGAATTCCATTTTTAGAACGGCACGTTGTCCGGATCAGGCCCGATTCGTTTGTTCTGGTTCAACGAATCCACGAGAGCCATATCCTCAGCGCTCAGCTCAAAATCAAAGATATTCGCATTCTCGCGAATCCGATGCGCTGTCACCGATTTCGGAATCGTGACGACACCGTTCTGTATGTCCCAACGCAGCACGATTTGAGCCGCCGATTTCCCATGCTTGGCCGCGAGCTGCGACAGCACCGGATGATCGAGATTGCCCTGCATCAGCGGGCTCCAAGCTTCCAGCTGAATGTTATTCTCGCGAGTGAAGGCGAGCAGTTCTTTTTGCGCCAGCTGCGGATGGTACTCGACTTGGTTCACAGCAGGTACGACACCTGTATCCTCAATCACATGCTGCAAATGATGAATTTGAAAATTGCTAACGCCGATCGCGCGGACATGTCCTTCTTTGTGCAAATGAACAAGGGCTTTCCAAGTTTCCCTATACGTCGCCGGTTTAGCCCAGTGAACTAAATACAGATCGATCGTCTCGAGGCCGAGCCGTTTGCGGCTTGCTTCAAAGGCCTGCAGGGTGGACTCATAGCCCTGATCGGAGTTCCACACTTTGGTGGTGACGAAAATCTCGTCGCGCGGCACACCGCTTTCACGCAGCCCTTGACCAACACCTTCTTCATTCTGATAGATTGCGGCCGTATCAATACTTCGGTAACCCAGTTGAAGGGCTGTTTTCACAGCGTTAATGACTTCCTGACCTTCTTTGCTTTTCCAAACACCTAGTCCTAACCATGGCATATGCACGCCATTATTGAGTTGAACACCTTGAGTAAATGCTTGCGTCGACATTAGATAATCCCTCCATCGGTTCATAGGATATGACGGCTCTTGAAAGAGTACGCACAATCCCTATCATACCACTTGGGGTATCCAATTACATAATGGTATGCGCATGGATCAAATTCATTTTCAGCTCCCATAGCTCCGTGCTTAAGTTCACACGATAACCTTCCGGGTTGAGTTTGCGCAAATATTGCGGCCAAAACGTGCGGATTTGCTCCTTATGATACGCCCGAATCTCATCCAACGTAGGCAGCTCATAGACAAGCTCGCCTCCCGCATAAATCGGCTTAAGCAGCGGAACCGCTTCATAGTCCTCAATATACTTGTAGATATACGTATGCGTGGGATCAAACAACTTCACTCGCTCGCCGCGCTGAATATCGACCTCGTGCTCCATGGCCAGGTAATCGGCTTCCGCTTTACCGGTTTTTTTGTTGATAATCCGGTAGGCTTCCTTGAAGCCGGGATTGGACACTTTCTCGGGGTTGCCCGAAATTTTGATAACCGGCTCGAACTCGCCGTTTTTCTCCAGGGCAACAAGCTTGTAAACCCCACCGAGCGCAGGCTGATCGGCAGCGGTAATGAGCTGGGTGCCTACGCCCCAGACATCGATTTTGGCACCTTGGGCTTTCAGCCCCTCGATGATATTCTCATCGAGATCGTTCGAGGCGACGATCGCCACCTCGGGAAAGCCCGCCTCATCCAGCATATGCCTCGCCTGCTGGGATAAATACGCCAAATCGCCGCTGTCGAGGCGAATGGCGTTCATACGCTTGCCTTGCTGCTGCAGCATGCGCGCGATCTTTATGGCGTTCGGCACGCCGCTGCGCAGCGTGTCGTACGTATCCACGAGCAGCGTCACTTGCTCCGGCAGTGCCTCAGCATACACACGGAAAGCTTCCTCTTCCGTGTCGAAGGCCTGCACCCACGCGTGCGCATGGGTGCCCTTGGTCGGGATGCCGAACAGCATCCCGGCCCGCAAGTTCGACGTCGCGTGGAAGCCCGCGATGTAAGCGGCTCTTGCGCCCCAGATCGCGGCGTCAGCCTCTTGGGCGCGTCGGGTCCCGAACTCGAGCAGCACCTCGTTCGGGACGACCTGTTTAATCCGCGAAGCTTTCGTCGCGATAAGCGTCTGGTAGTTCACGAAGTTGAGAATCGCCGTCTCTACAAACTGCGCCTCAAAGATGCTGGCGACTACGCGCACAAGCGGCACGTTCGGGAAAACGAGCGTACCTTCCGGTACGCATTGCAAGTCGCCGCTGAACTTGAACGCGCGCAGCGCCTCAAGAAAGTCTTCGCGGTAATGCTCTTCCTGTTCCCGCAGATAAGCAATTTCATCATCCCCGAAATGCAGGTGCTTAATATAATGAACGAGCCGCTCCAAGCCGGCAAAAACAGCGTATCCGCCGTCAAACGGCAGCTTGCGGAAATACACCTCGAAAACGGCTTTCTCTTGATAAGTGCCTTTCAGCCAATGCGCGTACATCATATTGATTTGATATTTATCTGTGTGCAGCGTTAAATTTTCATAATTCTTCTCGTATTTCATATAGGATCATCCTTTCCACCAAGTGTCGTAGCAGGTTACCGGTCCTCTGCGCTTATGTTCCGTAATCGTATAGCGTTCCTCAATTTTCTGAGCGATATCAGCAGGAACGGGACGGCCCTCCAAATAGGTATCCAATTGCACGTAGCTAACACCAAGGGCTTCTTCATCCGGAAGACCCGGCTTCAAATCCTCCAAGTCAGCCGTAGGCTTTTTCAAATACAAATGCTCCGGACATCCCAGCCGCTTGAGCAGTTCCCTGCCTTGCCGCTTATCGAGCCCATAGAGGGGAGCCACATCGCAGGCGCCATCCCCATGTTTCGTATAAAAGCCCGTAATAGCCTCAGCGGCGTGATCCGTCCCTAGGACCAAAAGCCCGTAATGCGCAGCTAAATCATACTGCACCTTCATACGCTCGCGAGCCTTGACGTTCCCTTTATGAAAATCACTCAGCGTTTCGCCTGTCGCTTCCGCAAATTGCTTCACCGATGCATCAACGGCCGATTGAATATTGACCGTGACAACTCGGCTTGCCGCAATGAACTGAATGGCTGCCTGTGCGTCATCTTCATCTTTTTGGATGCCATAGGGCAGTCTAACCGCCATAAACTGATAAGCATCCTTGCCGCTTTCCGCATTCATTTCATCGATCGCCATTTGAGCCAGCTTGCCTGCTAATGTGGAGTCTTGGCCTCCGGACATGCCCAGCACGTAGCCTTTGGCTCCTGTATAGCGCAGATACTCTTTAAGAAACTGGGTACGGCGTTGGATTTCGTTTTCCGCGTTAATTTCGCTTTCTACATGCAATATGGCTTGAATTTCAGCTTGTGTCGTATGTGACATTGGGAACATCTCCTTCATTATATTGGATGATCCTAGCATTCCTGTTAATGCTGCTGTTTCATACTACCAACCGCGAACAACTTTAGCCCCAAGTGTGCTTTCAAAATGCTGCAAAGCCCATGCATGGCCTTGGCTGTTAAAGCTGGCAACCGCGTCCTCATGGATCACGATGTCAAAGCCTTTATTGTAAGCATCCACCGCTGTGTGCAGCACGCAAATATCTGTACAGACGCCGATCAGATGAAGTTCCTGAATGCCTCTGGCTCTGAGCTTCAGCTCCAAATCCGTACCGCAGAAGGCGCTGTATCTCGTTTTATCCATCCAATAAATATTGTTCTTATACTGCTCATAGACGGTATTCAACCTGCCGTATAAATCGCGGCCCGCTGTGCCGCGGATATTGTGCGGCGGGAACAGCTTCGTCTCCGGATGATACGGATCTTGTTCATCATGCAGATCCACCGCCATAACGACGAAATCCTGCTGCTCTACGAACGCTTCCGTGATTTCACACATCCGGTTTTCTATCGCAATGCCCGGCTCCCCGCAAGGAAGCTTCCCGTCAACAAAATCGACCGTATAATCAATAATAATCAATGCTTTCATCTTAACCAACTCCTTGATTTAGTATATTTGATACTATTAATAAGACAATATCAAAGGGTAAAAGAGAGGCCTAGCTGTAAATGGACAGCTGAGGCACATAATCGGTGAAACGGTAGAGCTGAGCCGCACGTTGGGAATACCGATTTGACATTTTCCCTTGTCCGTTGTGGTCCAGAACCTCTTCAATAATCCCTTTGCGGCTCTGTGTAGATGTAATTTTACGGATAAAATTCCGCTCGTTGAAGGTCGGGACAACCGTCTGAATCACTTGATACAATTCACTGATTGTGAATTCCTCGGACAAAAACTCTTTGGCAATCGTTGTCGTGAGCATCTTCGTCTGAATTTGGGCAAGCGCATCACGAACGATGATTTCGTGGTCAAACGCAAGATCCATCGCGAGGGCTTCCTCCACAGGAAACAATCGGACATCTGCGGCATCATCTGCGGCTTGGCGCTTCTCCAGAAAGCGCTCATGCACTAATGCGAAGAATGCGTGGGAGATGATCCACCCCCGAGGATCGCGTTTCGGCGTGCTGTACACGTTGAAATAGGCAAGGTGGACATCGGAAACTCCCGTTTCCTCCGTCAGCTCACGCCGCGCGCTCTCCTGAATCGTCTCGTTTTCGGACGAGAATCCGCCTGGCAGCGCCCATTGTCCTTCGAAAGGCCACTGCTTTCTTTGAATGAGCAGCACTTGCAGCTCTCTATGCGGGAGCGACTTCTTCGTGGAATCCTTGCCTTCGGAAGTGATGGTGAAGATCACGATGTCGGCAGGCGCACCGTCTGGCGTACGATATTTGCTGGCTTGATAATTGCTTTCATTTTCTGCGTTCAAGGCGATCACCTGCTTGGATGCGATTAATCATATTGTCGTTTTGATATTTTCATTATGACATATTAAAATGACGCGCGCAACAGTTTTTTTCTGAATAACAAATCGCAACAGCCTATTTTTCGATGACTATTAAACAGGTGCTGTCCGGCAGCGCAACCGCGGTTCCACTTTCATCCAGCAGTTTTACTTTGCCCTTCAGCGCTTCCGTATATCCTTCCTGCAGGAAATGCCTGTTCTCAATAATTTTGGCCTCAGGTCCCAACGTACGATGGATAAAAGCTATGTATTCACTTGGTGTAAAGTAACCGAATTGTTCCTGCACTTCATGCACATACGCTTCCTCGCCCCAAGTATAGGTATAGAGAAATTCCATCGCATCATTGACTGGCATAACCACTTTATCCGCCTCAACAACCTCATACTTAATCTCTCGTCCAGCAAAATCCTTCGCATACCGTTCGAGATACACCATATCCCCGTTCTGCAAAAAGTGAATTGTTCGCTTTTGCTCGACAGGCTCCGTCATAATCCCATCGCGAATCACGATTCTCCCGCCAGGCGAGAGAACATCATAAGCGCTGCGCAGTGCCGCCGCAATGGTTGCATGGTTGAATTTTCTCCCTTCATAAGGGATGTAGGAGTAGAGTTCGTGTAGGATGGAAGAAAAGATGACCGTATCAATGGTTCCTTGTTCCACATACTGCCTTAGATCAAGCGCGTCCCCTTTCAGAACAGTCCATCGATGACCTTCTAGCTGCTTCTTGCGCTCCAGCGCCTCGATCACGTTTGAGGAAATATCAATCCCAATGGGATGCTTGTCCGGCAAATACTGTTCAATCAGATCGAGCATGACACCACCGCCCGGACCGATATCGACAACACGCTTCCCAACGACGTAGTCCAGCATCAACTTCTTATAATCTGCCGTCTGATTCATTGTGGTCAAATAATCTTCTTCATTGTGAAAACGGTCGTAGGCATCTCTCCGCAATTCAAACAGATCAAATAACAACAGTACAGCCTTTTCATATAACGGGGACTTCTCGGCTTCTACGCAGAATTCAATCAGCTTCTCGGCAGCAGGGGAAAACTGGCAGGTAAAAAACACGGTATCCGCAAGCTGAGATTTCCGCTCAATGAGGTGCTTCAAGTGGCCGTTGCTCCACGCCAATTTTCCTTGAGCTACTTCTTCCCATGTCATCTCATCCACATATTTTTCGATCATCCGTTTCTTGTACACGTTGACTTTCTTACTGCCTTTGTAATCGTAATATAAAATATTCATAAAGGGCTCAAAGCTGATATGACGGACCAAATCCCCTTCACGGCATGCCTCTTGGATAATCAGAAATACGCGTACCATCTGCCTTAACGTAAAATCCTGGAAAGCCGCCTCTACATACCACAAGGTCGTCTTTTCCAAAAAAGCCCCTAAACCGTTTAGCAGCTCAGGCGCCTCATCCAAAATCCTTTGATAGTCCCGCTCGAAATTTTCACCTTTTCGAATAGAGTTGCCGCGTAATTTAGCCAACCTGTCTTTGAAAGAAATCTCTGGTTCCAATTCTCCTAGTAAAATCTTCTCAATCAACGACCTCACTTGACTGCTGACCGAAAGCCAAAGCTCTTCCGAGACTGCTGCAATGATACACTCGTTCAACGCCAGAAGCAGATCCCTTAACTCATCGGCCGATAGCAAGTGATCTTCCACTAATTTGGTTAACGGGGCGTGTTCCCGTAGGGGGACTTCCCCTCGAATCGTCTGTCCAATGAGCCCGTGCGTATAGATTAACGTATGTATCACAGCCGATTTATCACTTGAATTCCCGGCATGAAGCTTATACAGTTGAGCGGAGCCTTGATTATGTACATAGAGATGAATCCCTTGATTCTGCCACGTAAAGCGATCCCTCAGAGTACCTCCTTTGGAGACCTCGGACCAGATCAATACTACTTCCAACACTTCCTTCTTCCAAAAAGACAACCCAAGCTCGTCCAACCTGAGCAAGGTCCGCTGGACATAATCAAGAACAGGGTTCGCCTGAGCCAGCTCCTGGATCGACTGAATGCGCTCGAAGTTCACGATGCGCTCTTCCGCCGAAACCATGTAGGTTAACCATTTGTGCTCAGAAGCTGCTGCGGTGTCCCCTGTTCTATAGTTGTGTATCAGTTCTAATGAACGGAGCATATCTATGTGTTTCCTCCTATGGGAAATTGTTACTTAACACCAGTATAATCGATCATTGCTCGTCGGCATACAGATTGGCGTAATTGATGAGAATGGTCAAGAAACCAAGCACGACAAATAAGAAATAAGCCATCAACTCTACGTGGAACACATTCGGAAAGAGAATAAAAAAGGCACCAATCAGCAGGCACAGCCAGTTCTGCCAGACCCGCTTCCCTGACTTGCCTAGAGCGAGCAGCGATCCCACGAATTGCACGCTTCCAAGCAGCACACAGATAAAGAACGCATTCGTTTGAGCCTCAAATCCAAACACCCAGGGGCTGACCAAAAACCAGAGTCCCATGCAAGCCGACAATCCATTTTTCAAATACATGGTCATCTTCCACCTCCTACAAGTTTTGGCAGCGTAAAAGGAGTCCTTTTACGAGATAATATAGTATACGCAAACGCTTTCAAATATGTGATATAGAAAAGCCTCCAGCTCACCCATTTATTTGGGCGGACTAGAGGCTTCGTGGTTATGAGCTTATGAGTGAATTACTGTTCAATGTGTAAAACGCCGGCATCTCCTGTTTTCACTTCAGCTTTCAGAATGTCTGACACGAATTTGAGCGGCACATACAAGGCATCATTCTGAATGACCGGGGCTGACCCCAAGGACACAGGTGCCATTTTCGCATAAAAATAGCTGTCTTTGCCCACGGTCACACTCGTCCATTGCGCTCCCTTGTGAAGCTCTGCCGTATACGTGGCTTGATTCCAAGCTACTTCATATCCAAGACCTTCTGCTACCTTGCGGAATGGCACCAAGTTTGCGCCTTCTGCACTCGTTATTTGGTCACCGGCTGCCAAATCCAAAGCAACTTTGGGAGCCGGCTCCGTTTTAACAGGAATGGTCAAATCCGCAGCTAGTGGAAACCGGAATTCCGGAGATCCCATTACGCCCGGTGCAATCGCATATTTCGGGAATACGACGACAGCTTCACCATTTTCAACATAAAAGCCCTGTGACTCTTCAATGCCCTTAAAATCGTCCTTAAAATAGTTCTCCGGATGCTCATCCATGGCTGCTCGAACTGCAGCATCTACGGTTTCCTTGTAACTGTCTCCAAGTACATCCTGCAAGGTAATGCGCTGGGCTTCTTCACGATTTAACACATTGTAGGTGTCAACGCGCGGCATACCAGTTCCCCCTGTAGCTCCGTACGTCGTAATTTGCAGGGAAACGAGCCCCGCCGGGGAACCCGTGCCATCCGATTTCAATTCATAAATAATTGTGAGTTCATAAGGACGATACGTAAACCCTTTGGTTTTGGCATCAGCTGCAGCTTCATCCGCCTCTTTCTCCCAGTTCGCCAAATCTTCATTGGCATGGGACAAAAGAATATCGTTCAACTGCTCCTCATATTTCGCATCCAGCATCCCTGTAAGCTGAGGAACTTTGACATTCGTCTTCAAATTTTCCGTCTTGGAGGTAAGCAAGACCTCTTTAATTTGAACCGCTGCGGCTTGAATGGCAATCGGTGTCACCTTCACGCTAATGGGAACAGCCGTCACCGTCTCTGCTGAAGCCGACCCTGCTGTTAGTACAGCCCCGCTTACGCCAACCAGCATTGCACATCCGAGCACACTCATTTTCAACATGTTAAAAGGATTCTTTCTCATTTCACGTCACTCCTCATTCGTTATGGTCTAGTCATCTGTATTTGTTCTAACCTTCACGATAACAAGACGCACGAGCGAATGAAAAAGTCTGATCCGTTTTGTTATTTTAAAAGCAATTCAATAAAATCTACAACCTTGCCACTCATTGAACTGTTTTTTTGTCTAATGGACATTCCACTTCCTGAGGAAGTTCTGGTGAACTCAACAAGTATCTGACGTTCTGCAAGAGACACATCTATGAGCAGAATTCGGAGGGTTTCCGGAGGAATTTGGACCTCATCTACCAGATACTCTCCATTTATTGTCGCAGGCAGCCTGTTTCCTGTGTCGGCATCCCTTACAGTAAAAGTAAGAATACGCGCTTCTTTAGAAGAGTTGTTTATTGTAATGGTCAAGTCATTTTGATTTTCTTTCTTGATAAAAGAGAATTGTGATTTTGAACTGTTAACTAGACTCACAGAAGTGCACCTCCTAGTTAATAGAATTGTTTTGTTTTAAAATCTCAAACATCATTTGTTTTTTTTCGCGTTCCTCTTCCAGAAATTTCGTGACAAGTCCTTCCAAACCGGATAGTCCTTTCCCGCTTCCTCCACAATTGCACCCATCTTTAGCATTTGAGCCATTTACCGGCTGGCAGCAGCAATTTTTCGCCAGGAGGAGTAAAACACCTATCAGCAATGTATTATCGCTAAAGTTGATAAGCGTACTATTGCCCACTGTGAAGCTGTTCCCGTTGGAGACCGTATTGGCAGAATTATTGGCTGAACTCGCCAATCCGTTGGCTGTACTCATTAATGCACTATTGTAATCAAATGTATTATTTGAGGTGCTTTCATTATCGGATTCATTAGTGGCACAGCTTTTTGAATCCAATGTGCTGCCAGCGTTGCTCGAATTATCGTTAGTGGAAGAATTGTCTGCGTTGCTCGTATTCGTGGTAGCGTTATCTCCTGTTGTTGCCATAGAGTCGGTGTCAGAGGAATTCGTGGAAGTACTTCCCGTGGTCGATGAGTTGTCCCCCGTCGTTGAAGTGCTTGGGCCAGCGCTGGAGGAGGCATCTGTGTCCGAAGAGTTAGTAGCGTCACTGCCACTAGTGGAGGAGTTATCTCCGGTCGTTGAAGAACTTGGCCCTGTCGAGCTTGTTGCATCTGTATCGGATGTGTTGTTAGATCCGCTTGTGCTTGTCAGTGTTTCGTTAACTGTAGCCGAGCTGTCCGTATCTGAAGAACTGGTCGCTCCGCTGTTGCTCGTGGACGTATCTGTTGCGGTTGAATTACTGTCCGTATCGGATGTGTTATTCGAGCCGCTGGTGCTTGTCAGCGTTTCGTTAACTGTAGCCGAGCTGTCCGTATCTGAAGAACTGGTCGCTCCGCTGTTGCTCGTGGACGTATCTGTTGCGGTTGAATTACTGTCCGTATCGGATGTGTTGTTCGAGCCGCTGGTGCTTGTCAGCGTTTCGTTAACTGTAGCCGAGCTATCTGTGTCAGAAGCATTGTTAGCCCCACTGCTGCTCGTTGAAGATTCCGTTGCCGTTGAATTACTATCTGTGTCTGATGTACTGTGCGCTCCACTTAAGCTCGAAGTGGTTTCATTGACCGATGTAGTCCCCTCGGTGCTTGAAGAATTAGTCGCCCCGCCCGTGGTTACTGAATTTGCGTTCTGGGGGGACAGAAGGGCTGACGCGTTAGCAAGTTTCTTAGGTGCGCGAGGATGGTGAATATGTTTAGATGAGCTAAATTTAGGATTCTTTGTTCTACACCCTTTTTTCTTAAATTTATTAACCGCTTGACGTGCCTTCATGCTCGCCCTCCTCTACTAGGGAATACACCATTCTATCCTTTGGATACATAAACTGAAGCGGCGGTTGTCCATCAGTCTATTAACTATTTTACATTGGAATAAAATGTAAATCATTAAAAATAATCATATTTCCAGAGGGCTTCCTTGTAAAACTATGAAAAAACTTCTCTGAGAGGACCTCAGAGAAGTTCTAGTAAACTAGCAAAAGTATCTAAATATTCATTAAATCCGGAAAGCTGTCACTACTTGATGTAAATCCTGGGCAATGGTCGACAGGTTTCTCGCCGAAGAGGTAATCTCCTCCGTGGAAGCCAGCTGCTCCTCCGTCGCAGCAGCTACAGACTGCGCTGTTCCTGATGTTTGCTGTGCGACTGAACCGACATTAGCCACTGTTGCGGCAATCTGCTCTGTGGAAGCAGCCATCTGCTGTGCAGCTGCAGCGGTTTCCTGAATTTTGCTCGCTACTTCCTGAGAAGCGGCTACGATCTGACCGAAGGCCATTTCGGCGCTGCCCACTTCTTTCAAGCCTTCCTGTACTTCCAGGAGTCCAGTATTCATAACCCCTGCAGCGCGAACCGAATCCCGCTGAATATTGGAAATGAGTTCAGAGATATCACGCACGGATTCATCTGTTTGGGAGGCCAGCTTGCGAACCTCTCCCGCAACAACCGCAAATCCTTTGCCGCTCTCTCCGGCACGCGCAGCCTCAATCGCCGCATTCAAAGCGAGCAAATTCGTTTGGGACGCGATATTTCCAATAAGCGTCGAGATTTGCCCAATGCTCTGGGAGTGTCTCTCCAGCTCGAGTATGACCTGATTCGCCGAGTCAACTGAATGGCTGACCGCTTGCATTTTATGAGCAACCCGCTCCATAGCGTGTGTGCCTTCCTCTGCCATTTGCGTAGCGGAAATGGACAGCTCCGATACATCCGAGGTCGTCTCTGCGATTCGCTGAATGCCGACCGACATTTCCTCCATGGCTCTGCCGCACTCCATCGAGCTTTGTGCTTGTGTATCCGCACCTGCTGCGAATTCCTGCACAGCTGCCGCTACGTGCTGGGAAGCGGACGTATTTTGCTCCGAACTGGCAAATAGCTGCTGGGAGGATGCTGCCACACTGCCTGCAGCTTGCAGCATATGATGCACCGAATGGCGCAGGTGGTCGACCATTTGATTCACGGAGCCGGCCAAGTCGCCGATTTCATCTTTATTTTTCACGATAATGGGCTCCACGGTAAGATCGCCGTTGGCAATACGGTTTAAAGCCTGTGACGTTTTGCGAACAGGTGTGGAGATATTGCTAACAAGTACGTAACAAGCAGCCAGCATGAAGACGATCAATGCACCTAGTACAATTAGTGATATCTTGACACTTTCTTGATACAGATTTTTATTTTCTTGATCGGCCAGCTTTCCGCCATCCTGGTTAAAGGTCACCATTTCAGCCATCGTTTTTTGCGCTTTGCCAAATGTGGTTGCCAGCGCCTGAAGGCTTTCTGCAGCCTCCTTCGTTTTCGTAGGATCAGCGGAAAGTTGTTTGTTGACTATGAAGGCTGCTTTGAACTCTTCCCAGCTTTTGTTAAGGTCATTGAACTTGGCAGCATCTTCTTCTCCTGAGAGACTTTCCTTATAGTTTTCTAACAATTTGTCGATTCTTGTCATCGCTTGAGCAATTCCTGTATCTAAGGGCTCATGTTTTTTCGTATCTGGCTCTAGCTTTTTCTGATAGTAGAGGGTTAAGATATGCTCCGAGTTAAAATGAATCTCATCAATAATTTGCACGCCGATCATCCAATTCGTAGCCATCTCCGCACTGTTGTCTTTGAGCACGCCCATCCGCGTCATATCAGTTAAACTTAATCCTCCGACCATGAGAAAAATAATTACAAATACCATCATCATTTTCGCTTTTACAGTAAAACGCATGATTGAAATCCCTCCAAGTAATGAATGAATGACCCCACAATGATGTATACTCAAATCATCCTGTTACCTATTATCATAAAACGAAATCGTTAAATGAATTACGTAATACGGTAATCAAAATTGTAAGATTTCCTAACATTTTGATGAATCTTGACGATTTATGGAGGCTTCCGATGTCACTATCTTTACGTTTCAAGCTTGTTGCACTTCTTGTTCTAATCACTACTTTTTCGTTAACGGTTGTAGGTTTTACGAATTATAAGCTTTCGAAAGATAAATTAATTGGGCAAATCAAAGCCCAGTCCATCACTTCTGTCTCCAATTCCGCGCAAAATTTATACGACTTCCTATCCATTCGCCTAGCCGAAGTTGAGATGGTAAGCCGTGTTAGCGTTATGAAGTATGGAACTGTTCAGGAACGGCTGAGCTACCTAACCCAAGAACTGCAAACCGGGAACAATCGCTTTTTGGCAATGGGCGTGGCGGATCAGGACGGGAATCTTCTGCTTACCACCGGTCAAAAGCTGAATATTAAAGGTCAGCGGAGATTTGAAGAGGCTATGCTCGGCAAAACCTACATCTCGGATCCCTATATCGGTGAAATTTCAGGCAAATATATCATTACCATTACCGCTCCTGTTTGGGATGAAAACAAAAACGTAACTAGCATCGTGGACATTTCACTGGACGCGGAAGCTACTTTTCGCGATCACCTTCATACGCCCCTTGAAGGAGTTCAGACCGTCATTGTGAACCATGAAGGAACCATCCTGTACCATACGGATGCCAGTAAAATTTTAAAACAGAATATTTTGAACAATAATCCTTCATTGGCATATGTCTTGGAAGAAGCATTCCAGCAGGATGCTGGCTATTTGGACCAATATTTGGATAATGGCCAAAGAGCGCAATGGTTTTATGCCCGTGTGCCCAATTTAAATTGGCATCTCGGTTATTCCATGCCGATGACGGCTTTCCAACAACCAGCCAGTTCATTGCTTTGGTGGACCGTTGGTTTAATCGCTGGAACCGCCATTATCTTGTTCCTGCTTATTTGCTTAACCGCGAACTCGCTCATCATCTCACGGATTCAACAAATTCTTCGCGTCACGGAATCTGTGGCTGCAGGTGACTTCTACATCAAGCCGCTTCAGTTCAAAAGCAAGGATGAGCTAGGCGCTCTAGCGCATTCCGTGAATGGCATGATCGAAAATCTGCGTGAACTTTTCGAACCGTTTGAAGCTTTTATTCAGCACAATCAATATGCGATGATTGTCACGGACCCGCATTTTACAATCAATCACCTGAACCGCCGGGCGACCGAACTTCTTGGCTATAAGTTCACGGATTTACACAAAAAAGCTACCCCTCTGGTATGGTTAAATCATGACCAGCTTGTTGAAAGAGCCGCCAAATACACGATTGAGCTCGGAGAATTTGTGCCTGCCGATTGCACAGCACTTGTGATCCGCACACTTCGCCATCTGAAAGAAGATAGCGAATGGATTTGGCATCATAAAGATGGAACCCGCCTATTTGTCCAATTGAGTGTCAGCGCCATTACGCATCCGGGAGGGGATCTCAAAGGTTACGTCTTCATTGCCCGCGATATCAGCGACATTAAAGAAAGCAATGAAACGAAGATGCGGCTACTTACTATTGTAGAAAGCGCGCGGGACGCCATCCTTTCTTTTGATCAGATGGGCTACATTTTCTATATGAATCAAGCAGGTAAAAATTTAATTGGCTTAGAGAATGAACATACGACAAAGTGCCACTTCAGCGAATACGTTGATATCCGCAGTGACGTCGATCTCGAAGAGGGGCTTCTTACCGCGATAAGCGAAGGGTTCTGGGAATTCGAAGCTGAAGCGTTAACGAAAGAGCAGCGCCGGATATTCATCTCTGTTACAGTCGTTCCTCATACACCTGCTGAAAAGGGAGAACGCTACTTCTCCGCCATTTCGCGGGATATTACAGACCAAATGTTGGCCAAAGATGAGCTGATCCTGGCGAAGCAGGAAGCTGACGACGCCAACCTGACCAAGGGCATTTTCTTGGCGCGGATGAGCCATGAAATTCGAACCCCGCTCAATGGCATCGTCGGGTTATCCTATTTGATGGAACGAACCGCGATGACTCCGCTGCAAAAGGATTATATGACCAAGATCACCAAATCCTCGCTTTCTTTATCGCAAATCATCAGCGATATCTTGGACTTCTCCAAGCTGGAGGTGGACAAGCTGGCCATTGAACATCATGCCTTCCTGCTGGATGATACGATCGACCGTGTGTGCGAAACGCTTAGTGTGCTGCTCGGTCATAAGCCGGTCGATTTTATTTGTGATATCGAGGAACAGGTGCCCCTTGGCCTCATCGGCGATTCCTTACGCCTGTATCAAGTTCTCTTGAACTTAACCAGCAACGCGATTAAATTCACAGAACAAGGAACCGTCACACTGCGCGTTCATGTCCGAGAGCTTCAGGAAGAACGAGTGTCTATCGACTTCACGATTATGGATACAGGGATTGGCATGAATGATGAACAACTCGCCAAACTGTTCCAGCCTTTCGTTCAGGCTGATGAAGTCACGAGCCGTAAATTCGGGGGGACAGGGCTTGGACTTGTCATCTCCAAGAGCATCATTGATAATATGGGCGGCTCTATTGAAGCCTCCAGCGAGCCTGGTGTGGGCAGTGTGTTCCGCGTCAGCATTCCTTTTTCTTTAACCTTGCAAACAACGAAGTCACAGACCCGCTTCCCACTCCGCGCCTTTCTTGTGGAAGATCACCCGGAGCTGCACCGCGTGCTGCTGCAAACGCTGGCATCCATGTGTTCAGAAGCAGCAGGTGTTTACTCTTGGAAGGAAGCAAGGAAAGCTATTGAGCTCATTCCACTGGATTTGGTTCTGCTCGATATGGAAGCTTTTGACATGTACGGGGAAGAAGTGTGGTTAGACATGCTGGAGACCTGTAACCGGAACAACTTGAAAACGATTATTTATACGACCTTGCCAGGCCGAGATGCCTTGGAGCAGCTGCCTGCGGAGGCCGCACCGCACGCGATTTTGGTTAAGCCGGTTTCACGAAGCGTGTTGTACCAAACTCTGCAAACGATCACAGGGAGCTATGCTTCCGAGGCTGCCGACCAGACTTCTCATGCCGAAAATCATGAAGGTAAGGAAGCTTGGCCATCCTTCCCACGTATTCTGCTTGTCGAGGATAATGACATCAATCAGACCGTGGCTCGCTCTCTTTTGGAAAGCATGAATGGCGTCGTTCAAGTAGCTTCTAATGGTTTCGAAGCTTTACAGCATCTGGAAACCTCAGATTACCAATTAATCCTGATGGATATCCATATGCCTGATCTGGATGGCATTGAAACGGCGAAGCGAATTCGGCTTCAGCCCAAATGGCGGCACATTCCCATTATTGCCGTCACCGCCGACTCTACGCTGGAGAAACGTCTAGCGTGCATTCGCGCTGGCATGAATGAAGTCATCTCCAAACCGATTATTCCTGACCGCTTATTCGCCGCTGTGAGCACTTGTTTAAGTTTGAGCGGAAAAATGACGGCACCCGGACTGGATATGGAAGAAGCTCTGGAACGGCTGCTTGGCAAAACCGACATTTATCATCAAATGCTGAAGAAATATCATGCACAATCGCAAGATATAATCGATCGGTTAACAACAGCCATTCAACAAATCAAATATGAGGATGCCCTGCATCTCCTGCATACGCTGCGCGGTTCATCAAGCAACCTGTCCGCCAATCGTGTGTATGCCGCGGCAACCGCGCTCGAAGAGACGCTGAAACAGTCCACTCCTCTGGATGAATCCAAAACCATCCTGATCCAAAACCAGGTGCAATCCCTGGCGATAGCTTTGGAAGAGGTCTTTCACACCATCCAAAAATTGCTGCTTGATTGAAAAATGTGCGGTTTTATGTCACTATATGCATAGGGCTCCCGCTGACAGGAGCATGTATTTTATACGTATAGGTGGTTTAAGATCATGACAGTACAAAGCGCTCCATACCGCATTTTGTTGTATTATAAATTCGTTAATGTGATAGATCATGAAGCATTAGCTCGAGAGCATCTGGCTTATTGCAAAAAGCTCGGCGTCAAAGGCCGCATCCTGATTGCCCCGGAAGGCATCAACGGCACCCTCTCAGGAACCGTGGAACAAACCGACGCCTACATCGCGATGATGAACCAAATGCCTCTTTTTAAAGATATGGTCTACAAAATTGATGAGAGCGAAGGACATGCCTTCAAGAAGCTGTTCGTTCGCCCTAAAAAAGAGCTCGTCACCTTCCGTCTCGAAGAAGATGTGAATCCGAATGAGCTGACCGGCACGCACTTGAAGCCCAAAGATTTCTATGAAAAGCTTCAACAAGAGGATGTTATCGTCCTCGACGGGCGCAACCATTACGAATACGAAATCGGGCACTTCCGCGGCGCGATTCGCCCCGAAGTGGAAACAACACGCGAATTCCCGGAATGGATTCGCAATAATCTTCAAGAATTTAAGGACAAGCCGATTCTCACTTACTGCACAGGCGGCATTCGATGTGAGAAGCTGTCCGGCTTCCTTATTCAAGAAGGCTTCAAAGAGGTTTACCAACTCGATGGGGGCATTGTCACCTACGGGAAAGATGAAGACGTGAAGGGCCGCCTTTTTGACGGTAAATGTTACGTGTTCGATGAGCGGATCTCGGTTCCTATCAATCGTACGGACGAGGATATCATTGTAGGCAAATGCTACCACTGTGGCAAGCCTGAGGATCGCTACATCAACTGTGCGAACGATTTGTGCCATCTGAAGCATGTATGCTGTGAAGCTTGCGAAGAAGAGCATAACAGCTTCTGCTCCAAGGAATGTGAAGAGAAGACGCTTAGCTCGCTTGAAGCATAAGTTTCATTCATTTAAATAAAGAATCATGGTCGTGAAGCACAAGGACCGCTCTCTCCAGATTGGAGATGGGCGGTTTTTTATTACAGACGAGATCAGGCGATTCTCTACGGCGACTACAGGGCGGTCATGGTCATGCTGAAAAGTGCGCATCAGAAGCTTGCTTATGAAAAACATAAACACGGCTACTCTGACAAACAAGCACACTCAGTTGCCTTACTGGCTCAGTGAACATTAGAAAAAAGGGCCCATCTACAAGTTCAGCAACTTGAGAATGACCCTTTTCCTATGTACTTAAGATAATTGCTCTACGATACGGTCGGCAAGCGGATACACAAGTTCCTCCTCCAAGGTGAAATGCCTGAGCAGGATTAAGCAGGCCGTCATCAACTCCGACGCCATCACATGCAGGAACTCTTCATCTATCGGCACTTTCATCGCATTCACACCGTCAACGAAAGTTTGCACAACCCTTTTAGCCAAGTCATGATCCTGTTCCAGAACCGTGACAGAACGGGAAACCGACAGCGCAGTCGTCGGAGGCAAGTAGGATTGCAGGAGAGGAAACAGTTCACTTTCCTCCCATTCCGAATGCTGCTCCAGCTCTTCCACCAGAGATAGAATCAGATCTTGGAGTTCAATCAGCTTACACATGCCTATTGAGCAATCCTCGAGGGAGTACAAGGAAGCAGCCATCGTGCGGATTTCGGCAAGCTGCCCGCGCATCTGTAAATGTTCCTCCTTCAGACGTTCTACGAGTATGGGAAAATAACTCGGATCCACGATATACTCCGTATTCGTTTGAATGCTCAAACGGTCTTTCATTCTACATCCTCCTTTGGGTTCTCCTCCGAAATCTTCATGCGTGAGCAAACGCAAAAAGGCTGACCTTTTCTGCATTATCATTCTATGCAGGTAGGGTCAGCTCTCATGCGAAGGAATAAAGAACGATTAGAACATTTATCGAATACGGCTTTCTGTTAATTGGAACTGATTCATGAGCTGGAGCAGCGATTGGGTAATCGCCCCGACATCTCCCGTCGTTTGGCGCACGTGCAGCATGTCCTGCAGCAGCTCATGCACCGTTTGCTCCACCTCGGCGGAGATTTGGCGGTTCTCCTTGCTCACGCCCGCCACCTTCTCCATCAGCGCTACCACTTCTTCCACCACTTGCGTTTTCATGGTGTCGTGGGCACTCGCGCTGCTGAGAATTTCGGAGGCCGCCGCCACAATTTGCGTCCCCTCCAATACGACCTTCGTACCTTCCTCCATTGAGATGAAGGCCTCATGCGCATGGCGCTCGATCTGTTCAATGGTCTCGTTGATCTCTGCCGTCGACTTCTTCGTCAGATCGGCCAGTTTACGAATCTCGCCTGCGACGACGGCGAAACCTTTGCCGTGCTCGCCAACCCGGGCCGCCTCGATCGAAGCATTCAGGGAGAGAAGATTCGTCTGCGCCGAAATCTCCTCAATGACTTTCAACAGCTGCGGAATTTCTTGCGTAGTAAGCAGGAACGTCTGAATGGTCTGATTCGTTTCAGCTACCTTGGCTGAAATCTGATCCATCTTATCCCCGATGCGGCCAACTTCATCCTGAGCTACCGCAATTTGATCGGATGCTTTCTCTTCAAGCTCACGCAGGGTGCCGCTCATATTTTGCGTAACATCCTTGGCGACGTCAATGTCCTTCAGCTGTCCACGCAAAGAACGGATCATATTATGAATTTGTGTGCTCATACGACCTGTCGATTGCTCTGTTGATCCGGTCGATTCATTGAGCCGATCTTGGCTGATCTGAACCTCAGCCGCCGCTTGTTTCACCTGCAACATGATGCCCTCAAGGGAATCGATCATATTGTTGATCCATTTCGCCAATTCCCGGGTTTCATCCCCTGCAAACTCTTGCACGCGCAGTCGCTGTGTCAAATCTCCGCTGCCTTCCGCGTTGAGGCGAATGAACTTGTTGATTTGGGCGAGCTGCTTAACAACCGGCTTACTGCCTTTGCGTCTAATGATACTTGAGCCTATCCAACCGTATATCGCACCGGCAGCAGCTGTGATAGCCGCACCTAATCCGCTTGAGACATGACCGTTTAACAGCCAAAAGCCAGCGCCAGAGAGTAATATAAAACCTACAATAAATTTAAGTTGTAAGCTGAACATTTTCCAATCGATGCTGCGTATCCGGTATACCTCTTCCAGATCCCCTTCACACATCATCCCCCAAATATCAGGGCAATGCGGCAGTTGGAACGTAACTCCCTTCCCAATAACCGAGATGTGACGGTAATCCGAATACCCCGGAAATTCCACGAACAGGTTGCTTCCTTTGGCAATCGTTCCCGCAACACCCGGGTGCAGCTGCCCTGTTGCCGGATCTGTAAAGATCAGTTCCAACTCCGTATGTTCCTTAACGCCAACGATACCGTAATCCGTGCGTACGCCGTCTTTTAAATTATCGCCATGCGTGAAAGTCAGATCCTCAAACCGGCTTCGGGACAATGCCGTTCCAGGAGCAATCTGCTTATTCAACACCGGCTTCGCCATGAATAAATAGTTATCGCCTGAATCTGGGTAGACATGTCCGGATTCCCGTTGAATCAAATCCCCGAGCACATCGTTCGGCACGCGGCCGCAGATAGCCCCTTGCCACTCCCCGTTCTTCACCAAAGGCAAGATAAAAGCCATCGTCATAGCATCATGAAACGGCGAGGTACTTGGACCGATCTCCAGGGTTAACGAGTCAGAAAAAGGCCCAAACAAACATTTCTCCCCTCTGCGCGTCTCCTCCAACCCTTTCATAAGACCGCTTCCAGCCACATACGTCTTGCCAACGTGAGCAGGGTATGTCGAGTAACTCACACCTGCTTTTTCATTCAATATAAAAATTTCCGAAAAATCCGCCCCACTCTTCAGCGCAGCAGTGAGCATTTTCTGTATAACTGCTGAGTCCTGAGAAATCGTTGAAGAAGTAGAAGCTGACTCGGCTAACATCGCATGCAATCTGTCCAGATGGGACCAATACGTTGCCACCCAGCTGCGCAATATTTCGGTCCGTGTATGAGCTATCCCTTCAAAGATATGTTCAACATCTTCCTTAAGGTGACGATTCAACCGATATGACCACCAAAGCGGCAACCCTTTCCGAAAACCTAGCCAATCAAACATACCCCGTCCCCCTATATTCACATGGTGTGTGAATTTTTTTAACATTTACCTTATTCGACATTTTATAGGTGTTTCTGTCGTAACGCAAGACAAAAATAGGAATTTTCGAAAATCTTTAATACTTTCGAACTATAAGGTACTTTTGTCATATTAATTTTACGTCAGTTATATTGACATAATTTTCTGAAAAATCTACAATATAAGAAAATATAGGCATCGCCATCAATTTACGTTATATTTTCTAACACATTTTAAGAATGAAGATCAGAAAGGAGGCCTGGTTTCTGCTTCGGGCCCTTATCTCCATGTAGCTTCCGAATGCATAGTTAAGAAACCAGGAAGCTGCGATGTCAAAACCTGAGAATCTGGTCACCACGCCTTATAATCCCCACCCCTTTTACGATGAAATGTTTATGAACGCCTATTCGGTTCGTTCTCATTATCAAACGGTGTTTCGTCAGTTCATGACCATGAAGTCCGGCAATCTGAGCAAGCGCCAAACAGCCACCATGAAACGAATGATGGAAGAAGGAATTACCTTCACGTTGTACAGTCCTGATCAGACCGAGGCGCTCGAACGCACGATTCCTTTCGATCCCATTCCACGCATCATTCCAAGGGATGAATGGCTGAAGCTTGAAAAAGGGCTTAGACAGCGCGTGAAGGCGCTGAATTTATTTCTCAAAGATATTTACCATGACCAATGCATCCTCAAGGATGGCATTATTCCAAGAAAAATGGTTCTCTCGAACTGCTATTTCCGGCCCGAAATGATGCGTCTATCCATTCCTAATGATGTGTACGTAACCGTTTCAGGCATCGATCTAATCCGCGATGAGCACGGCGAATACTTTGTTCTTGAAGACAACCTCCGATCGCCGTCAGGTTTTTCCTACTTATATAAGAGCCGTTCCATCATGACGCATTTATTCCCCGAGCTCGTGTTTAGCCACTCCATCCAAGATATCGAACAAAGTTTGAACGTGTTTCTATCCGCTTTGCGCAGACTCAGTCCCTCCGGGAAAAAAGATCCTGTTATTGGCCTGCTGACGCCGGGTTGTTATAACTCAGCTTACTTCGAGCATACCTTCCTTGCTCAGCAAATGGGGATCGAGCTTGTAGAAGGGAACGATCTCGTCGTCATCGATCACAAGGTGTACATTCGCAGTATCAAAGGGCTTCGTCAAATTGATGTGCTTTATCGCAGAATTGACGACGATTTCCTCGATCCGCTTGCCTTTGATCCTAATTCACTGCTAGGCGTTGCAGGCATCATGAATGCCTATCGCGCCGGCAACATCAACATCGTGAACGCCCCTGGCACAGGGGTAGCGGACGATAAAGCGATCTATGCTTATGTTCCGGATATGATTCGCTACTATTTGAAGGAAGAACCCATTCTCAATAACGTACCTACGTACATTCTTTCGAGACCGGATGAACGCGAGCATGTCCTCCAACATCTGAGCACCATGGTCGTCAAAGAAACATCCCTCTCAGGCGGATACGGTATGCTCATCGGACCAACGGCTTCGGAGAGCGAGCTGGCGGATTTCAGGCAGAAAATACTGGCGAACCCTGATCGATATATCGCCCAACCAACCATTCAACTGTCGAGAGCGCCTGTTATGATGGATGGCCAAATGGCTGCACGGCATATTGATCTCCGAGCCTTCGTTATCGCAGGCGAAACCATCGAGGTCATTCCCGGCGGACTTACGCGAGTAGCGCTCAAAGAAGGCTCACTCGTCGTGAACTCCTCCCAAGGCGGAGGCTGCAAAGACACATGGGTGACGAATTCGTAGAAAATCCACATTTAGATGGGAGGCAGCGGAATAAATGGTGATGATGGGACGAACAGCGGAAGCTTTATTCTGGATCGGACGGTACACGGAAAGAACAGAGAATCACGCGAGGTTAATTGATGTTTATTATCATATCCGCGAAGAACGGGAGAGCGGCAGCGGTCAAATATGGAGCCGGTTAATCGACACGATCGGCGACAGAGCTGCTTTTAACGAGCAATACAGCAGCTGCACGGAGCAGCATGTCCTTCAATACATTACACTTGATAAAAATAATGTGAACTCTTTGCTCGCTTGCACCAACCATGCGCGAACCAATCTGCGCAATATACGCGAGAAGATGCCGGCTGAACTATGGGATATTATGAATGGCTTATATTTGTGGCTAAAAGAAAAAGATGTCCGCGATATCACGAGCGATTCGCCGCATTTATTTTACCGATTCGTCCGTGACCATTTATCGATGTTTCACGGAGCGGCCACCTCTGTCATGCCGCGCCAAAATGAATGGCATTTCATAGAAGCAGGACGGTATTTGGAGCGTGCGGAGAATTTGCTTCGCTTGCTACAATCCTTATGCCAGGACTACGCCAAAGAAGAAATGTCCTCCTACCCGCTTATGCTCTCGGTTCTCAAATCAGTCAGCGGTTATGAATCATTCCGCAGAGAGTATGCGGATACGGTGAACCTGACCAACATCATCAAATTTCTGATGCTGCATGAGGCCTTTCCAAGATCGATCAGCTACTCTTTTCAAGCGCTGGAACGTTCCTTAAAGAGCATCCAACTTGAGGATACCGATTTGAACATGACGGTACACAAACTAGCCAAACTGGCTGGGAAAGTGAAAGCTAACCTGGCTTGCATGGATGAGGAAGATATTTTATCCGGTAAGTTGGAAATGGCCCTGCAGGCTCTCCGTGAATCGTGCAACCTAATGGGCATGCGGATGGCCAAAGTCTTTTTTCCCTCCAGGGAGGAGGTCATTGCATGAAGAAGCTGGAGATTACGCATATCACACGTTATTCCTACACAGATACGGCGCAGGACAGTGTCAATGAAGTCCGGTTAACACCGCTGACCGACAATCGTCAATCCTGCTATCATCACAGTATCATCACCGAACCTGTATCTGCCTTCTTTACGTATTCGGATTACTTTCATAACCGTGTGCATGCCTTTACCGTGAATAAAATTCACCGTGAGCTCACCATCAAAATGAAGTCTACCGTTGTGACGCACGATAACGATAACATCCCGAGCGCAGCACTTTCCCCCTATGAGGAGAAGGCGCTGCGGCTCAGCGATGATTTTCAAAATGAATACGCGGAATACTTGCTGCCTACAAGCTATACAGGACTCACAAGCGAAATTAAGGCCTATTCCGATGCCATTAACGACCAGCATATTTCCTTATATGACTTGCTGAGCACTATCAATACAACGATCCATCGCGATTTCACCTATGATCCTTCTGCTACGTCCGTACAGACCACAGTAGGGGAAATGTTGAAGCTTAGACGAGGCGTATGCCAAGACTATTCGCACTTGATGATCGCCGTTTGCCGGGATAAGGGGATCCCTGCCAGATACGTCAGCGGCTATCACTTTGTCGGTGATTTGCAAGGAGGCAGCGCTGAATTTACGCAAGCTTCCCATGCTTGGGTGGAGTGCCTGATTCCAGGCAGCGGTTGGTTCGGGTATGACCCCACCAACGACTGCGAGGTCAACTGGCGTTATATCAAGTTAGGTCACGGTCGCGACTATAACGATATCGTTCCTGTCAAAGGGGTATATCGCGGAGCCGGTGAGCAAGACCTTGAAGTCATTGTAGATGTTAAACTGATTGAGTAAGCCTCTGCCTCTCAGAGATAGGTGAGATAAACGTATCCTTTGCCAGAAGATCGAACATTTTTCGTACTTCGTCGCCGGCCAGCATCACAATCCCCGTTCCGTGCGTGTCGTTTTCGACCCAAAGGAGATCGTGTTTGTAGTAAGCCTCCGAGTAGGAGAAGTTCGATCCTCGGCATACACCGTGTACGTTGCCCAGCTCGTCCACGCTGTGGTTGGTCAGCCCCTGCCAAGCCAGTTGCACAGCAGCTGTGTAGGGTTCTGGCGATGGCAGCCAGCCATGGCGTATCCCTTTTGCAAAACCGTAAATAAACATGGCCGTGCAAGAGGTCTCCTCGTAGGATTCAGCATCGGTCAGCACTTGTGTCACAAGCCGTTAACCCCCTTTGCTGTCTCTTTCCTCTCCAATACTAGAACAATAGACTTGCTTTCCATTGATATAAAGATTAGTAGGCGACTCCACACTTATGGATAGGTGGCATTCCGCCTCACTATCACTCCATAACATGGCATATACATATCCGATTTGCCCTAGCTTAGCTGTCGGGAATTTGGCATTCAAATCCAGATCATATAAACCTTTCCTCGTTTGGATGAAACCGTTCTCATGAAAAGCTCTCAGTTGAAAAGGATAAGCCGGATTATTCGCCATATACCGATTAGCAACCGTCTCGAGCCCTCTGGGATGTTGTCATGCAACTTGTAAGCTAAGCTCGCTTCATATGGAAATAGTCTGGCATTCTGCTTGCTCCTCACTTATGATTTGAGCACCCAACACTGCGGTTCTGTCGTGATCGTTTCTCCGGTTGAAATAGCTTTCTCGATCATCATCCCGAGATAATGGTCCTGCGAAGCCTCTTCCAGGCTATAAAAGCTTGGCCCACCAAAGGTATATTCAGCCATTTTCTGCAGGCATGCGGCAATCGCAATTTCGTCATCGTATAATCTAGCGGGAGCGAATGGATTCTCGTAGACCCATTTGTCACCGCAGAGAATTCCTTTCAGGTAATACCCTTCCGCATTTTCCAGCTCGCCTCTGTTCATGCGCTTCAGCTCCATTCGAAGCTCTGTGCATGATTCCTGCTGAATGAGAACCCGATTATCGAAAATTTCCCCACGCTGCCCTCTGACGGACAAATGATTAGAGCGCGTCCATGAGCGGTGCTGGTCTTTGGTAAAATCATAAATGCCTAGGCGATCGCCAAAATCCAACCAAGCCAGATCTCTCTGCAAAGGAATGAGCTTATCTTCTGTTGGTGGACCGCTGCGGTTTGGCCCCTGAACCCACGAGGACTCGAAACGCATCGCTTTAATACGAACATCTTCGAAATTGACCCCTAACATTTTCCGAATTAAGCTAACCGCATGGTACGTTTGTGAGATGGAAACCGTTGTTTCCGTAATTTTACCCAACTGACCTGACCGAATAAGTTCCAATCGTGCTTGTTGAACGGGATGAAAATGGTACTGCTCCGCTACCTGAATACGCGCACCCGTAAGGGTTAATCGCTCATACAATAGCTGAAGTCCGCTTAAATCAGGAGCAGGCGGCGTTTCCAACAAAACGGGAATTCCCCGCTCCGCCAACGCCAGAAGGTAGTCCAGACTTTGGGAAGGCGAGACGGAAACGACGACAAAATCCGGATGTTCGTTTTCCAACAGCTGTTCTAGCGACCGGTATGTAGCTGTTCCCCACTTCGCTTCCATATCCTTGCCTTTGTCTTCACTTCTGACAACCATGCCGCTAATTTCAAACCGCTCAGGCAGCGCCTGTGCAATGCGCAGGAAATATTGCGCGCGAAAACCGGCACCGCCGATCAAACTGAATTTTACTGGTTTCATCATAACTACCTCCCCATTCTACGGTTACAGGATTTCGTTCGGATATACCATGACTTTTAAACTGCCGCTTTTATTATGAATCGCTCGTTCCAACGCGTCTTGCGTCTGTTCAAGCGGATAGCGATCTGTAATGAGCGCTTTCGTGTCTATGCCGCCACCGGCAAGGAATTTAATGCCTGTCGGGTACGTATTGGCATACCGGAAAACACCATAAATATCAATCTCATTGTCAGCGATGAACGGGACATTGAGCGGAATTTCATCCTGGGCAGGCAAGCCCACGATGACAAGCTTACCGCCGCGGCGCAAGGAATAAAGCGCTGATTGCAGAGCTCTCGGATTGCCCGCCGTCTCCCAAGCGGCATCCGCGCCAACCCCATCCGTCATCTCCTTGATGCGCTGAACCGCATCCTCTTCTTTGACGTTGATGACGTCCGTCGCGCCCAACCGTTTAGCAGCCTCCAAGCGGACCTGTTCCAGATCGGTGACAATAATCCGGCTTGCACCAAATGACTTTGCTGCCGATACGGCCATTAAGCCGACCGGGCCCATGCCCATGATGGCAACCGTCGAACCCGGCTGCAAGTTGCAGCGCTTAGCCGCGTGAATACCGACGGAGAATGGCTCGTTGAGCGCCGCAGCCTCGAAGGTTAAATGTTCCGGAATGGCAAATACCATGTCCGCGCGGATTTTCATATATTGAACGAAAGCACCGTCCACTGGCGGCGTAGCCAGGAACTGCACATCCGGGCACAGATTATAACGGCCTTCTTTGCAGGCCTGACAGTGTCCGCAAGTGACGCCCGGCTCGATGGCGACACGATCGCCAAGGCTCACGTTAGTCACTGAAGCGCCTGCAGCGACAATGATGCCCGCGCATTCGTGCCCGAGAATAATCGGCTTCTCGACCACATAGCGGCCAATTCTGCCATTTTCAAAATAATGAACGTCCGAACCGCATACCCCAACAGCCATCACTTTGACCAACACTTCATTCGCGTCAACTTGCGGGACTGGGCGCTCCTCCATCACAATTGTTCCTGGCTTCGTCATGACAGCCGCTTTCATTCTTGCAGGTAGTTGTCCATTCATTTCTTCTCTCTCCCTCTGCCATTATTTGATGAGTTCTGTCGGGTTCATGCCGGTAAACTTCTTGAAAAGCGTGCTGAAATAAGGCACGTTTTTGTAGCCCACACGCTCCGCCACTTCATAGACGAGCATGTTTCTTTCCAGCAGCAATTCTCTAGCTTTTTCAATACGTACGCGCGTTAAATAGGTATTGAACGTTTCACCGGTCATGTTTTTGAAAATAATCGACAGATGATTCCGAGAGATATACACCTTATCCGCCAAATCGGCAAGCGTCATATCATCTGCGTAATGCTCATGAATATATTGTGTCATGAAATCGACCGCTTGTCTGTGTTTACTGTTACCTTTCCATTGCCTGCTGTTGAAAATAACGGATATTTTGGACGCAAGCCATTCCCTTAATTGCCCGGGCAATGTCAATCCAACCATTTCTTTCACAATCTGATCATTCGGGAAAATATCATCGAGCACCATGCCGACCTCATAGAGGCAATAGGCAAAAATACCCCATAGCTCCCCAGCCAGCATTTGCACATAGTCCGGTGTTATCCCTTTTTGTTCCTTTAACTGATCAATATACTGCGCCACAAGCTGCTGTGCTTGCGATTCCTGTGAAGCCTTCATCGCACCGGCTAATTCAAAATAAAACTTGGCCGGTCGCATCACGAGCGTCCCCTGATCGTTTCTCATTTCCTCGCTATACACGAACAAGTCATAAGCCGAATCAACACGACGGTCCCGCAAATCGATCGCTCGAAACGCTTCCTCCGTCGAATCCGGCATTTCCGTCCAAGCTTCTTTGGTGCCGCCGATGCCCACACGAATGACCAGCTTCAAATAACTTTTGATGCAATCGATGAGCCTGATCCCCAGTTTGCTGAGCTTCTGCTCCAGCTCTTGCTGCGAACTGTCCGCTTGGGGATGAAGGATGAGCACAGCCCGTGATCCATGAAGCTCTACATATTCAATGGCCGGGAACGTTTCGCACGCCACCTCGCAGACGATATTGCTAATCGCAAAACGGAACAAGCTCCAATCCGGCAGCGACAGGTCCGATGTTCGAACATCTCGAATCAGGTCAATACCAATGACGACATGCTTGCTCTCACACCAGAAGCGGTAAGGCTTTGGCAGCCGATCCTCATTCCGATAGGAGCTGTCCAGGGTTCCGGCAACCGCCGATTTCACCCATTCTTTTTCAATAAAAGGCTCGTACAGCATTAATTTCTGTTGAAGCTCGTCTTGCTTAATCCGCTTCTCTTCTTCTTCCATCAGCTCTCCGATGGCTTTGCCAAGAATCGTTTTTAACGTAGGAACGCTGATCGGTTTAGATAAATAATCACTCACATTGCACCGAAGCGCCTGCCTCGCATGCTCAAAATCCGAGTATCCGCTCAAAATAATAAACTTCCCGCCGAAGCCTTCTTTTCTTAGCTGCTCAATCATATCAAGGCCATTCATAACCGGCATATAGATATCCGTAATGACAATATCCGGGGCAGCCGTTCGAATGAGCTCCAGTCCGTCCTGCCCGTTGAGCGCTTCGCCAACCCAATCTGCGTCAAGCTCGTCCCAAGGTATGGCTCGTTTCATTCCTTGAAGAACTTGGCGTTCATCATCAATGATCGCGATCTTCCACACAATGCCCGCCTCCTTAACTTCAACCTTTGTTTGATGATAACTGCTATATCATATAACATTGGCCCGGAACAGGCTTCTGTTCCAGGCTTCATTATTCCTATTTGATCTCATACCTCTATACTATCAATGCAAGCCCATCTTTGAAATGAGAGGATTGAACGATTTATTTTAAAATACTACGAACTACTCCGCTTTCTCCAGCTGATCCTTCACGGGTGGCTGAGCGAGACGGGGAAGCACGATGACGACACGCGTTCCTCCTTCTGGCCGTTCCTGCAGCGTAATGCCGTACTCGCCACCGAAATATCCCGCAATTCGCTCTCTGACATTGCGAATACCATAACCGCCTGTATGGCGTTTATGTTTCTTTTCCACCACTTGCTGAAGCCCGACTCCATTGTCATCAATGATAATCTGAATGTTATTCAGCGAGTCCACCAGTCGAATTTGAATGTGACCTTGACGGCGTGAGTTAAAGCCATGAACAATCGCATTTTCCACAAATGGCTGCAGTGTCAGCTTCGGGATGAACAGGTTGCGGAGGTCCGGGGACGCCTCGATGCCATACTCGAGCCCTGTTCGCCACCTCAGCTGCTGAATTTCCAAATAACACTCGATGTGCATAAGTTCCTCGCCGATCGTAATAAAGCTGTCCCCGTTCGAGAGGCCAATCCGAAACATACGTCCCATTAACTCCAAAATACGGCTAATCTCATCCTGCCCCGCCTCAATCGCCATCCAATTCAGCTGATCCAGCGTATTGTAGAGGAAATGCGGGTTAATATTCGCCTGCAGCGCCTCAATTTCCGCCTTGCGCTGCTGTTCGTACCTGCGCTGCAAAGAGAGATATAACTCCTCGATTCGCTCGTTCTGTTTGCGGTATCCGGCGAACAAGTAGCCGAACTCATTTTGATAGTCGACTGGAAGCTCCACATTATTACCGCCTACGGAATAGACGCCCATTGCGCTCACGAGTTTCTTGATGGGCTTCGTGAACTGGCGGCTCAAAAAGTGCGTCAAAATCAGCGTTAGCAGGACAGCTGCAATACCAATGATGCCGATGACTTCGGCCAGCCTGATACTGCCTGCGGTAATTTGCTGCCAAGGTGTGATTTCAACCAGCGTCCAGGTAGAATCGAGCAGCTTCGAGTAAACCAAGAGGGAATCGCCCGCTTCGCTGCTGCCTTTGGTGCGCACAAAACCCGATTGCTTCTGTTTCACTCCGCCTTCCATCCATTTGGACAGTTCATTATGATCCGGGATCTGACCAATCTTTAGAAACTGCTCTCCCCGCGAGTCAATCATGATCCGGTTCGTTTCCGAAGAATGCCCCGCCAGCAAACTTCTAATCTGATCCGCTTTCACGTGGATGACTAACACACCTAAGTATTTATCGTCATACATTATTTTTCTGGCAAAACTCAGGACCGGCACATCGCCTTGAAAACTGGGAATTAAATGCTCGATCGACCATGTAAAATCATTGCCCGTCAACAGCGCTGACCAGGACTGCTTATCCAAATCCGCCATGTCCCGGAACTGGATGTAGCTCTTGGCATCGCCCTCAAGCGGTCGGTTCATATACAAATCAATGCCTTGGATGAGCGGAATGGAATACGTCAAGTTCGCAAGCGCCTTCTCAACGCCAATTGATCTCCGATAACGATCGAACTCATCTTGCTTATTAGCCAGGAAGGTAATGAGCTCGTTGTCGCGCGATGTAGATAAAGAGATTTGTTCAATGGTAACAAGCCTTGTCGTAATTTCGTTATTCAGCTCATCAAGCAGCTTCTGTTGATATTGAAACGTTGTTTGGGCAAGCTCTTTGGACGAAATGCTATAACTGGCCCATACGCTGCAAGCCAATACAACGATAATAAATCCGGCAAAACTGCGGAAAAACAGGTGATCGATTCTAAACTTTTTGAAAGGATTCGTCATGCGGTCTTCGCTCCCATTCAGTATCCGATTAGGCGAAAGAAACGGTAAAACAACGAAACTGCTTCGTCGCTTTACCGTTCTATGGCTTCCTTATTTGTTTTTCATCTTATCCTTTAATGCCCGTCGTTGCAATCCCTTCGACGAAGTACTTCTGCAGGAACATGAAGACGAGTGTCGCAGGCACAATCGATACAAGCGACATCGCCAGCAGTTGGCCCCACTCTTGACCGGACTGGGAATCATTAATCATCCGAAGTGCGAGACCGACCGTATACTTATCGACCGAGTTAATATAGAGCAGATGCCCTAAGAAATCATCCCAGTTCCAAAGGAAGCAGAAAATCATAACCGTAACAATCGCCGGCTTCGTAAGCGGCATCACAATTCGCCAGTAAATACCGAACCAGGAGCAGCCGTCTATTTTCGCCGATTCATCCAGTTCTTTGGGAATACCGCGTACGAATTGGATGAGCAGGAAGACGAAGAACGTTCCACCCGCGCCGCTAGCGAGCAAATGAGGAACAATAAACGGCAGGTACGTATTCACCCAACCTAACTGATGGAACATCGCATACTGCGGAATGATGAGCACTTGCCCTGGAAGCATCAACGTGACCATAAGCAGTGAGAACCAGAAGGTTTTGAGCGGGAAATTCAGTCTGCCGAAACCGAACGCGACAAGCGTGCTGGAGATAAATGTTACGGCAAGAACGGCAATTTCTAATCCGAACGTGTTGAGATAAAAGTCGGTAAACGAATGTCCCGGAACCGAATTCCAGCCTTTTACAAAATTGCTCCATTGCGGTGTGGTAGGAAATAGGTTCGGTGAACTCAATTCACTATTGGATTTGAGCGATGCGCCGATCCACCAAAGGACCGGATAAGCCATCAATAAGCTGAAGGCAATCATGAATAAGTGACGGACAGCTTGATTCCATTTGATCGTCATTTGCTCTTTTTACCTCCTGTATCGGTTTCGTAAAATACCCAGTATTTGGAGGTGCCCGCAATAATAGCCGCCACGATAACAATCATAATAAGCATGATCCAGGCCAGTGCAGATGAGTACCCCAATTGGTAACGGCTGAAGGCCCTCTCGTATAAGTACATGGCATAGACGTAAGTCGAGTTCATCGGACCGCCATTTGTGATGACGTAAGCCGACGTGAACATTTGAAACGCGTTAATGACACCCATAATCAAGTTGAAATATAAAGTTGGTGAGAGCATCGGCAGTGTAATTTTAAAAAATTGCACAAATCGGTTCGCTCCGTCTACCCCGGAAGCTTCATACAGATCATTTGGGATTTGTTTGAGTCCCGCCAGGAAAATAACCATCGAGGATCCGAATTGCCATACGGTTAATAAAATAAGCGTCCACAAGGCCGTACTCGGATTAGTAATCCAGCCAATTCCTTGGATGCCGAACTTCGCGAGGATTTCATTGAAAATACCATCGACGCCGAAAATGTTCCGCCACAGCAAGGATACCGCGATACTGCCCCCAATCAGGGACGGAAAATAAATGGCCGTACGGTAAGCGGAGATTCCTCTCATTGCTTTGTTCAGCAGTAAGGCGACTAGTAGAGCCGCTGCCAGCTTCAAAGGTACGGAGGCCAGCACGTAGAAAAACGTGATTTTTACGGATTGTAGAAACTTCGCGTCTGCCGTGAAGATTCTCTCATAGTTATGAAATCCGACCCAACTAATGGGTTCCATCAGCGTATAGTCAGTGAAGGAGTAGTACAACGATAAGAACATGGGATACGCTGTAAGCCCGAAAAATCCGAGCAGCCACGGTAAAATAAATAAATATCCCGCAATTGGCGCGTCCCAGCGACTTAGGAAAGAACGGCGTTTCTTCGTGCTCGCAGCGGCTTTCACGGCAACGGCTGTGGAACGATTCATGTAAGTTCACCTCTGCAGTTAGTCTGTTTAACTTGTATATCTCAAGTATAAAGGCTTGGCTTCAGGGACTAAATGAGAGGAATCATCGAATTCTTTTAAAATATCCCGAAAAGAGGGGGGAGCTTCCCGTATCCCCCTGCAGAGCTTCCCGTTTCCCCCTTGCAATTAACGCCGATAACTCCTACTAAATCCCGCCTTCAGCCCCATTTTCGCGCCAGGAACTGGAATTTCTACAGCTATTTCGAGCGAATCGGGGCACGATCTCACATTATCGCCGATTTAGATATAGTTTTTTCAGTTGTTTCCTTCCCAGCCTCTGCCTCGGTTAAATTAGCGGTATAATATCCATTTACCTCCAGATATGACGAAGAAGTTCGGTGCAGTTTTATCGGACCGTCAATATCTCCAAAACACCTTGCAAATGGCGAACATTTGTTCTATAATGAAAACAAGTGACGAAGCACGTCCCGTTCCATTCCTACGAATGGGTACGGGGCGTTTTTTTATTTCCGCCAAAGGGTTTGTGAACATGACTTTTGATGAAGCACACTCAACATTTATTCACCAACATATCAATACCAGATCCGGAGAGCGCCGGGGCAGACTGGAAAGAGGGCACCAACATGCCGAAATACTGTTTCTAAGGAACGTCTGGTGGCCTCTCAGGGGCAGCTTCAAAAATCTTCACCCTGAATACGAAGCACTGGATTGGCGGGGAAGATCTTATTTTGCAGACTTTGCTTGGCTGCCGGGATACGTGAAGCTGATCTTTGAGATCAAGGGCTACGCTTCTCAAGTGCGGGACATGGACAGGCAAAAGTACTGCAACGAGTTGAATCGCGAGACATTTCTTCATGCCATGGATTTCCATGTCATTTCCTTTGCTTATGACGATATCGAGCAGCGCCCAGACCTATGCATCACCTTGCTTCGTATGATGCTAAGCAAATATCAACCCAGCCCCCCCCGTTTCACGCGCACAGCTTGCTGAAAAAGAGGTTATCCGACTAGCCATAGAGCTGTCGCGATCTCTTCGCCCTTCTTATGGAGGAAGCAGGGAACGAATTGTCCGATACGAACTAGCTCGGGAGGCGATAGATTACTTTTGAAAGCTGCGCTCCTACTATTTGCCACTGAACCAACATCCACATAAAAAAAGAAGCAGCCAAACACGCTGCTCCCTAACTGATCTCAATAAATCTTTCTCCCTAACGCATCCGCAATACCGCTTTTCCGGAAGAAATACGTGTTGATCATATCGCGCCATTCTTTTGCATGGGCTGCCTGCTCTGCGAGACGATCCGCTACCTGCTTGTGCACCAGCTCGCCCACGCTTCCTTCCAGGCTAGCCCACTTAGCCACCAGCTGCTCAGCCCGCTCCACGCCTTCAAAATGTGTGTTATAAATATGCTGAATCACGGTTTGGCCGGAGTGCAGCACATGCGTATACGGCACGTGATGGAAAAACAGCAGCAGCTCATCCGGGCAGTTTTCAACCGACTCATAGATGTCGTAGTTCATGCCTTTGTACTGCGCAGCATAGCCTGTCCCCGTTGCTTTGGTTCGGTCGACGCCAATGCCATGACAATCCGCAAAGTGGTACGTCCCCCACTTCGAGTACTCGTAGCCGTCTACGTTCGGACCGTAGTGATGGTCTGGATTCACCATCCAGCCCACACCGAGTGGCGACGTATACGCTTCATAGATGCTCCATGAGTCCATGAGCATCCCCATAACTGCGCTCACCAGCTTCTCATCCCCGCCAAGCGTCATGCGAATCCACTCTTCCGCGATCTCTTCCGCGGACAGCTCCGGATTCCACGCCAACCGGCCGTAGCCATACAGGTTCGCTTGCGCCAACAAATGGCCTGTCCAATTGGTGTCGTTTCCGATATTGGAGACAGCGGCAAAACCGCTGAATCGATTGCCGTACAGAGAACCATCGACAATACGTTTAATACTGGAGCCGTCACCTTTCGCGTAAGTCTCGAAATCAAGGACTTCTTTCCATTGTGGAACGAGGTAGCACAAATGGCGCTGCTGCCCGGTATATTCCTGTGTAATCTGGAATTCAATCATTTGATTCGTCGCTTCCATGGCGCCAATCAGCGGAGAAACAGGCTCCCGCACTTGGAAATCCATCGGGCCATTTTTCACCTGCAGAATGACATTATCCATGAATCTTCCATCCAGCGGTTTAAAATGATCATACGCCGCCCGCGCCCGATCGGTCGCCCGGTCACGCCAATCCTGCTTGCAGTTATAGACGAAGCAGCGCCAAATGACAATACCGCCGTAAGGCTTAAGCGCCTCCGCCAGCATATTCGAGCCGTCCGCATGATCGCGGTCATACGTAAACGGCCCTGGGCGGTTCTCTGAATCCGCCTTCACCAGGAAGCCGCCGAAATCCGGAATCGCGGCGTACACTTCTGCTGCTTTAACACACCACCATTCGCGTACAGCAGGATCAAGAGGATCAGCCGTTGATAGGCCGCCAATTTCAAGCGGACTGGCATAGTTGACGCTCAAGAACAGCTTGATGCCGTACGAACGGAATACACCTGCTACCCTAGCAACATCCGGCAGGTACTCACCAGTCAAAAACTTCGTTTCCCAGTGATGAACGTTCACATTGTTGATGGAAATCGCATTGAGCCCCGAAGAAGCCAGCAATCTTGCATAATCGCGAACGCGTGTCAGATCCGTTGTGATCCGGTTATTTTCAAAGAAAATTGACTTTCCTGCGTAGCCCCGTTCAATACTACCATCGATATTATCCCATTGATTTATCATACGCAGCATGTTCACTGGATTTTCAATAACATCTAACTTGTTCACGGATTTATGAGTGCTGATAAGTCGAAGCAGATGAAAGACGCCATACAGAACACCGGACGCTGACGAAGCACCGATAACTAGACTTCCGCTCGCTTGATCCGTCTTGATCGCAAACCCTTCAGGTTTAACAGCTGATCGAGCCCCTTCGTCAAAAGTGCGATCTATTAGCGAATTACCTCCGCCAAATGTGCCCAGCGCAATCACAACTCTGCCTTCGTCATTTTCAGAGACAGCAAGCTCTTTGCCTAGCATCTTACTGATGCCGCGGGAGAGTTCTTGGACAGCCGATTGAATTGCTTCTTCCTTTTCCGTACAAACAATTCCGCTGTAACCGGCATATTGTTGAACCTCGCTCAGCGCAATCGGGTGGTATTCAAGCCAAGCCTGGTAGCCGGTTTGTTGTGTCGTTGTATCGCTCATGAGAAAAATCTTCCTCTCCCTGTCATGATTATTCTAATATTTTTATGGATTACATCACTTCAAAAACCTGATCTTCCGAAATGAAATGTACGGGGAGACTCGGAAATAACGCGGCCACCATCTCCGCCAAATATTTCATGCCCGGTTCTTCGCTTTCCGCATGTCCGAGTGCAATGAAAGCCTTCTTCCTGCCTTGGTGCACAGCGTCACGCACATATTCCGGCGTTTCCCATTCGGGGCCTTCCCCGGCAATGATCACATCCACCTCTTCCTGAAAGAGAGGAATGGCCATGCCGCCTCCGCCTCTATACCCCGCTAGCAGGCCGATGCGCGTGCAAATCATTGACCCGTCGCCGGCAACTCGCACGAAAGAGATACCCAGCTTATTTTTCACATATAGGGCAAGCTCCTTCACTGTTATTGACGGAATCGTCAGCAGCGTAGCCGCAGGTCTATTTTCCGTTACAAAGGGCGCCCATTCCAGGCTCTGAACTAAGCCGATCATGATCCCATCCGGCCGATATCGATGCCAATAATCATGGAAGCGGAAAATCGCAATCCCGGAATCCTCGATCAGCTTTTGCTTCGCTTGATAAACTGGATCATCTACGAGATGCCCTATTTGGTCATGATGATGATAAAAGGTGCCTTCATGCGTTATGAGCAAATTCACACCCTTTTCAACAGCCTTTTGAATGACATCATGGGTTGCCATGAACGTCGTCGCAATACCCTTCACTTCCATTGAGGGGTCACCCGACTTCAGCGTATCAACCGTTACCTCTAGCCGTCCAACCGGCTCCATTAACTGATTCAGGATATCTTGAACGCGAATCGCCATAACTATAAGTCCCCTTCCGCTCCCGAGTTACACAGCAAAAAAACAAGAGCCGGAACAGGCATGTCCCGGACTCGTTTTTGCCTTATTTTTCGTAGGCTTGTGCAGCCACTTTCAGTTGTTCAAAAGCTTGCTCAGGCGTTGATTTCCCAAAGCTCAGTTGATCGCGAACAAGCGGCCAATCTTTATCGATATAGTTCGTCCAGCCTTTCACGCCTGGATTCCAGGTTTGACCGTCTTTCTCGGTAGCGTGCAGGAGCGCAGATCCGATTTTATCAACATCGCTCATACTGGACTCCAAGGATGCGGCAATGTCTTTATTTACTGGCAAACCGCGTACGGTTGTCAAAATTTTTGCAGCTTCCGGATCGTTGACGAACCAATCCACGAATTTTTTCGCCTCTTCCGCTTTCTTCGATGTTGCGGAAACACCCAAGTACAAGGATGGTTTCAACCAACCGCCCGCTTCAACCGTACGAGGCATTGTAACAAGTGCATAAGCGCCTTTTTTCAAGCTATCCCAAGAGCCATAGTTGCTGGAAAAGCCCATGCGGAACAAGATTTTACCGTTAACCATCAAATCCATTTTCGGATCAAACTCTTTATCAGAGGAGTTCACATCCGCAGGAGGCACGATGCCATTCTTACGCATCTCGTCAAAATTACGCGTCCACTCTAAGAAAGTAGCCTGATCCACATTGAATTTCCCCGTATCCGATACGACCATGCCCTTACCTTTTGCATATTGGAATGCGGAGTAAGCGAAGTAGTCACCGGCATAATCCTTCGTGAAGTATTGACCTTCCGGAAGCTTCGTTTTTGCTTCTTTCGCAAGTGCGAAGAAATTATCCCATGACCAGCCGTTTTCCGGAGCTTTCAAACCAAGCTTATCCATAGCAGCTTTATCGTAGATCATCCCGTAGGCTACGGAACCTAAAGGCATCGCATACTGCTTGCCCCCAGCTTGTCCACCGGACAATACTTTTGTATCAATTTTGCTCACATCCACACCTGTCAGTGGCGCCAATTGATTGCGCCCCGCCCAATCCGAAATCCAACCTGGATCAAGTTGCATAATATCCGGCGCATTATTCGCAGCTGCTTGCGTAGACAGCTTATCCAAATAGCCGTCAATACCGGAATACTCAGGCTCAAAAGTAACGTTCGGGTGCTTTTCCGTGTACAATTTCAATGCAGCGAGTGTCGCTTCGTGGCGAACCGTAGCCCCCCACCACATAATGCGTAATTTCACCGGCTCATTCGAAGCCGCAGCGGTTGTTGCTGTCGTTGTGCCTTGTGAATCTGCCTTGCTATTTGTATTGCCGCCGTTTGCACAGGCTACTAGAGACCCAGCCAACGCGGTCGCTAGCACAACGCCTAGAGAACGCTTCCATTTAATCATCTTGTGTAATCCCCCTACTTCGTCAGTGATGTTTTGCTTACATTTATAGTACCAATAGTGGATTAGGCTTTATATAAGAGAGATGCACGAATTATTTTAAATTTGCCCGATATTGATCAACATTATAGGCATCTTTCAATACTTATGCAAAGTTTAACATAATACGTTCGAGTAAATAAAAGGAATTCAAGTTCAAATGTGGAATAAGAGTAGTTATCAATTAATGAAACGATTAAACTCAAAATGTCCAGGAGGCTGTTTAGCATGAGATCAACGGGGATTGTAAGAAAAGTTGACGAGTTAGGGCGCATCGTATTGCCGATTGAGCTTCGGAGAACGCTGCACATTGATATTGGTGACGCAATTGAAGTCTATGTCGATCCGGAACGTATCACCTTGAAAAAGTATATGCCCGCTTGTGTATTCTGCGGTAATTTCGAGGATATGACCTATTTCAAAGGTAAAATGGTTTGTAGCTCCTGCGTTGAGGAAATCAATTAATAAAAGCCTCTGTCCGCTTAGCTGACTGTCATCAGCTGCTGCGGAGCAGAGGCAATTTTATTTATTTCACGTTGACGACCACTTGATTCGGACGGTAAACAGCTGATAATGCGCCTTCCCGATCTGTCGCGAACATAACGGTACGCTCCGACTCAAGTTCAAAGGCATAACTTCGGCCGGTAGCCGGATCTATCACTTCGATCGCTGTATCTACGCTGTACTCCGACACGAAAATATACAATGAACCTTGGGCAAAGCTCAACTTGCGTCCGTAAACGCCCGGCAGTTGCCCGCCTTTCACCCACGTCATTTCCTCTGATACGCCTGCTTCCGCCAATGCATAGTTGTACAACGCTTCTATGCTTTCACCGCGCTCATTTAATTCAACCGGCAGCGGACACCAGATGAGCTGCCCTTTGCCAAGCGCATAACGCCGTGTGGTTCCGTGCCCGGAGCTCCATCCGTTGTTCTCATCCTCACCTTCGGAGAGAGCGATCTCTTTGTTCGCTTGTGAAATTCGGGCGCCGCCGAAAGAGACAGGATACTGGCTACCGTTCAAGACCATCATTTCTTCCCGCAAAATGTTGCTTAGCACCGTTTCGCCAACCACGTCCGTCAGACGCGATACTGGCGTCCAGTATTCATTCAGTCCAAGCGGTCCTGTGAATAAAAGCGTTCCGCCATGCGTGCGCACATGCTGAGTCAGCTTTTCCAATGCTTCATCGCTGAAATTGTGAGCACTAGGAACAATAATCAGCTTGGGAGGATTGTGCTCCAAAGCATCCAATTGATACTCACCCATGCCACGGAAAGGCACATTCATTGAATACGCCAGCGTACGAGTAAGCTTGGAAGTGGCTTCGCCAGCTAATCTTCTGGTTGAAAAATCATTGGAGTAAGGGAAAATAGCCACGACTTCCTCCAACTGACGGTCCACAAACAAATCCCGAATACGGCCCATAAAAGCGCCGAAATCATAGGAAACATCCGCTTCCGGTTTCTCCGTGCCATCTGCTCGCAGCGCACCGATGTGCGATTCATTAATATTGTTCATATAGAAGTTAATATTCCAAATCCACTGCACAGCGCCCGCCCCACCCGTCGAAAAGGCATACGCATACTTGCGCTCCAGAATGTTCCGCAGCTCATGTTCCGAACGTTTTGCGCGTCCATCAGCTGTTTCTATATACATGATGCCGGTTTCCTGAATCAGGCTCGGCTTATCCGGCGCTTTGGAGAAAATACCGTCCCACACCAACTGATCCATTAGCCACCAGGTATGAACCGTCGTATAGTCCACTACTTCCGCATAGAAAAATGGTGATGGGCGCAGTGCACCAAGTCCCTCATCCTGACCGACCGTTGCCAAATGAGCAGGATTGATGCTGCGAATGGTCGCAATTAATTCACTAGCCCAGCGATTATGCATATCCATCGTAAAATACGTATAATCCAGCCATGGTCCGCCTTTTTTCTCCAGCATTTCGGTCGTCTTCATGTTCATTTCCGACACATCGGGAAGTTTTGCGCTTTGAAAATCAGGCAGTTCCATTGGCGTCATATTCCAACGCTCCTGCAGCTTGCGAATATCGCCGTGACGGTTTTCCAGCCATGCGGTGAACGCTGCTTTCTCAAATTTGTCCTGAGCGGATTGCGGCCCGGAAAATGGCTTATTCGGGTTAAACATGGACGGCTCATTGATCAAATCCCAATGGACATTCGTTGTTTCTTTATGGCGCGACACGATGGCCGAAATAAATCGCTTCTGAGCTTCCACGCTGCGCGGATCCAGATAAGGATTGACACCCTCCCACAGCTCCGGTGTAAAAGCGAAGAAATTAAACGTGACTTCGATGTTGTGCTTTTTACAAGTCAAAATGAAGGCATCAATGGCACGCAGCACTTCTTCATAGGGATGGCCATCGACGAACATCACTTGGCGCCATGCGGACCAAATCCCTGTACGCAGCAGGTTAATCCCTGCTTTGACCATTTGTGCGATATCCTTATCCCAGACTGATACGTTAGGCAGAAAAAGAAATTTCCGAGCCACATCGCTCGTCATATAGGTCATGCCAACGATCGGCAGCGGACGCCCATCTTTAATGAAATAGTCGCGATCGCAGGAAAGCGGTGTTCCTTCGCGCAGCAGCTCCGTATCATATCCCCAAAAACCCTGCTGGTAGAAACGCGTCTCTCCTGTATTGGCAATGGCTGTACAAACTGCCGAATAATATCCGGGCTCCAGATCGACCGGCACATTCATTTTTTTATAAGTCAGCTCGCGGGATGCCTCCATTTGAACAGAAGTTGACCATAACGGCTCCGAAACGCCGTCTTTCTTCACTTGAACATGGAATGTCCACGACGTATTAGCCGAAACAGCTGCTTCGCGATTGGCAAGCGTTTGCAATTGGATGGTCAATGCCGCTCGGTCACCGGGATCATAACAGGCGTAATTCGGCTTGAACCAAATTTCGGTTCCCCCCCGCGCCGTAAAGGCAGCCAAGTCCCTCAACACTTCCGCTCCCCCTTGTGTCCAGAAGGCATCATCCGTCACCAAGTTGGCGAAAATCCAGCGTCCGCCTGCAAAATCACCCTTCGTGTTCTCCAGCAGCACGATTGGCGCTGCAACTTCGCGGCCTTCTGGAGAAATTCCCTTCAGCAGCGGCAAAAGGTGGGCGTCCATCGGTCCGCTCGAGCCAACCTGACCCGGATGATCATCCGCGCGAGTTACGTGAAGCGCCAGACCAACCGTTGGCTGCACTTGAAACAACGCCTCTTTGCCGGCGAGCAAAGGCAGATCCGAATGAGCCGCATAACGGGCTATCGGTGCCGGGTCGACTGGAAGCACCTCGTGGATCTGCAAAAGCTGATGGTATCCGGTTTGCTCTGCTTCCACTGTCCATCCCTCGTTGCTTGGATAAACCGGCACTCGAAATGGCGCGCTCCCGAGATGAAGCAGGCCTTTCCCTCTGCGAACATGCGACATTACTGCTTCCCAAGCTGCTTTTGGAAAGTACCTCCCATGGAGATGAAGAAAATTGTCAGCTGTACCTTGCAGTAAGGCTTCCGATAGCTCCTCGGCACCTACAATCCGGCCCAATTGTGCCAATGCTTCTAGACTGCGGCTGTCCGGCCGAGTGCCTTCATAAGGAAACGCTGCATCATAAAAAATTACACAGTCACCCATTTTGAAACCTCCCGTTGTGTTGAATATTATAATTTTTGTTATTTTTGTTAGGCTAACACTTATTTCAGCACCCCTACTGTAATCATTTTCAGTCTTGACGTCAATTCATTTTTATACGTAAACTTCCCAATAGATTGACAATGTCTCTTTTTTAGTAAACAATGAGATTTGTTAGTTTTGTTATGTGAAAAATGATTTTAATTTAAGTAGGTGCAATCCTTGAGTAAAAAAGTTTCCATGCAGCAAATAGCAGATCGACTAGGACTATCTAAATATACCGTGTCCCAAGCGCTGTCCGGAAAATCAGGTGTAAGCGAGGAGAATCGGCTTCGTATTCAAGAAATGGCGAAAGCCATGGGATATCTCATCCAATCAGCAGCGCAGAACTCTGGAAGCCTGAATACTGAACCTGTGAGCGTTAACGGGCAAACGCCTTATATTCTGGTTTGGATTCAGGCCATTTATCAGCAAGATAATCCATTCTGGGGAAAAGTTCTCGCGGGGATCGGGGCGGCCAGCAAGGAGCTGGGCTTCGAGCATCTGATCATCCCTGTGCCGGCTCATCATAACGAACAACTGCAGATTCCTTCCTATGTGAATCCTGCCCACTGCGCGGGCCATCTTCTGGCAGGAACTTTTCCTACCCTTTCGGTCATCTCCCTCCAACAAACCGGGATTCCGCTCGTATTAATTGACCATTCCGAACCTCTAGTGGATGTCGATTGCGTTCTCAATAATAATTTGGACTCGGGTAAAATGGCCTGTCAACGTCTCCTCGCAGCCGGCTTGAAACGGCTTGTTTTCGTCGGCGATGATCAATTTGCCGTCAGCTTCAAGGAGCGCTTCTGGGGCTGCCGAATGGCCATGGAAGATTTAAGCAAACCGGATGAGGACTACTCTCTGAAGAAATGGAGCATTCCCTACCAGAGTCGACAGGTCCTGCAGTACCTGGAGCGCAAAGTTTTGGCTCTTTCACCTGAAAGCCTGCCCGAAGGCATTATCTGCGCTAACGATCAAATAGCTCTGGAGCTGATTCCCATACTGAAGCGCCAAGGTATCGATGTTCCGGGCCAGGTTAAGGTTATCGGGATTGATAATATTGATGCCTCCGCTTATGCGCATCCGCCTCTTAGCACCATTGAGCTTGCGAAAGAATCGCTCGGCATTCGAGCAGTGGAAACTCTCCTTTACAGGCTTAAATACCCGGGAAGACAAGCCGAGAAAATCATTCTCTCGTCCCGTTTCATCGCGCGAGATTCCGGTTAAACGAAAAAGGCATATAGCATGGGCTCCTAGAGCCGCTATACGCCTTTTTCTGTATTAAAAGAGCTTACAATCGAGAGAGTAAGACGGATACGAGCATACCTGCAATCGCGATCCAGAATAAATAGGAACGAAGTACACGCTTCAAGCTCTTATCTTGACGCTCCATGACCGCCTTCTTACGGGCGGAACTGGAATTCGTCTCCGCATCCAACTCATCTGTTACTTGCGAGCGCCAGTTCACGAATTGAAACCCGATTCCGCTGACCACAACGGAAATCATCAATAAAATCAAAGAACCCATAAATAGTTTGTCCGAAATGGACTGCATCATCGATCTAACCTTTCTGTCGTTGCCTCATTTGCCTTCCTATTATACTGCAAATGCAGCCCCGAATGCACACGAAAGCCCCAATCCGTAGATTAAATACGAATTGGGGCATGCTACATTTATAAATTATAGCGTTTTGTCACCAGGTTTCCAGTTCGCCGGGCAAAGTCCTCCGGCTTGAAGCGCTTGAAGCACGCGCAGCGTCTCGTCTACCGAACGTCCAACATTCATGTCTGTCACGACTTGGTAGCGCAGCACACCTTCAGGGTCGATAATGAACAAACCGCGGTGAGCTGCACCTGTTTCATCATCCAGCACGCCATACGCGCGCGCAGTTTCTTTGGAGAAATCGCTGACGAGCGGGAATTTCACGGGACCGATACCGCTTTGGTCGCGCGGCGTTTGTGTCCAAGCTCTATGCGTGTATACACTATCCACGGATGCTCCTACGATTTCGCAGTCCAAATCGAGGAACTCCTCATAGTTGTCGCTGAAAGCTGTAATTTCTGTTGGACATACATAGGTGAAATCGAAAGGCCAGAAGAAGAATACTAACCACTTGCCTCTGTAGTCCTCAAGAGAAATTTTTTCTTCTAAAGTTTCCATGTTTTTCGTGGACAGAAGTGAAAAAGTTGGTGCCGGCAGTCCTATTTTAGCAAAAGATTGGGATGGTTGTACGGTTAATTGTGTCATGGTTCTCTCTCCTCTTTATCTATCTATTTTATGTGAATTAAACAGTTACTTCAGCCAATGCCTTTTTGAGCTTGGTCACATTGAGACCTAGAATTTTGTGCTCGCCAATCACCGTTACCGGAAGAGACATCATGCCCATATCGTGAAGTTCTTGGCCATATTGGTCATTTAGATCAATATTTCTTTCTTCATAGGCCACTTGCTGATCGGTTAAGTATTTTTTTAACTGCTGGCAATAAGGGCAATTCGTGCTTGAATAAACAATGACATTAGACATATGATTTCATCTCCTAATAGGTTGTAAGATTATTTATATTGCGGGATCAATTGAGCCCGTTTATTAATAAATTTATCAACGGCCATGGCCGCAATGGCCCCATCCGCAGCTGCAACGACCGCTTGCTTAACAGGTGTGCGTCTAACTTCGCCGGCGCCGAACACGCCTGGAACCGATGATTGCATCGAGCTGTCGAGAATCATGAAGCCCTCTTCATCCAGCGGCACTTGGCCCTGCAGGAAGTCTGTCCCCGGTTTGCTTCCGGATAGGAAGACGAAAACGCCGTCCACCTCAAGAACTTCTTCCGTACCAACGCCTGTGCGAATGCGAAGCCCTTCTACCTTATTGGTACCAAGCACTTCAAGCGGTTTGGCTTTATAGAGGATGTCCGTTCCCGGTATCTCCGGGGTATGATGAACGCCTTGCAATTCGGGGCGCGGTACCACGAAGTGGATTTTTTCCGCAAATTTGCTTAGTGCCTGGGCTTCTTCCAGCGCTTCTTCCGAATCACCGATGACTGCGACCGTTTTTCCTTCAAAAAAAGCGCCGTCACACGTTGCACAAGTACTCACGCCACGCCCGAGCAGGTTCTCTTCACCAGGAAGCATACGGTTGCGTCCTTTCGATCCCGTCGCAATGATAATCGATTTGCCTTCATACATACCGTCCGCCGTAAACACGACTTTCGTCTCATCTTCCACATCTACAGCCGTAATTGTCGTTTGAATAAATTCAGCGCCGAAGCCTTTTGCTTGCTCCCGCATCGTATCCAGCAATTCCTTGCCAGACATCGCCCCAATTACCCCTGGGTAATTGGCAATTTTGTGCGTGATGGCCAAAGCTCCCGTGTTCGGCGCTTTATCAATCACCAACGTCTTCAAGTTTCCTCTAGCTGTATAGATGGCAGCTGAAGCTCCTGCCGGTCCTGCTCCAATAATAATGACATCGTACATTGCCGCTGCACCCTTTCTATCCGTTCCACTGCTTGTCCACTGATAATCGATATCAGATAATAATTATTATAAATAAATATAGATGAAAGTCAATACTTTTTAATAATTATTATAAATAAGAGTGTCCGTTTCTAGAGGGGGCAGAATGTCCGGTTCTTTTCTTTTTTCCATTCATAAGGAACGAAGAACAGCTATTATTTCAATTTTTTGAACGGACGTTCAATTCTATATTTGTTTTAAAAGCAGCCGACTATCTTAAAAATCTTCAGAAAGATTGGCTGCTAATCGTGTATATATACAATATTTAGATTTTATTTTTTTTCTTCTTTTTCTTTCGTTTCTCTTTTCAAATTGTCTTCGCTTTTCCCGATTCATCCGAACTTCACCCATGAAAATTAAATTCCGAGTATAGGAAAATGGCGGCAAGAAATAACGGGCATAGAAAAACACCCCATAGAAGATATCGGTTGAACCAGAATGGTTATCCGATATCTCGACTAAAGGGTGCTTTTATTTAGTGGGAAAGTCTGTTATTCTTGTGCGTTGGTTTCGTCTTGTTTCTCTGCGATAAATCCATTGATGCTCTCTTTGCGGCGAGCATTTTTTGATTCGATGCTCTCTTTGTCTACAGCAGAAATTTCATCCGCATGTTCATCCAAGTATTCCTCAGCTTCGTTTAGATTGGCCATTGTATTATCGATGGCATTCTGAATACGGGCTGGGTTATCTTCGCGATTGTCTGGCTTAGCCATAGTAGTTCCCTCCCTTTGTTGCGAGTTATTAACATCCTGTTATACGATTCCAAATGATCAATCAAATTATTCATTCAAACAAAAAAACGGCTACGCCGCTAAAATTCTCGTTAGCCACCGACTGAAGGCCAGACGACCTTGGAACAGTAAAGCAGGGGATTATCCTCGGGATTTTAAAAATAATGGGTCGCCTATTTACATCCAACATGTCGACGAAAAGTATGGTACAGTCAGAATTTATCCTTTGGAAACATGCCATGAATGGTTCAAAGTAATTAGCAGCATAATAAGAGCATCAAGATGGAGGTGCTATATGATGCTTACCATACAACGCAAAATCCAAGGAGCTACACTGCTTATTGTATCTTGCATGGTGATTGCGACAGGATGCACATACAATGCCAAGAATCAGGTCCGGCAGCAAGGGGTTCCGCAAGGAACAGTTGCCCCGATTCGGCAGAATCAGTATCAACCGTCAGCTGGCGACAACCGCATTCAAATTGCGAAACAAGCCGCTGATAAAATTACACAGGTGCCAGGAGTCAAATCTGCGAATGTCCTTGTTACCAATCGAAATGCTTACGTGGCAGCTGTGGTGAATACGCCACAAACCGAGCTGACCAAGGATTTGGAGAATCAAATTGCCCAGCAAGTCAAAGCTACGGATGCAAATATTCAAAATGTGTACGTATCTTCGAATCCTGAATTTGTCGATCGTGTGAATTCTTATATAACGGATGTAGGTCAAGGAAGACCGGCATCCGGCTTTGTCGAACAATTCAGCGAGATGGTTCGTCGTATTTTCCCAAGCGCCAGATAAAATAGGCAAAACACGGAACGAATCCCTTCATTGTCAAGAGACAAGTTGGGATTGTTTTGCTAGGAGATGATGATCATGTCCGGCTAAAGAATAAGAAACTAAAAGTGATTGGCACAATGTGTCTGCTTATATTACTTCTTAAGTGAGTACAATATATATGTTTCAAATTACTCAAAGGGGTGGGAGGTAATCTCAATGTCCGATAAAACTAAAACTAAGATAACCAAATCTCAGCGTACCGTAGATAAGGAACTGCAATCTCGAACTCGAAAATCGCCTGACCAGTCTGCACAAAATAATACACACGATCAACCAGGTGATGCTTAACACATTTGAAAACGAATAAACCACATCGTCATTCTAACAGTTCGTAATGGAAAAATAACGACAAAGAAGATCCCTATCACTTGGGATTTAAGGGGTTCCACAATAGATTAGGGAGAAACTATCTTTTCGGTTCAAGCACAAAAAAGGGGGATCTCTTCAATCGAGCCCCCTAAAATCGTTTTCTTCTCATCTCAAAAATCGGAGCGCGGTGATGCCAGATTTGATCGCATTTTCCTGAACCAGATCGTATCTGCCTCCGCCACGCGAGACCAGATTGTAGTGTACATAAAGGAGCCCGGGTCGTCGTTAATGCTTTTGATGGCAGCGGCAACTGTATTGTAAACTTTTCCTCGGGGAGACGTGTATTGAAGGAATTTACCGTTAATTCCTACGATTGCAGCGATTTTATGAATACAATAGGAATACAGGTTGGCTCGAAATACTATTCCTGTGGCCAAAAAGCCAAGTCCTATAGTAGCGATTCCTGTTCTAACCCAAGCGAGAAACGTTCGCTCATTCGCAAGATGCTGTTGTACTAATTTTGATTCATGAGAGCTTCCTGCTTCCATCTGTATCCTCCTCTAATTTTACTATGCCCAAGAAACACTAAAGCCTAACTCAAAGTTAGGCTTTCTTTCAGTAATAACATTTATCACTTGAATCACTTGCTGTTGTCACACCTAAATATTTACGACAACGCATCTGCTTTTGTTTGATGAATCGTACCATGGGGATGCTCCGGTGGAGCATAGATAACGTATATTTTAAGTGGTGTATTACCTGTATTGGTTACGTTGTGCCATTTTCCAGCAGGTATCATAATTGCAAAATTATCATAAGCCATTTGTTGAAAATCCAATTTATCTTTACTATCTCCCATTTGGACAAATCCTTGACCAGCTTCAATGCGTATGAATTGATCTGTTGAGGGATGTACTTCTAAACCTATGTCTTCTCCAACATTAATACTCATTAAGGTCACTTGAAAGTGTTCCCCCGTCCATAAAGCTGTACGGTAAGTATTGTTTTGCCTAGTTGCTTGGTCAATATTCAATACCAATGGTCTTGGTCCATAATCTGTTAAATTCATGTTTCCATTATAGTTGGTACTGTCCCGATTGTGATAGTGAGGATACCAAGTGTAGCTCCATTCGGGGTTTTTCCAATTCCAACGTAAGGGATGATACCATTGATAATAATGGTAGGAACTACGATACATAATGACTTACCTCCACTGATTTTATTGTTATCTCTTATCTTATGCTTATGCCTAATAAATGGAGTGAAAAATGGGCAAGAGTCCAACTTATGTAAAATAAAAAACATTAACCCACGGGGCTAATGTTTATTTATTTATTTATTTAGTTAGTTAACTTCCCTTTCCATGACATAATTCCGCCCTGTAAATGAGATAGTTTATGAAAACCATTCTTTTTTAGAATTCTTGCTGCTTGTTTGCTCCTCATGCCACTCCGACAATATAGATATACATGTTTATTTTTTGGAATTTCGCCAACTCTTTGTTTCATCTTGGATAACGGTATATTGATCGCACCTGGAATGTAGCCTTGCTTTACTTCGCCGGGTTCACGTACATCAATCAGAATGTAATTAAGCTTTCCCTTCAATTCTTCCTGAAACTGAGCTGGCGATAGATTGTTTAGACCTTTTAAGCTTGCAAACCTGGAATAAATAAACCAGATTAAAAACACTAAGGCCACGATATTTAAAATGGATGTATAATCCATAGGCTAACCTCTTTCCTAATCCTATTACCGGCTTTTAACTAACAATTCAACGGCCTGTTTGACCATCTTGCTCGAATCTCTTCCAGCTTCCATTTCCTCTAGGATACACTGTTCCAAATTGACTGCAACAATGTAGGCAATCGCTTTGTCCGCGGCGCTTCTGACAGCAGAAATTTGGCTTACAACATCCTTGCAGTCCTGTTCTTCCTCCATCATTTTTAAGACACCGCGGATTTGACCTTCCACACGTTTTAATCTCTTTTTTACATCATCATCGTATTTCATATTCTGCCATCCTTTCTTTATACCTGTATAGGTATATTATTGCTGATGTGACCATCGAAAACAATAAGGAGGCTGGAGAACTGAAAAGTTAAATAAATAAATTTACTTTAGCATCAGCAGCATCTCCCAAATATGCGGCAACACCCGCATATTCAATGCCATCCAGCAGCTCTTCCTGCTGCAAACCGAGCAAGTCCATAGTCATCGTACAAGCAATCAGTTTAACACCTTGTTCTTGAGCTAATTCAATTAATTGTGGTAGGGATAAAGCATTATGCTTTTTCATTACATGTTTAATCATTTTTGGTCCCATGCCACCGAAATTCATTTTGGAAATTCCAAGTTTTTCAGCTCCACGTGGCATCATTTTTCCAAATATTCTCTCCAGGAATCCCTTTTTCACCGATATTTTTTGATCTTTACGAAGTACATTCAGTCCCCAAAAGGTCATGAAAATCGTGACTTCATGATCATAGGCGGCAGCGCCATTTGCGATAATAAATGCGGCAATCGCTTTATCTAGCTCTCCGCTAAAAAGAACAATTGTTGTTTTCTCTTTGTTATCTCCCATGCTTCCCACATCCTCCAATTGTACTTAGGTCATGATCCTTTTTTCACTGTAAATGTGAAAATCCCATTTTCTTCTTTTACATCAATGAGTTCGTGTTTCGTTTGATTGACCCAAGCATGGAAATCTTTCATCGACCCTTTGTCCGTCGTTTGCAATTCCATGATCTGTCCTGGCTCCAAAGAATCGATCCCCTTTTTGGCTTTAACAATCGGCAGTGGACATGCCAACCCCTTCGCGTCAACAATCAAATCTACCATTCTAAACTCCTCCTTAGAATTAAAAATGTAATTAGTCTTTTTCTACAAAATGTCCCCATTGCGACATACCGGGCGATACATTCTTAACACTTTTAAACCCTCGATCTGTTAGCATTTGGCATGCCATATCACTGCGGTTTCCGGTACGGCATACAACGTAATAGTCCTTGTTTGGGTCAAGCTGCATCATCTTTTCTTCGAGTTCACCTAAAGGAAGTGAAATGGCCCCTGGAATACGTCCAAAAGCATATTCTGCCTGCTCCCTGACATCAAGGATATTGAGTTTTTCTCCAGCATTTATTCTAGCCAATAACTCATCATTGGTTGTGGTATGAGGAAATTTCATGTCCGCTTTGGTTCCGGATGCTTCAGCTTTGCGGATGAAATGACGATAAATGCCGTTTTCCTCTTTTAACCCAACGTATTGGTGTCCTGTGCGGCTTGCCCAGCCCTTTAGGTCAGCCACCGAGCCTTTATCCGTCGCACGTACTTCCAATACTTCGCCATGATTCATCTCATCTATTGCCTTTTTGGTACGAACCACTGGTAGTGGACAAGCAAGTCCTTCACACTCCAGCGTACGATCTACATGCAATGCTGTCATAGGTTATAGACCTCCATTTTTGCATTTGGTTATTTTCCGTAAACCACTTCGCCAGACCATTGGGACATGCCACCAGACATATTTACAACGTGATAGCCCATAGAAAATAAATAATCACAAGCTATTCCGCTTCGATTACCGCTGCGGCAAACAATGATTGTTTCTTGTTTTGGCTCTATTTCATTAAGCGCTCGAGCGATTTGGCCGAGAGGAATATGTTTGGCGCCGTATATATGTCCGGATTCCCATTCGTCGTGCTCCCGAACATCAAGGATGGTTACATTCTCTTTCTGTTTGATTCGCTCTAAAACTTCATGTGGCAGCAGTTCTTTATAGTTTTTATTAGACACTTGGTTTCCTCCAAATATTTATTTTGATCTGTCATCATGAACGGCACAACGGTTTGGTCCAATCTCCATTTCTCGCTGTTCTTCCATTGTCGGACTAATTCTCCCCATGTTCGTTTGGCGTATTTCTTGATAGGCATTCGGTTGCGGCGGCAGATTTTCCGAAACGGTGCGTCTAAATGCGGATTCGTCGTGTATGTTCAGACCAGGATTTTCTTTATACAAATCACCTAGACGTGCGGCTACTTGCCCTTTATCACCTAATTCAGCAATTGTACCAAAGTGGGCAGGAAGCACGATTAAATCGTCAGATAGATGCTTATACCGCTCATACAATGTCGTTCTGAGGTCAGCGACCCAATCTTCTGCTTTCCCAGCCAAGTCAGGGCGGCCAATTGACTTCACGAATAAAATATCTCCGGATAGCAAATATTGATTATCAATAAGAAGTGATGTGCTTCCTATCGTATGGCCGGGGGAATAAATAGGCTGGATGTTGATTTCTGTTTTCCCAATGACAAGCTGGCTGTGTTCTTCAAGTTTTTCATAATGAAACACAACCTCTGTCGCATCCTTAGGCGGAAGCCAGTAAGATCCTCCAGTTTTCTCAGCTAATTGCCGGCCGCCTGAAATATGATCGGCATGAAGGTGAGTATCCAGGGTATGTTTGATGACGGCCTGATTTTCTTTGGCAAAATCCTCGAATACCTCGGTCATCCGAACCGCATCAATAACGGCAGCTTCCCCATCAGAAATCACCATATAAGACAGACATCCTTTGCCTAACCGTACAAATTGATACAGGGTACCTCCATCATTCAAGTCGGCTATTTTCACCGGCTCAAGATGCTCACTCCAGGACTTCATGCCGCCAATCAAATAAGAAATAGATTGTTTCCCGTTTTCCACCAACTGTTCAGCTACAAACTTCGATGAGCCCTCCTTCGCGCAAACCACTACAACTTCTTGGTCATCCGGTATTTGATCAAGAATCTCATCTACGCCATCCAGAAGGTCAAAATATGGCGCGTTGAGGATATTAACTTTCTCGCCTTCGATTTTCCAGTCGTTGAAGTCACTTTCATTCCGAACATCTAAAATAAAAATGGGTGTATGGTTCAAAACCTTTCTAGCTAAATTAGCAACATTCATTCCTTGTATTTGTTTTTCATTCATGTATAGTTCCCTCCAGAGGTAAAAGGTCGGATGATTTTAAAGGAAAATTGAGAACCAAATTTTTATGACAGTTGCCGTTATCAATACAACCAAAATCCACTGAAGCATCTTTGTGTTGATTTTTCCACTCAGTTTAGCACCAATAGGTGATGCAATCGTACTTGCAATGACAAGCACAATGGATGGAACCAAAAGCATGTGTCCACCTAGTAGCTTTCCTGTCGTAGAGCCAATGGAAGATATGAAAGTTATGGCTAGGGATGATGCGATAGCAACTCTAGTTGGGATCTTAAGAACGACCAGCATCACTGGTACCGTTATAAAAGCACCCGCCGCGCCTACGATCCCTGATACCGTCCCGATGATTAAAGCTAAAATAACCGCTAGAGGTTTATTAAATGTAACTTTGCTTACATCTTCGACATCTTTTCCTCTCTTAGGTAAAAACATCAAAATGGCAGCAATCAGTGCCAAAATAGCATAAACGAGATTGATCACTGAACTTGATAATGTGTTGGATACAAAGCTCCCCATAAAGCTGCCAATGATAATTGAAATACCCATGTAAAGCACTAAGGATTTATTTAGTAGTCTCCCTTTTCGAAACACAAGCATCCCCATTAAGCTCGCGAAGAACACCTGAATTGCACTGATTGCAGATACTTCCTGCGGGGTAAAAACTGCAAATCCTAATGCTGCAGGTATAAATAACAACATCGGATAGTTAATAATGGAACCGCCGATTCCCACCATTCCCGAAATAAATGAGCCCAAAAATCCAATAGTGAAAATAGTTATGATCCATGCTAAATCCATAAAGCACAGCCTTTCCGTGTTCATTAGACCACGCCAGTCATATACCTATGGGGGTATATAAAATTGCAAAAAAAATTCTCTTCCTTTTGCCTATTTAGTTTCGAGAATTCCTTCTTACACCTCCTTTTTATTTTACGTATACCCGTATGGGTATATTGATACTATATTAAAGATTTTTATTTGCGTCAACCCCTGAAATTACAAACTCAAATTCCGTCATTATCGGACTGAGAAAGGGCATCATATTCAATGTGTACTGTAGCGTAACAGCATGGCATTATAGATACTTTGGAGGTGTTTTTATGCAATGTAACGTAGGGAAGACGGAGCAAGTTCTAAGAATAGCAATTGGATCGGCTATTGTTCTTGCAGGGACATATTATAAAAAATGGTGGGGCTTAATTGGAATAGCGCCTATTGTTACGGGAACGACTCGTTATTGTCCACTCAATGCTGTTTTGGGGATATCGAATTGCAAAGCTGATAGTAAGTCTTGAAACAAAATTGTTAAAAACAGAAGAAATGCTCAGGATCTGAGTTTTCCTTCTGTTTTTTATTTTACAGGACCTAGTTAAATTAGTTATCACTAAAACTATGTCGATCAAGTCTTCCCCTGTCCTTCTGAAAATAGCTATGCATAAAGAACTCTATGATGCCAAAAACCAAAGCAATTATCGCTACATTCATAAAGTTTATGGACCAGTGGAAGAAGAATTTCTCGACCAACCAAAAGAAAACAAAGGCAAGCCCTACATCTGCTAAAGTTGCGACCCCATTGTTGGTGACTCTTAAAAACAATTGATCAATTGCAACATAAGACATTAGCGAAAAAGTATAAGTGGCAAAGAATGCCTCTGTAAGAGTGGCTTGCGTTAAATACATCAATAGGGGGATTATAAAAACTCCATTTAGTAGTAACTTCAAAAACATTTTCCCAAGCATTCGCAACATTTTCTTTGCCTTCTTTCACCTAGAATGTACTTCTGTTTCTTAGCATTGCCTATTGCTACCGAAATATTGATTGGTAATATATACATTTTTCTTATGAATTTGATAATACTAAAGAACATTCGAATTTTGAAAGGATACTGTCGTGGAACGTTATCAAAGGCATGAAAAAAAGTTGATTATTCTATGCTTGGTCATTGCAGTTATCTTACTATTATCAATTTCTCACCATCTGTTTTAGTCACGATGGAGAAGATTACCGGTATTGTATAAAGGAGTTGTTGAATTCATGTTTGCTAATGATCCGGTTATTTACAGCCGTGCACTAATGTCTTTGACTTTTGTATTTCATATTATTTTTGCAACCATCGGAGTCGGAATTCCTGTTCTTATTGCCTTGGCGGAATGGATGGGTATATGTCGAAATGACCCCCATTATACCTTGATGGCACGAAGGTGGACACGTGGATATGTCATTACAGTAGCCGTAGGGGTTGTTTCTGGAACGGCTCTTGGCCTACAAATTAACCTTTTGTGGCCCAATTTCATGAGGATAGCTGGACAAGCTATCGGTTTACCTATGTTTATGGAAATATTCGCTTTTTTCTTCGAGGCCATTTTTCTTGGTATTTATATGTATACATGGGATCGATTTAAACCCAAAATTCATTTTTTGTTTATTATTCCTGTGGTCATTGGTGCGTCATGTTCTGCACTTTTTATTACCCTTGTTAATGCCTTTATGAATTCTCCGCAAGGATTTGAGATTGTTGATGGGATTATAGGTAACGTACAGCCTCTTAAGGCTATGTTTACTCCTGCAAGTCCAACTAAAGTCTCCCATGTATTGGTTTCAGCTTATCTTACGTCTGCTTTTATTATTGCAGGGAACGCGGCATACGCCCTATTAAAGGGAAAACGTCATATTTACTATAAGAAAGTATTGAATATGACGCTTTTTGCAGCACTTGTTTTTGCAATATCAACCTTCTTGATTGGTGATTTGTCTGGGAAATATTTGGCGAAATATCAACCTGAAAAGCTGGCAGCTGGGGAATGGCATTTTGAAACGATGTCACATGCACCTTTAATTGTGGGTGGTATTATAACCGAAACACACGAAGTTAAATATGGATGGAAAATCCCATTTGCATTAAGCGTACTTGCTCATGGAAATCCTAAGAGTGAAGTAAAGGGACTAAATGATTTTCCTGCGGATGAAATCCCTCCGCTTTGGATTCATTACACTTTTGATGCCATGGTTGGTATTGGTGGTTATCTAACCAGTATACCTTTATTGTTTATTCTTGCTCTTTGGTTTCGAAAAGGGAATCCATACAACAAACTGCTCCTTGCCGCGATTGTCATCGGAGCTCCACTCGCTATGTTTGCCATTGAATATGGATGGATATATGCCGAGGTAGGCAGACAGCCCTGGATTTTGCGTGGGTATATGAAGACACAGCAGGGTGCAACGACTTCTGAACATGTTGGCTTACTTTTTGTCGTGTTCCTCGCCCTGTACGTGATTTTGGGGATTTCATGTTTACGTGTTTTAGTGAAAATGTTTAAAAATAATACGCCCGAAGACGAGCTTATGTTGCAAAATAAGGAGAGTGCTCTCAAGTGAATTTGGAAGTGGTGGGAATTACAGTCCTATGGACCTTTCTGTACGGGTATTTAATTGTAGCATCTATTGATTTTGGGGCTGGATTTTTTAGTTACTACAGTTACAGAACTAGTAAGGAACACGTGATACAGAATATCATTAAACGATACTTATCTCCTGTGTGGGAGGTAACTAATGTCTTTCTCATATTTTTTATTGTCGGGATCGTAGGCTTTTTCCCAGATACCGCTTATTACTATGGAACAGCCTTATTAGTTCCTGGTAGCGTAGCCATTATACTTCTTGCTATACGTGGTTCCTACTATGCGTTTAATACATACGGCATAAAGAGTCGAGAAATTTATGCATTCTTATATGGTGCAACTGGACTTCTGATTCCTGCTTCATTATCAACAGTGCTGACAATTTCAGAGGGTGATTTTATTGAAATTCAGAATGGTAAGATCTTATTTCAATACAGCAAACTCTTTCTCAGTCTTTACTCATGGTCCGTTGTTTTACTTGCAATTGTTAGTGTCCTTTATATTTCTGCTATGTTTTTAACATTTTACGCCGCCAAAGCAAATGATCTGCCAGCTCTTGAAATTGTGCGGAAATGGGCATTAATTTGGAGCGCACCGACGATCATTTGCAGTTTAATCGTATTTTACTCGATTAACTTGCATAACCCTGAACATTATCAGCATATCACGGAGTTATCTTGGATGTTTGCATGTTCGTTTCTCTTCTTTCTGGCAGCTGTTTATTTCGTTTGGAAGAAAAAAAATTATGGGCTGTCCTTTATTTGCGTGATGGTTCAATTTGCATTTGCTTTTTACGGTTATGGGGCATCTCACTTACCTTATCTACTTTACCCTTACTTATCTATGTATGAACATTTTACTAATCAGTCCATGGCAGTAGCCTTAATTATTGCTTTTATAACCGGACTATTACTTCTAATTCCTTCACTGTTTCTGTTAATGAAATTGTTTTTGTTTAATACCAGATATGTACGGGGACAGATGCACCCGAAAGGAGAATAGATATTGGAATTCATATTAATTATGATGTTACCGCCGATTATCGTTATAGCCTCTCTTGTGGTCGTTTTTGGCTGGGGGTGGATGGGTAAAGAAAGAGTTAGAGGTGACGAAAATTAATGAGAGAAGTGGTTAGTTCTACTATGGCATGCTCCTCCACAATCGTATCCTCACTAAAAATCTCAACCCTCCCACATTCCTTCATTCAACCTGTCCATGAGGTGGAGGTCAGATATGCTGCTAGGGCAGGGTCCCTTCGTCCGTATGTTAACGTTGTTCCGACTCATCCGCGCTTCTTGTTATCTTGCTCTAACCTAGGTCATCATCATAAAAAGCAATAATTAAGCTGCTTGTGGTATTTCCGTAAATCGAGGGATATCCTGAATCATCTTTTCTTCACTAAACTCATGGCCCTTCTGGAAGATACCAAAAAGAATGCGTATGAGTTTGTTACATAACCCAATGAGAGACTGCATCTTTTTTAATGGATTCATAGGCCGTTTGGTGTAATACTCGTGTAAGGTTCGAAAGGCTGAATTTTTAGCGACTAGCGGCATCATCACTCTAAAGAGCAAAGCACGAAGCCGTTTCCTGCCCCGCTTTGTTATCCTGGTTTGTCCAGCGAGCTTCGTGATCTGCTTCGGATGTCGGTACTGGCCAATGTCCCCTACCTCAGCTAGAAAGCCAGCGATAGTGTACCGGCCTATCCCTTTCATAGCCAATACTTGCTCTACATGAGGGATCTGCAGTAGTAGTTCATCCAGCTTTGCTTTCAATACCTCACGTTTGTTCTGAAGCCATTCGTAATGTGTCAGCAAAAACTTTAGCTCCATTTTAGCCAACTCGGAGCCTTGCCTGATGCCAACAGAACGGCTGGCTGCTGCCTTCAGATTCTGTATTCGACCTAGACCAAGCCCGCGCTTTGCAGCTTCTCTTAAATGCTGCAGCAACTTCTAGTCTGGCACAGAAACAAGCTCATGCGGCAATAAATTTAGGCTTAGCATTTGGATAGCAGATTTGCACTCCCAATCCTTAAATACCGTCAGAAACTCTGGAAAATACCGATCTAACCAGTTATGGACACGTGCTTGTACAACACAAAGGTCAGTTGTTAGGTGCTCGCGAATTTTCATGGCTTCCCTCAGTTCGGCATAAACACCTTGAGGAAGCTTCGTTACAGCGTATCTCCCGTCTTTGATCAACTGTGCCATCACTTTTGCGTCCTTCATGTCATTCTTCGTTGGCGAGTTGTCACCGAGTTCTTTGCTTTTCTTTTAGAAAATGAGCTAGGTTTAGCCAGTAGTGATCCGTTGGTTCCATACCAACTATGGCGTCCTTGAACCCCTGCTCCGTCGCAATCATCCTGAACCAGCTCACGAATAATTCAAAGCCTTCTCGATTGTTTTCAAACGTAAGTGGCTTCCCGAACTCGACCCCGCGGAAGTCTTGGGCTCTCGCCACATGCCTAAATTTTGCGATGTCGACTCCGATAATTAAGGTAGAAAAAGTAATTTAATTAATTCGTTCTTTTTGAGTAGAATGCATGTACATCATACCAAGGAGTCTTTTTATTTCTCAAACCTCGTATTTCCTCATAATAGGAATGCTGCCTGTTCGCTTAACGACAGAAAGAGCAGCTGCCGCGGTGACAAACTACTCTCTGGATCGCTGAACTAACGTTCTGCGTTAGTTGAATCACTCGTCGCAATTAATGACTAATCCTGACTGTTAAGTTTCAAAATTAATTCGAGTAGGAGTATCTACATAGTCATCTGCTTGATTATCTCTCCATAATTTTTCTACTTCTGATGGACCAATATTGATCCCCAAAAATGAAGGGTCCAAGAATATTTCTTGCTTATTTTGAAGTATCATTTTCAATGCATCACATAATATTTCGTTAAGATTATTTACTTGTAAGTTATAAAACTGGATTTCTGCAACTTTATTATCTATTAATGGATTATTAAATATTATATTGCTGATTCTTGATTTTGCTGGGATAACATCTTCCAGATCAATTTCTAATTGGACTGATATAGTTTGAGAAATTGATATTGATTCTAGCTTTAAAAGTTGACCATTAAATTCAAAAAATAGGTATCTCATAAGAGCCGTAAATTCAGTGACTCCTGCATCATCTGTATCTACGAAACCAATTAAATAAATTTCATCTATGCAGCTGTACTTAATTATATCGAGAATTTCTTTCAAGACATAACCCTCCGCTTGGAATCACTCTTTTATGATTTAACTAATCACGCTTAGATAACATATTCTGTTTCCTTGTTTTGAACTAACGTTCTCCGTTAGCGCAGTGGTCGTATCCAGGTGCTGTCCGTGAGTGACCATAAGTTACTGTCATTGGCGTTTATTTGCTTCGATTTGATGGAGGATTTCGTCAACGACGTGCGCGATCGGTGCGGTGGCGTCGATTATAATCCCGTTTTTGGGAACGCCTTCTTTCGTTTGATAAATTCGCGCACTGATTTCCCGTTCCTCTGGTCTGCCACCCCAGTCAGTTGGGTCCAGTGCTACTCGCTCATCAATCCGCCGGAGACTGGTTTCCAAGTCGACTTCAAGGACAAACACCTCGTCGAAGAGATCGATGAATTTGGGGAAATTCCGCGAACCACCGCAGAAGAATGTTACCGCCTCATCCTGATTGGCGACCAAAGCTTTTACTTTATCTACATGCCAAATGTGGTGTTCGGGTTTAAAGCCATCCGTTGGGGTACCAGTTTCCGGATCGCCTTGATAAGCCAATTCTCGATCACCATGAATGGCATGGTAGCCGCGCCGCTGCAATTCGTTGCAGACCGTAGTTTTGCCAGCGCCGGAAACGCCTCCAATCAGATAATTCCTAATGCCCAAGGTTAGTCCCTCCATTCAAGTGGATAAGCACATTATATTAGATGTTTCTATCTGACGCTAAACTCCCGTTAGGTGAACGAAAGGCTGCCGCACATTGCCGGCAGCCTTGTTCTTGTTGAATGTTCAACTATTGTTTTCCGTTAGCTTAGCCCATTTCTGGTGGACGACGGAATAGTGTTGCCTGCTCAAAACTATAGGCGATGCTGATTAGCGTGGGCTCACTGAAAGCCCTCCCGGAAAAGACAACACCAAATGGACCCTGCGTCGAATCGCCATCAGCATCAATTGTTCCTTTTGCTGAATAACCGGCGGGCACTGTAATAAGGGGATACCCTAACCGGGCAGCAATGTACATGCCATCAACGTCACCGGGTAACATTAAAGCATCTAAGCCGTGTTGATCGAGTACATAGTCAATCCCTTGCGTTACAGCCGGATGGTTATATTCTTGTCGTTTAAGTTGATATGTTGTCTCGTTTAGCGCATTTTGTTCCGAGCGAATCAGATTATCTTGGCCAAACTTCAATGCGGATGCAGCGTGTTTCTGATTATAAGCTATCAGATCTTGAAGAGAATGCACGGGCATATCCGAGTTCAACTTTGATAAATAGCGATTCAGGCCTGTTTTGAATTCGTAGCAGATAACATCATTGTTCCATGGATGCTGTTCCAAATGGAGGTTCACAGTATCGATAACTGTAGCACCTTGCTCACGCAGAACATTAATGGCGGATTCCATGATGGAGAGTCTTTCTTCATCCAACGACCGATAGTAATGTCTGGGAATCCCAATGCGAGTTTTACGCAGAAAGTCTCGGTCGAGATACGATGTGTAGTCATGAAAAGTACGATGCGGGCTAGTCCAAGTTGCCTTATCGTTTTCGTCAATCCCGACGAGTGCCCCAAGTAGAATCGCTGCATCAGTGACTGTCTTTGAAATCGGTCCTGGCGTATCCTGACTTATAGAAATCGGGATAATGCCGCTGCGGCTCGCAAGCCCTACAGTAGGTTTTATTCCGACGAGAAAGTGTTGGCTGGCCGGCCCAATAATCGAACCTGCGGTTTCTGTTCCGATCGCTGCTGCTGTCAGGTTCGCCGCTACGGCTGCAGCCGATCCTGAACTTGATCCGCTGACGAAGAGCTTGCCAGGTCCATATGGATTCAACACATATCCTCCTCTGGAACTGTATCCAGCTGGCATACGATTGGACATAAAATTCGACCACTCGGTCATATTGGCCTTACCTAGAAGAACAGCGCCAGCAGCCCGGAGCTTTGCGGCTACGAACGCATCTTCAGGAGCAAACGACTCAGCCAATGCGATTGAACCAGCGCTCGTATGCATCCGGTCGTACGTATCGATGTTATCCTTGAGCAGGATTGGAATTCCGTGCAGCGGCCCCCTACTACCTGTTGTATTTCGCTCAAGGTCAAGATTCCTTGCTATTTCAAGCGCATCTGGATTGATCTCTAATAAGGCATTGATCAGAGGATTATACCTATGAATGCGTTCGATATATGCAAGCACGAGAGCTTCGGATGTACATTCACCCGAAGACATTGCCTTCTGCATGCTCACCAAATCGGCTTCATGAATCCAATCTTCTAAGTTGATGCTCATATATTAAAATACCCCCGGTACTGGTAAATTTTCGGACAACAGTAATATGGTAACATGCTGCCTTGCCAAGGGTATAGGTAAAGTTTTGATTAGATAAGAATGTATCGGTTGGGCATCGCAGTAGAACTTGTATTTTCCCGAAGGTCAATGTTGTAACTAAAGTAATCTGCCCGATAGCTTAACACTACTGCCAATGGATGCCGTCAGCAGCGTCCTAGTTGTTTTATTAAACTTTTCTTCTCAGGAGTTCAATCATTAGTTCGACTATTTTTTGAAGCAAAGAAGTTATTCATCATTTCTTTTGCTTCATTTGGATTTCTTAGCTCTATGAGATTACCATCTTCATCAAATGAATAATGCCCCTTGAATGCTTCGGGCATTTCATTATACTGTTTCTCCTCTTGTTTCAAAACAAGAATATCCGTATTTTTTTATTAAATACGGAAGTCCACAGGCAGAACGTATAAATTCATATTCTTGATAGTTGTAAGGTGTATTCTCAGGTCTTTTCATTAACAGCTTTAAGAAGTGTTCCATGATCTTCTCAATTTCAGTTTCTGTTGCATAATTTGCTAAACCACGAATTGCTTTCAACTTCATATCTAAGTATCGTTCTTTTTTATATACATCTAAAAAAATTGCTTTAGGCCAATTTCATTATGCATTAAAATCCCGAGTATTATATTTCTTAAAGTAATGTCTTTTAGTTTAAAATAAATATCTTTTAAAACTTGAACATCATTGGTTTTTATAAAATGATAATTCAAATCATTGATTGCTTCTCTAAATCGTAAATCTCTTTCGGAAAAAAAAGCTGTCTTCAAATATTGAATGGCAGTTTCATGACTGGTTGGTTTCATCAAGTGATCCTCCATTTTCATTTCAGTGAAAAACTAACGCATCCGGAAACGGTAGCCGATCGACATGACCGGGTGCTGCGGTGTCTGTATTCAACTAACGTTCTGCGTTAGTGCAACGAGATGTGCAACATTTGAATAAAAGAGCCTTCCCTGTATTGTATGGTATCATACAAAGCCTTATATCTCGCTGTATTTTCTTTCCCAAATCCCCGTCATATCACTAATTTGCAAGGAAATCACCTTGACAGACCCGCCGACTGCATACAGCTCAAGTCCTTGACTTTCAGGATCAGGAAAAACCAAGTCTGTGATAACGGCAGTACCCTCATTACCGAACAGTTCTATGTTCGACCCATCCACATAAATAGTTACTTGAATCCGTTTATGCTCTGGCTTCAGAGGCACGGTGTGTTTAGCTGCAAAATCCGGATGAAAATCCGCCGAGCCGGCATTTGTTCGATCAAAAAACAGAGATTCATTTTCGACATCGTATCCAATGATGGTTTTCTGAATTGAAGACTTGCGGAGCTTGAAACCGAATTCTAACGCGGTACCTATTTCGAATTCAGCAATGATTTCCGCTTTAAGGGCAGTAACTTCGGATAATAGGTTATCTCCTGGTTTAATAATCAGGTCTGTTAGGGATGTTATTGGATTCCGTAATTTACTCAATTCCTTCAACGGCAGCTGAATCAAATGAAATCCTTCTAGACAAGTTTTGAGCTGAACCTCTCGTGGTAGTGACATATTTCCGCGCCATTCCAAAGATGGCAATTTAGTAGCATAACGCCAATTGTTCATCCAACCGATCCATATTACTCTCCCATCCTCTTTCGGAATCCCATTCCAGGTGACCGCTGCATAAAAATCAGATCCGAAATCAACCCATTGGATATCGTGAATAGACTCGATGGTTTTATCTGGTATGAATGTTTTACCGTCGAAGTGACCTATAAAATACATCATACCGGAACCGCCCGCCGGCGGCTGCGGATCGCTCATATTTTCCCCGTTAAGGTCCCCGACGCTCAGAACCAAAACCCATTTCTTGTTGTTTGGATTATTATCCACAGGAACCTGGAAGATATCGGGACATTCGAACACGCCACGATGTACAAAGGGTACTGTGGAACCGAACTCGCTGGCAAAGCTCCACGCCTTAAGATCTTCCGAAGTGTAGAACTCTATGCGATCTCTTGCTGCCAACGCCATAATCCACATGGAAGATTCATCATGCCAAAATACTTTGGGATCCCGAAAATCCGCTGTATTACTGGCAGGGAACAGAACCGGGTTTCCTTCAAACCTTATCCATGTCCGTCCTCTATCCCTGCTGTAAGAGATGCTTTGAACTTGCGGTTTATTAGGCTGAGCTTGATTGCCTTCGTTCGTGTAAATGGCAACAAGACCGGAACCTTCCTCATGAAAGAAGCCACTTGTGTTGTTTATATCCGCCACTGCACTTCCCGAGAAGATCGCTCCGTCCTCGCAAGGCGAAATCGCTGGCGGGAGTTCCTCCCAATGGATTAAATCCTTACTTACTGCATGCCCCCAATGCATGCGGGGGAAATCAGGACTGGTGGAATTAACCGTATATTGATAGAAAAGATGGTATTCACCTTCGTAGTAGACCAAGCCGTTAGGATCATTCATCCAGTTCTTCGCAGGTGAATAGTGGAACTGAGGTCTGTATTTTTCTTCATAAGAACCTGTGCGAGCGTTCTTTATGAATTTGTTTTCTTCATAATTGTACATATAATCCCCCTATTTATACTACAAAGAATCGGTCATTTCCATCTCTTACTAACGCGTGAATTTCCTCTAGCGTACCCAGCGACGGAATGGCACCCTTCCTAGTTGTCGCTAGAGCCCCTGCCGCGTTTGCAAAGTGCAATACTTCTTGAAGATCCTCCTCCTGCCAAGCTTGTAGTGGCTTAGCTCGACCCAAAATCTCATATAACAAAGCGCCGAAAAACGCATCTCCAGCACCTGTCGTATCCACGGTCTGAACGTGGAAGCTCTCCACCTGCCCCCACCAATCCTTCATCTGATAAAAAGAACCTGCACCTCCTGCTGTGACCAATAGCAAGGTAAGCCCATACTGTTCAACTAAATGTCTTGCTGCCTTCTCTAGATTGGGCTCATCAGTCAAGAAGAAGAGCTCTTCTTCGGAAACCTTCACCACATCCGCAAGACGTAGACCTACATGGATTACTTCTAACGCGTGCTCCTCATTTCTCCACAATGAAGGCCTCCAATTCGGGTCATAAGTAATAAGTGCTCCAAGCTCCTTCGCAACCTGAACAGCCTTTAAAGTCGCTGTGTATGCAGGCTCTGTCGTCATCGAAATCGAGCCAAAGTGAAAAATACGCGTCTCCGAGAGCATAGACAGATTTACATCATCTGCTCTCAACAACTGATCAGCACCTGGATTTCTAGCAAAATGGAATGATCTATCTCCATCTGCATCCAGCTGAACGAAAGCCATCGTCGTATGAGCTTCATCTGTTACAACTACTCCTTGATCGGACACACCGACTGCGAGAAGCGCTTCGCGTAAATATTCTCCGAAAGGGTCATTCCCCACCTTCCCGATGAACCCTGTCTTCTTGCCAAGCTTCGCCAAAGCAGCTGCCACGTTCACCGGTGCTCCGCCCGGATTACGTTCAAACAACGGCTGTCCAGCTTCGGAACGACCACACGGAGTGAAATCAATCAAGTATTCCCCAAGCGCAACTACATCGTAGTTCATGTTATAAGCTCCTTTCTTTTGCATAAATAATTCCTGCTCTGATCCCTAGCCCTTAATTCCCGACATCGTAATCCCTTGAATATAGTAACGCTGCAAAAATAGAAATAGCAGTAAGATCGGAACGGTAGACAACGTATTCGCTGCCAAGACCTTGGACCAATCCGTCCCCTCATTCGATGAAAAAGTGGAGATCCCGACTTGGATCATCTGCATTTTCTGATCATTGATCACAATGAGTGGCCACAGATAGGAATCCCAGTTTCCTAGGAAAGTCATTAGTCCAAGCGTAATTAACGCAGGCACGGCCGCCGGAAGCACAATGGCTACGAATGTGCGAGTCAAGCTTGCTCCATCGATCCTGGCAGCTTCCATCATTTCATTCGGTACCTCAGCGAAAAATTGGCGCAGCATAAAGATGCCAAATACGGACAACATGGAAGGTATAATCAGGGCTTTGTACGAGTTCAACCAGCCTAAATCATGCATCAACAAGTAGTTAGGCACGAGCGTGACCTCACCCGGAATCACCATCGCCGACATAAATAAAGCGAATACGACCGTTTTGAAAGGAAATCTAAGCTTAGCAAACGCAAAGGCCGCCATCGAATTAATGATCAGCACCAGTATCGTTACAACGGAAGCAACGAGCAATGTATTCCAGATATAGCGCAGGAATGGATTTCTCGCATTGAAAATGACGTTATGAAAATTCTTCCACGTCCATTCTACGGGTACGAGTAAGTGAATATTCAGCGATGTGTATTTGAAAAGCTCCTGGTACGGCCGGAAAGCGCCAGTAACCATCCATATGATCGGAGCGACTGAAATTAGAGCGATCACAATCATCACAATCATGGTGACGATGTTCGTTAATTTTTTCACAGCGAATCCCTCCTAGATGTTAATCATTGTCTTTGTTAAATAATTTCATTTGAACAAGAGAAATCGTCAATACAATCGCAAATAGGACAAAAGCTGCTGCCGTCGCGTACCCCATCCTCATTTGCGTGAAAGCCTGCTTATAAATATAGAAAACAACGGTCTCCGTTGAACTGTTAGGTCCGCCATTCGTCAGAACGAAGACTAAGCCTGAGAGTTTGATCGCATCGATCGTCGTCATGATGACCACGAAAGCCATCGTCCGATTCAATAACGGAAGCGTAATTTTGAAAAACTGCTGAATCCGTGACGCGCCGTCCACTCTAGCAGCCTCATAGAGATCTGGCGAGATATTGTTCAAGCCTGCTAAGAAAATGATCATGAAGAACCCAGCACCCTTCCAAATGCCGAGTACAATGATGCCGTTCATTGCCGTTTTCGGATCGGAAAGAAAGCTTGTTACCGGGAGCTGCAGCGCTTTGAGCACACTGTTCAGGAGTCCGAACTCTTTGTTATAAATGAGCTTAAAAACCGTTGCCGCCACCGCTGTCGAAATAATAACCGGGATAAAATAAAGCGTTCGAAACAATCCGGCTGTTGCGGTTTTTTTCTGAATCAATAGTGCAAGCCCAAGAGCGATGCTGGTTTGAATCGGAATCACAATGACGGCAAAATAAAACGAATGCTTCAAACTATTAAAGAAAGCACGATCCTTCATGAGGTGAACGTAATTGTCCATGCCAACAAATACATCGCCTGCGCCGACTAAGGAATAATTTTTGAAGCTGATGATAAAAGCTTGCAGCATGGGATAGAACACAAAGACCATCAGCAAGGCTATCGCCGGTAAAATAAACCAGAATGCCGTCGTCTGCTCATGCTTAAGAAAGCTTTGCAACTTTTGCTTACTTGATCTAACTGTTTTCATTGTTTCGAGTGTTTCTAAAGCAGCCAACGATCCTCACTCCATTCCATATCTGTCATTTACTATCGAAAACATACACTTGAAGGCTCGACACAACAGTCCCATCCTGACTTGTCGCCTTGATCTCAGCCTGCCCGGCTTTAACGCCCTTAACCTTTGCACCATTATTCGTCACAGAAACCGTTACAATGTCTTCATCGCTGGACGTCCACTTCAACTCCTGCGGTCCGCTAAGCGGAACGATGGAAGCTTCAACAGACCGGTTGCCGTTCGCAGGCACATCAAGCGTAGTTTTGTTAAGTACTACTCTTTGAGGTGTTGTGCTATTCACATCTTCCTCACGCCACACTGTCCCCATTGGATAAAAACGCGCATTATCCAACGTAACGTTACCTTTGGTCGCGGTCAGCTCTAGTCGATTACTCGTTGCGTCAGGGAAGATCAGGCTGGATATCACAGCTTCGCCATCATTAGCAAATACCTCAAGGCTTCCTTCATCTACGAAAAAGTGAAGTTTAAGCTTGCCATCCCTCAGTTTCATCGGTGCCGACATTTGCTCGGCAAAGCCCTTCTCGAAGGAGGTGATACCCGAGTGTGTTCGATCAATCGTTAGCTTCTTAGCATCCGCATCGTAACTGATTTTCGTTGCTTGCTCAGTCCCTTTGCGCAGCTGGAATTCCACTAGGCTGTTGGGTTGAACAGTGAGTTCTGAGATGAGTTCATAAGTAGTTCCTTTTAAATTAATAAAAGGATTAACTCCTGCTGTCAGTTGCTGCTTCGCAAACGTCACTTCTTTACCGCGAAGTGTTTGCAGTTCGTGGATCGGCTCCTGAATCAGGCGTAAGCCTTGGTCTGGAATATTCTTCAACCCCAGCTCACGCGGGATGGACATATTCCCTTTCCAAGCCCCCGTCGGCATCGCAAACGGATAACGCCAGTTGGACATCCAGCCCAGCCAAATGCGGCGGCCATCTTTCGCCGGAATGTTTGAGAAGGAAACAGCGGCATAGAAATCTTTCCCGTAATCCGTCCACAACACATCAGAAGCAGGATTATCATTCTGGAAGGTATGCCCGTCGAACGTTCCTACGAAATATTGGGTTGTGGAGCCTTTGGTCGTGTTATTGCTGCCGATGCTAACGGCCAACACCCATTTCTTCGTTTTCGTGCCTTCAACAGGGAGTTCGAACAAGTCCGGACACTCCCAAACCGCCGCGTGCGAGCCTTGATCGCTTCCGAACTCACTCGCGAGCTTCCACGTTTTCAAGTCTGGCGAGGTATAGAATTGAACACGGTTGTCTGCTGACACCACCATGACCCAAGATTTCGTCTGCTCATGCCAGATCACTTTAGGATCGCGAAAATCCTTCAAACCCGGATTCGATATCACCGGATTTCCTTCATACTTCGTCCAGGTCCGTCCTTTATCCGTGCTGTAAGCAATACTTTGCGACTGCAGTCCGCTTTTGAAATGGGTAAAAATCGCGACCAACCCCGCTTTACCGCCGAAGAACCCACTCGTGTCCATGGTATCTACAACCGCGCTTCCTGACCAGATTTCACCGAGCGCATCCCGCGCTAGAGCCACTGGAAGGTGTTCCCAGTGAATCATGTCCCGACTAACCGCGTGACCCCATTGTCCGCTATTTTGATAAAATTGATGATACTCCCCTTCAAAATACACCATCCCATTGGGATCACTCATATTGCCAGTCTCCGGTGACAAGTGATACTGCGGTCGAAATTTTTCCGTATAATAAGTCGGATCCTTCACATAAGAGAATGCTGTTTCCTCCACTGATTCCTTCGATTTGCCATCACCTATTAACAAAGCCGTCACTCCCCAAACTAGAAGTATAATCGAGGCGCTGCCTGCCACCCGTAACCCAACTTTCTTTCGCATGGTTCCTCCTTCTACTCGTTGTCTATTTTGATGTATTGCAATTGTACCGAGTCACAGAGGTGAAAGATTTCAATATCATTGGGAGTTTGCTTTTAAAATGATTTGTAGAACGTGACAGTGTTGGATCTATTTTTAAGACGAAAGATACCCTCATCAGTTTGATGAGGGTAGACAACAAGATTAGGGTTAATTTATATCAGATTTACTTGGAGTAAGAAATGGATTTGTATTGAAGAAACTACATTCTTCATTTACCACACCAATGCAACTCCTCCCTGTACTCCTTCGGTCCCTTCCCATAAAACTTTTTGAAAGCCGTGCTAAAATAACTCGAGCTTGAGTATCCCACTAACGAAGCAATATCCGTTAGCTTTAACTCACTCTCTTCTAGCAATACCGCTGCTCTGTTCAATCGCAAGCGCGTGACATAATCACTAAAAGTTACCCCTGCACTTTGCTTAAACAGACCTGACAAGTACGTTTCATTCAGATGAAACATACCCGCTAGCGAGGCTAACGTGAGTTCGTAAGAAAAGTTCTTATCCACATAGTTGCGAATGGCTTCCATCATTTGCTGACCGCTCGAAAACCTTGTTTTACGTACTTCCTCCATAACTAATTTCGCCATTTCATGCAGTTGCTCGAGCACTTGCTCCCTAGAAGAGTAATCTCTTACGGTCATTTGGCAGTTCCATAGATAGCTCTGTAGAGACGTATCCCCTAACTCATATTTCTTCGCAATTGCATTGAACAAGAGAATAATACGCAAGGTCAAAAAGGTAAATACAAACATCGGCGTATCTCGATCACCGGAGAATATATGGTGTAGTTGATTAGTAAAGGCAGACATATCCAGATTTTCGATGGTTTGCATCAACTTTCTCTCCACCTCAGGTGAAAAGCTGTGCGTCATAGCGAGCATATTCCTTCCGGTTTCGGCCTTATCGGAATGAATTGTACCTTGGCTCCAGGCCAGCATGCTAGATGCGTAGCCATCTTTGAGCTGCCTCAAGCCATTTATGGGCTCACCGATTCCTAGCACGCTGTCCACTTTGAGGAAGCTTTGGATATCCCGTTTTAATTTACGCACGAAGTCAGCCAGGAAACGTTCATGCTCAGCATTTTGAACCAAAATGACAAAATGTATCATCGCTGGATGACTCATCGAATAGAAAGGATAGATGTGTTCCCATTTCTGAGCAGACTCCCGACAAAGCAAGTGAAAAGCTAAATAGAGCAAGTCTTTCCTCTCACTCCAATCGTCCAACCTCCCTGGAGGAATGCGCATCTCAATAGTGACAAACTGTGCATGAACGTCATCAAGAGCTAATGCGGATAACTGTAGCTGCTCCATCCGTTCCTTCATAGCAGAAACGTTAAACCATTCATCCTTCACCAGCTGCCAAATAAGCTGCTCTTGCATCAACCTCAGCTGTTGGTGATTTTTGATATCCTCTTGGTTCTGCTCCCGGATGCGATTGCGATCTTCTTCCAATTCTGTGGCTAGCTTGCCAAGAAGAACCGTTAGTTCACTGCGAACCACGGGTTTGAGCAGATAATCCTTCACACCCAGCTGAATCGCAGCCTTCATATATTCAAAATCCGAGTAACCCGAAAGCACGATGATGCGAAGCGCGGGGTACTTTTCCTTGCATGCGTTAACAAAAGCAATACCATCCATTTGCGGCATGCGCACATCGGTAATAATTACATCCGGCAACACGTGCTTCTCCAGAAGCTGCAGAGCTTCCAGCCCATCAGCTGCTTCCAAAGCGATTTCAAATCCGGCGGATAACCAATCTATTTTCGCTTTAATGCTGTTACGAACGCCGACCTCATCATCAATCAGCATGATTCTGTACATCTCGGTTGTCAGCTCCTTATCAGCGGCAGGATCAAATTCAGTTCCGTTCCTTCACCCAGCTTGGATTGCAGCTCGAATTGAAATAGTTCGCCATAGTTCAGTCGACATCGTGATAACACATTACGAAGCCCGATACTTTGCCCCTCGGTACTTAGAATCGCAACAGAATCAGCAGACTTGAGTTCATCGAGTAGATTTTGTACTAAGTCAGGGGACATGCCAATGCCATTATCCTTGACGGATATCAGCAATTTATCCTCTTTCAGCTTCGTCCTTAGGACAATCCGTGCCACGCCATGCTTCTCTAAGCTGTACTTCACCGCGTTTTCCACTAGGGGTTGAATGATAAATTTGGCGATTAAGAAATCAGCTGCCGCGGGATCTTCCTCTTTCACAACCTGTAAACGCTCCTCATGTCTCAAATGAAGGATAAATAGATAATCCCGGATATACGCCATTTCCTCAGCCACTCGAACCAAATCACTACCTAGATTGAGCGAATATCTCATCATTTTCCCCAAAGCTTCCGTCGCATCCATCACGAGGTCTTCCCGTCTCATAGCCGCCAGACCGCTAATGATTTCGAGCGTATTATTATAAAAATGCGGATTAATTTGCAGTAGCAGCGCCTTGTATTCCGCATTTTTCCTACGTAAATTCGTCTCGAACTCCGTCTCTATTAAATAGCGCAGCCGATGGGTCATCTGCTTGAACACAGCCGTCACATAATTGACTTCGCTATGCCCCTCGCCGGCATTCGGAATCACTTGAAGCGCCTGATGAAACTCTCCACGCTCTACATGCTTCATCGCCCTCCCCATCACACTTAGGGGTTTGGTTATACCTGCGGACAACCAAAAAGCCACCACTATCGCAACAACCAGCAACAAAATGGTAACGGCAAGCATTGTCTTTCGAATCTGAGTAATTTTTTCATACAATTCTGCTTCAGGCACACTTCCAATAATCGTCCAATTCTGAGCAGGCAGCTTGCGAAAGAAAAGCAGATTTGTCTCTCCCTTAACATCCATAGGAAAAATCCCACTCACATCGCCATCATATCGCACATCAATTTGCTGAAGTCCCATCTTGAGCATGTCCCTATCTTCGGACAGATTTTGATCCAATACACTGTTGCCATCGTGGGTCATCAAAACAACTTTTCCCGTCTTCCCTACATGGATCTTTTCAATGGCATTGCGAAGCAGGGTTGTAGGATAGTTCACTTTGATAAAGCCCATATTTTTAAGGGACTGTAGCTGCACAAGTGGAAAAATAAAGCTATTAATTAATCTCGCTCGCATAAATTCATCCGACTGATCGACATCCTTGTGTGCTGTCGTCCAACGTTTGTTTTCTGTTATAAACCCCTGAAACCACTCACTGTTCTTGTACGATATATCCTGTGTCCACACACCGCCTGTATCCTCAGCAAACGCACTAATGGATATCCCACTGGAGTTGTTCACCGCATAAGACGAGAAATACTCCCGCAATCGTTGCTTCGTAAGAACTCGTTCCTGAATCGTACTATCTGGATTTAAATGCACGGTCAACCACTCCTGAGTCGTTCGAGCGCTCACCACTTGATTGCCTGCATCCTCGACCTGCGTAAGTAGCGTCCCCACGTGTGAGGCAAACTGCTCAATGGTTTGAGAGGTTGAAGCTTCAATCGACGACTTGATCGTTTTGGTAGCTTCTTCACTAAGTATATAAGCCAATGTTGCAAAAGGGAGAAGCAGTAGAACCGAAAATACCGCCATCAAACGGCTCCTCAATGAGAAAAACATGATATCCCCCCGTTATATCTGAAATCTAATCATTTTATTTAAGTAATATCTACTTATCATATCTCTGGAGCGCCTAACCAAACAACGACAAAGAGACGATCACCGAAATGATTCGTCTCACTTATCTGGAGCTACTTACTTCTTCTGCTGTGCTAGGACATCTGCGTACGCTTTATCAATTGTCGTAACGGCCTCTGCAATGGACGCATCAATGTTTCTTTTGCCAATCGTGACATCTTCGAACATTTTGTTTACAGCATCCGACATTTGCGGGAAGATAGGCGTGATCGGACGCGGTCTACCATACTTTTGATTTTGAATAACAAAGATATTCTTCGGATACTCATTTAACTCTGGGAACGCCTTGGCAGATGAATAACGGGAAGGGATATCTTTCGTCATACCTGCATATGTCTTCTGACCCTCCTCACCAGTTACCCAATTAATGAATTTCCAAGCCTCATCTGGATGTTTGCTTTTACCAGAAATACCAAGTGCCCAGCTACCATTAGCCACTGCTTGTGTCGTTCCTTTTGGCAATGGAGCAATATCATAATCTTCACCTAGTTTGAAATTCGGGAATTTATCCTTTAGATTAGCCAGAGACCACGAGCCATCAATGGTAATCGCCAACTTGCCGTTAGGGAACGGATCAGGTGGATACTCCAGTGAAGATACTTTATCTTTGTTATACAAATCAGAGAAAAACTGAACAGCTTTTTTTGTTTGCGGGGAATCTAAGTAACCTTTGGATGTTTTACCGTCGGGACTCATAATTTCACCACCAAGCTGCCAAATGATTGGATACTTGAAGTACGCTGTAGCACCTGCGTTGCCAAAACCTTGCGCAGGATCAATACCAAAGATACCTTTCGCTGGGTCATTTACTTTCTTCGCTGCATCCAGAACTTGATCCCATGTCCATGGCTCATCTGGGTTCTTGGAAGGAAGCGGAATGCCTTTCGCTTGGAAAAGCTTTTTGTTATAGAACATCGCAATGGAAGACTCGGTCAGCGGTGCCATGTAGATTTCATTTTGATACGTGTATGTCGCAAGTGTTGATTTGGGAACATCGTCCATATTGCCATCTGCTTTGAAGTACGCGGTCAACGGTTTAAGTGCACCTGCGTTAGCATACGAACCCACCGTTGGTGCATCTAGCGCCATGATATCTGGCGGACTTCCTGAAGCGATGGATACGCGTAATTTTGTGTCATAATCCGAATAAGGAATCGGCGTCATTTCCACGGAAATATTCGGGTACTTTTGCATAAAAGAAGCCACTAATTTGTCGTAGGCCGCATTCTCTGTATCGTTACCTGAATTTCTCCAGAAGGTAAGCTTTACTTTCTCTTCTTTTTTCACAGCTGCATCTGTTTGCTTTGGTACTGAAGACGATGATGAGCTTGATTCACTTCCACTATTGCCTTGCGACGAACATCCCGCCAACAAACCGCCAACTATAATAGCGCTTACGACTGTTTGACTTAGTTTTTTCATATGTTATTGCCCCTTTCCATACTCTGTTGTTGTTCTTGTCACCATCTTATCAAAGTGAAAGGGACAATAAATTCAAAATGCTCTGCTTCTAACTTATAAAATTATCATGACTGGCGATGAAAGTAAAAGGAGCGTGAATCCCAGCGTAATTCAAAAACCCCAAAATAATATAAAAGCTAGCCCATAAAGATGCTGGACTAGCTCCCGAAACATGAATATTAATAGAGGACTAATAAAATGTCGCATTGTTGACTGGATACACCCTAAGATTATTCAGCGTCCGTTACCGCCGACACTATACAGCTCCAGCCCGACACTTGATAAATTCGGGAAAATTTGATCCGTTATTGCCGAACGCTTCTACGGAGGACAGATCCAGTTGGAACAGAACAAACAGCTTCTAACTTTTTAAGATTAATTATGATTTTCCCGCAGTTTGTACTTGTTTTTTTATTTTTCCTGGCCAGAAAGAAGCTTCCCCGAGCAAAATTGTAATCGATGGAACGAGGAACGTTCTCACAATAAACGTGTCCAGCAAAACACCGATGGCACAAATGACACCGAACTGAACAAGCACTTGAATTGGCAATGTAGCCAGAACGGCGAAGGTGCCTGCGAGAATCAGCCCGGCGGAGGTAATAACCGAGCTCGTCGTGCTAACGCCAAGACGACTCGCATCCTTCAGATTGAGACGGCCGCGCCCCTGCCAAATGCTGGAGACCATAAAAATGTTATAATCCTCCCCTAAGGCTACAAGGAAAACGAACGCATAGAGGGGAATTAATCCCTGAATGGCTGCTGTGTCCATGAAATAATGCAGGATCAGCCAACCTGCCCCCAATGCGGAGAAATACGATAATAAGACGGTAGCGACTAAATAGACCATTGCTACGATTGACCGTAAGTAAAAGAGAAGCAGCATGGCAATTACCGTGAGGACAACCGGAATCACGATCCGAGTATCACGTTCAACGACAGTTTTGGTGTCATACTGAGCAGCCGTCTCACCACCTACCCACACCTGTGGTGATTGCACGCCAGCTTCCGTAAGCAGCCTCTGCGCTGTCTCGCGAATCTCTGGTATACGGTCAATTGCACTCAAATCGTACGGATCTTGGTTGAAAATAAGCTCATACGACTTGATTTCCTCATCGTTCGAGCTGCTTTCCGGTTTGGATACGGATGCAATTTACGGAAGTGCGGCAAGAGCCTCTTCTACTCTCGCATCCTTTCCTTCCGTATGAACAATCACTTTCACTGGGGCAAGAGATCCTGGTGAAACGTTCTCGGATAGCAATGCAAATCCCTCACGGGATGGCATGCTGGAAGGAAACGACTCCAGAATGTTATATGTGAATTTGATTTGCGGAGCAAAAGCCGCCATCGCCACAAGTACAATTAAACTGAGGACAAGAACCCGCTTAGGCATCTCTGTCACTAAGCGGCCGAGCTTCTCGCTGAGCGCCCCTACAGATTTCTGCTCGCGGACCGGCTTTCCTCTGCGAGCTTCTTTCTCAGCGCGCATAACCGCAGTGAGCGGGATGAACGGAAAGAAAGATGTGCGGCCAATAATCGCAAGCAGTGCTGGCACGAGCGTCAAGCTCGCAAGCGCCATAATGAGAATCGCCACACTGAAAGGAATGGCGAAGCGGTGATTGGAGCCATACTGTGCGAACAGCAGACCCAGTAGCGATACGATGACCGTTAAGCCGCTCATGCCGATTGCGCCGGTAGAGCCGCCGAAGGATGTGCGCAAAGCTGTATATTTATCTTTTTCCTCAAGCAGCGCCGTACGGTATCTGGCAACAAAGAAGAGACAGTAGTCCGTTCCAGCGCCGAATAACAAGACCGTCATAATCGAGATCGCTTGCGCATCGATTGTAATCCAGCCTTGCTTAGCCAGAAAGCCTAGTATCGGCGAGATGATACCATAAGCGAAGCCTACGCCGATCAGCGGAATAATCGCAAGGATTGGGGAGCGGTACAACACGATGAGCAGCACCAGCACGAGCAGTACAGTCGCTAACAAGAGTGTTGGATGACAAATTGGTTTTGAAATGAATAAAGCCTGCAAACATATGGGTTTGCAGGCTTTTTCGTGAATATTAAACTGACAAATAAAGTTTTGAAATGGATTATGGGTCAAATTGTTTAGAATTACAAATTAGTTTTGAAATACATATGACAAATTAATAAAAATAGTGACACGTTGAACTAACGTGTCCCGTTAGTTCAATCAATTATTTTTAATAAAGTGGCAATACATTTCACTATATCACCAGAGTTTAGAATAATGTTTGTTTTAATTTGATTCTCAACTAACTCAACCTCTAAAGAATGAATATAAAATCCACTGCCCCATGGCTCCTTAATAGGCACATGGATATCACTTACTTGTTCAAATAAAAACTTTATATTTTGGGAAGGTATACTTCTTGTTGCGGCAGTCACCAAAATCAAGTTGACCTCTTTTTTGAAATAATTAATACAAATTTCACGCAGTTCACCATCGTGTAAATATATGTTCTCAATTCCTTTATAATTGTCCACTGTGTACGTTGTCATTTGTTACATCACCACACTTATTAGCTATTTTTTCAAATAATAACACAATATTTCCGTCACTGTTGAAGTAAACTCCCTCTATGGAGAAACGCTTTGCTCTTAAATACTCTCGTTTTCTCAGATTTAGACCATAATTGCTTTGCAACAGATAACTTTTCAGTGGAATTAAATTGTAGACAAAGAAATATATGGGTATGC
>NZ_JAWCUD010000014.1:0-236727 GCF_032461945.1 Paenibacillus violae
CACGCCGCCAGCGTTCGTCCTGAGCCAGGATCAAACTCTCCATAATAGTTGGACAATTGCTTATCCTTTATTGAAAGCTGAATAGCTCATTGACTTGCTAGCGAGATTATTCATCTCATTTATCGTCGATTGCTCGACTGTGCTTACTCACTCGTTGTTCAGTTTTCAAAGATCAATTTCTTTCGTTCACTACCGCGTTGCCGAAGCAGCGAGAAGTAATATACCATGTGAGAATTTCAATTGCAAGTGTTTTTTCAAATCATTTTTAGTAGCTATTCAACCGTCTGCATCTCACTTCTTGTAAGGCAGGTTTCATAATATACCATGGATATTTTGCCAACACAAGCCTTTTTTTTCGCAAAAAAGAACGGCTACCTAGGACAGCAAAGTAATGTCCAAGACAGCCGCAGCTTTTTTACGGAATATAGGTTACTCCCTCTGAATAGTTATTGTTTGCATTCCAGATGAGGTACTCCTGAACGCCTGCATCGTGTAAAGCTTTAATTTGTGCATCTACCTCAGCCTTACCGTATTTGATATAATTCCCTGCCCCTAACCAGCTTGCAGTAAAGTCTTGAATCCACGGCCGTGACTGGGGTGGAGACTGGAGCTGGGCAAACTTTGCTTTCTCAGCTTTCATATATTCGGCGACGAGGTTGTATGGTTCTTTATCAGGTTTTGAAATGCCAAAGTAACCGTTAGACCAATGACTTGGATAAATCATAGATGATATTACATCTACCGAGCTGGCAATGCGATTAAAGTTTTGGCCGATCCCCGGAGCCTCAGGCAATGTCGCTGAATACCCGAATATATCCACAGAAACATCTACGCCATACGGTTTAAGCTGATCTTTGGCATAGGCAACAAAGTCGCTGACTGCATCAACACGAAGCTGCGTCATACGTGCCTTATCGCTAAAGTCCGGCGCTCGAGGCGCTCCTTTTTTAAGATCAGACACGTTCTTTTGAGCATCATCCATGACTTTTTTATTTGCTTCGCTTTTCTCAGAATTGTAGGCATTGGAAGCATCTGCCAACTTCAACTCTAAGGAAGCCAGATCCTCTTGATACTTTTTAGAAGCTTCGGCGTAATCTTTTTCCTCCTGCACGAACTTCGTTGGTTTTTTATCCTTGTAATCACCCATGGCATATTTGAGAACATTGTCCCTGCTCTCAAAACCTTCCGGGAAGCGAACATAGTCAAATTGGATTTCTTTAAATCCAAGTTCTACCGCTAATTTTGCTACTTCAACATTATGATCCCACGTTTCTTTAAGGAATGGATTGATAAAACTGTCACCGTTCGAATTACGCCAAATACTGCTTCCATCTATAAAAGAAAGGTCAGACCGTTTTTTTGCCATAACTGTGTCTTTAAAAACGACGATTCTAGCGATCGGGTAGATTTTATGCTCCTCGAGTGTCTTCAGAAGCGCTTTGGGGTCCTTGATGTAAGGCTGACCAAATTCCGCAAGCTTTCCTTCAGGTTTAAAAGTGATATAGCCATCATCATCCTTTATATCGATGACCATTGCATTCAAATCCGTGTTATCAACGAGTGAAAGAAGTTTAGACATACGTTCCCCGCCAGCTGACCAGCCTGTCACATAAATCCCACGTACGGCATCTGGATATTCAAAATGAAATGGAGGAACAAAACCGGGTGTTTGCGTTGCTGCCGGAGTTGGCGATATCGCAAGTGGAGCATCAGAAGGCGCTGCAGGTGTCGATGTTGGCATTGCCGTTGACGTTGGCATTACTGTTGATTCGAGCGTGGGTGTTGGTGTCGTCGTGAGCCCTGATGACGGCGCTCCTGATGGCTGCCCCGATGGATTCGGTGTGGTCAAAGCGTCTTGAGACGACTGACAAGCCGACAACATGAGAGCTAAACCTAACATCAAGCAAATAAGAACTTGTTTCTTCACCTTGCTCTCCCCCTATTTCAAAGCATGTTCTGAAATTCGATGCTCATACTTGAAGTATTCGGGAAGCGGCAAAACTATGCTGCACTTGGCCCTCCATCGCAAAAAAAAGAGCAGCTGCCATCGCAGATCTGCTCTTTCAACTCAATCTCTATGTTTGAATCGATTGTTGTAGGTTACACAGTTGCAGCATGGTTCTCACGAGCAATCTTCGTTGCTTCAACCATGTTGCGCAAGGAGGCGACTGTCTCTTCCAGTCCACGTGTTTTCAGACCACAATCCGGATTAATCCAGAACAACCTTGCATCCAATACGCGCAGTGCTCGTTCAATCATGCCTGTCATTTCTTCTACACTAGGAACACGAGGACTGTGAATATCGTATACCCCTAACCCGATGCCTAGCTTGTAAGTATTTAGTTCAAAACTATGAATCAACTCACCATGGCTGCGGGATGTCTCAATGGAAATTACATCAGCATCCATCGCTTCAATGGAGTCAATCATGTCATGGAACTCGCAATAGCACATATGGGTATGGATTTGTGTCGTTTCGTGTACCGTGCATGTGGTGATGCGGAAAGCTTTGACTGCCCATTCAAGGTAGCCGGCTTGCTCTTCTTCTTTCAGCGGCAGACCTTCGCGAACAGCGGGCTCATCGACCTGAATCATGCCGATGCCTGCTTGCTCAAGAGCTTCCACTTCTTGTCTAAGCGCATAAGCTAATTGATAAGCAATTTGCTCACGCGGAATATCGTCACGAACGAATGACCAGTTCATGATGGTAATCGGTCCTGTCAGCATCCCTTTTACAGGACGTGAAGTTTTGGACTGGGCATACTTTGTTTCTTCAACCGTCATTTCACCCTTGAACGCCACATCTCCGAAAATAACCGGCGGTTTCACGCAGCGTGAGCCATAGGACTGCACCCAACCGTTCTGTGTGAAGGCAAAACCAGCCAGCTTCTCACCAAAGAACTCGACCATGTCCGTACGCTCAAACTCGCCGTGTACTAGAACATCCAGACCGATCTCTTCTTGCAGGTCGATCCAAGTATCGATTTGATCGCGGATATACTGCGCATACTGCTCGTTATTCCACTCGCCCTTGCGCCACGATTGACGCGCTTTACGCACTTCTGCCGATTGTGGAAAGCTGCCGATTGTCGTTGTCGGGAAAATAGGCAGCTGCCATTTTGCCTGTTGAGCTTGATGGCGCTCGGCAAAAGGATGGGAACGCTCCGGTTGTTGATTGCTTAGCGCTGCAACGGCTTGCTGAATGTTGACGCGGTTGCGTTCCTCCGATTGCTGCAATGCTTGAATGGCTGCATCACTTTTAACTAGTTCATCTATAATGCCTTCGGCGTCTGAAGCTAATGCTTTCGTTAAAAGAACAAGCTCGCCGAGCTTCTCATCGGCAAATGCTAGAGCGTTTCTCAACTCTGTCGTGAGTTTCGTCTCGCGTTCTGTCGTTACCGGAACATGAAGTAAGCTGCAGGAGGATTGTACAATCAGACGATCAGCGGAAACGAATTCCGTTAGCTCATTAAGCAGCTCCATCTTCTCCCTAAGCGACGCTTTCCAGATACCACGTCCGTCAATGACACCTGCACCCAGCACCTTATCCGCCGGGAACCCAAGCGCTTTAATGGCTATTAGATTGCCATTGTAACCATGCACGAAATCAAGCCCAATTCCTTTGACCGGTAATTTGACAATCTCGTTATAGTGCTCTACCGATTCAAAATAGGTTTGCAACATGATGTTAAGGCCTGGAACAGCTGAAGCAATCGTCTTATAAATACTCGACAAACGCTGTAGGTCTTCTTGGCTTAATTTGGTTACAAGAATTGGCTCATCGATCTGTACCCATTGCACGCCCTCTTCGGCAAGCTCTTGAAGGATTTGGACATAGAGTGGAACTAAGCGCTCCAACCATGCATCCGTCTCCGATACGCTGTATCCTTTAGATAGCTTGAGGAAAGTCAATGGCCCAACAATAACCGGTTTTCCTTCGATACCAAGCTTCTCTTTCGCTTCTCTATAAGCTGTAAGAGGTTTGTTTTCGGTAAGTACAGGGGAAGCATCCGCCAATTCAGGGACGATATAGTGATAGTTCGTGTTAAACCACTTCGTCATTTCGCTTGCTGCCGCACCCTTCGTTCCACGAGCTACGCCGTAATAAACCGATAACGGTACAGGGCCACCCTCATAAGAGAAGCGTTTCGGAATAATTCCGAACATAGCGGCTGTATCCAGGATATGATCGTAATAACTGAAATCATTAACCGGAATGAAATCGATGCCTTTCTCTTGTTGTTTACGCAAATGATTCAAACGTAATTCTTGCAGTCGAGCTTGAAATTCTGTTTCTTCCAATTTTCCTGCCCAGAACGCTTCCAAAGCTTTCTTCCATTCGCGATCTACACCGATACGCGGGTATCCCAATACACTGCTTTTCACCATCATTATAACCCCTCTTCAATTTGTTATATAAAAATTATCACAAATTCGCAGATATAAAGTAATTCGAATAACATATATCTAGCTATAGTTTTGGGCTATAATGATCACGTTCAGAAAGTGCTTGGAATTGCATGAAATTTACTTGGAAATTGCCTGCTTTAGCGCTTCAATATAAGCTGTGCCTAACTTTGTTAACATCGTATTTTTATGGGATATCCACCCCACATGGATGGTTTCCTCGCAATCCAAAGGAACAGGAATAATCTCATTACCGTTCAAATCTGCGTTCAAAACACCCGTTGAAATCGTATAACCATTTAATCCAATTAACAAATTAAAAAGCGTAGCGCGATCCGTTACTCGTATGCTTTTCTTATGAGAGATCGTACTCAGAATTTCCTCTGAAAAATGAAAAGAATTATACTCACCTTGATCAAATGAGAGGTAAGGATATTCCTGGAGCTGCTCGATGGTGACAATCGACTGATTGGCCAATGGATTTTTAATACTAACGAACACATGCGGTTTCGCTTTAAATAAACTGTTAAATTGCAAATTGGCGGATTTCAACATCTTGTTTATGACTTTTTCATTGAATTCATTCAAGTATAAAATACCGATTTCGCTTCGCAGCGTTTGGACGTCTTCGATAATTTCATGCGTTTTGGTTTCACGCAGCGCAAATTCATATTCATCTAATCCGAATTCCTGGATCAGACTGACAAAGGCATTTACCGCAAACGCATAGTGCTGCGTGGATACTGAGAAATGCTGCGGTGAAGGCTTCGCATTCAGGTACCGGCTCTCCAATAATTCAGCCTGTTCGACGACTTGCCGCGCGTAACTTAGGAATTCAACCCCTTCTTTGGAAAGGGTTATTCCTTTATTGGATCTTTCAAATATGGAGATTTGTATTTCTTCCTCCAGATCCTTGATCGCGTTCGATAGGCTGGGCTGCGTAATAAACAACCTTTTAGCCGCTTCATTAATCGATCTGCGGTTCGCTACCTCAATTACATATTTCAATTGCTGCAAAGTTGTCATCGCTATCCCCCTAGGAATCAATTAGACCATATTTCAACTTTATTCGATCAAGCTTGGAAAGCATAGGTTTCGCAATAAAATACAAAAAAATCACCGTGGAAACGGCATGTATGAGATCAAAGGGGATTCCTTGCAGATAGGCTAACAGAAACATTTCTTTGGTTGGCTGTACAGGGGACATCAGCACGGAGGCCGGGTTCAGAAGACCGCCATAGATGAAAAAAGTCGTTAGCCCTCCAAAGATGCATAAGGCTGCTTTATTTCTCCTTAGAATACCTTTCTTGAATAACACGCCGGCCAGAAAGCCGATGATGCCAAAAGCAAACATTTGCCATGGCGTCCACGGTCCTTGTCCGAAGAAAAAGTTGGAAACAAACCCGGTAACCACACCAACAAGAAAACCCGCTTCTGCGCCTAAACACACGCCGGCTATAATCACCATCGCAACAACCGGTTTAAACTGGGGAACCATAAAAAATGCGGCTCTTCCAGCTACCGCTATTGCACATAAGACCGCTATCACAATCAGCTCTCTTGCTTGGGGTTTCCTGGATTCAAACAGCATCACGAATGGCAGCATCGTTTCAAGGATAACTAGCAAGCTGATAAAATAGTACTTTCGATCATTCAAATAATAAATACCAAACCATATGGTTAAAGGTATGATCAGCAAAATTATAAAAGATGCGAGGATTGTTCGTTGGGATAACTTCCTTTTATCCATAGGTGTTTGATCTGTTGCATCACTTTTTGGGGTGTCTGTTTCTTTTTTTGTAAGCCGTGATTCAGGTAACTTTCGGATATTAGAATGCCTCTCCGGCACCGTTCCACCAAGAGCCTTAATCACATCTTCCGTTGTGACTGCACTCGGGAGCAGATGCCTGGACATGCGGCTTGCTGCCGTTGTATAGAAGCTGTTGCCTGTAAAAAACTCCTTCGGTGTGCCTTCTGACACAATCTTGCCGTCAAAAAACATCGCACAGGTATCCGCATAGGAAGCACAGAATTCAACATCGTGACTTACCATAATGATGCTCGTACCTGCAAGCCTGAGGCTATGAAGAATATCGCCAAACTTCAGTTTAAAATGGTTGTCCAGCCCCTTCGTAGGCTCATCCAACAACAGGATTTCAGGCTCAAGCAGCAAGATTTTCGCAAGCGCAGCTCTCTGTTGTTCACCTCCGGACAAGTCATACGGATGGCTTTGTAATAGGCCGCCAAGCTCACACAGTTCAGTTACTTGCTCTATTTTTTCTTGCACAACCTCTTTGTTGACATTTCTTCCGATAAACATTTCACGGAGATCCGCTTCCACGGTTTTACTTACAAAAAGGGTTTGCGGATTCTGGGGAAGCACACCGAGCAAACCGCCGTATTTCTCATGATCGGACAGATCCTGAATCTTTTTGCCACCTAGTTTAACCACTCCCCGATATGGCTTTTTTAAGCCTGCTATCAGCGATAAAGCGGTAGTCTTGCCAGCGCCGTTCCCTCCTAAAATGGCATATATTTCACCTGAGTGGACGGAAATTGACAAGCCTTTCACAATATCAGGGGCTGTTTTTTCATACCTAAACCACGTTTCTTTTAGCTCAACGGCAACTTTCCCCGTTTTATTCGTTTGCTTCTTTTCCGGCGTAGTTATAATGAAATGCGAAGTCTGAGCTAGGTCATCCAGCCATTTCCGGCCTTCCCGAACCGTAATGGGGCACTCCAAATCATTAGGGATGTGAGAATAAATTCTCATTGGCGCAGGCATGGCGAAAAACATCGCATCCTTCGTTTCTTTAAGCACTTTGCTCACATTTCGGGGCGTATCAACGGTAATGACTTTGCCGTTATCCAAAATAGCTACCTTGTCAGAAACCGGCAGAAGTTCTTCCAAGCGATGCTCGGAAATGATGATCGTTGTTCCTAATTCTCTATTGACCTTCACAAGTGTATTCAGAAAATCTGAAGCAGCGATAGGATCAAGTTGGCTCGTTGGTTCATCCAAAATTAAAACCGAAGGCTGCATGACCATTACAGAAGCCAAATTTAAAAGTTGCTTTTGCCCACCCGACAGCTCTGTGACGGACTTATGGAACCAGGTTTGCATCCCGAAAAAGTTAGCGATCTCAGCAACCTTTAGCCTGATGGCTGGTGTACGATATCCTAAGCTTTCTAGCCCGAAGGCCAGCTCATGCCAAACTTTATCGGTCACAATCTGATTGTCCGGCGACTGGAATACGAAGCCGATCCGGGAGGACTGTGTTCTTGTATCGACCGTACCAAGATCGGCACCTTCAAAGCGGACCATGCCGCTCCTTTGGCCATGAGGCGTTAGCACGGTTTTAAAATGGCGCAGTAGTGTCGACTTACCACACCCTGACTTTCCGCATAAGGTAATGAATTCGCCTTGTTGTATTTTTAAAGAGATGTTGTCGAGTGCTAGTTTATCGTTATCTGGATAAGAAAATGTTAAATTTTCGATTGCAAAAGCTTCCACTTCCTATCCTCCCATACATTCATAATTAAAGGAATTGCACACATGACAGCATAAGCACCTAATGCACTAATCGTAAAAGCCGAAAGCCCATGCCCTTTCATCGACGGATAATATCTGAAATACATCGCTCCGCATAACGAGCTGATCAAGACATAACCTCCTACTATCGTTAAAGCACCAAGCGCCCATTGATCACGTCGGTCAAACGTGTAGTTGGAATACGCCGTTCTTCCCTTCAGCCCGTATCCGCGGCTCCTCATGGAATCCGACGTTTCAATGGCATTCTCCAACACCCAGGTTATCATAATGGACATGATTCGAATGCCATGTCTGATCCGTGTCATCACGCCGCCATTCGAGATGTCTCTGCCCACACATTTTTGTGAATCCGATACCCTTTGGAATTGGGCCTTGAATGTTGGAACAAAGCGCAGCACCATCGAAAAAATGAGTGACATTGCCGGGATCAGTTTGCCAAACAAATAAATGAACTTATCGGAGGTCATGACCGCATTGTAACAAGAAAACCAACATATGACCGTTATCAGCATCGCAGCCGAAGCCACGCCAAACGTAATGGATTCTAAAGTGAGCGGATTCCCATTGTCCAAATACATTAGAATGGTTACTCCTTCGTGATTAAACGCAGGGTTGACAAGAGCGGTTATTATCAGCGTTGGCAGCATAACCAGAAAATTAAATCGAATCGCCCTTTTCCCGTTCAAGTAGATTGAGTAAGCGAATGAAAAAAACAAAGAAATGATCAGGCATGCCGGATGCAAGAAAAACATCGAACACGCAATGACCATAACAAAATAAAGAAAATTAACAAGAGGATGATAGCTTGAGAACGCATCTTTCATTGTTTTGTTGCTCCCATAGCATTATATGTGTCCCCAACGTCACGTCCTAAGTCACACGTATAGACCCATTCAATGACGTCGCCTTCTTTCAACTGATACCGACTGCTTCCGTAATTGGGAAACCAGCCGTTCACTTTAAACATCCAACCCGAGAGCTCTCCGACGTCAAATTCATAGAGATTGTTGATTCCTTCGATATAGGCGGAATTGTAGATGGGGGTATTCACAAACTCCATATGAATTTTATGCTTTTTCATTTCCCTTTGCAGAACGTTAAACACGGATTCTCCTTCGTAGAAAGTTACCTTTGTGGCTGGAAGGATGACACCATCCTTTGGCACCAGCTCCACCTTTTCCTTGTCCAACAGCTTCATGTTATCTAAAATAGTCAAACAAGTAACGGATAGGGTAGCCGTCATGGCCTTGTCAGAAATTTTGATGTTCTGAGGTTCAACAGGCAGCGGCTTCCCAGACGGGACTGGCTCCGTTAAGTATTTATCTTTACCTGTCTTGGGATCAATTTCTTGATTGGCAGCAGGTTGATTGACAGCAGGTTGATTGACAACAGGAGTAGGTGTTTCCTTTGAAGAGTCTTTATCAGATTCTTTAGCGGTTACTGCCTTCGTTGGTTCCGGCGTCTGCGTAGGTGCTGCTTCTGTCGGCTTAACTGTACTAATAGGCTGATCCGTTGATGACTGCGCTGCTGAGGGTGCAGCTTTAGAAGAGTCAGGCTGCTGGGCAGCTTGACTCTTCACTTCAACTTGCTGCCCAGCCGCTTCCGTCGTTGGTGCAGGCAATTTCGCTGGGGTATTCGGTTGCGGTCCCATAAACAGGTAACTGGTTACGAGCGCAACCACGATAACGATAGCCGAAACTAATTTCGTTTTCGTTATTTTCATAGGATCACCTGTTTCACAAAAGTTTAGATGCCATTAATAGATGATATAACATATCTGACACTTCACTGCGCGTTACTGCCGCTTCAGGTTGTATCTCTATCATTTCTTGTGACAAAATATGTTCACGATAAGAAAACGCTAGACTTGCTCTTGCCCATTCTGCCGTTTTCGTATAATCCGTAAACTGAGCAAGCATATCTCGGATTTCGATGTCCTGTACATTCGTATCCAGGCCGCAAAGTTTGGCCGCACGAGCAACCATCACAGCAGCTTCCTGCCGGGTAATTGTTTGTTCTGGTGTAAATGTATCCTCTGAAGTTCCTTGGATGAGGTTATAGGTGTAAGCCGTGCCTACATAGTGTGCATACCAGCTATCTGCAGGAACATCTTTAAAAACTGACGCTGCCTTAGGTGTCAAGCCCAGACTTCTCGTTACAATGGCAGCAAATTCAGCCCTTGTCATCGTTTGATCCGGTGCAAATTGGGTGTCCGTTATGCCGTTAAGCATATTTCTGGCAGCCATCGCTTCTATGGATTTCTGTTTGACATGCCCTTGAATATCCGTAAAAGTTTTACCTGCATTAGTGATGACGCTTGGCTTAACATCTTTATTTTTATTCGGCAATCCTCCGTTTTCCGGAGATTTGGTTTCGTTGCCAGCATCCGGCTGGGAGCCCTTTTTGACATCTGTCATGTCGTAAAGACTAGTTTTCCCTGCATCTACTCTTTGTACGTTGACCAACGTATAAAATGCCTGCTCCGTGGACATCAGATTTTCGCCGCTGCCGTCAGTTGTATGCAGAAATCCCCGTCCTTCTCGATAATAACTTAACAGGTTGTCGATAAGATTGTGACCATTTTTAGTAAATCTGCGATCATCTGGGCGGATGCCAAGCTCACATAAAGCCATGAGAACTTGCGCCGCGCTTTCCAAATTCTCCGTTTCCCAGGTAGCGTAACCCCCCGAGTTATTCTGCATGTTGGATAGGGCTTCAACGGCCTTATCCGTTGCTGCTTTTACCTTTTCCTTACTTTGATATTTGGCGAGAGCTTGCAATGCCATACCCGTCACATCAGGGTCAGCTGTGGTACCGGACAAAGCAAATCCCCCGTCCGCCAACTGTCTTGCCAAGATTTCGTCGATATACATGTCTCTAGTCGCTTGAGTCTTCGCGTTTTTGTTCACAGGTATCTCATATTTCCCTGAATCTAAGGCAATAAGAGCGAAAATCGGACCGTTAATGCCCTGCCAATTCGTTTTGTAGAAATCCCCTAAAGGCTCTAACAGGTTATAGCCTGCTACATTGGAGGGATCTTTGCCAATAGCGGTTAAAGCTAAAATCACTCTCGAATACTCTGTGTATTTCTTGTCATGCAAAACGCCGCCAAGCTCCTTGACATACTTTTCTACCACTTTGTAATAATCGTCATAATAATGCTGTGGGACTGAATATCCAGAGCGAGCCAGCCCTATAACTGCCCATTCTCCACCTATGGATCCTACATGCGGCTCTGAAACGGTCTTCGTCAGATAGGATGCTGTGTTAGTAACTACCTGAGAAATCTCTGCTTGATCCGCTGCAAAAGCTTGAATCGAACTACTTAAATAAAGACAAAGAATAAGAAGTAGAATCGAAAGCTTCTTCATCATTCTCAATGTTCTCCCCCCAATATTTCAAATCAAATATTGGAGAAGGAGCAGAAATTGTTCTGCTCCTTCTCCATGCCATGCTGCAAGCTATCGTTCTGTACTATCTTTTTTTATAAGCTCTCATAGCCACAACAATGGCCATTTCTCTTGTAACTTCATCACCAGGCTGGAAGCGATTATTCCAACCCGTCATTAGCTCATTAGCCATAATGGTCTGAACACTGGATTTAGCCCAATCGGATACTTGCTCCATGTCTTCAATACCAGAATTCTGATCTGCTTTTGGAAGAGCTAGCGCATTGGCGATAATAACTGCCATCTGTTCACGTGTAAGCTTCTCATTTGGATAAAAATGCTCGGTGTCGTACCCAGAGATTATGCCAGCTTGATAAGCCGTATTCACGTAAGGGTAGAACCAGTCATTCTGAGACACATCTTGGAATTGAATCGCATTCTCTTTCTTGATTTCTAGACCCAGCACATTGACCAGGATTTTGGTGAATTCTGATCTTGTAATGGCAGCTTGTGGAGAGAATTTACCTTCGTTGCCTTCGATAAACTTTTTCTGAGTGGCTTCTTTAATTGCGTCGATGGCCCAAGTTGAGATAGAACTTGAATCTGTATAAAGGTTCTTCAGATCAAATACCGGTGTCGTTTCAGTATTCTTGGCACCTACTGTGTAGGACAGGAAGCTTGTGAAATGATTCGTTCTAATAATCAAATCTTGATCTTTCACGTACGCGTAAGTAATCTTCTCTTTGCCTTTTGTTGCTTCCATGCCTTTTTCATCTGATTCGTAACGTTCAATAGGTGTAAAAGTATTTCCTTCGATAAACCCAGCAAGTTCGTCTTTCGCTCCTGTTATTTCAAAAGTGAGCGGTTTATCAAACTGTACGGATTCGTTTCCATTCCCCATCGCAAAGGCATGCGTGAGTTTCAGCACATTTTTGCCGATGTCCTTAATGCTACCTTTCACAAGATTCTGGAGATTGGCATCCTCGCGATTTAATGAAGTCAAAACTTCAATTTTCGGATTACCTGATTTCAAAGCTGTTCCTTTATTGATCGTAAGAGAGATATCGCCTTTTACCGCCTTAATCAATGGAATACTGTCTTTAACTGTCTCTAAGTTAAAAAATACTTTGTGATTCACATTAGGAATGTTAACGGTGATTAACTCTTTATTTTTCAGGTCATCTGAAATATTTAACGTGTAATCTTGTGCAAGATCCGAAGGAATGTTAATGATCGGCTTCTGCCCTGTCGGAATACCAACGATTGGACCTCCCGGTGACTTCTCGCCTACATCATTTCCAAGATCCGTTGTATAACGCCACTGCACATTATCTCCATTTTTAAGCACGTACGAGCTTGCCCCGTATCCTGGATAGGATCCGTTCACATTGTACATCCATCCACTACTGCTGCCGTGGTCGAATTCGCCATCCCCGTCAATCGATTGCAAATAGACACTACCATAGGTGTCGTACCATTTAAACTTGTAAACAATTCCTTTGCTGTCCAGCGTTCTCTTCAATACGCTCCAAGCCGTGTCTCCGCTTTGAAGCACAACGCTCATAGAAGGAACGACGTATCCCTTGTCAATCGTAAGTTTGTCAACGGACAATGTGACAGATGGTTTCGGATCTGTACCAGGTCCTCCTCCGCCAGGCGTTTGAACTGCACTGGAAGTATAGGCAATGAAATCAGTAAAATGTTTTGTTTTGACGATAAGAGCATTGCCGCTATCATAGGCATACTCCAATTTTCCGCTGGCAAGGCCTGCCGCATCACTGTCGAATTTCTGAATGACATACGGTGTGCCATTTTCAATATAAGCAACTTCTTTTCCATTCATGCCATTGAAGGTTAAAGTAACAAATTGATCAAATACGACCCTTGTACTGCCGCCTCCAAACGTTAATGCCTGATTCACAGAGTCCAGTGTACGGCCTGACGGAACGAGTGAACCTACTTTATCCTTTAGGGCTGAATCCAAATTATCCTTGGTTGTAATCAATTCCAACGCTGAGGCATCGCCGCTCGTAATCTGTGCACTTTTGGGGATGGTCATTGAGACATTCCCTTTAAGAGCCGTGATCTGAGGAAGGCTGCTGCCGGAAGGTAGACCGACATGGATACGCGATTGTACACCATTAGGTATTTCAACCGTAATTTCTTTATTTGCATCTGTGTTTGAAATAGGAACTATATAATCCTTGTTATCAAACGGAATGACAATTCTAGGTTGATTCCCGGCAGGTAATGGAATTTCTTTGGAAGCAAATCCTTCTGAAACCTGTAGTGCAGCTGTTGTATGAACAACGTTTGGCGCACTGTTAGCAACATAATCAGAGACCGAAATGACATAATTGCCTGCTGACAGATGACCGAAAGCTGCTTTTCCATTCTCGTCCGTCTTCTGGGAAACAACGAGTGTTCCTTTTGAATCATGGATGGAGATACTGACGTTACCTGCTGCAACTGGCGTAAGCTTATAGGTGGCATAATTCATCTGTGTTTTATTTACTTGAACAGTGAAATTAACATCCTCATTAATCTCCGTACCAGTTTGTGGTTCAACAGTAATTAAGTCGATTGGCATCGTATTGTAATTGTCATAGAAAATAACGACTTCATCGGATGGCTGAAGGATTGCTTGATCCACCGTACTATCCATGTACGTAATCCAATTGTCTCCTCTATGAATAGCAAAATCCCAGAACCCATAATCCTGATCACCATAGTATCCGGAATGAATGCCATTCATGCTCAGATTGAGCATTCCCCATCTGACATCTTTTTTTAATTCGATTCCATTGGCAATTGCATATGCTTCAAGTGCCTGTAAAGGTGTTTGCCCCTCTGCCAGAGAAGCTTCCCCGAACCTATTCTCGGGACCTTCGATGCGTAACTTCACTTGCGATGTTGGTACTGGTCTAAGCCCAGGCATCGGTTTGGTGAGATCATACAAGCGTTCCCCAGTACCCTCTAGAAATAATTTATAGGAGACTAATGCCCGTAAAACTTGGTCAGTAGCCATTCCATTGGAAACAAGATTTTCCGTATGAGAAAAACTGCCATCAGGCAAACGGAATTGAAAAAGTCTTTTGATCAGATTGACGCCATTTTTCGTATATTTTGTGCCAGTAGGATCAATCCCTCTGGAAGTTAAAGCAATAATCGCTTGAGATACACTCTCGCTGCTTTCAACACCGCCGCTCAGATATCCTCCGCTGTTTTGTTGATGCTGTGAGAGCCAGTCCACTGCTTTTACTAACGTTCCAGCGGAAATAATAGCTTGATGATCCTTATAAGGAGCGAGCGCAGTTACAACTGTCGCTGTAATATCAGGATCGCTCTCCCCACTATTTAGCACAAAACCGCCGTCTGCATTTTGTCTGGTAATAATCGCCTGAATGAGTTTATCTCTAGTCCATTTAGCATTAACCGGTATGGAATAGTTTTTGGAGTCAAGTGCAAGTAAGGCAAAAACAGGACCATTAATTCCTTGTGCCGTCATGCTATTATGGTTGTATAATTTCTCAATTAAGTTATAGCCGCCTACATTCGATGCATCGCCATTAGCAGCTCCAATTCCCAAAATCGTACGTTCCAAGTCAGTGACAAAATCAAAATCTCCTTGACTGAACGTGACTACATTTTGCAAATGCTGCATATAGGTTTCAGGTAACTTTTGGCCAGATCGAGCTAACGCGATAGCGCTCCAGTCTGATCCTACAGAACTTGCGCTAGAAATAAAATAGTTGGAAGCTGCTTCAATCGCTGTATTTACATCTATATCACCTGGGGCAACCGGCGCAGCAAGCTTAATTCTTTTCCAAACACTATCACCGGCAACTAGATCACCTAGAGCAATAATGGCTTGATAAGAAGCCATATTGTCTGTGTTACCTGTAGCTGTTCTATACATGAAGCCGCCATTTTTACCTTGATATTGAGCTAAGGTATCAATTGGCGTTTTACCGCCTACCGTCCACTTAGAGCTTGTGAGATCCTCACCTGCAGCAACTAAGCCAGAAATAACAGTTGCATCCGTATTACCGTTATCATTTCCCCAACCGGCTGCAAATTGTCCCGTTTGCAATTGATTGTTTTTTAAGTAGTTTACAGCTTTGGTAATAGCTTCATTAGCACCTTCAATTTCCTTGGAGCCTGAAAGCGCGATAAGCGCCATGCCTGTTAAATCCAAGCCACCTATTGAACCGCTCGCTGCTTGATACGCAATAAGCTTCTTGACTGCACCCTCTTTATTGTACGGCTTGGATGGATTCGTCCGGTTATAGATAACTTCTGCATTAGCTGCATTTAGGGCAATAATCGACCACATTTGCTGATTATTTAGGGTTGAAAACGACCCGCCTGCATCTTGGTATTTTTCCACGAACACTTTGATAAGATTTTTCCCTTTAGGCGTAAGGTAAGGGTTTTTGCCGGTACTGATCATTCCCACAATCAAACCTGCATAGTCCGAAGGCTGCGAACCTGTTAACTCCCCTGAATAATCATCATTAACCGTATAGCCGGCAACTGTTCCCCATCCGCCGAAAACCGCGCCATAATCCCACCATGAGCCAAGTTTCTTGCTTTTCACAACATCGTAGTAATATTTAGACTGGTGAAGCATGTACGCTGCTGTTACTTTATCAATAGTCGCAATGACGCGAACTTGGAACACTTTGGATAACGTTGCTTGACCTTTCGTAATCGTTGCTGTTAATGTAACCAGCTTGTTTTCCTGAGGAAAAATAGGGCGAGTAACGACACCGTTAGATAAAATTGCCGAATCGCTTGAAGCCCATGTAATGTTGGATCCGAACTGCCCCGTTGTAGGGAGTGTGAGATTATTCGTCGTATAGCTCGTATCACCAAGGGTTAATGATGCATAATCATTATTTACCGCTTCTTGGTCATTTTCACCATAAACATTATTGATAACTGAGGTTGAATTGCTTCCCTCATTCGAAGAAGCAAACGCCTGATGGCTTGGTGTAAATAGTACACCTAAAGATGAAAATAAAATTATAACAGACATGAATAGTGCAAAAACCGACTTCTTTACATGACGATGAGTCATATAGTAACATTCCCCTTCTCTCTTGCTGATTAATTAGCAACGCAAAAAAGCCACCCTCTTCAGGGTGGACTAACTTCCAATAATTGCGAATTGCGCGCGAAAATACACAATCTCAAATAAAAATTATGCTAACGCATAACTTTGGTTCCCTCTTCTCACCCCCAAAGAATTAGAAACGCCATAAACAAAGGCAGGTCTCCTGGCTTATGCGTCATTGCTTCTCTTCGCCTTCCCAATCTAGTATGCAAGACAGTGGCATTTTATGAAGAGTCGCTCAGCAATTACAGTGGTTGGGACCGCGTCGGCTTCGTACCGAGCTTCCCTTTTAAGCAAGCACCCGAAGTGAATACTTGCACCTTTATCTAGAACATTATTAAATTATGAACTAATGGTATCTTCTTTCTAATGTTTTGTCTACTTACTTTCATTTACTGATAGATATTCCTTAGAGTTTGAATAATGGTTTTTTAACTTGAAACTATCTCTAATAAACCGATGATCCTTTATCCACTCAGAAACAATCATATAGACATTATCCTTCATATAAGGACTAAATGTGTGATCATTCATAATCTCAACTTGCTTCGGAATAGCATCTGCCAGCATGATACCATCCGTCTCAAATCCGCTCGGGAGCGCTCCAAGAATACGGACCGTGGAAATATAAATATTTTTCACAAATACTAGATGATCATTTTCAAAAATTAGATATTGCCCAATTCTCTCGATCGCATTGAGCTCTCCTCCAGCCTCTTCCTGCATCTCCCTTCGAACCGTTTGAAGAACGGACTCACTCTTCTCTCTCATTCCCCCAGGCAACTCCCACCCCCGGCTGTGATGTCGAACAAGAACCAATTGACCTTGATAAAATGCACAAATCAGGACACAATTAGCTTCTTCAATGAGACATTCCTTTGATAAAATAATCTTTTGATTCTGTAAAGCACCTGGAAATTCATACTTCACTATGCCACCAACTTTTTTTCTAATAATAAAAAAAGTATTTGATCCAAAGATCAAATACTTGGCCCAGATGTAAACTTAAATTTAGTAGCTCAACCCTGGATATAATGGGAATTGCGCTGTCAGATCACTGACCATTCCCCGTACTTGGTTATGCACAGCTTCGTCCGTAGGATTTTTCAAAGTTAACGCCACAATTTTGGCAATTGTTTTCATAGCTTCTTGATCCATGCCACGGGCGGTAACTGCTGGAGTTCCGATGCGGACTCCGCTTGTAACCATCGGTTTCGCAGGGTCGAAAGGAATCGCATTTTTATTCACCGTTACTCCTACTTCATCCAGTAAATGTTCCGCCTCTTTACCGGTGATACCCAGACTACGCAGGTCGATCAGCATCAGGTGGTTATCTGTACCTCCCGAAACAAGATTGACACCTTCTGCTAAAAGCTGTTCTGATAACGTTTTAGCGTTGAGAACAACATTTTGAGCGTACGTTTTAAAATCTTGTTGAAGCGCTTCGCCAAAAGCAACGGCTTTAGCGGCAATGATATGCATCAACGGTCCGCCTTGCGTTCCGGGAAATACTGCTTTATCAATCGCTGCAGCCCAAGGCTTGCGGCAAAGAATCATACCGCCGCGGGGTCCGCGAAGGGTTTTATGCGTAGTTGTAGTTACAAAATGAGCGTGCGGCACAGGACTAGGGTGCAACCCTGCGGCAACTAACCCGGCAATATGGGCCATGTCCACAAAGAACAGAGCTCCTACATCATGAGCTATCTCACCTAATGCTTCAAAATCAATAATGCGTGCATATGCGCTGGCACCAGCCACAATCATACGAGGCTTATGCTTGAATGCCAATTTGCGAACCTCGTTGTAATCAATAAGCCCGTCGCTTTCTCTAACACCATAAGGAATAAAGTTATACAAAATACCCGAGGCATTAACAGGACTTCCATGTGTTAAATGACCGCCATGCGCCAAGTTCATACCAAGAACGGTATCTCCCGGTTTCAGAGCAGCTAAATATACCGCCAAATTGGCTTGCGCGCCGGAGTGCGGCTGCACATTGGCATGCTCTGCGCCAAATAATTCTTTTGCACGATCACGCGCGATATCCTCAACGATATCGACATGCTCGCATCCGCCGTAGTAGCGTTTTCCTGGATAGCCCTCTGCGTATTTATTCGTTAGAACCGTTCCCATTGCTTGAAGAACAGCTTCGCTGACGAAGTTTTCAGAAGCAATCAATTCAATTTTGTCACGTTGACGGCCTATCTCCAGATTCATTGCCTCAACAATTTTAGGGTCTTGTTTACGTAATTGCTCCACAGTCAATTGCTCCTTAGCATCGTTTTGTTATTAAGAAGATACCATAGAGCTGTGGCTATAGAGTAACTGGATTTAGCTATACCTAGATATAGTTAATGGCTATATCAGCAAGAGATAGAGGAAATATTTCCCGTTAATTTGTGCAGTTTAGCGAATTGAAGGAAAGCGAATCACCCGTCCACACAACCGCTCAATCAATTCCCGCTCATGACTGATCACCAAAACGCCAGCACGCTGCCGTTCAGCCCATCGCAGCACCGTACGCCAGATTTGCGCTTGTGTAATAGCATCTAGCATGGTGGTCATCTCATCCGCTATTAAATAGCGTGTTTCCGGCCCTAGCGCTCTCGCTACACAAATCCGCTGCAGCTCCCCGCCGGACAACTCGTTCGGATAGCGATCTAACCATGCGTTTTCTATCGATAGTTCTGAGCGCATAACTGGGTCCATCATGCCTGACTCCTGAAGAGTTCTCCGCAGCTTCCACCTCGGGTTAACCGCTTGCTCGGAATGCTGCAGCACTAATTGGACAGGGTTCCTTGACCCCTTCCTATGTGGAACACCGTCCACACTTACATGCCCTTCCTGCAGTCCCACATGACCTGCAAGTAACTGCCCTAGCGTGGACTTCCCGCAACCACTTGGCCCGATGAGTCCTACGATCTCTCCGGCTTCTAATTGAATATCGAGGTCACGAAACACCCACGCCTCTTTCCCATAACGATACCCCAAAGATTTTCCCTCAATCACTGTGTATGCACCTAACCCTTCCGCTTCTTACCATGCGCGATTCAGGAGCTTGCCGTTCACATTCCGAAGTGGCCATAGAACAGCGTGGAGCAAAAACGCACCCTGCCGGCAAAGCATCCGGCAGCGGTTGAGCCCCGGGTAAAGGAATAAATCCGTTACCTGGGAGCGCTCTCCATAACGCTTGTGTATACGGATGCCGCAGCCTCTGCCCATCTCCTGTGAAATCGGTGCGGGGTGCAATTTCAACTACGGTCCCGGCATACAACACAGCAATGCGATCGGCTACCGTTAAAGCAGCTTCAATGTCATGTGTGATTAACATGACCGCACAACCTTCCTGAGCCAGCTGCTTGAATCGGCTTAAGGTCTCACTCATAGAAGGCGCATCCAAGCCTGGAGTAGGCTCATCCGCAATCAACAACTGAGCTCCGCTTACAGTAGCGGTTGAGACGAGAACTTTTCGCGCCATACCTCCGGAAAGTTGGAAGGGAAACAGCTTGGCGACAAAGTCCGATAACTTATACTTACTAAAAGCTTTCCGCTGAAGCTCGGCGGGATTTCCTCGCCGAACCGCTTGTCTCACTTGATCGCCGACGCGCATTAAGGGATCCAAATACTGTACAGACTGAGGAATAAGCGCGATTTCTTTTCCACGCAAACCCTCCTGCCTTTCAGCAGTCAGTTTCTCGCCTTTAAAGCGAATTGTGCCCGTAACTTGAGCATTACCGGGAAGTATGCCCAAGATGGCGTGCGCCAGCAGACTTTTGCCGGAACCGCTAGAGCCTACGACAGCTAGAATTTCTCCGGCATCAATTGAAAGCTCCAATTTATGAATGGCTTCCATTTTTTTAGGGCGCAAGTGTCGGTCCAACGTATTAAAGCTGATCGAAAGTTCACTGACTTCCAACATAAAACCGAATCCCTCTTTTCCAAGCATATGTATGTTTAATGCTCATGTGCGCGTCTGGGGTCTACCCACGTCTTCAAATTCTCTCCCAACATGGCAAAAGCCCGAACCAACAGAAGCAAGCACAAACCAGGGAACAACGCCAGCCACCACATGCCGGAAGATAAATACCTCATAGATTCGGATAAAATAATGCCAATCGCCGGCTCATGCGGGGAAAGTCCCATCCCTATGAAGGTAACAGCAGCTTCATGCAAAATGGCATGCGGCACGATTAGAATAAGCCCGACCAAAAGCTGGGGCAGCAGATGCGGGATGGTATGCCTTGTTGCAATCCACCAACTGGATTTTCCGAAATTACGCGATATAGAAACATACGGTGCCGAACGGATCTGCATCACCTCAGCACGTATAACCCTTGTTAAAGCAGGCCAATGCGTTAGTGCGACACCTATGATAATGCCTTTAGCCCCTCCACCTACAACAAAAGCAATCAAGAGGAGCGTTACAAGATGAGGGACGCTGAGAAATAAGTCCGTCAGCCAGCTCACTAGTCGATTCACGGTTTTTCCCATAACGGCTGCCGCAAGCCCCATAATCCCCGCAATGATGACACTTGAAGCTCCAGCAACAACACCGACCCTAAGGCTGAGCGCCAATCCTTTGATCGTACGTGTTAACATATCTCTTCCTAACCAGTCCGTCCCAAAAGGATGCGCGACAGACGGCGCGAAATTACGCTGGTTCAAGCTAGTAGACAAGCCTGACGAATCCATCCCTACAGACATAGCGAAAATGATAAGTAAGACGAGCACAGCAGCAACCGAAGTTAACGCAAGCTTGTGACGATCATTCAGCCATCTCATGTTTTACCGCCTTCTTTCATTCTGGGATCAATCAGGCGATAACACATATCAGCCATAACATTTCCTGAATATACGAACACAGCACTGAACAAAACAATGCCTAACAAAAGTGGAACGTCGCCTCGGAGCCCTGCTTCCACTGCTGCTTGCCCGAGTCCAGGATACGAAAATACTTGCTCAGCAAGAACGGCTCCACCAAACAGCTCACTGAATGAAGCAAATTGCAGCGTGATTGCGGGCAAGGCCACATTCCGAAGCCCATGTCTCCAAAAGATTTGAAAGCCCCGCTCCCCCCTTGCTCTTGCAAATATCCAATACTCTTTGTTTGTAATATCAATTAGTTTTTCTCGCGTATGCAGAGCGATTGCTGCAACTCCGGTTACACTGAGTGTCAATGCCGGAAGCAGCATATGACGGATACGATCAAGCAGGTTGACTTCCTCAGAAGTAACCCCGGCAGGAACTGCCAGACCGACAGGCAGCCATCCCAACCATACCGCAAAAACGAGCATAAACAGCAGACCAATCCAAAAAGTAGGCGTCGAGGATAGCGTGTAACAATACCAGCGAATCATTCGATCGATCCAAGTATTCCGATTCATAGCAGCTAGAACACCGGAAACAAATCCGATAATGCCGGATAGAACCCAAGCAATCCCCATCAGCGCAAGAGAGGCGGCAAATCGTTCGCCAATCACTTCGAGCACAGGGATCCGATAGATCATTGACGTTCCTAAATCACCGCTTGCCACAGCGCACATCCAGTTCCAATACCGCGTTACCGGCGGTTCATTTAGTCCCCAGTACTGCACGATCAGTTCTCTCTGTTCAGCACTTACCTTCATCATATCGGCACCAACATAAGCCTGAACCGGATCAATGGGTGAGAAGTGAACTAACAGAAACGAAACAGCGCTCACGGCAAGTAAAAGCAAGATTAACCCTAGTCCTTTTCGTAAAAGGAAGGGATCCAGAATCCGGCTGACCTTTGCCAAGTTAGAGGATTCACGCTTTATAACTTCCATTGCCATTCCTCGATGTTATCCGTTACCGGCCAGCCATGTCCGTGCGGATGTATTTTTTGCTTGCCGATATCAAGTCCTGTTCTCACCAAATACAAATGATCCAGATTAATCAACCATGCCCAAGGTGCATCGCCTAACGTGCTTAACCCGGTTTCACCATCCCACTGCGCTTTTTTCCAAAAGCCCCATGCTTCTTTTTCGTTCGTTGCTTTTAAAGCTTGACTCATATATCCTTCAACCTTCGCGTTGCTGTAGTACCCCGGGTTATAATAGTCCACTCCACCATATTTACTGCTGTAAACGTTATACATCTCCAAGGGATCTTGACTTCCCCATCCAAAAAGAACAGGATTCGCGTGCATTTGCTTCTCGAGGTCATCCCAGCTTTTGCCTTCGGCTTTCACTTGAATGCCCAGAGGTTTTAGCATATCTGCCGATGCAATGGCGAGCGATTGTCGTGTGACATCACTAGAAGGATAAAGCAAATTAATCACTGCCTTCAGTGTTCCTTTTTCAACAATGCCGTCATGATCGGTATCCTTCCAACCGTTATCAGCGAGTATTTTCTTCGCTGCGTTCAAATCGGCGTCAGCAAAAACGGCTTCAGGATTAAACCAAGGAAGGCCATCATTTAAGGTATAGGCGGGAGTGCCGTGACCTTCTAGAACGCCTTGAACCAATGCTTTTCTATCGAGCGCTAGATTAATTGCCTTACGAATCGCTACATCCGCTGTGACATCGTTGCCAATTGGGTAACCGTCTTTCGTCTTCTCTCCGGATTTTACATAAGGAAACATGATGCCTCGATTGTCCACGGTTGCTGCTGTTTGTAACTCCATACCGTTCACGGTTTGCTTGCTAAATGCCGCAGGAATCGCAGCCATATCCACTGTTCCCGCTTTGGCTGCTGCAAAAGCGGCATCTTCCCCTAGGAAAAGGAAGGTGATTTTTTCGAAAAACGGCTTTTTCCCATAGTAGTCTTGGTTCAATTCGACAATCAGCTGCTGCCCTTTATCCCATTGGACCCATTTGTAAGGACCGGAGCCGATCGGTTTGTTGGCGTAATCCTTGCCGTGGGCATGCTTGGGGACAATGCCGGTTGAAACAAGCATTTGGGTAAACGTCGATTGCGGTTCTTTCAGTGTGAACTTGACCGTTGCGTCGTCAGGAGCTTCTGCACGTTTGACATTGCTCAGATCAATGGCAGATCCGCTCGACGCAGCGGTTTGATAGGTATATACGACATCAGCTGACGTTAACGGTTGACCATCGCTGAACTTGACATCCTTGCGAAGCTTCACGGTCCAGATCAAGCCGTCTGGGCTAACCTCATAACCCGTGGCCAGATCATTTGTAATATTCAAATTGCTGTCACGCTTAAGCAGGGTACTTTGGAAAAGTGGCGAACCGTATCGCCCCCACCCCGTTGTTGGATCAAAACCGGCTTCCGGCTCTCCGCCAATAGCTAGAACGAGCTGTTTTTTGCTTGCCTCTGCCGCCGGTTTTGGCTTCTCTACCATGCAGCCGCTAATCCAATTCATGGTGACCATCAGAATCAAAAAAATGACTAGTCGATGTTTCATTTTCATTCCCACCTTTCAATGTTCACGTGTGCAGTAGCACGATTAATTGAAATAGTAGCACAAAAATGACGACTAGTCATTATTCATTTCATCGAATTTTCTGGAAAGTGTACCTTTTCAGAGAAATAGCGGACCCTAGTTCCCTCCCCAACTAGGCTTCCTTAGCATCCTCAAGCTCCAAAACAGCATTTGGCAAATAATCTTCAAATAGCGACCAATCGCTACGCATCTCATCCTCAGTTAGTAAACAGGCATCGAGCGAAGCCGTAATATCTGCCCGATCCATCTCTATCCCAATGAACACAACCTTATTGATTCGGTCCCCGTAGGTGGCATCCCAATGCGGGATCTGGTCAGCTTCCTCCTCGAGAATAGCTTCTCTTTCCTCTTCCGAAAGCGCGGCTATCCAATACCCTGCAGGACCGAACCGAACCGAAGGGCCGGCTTGGCTCAAGTTTTGAGCGTGATCGTTTCGGGTAGCCAGCCACATGATTCCTTTGGCTCTCACGATCTCTGCAGGCCAATCTGCCATCCAGCTCATCAGCCGCGAAGGCTCGAAAGGCCGCTCTCTTTCGTACACAAAGGAAGAAATACCATACTCCTCGGTTTCAGGAATATGCGTTTCCTTCGCCAACTCCTTCATCCAGCCCGCAGACGTGCTAGCCGCTTCAAAATCAAAAAGATGCGTATTAAGAATGTCCGCTGGTGCGACTTGCCCATGAACAGAGCGAATAAACTTGGCTCTTGGCTGCAGCAAACGAAGAACGCCTTCCAGCTCATTCAGCTCCTCTTCCTCCAACATGTCGCATTTATTCATAATCAACACATCGCAGAATTCGATTTGATCGATCAGCAGATCCACCACTTCTCTGGTGTCGTCATCCCCAACGGCTTGACTCCGTTCTAGCAGCGTTTCGCCTGAAGAATAATCCGTCCAGAACCGATAGGCATCTACAACCGTCACCATGCTATCCAATCGACAAAACTGGGAAAGATCTATTCCCTGTTCCTCATCGATGTAGGTGAACGTTTGAGCTACTGGTAGGGGTTCGCCGACACCGGTTGACTCAATCAGGATATAGTCAAATGTATAATCTTTGGCAAGCCGTTCAACTTCCCTCAGCAAATCGTCCCGCAACGTGCAGCAAATGCAGCCATTGGACATTTCAACTAGACTCTCATTCGTCCGAGACAGCCCATTCCCCTCACGAATAAGCCCCGCATCTATATTCACTTCGCTTAAATCATTGACAATAACAGCAACTTTCAAGCCATCCCGATTATGTAAAACATGATTCAACAAAGTGGTCTTTCCGGCTCCCAAGTACCCGCTCAATACCGTAACGGGTATTTTATGATCTGTTTTATGATCCGTTTTATGATCCGTTTTATGATCTGTTATATGTTCTGTCATGTTCATTCTCCATTCTTATTCATTCAAAGCTTTCTTGAGTGCTTCCAGGTTTTTGGTCATGATCGCGATATAATCCAAATTCTGCTTCTTATCTTCGTCCGTCAAGCCTTCTAATGGATTCAGCACGTCTGTTTTGGCATTGATTTCTTTGGAAATCGTCTGGGCAACCTTCGGATCGACCAATGTTTCAAAGAAAATCGTCTTGACTTGATTTTTTTTAGCAAAATCGATGATCTCCGCCATTTTAGCCGGTGATGGCTCTTCTTCCGGTGAAAGTCCAGCGATTGGCACCTGTGTCAAGCCATATTCTTTGGCCAAATAACCGAATGCGGCATGCTGTGTCACGAAATCTTTCTGTTTCACATTGTTGAGCCCCGTACGGAAGGACTCATCTAAGGCCTTGAGTTTCGCGATAAACACATCGGCATTTTTCCGATAATCCGCTTTGTGCGCAGGATCCGCTTGGGTCAACCCAGCCACAATGGACTCCACCTCTTTTTGAGCGAGAGCAGGACTTAACCAAACATGCGGATCCAGGATTTTACCGTCAGCAGACTCCTTGTGTTCGTCCTTGTGTTCGTCCTTGTGTTCGTCCTTGTGTTCGTCCTTGTGTTCGTCCTTGTGTTCGTCCTTGTGTTCCTCTTTGTGCTCCTCTTCTTCTTCCGGCAACCCTTCCATCAATGCAATGCCTTGGCTGGCTTCCACAACAACCCGCTTCGAATTGCCTGCACTCGCAAGTGCTTGCTCGGCCCAACCTTCGACGATCCCATTGAACACGAACACATCGGCATCGCTCACTTTCTTCATATCTTTGGCGCTCGGCTCCCAATCATGAGGCTCTGCACCAGCGGGTATCAAAGCGATGACGTCCGCATGCTCCCCGGCTACTTGCTTGGTAAATTCATACATCGGATAAAAGGTAGTGACGACGTTAAGTTTGCCAGTGCCCGACGACTGGGCTGCGCAGCCTGATAAAATGAGTGTTGATACAGCTGTGAATACGAGTGATTTTGCTATCCATGATTTTTTCATTGTCGTTTATTCCTCCAAATAGGTATGAGATGATGAGCATCAAGCAGACTCCTGTGAAGATGGAAGCATAGCGTTGAATGCCGCTTGTTCGGCTTGAAGATTGTTTCGGCCGCTGACTTTGCTGAACTTTATGATCAACTTTTTGATGCTTAAGCCGGTGATTAACACGATTAATAAAAGAATCGCAATGGTTCCTCCAGGCGGTGTACTTAATTCATAGGAAGCTGTAAGGCCTGAAAAAACACCAACCAAACCAATCCCCATGGCGATAAAAAGGGATGAAACAAAGCTAGGCGCAATCCGGATTGCTAATGCCGCTGGAAGTATAATAAGCGCGGATACGAGGAGCACGCCGACAATCGGCATGGCAGCGGCCACGATCATACCCGTTAAAACACTAAAGCCAAGGGAAATCCACCTCACCGGCAATCCATTCGTTTTCGCTGTATCTTCATCGAACGTAATTTGATACAACGGTCGGCGAAATACGAAGAAGAAAAGACCGCCTATGATGGCAACAAGGAACATGAGCAGCAGCTCTATTTCATTGACGGCAACGACGGAACCGAATAAATAGGCGGAAAAGCCCTTATTTACACTTGGATTAAGGCTCATGATGATGACAGCGGAAGACAAGCCGCCAACCATGATGATGGCAACTGAAATTTCACTATAGGATTTATAGGACCTTCTCACATATTCAACAGCGATTGCCCCCAAAGTTGCCACAACAAATCCGGATAAAGTAGGGTTGATATGTAAGTAAGCCCCTCCCGCTACACCCGCCAAGGAGACATGCGAGAGCATATCTGCCATGAGCGCTTGTCTTCGAAGCATCAGATACACCCCGAGAATGGAACCCATGATCGCGATTAACCCACCGGCACAAAATGCCCGCTGCATGAAGTCGTAGTGCAGCATTTCCATCCGCCATCCTCCTTTCTTTCCAGTTCAATGATTCGATTGAGATAAGGGGCTGCTTCTTCAAGATTATGGGTCACCATAATGACTGTGCGTCCGTGGACTTTGACTTGGTGATGCATAAGCTGATAGAATCCGCACCGGCTATCTTGATCCATGCCTGTCGTAGGCTCATCTAGTACAAGCAGATCCGGCTCTTGCGTGAGGGCTCTCGCGATGCATATCCGCTGCTTCTGTCCGCCAGAAAGTTCCCCGATTTTGCGCTTCCGCAAATCCCACATGCCCACCTGCCGCAGCGCAATCTCCGTCAAGCGGTCGTCTTCTTTCAACAGCTTCCTGAACCAGGAGCCGCTCGCATATCTGCCTGAACGGACAAACTCCAGGATTGTGCTTGGGAATCCGCTATTAAACGCCGAGATTTGCTGCGATACATAGCCCACTCTCAGCCTCTTGCCCTCTTCATTTGCTGATGACAGGAACACTCTCCCCTTCCATGGCTCAAGCAAGCCCAACATGAGCTTAAGCAAGGTTGACTTCGCTGCGCCATTGGGACCCGTAACCGCAACAAACTCGCCGGATTGAATCTCGACATTCGCATCTTGTATGCAGGGAATATCGTTATATCCGAACTCCACCTCTTTTAAAGAAGCCACTAACATATGTGAATCCTCCTTACATGTAAAAATTACGAATAATCGTTAATAAAAAAAGATGAACCTGCTTATACATGTAATAGTGATGGCAACCGAATCATTAAATCGTAATTATTACTATTACTATTACTTCGACAAATATAGCTTGTTAAAATGACATTGTCAACACCGAAATGAACAGATGCTTATTTCTTGCCTTTTCATTTTCTTTCATTTTAAAAGCATATCTTGCGGCTATTCCTTATTTGTACTACAATCTAATTCGTAAACATTACATTTAAAAGAGAAGGGAATCTCCTTATGAATAAAGTACCCGTGATCATACTGAGTGGATTTCTAGGCAGCGGTAAGACGACTCTGCTTCTGCGCATGCTCCGAGAAGCTGCCGCCTATCACCTCATGCCAGCGGTTCTAATGAATGAATTAGGGAAACAGGATGTCGATGGGCATCTTCTGTTGGATGTTTCTCCACACCTTCCTCTGGCTAAACTGCTTGATGGCTGCATCTGCTGCACCAAAAAAAGCGATATCCAAGATTCGCTCAAACAACTAGTCGCACGTAAGCCGGATGTCATTCTCATTGAGTTGACCGGTGTCGCTAACCCCGAAGAAATCGTCGATGCATTAACAGAACCGGCACTGCTGCCTCATGTAAAACTTCACACGACCATCACGGTTCTTGACGCCGAGCATGTGCTTGATTACAACAGTATTTTTGCTTCAGATCGCGAGCTCGTCCATACGCTTAGAAGACAGATAGAAGTTGCCGACCTTCTTCTTCTGAACAAAATCGATCTCATCTCAGACAAGCAGCTAAAATCTATCGAGAAAACCGTTCGTAAATTCAACAGTCAAGCCTTGTTTCTGCCTACGACATTCAGTCAACTGGATTTAGACAAGCTTTTCGGCAGCCTCCCATCCAGACAACCGCAACCCCCAACCACACCTACTTTGAGTAAAAGTATAAACATGCGCGTAGTCAAAGCTGTACAAGAACCGCGCGTGGCTTCCAAGCACGCCACTTCTTTCTCACGTGTTCAAACACTTGCCATTTCAATTGAGCATGATGTTGTGATCACTCAACGTCTCGTGGAGCATTACTTGGAAAAATGGGGAAAATCGCTTCTTCGCGCCAAAGGCTATTTACGAATTGGCACCAAACGCGAAGCTTTCCTGCTGCAATTTGCAGGCAAACGTACGAATTGGCAACCGGCCGCGTATCAAGAAGCGCCTTACCTTGTTCTCATAGGGCTTGATTTGGATGTGCATTTGCTCGAGGAGGACTGGAAGAAGCGGCTGATTGACTCTCAAACGAATTAACAGGAAGGAGCCTTTTCTAATGCCGAACACCGTATTTCGCACGAGTATGCACCTCATGACCGCCCTAATCTTCCTCCTCCTGGTCCTTATCTTTTGGAACAAAAATGTATCACTGCCGGAAATCCTGCAAACGACGTCCATGCAAGCATTTAAAACTATTTTTATTAGTATCCTATTAGAGGCCATCCCTTTCATATTGGTAGGTGTATTGCTTTCATCGCTGCTTCAAACCTTTGTATCCGAACAAACGATTCGTCGCTTTATTCCAAAGAACCCTATCCTCGGCATCCTGTTTGCCTGCTTGCTAGGTATCCTTTTCCCCATGTGCGAATGCGGTATGATCCCTGTCGTACGAAGGCTTATTCTCAAAGGAATGCCTGTTTACATAGCCGTTGTTTTCATCCTGACCGGCCCCATTATTAACCCGATTGTTTTTGCAGCCACCTTCATGGCCTTTCGAAATCACCCTGCTATGGCCTATTCCCGCATAGGACTAGCTTTTGCCGCCGCTGTTATCATCGGACTCGTCCTCTATCGATTAGTCAAAAGCAATCCACTGCGCAACAGCCGCGCTAACTTCTCAAATCAAGCTGATTGGGAAGGGCATTCACATCAAGGGGGCGGCTTCGTAAGCAAAGTAAACACCTTTTTCGTACATGCCTCTGATGAATTTTTCGAAATGGGCAAATATTTGATCTTCGGTTCCCTGCTTACGTCTCTGATTCAAATCTTTATGCAGCGCGAAAGCCTCCTTGCCATTGGTCAAGGTCCGATCAGTTCCCATGTGTTTATGATGGGTTTTGCCTACATTCTTTCGCTATGCTCAACCTCGGACGCCTTCGTCGCTTCCTCTTTTCAGACTTCGTTTACGTCTGGATCTCTGCTAACCTTCATGGTATTTGGGCCCATGCTGGATTTCAAAAGCACGCTCATGCTGCTTTCCATTTTCAAATCTAAATTTGTCTTCCTGCTTTCGGTTTTGATTGTCATTACGGTTCTCAGCTGCTCGCTGCTCGCTCAACACTTCTTATAAAATTGGCTTCCGAGGAGGAATAAAATTGAGTCAAGCTCGCATCATCAGTTTTCATTATTTCTTACGCACAGCGATTTTACTGGGATTCTCAAGCTATATTGTGATCCTTTTCAAGTCAGGTGCCCTTACGTATTACATTGCGCCGCGCATGATGATCTATGTGAAAATAGCTTCTGTTATCCTGTATATCATTGCCTGTTTTCAAGGCTACATGGCCTTACGCGCCTACTGGGGAAAGCCTGTCACCTGTGAATGCGAACAGCCCGTTTCCCGCTCCGTATTACGGAATACGCTGGCGTACGGACTTTTGATTTTGCCGCTGTTCATCGGTTTTGCGCTGCCGGATACGGCCTTGAGCAGTACGATGGTCGCTGCCAAAGGGATGAATCTCTCCGCTTCCAAATCGAGTCTTACGGCGACAACGGCGGCACCGACGACAGGGACTACGACTACAGGGACAACAACATCGAAAGCAACGACAGAGACAGCGACAACAGCGACGGATCCAGCCCCTGCAGCGGCTCCCTCCATTTCGAGCACGGAAATGCCGGCTCCCGCAAACACGGATGCGGACTTACGGAAATTATTTCAAGCGGATAAGGAGTGGGACGAAGACTTTTCCAAAATCGGCATGATCCTTTATAAAAAGGATACCATCGTCGTGAAACCGGAAATTTATATGGAGATCCTCTCCTCGATCGACTTATTCAAAAACAATTTTATCGGTAAAAAAATTGAGCTCACCGGCTTCGTTTATCGGGAAGACAATATGGCCAGCAACCAGTTTGTCGTTGGCCGCTTTGCGGTTAGCTGTTGTTCCGCGGATGCGACTCCTTACGGCGTTATGATTGACTTCCCCACTGCGGAGACTTACCCCAAAGACATGTGGGTCAAGGTCACGGGAACTGTTCAAAATGGCAGCTACAATGGCAATGATATTTTCATCATCAAGGCCACGCAAATTGATAAAATCGAAGCACCTAGCTCACCGTATGTGTATCCTAATTTTGAACCTTTGAAGGAGCTCCAATGATTGATCCTGCTCTGCCCGCTCAAGGAACTTCAATGAGCGATCTTGCCCTGCCCGGTTTTTAGGGGAACTCCAGTCACTTATTAAGGCGAAATCACGATTCGGCGAATTGGTGGAGAACTACAGGGTCTTATTTCGCCCCAATCCCCCGAATTTCCGCCCGCAACGGCGAAATAGTGAACCACAGTTCCATTAGCAGAACCAAATGGACAGTTTTAAGCAAAATAGCGCCCTCAAGTTCCCTTCCCCTGCTGGTTATCAGGCACAACTCTGCTCTGGCAAGCGATGCATGACTATCGCCTTTTTCCCAACGCGCGCGAATCCTAGGCGTGCATGACTTCTTCGGCGTATGGCGGCGGTCACCCCCACGCGCAGGCTTGATCCGTCAGGCCGATTTCACCAATTGTACCTTGACAAACTGACCCTATATGAATAGAATTAAAAACGAAAATGATAATCATTCTCATTTTATTCATCATCAGGGGGTATAGAGATTAATGTTACGAAGAAATGTCCAGATGTTCCGCAGTTTCAGGAGTATGGCGCTAATTCTTATCTCAGCATGTGTGCTTATTGTGGCAGGTTGCGGTCAATCAACAACATCCCAAACCACTGATAAGGCAGCAGCAAGCAATTCGCCTACACCTTCACCATCAGCACAACCGAGCAGCTCTACAGCATACACCGTAAAACATGCCATGGGTGAAACGAAAATAACAGGAACACCTAAGAAGGTCGTGGTTCTGACGAACGAAGGAACAGAGGCCGTTCTAAGCCTGGGTATCAAACCTGTCGGCGCTGTGAAATCTTTTACTAGCACGGGTGACTGGTATGAGCATATTAAGGCTGACATGCAAGGTGTTACAGTCGTAGGAGACGAGAATCAGCCCAATTTGGAATTGATTGCTTCCCTGAAACCAGATCTCATCATCGGCAATAAATTGCGCCAAGAGAAGGTTTATCAGCAGCTGTCCGCTATCGCGCCAACTGTATTTTCCGAAAAGCTTATGGGCGATTGGCAAATTAACTATCGTGTGTACGCGGAAGCTTTGAATAAGAAGGCCGAAGGCGATAAAATCATCGGTGATTTCGAGAATCGCATTACGGCTTTCAAACAGAAAGCTGGAGACAAACTCAACACCAAAGTATCCATCGTTCGCTTCATGCCGGGTAAAGTTCGGATTTATATGAAAGATACATTCTCTGGCGTTGTATTGAAAAAACTTGGCTTCCAGCGTCCAGCACCGCAAGATCAAGAAAAGTTCGCAGATGATGTGCAAAAAGAACGAATTCCAGATATGAACGGCGACGTGCTTTTCTATTTCACCTATGAGAATGATAAAGGCGAAGGCAGCAAAATTGAGCAGGAGTGGCTCAATGACCCTCTATGGAAAAATTTAGATGTAGTTAAAAAAGGTAATGTTCAACATGTTAGCGACGCCATTTGGAATACAGCCGGTGGCATTAAAGCGGCTAACTTACTGCTTGATGACCTGGAAAAGTATTTTCTTAAAAAGTAATGAAATGAAAAAAGAAGCTGGATCATAGATCCGAGCTTCTTTTTTTGTTGCGTTTTATGTGAAAGGAGAATTTAACCATGCTGCAGGCAATACTTCATACAATTTTCTAATCCAACTTGGATATCATTTTTCTAGCGAACATTATCCGGTAAACAGGTTCTCTTTCTTTTCCGCTTCTCACGCAATAAATGATAGTATTCCCCGAAATCAATTAAATATACATGAAGGATTTTTTTTATAGCGGCACTCTCACTTCCGCAACCGAGATCCTTCTCTGCTCCAGTTTTCTAGCTTTTGCAGGGCGTATCACCGGCTCCTCTTCACCTGCTTCAACGATGCGGGCAATGAGTCGCTCTCTCAGTTCAGCCGTAATGGCTGCATAGCTTTCCACGCCGATGAGATTGCTCAACTCATGCGGGTCCGCATGAAGATCGTACAGAAACTGCTCTTCATACACATCCGATGCCGCATCATCCCAAGCATTTTTGTCCGGTGCATGGACGCTGTATTTCCACCGATTCGTCCGGATAGCCCGGCCTACTTCGGATTCACTGATTTGCAGAAACACTTCCTTCGGCCAATCCACACTTTTCTTTTGCGCCAAAGGCAAGATGGAACGCCCTTGCATGCTTTCCGGTACAGGAATGCCAGCTGCGTCTAGCAGAGTTGGCGGCAGATCCAGCAAACTAACCAACTCCTGAATTCTACCTCCTGCCTGAAAGCCTGGCCCTATCAAAGCCGTTGGAACCCGAATCGAGCTATCATGGCAGGAACGCTTGTATTCCGCATTACGCGTCTTGAAATGACAACCATGATCGGATGTAAACAACACGATCGTATTGTCTAGCAGTTGCAGGCTTCGCAATGCATCAATCAGACGGCCAAGCGCTTCATCCAACCGCTTGACCATTCCGTAGTAACCGCCTAAGTGCTGATGGGCGGTTCCACCGAGAGCAGCGAGATCCGGCGGTATCCAACGTCCGCTATATTGATCCTCATACCCGATTGGAGCCGGATAATTGTCCAGATGATTTTGGTGATGAGGCTCGATATAGGACACGAATAGAAAGAAAGGCTCTTCTGTTTCCTCCTGCCGGTTCCGTTTCTGCTCCTTATGTACAAATTGAATCGCAGCATCCGTTAAAGCATCCGCTCGGTAACCTGGCAGGTTAACAGGCTCATTGTCATTATTGTACATAATCGTATCGTATGCATCGGAGGAAAATTCCAACACATTAGAGGCTAGCCAATGCTCATAGCCACCTCTTTGTTCCTCAGGTACAGGTTCCGTGCTGGCCAAATGCCATTTGCCAATATACCCCGTATGGTATCCTGAGTCATGGAAATAATGGGCTAACGTCTTGCTTTCAGCAGGCAGCGGAATCCCGTTGCGGTAACAGCCGGTAGTCGTTGCATACTTGCCAGTCTGCAGGCAGGACCGAGCCGGGCCGCATACCGGTTGGCATGTGATCGAATGATATACATGTGTACCTTCGACCGCCATGCGGTCGAAATTGGGGGTAAGCCCCAGTGGATTGCCATGCACCCCTGTGGTATCCCATCTTTGTTGATCGGTAAAAAATACGATAACGTTCGGACGCCCTGCTCCCTTTTCTCCCATAACATCACGCCTCCTTCATCTGATCCCTATCTATAATTCTCTTCCAAGCTACCATAATCCTTGATCGCTGAATCGGCGCGCCAGCCAATTGGTAAACAGCAGCAGCAGCAAACCCGCCAAGGACTGAAATAATCCTGCGGCAGTCGCAATCGAAAACCGTCCCAAACTGAGCCCCACACGATAGACATACGTATCCAAAATATCTGCAACATGAAGCACAACATCGTTAGATAAAATAAAGACCTGATCGAAGCCTGCGGATAAAATTTGCCCTGTTCGAAGTATTAGCATTATCACGATCGTCCCCGATATCGCCGGAAGCGTCACGTGGCTGATTAACCGGAATCGATTGGCGCCATCCATGCGTGCAGCTTCGTACATTTCCGGATTAATGCCAGCAATCGCCGCCAAATAAATGACCGTCCCCCAGCCCACTTCCTTCCAGATATGCGAGACGACGAGTAAGGAACGGAAAGATTCCGGCTGCATAAGCGGGGAGCTGCTGAACCCTAACCACGACAGCAAGCCCGTTCCCGGCGACAGTACAGCAAACAAAATGCCTCCCAGCACAATCCAGGATAAAAAATGCGGGAAATACAAAATGCTCTGAATGATCCTTTTGAATCTGCGATGGATGACCTCATTCAACAAGATAGCAAGGGCAATCGGCGCAGGAAAACCGAAGATCAGCTTATAAAAACTTATGAGCAACGTATTGTAGAGCGCATTCCAGAAATCCCCTGTTGACCACAGAATTCGGAACCATTTTAGCCCCACCCAAGGGCTGCCTATGACCCCTTGCGTTAATTTATAGTCCTTAAAGGCAATGATAACGCCGCCCATCGGAATATATTTGAATACAATAAAATAAATTAGACCCGGCAGCAGCAACGCGTAATAATATCTATACTTCAGCAGCTTGCGAATAAAAGAGCTGGATGGCGCTGCTTTTGTACCTAAAACAGAAGGCTTCGGATGGCTCGCTTGACTGCTCATAAGGCACCTCCTTTTTCTAACTGAAGTTTGCGGTATTCACCCGGGGTAATTTTTTCCCATTTTTTGAAAAATCGGATGAAGCTCTGCACATCGTGGTAACCGATCTGACCACAAATTTCCTGCAAGGAATATTGGCAATTGCCTACGAAGAGCAGCTCCTTGCTTTTATCAATGCGCAGCCGGGTCAAGTAATCAAGCGGTGCTTTCCCTGTCTCCGCACGGAACATTCGGCTTAAATAGCTGGAGCTGACACCGACATGATCGGCAATATCCGCAATGGATTCGATCCGATCGTAGTAAGTCTGCATATAGTCAATTGCCTTGCTGATGTAGGCATTACTCATCTTATTATCCTGGAACTGTTCAAGCAGGTTCATGATATCGGAGATGTATCCATAGAACAGCTCCTTCACTTGACCAATATGTTCGCATTCACTGACGGATTGGAACCGCAAATGAACCTTATCCAGCGAATAACCATCCTCATACAGCTCTTGCACGATCGCGCCCATCATCAAGGTGATGGTGTCTTGTACTTCATCTCGGGTATAGGATTTGCCTACCATATAACGGTCGAACAATTCGTCGAGAGACAACTTGGCTGACTCTCTATCTACCGACTTAAGACGACGCAGCAGCTCCTTCTGTATAGCCAGCGGATAACTCCATTTTCTAGAATCCGCCGTATCTTCGAAAAAGACACAATCGGTTTGGTAAGTCCAAGCCGTATTGTGCAGCGCACGTTTGGCCTCGTGGTAGGACTTGTTCAAACTGTTCATCGACGAATAAATGCCCCCTAGGGCAATCTGCAGAGTAATGCCGAATTCCTCCTGCCCGATCCGGTTCGCCGCCTGACAGCAGGCATCCAATTCCAGTTTTAGCTGGGTCATGTAAGTAGAAACAGGTGCATTCAAAATAAACCCGAACTGATGGTTTTCAAGTATTGTGCCGACAACAAATAGGCGCCTCCTCAGTTCTTTCTCAATGGTGCTGAACAGCAGCAAGCGGATTTCGTTGTAGTCTTCCTGATCCTCCAATAGCTGCATGTCTGCTCTCACAATGATGGCAGCGTAATAAGAATGAGGGAATACAATGCCAAGATGCTGAAGTCGATTCGCCATCACCGAGGTTTCGAACACACGATTGGTTAAAATGTCATAGATCAACCGGAACCGGATAATCGGTTTACTCTGCTCCAAGGTTTGTTTGATGTAGCGGTTTTCTGAGACGAGCTCCCGGATCGCCTCGGCAACCAGCTGGCTTTCATCCTTTTTCACCATATTCCCCGAGTGCCCCACCTGCTGCTCTACATAGTCCCTCACCATGTTTTTCCATGGTCTGGTGAAGCGAATGCTATAGAGGCATGCAAGCGCTATACTGATTAAAATAATGACGACCGCAACCTGAGTTGCAGCATGCACCTTACTTTTCCAAGCTAGTTGGTAATCCGAGTAGGGAATGCGTTCTGCAACCATCCAAGGGGTCGTGTCCGACCTTGCATAGCTGAGGAAATAAGTCTCGTCTTCCCCCTGTACTTGCACCATCCCTGAGGAATCGGACAGTGAATGTCCCGCATTCAAAGATTGTAAAGACCTCGTAAGTGCTTTGCTTCTGGCACTATTTTCTGAAAGAATGTCATAACTTTCGCTATCCATGATCATCATTTTGCTGCTATCCACACTCGCATAACGAAACAAGGCATCGAAGAACGCTTGACGCTTCACATTCAGAATGAGTTCCCCAAGAGGTTCTTTGGCGGTCAGAGGTACTAGCCTATGAAAAGTAAGCAGTTCAACCGGCTCCGAGGGTGATGTATCCTTCAGACTGCGCATCTGATAGCCTTTGCTGCTGCCGGCTTCAAAGTTTGTCGTAATGATTTGCTTATCAAAAAATTGATCCAGCGCATAGATGCCCTCATTCGTCGTCAAAATCCGGTTGTTCAGACGAAAATACAAATAGATGGAATACAATAAATTGTTGGAATTTACTTCCTCTTTTAACTGATTCTTTAATGCTCCATATTGCAAAATGGAATAAGGATATGGATTCGTTAACGCCTCATTGACTCCTGGCTTAAGAGAAACTTGCAGGGACAGCTGCTCGATATTCGCAATCAATGATTCGGCATGCTTCATCATCCCCGAGATTTCGTTCTGAGACGAACGCGCAAGCTCGGATTTGATATCGTGGGATACAATCATCAGGTACGACGAACCGACCGCCAAAATGAGGATCACTATGATAGTCATATAGGATACGAATATTTTATTAAACATAGACTGTCCCCTCTCTTTTTCAAGCATGATTCGATTCGTCGACCTGAGTTTACTTGCCGATTATTTAACTTTCTTCCATTCCGCGTTAACCTGCTTCTCAATTTCTTGCCCGCCTTCTTGGTAATACCGTTTGACTAGTTCATCCCATTTATCGACGGACCATGCACCGGTGACAATTTTGGCGAAGTATTCATCCCATAGCTTTTTGATATCCGGATAGTCGTTCATGGCCTGCACGCTCTTCCAGAACTCGTTGTGCACCAGATTCTGAGGGTCATTGGAAACGGTCATCGCCGCTGTCGCTTCTTCCGTTAACCAACGGCGGTCTACGACTTGCAGGAAGCGAATCGGATTCGAATAACCTTTCTTATAAAGCTCGGAATAATTCGGTACAAGCAGCTTAATTTTGTTTTTGTCTTTATCGAATTGATAATCCTCGTTCTCGATCCCGTAAGTGACCAGATCAAAACCTGGGCCCGCCGACCAGTTGATCAACTCCATCAGCTTTTCCGGATTCTTGGCTTTGGCCGAAATCGCCCGAATATCGCTATAGGCTGGCGAATTCTCGGCAGCTCCTTTTTTCCCGCCCGCGCCGGCAGGAGGTGTAAGGAAGGAAAGTTTCGCTGTAGCAACGGTCTTCTTCAGAGCGCTATAGTTGGCTCCTGTAGGATCAGCATCAAACGCCGTACCTTCGAAAATGCCCGCTTTGGAGTTAATGATCTTTTCATTCATTTGCTTCGCTTCCATAATCGGGAACTCCGGATCGATAATGCCTTCTTTATACCAGCTTTGCAATAAAGCAAGCGCTTGCTTCGTTTCCGGCAATACCATTCCCTGCTTCAATTGCCCGTCACGCTGCTGCCAGAACGTCGGGACAACACCGAAAGCGCCAAACACCGTGCTGAAATAATTCCCATTTGCTCCTGCTCCGAGAAGCTTGTTAGTCGTTATGCCAAATGTATCCTTTTTCCCATTCCCGTCCGGATCATTAAAGGTGAACGCCTTTAGTACATCATGAAGCTCATCCAACGTGGTCGGCGTTTTCAGCTTGAGTGCATCGAGCCAATCCTGACGTATGAGCAGCCCATTCACGTTAGGTCCATTGAAGGTCTCCGGGCGGTAGCCAGGCGGCAATCCGTACAACTTGCCCTTGTATTTGAGAATATCCAAATCCTCAGGCTTCAGAAACTTCGTAACATTAGGCGCATTCTTTAACAAATCGTCCAAGGGCAGAATCAAGCCTTCATCCGTCAACCGGTTCAGTGTCAGGAGATCCGGCACACTAAAGTAATCCGGCAGGTCCCCGGAAGAAGCAAGCAAGTTCAGCTTGGTCTTGTACTCATCCCCGGAAGCCATTGAAATGTTGTAATCAATCCCTTTGATCCCCGCTTGATCCAGCGCTGCCAGCACCTTTTGCTTCGCTGGACCGCCATCTGCCGGGTATTCAGGTGCTTGAAAGTTGCGGAAAATCTTGAATGTGACCTTGGCGGAGTCGCCGCCGGATGCGCTGTTTGGCTGAGCTGATACGTTAGGTGCGCTTGTCGACCCGCTGTTCTCGGACGTTGGGTTACTGCTGCACGCGGCCGTAAGGCTAGCTGCTATAGTTAAGATAAGAACTGTCTTATATGTATGAAATGACATGGTTTTGTCCCCTCCTGTACAATCTATTCCATCTTGCGCAACAATAATATTAAATCCGAAGCTCAAGTTAAGCTTTAACCGAACCGATCAAGGTCCCCTGTACGAAATACTTTTGTAAAAACGGATAAACAATAAGGATCGGAAACACCGCCATAATCGTCGTTGCCGCAATGACCGATTCCGTCGAAGAACCCGTGCTTTCCCCCGTCATTTGGGCGATGGTCTGCCCGTTAATAATATCCCGGAGGAGAACGGGGAGTACGTACTTGCTTTTGTCATTCAGATAAAAAAGTGCCTGCAAATAATTGTTCCAATACCCAACCGCTTCCCACAAGGCAATTGTAGCGAGCACCGGTTTGGAGAGTGGAAGAATAACACTGCCAAATATACGAATGGCGTGAGCCCCATCCATGGTCGCCGATTCATCCAACTCCCGGGGGAGCGTCCGAAAAAAGCTCATCATAACGATTACGTTATACGCCGAGATCGCCGTCGGCAGAATCAACGACCATAAAGAGTTGATAAGTCCGACGCTTTTTACCAGTAAATAGGTTGGGATAATCCCACCGCTAAACAACATCGTGAATAAAATAAGTAGAACGAACCATTTTTTACCGGGCAAGTCTTGTTTAATGAGGGGAAATGCGGTTGCCGCCGTGAGAAATACGCCGATGAATGTGCCCACCACTGTAATAAATAAACTGTTGCCATACGCAAGCCATAAATACCGGGAATGCAAGATGTTGACGTAAGCATCCGTAGTAAAATCTCTTGGCCACAAAAATAGGCCGCCTTTCATTGCTTCCTCCATACCGCTGAAGGACACGGCCGCTTCCCGCCACATCGGATAGAGAGTGGCCAGGGTTAACGCGATTAAAAAAATAGTGTTGAGAATTGAAAATAGGTTACCTCCTTTTGAACTCATCTGCTAGCTCTCCTCCGTCAAACGCTATTGTCATTCGGCTAATTCCGACTAATTTAATTATGTATAAAATGCGTGTGTGAATATATAATTAGTTTTTGTACTAATGATTAAAATTTGAATTAATTGCCCAAAAAGCTTGTACTATCAAGGTTTTATTGAAAATCAAAAAATCAGTATTCCGTTTAGAATTGTAAAATAAATGAAGTGGGCAAGCGAGAAATTAAAATTAATCTTACTATTTAACTCGGAATAATTCAATAAAAAAACAATAAACCGGCACAACCCAAAGGGTCATGCCGGTTATTTTAGTGGCTGCAAGCCGATAGATGCTTTCGCAGCTTGATCGTTTCTATCCCCGCCAAAAGCACAATGCCGATGCCATGCGTATCGTTCAACTGCCACGACAGCTGGTCTTTATAGTACAGCTTATTAAACGAATACCCCGAACCTCGGCATACGCCGTAAACATTTCCGTTTTTGTCGATGGCATAACGCGTCAAGCCTTCCCAACCTCGCAGCACAGCCTCCACATAAGGAGCCGCCTCTTCCAACCAGCCGAAACGCACCCCTCTGGCGAATGCGTAGATGAACATCGAAGTGCAGGAAGCCTCCGCATACGATTCAGGATCCGTCAGTACTTGGTGCCATAAGCCAAGCTGACCCTGCAAGCGGCTGTAACCTTGGCACAGCTCACGGAAAAAGGCCACTAACTCCGGGCGTTCCGGGTGATCGCCAGGCATGACGGCCAGCAGCTCCGTTAACGAAAACAGCACCCAGCCGTTGCCCCGTCCCCATGGCACGCTATTTCCTTTGCCGAATTTAAAATCGAACACATGATGCATGATGCCTTGCTCAGGGATGAACATCAGCTTTTTATACCGTAAAAACTGTTTCGCCGCATCATCCAGATAAACTGTATCACCTGTAAGCTCGTAATACTTGCAGAGAAACGGCGTGCTCATATACAAATCATCACACCAAACCGTATCCTTCATGAAATCGGTCGTTCCCCGCGTTCGATACAACGTCCCGTCCTCCAGCCGGCTTTGTTCCCGCGTGATGTAAAACGCAATGCGTTCGGCTGCCGCCTCGGCGCCATCCAGCGCTCGCTGTTTGTTTGCCTCCAGCATCGCTGCGCCGAAGGAACCGCAATCATCCAAGCTGTCGATCAACGTCAGTTGGTGATTCACGCCCGGCGAACCGTATTGCGCCTGATCCCAACTGCTGTAAGCGAACATGGAGGTGCACTGTTCTATATGATCGACCGCATAGTTCGTGTAATGCGGGTCGCCTAACTCCTGACCTGTTCGCAAAATGCCATAAAGCGTCACTCCAAGCGGATAGTTCCATTTGCCGTAAATGGCATTTTCCAGATAAGGCCGTACCCAAGCTCCAGGCAAGTCGGCACGCCAGAATGTGCGCTCTCCTTCTGAACCAATCGGTGCATGCATGCGAGTCATTGCAGCCCACTCCGGAGCATTTCCAGCTGAAAAAGGTCCTGCGTACAGCCAACCATCCGTCAGCCCTTCCACCGGATACGGCGGGATTCGCTTCACAGGAGCGGACTCTTCCGCGCTCACGCTAACAAGTTCCAGGCTTACGCCCCAAATCGGACCCTCGCAAACAGAGCAAGCAACAAGATCATGGACACCAAACGGGATCGATAGTTTCATCTCGAACGGGCCAGCCTTGGGGCGCTCATTTCTCTCAAATACGGGAGTACCATTCAAATAAACCGTCAGAGGACCTTGATACTCACCTGCAAACCTGACTTGTTGCACGCCCGGGCTTCTGTTCTCCAACTTCGTCCATGCATAGGCGATCTGCCCTGGCTTTTCGCCGTAAATGCGGCTGAAGCATCCGCTGCTCCGTTCCTGTGGTGTCCATGCCATTCGCGGAAACCACTCATCTTGGCCTTGCTCCTCCTCGGCACCGGGCATGACATCCCATGCCGCTGATTGAGGACGGCTGTACACCCAACCTTCTTGACCATCCCTGTTCGCCAGTGGAGCAAGAATGTGCATAGGAAAACCCTTGATACTTCCTGTTCCGAATTTACCGCCACAACCGGTTGCGGTTGCCACGAATTCCAGCACGATATGATTCCAGCCCCGGCCAAGTTTGGCACGGAAAAAGCTGCTTCGATCTGGAAATACATCCTCATTCAAGTTCGAAGCAAATTGCAATATCCCGTTCACTATAATCCGTACAGGACAATTGCAGCTGATACTGAACGAATGGTCGATTTCCCCATCGCTCCACAGCTTCCCCCATGTATAGACGAATTGCCCATGCTCCAGCTCTGGCCATCGCTGTTCAAGATCCATCTCATAGCGGTAATCCGCTCCACGTCGGAAGCCTTCGGTCGAATATATCCGATAAACCGGCGGATGCTTAGGGTTAGCACCGATGAATCTTCCAGCGACAGTGGCCAGTATATGTTCGTCCGACTTCGCTTTACCAGCGATCGATTCGTTTGGTTGAAAATAGGGATTCATTTTCATATCTGCCTCCATTAGATCGGGATTTCGCCGCCAGGGTACAGTGTAGAGCTGGATAACCGTTTCGGTTGCGGCAGCGGAACACCTGAAGGCTTTTGCGTCACATCATAAGGCTCACTCGCATAAATAGCCATCGTCTCATTATTAAAGATAATAACCTGCTCGCTCCCACTGCCGAACAAATCGGCATGTACCGCATAACCTTCGAGCGGAAACGCAACGACCGCATTCATGTCCCCGTCATATAAGGTTGGAAAAACGCCTCCACCGCGTCGATAAGCCAAAATGTAATCCGCTGCGCCCTTCTCCCAACCGCGGAGAGGTTCAATAATGGTCAGCCAACCGTCTGTTTGGCGATCTTCCTTCCAAATCTCTCGCCCCTCACTATCCAAAAGAAATAGCGCATCTTTTCCTTTCAAGCCCTTGCCGTCATCCTCGCGCACGAGACGATCGAGGCCTGCGATCTGCAGTCCCGGCATATCGCTGCGGAACCGTCCGAGCGCAATATGCTGCGACTCAATCGAGCCTTCGTAACGCCACAGCTCTTGGCCATGGCGATCATACATGACCGTGACGCTGCCGCCGATTACAAGCTCCGGTTCTCCGTCTCCGTTCACATCGCCAACCCAAATACAGTCGGCGTGATCGTCCAAATCCCGGCAGCTCCACAATAGCTGGCCATCGTGGTCAAGCAGGTCATAACCGGCCATAACCTCATCAAGCCCGTCGTCGTCGAAATCGTAAACCCAAGGGAAATGCCCCGGGTTGCCTTCGTGTTTCCACAAGAGATTAAACTCGCGATCGAGCGCCCACAGGGTATGGTAGCGGTCTTTCAGGATGATATCTCCTGCAAAATCGCCACCTGTCAAATTGGCTACGATAATGCAATCATGAGCATGCTCGCCCGGCAATTCATGCGTTGCCTTTACCTGCCCATTGTGACCGTCCAAGATCACGAATCGATCGTCCATAACACACAAAACCTCTAAACGTCCGTCCCCATCGATATCGGCAATTTGTGCGGGATAATCCGAACCTTGGCTTCCCGCACCGGCATCCGGCTTGCCGGTTTGCCAAAGCAAGTTCCCCTCCAAATCGAACGCGGTCAGGCATTGCACCTGATGGGGAATGTACCTCACATCCTGACGGTTATCAGGATGCACCATAAGGACCTCCATCCTGCCGTCCCCGTTCAGATCGCCGAGCAGCATTTTACAGCGGGGACCCGCTGCTTGAATATCTATTTTTCCAATGAGATGCGGTTCTTTCAATGTTTGTTGCATTCGATATCCCTCCGTAAGCGTAAAAATCCCCATATTCCGTAATAAGAGGAGCCATTTGACCGCCCCCCTTATTCCTTCATTATAAAAATGAGAATTCTTGCCTACAATGAGACATTCTTGTCGGGGATGCCCAGACAGTTTGCACTTTTTTGTGCCATTGAAACATTCTTGTTCAAGAGGTTATGTACTCCTGCTGAGCTCCCGATAACGGGTCGGCGTCATGCCTTCCAGCTTTTTAAAAATACGGTTAAAATAACTGTGCTGATACCCGACCTGATCAGCCACATCGCAGATCTTAATTTCCGACTCGCGCAGCAGTTCTTTGGCTTTCTCCATACGCAGTTCTGTTAAATAATCGATAAAATTTTTCCCGGTCACCTGTTTAAACGTTTTGCTGAGGAAAAACGGATTGACGCCGGTATAATCCGCACAATTGTCGAGCGAGATGTCATTCATGTAATTTTGCTGCAAATAAATCATCACTTGCTCGATCATGCGCTTGACCTGGGCATCAGAGCGTTCCGTCAGCTCCTTCTGGAACGGGTCAAGAACCTTGTCCTGGAACCACGCCAGAATTCTCCGCGGCTCTCTGATTTGGGACAGCTGCTCATACAAATTCGCCCCTTTGAACAGCCGGTTCGGATTAATGCCGGAAACCATAATTGCGTGTTGTACGCTGCCGAGCAGATGCAGCATGCCTTGCTGCACGTCGATTTCCTTTGCTCCTTTGCCGGATAGCGCATCAAGGAACGAGGCCAGCATGTCATGCGCCTCCTCTTCCCGCCCGGTACGAAGCGCCTGAATGAGCTCCCGCTCCAGCGCAAACGGGTATTGAGGCTCCGATACCTCATCTCCATCGAGATGATTCCTCTCCAAGTCGATAATTTGATTCACATTTTCAAAATTACGATAGCTGACCGCTTGTTTCGTTCTGTCAAAAGCAAGCGGCACATCCGAAATATGTGACACCGGACGACTGATCGCGATGGTGACATGCATTTTCAGAATGCGATTAATATACTGTGTCAACTCTTCACTGAATGTCTCAAAGGCATTCGCGACGGACTGATGTTCCGGTGTAATAAGCAGCACTCCCGCCGTAAGGTCATGGAAATTGATCGTATCGCTTTGTTCAAAATGTTGCGCGGCCAGCTCCTTGATCATATTGACAGCCGCAAACGTCACAAGCCCCTCATCGCCATGGCGGAACGTCCCATCCAGATTCGTCATGCCGACTAACTGGACATACAGCACAGTAAAATGACGATGCCTCACATCCCACTTAAACCGCTCCATGCGGCGAAGCAAGTCTTCCTCGGAGTATTCATTCAGATAGCCCTGCAGCAGCTGGTGTAAAAAGCTGTCTTTCACATGCGGCAGCTGCTCCTTAAGCTTGGTATTCAGCTCAAGACTTTCCGTATGCAAGTCTCGCCACTGCTTTTCGATCACGGTGAATTCGTCTTCCCGACCGGCCCAATTCGCATGACTGCCCAGCAGTGTGACGAGACGTTTGACCGGCAAATAAATGCTCCGCGAAGCCAGCCATGAAAGCAGTGCCGCGAGCAGCAAAGCGATTAAACTTACGGTGATGATCAGCTTGGAAATAAACACTACCGGTGAAATAATGTTAGTTATCGGAGAGGCGGATACGTAAGTCCAATCGTCGGCAATCCGGGATAAGCTGCCATAGGAAACCGTATAGGTCTTCCCTTTGTAATCTAAAAAGAAAGAGCCTTTCGGTGCGCCTAAGGATGCGATTTTTTCCCGCAAAGTCGTGACAAACGGTGAATTGGAAGCGCTTCCGGTAGATGAGACATAAAGCTCACCTGAATTTTGCAAAACGAAGGTTTCACCTTCATCGTACGGCGTCATTGTTTTTAACAAGTTCGCGATTTTCTCGTTATCAAATCGAAACACTAACACGCCAAAAGGATGTAAGCTCCCCCCGGGAATATGGTGAATGAGCGTTAGATCCTTCGTATCCGGATGAGTCGTATCAAAGGACCACTGCGTCCAATAGGTCACATTTTTGCCGTGAATCAGCTTATCGTACATGCCGGATGTCGTCTTGTTATCAAGCACGGTATATTCAGGGTTGAAAAGCACGGAGCTCGAACCGCCGACATACAGTTCCGCCTTTTTAACCAGCGCATTGGAGCCCTGCATCGCGATGAGCGTTCTCGTAATATCCTGCGTTCTTTCGAAGTTTCTCACAAAATCAAAGCCGTTCAAGCTGTAATCGAATTTATTGTCAAATGCCCAATGGGAGAGGAGCAGCTCAAGATTGCTCAATTGATCGTCAATGTTCTGGGATCGCTGTTCGATTTGCCCGTAATGCAGCTGCAGCAGCTCGCTCTCTACTCGCCCGCCGGCTATCCCGTACACCAGCGCACCCATAATGAGTCCCGGGATGCCGGAGACGATAAAAATCATGATCAGGCTTTTTCTAAAAAAGCGGCCTTTGCCGCCGTCCGTCCGGCCCTGCATGTTGCCGAATCTTGCTTTAACGGTGCTTAAGAGCATGTTTTCACCAACCCATTCTTAAGTTTAGCTTCAAGCGAAGGACACTATAACCTTGAGCATATTACGAAAAGTTGGCGAGGAGAAGTTAATTTTCAGTGTATTTTCCCTACTTTTCCGACTTTTTACATTTTAAAGGGGCGCTTAGCACCTATATTCCAACCGCTACAAGTAAGGGAACTCTATTCCCCTATTTTGGTGAAAAGATTAACTTTCGAGGGCCGAGGGGAACTACAGGGGCTTATTTCTCCTCAATTGGCCAAATAACCGCCTCCAATGCCGAAATAGCGCCCCTGGTTCCCTCTACTACGGTAAATCGCTGCTTTGGGCAAAATAGCGCCCTGCTGTTCCCCTAACCTGCCGTAATGTGAGCCATCTAGCAAAAAGGCACCCAAGTTCCGCTAATTCAATAGCGGATCCTGAGTGCCTGAGCACTATTTTGCAATCGTCCTAAGCTGATTTACCTTTACTTCTTCACAGCCGAATAAAGGTCATTCATTTCCTTCACCAAATCGTCTCCACCTGATTTTTTCCAAGTCTCGAATGCATTTTTCAAACCGGCTTCGTCGGTTTGACCAACAATGAATTTAATGCGCGCATCATTGATAATATTGTCGAGCTGCTGACCTTTCTGCGAGTAGACTTGGGAGATAAACGGCTCAGCAGGGTTAGCTACGATGAATTGCTCCGCTTCTTTTTGAATTTTTGCCGTTTGCAGACGAAGCGGTGTTTGTTTCACTTTCAAGCCACGATCCTCTGGAATGAACGGCAGCATTTGGTTCAAGCCTTCCACTTCGGACTCCAGAAGCGCGGAATCCTTGCTAGGCACTACAGCGTCGCCCTCTTTGGTGTAGTGCTTGCCTTCCAAGCCATAGCCAGCCATCGTGGTAAGCTCCGGCGAGTTCATTTGATCCAGGAACTTCAACACGCGTTTCATATCGTCTTCCGTTTTCACAGACGACTTCGGAATGGCAAGCAATCCTGCGAAACCGGAGGTTGGCAGCGCCTTAAGGCCATCTTTGCCAGTAACGCCAATCATGTTATCAATGTAATGAATGTCCGGCTTATCTTTGCCATCTTTCGTAAGCGTTTGGTGAATTTTATCGTCCAAACGAGCCGCATTATCCGTAACGTCAATGATCACACCGGCTTGGTTATTGACGACAGGGTCATTCCATTTTGCCGAATCAAATACAGCAAAGTCCTGGTTGACCAGCTTTTCATCATACAGCTTTTTCATAAATTTCAATGCTTCCAAATACTCCGGAGTTTGATGCTCTGGCACCAACTTGCCATTAACGACCCCCCATTTGTTCGGAGCGCCAAACCATAGCTTCATAATGTCGAAGCTGCTGGCCCATTGGCCGGTCCATTTCACCATGACCATGCCGTAAGTGTCATTTTTACCGTTTTTGTCCGGATCTTTCTCCTTAAACGCTTTCAACATATTGTAGAAATCATCAATCGTTTTTGGCGGCTGCATACCGACCGCTTCCAACCAGTCTTTCCGGTAATTAATACCGTTTCGGCCAAGTGCACGTCCACGGTAAACACCGTAATTTTTACCATCAATCGAAGAGTTGTTCATGATGATTGAATTCGCCTGGCTCAGGGACGGGAAATCCTTCAAATACTTGCCTACTTCCCAGAAGGCGCCGGACTTCGCTGCATTCACAAAGCTCGGATTTTTCACGTCGGGTACGTAGATGATGCTAGGAAGCTTACCGGAAGCGAGTGTGATGTTGAATTTATCTGTATAGGATGCGTTAGGTACCCATTCCAAATGGATATTCGTATTTGTTTTTTTCTCGATTTCCGTCACAACCGGACCGTCGTCCTTCGGAAAGTTCGTTTTGAAGATCGGAAGCATGATGTTGAGATCCAGCGGAGTTTGCTGCTGGGCAGGCGTAGCTGCAGCCGGTGCAGAAGATCCTGAGGATGAAGGAGTGGTTGCGGCTTCCTTACCTCCGCTGCTGCAGCCAACTATTGTTGTCATAGCTACTGTACTGACGGCTGCGACGGAAATCCATTTTTTTGAACTCTTTTTCATATGATCGCTCCTCCTTTAAAATGGGCAGTCTCGTGACACCTGGCATGGCCTAGGCTGAATTGCCAAGAAACTGTAAAGATGAACTATCGTAATCCGTTTACCCTTTGACCGATCCAATCAGGACCCCCTTGGCAAAATGCTTTTGCAGGAACGGATAGACGAGCAAAATAGGGATGGTGCCGACGACGATAACCGCCATTTTGATGGACTGCTCCTGCTGTTTCACAAACTGCGGATCGACTGTGCTCATATCGCCTGCCGCCATTTGCGAGAGTAAGACAATCTGTCTCAGCATGACCTGAAGCGGCCATTTGGCAGGATCATTGAGATACAACAAGGCGGAGAAAAAGTTGTTCCAGTGGCCAACCGCATAAAACAAAGTGAATGTAGCCAGAACCGGCATGGATAAAGGAAGCACAATGCGCCAGAGAAGCCCCAGTTCGGTGCAGCCATCAATTTTGGCCGCTTCCTCCAGTTCTTGCGGGAGCTCTTGGAAAAAGTTTTTGACGATAATCAGGTTGAAGGCGCTAATAGCTCCAGGAATCATTAGAGCCCAATAAGTATCTAGCATATGAAGCTCGCGAATAACGATATAAGTCGGAATCAAACCGCCACCAAAGAGCATAGAGAAAACGATCATGTTTAATACGGTATTTCGTCCCATAAGCCCTTTTTTGGATAGGGCATACGCCATTGTTACGGTAAAAAACAGATTGACCAGCGTACCCAGAATGGTTACGTAAAGCGAAACCCAAATGCTTTTCAAAATCGTATCCGTTGAAAAAATAAATGCGTAAGCCGATAAGGTGAACGTTTTGGGAATCAGGAAAACCGCTCTTTGCGTCAGCTCCGTATCCGAAGCGAAGGAACCGGCCACCACATAGATGAAGGGCAGAACGGCCACGATTCCGATAATACTGAGCAGGATATAATTGCTTACGTCGAACAGCGTCCCTGATAAGCTTCTGTATTTTTTATTCAATGTGCCTCTCCTCCTTCACCTAGTAAATGCCAGATTGGCCGAAACGCTTCGCCAGCCAATTCGCGCCAAGAACAAGCGTGACGCCGACGATGGCTTTGAACAACCCAACCGCTGTACTGTAACTGAAAGCGCCTTGTGTAATCCCCATCATATATACGTAAGTATCGAAAACTTCCGCGGATTCCCTGTTCAAAGGGTTCAGCATCAAGAAAATTTGCTCGAAACCGTTGTCCAAGACATCCCCCATCCGCAGAATGAGGAGAATGATGATGGTACTTCGAATCGAAGGCAGTGTAATATGCCACACCTGTCTGAAGCGATTAGCCCCATCCATAATGGCAGCTTCATATTGCTCAACATCCACGCCGGCCAAAGCTGCAAGGAAGATGATGGTGCCAAATCCGCATTCCTTCCAAATGGTTTGAATGATAATCATCGGACGGAACCACTGCGGACTAGCCAGAAAATCGATTTTGGCGCCGGTGTACTGCTCCAGCATCTCATTCACAATCCCGCCTTGTGTTGTCAGAAACACATACGTCAAGCTGGCCACGATAACTAATGAAATAAAATGAGGTACATAAATCAGCGTTTGAATCGTTCTTTTGAAAAATGCCAGGCGAACTTCATTTAACAGAAGCGCCAGAACAATCGGTGCCGGAAAGAAAAACAGCAGATTATAAAATGAAAGCAAAAGCGTGTTGCGAAGCAGCATGAAAAATTCAGGATTTGTGAAAAACACGCGGAAATGATCTAAGCCAACCCAATCGCTTTTCCAAAAGCCTAGAAATGGCTGATAGTTCTTAAAAGCAAGCAGCACGCCCCACATCGGAACATATTTGAAAATGATAAAATATAGCAATCCCGGAGCTAATAGCACGTACAACCATTTGTCTTTCAGCAATCGTCCCGTTATGCTTGCACGGCGTTTCGCATGCTCACGGGTACCCGGTTTCGCAATTTCTATTGAATTAGGTGCAGTCACCCGTTTCATCCTCTTCACCTCCAAGAAAGTTGATCGCCTCGCGAGCGGTGTAGATTCAGTATGCAGCTTTAACCGTTTTCCGCCTATCGGACATTTTTGTAAGCCCTTCCAAGGTGCGATAATAATCAAAATCAAGAAAATGCAAATCCGGTAAAACAGTGGAAATCCCTTTTACTTCCTGGTGCAAACGGCTCAATAATGTCCGATTGAGTGCGCCAAAGGAGTTTTGACGGGGGTCAACCAAAACGAAAAAAACAGTCCTGTTGAAATCTTCAACAGAACTGTTTTAACACACAGAATTGCCTACACATTCCGCTCGGCCTCAGCCAAAGCTTTTTTGCCTGCTTCCAAAACAGTGATAATCCGCTCAACGTCATAAACGCTTCCTGCCCATGTCCCACCGCTTACAGCCTGCAAAGCTGCCCATAATCGCGTATCAGCAGGAAGTTTGGGATCGGCGGCGAGCTCGGGATGAGGCTCGCGGGCTGCAAGCACAAGCGCTCCTTCATCAGGGGTAAGCACTTCGTCACCGGCACCTAGAAAATGAATCGTGCCTTCCAAGCTGTTGCGATCCACTACGATATCGATGGTATCTCCATCCCGCAGCTTCCCAATCGGGCCGCCGGCCAGCGCCTCAGGTCCCACATGGCCGATGCAAGCACCCGTGGACACGCCCGAAAAACGCGCATCGGTAATTAGCGACACGTATTTGCCAAACGGCAGATGTTTTAGCGCCGAGGTTAATTGATAAGTCTCCTCCATCCCCGTACCCGATGGTCCTCGTCCGATTAACGCCATAATATCGCCGGCTTGAATTCCGCCATTTTTGATGGCCAGGATAGCTGCTTTCTCCGAGGTAAATACTTTCGCTTTGCCCCGATGCCGATAAACACCATCTTCCCCAACGGTTGTCGGGTCAATCGCTGTTGATTTAATGACTGATCCTTCCGGCGCCAAGTTGCCCATAGGGAACGTGACCGTTGAGGTTAATCCTCTTTCTTTGGCACGTTCCGGACTCATGATGACCTGATCGGGATCAATGCCGTCCATTTCCATGAGAAGGCTCCGCATTTTGCGGCGACGTTCGCTCGACTCCCACCAATCCAGGACAGTCCCCAGCGTTTCCCCCGTTACGGTCAATGCATCTTCTTTCAGTACCCCAAGTCGGCGAAGATGCAGCATCACTTCGGGCACCCCGCCAGCCAGAAACACTCTCACAGTCGGATGATATTCCGGACCGTTCGGCAAAACGCTGACTAGTCTTGGCACTTGCTTATTCACACGTATCCAATCCTGAACCGTCGGAACCGGCAGTCCTGCCGCATGGGCGACAGCTGGAATATGCAGCAGCAAGTTTGTCGATCCTCCGAAAGCCGCATGAACGACCATGGCATTGTGGATGGACGCTTCCGTCAAAATATCCTTCATCCGAATGCCTTTCTCCTCCAGCGTCATCATAGCGCGTGCCGACTGTCTAGCCATCTCTTCCCATACAGGCTGTCCGGATGGAGCAAGCGCAGCATGCGGCACCGTCATGCCCATTGCCTCTGCAATGACCTGCGAAGTAGCGGCCGTTCCAAGAAATTGGCAGCCCCCGCCCGGTGTGGCGCATGCCCGGCAGCCGAGGTCCGCAGCGTCTTCCAGGCTGATTTCCCCATTCGCGTACCTTGCGCCAATGGTTTGGATTTTCCCGGCATCCTCCCCCTCCGTTGGAGGTAACGTTACGCCCCCAGGCACGATTACGCATGGAAGCTCATGCATCCCGGCTAGCGCAATCATCATCGCCGGCAGTCCTTTATCGCAGGTTGCCACACCGAGGACGCCTTTGCGTGTCGGCAACGAGCGGATAAGACGCCGGAAAACGATTGCTGCATCATTCCGGTAAGGAAGAGAATCAAACATCCCTTCCGTTCCCTGGGACCTGCCGTCGCAAGGATCGCTCACATAACCGGCGAAAGGAACCCCACCGCTTTCTGTAATCACTTCGGCAGCCGCCTGCGTCAAAAGGCCAACTTCCCAGTGGCCGGTATGATAGCCAAGTGCAACCGGACTGCCGTCCTCCTTACGAATACCGCCTTGCGTGCTCAGCAAAAGGTACTGCTTTCCCTTCAGGCGAGACGGTTTCCACCCCATCCCCACATTTTGGGTCAGACCGAATAACTCTCCGCTAGGAGCATGCAATAACATCTCTTTCGTTAATGGCAATGAACCTTTTGGGCCTTGTGCATGCGTATGGATGGTATATAAATCGTTATTTTCTTTGGCCATAATCGAGTCTAACTGCTCAGTCATCAACCTTCACCCTTCCGAATCAGGCTTCTACGCTTTGAGAAATACGGTTTTTATCGAGGTGAAAAATTCAATAGCCGCCTGCCCTTGCTCACGTGAATGAGAGCTGGACTGCTTCATACCGCCGAACGGTGCCTGCAGCTCTACGCCGGCTGTTTCGGAGTTAATTCTTACCAAACCGGCATCCATATCTTGTATAAACGAAAGAATATTGCCGATGTTTTGCGTATAAATGGAAGCGCTCAAGCCAAAATCCGAATCATTGGCCACCTGAATGGCTTGTTCCATGGACTCGACCTGGATAAGCGCAAGAACCGGTCCGAAGATTTCTTCCCGGGCAATCGCCATTTCTGGCGTTACTTTATCGAAAACAGTTGGCTGTATATAGAAGCCTTCGGCGAGATCCGGATGATCCGGGGATGAACCGCCGAACAACAGCTCAGCGCCTTCTTCAATCCCTTTTTGAATGTAGGATTGCACCGTTTTCAGCTGATTTTCGTTTGCGCAAGGTCCTAGCCATGTTCCAGCATCCAGACCGTGACCTACGGTTAATCCTTTTAATTTGCTCAGCAGCTTCTCTTTAAAAGATTCATAGACCTCGCTCATCACAATGACACGGCTTGTCGCCGTACATTTCTGACCTGTCGAACGGATGCCTCCGCTGATCGTCGCGTCAACCGCTAAATCGAGATCAGCATCTGCAGCGATAAGGATCGGATTTTTCCCGCCCATCTCGAGCTGATATTTCGCTCCTCTGGCAAGTGCCGCTTGACCCACTCGTTTGCCAACTTGATTGGAACCCGTAAACGTAATTCCGTTCACATCCGGATGTTCCGCAAGGCCTTGCCCAATAATGGCTCCGCTGCCGGTTACCAGATTTAACACACCCGCTGGAAGTCCCGCTTCTGCGAAGCATTCCACGATTTTGGCAGCCGTCACGGCCGTCTCCTGAGCAGGCTTCAGCACAACGGCATTGCCGTAGATTAAGGCTGGCGCCATTTTCCAGATCGGGATAGCCACGGGAAAATTCCAAGGCGAAATAACGCCGACAACACCAAGCGGAGCACGAGTCGTAAACATCAGCGCCTCGCTATCTGACGAGGGAATTACGTCGCCGATTTTCCGCATGCCTTCACCGGCATAATAGCGCAGGATGGCTACGCCTCTTGCCGTTTCCCCCTTGGCTTCGGGCAGCGTTTTGCCCATTTCACGCGTCATGCTTTCCGCAATTTCATTGATGCGGCTCTCAAGCACATTGGCTGCTTTAAACAGATAGTCGCCTCTTGCTGCTCCTGACAGCTTTCTCCAGCCTTGCTGCGCCGATTTGGCGGACGCCACCGCTTGGTTTAAATCCTCCAATGACGACGATTGCACGTAGCCCACGACTTCGCTTTTTTTAGCCGGATTGATGCTCGGAACGGTTTGCCCAGTACCAGCTGCCTGCCATTCCCCGTTGATGTAATTCAAATACGTTTGTCCGCCGACGAATTTGGTTGTCATGATTAATCCTCCTACAAGATATGTTTTTTTATAAGGTAAAATTAACGGCCAGCACTTACGACATGATTAACAAGTGTCCCGATACCTGAGATCTCAATCTCGATTCTGTCACCATGAGCGAGCGTAAATTCGTTAGGAGGGACAATACACGTTCCCGTCAGCAATACGGTACCTTCAAACAGTTCATTATCCCGTATCAAATATTCCGTCAGTTCCTCAAGTTTGCGTTTGAGTTGACCGGTATTCGCCGTTCCCTCGACTGCTTTTTCCCCATCCCGATAAATTAGGCTTGTAATCTGCAAGTTGTACGGGTTTTCTACGGTTTCAGCTAAGCGAATCGCAGGTCCTAACGAGCAGGAACGCTTCCATACTTTGGCTTGCGGCAAATAAAGCGGATTCTCGCCTTCGATATCCCGGCAGCTCATATCGTTGCCAATGGTGTACCCGACGATGTTCCCCTTCGCGTTAAGAACAAGCCCTAACTCCGGTTCTGGCACCTGCCACACGGAATCGCTGCGAAGCTGCACTTCGCCGCCAGGACCTACAGTACGCGCTGCGGTTGACTTAAAAAAGATTTCCGGACGCACAGCATCATACACTTTATCGTAAAAAGTTGAAGCATCCAGTCTGCCTTCCGTTGCTTCATAATTGCGCGCATCACGGCTGCGCTCATAGGTAACCCCGGCAGCCCACACTTCCGGCGCTTCAATGGGAACGAGAAGCTCTAGCTGCTCAACTTGTTGATCTAACGCTTCATTGCTTTCAATCGTTTTAAGAACCAGTGCCAGAGGTGTTGTTCCCAAAGCGTCAGCTTCATGAATCAGTGCCAAAAAATCGCTTTGCGGAAGTTGATAGATTTGATTTTGATCATTGACGGCAGCTAGCTGTGTAGATCCTTCTTTTACATAACGAATAATTCTCATGTGTAGCTCACTCCTCTAATTTGTTTTATATTATAAAACTATGTTCTATAATACTGACGAAAAAAATGCCTGGACTCGACATGCTTGATCAAACGTGCCGAAATCCCAGGGTTAGCGAAATGGCTTCTGCCTCCTTTTTAAGAAGAGCAATATAAGCCTTAAACAATGAATCATCCACCGCTGAAACTAAAGTTGAAATGCTGATTGCTGCTACAATCGAGCCATTATGCTCGAAAATAGGTGCCGCTGCACACCGGACGCCAGGTTCGTTCTCCTGGTTGTCAATGGAATAGCCCTGATTTCTTACCTCATTCAGCTCGTTAACGAAAGCGTCTTTCCCTATAATCGTCTCGTCTGTAATCTTGGAGAATTGGTAATTTCGCAGGAGCGCATCGATCTCATCCTTCGTTCTAAAAGCTGTCAGGACCTTGCCTACCGCACTGCTGTGAAGTGAGATTCTGCGCCCAATTCGGGAATAACGAATCGCAGCTTTTTCCCCTTCAACTTTATCCAAATACACGCCTTCTTTCCCATCAAGAATAACAAGATGAGTTGTTTGCCCGGTCTGTTCCGACAAAGCAACCAAGTGCTTACGGGCTGCAGTACGGATGTCCAAGCTTTGCAGCATCAGTTGTCCTTTTTCCAAAAGCTTAAGTCCCAGCTTATACTTCCCGGTTTCCACATCCTGATTGATGTAACCGTGCATCTGAAGCGTTTTCAACAAGGAGTGAACCGTGCTCTTGTGAAGCTCCATTCTTGCGCTGATTTCTGTAATTTTTAACTCTGTCGTATACTCGTCGAATAAATCCAAAATCTTCAATGCTCTGTCCAGCGCTTGAATTATAGGCATGGTCTCACCTCTATCTACACATCCATAATAATCCTAATCGCCCATTCAAGCAAGATGAACTTCTTATCGAAGATTTTATTCGCCTAATACATACGTGTTTAAAAAGTCATTTCTAAACTTCCCTTGCGGATCATAACGTAGGAGCAGCTCTTGAAAATCCGGCAGTTTCTCATACAAGGATTTCAACACCGCAGGTTGCATCGTGAACAATTTCGCCCAATGCGGACGAGCCTGAAAAGGCGCAAGCTGCTTTTCAATAACCGGCAGGACTTGCTTCACGGCTTCCCAATTCGGCTTCCAAGTGAAATGAATACCAACCGAATCCTGTTTATAATTAGGACTCATCCAAAAAAGATCTTTTGCGACTGAACGAACTTCAGAAATATACAAAAGTGGCGCAATTTGCTCCCGTATTGCATTAATCGCGCACAAGGCCTCGTAAGCGGCTTCACGTGGCACGAAATATTCACTTTGCAGCTCTTCTCCGGCGCTCGGAGTGAAATCCATGCGGAAGTGAGGCAATCTTTCGTGCGATGGTCCCGGAATCCCCATTTGCTCACTGCAATTCTCCCCCGTATGTCCTGGTACCGGATGCCGTGGCGAATCTGCCAATGTTGCGCCATAGAATTCAGCCTCTACCTGAGTTGAAGCAGAATCGGTCACTTTCTTCTTTAGCCAAACTTGATTAATATTCGTACTCTTCCAATCGGTAAATAGACTTACACTATAGGCATGGGAAAAAATATCATCAAAGTGCGCTTCTAGTTGCTCGAATGGAAGATTGTCATAGACATGCTGGCTAATTTCAAAAGCTGGAATCACATCCAGCGTCATTTGCGTGACGACGCCCAGCCCTCCTAGTCCAACAACAGCACCTTCGATATTTTGTTGTTCGCGAGAGAATACGGCCAGTTCTCCGTTCGCCTGAACCACCTCAATCGAGTCAACAATACTAGCAAGATTGCCGTTCCTATCGCCAGAACCGTGCGATGCGGTTGCACAGGCACCCGCAACGGTGATGTGCGGCAGGGACGCTAAATTGTGAATCGCGTAACCATGTTTATGTAGGTACTCACCTAACTCACCATACCGGACGCCCGCTTCAATCGTTACCTTATTGTGGACAGTATCTAACGTCACTACGCGATTCAGGTTTTGAAGCGAAAGCAAGCTATCAGTGCAATCGGCAATGCTATTAAACGAATGCCGTGTGCCAAGCACCTTGATTTGTTTACTTCTGGCCACTAATTCTTGGACGTCTTCTACTTTTACAGGAGTATGTAGTTTTGTCGCGCTATATCGGTAGTTTCCAGCCCAATTCATATTGTTTTTCATAGGTTCACGCTCCTTCGAATTAAACGTTCGCATTAAACATTCGCTACAGGAATCATAAATCCTTGCTTGGGAGGGAGATTACCGGCGCTGGATCGCCAGCTTAACGGCAAGCCCCGCCAGCACTCCGGACATAATCCATCGCTGTGCTTTAAGCCATGTCGGGCGCTTACCGAACCAGCTGGCGATTTTGCTTGCTGTAAGCACAATTAACAAATTCACTGCAAAGCTGATTACGATTTGCGTCACTCCTAGCGTCGCGCTTTGTGCCAGCAAGGAGCCTTGATTCGGATCTTGAAATTGTGGTAGAAGCGAGATGTACAACACGGCGATTTTGGGGTTAAGCAAATTGGTGATGAAACCCATCAGGAACAATTTGCTTGGTTTCTCAATCGGGAGCGCTATGGGTTCAAGCAATGAGGCGGAGCCGGGTTTAATTGCTTTCCATGCCAGCCAAAGCAAGTAAGCCGCTCCCGCCCACTTCATGGCCGTGTAAATGATCGGCACCGTATTGAATATAGCGATCAATCCCACCATAGAGGCAATCAGATAAACGAGGAATCCGAGCACAACGCCCATTAATGAGATAATGCCGGCTTTGCGACCTTGCGATATCGAACGCGAGATCAAGTAAATCATATTGGGTCCGGGGGAGCATACCATCCCTAGCGATACAATTCCAAACGCAACTAATGTAGTAAGACTAATCAAGCGCATCCCTCCTATGGATAGATAAATTCAGAATATAGTATCACAATTATAGCTGTCTAGCCAACTTAGAGGAACGACAGTCCGCTATTTCGGCGGATAGCGGAGATCGGGCAGCCCGAGGGGAACTACAGGCCCTTATTCCTCTGAATTTGGCTGTACGACAGCCAATTTCGAAGAAATAGCGGCCCCTAGTTCCCCTACGACCTGGAAAAGGGCGCTATTCGAAGAAATAGCGCCCTGTAGTTCCCTCCCACCGTGGGATAGAATCGGTGGTGATGGGTTTAGCTTGTTCAAGAGCTCGGTATCAGCGAATTTTCATTGGGGTTCACGCGTAACGCCGTTGAAAATTCAGCGTTACTGAGGAGCTTGGTGGAGAGGTGCAACCTCAACAGATTTAAGTTGGCTGCCCTTCCAACTTAGAGGAACGGCAGTCCGCTATTTGGGGAAATAGCGGAGATCGGATAGAAGCGGTGGAGATGAATTTAGTCGCCATGAACGGCGGCTATCAACCGAACAGCTCTTGCGATAGCGGCCTTAAGCTCATCGGGATTGTTCGCAGCCTCTGGATGGAGCGATGGCCCAAAGGGATTCGTCGCCGTCCAAGCGGTGGCTAGCGTCATGATCGCGGTCAAAAGAAAACCCGGCGAGAAGCTCGCTCCTACTTTGCCATCGCTTTGGGCTTTCTGCAGCGCCTCGACCTTCTTGCCGTGCACCTCATTGCGCTCAGCTGGACTTTCCGCTCTTTGCTCCAGGCTTGACCATGTCATGAGCCGCATCAAATCGGGGTTCGCCATAGTAAAGTCGAATACACGCTCCGCATAACCGGGCAGGTCTTCAGGCGTGAAGACCAGTTCCTCATAGACCCGCATGAGGTGTTTTTGCAGCGTGGTTGTGAACAGCTTTTCTTTGCTCTCGAAATAGATGTAGATCAAGTTTTTGTTGCATCCGGCAGTTTTGGCGATACGATCAACACGCGCGCCTGCGATGCCATAGGCGGAGAACTCCGCCAATGCCGCCTCCAATATCCGTTCCCGCGTTGCTTCGGCGTTTCGCATGGCGGTTCCTCCTTGTACCCTCATTTTAGCTCCAATATATCATGGGCATGATTCTGTTGACAAACGATTCGATAGCTCTTAATATATAACTAAACAGTTAGTTATTTGTTTGCCAACTAAAAAATCCGCGAAAGAAGGAATAGAGAATGCATACATCAACAACCACTACAAAGATCGCCATCGTCACAGGAGGAAGCCGCGGTCTTGGCCGTAACACTGTACTGAACCTTGCCAAGCGAGGCGTCGACGTGATCTTCACTTACCATACGAATCAAGCTGAAGCTGAAATCGTTACAAGCCTCGTGCGTGAGGTGGGACGTAAGGCTATTGCGCTGCAGCTCGACACCAGCGATGTGAGCTCCTTTGAGCCGTTCGTGCAGAGCGTGCGTCAGGCGCTTAATGAACTTGGATCCGAGAGCTTTAACTTTCTTGTCAACAACGCGGGGACATCGCATCACAAAAGCTTCGAACAAACGACGGAAGAGGAGCTGGATAAACTCTATAACGTCCACTTTAAAGGGGTATTTTTCCTGACTCAAAAGCTCTTGCCACTCATCAGCGATGGCGGCCGGATCGTGAACATCTCCACAGGTCTTACTCGTATCATATCTCCAGGGAGTTCCGCTTATGCATCCATGAAAGGTGCGATTGAAACTCTAACCCGTTACCAGGCAAAAGAGCTGGGAGCACGTGGCATAGCGGTCAATACCGTTGCACCAGGAGCCATCGCAACTGATTTCTCCGGCGGCATGGTGCGAGACAATCCCGAATTGAACAAACGGATCGCGGAAATGACAGCTCTTGGCCGCGCCGGCGAACCTGACGACATTGGCCCGATGATCGCTTCGCTGCTTTCCGAGGAAAACCGTTGGGTTAACGCCCAGCGCATCGAGGTCTCGGGAGGCATGTCTATCTAATCCATAATACGTAAAAAGGGTATCCCTCGGTCATTACAATGACTGAAGGATACCCTCTTTTTTATCTGAACGAAGCTATTTTCAATTACGCTTGAATCGACGCCAAATGTTCGCTCAGTCTGTCCCAAGTTTCTGTAATACCTTGCATCATGCCCATGTCCATCACTTGCTGCAATCCTTCAGCTGACGCATACTCTCCGCGGTTAATAACCTTCGTCCCGTTCTCCGTCTCGATGAATTCAAGCGTTACAATCGTTGACGGCATATTTGGCGCTTCATTGCCTTCTGCATCGGAGAAGAAATCCACGTACACGATCTTCTCAGGCTCGACGATTTCACGGTACACAGCTTTACCCCAAGATTCCATGCCATAGAAGTCGCCCTGGTTCTTATCTTCGCACTTCATGCAATAATGCCATACACCGCCTACACGAAAGTCAACATGGCATACCGGAACCGTCCATCCTTTAGGTCCCCACCAATGTTTCAGATGTTCCGCTTGTGTGAAAACCTGAAATACCAGCTCGCGCGGGGCATTGAATTCGCGTTCCAAAATTAATACTTTATCCTCTACCTTGGATACCATTTGATTCGCCATTTTAACTTCCTCCTTGATATCTTTGATGGGTCACAATCGTTCTGTTGCCGTTCAATTCTTGGTGTCCTTACCCTGCAGCTTCTGCAAATAGTCATCCAGGCGGTCGAAGCGCTGCTCCCAGATGACGCGGTAGCTCTCCAGCCATTTGTCGAGTTCTCGAAAAGGATCCGGCCGCAGCCTGTAGATCCGGCGATTCGCATCCACCTCGGCTTCCACAATGCCGGCCTCACTGAGAACACGCAAATGCTTGGAAGCTTGTGGCTGCCGCAGCTGCAGCCGTTCGGCGATTTCCCCAACGGTCAGCGGGCATTCGCGCAAAAGTTCAACCATTTGCATGCGGGTTGGTTCTGCTAAGGCACTCATGACGTTAATATCCATTGTCATCATCCGTTCTCTTGCTGTAAGTGTACGGGGCCTTCGGTTCGTGTGAGTCATGGGTGTTTCACTTACTAAACCGAATATACCACATAAGGAATATTCCTGTAAAGGAATATTAAAATTATTTGCTGTAATCCTTCACTAATTCAATAATCATAGCTCCCATTCGTTCCGTTTCAGGCACAATGACCTGATTCAACCCTTCATCTCTCAAAGCCTCGGCCGTTACTTTGCCGACTGCAACTGCTTTTACACGGGTGGTAAAAGCTTGTCTCACGGCATCACTAATCCCTTGGCGTCTCGCATACACGAATAAGTATCTTACTTGCACGGCCGTGGTGAAACATACCGCATCAATCGAACTTGTTGTAAGTTCATGGCACAATGTTTCAAGCACGGCGGTTTCCGGTTCAATATGCCGATAAGGCAAAAGCTGAACCACAGCGGCTCCCCGTTCCTCCAAGAATTGAATCAACGCGGGTTGCGGTTCTCCGTGCAGTTGCACGAGGACGGTTTGATTCGCAAAATCGCAATCACCCAGACGGTTAATTAATCCTTGGATCGTCCCATCTTCATCAATGACGGTTGGTTTTATCTCTAACTTCTTAAGCAAATTGATTGTCTTGTATCCGCGCGCGGCAACATTCGTATCTTTCATTTTTTGCAGCAGCATGGAATCAACACCTAACTTTTCAGCCGCGTTCAACAGCGTTTCTGTGCCAACTCCCGTCGTGAATACAAACCAGTCCACTTGGTTATTTGCGCAATATAGTAATTCTTTCTCTACAGCCGACTCATCCAAATAAATGAAGCCTTGCAAAGGACGAACTACAGGGATTCCTCCCTGCTTCTGAATGAGCAGACTCATTTCCTCTGTTTTTCTAGAACCCGCAATAACGATCTTCTTGCCCAATAATTTATCCATCTCTTTCCGATTCCCCCTATCTTACTATGAAAAGTATATAGAAATTAGCCGCTAAATTCATCAACCAATTCGAGATTTGATGAACCATCCACATGCCGCGCTTCTGATTTCCCAGAGTGCCGCTTAGTTCGCCTCTCATCCATACATGAAAATTCTGTTAAATAAAACATAATAAATGCGGGGGTGTTGTCGATGTGGCACACGATAGTGGAAGCTCATCCGGGTTGTAAAACGCTCATTTGGGCATTATTAAACGATTATGGCTTGAGACGCATGAAAAAATAAGACAGACGGCGCAGGCCAAGTTATCTGTCCATGATGTCTCTAAACAGCTCTCTCTTTTCATTCTCGTCGGCATAGATGCCAAGATAATCAAATATTTCAAAAGAGAAGTCGACGAAAGCGCGACCTTTGGCTGTAAGGACATGCCCATCTTGAACCACTCGTTTATCTACATAATTGTCCCGCGGGAACGGATCTTCTACATGCAATTGAGTTATACGCTCTACGGAACATGACGTCGTGAACCTGCGATTTTGCAGCAGACCGGCTCTCCCTAAATATTGTGGCCCGTTACAAATAGCGGCAAGCATCTTGCTTTCTTCATCAAGTTTGATGATAAAATCGGTCAGCTCTTGCTTCTGGTTTCGAATCGGGCCACCGGGGATAAGAAGTCCTTCAATATCGTTCAGCGCCATCGCTTCATGGAAAACCAAATCAGGCTTATAGGTTAAACCGGATTCGCTAACGATAGCTTCCTCGCTATAGCCCACTGTCAGAACATCCTTCTTGCCCACGTTTCTAATTTTATGGAGTGCCAGGGTAATCTCAAAATCCGCAAATTCATCAGAGATAAAACAAATTATTTTCCCCATCGTGGATACCACCTTAGCCATAATTATGATAAAATAAATATGAGTTCCGTTATGTGATACCGAGTTTCATCTATTGAAACAACAATTTCGGAGGTGTTTCTTATGGAAAATGAAAGTACCATCAAACAGCATGTACAGCAGCAGTTCGGCAAACATGCCAGCAAGTACGTGACAAGCGAGAATCATGCAAAAGGTGATGATCTCGAACTCCTTCTTACTTGGTTGCCTTTAGAAAGCACTTGGAATGTGCTGGATATTGCAACAGGCGGCGGCCACGTAGCCAAACAGCTGTCCGCTCATGTACAGCAGGTCGTCGCTACAGACCTAACACGTCCCATGCTCTCTGCTGCCGCTGATCACTTGAAGCAGGCGCAGTGCCATAATGTCCTTTTTGTTGTAGCCGATGCCGAACAGCTGCCTTTTCTCGATTGTTCATTTGATGCCGTCACCTGCCGCATAGCTGCTCATCACTTTCCTAATCCGCACTTATTCCTTCATGAAGCGGCACGTGTACTCAAACCGGGCGGCAAACTGGTTCTCATCGATAACGTCGCTCCCTCTGACGAAGTTCTTGATCAATTTATGAATACATTTGAAGCTATGCGTGACACTAGCCATGTTCGGTGTTTAACTGTCCCCGAGTGGCAAGCCCTTGTGGAGAAAGCAGGTTTGCAAGTGGATCTTTCCCTTATGAATCGCAAACCACATAAGTTCCCTGCATGGGTCATGCGTACCGCCGAGAACGAAGAGCAAGCGAAGTCGGTTGAGCATTTTATTACCGGCGAAGATCAGGCGGTTCAAGATTATTTTTCCGTTCACATCGAAAACGGCAAGCTGCAATACCTCGAAATTGACGAGTGGCGGGCTGTGCTCAGCAAACCTTTGTAAATAACAATAGACAGGCAGCCAATCCACTTTGGCTGCTTATTCTTTTTTAACCATATGGCCCCTTCCTCGCTCCATATTTTACCACACTTTTCTAGCGGAATATGTCCAGGCTCCCCTTCATATATTCATGGGGATAATCGACGAGACGAATCCTCATAGTTCGATACGATTTGGAGGAAAAAACATGTTTAAACCTCATCCCGCTAATACAGCAATTGTCATTACGGACCCGCAAAACGACTTTCTTTCCCCTGGAGGCAAGGGCTACCATTTAACCAAAAGCTTGATTGAGCAATACAATACACTGGGAAACTTGGAAATTCTCATGCATACTGCGATGAGCAAAGGATACCAACTTTTTATCTCGCCCCATTATATCTATCCGCATGATTACAGTTGGCAATTCACGGGAGCAGAACAAGAAATGTTATTAAAACTCGGTGTATTTCAAAAACAACAGGATTACACTTCAGTCGGCGCCGACTGGGTTCCCTCTCTTAAACCCTACATATTGTCCAGTCGAACAGTCATAGCAACAGCCCATAAGATAGCCAGCCCGCAGAGCAATGATCTAGTCTACCAATTGCGTCAACACCGGAAAGAAAAGATCATCCTGGCAGGAGCCCTATCAAATATTTGCGTTGAGTCGCATATGCGTGATTTGATCGAAAACGGTTTCCAAACCGCTGTCGTTTATGATGCCACAACTACGATAAGTGAACAGGCTTTTCAAGCCGCGTTGACAAACTTTCAGGCATTCAGCAGTGCCACGTGGTCAACACAACAGACAATCTCTCAATTATAGAGGAGCCTAAAAAGTTAACCTTAAATTAGGCAAAAAAGAGACCCACAGCAACGGGCTGCGGGTCTAAAGGTTTATATTTTAAAGGGGGGTCGACTTTTATTATAGGCTTGTTTCATTAAAACCAGATGAATATAAGATTTCATTTCTGTTACATTTATTTAAATTTAGCTTTGGTTAATTTTTTGGGAAAACCAAGATACTACAATAGTGACAAGAAACCAAGATGCTCCTCCGACGAAGCTGACACTGATATGTTTATCTAAAAAGTAGTTTACGGCTGCCCAACTAATCCCGCCTGCCAAACCCAACAATACGGCTTTACGCATTCTCTTTTGCATAACATTCCACCTTTCGACAAGCTCTATTTTACTCTAAAACAGATGCTTAGGGTATTCATAAATATTCCCGGTCTATTTGAGCGCCACAGAGCGTTCTGATATTTACTTACTTTTGTTGAGTTACACTAAAATATAAAGTATAATATTCCTATACAGAAGGGAGAGAAAAACCATGTCTACTCATACAACTACTTCACTCGAAATAGGAATAAGCACTTTTCTCGAGGCTGCCCCGAGAGCAGGCGGGATCACGCATGCGCAGCGGCTCCGACAAGCCGTTGAGGAAATTAATCTTGCCGAGCAAGTCGGCCTGGACGTCTATGCGATCGGCGAACATCACCGCGCGGATTACGCGAGTTCGGCGCCGGCCGTTATTTTAGCAGCTGCGGCTTCTACAACCAAGCGAATTCGGCTCTCAAGTGCCGTGACGGTGTTGTCATCGGACGACCCTGTACGCGTGTACCAAGCTTTTTCCACGTTGGACGGCCTATCCAATGGACGGGCGGAAATTATGGCGGGCCGCGGCTCGTTTATCGAATCTTTCCCATTGTTCGGATATGACTTGAACCACTACGACGAACTATTCGAGGAAAAGCTGGAGCTTTTACTCGCGATTCGTGAAACAGAGAAAGTGAACTGGCGCGGCGGCCATCGCCCCGCCATCAACAACCTTGGCGTCTACCCGCGTTCCGTTCAGGAGCCGTTGCCCGTATGGATCGGAACCGGCGGCAATCCGGAGTCCGCGATTCGCGCCGGCCTGCTTGGGTTGCCGGTCGTCTTTGCGATCATCGGCGGTATGCCGGAGAGATTCGCTCCTCTCGTCAAGTTATACAAAGAAGCCGCTGCGAAAGCCGGGCACGACGTAAGCAAGCTGCAGATCGCAACGCATTCACACGGGTTCATCTCCGATACAACAGAGAAAGCCGCCGACTTGTTTTACCCGCCAACGGCTGCTCAAATGAACACCATTGGGCGCGAGCGCGGCTGGGGTCCGTATACCCGCGAATCGTTCGACGACGCCCGCAGTCTTCGCGGAGCACTCTACGTAGGCGATCCCGAATATGTAGCTGAGAAAATCGTGCTGCTGCGCAAAAACCTGGGTCTAACGCGCTTCCTCTTGCACGTTGACGTCAGTTCGGTGCCGCATAGCGAAGTACTGCGCACCATCGAACTGCTCGGCACGAAAGTCGCGCCAATCGTTCGCAAAGAGCTTGCCCGCGAGACCGCTCAAGGGTGATTTCGGTAATACCATCCGTCATAAGCAAAGGGTCCGAACCAAGGTGTACTATCCTTGGCTCGGATTTTTTAATATATAAGCGTTCCTATAGAGCACTCCCCCCTTGAATCTTGCTGCTATCGCTTGAGCGGTTCCTCTTCGGGAGGGGAACTACAGGGCACTATTTTGTCGCAGTAGGCCTCTTTTGGCTTAGGAGGGGAACTGTGGTCCGCTATTTCTCCGTTTTCTTAAAAGAAACAGGGTTAGACGGTCAAATAACGCCCTGTAGTTCCGCTTGAACGCAGAAACGGGCTAAATTTGCTGGAATAACGGCCTGTAGTTCCTCAAAAGCTGCCCACTTTAGAGATCCCTCTATTTCTCAAGCGCCGTACTTTTGGTATACTGGGAACAAATCAACCAGAAATGGGTGTCGAGTAGTGAAACATGAAGAAATGCTTGCGGTGCTGAAGGCTCTCTCCAATGAGACCCGTCTCAACATTCTTTGCTGGCTCCGGGAGCCGGATAAGTTGAACGAAAATCTGCCGAGCGTCATCAAAGAAGAATTCCCGGGAGGGGTTTGCGTGGGAAGTATCCAGGAGAAATCCGGGCTTGCGCAGTCTGTCATCTCCTCTTACCTGTCTTCCATGCAGAAAGCGGGACTGCTGGAATCTCGCCGATTTGGCCAATGGACCTATTACAGACGAAATGAAGAAGCTATCGCCGACTTTTTGGCGAACTTTGCCTCGGGGCTGCAAGCCATGAAGAAGTAGTATCAAAAGTTTTCTCCGTAGAACTTGCATCTTTATCGATTAATCTATATATTTGTATTTATAGATTAATTATAACTTTTTTCATGCAGGAGGAGAGAAATAAGATGACTACATCCAAAACAACAACAGCTTTGTTCCAACCTTTTGAAGTTGGTAACCTAAAGCTTGATAATCGTATTGTCATGGCACCGATGACCCGTACTTTTTCGCCAGGAGGCATCCCGGGCCCTAACGTAGCAGGCTATTACCGCCGCAGAGCGGAGAACGCCGTTGGCTTAATCATTACCGAAGGAACCGTCATTAACCATCCGGCTGCGTCGGCAGATCACGGTGTGCCGCATTTCTACGGCGAGGAAGCTCTGGAAGGATGGGCGCGTGTCGTCCGTGAAGTACATGAAGCTGGAGGTAAAATCGCTCCGCAGATCTGGCACACCGGAACTGCCCGTGATAAGAATAAATTCCCCGATTCGAATATCGATTCCGTCGGCCCATCCGGCCTCAACTTGAAAGGCGAGCAAGTATCCGAGCCCCTTTCGGTTGAAGAGATTCAAGGTCTCGTTCAGGCTTATGCCCAAGCCGCAGCCGACGCGAAACGTCTAGGCTTCGATGCCGTAGAAATTCACGGCGCGCATGGTTATCTCATTGATCAGTTCTTCTGGGACGTTACCAATAAACGCACAGATGCGTATGGCGGCAGCGACCTTGTTGACCGCACCCGATTTGCGGTGGAGGTTATTGAAGCGGTACGTGCCGCGGTTGGCCCCGACTTCCCGATTATCTTCCGCTTCTCCCAATGGAAGCCGGTGAATTACGATGCCAAGCTCGCAGCAAATCCAGAGGAGCTGGAACGTTTCCTTGCACCATTGTCCGCAGCTGGCGTTGATATCTTCCACGCATCCACACGCCGCTTCTGGGAGCCTGAGTTCGAAGGTTCTGATCTCAACCTGGCGGGCTGGACGCGCAAAATCACCGGGAAGCCGGCTATTACCGTCGGTTCCGTTGGACTGGACTCCGTTTTCACCAGCCTATTTGAAGAAGGCAAAGGCGGCGAGGCTGCCGGCATCGAAAGCCTGATCGAGCGTCTCGAACGCGGAGAGTTTGACCTCGTTGCCGTCGGTCGCGCGCTGCTGACTGACCCTGCTTGGGCAGCCAAAATCCGCGATAACCGCACGGATGAATTACAGCCGTTCACGCGGGAGTCTCTTGCTACGCTGAGCTGATTTCATAAAAAAAGGTGCCCACCAACCATGTCCATGGCTGGAGGGCACCTTTTTTTATATAACAATACCAAAATAAGCTAACAACGCTTCTTTATACGCTTCATCTGTCTCGGGAGTGAAGGTTCGTACACCCTCAGAATTGAAAACACGGAACTCACGATCAAAGACGGTATGCCGTCCCTCCAGCGTCCGGATCGCAACAATCGGGCACTTGGTGAAAATCGAATCGGGCGCATTTTCACACCAGTAACTCGCAAACAGATAGTCTTTCGGCAGCTGAGGCTCCTCCGTGAACGAGTAAATGCGGGGCCAACCGCCGTGTTTCTGTTCACAAAGCACCCAGCCATGATCAGGATCTCTCTCGAGGCGATAGTACTCCTCGCCTTGCTGCTGGACAAGCCCCTCTATGAGGGCAATCGGCCTGATCGGTACGACCCCACCCACTCCGACATCGCACAAATACTCGGCGCCCTCGGCCTCTACCTTCAGGACGTGGTGCCGCCTTTTGGGCGGGAGCTCCGTCTCATCGCGCCAAAACCTGGCAACAAGGTCTGTCACCTTGTACCCTAGTTCCCGCAGCAGCCAGCCGAATAAGGCATTTAGCTCAAAACAGTAGCCGCCCCGCTGGCGCACAACAATCTTTTGAAACAACTCCTGCGGATCCAAAGATAACGCTTTGCGTTCCAGAATATCCAAATTCTCATAGGGAACGGAGTACAAATGTCGCTCTTGCAGAGCAGCCAGCGTCTTGGCACTGCCATCAAGCGAGCCTTTAAAGCCGATGCGATCTAAATAGCTTTGAATTTGGTTATTCAATCCTAAGACACCGTCCTTACAAGAATTACTTGCTGGTAAGAAAACAGTCATATGATTGAATCATACCATGGGGCACAAGAGGATGACAAAATATCATTTTAATAGAGACATTAATTCCTCATGGACGGCCGCATTGGTGGCAACCAAGCTATCGTCGCTTAAGACAAATGTTTTTCCTGCCGCATCGGTTAGCAAGCCACCCGCTTCCTGCAGAATAACCATTCCGGCGGCGACATCCCAAGGGTACAGGCCATCATGCCAAAATCCCGTCAATCGCCCTGACGCTACTAGGCATAAATCAAGACTGGCCGCCCCCATGATTCGCACACTCCGAGCTTTACCTGTCATTCTTCCGATTTGTTCCACGACCACAGAATTCGGCTTCCAGTCCAAAGCGCGGAAACCCGTTGCCAACAAAGCTTGGCTGATGTCCTGTTCTTGCCCAACCTGAAGCCTGCGGCCATTCAGAAAAGCCCCTCCCTGCTTTTGACCCGAGTAGAGTTCATTGGTTACCGGATTATAAACGACTCCGCCGATCGGAATGCCATCTTTCACAATCCCCACTGAGATCGCAAAATGCGCGATGTTGTGAATAAAGTTAATCGTGCCGTCAACAGGGTCGATAATCCATCCGTAGCCTGCTGGCGACTGCTTTAATGTATGATGGGAATCCTCTCTGCCGCCATCTGTTTCCTCCGATAAGATCCAATGATCCGGATAATCATGGTTAATTCTACTGCGCAGCAATTGCTCACTTTGCACATCAACTTCCGTCACAAGATCCGCTTGATTCTTCTTTTCCTGAATGTGCAGCGGCATTTTCATAAGTTCCATAATCAAAGTGCCCGCTTCTTTCACATAACTGATTGCATCTTGCATAATTGCATTCTCATACGCTTGTTGCTCGTTCATATGCGCTCCTTCTCCAAAAGCTTTCTATGTTTGATTTATCTGGATGATTTAATGAAGCATAGGATACCTGTCATAATGAGTAAAATACTTCCGAATTTGGCTAAATTAACCGGATTTTTAGGCAAACCCATAAGCCCGAAATGATCAATAATCGATGAGGCAACCATTTGCCCGGCAATGATCAGAATAAAGACGGGGAGGGTGCCGATTTTCCCTGTGGCATAGGAAGTACTAAACATGATACCCACACCCAAAACCCCGGCAATCACGATCCACGGAAGAACATGAAGCTGCAGCGGAGAAGGGGATTTCATACGCCATAATAAAAAGGAAGCAACCACGATTTGGATGGCGGAAACACCGATAATCATCCCGTATTGTCCCTGCACTTTCCCGATGTGAGCATTCATCATTCCTTGGGTAACGCCTAATAATCCAGCAGAAAAAGCAAGTATGAAGCTGATCTTGTTGACTAACATTCGCTTATCTCCTTTAAATTAAAAGCCAATTTCAATTGGCATGGATCCATTGTCAATCCGGCAAGTCTTTCCTCTGCCATAACTCCCTGTTAAATAAAAGGTGGCATCCGTTTCAGAACGGAGCTCTTCCCATTCTCCCTTCAGCGCATGTGAGCGTCCGATGCTGACGGGAATGATGCAGTGTTTAGGCTGAATCCATCCGAGAATACGGGAATTAAAGCCATCATCCATCCCATGATGGGAAACTTTCCATATGCTGCACGTAAGATCTGTCCGCTGTGCGAGACGTTCCCATCCAGGTTCTAATTGATCCCCTCCGAATAAAACGCTCGACTGCGGCTCTCCCTCACTGCTGAGTCGATATACGGAGCTATCATGATTAGATAAATCAAAGAAACGCGGTAAATTCTCTCTAAAGCCATTATCCTCAGCTTCTTCTGAGAGAGCTTGCATGAGCATCTCGTAGGCCGGAAGCGGATCTCCTTCCCAAGGATATAGTTGGGTTAAGGTGACACCTTCCTCGGACCAAATCGCGGATCGCTCGCGTGATCCATACGCGCTGCGCCATTTAATCTCTGTTCCCTGGTCAATTAGGACCTGAACCAATTCCAGATACGTGGCCAGCATGCGGTATACTCTATATGTGAAATCGTCCTTTAGCTCTTCGACCAGCTCTTCTGGAGGCAGCTCAAAGGGCTCGTACGGCAAAACGGCTTGGACGACCGACTTCGCTCTTGCTACATCCAGAAGCCCGTTGACATGATCTTCATGAATATGAGTGAGCAGCATCCACTCCAGCTGATCAACGTCATTGCGGTTCATCCAAGACAAGGGATGATCTTGCTCTTCGGAGAACGTACCGTCCCCTCCGTCAATTAAGCACACACCGCCGGAAGGCAGCCTGATCAGATGAGCATCCCCCCACCCGACATTCAGGAATTGAACTTTCGTATTCAACATAAGAATTCCCCCTCTATCATTAGTTTGTCATTGTACCCTTCTCGAATGGCAGCAAATGAATGTTATGCTTGTCCAAAGCCAGATGAACCGTGCCCTGCAGGTATCCTCGCATACTAGGACTTGAGTCATCGACAATCCACTGCTGCGGAGCATCATTGATCCAGTAACGGATCATACGCCCCAGGAAGCTGCTTCTCTGAATGACGCCGCTCCAAACATTGTGACCTTCCGTCGTCTTATCGACGAAGGAGATGCATTCCGGTCTGATGACAACCGTCACCCGGTCACCTGTCCGGAAGGGGGAATCGCTTCGATAAACACGAAATACGGCGGTTCCGCATTTTACAATCAAATCTTCCCCCTCTTCAGCCACTACTCCGCCCTCTATAAAATTAGCCGTACCGACAAAATCGGCAACAAACTTGCTTTCCGGTTTAAAGTAGATATCCCAAGGTGTCCCCACCTGCCCGATACGCCCCTTGTTAAACACTGCGATTCGATCCGAAATCGATAACGCTTCATCTTGATCATGCGTAACAAAAATAGCGGTAATGCCCAATCGTTGCTGCAGCTCTCTGAGTTCATCTCTTACTTCCACTCTCATTTTGGCATCCAAATTGCTGAGAGGTTCGTCCATTAATAGCACCTTCTGCCCCATAACCAGTGCCCTCGCAAAAGCAACACGCTGCTGTTGTCCTCCGCTTAGCGCTCTAGGGAGCCTGTCTTGAAGTCCTTGAAGCCCGAACATGTTCAACATCGCATCGACTTTGTCCTTCACTTCTTGCCGAGTTGGCTTCTGCAGCTTTAAACCGTAAGCAATATTCTCGAATACGGTCATATGAGGGAATAAGGCATACTCTTGAAATACAAGCGGTGTATTCCGTTTATATACAGGCAGCTCATTCATATTTTTACCTTCTATAAAAATGTCTCCGGCATCCGGTTCATAGAATCCGGCAATCAGCCGCATTAATGTCGTTTTGCCGCAACCGCTTGGCCCTAGGAGTGTTGTGAAACTGCCTGCGGGAATATCGAGAGACACTTGACTGATGGCGTCGAAGTCTCCGAATCTTTTTGAAACATTGGCTATTTGGATCATCGGTTTCTCCGTGTTCATGGTTTCCTCCACTTATAGTTCTATCGATCTGCCCTGCTTCTTCAAGAAAAACTGTGCTGCCAACAGCACCACGAAGGCGATGGAAATCAGCACAACAGTAAAGGCCGATGCACTTCCCCAAGCCCCGTTCTGCACCAATCCAAGAATGGACACCGTCCCTACGGAAGTTTTCGCCGAATAAATGAATATAATTACGCTCAAACAAGTAACGGATCGCAGAAAAGACACGACAATCCCCGAGATAAACGGTCCTTTCAACAAGGGAAGCACAATTTTCCTGAAGGTAGCGAAGTTGCTTGCGCCTAGATTGAGTGAAGCTTCTTCCAGCGCTCCGCTGATCTGCTGAAGACCAGCCAGACTAGCGCTAAAGCAGGTCGGTAAATTCCAGAACATGAGGGCAAGAACCATAATGAGAGAAGTTCCTGAAATCATCAGCGGTTTCTCATTAAAGGCCATTGCAAAACCAAGTCCTAAGAATACGCCCGGTACAGCTCCCGGCAATATTGCCAAGAAATCAAGCAGTCGGTTGATGCCTATGCGCTTCCTTTGCACGATATAAGCTAATGGCAAGGCAAAGAATCCGGCCGCTAACGATGCAAACAAAGCGAATTTCAAGCTGTTGAAAATTTCTCTTCCTTTGGCCTCCACATAAAGGAGATTTTGCAGCGTGAAGGACCAGTCAAATCCCCATGTCTTGGTGAAAGCTCCGTAAAACAGAACCCCATAGACCGAAAGAACGATGAGCGTGACGAGCATGCAGAAAGCGAATAGCCCCCATTTCACTGCAAAGGGTAGTGGAAAATGTTCCAGCGAACTTTCTTTTCCGGTAACGGTGATGTAAGAACGCTTTCCTACCCATGCCCTGTTCCAAATAAAGAGACCAACTGCGGGAACCAGCAGCGCGGTTGAGAGCACAGCAGCCGAATTTAGATCGAACATCCCCGACATTTGCATATACGCCTCTGTTGGAAGAACCGTAAAATTCCCGGCTATGATCATGGGATTCCCAAAGTCAGCCAGAACGTTCATGGCTGTAATTAAGGCTCCGCCTGCGATACCCGGTCTGCACAGGGGAAGAAAAACTTGTTTGAACACTTGCCAATGAGAGGCTCCAAGATTATAAGCCGCATACTCCAGATTGGTGGAAGTAGATTTCAGCACACCGTGAATAACCGCATAAGCATAAGGGAAAAAAGTCATCGTTTGAACTAGCCAAAGCCCATGCCAGCCGTAGATATCTATATTAACGTGCAGCACATATTTTGAAATGATTCCCTGCCTGCCGAAGAGCAGGATGTAGGATAGCGCAACAATAAAAGGAGGCGAAACAATCGGCAAAATCGTTATAAATTTAAAGAGTCCTTTGAATGGAACTTTCAGCCTTGTAATCGTGTAGGCAAAAATAAACGCAATGACCGTACATGAAACGGTTGAGATAGCTGTCATGAATAAACTGTTTAGAGCAGCGTGATACCATCTCGAAAAGGTAAAAAGTTTAAAATAGTCCTCCGGGCGAGTGAAGCTTAGCACCTTCAGGATTGGCCAAATGACAAAAAAACATGTGATCAGAATGATCGCTGCCACCCCCAACGCTAAGGCAGGTTCATTCCGCAACCTCTTTATTTCCGACCAGGTATCTTTGACAGTAGATGAAATCAAATCTTTCCACACCTTTCGGTTATAAGCATGCACCTCCTCCCGCCGATTGGCCGCAGGGGGAGGTGTACAAGCTGTACCTTTACATCAATTATTTGCTTGTCATTTCTGTAAATTTCTTCACAACATCTGCTTTCATCTGAGCAGCTTTATCTCTGTCATAGTTGACCAGTTTAACATCCTCAATCTTGATCATGCCTTCCGGAGGCGCAACATCTTTCCTTACGGAGTAACGGTTAGACAGCTTCGTATTCATTTCTCCAACCGGTTTCGTTAACAACCAGTCCACGAATTTCTTCGCATTCTCTGTATTCGCTCCGCCTTTCACAACACCAACACCGCCAATTTCAAAAGCCGTTTGCTCAGGAACGATTACCTTAATCGGGTAACCCTTTTGAGCAGATTTAACAATATCATGCGCCCAGGACATGGCCGCTACGAATTCGCCTGTCGCCGTAAGCGTAATCCCGTCTCCTGCAGCCGGTGTAAAGTGATGTACGTTTGCGCTAAGCTTTTTCAAATAGTCCCAACCTTTTTCTTCTCCCAAACGGAACAATTGGTCAGCCACGAAGATATAACCGCCGCCCGCTGTTGCCGGATTGGATGTGAGGAATAGACCTTTATAGTTAGGATCAAGAAGATCGTCCCATGTCGCCGGCTCTTTGACACCTTTTGGAGCAAGCTCCTTTTGGAATCTGTCTTTGTTCAGAACGATACCGAGAACGCCCATGTACCAACCTTGCCAGTAGCCCTTCGGATCATTAAAACGAGCTTCGATATCCTTGGCATTAGGAGACGTGTACTTTTCAAGCAACCCCTGCTGAGCAAGCGGCTCGTAGAATTCGACCGAACCTCCTACAAAGATATCCGCTTTAGGCGCAGCCTTTTCAGCTTGAATGCGCGTACTCGCTTCGCCAGCACCGCTTAAACGCAAGTATTCAATCTCGATGCCCGTATCTTCTTTGAACTTCTTTTGAATTTGTACGATATCATCTTCATTTAATGCTGCGTAAACAACCAATTTCTTCGACTCCGGTGCTTTCGTCGCTTTCGCTGGCTCACTGCTCGCCGTGCTGGCTGGTGTTGATGTCGGTGAATTGGCTGTCTTGATGCCACCGGCTCCACACCCTGATAAAACAGTGGTTAACATGAAGGAAGCTGCTAATAACAAACTTACAGTACGTGCTTTCGGTTTCAGAAACATTTCCATCCTCCTAGATGTGTTCTCTTTAGCAAATTTGGTTTGAATCGACTTCGACTTACTCTCCTGCAATAATCCTATTGCGCAGTTACCGTAGCTGAAACCTTGGCTTGTCCATTACTTGTCAGTGCATCTGTCCAAGATTTGGTCGTTCCAGGCGCTACAACCGCTGATACATATCCCATATCGTCATCACCGGAAGTTCCGTCTGAATCGTAGACATGGATTTCAACATTGCTATTTGATGGTTTCGCGACATAGACGGTGTTGTAGTTTTCTGAGAAGTTAGGTCCGAATTCAGCGTCATTGGCACCAAAAGCTATATTGTAAACTTGATTTTTAGGCGCATCATTTTTCTTCCAGAACCTGGCATCCGTCTGTCCTTGGCCGTTGACATAAGCTTTAATGAACATATCGCTTTTACCGCCGAACGGATCGCGATCTTCAAGACTTTGCGCGTTCTGGAGAACTATTTTATGAGAGTAGTAAGGATTAAACACATAGGTATGTGAGAAATTACCGAGACCATTCAGGTGCACATCGACTTGATGAGCTGGATCAGACCAGTTCATTCCCTGTAAAGATGGGCCATCATCGCTATCGTCCCATCCCCATGGTGCATTCGCTGAATTAGCCGTATTGTTGTCTCCTGCAATGGTCCCCCAAGAAGAGAAAATGTTAGGGTCATTCCGGCGGTTCCAAAGATCTCCCCACTCGATTAATGCATAGCCGTAATGGTTCGTATAGCTGCCAGAGGTATTCGTCGGAAACTGCGCTACACCCGTGTAATCGTAGACAATACCATCTCCGCCTGGCGCGCTTGATCCGTCGTAGGCTTTGACACCATGCCCTCCGCTAGGACTCTGTCCGTTAGCCTGGCAAAACACCATGGGATGGCTTCCGTTGAAGAGAACGCCACCGTCAACGTTGTCAGAACCAGAGGTAATGTTGGGATCATTCGTGTAATCGTACCATTGATTATGCGCCATGGTTTCCATCAACTGGAACGACCCATAGTTGGATCCATCCTTCTTGATGACAAGGAATAGGCCTTCAAGGTCATTTTCATGGGCATCAAGCGGTCTAGTGTAAGCATCATCTCTTGCATGGAACAAGTCATACTCGATAAAGTAATGCGTTGTCGTTTCGGACACTTTATAGTAGACATACCCATTCTCATTGTAATTGGAGAGATTATCCCAGTTATTCCGAGCCAAATAATCGCCGTCATAGTTGAAATTGGTAATAAAATCCGCCCTTACATCAAGATCAGCATTGACATCCTGGTAAATCTGAGGCGCCCAGTAGGCAGCCAGCTCTGAATAACTTGCAGCATGAGTGGTGCTCGCACTAGTGAAGAAAGGAACCGCCAAAGTTAAAATCGACATGAGTCCTAACATTTTTTTCCTCATTTAAAAAGCCCCTCCGTGAATTCAAGTTATTTTCTTTCAATATCCTGTCACCCTTTTTTCAGCAAGTCCTCCTTCCTTCCTCGATGCGTATCATGCTGTCTGACATCTAAAATTATAGGTAAGATATCTCGCTTGTGTCAATCAATCAAATGTTAAATAATTGTGTAGATAAACTGCATGTTTTTGCTAATAATATGGCTTAACTAGTCTTTTAAATTTCAAAAAATGTGGTACACTATTGTTGTCAGACAGCTTTAAATTTTATGTAAACGTTGAACATACCATCATCAACCTATAGAGAGGAATCGCTGAAATTTGGAAAAAAAGCTGCTTTATCTCAGAGTCAAAGAAGAGATTGAACGAAGCATCAACGAAGGAGAACTTAAGCCGGGGGACAAGCTTCCGTCTGAGCCGGAGCTCGCCAAGAAATACGAGGTAAGCCGCCCTACACTCCGGGAAGCGCTTAAGATGCTTCAGCGGGAGAAAGTGCTCATAAGCAGAAACGGTGTCGGGACCTATGTCAACAATCGTCCGGATTTCATTATCAATCCGCTGAGCAAGCTGCAAAGTGTGGGTCAAATGATTAAAAATGAGGGGTATATCGAAAGCGAATTAGACATCAAGATCTACACACGAGAGCCCGAGGAGGATTGGAAAAAACAATTACAAATCGATGATGAGGAAAAGGTTGTCATTTTGGAGCGTTCGCGAACAGCAAACGGCAAGAAAGTGGCATTTTATTATAATATTTTCCCGCAGAGTTTGGTGGCAGGTCATTTTGAGGGGGAATTTTCAGGAGCTATCTTTGATTTCTTAAAGAGCAGGATGGGCATCAACATCGCCTATGCCATCACCGAAATTTGCGCATTAAGCAGCTCCGAAGAGATGGATCAGAATGCGGTGAACGTGCTCGGCAATGAAATTTTATTATTAAAACAACTTCATTTCGATGAAGATGATCGACCTGTCTTCTATTCGCTGGACTATTTGAAAAATAGTGTTTTTAAATTTTTTATTAAACGTGAATAGAAATGAAAACGACGTATGTTCCTGTCCATCTTTCGCGACAAGAATATACGTCATTCCATTACTTCTCAAGAAATCCTGTAGAAGGATTCGTAATAAAAAAACCTTCTTCTGGAACATGAAAATATTGAATCCAAACGCCGTCTAACAGGCTCTCTCTTTTGTCTAGCAGCACATTTATCCCTTTATCGGTTTCTACAATTTCATCATTTTCAGTTGCATGATCCAGGATAACGTCATAATGGCCATGGTCCCCATGATTCTGTGTAAGAATGACTCGGACCATCTTACCCTCCGCACCTTCTTGACTCAACATATCCTTTAAAACTTTAGCTGCGTTCCGGTTTATTTTGCATTTCATCGTGGTTTTCTCCTTGAATCAAGATTAGTTTAGCCTTCCTAACTTCACCCAATCGCCTATAAAATATTCCAAACATACTTAAAAAAGAGGTGGAGTTGCTCTCAACTTCCCAACATAAAAAAGACTGCATTCACCCAAGGAGGAAGAGTGATTGTAGTCTTTTTACCTCTTGCTATTCGTAATTAATTAGCGTCTAAAACCTTGCAATTGCTGCTCAGCTATTTGTACCAACCGTTTGGTGATGGTACCACCGATTGAGCCGGCATCGCGTGTCGCCAGATTGCCATTGTAGCCATTGGGTTGCAACGCAATCCCTAACTCTTGAGCAACTTCAAATTTCAATTGATTCAAAGCCGCTTTTGCTTCTGGAACAACTAATGTGTTACTGTTTGCCATAAATAAATCACTCCTTCTCGTGGTGTAATCTTATCATGTGGAGTGAAAGGAAGACTTATACATTCAAATTCAAAGAAGTTAAATTTCTTGCTCTGTTCATAATTTTGAGGAAGGTTTGAAGATCTTCTGTGGCCACATCTTCATTGCTTCTTACGATGTTTACGTTTTCCTTCTGGCTTCTCAATTCATCTATTTCAAGTTTGAGCTTTGAATTCTCGTGAAGCAACTGCTCAAATTTTTGCGCTTGATCCTTCGCGATCTTAATGATTTGCCTAAATGCATCCTCATATTTCGGCATGATGGGTTCATCATCCAATGTTGGCATGACAGGAATCGCTGCATGGATGTCTCTTTTTTGTTGTTTGCGTTTCATCCTGAAAAATTTAGCGTCATTGATTTCAGTTTCGTATTGATGCCTCAGTTCTTTATTCCACCGAAACCCACAGGCGGCCGCCGTGCGATTCAGTTTGCTCGCTGAGTCTTCGAATGCGGCAAGCTGCGTACTCCCATTTTTAATGTGACTAATTACCGTTTGAGCTAACGTTACATCATGATTATCTGTCCAAGCATCTTCTCGTCTTTTATCTTTCATTCTAGTTCACCTTCTTTACTATGTTATTAGAAATTGTTACCTGTAATATTAATTTTATTCAATGGACATGCATAAAAGACCCACATATCGTATATGTAGGTCTCTTTTAACTAGTTTGCAATCTATTCTTTACTGCTGGCGCTTACTTGATTGTCACTTTCTTTTTTAACCCCTTTGCTTTTGTACGGTTTCGGTGCGCTTTTTGCTCGATTTGCACTAGCTTGCCACCTATTCCAGCCTTTTTTGTCCGTTCCTCTGCCGGTTCCTTTGCCTTTACTCATGTAATCACTCCGTTCCATTCATCTGATAGAAAGCTATTGTATCATGAAAATGGAATTAATCTTAATTTATTCGTGCAGAAATGAATTCATCCCGCTAGATAAGCTTCTTTAACTTGATCGTTGACTAGCAATATCTTGGCGTCATCCTCCAAAATAATTTCTCCGGTCTGTATGACATAACCGCGATTCGCAATTTGCAGAGCTTGATAAGCATTCTGCTCCACAAGTAGAATCGTCATCCCGGTTCGGTTCAATTCCCGGATAATGTCAAAGATTTGATCCACGATAACCGGAGCCAACCCCATCGACGGTTCGTCAAGCAGCAGCAACTTGGGCTTCATCATAAGTGCGCGGGCGATTGCTAACATTTGTTGTTCGCCGCCACTCATGGTGCCTCCCGTTTGGTTTAAGCGTTCTCGCAAACGTGGAAAGTAATCAAAAGATTGCTCCATACGCTCTTTCATCACTTTTTTATCTTTCACGGAAAATGCGCCCATCTCCAAATTCTCTTTGACGGTTAGCTTGGGGAATATGCGCCTGCCTTCCGGAACATGTGCGATTCCTTCCATTGCCGTTTGGTGAGGCTGCCAACTCGAAATGTCTAGATTTTGAAACAGGATGGAGCCTTTCGTTTTCACTTGACCGCAAATAGATTTCAATGTCGTGGACTTCCCCGCTCCGTTACAACCGATCAAGGTAACAATTTCTCCCTCATGGACATGAAGTGAGATCCCTTTCAATGCTTGAATACCTCCATAATAAGCATGGACCCCTTGAAGCTGTAATAAGCTCATCCTTTCACCCCTTCCACTAAGGCACTTTTACCTAAATAGGCTTCAATGACACGCGGGTTCGAACGAACCTCATGCGGAGAACCTTCCGCAATCTTCTCACCGTGATCCAATACTAGGATGTGATCGGACAATTCCATGACGAGTTTCATATCATGCTCAATCAATATAATTGAAATGCCCATTTCCCGTTGAATCCTTCGAATAAGCGCTGTCAAATCTTTGGTTTCACTCGGATTCATTCCCGCTGCGGGTTCATCGAGCAGCAGTACTTTAGGTTTTGCCGCGAGCGCTCTCGCGATCTCAAGCCGTCTTTGCGCTCCGTAAGAAAGGCTGTTTGCATTTTCATTGAGAGAGGAAGCAAGACCTACATACTGCAATAACCGATAGGCTTGGTCAATCGCCTGTTGTTCCTCAAGCCGAGTTTTCGTGAATCCTAGTAAAGTGCTGACGATTCCACCTTTCAAATGGATATGCATACCGACCATCACATTTTCAATCACCGTCATATTGCCAAACAAGCGTATATTCTGAAAAGTACGGGCAATGCCTCTTTCCGTAATGCGATCAGGCTTGACGTTCACAATCGACTTGCCTTCCAATTCGATTTCACCTTCATCAGGCGTATAAATTCCGGTAATCATATTAAAAAATGTCGTCTTCCCGGCGCCATTCGGACCGATAACTGCGGAGATTTTCCCTTTTTGAAAATCAAATTGAACACCATTAACGGCAACTAGACCGCCAAAACGTTTGACCACATCTTTAACTCTCAAAACGGTCATTGGACGATCCCTCCGCTTGGTGGGGATATTGGCTTCACCGACGTTGTTGATGTTGATTTAGATGAAACCCGCTCCTGAATCAGCCTTTCGTTCACTTTGCGATTTTTCACGGAAATCAAGCCATTGGGCCTAAAGACAGCAAAGAGAATCAGAATAGCCCCAAATATGAAACGCTGCATCTTGGCCGGGGATAAAGCAAAAGGAATGTGGACGACGCCTTGCAGCGTTAATTGATTCAGCCAATTCGCAAATTCCGTAAGCACCTGCAAGTTAAGAATCGTAATAAGCGCAGCTCCAAGTATAACGCCGGGAACACTTCCCATTCCGCCTAATACCACCATGACTAATATCGTAATGGATTCAAGCAGGGTGAAGCTGGACGGATCAATAAACGTCTGTTTGGCCGCAAAAACGACCCCCATCATACCGGAGAACGATGCTCCAACAGCAAATGCTGTCAACTTCGTGCGAATTAGCGGAACGCCCATAGATTGGGCGGCAATTTCATTCTCTCGAACGGCCTTCCAGGAACGTCCTATGCGGGAATGCTCGAATCGTTTTACCCCGAAAATCACGAACGCCAATATCGCAATCACAATGAAATAAAATTCATGAGGATGCGTGAATTCAAGTCCGAACAGATCGGGCGGCTTAATCGACGAGATGCCCTTTGCGCCGTTCGTAATATTAATCGGCTTCTCTAAGTTATTGAAGATGATCCGAACAATCTCACCGAAGCCCAAAGTCACGATTGCCAGATAATCGCCTTTCACCCTGAGAACAGGCAAACCTAGGAGCATGCCGAACAGTGCAGCCATAAATCCGCCAATAAAAATGAACAGCCAAAACGTTGAGCCTGAAAGTGGAAAGAAATCTCCCGTTAGGAACTTGTTCGCTTGTGCGGTAGAGAAGATGCCGTATGTGTAAGCTCCAATTGCGAAAAAAGCGACAAAACCCAAGTCTAACAGACCTGCAAATCCTACGACAATATTTAGTCCGAGCGCCATTGCGATATAAATTCCGCTTTGCGTTGCAACTTCCATATAAGACTCGTATGCAGGGCCTCCCGATGTAGCAAACGGAATAATGAGAATGACCAGGATACCGCCAATGATCCATTTGACCTTATCCGTGAAGGAGGTGTAGTGCAGCAGCAACAAGGATGCCAGCAATAATAAAAAGGCGATGACCGATTTAGCCATCATATATACACTTAGCGCTGAAACCAAGACAAGAAGAACAAGGATCAGAGCTTGCATTTTCGAATTCTGCGCTAATGCTTGTTTGATTTTATCCATATGAGTCACCTGAGTCACCTACACTTTCTCCTTGACGGCTTTACCAAACAGACCTTCCGGCTTAAAAATCAATACAATGATAAGTATCATAAAAGCAAACACATCTTTATATTCTGAACCAAAGCTGCCGCCCGTCAGTAAACCTAGATTTGAAGAAGCAAACATCTCGAGAATGCCAATGACCAGTCCGCCGAACATGGCTCCCCGAATGTTTCCTATACCTCCAAGCACAGCTGCCGTGAACGCTTTCAACCCTAATATATAGCCGATAAACGGATCGATCGTTCCATATTGCTGCGCAAATAAAACCCCAGTTGCTCCACCCAAAGCGGATCCGATGAAAAAAGTCAGGATAATGATTTTATTCACGTTTATCGACATTAACGAAGCTGTTTCCCGATCTTGCGCAACCGCTCGCATGGCGACTCCCCATTTGGTACGGTTAATAAAAAAATCAAGGCCGATCATTAAAAAAACAGCCACTGCGATGATAATGACCGTATTGGTTTTCAAAGACGCGTCACCGAGCCAAGAGCTGAGCGATGACGTGCCGATGGTCATGCTTTTATCGAATAACGTAATACTGCTAATGATGTAGTTTCCTGTTCGCAATTCAGAGATAAATCGAACGATATCTTGAACCACGAAGGATACACCAATCGCGGAGATCAGCGAAATGAGCTTTGGTGCTTTTCGCAGAGGCTTGTAAGCAATTCGTTCAATCCCAACCCCGAGCAATCCCGTAACCAGCATGGCGATAGCGAGAATCAGAACGTAGGCGACCCATCCCGGCATCCCGCCAAGCCATCCTGTCGATTGGAAAAGGAATAAGACTCCCGTTCCAACGAATGCCCCTGTCATAAAAATTTCACCATGCGCAAAATTGATCAGTTCAAGAATGCCGTAAACCATGGTATAACCTAAGGCAACGACCGCATAGATAGCTCCTAAAGCAAGCCCGTCGATCAATACTTGGGGGAGTGCGTGCAGGATGTTAAGGATCATTGAGCTTCTCCTTTCGCTGATAAATAAAACGTAAAGAGGTATATCTACTGAGCACATACCTCTTTACTTAACGTTACTTCCCTACTTCAGAAATCATCGTGCCTGGATATTTCGGGCCATCAAATTTGTAAATAAACACTTTTGCATATGTATTGTCACCTTTGCCGTCAAAGGAAACCTTCGTAGCCACGCCTTGGAAATCTTTGGTGGCGCGCACCGCATCGCGAACTTTATCACGGGCAGGCACTTTCCCGCCGTCTGCACTGCTCGCGGCTTTAATGCTGTTAAGAATAATCGTCATACAGTCATAAGCGTATGCCGAGTATCCGTCTGGCGCTTTGCCGAACTTGGCTTTGTATTGATCCGCCCATTTCATACCTTCTGATGATTTCGTAATATCCGTTGAGATGGAGGCGTACAAGGCATCTTTGACTTTATCGCCGGCTACATCAACCAGACCTTGTGTATCCCAACCGTCAGCCCCCATGAAAGGCGCTGTAATTCCTTTGTCCCGAGCTTGCTTGATCAACAAACCGCCCTCGGCATATAAGCCTCCGAAAAATACGAAATCCGGCTTCTTGCTGAGCGCAATGTTCAGCACCCCGTTGAAATCCTTCTCGCCTACGGTAATTCCCTCATAGCCGACTATGTTCGCCCCTTGCTTCGTCGCCGCGTCTTTGAACGCTTCCGCTAAGCCTTGGCCATAGGCTGTTTTGTCTTGAATGACGAAAATATTTTTAGCTTTCACTGTTTTAAAAGCATAATCAGCCGCTGCAGGGCCTTGAAAATCATCTCTGGCAACAATTCGGTTTACGACCTTCAGATTTCGATCCGTTACTTCCGTCGCTGTGTTCGACGGTGACACCATGACGATATTGTTCTTCTCGTAAACAACGGAGGAGGGGATTGCTACGCCCGAGTTCATGTGCCCTACAATTCCGAGGATGGCTGGATCAGCACTAATGATCTCGGCATTGGCAACGCCTTTTTTGGGATCTGCCTGGTCGTCATAAGGGACCAATTGGAGGTCAAAGCCTAACTTGGCAAACTCTTCTTTGTGGTCATCCAAGGACATTTGGGCGCCTAGCTTAATCGCTTCACCTTGAACGGCGCTGCCTCCTGATAAGGGGGACTGAGTAGCAATTTTGATGACGCTCTTCGTGACTGTGCTGCTGGGTGTAGTTGTTCCTGTAGCAGTACTAGAAGTTGTTTCATTTCCGCATCCTGCCAACACACTAATGGCAAGCGCCGATACTGAGATCAGTAGAGCCGTCTTTTTCAAAATCATGAAACATCCTCCTCAGATAGTTTGGTACGCAAAAATGCCGATACAGCAGCATTCAGAACTTCGATTTAAGCTACGAAATTCATACAAAAACTACTTCATCGGCACTTTCAATACATGAACCTTCCTATTTATCATATTCAAATTCATAGTTTATGTCAATTAAAGTAACATATAAATAAGAAAAATTATAGATTAGGTTAATTTGTGTTATATTAATTAACATTTAAAGTTAATCATTTTCTATTTATTGTAACTTATGGCGTTATCACCCTAGCATAAGTGCTATAAACTTCATTGATAGCAGTTCTTCCATCTGTCGTCACTCCACCAATGCAGCCCACCCTACCGCCAATAGCAACTTAACCACCAACCCTCCGCATGAGACCAACAATGACTCAACCGTCTGCTCTCCGCATCCCACTAGCAGCCAACCATTCGCCTCCGCACCAAGTAGCCAATACTCTGTAACGGACTCAGAAGCCGTTATTCTGCCATTTTCGCCTGATCGAGCCTGCTAACGGACTTAGATAACGTTATTTATAGATTTTGCTGCCGTTTCCGGCATTTTCAGCACCAATAACGGCACCTGAGTCCGTTAAATGCTGAACCTGCCCCAAAAGCAGCAAATAGAGTCATCTCAGTCCGTTAGCCGCCCACACACCCCCACAACACAAAAAAAGCACGTAAGATCAGCATCTTACGCGCTTTTTTATAAATTACATTACTTCCAATACCGCCTAGACATACAATGCTCCTTGGCGAGCTTACATGTCTTCAAATCCACCAGCTCAATAGAGCTGATAGTTTCAGGAGAGTGAATCATTTGGCCATCCCCCGCGTAGATCCCTACATGGTGAATTGCTCCCTTACCTTCATCATGAGCGAAAAAGAGTAAATCCCCCGCTTCCAGTTGTTCCTTCTCAACGGGAGTTCCCCGCTTCGCTTGGTCCGAGGCATCTCTAGGAATCAAAATCCCGAAATATCTATGCATGGAATGTGCAAAGCCGGAGCAGTCAAAGCCATAGGAGGACAAGCCTCCCCATAAATAAGGCAGATCCAGGAACCTTTTCGCCTGTTCCACGATCCCTTGCCCAATGTCAGCTACTCCTGCCTGAGAAGCTAGAGGTCCATCAATCAAGCGGATATCATCCACTTTCAGATACCCAGCCCCCTCCGGCGTCTGCACTTTCACCAACTTTTCCATTTCCTCCAGCACAGGCAGAGAAGTCAGATAACTCAACTCAATCAACTGTTGGGACGGATTTTTATACAACCACGCTTTATCGGAAATCACTTCCGCTCTTTTCGAGCCGAGAGGGACATCCGATTCTTCAACCAACTGGCAGCTTGGCACCCATCCAGGATAACCCAAGTCATCCTTGCGCGTTCCTTGTTGAGGGATAAGCACCTTACTCCAGCCTCCCAGTTCTTCTGTAACAAGAACAGATGCACCATAAAGAATCTGCGTCTGAACACGGTTCGCCAGACACAAATCCAGCCTATCTCCAAGTGTCATATCCCCCAGCCACTCTCTCATATCGGCTGGGCACCTTAATGCCGGCTCATCTACAGGACGCGGCGAATCCGGCTTCGACCATACAGTTGCAACAGACACAGCGACCATCTTCCGCACCGGTACTCTCATATTCACGACCCCACTGGACTTTGGCTGTGGACGACATCTAAAATACCAAGTCCTGATGTTTTCGGAAAGGTCATAACCCTTCCATCATACTTCACTCCGCCAACCACAATATCCTGAAGCATCATTAAAGGCGCATCGAAATCACAACGGGTGATATTCTTCTTGCTGGCCGCAAGATGAGCGGCAGCCGTCACAGCCACACGGGATTCGATCATGCTGCCAACCATGCACTCGACCCCGAATTCTTCCGCAATATGATTAATAATTTGCGCCTTGTATATACCACCGGATTTCATCAGCTTAATATTAATCAAATCCGCCGCACGGCTTTTCAACACCTCGAAGGCTTGAATGGGTGAAAACACACTTTCGTCTGCCATAATGGGAGTTTCTACGTGATCCGTCACCATCTTCAGCCCTTTGATGTCCCCCGCTTTCACCGGCTGTTCAACCAGTTCAATGTCCAGACCCAGATCCTCCATACGCCGTATCGTACGAATGGCATCCTTCACTTGCCACCCCTGATTCGCATCGATGCGGATTTTCACGCCGCTGCCAATACACCTGCGAATTTCTTTGATTCTTTCGATATCTTCCAGAATGTCATCCTTACCCACTTTAATCTTCAATACGTTGAAGCCTTCTTGCACATAACGAACCGCATCTTCTCCCATTTCCTTAGGGGAATTGACGCTAACCGTAAAATCCGTTTCAATCTGATCCTTGTAACCGCCCAGGAACTGATACAACGGCAAACCACAATTCTGCGCAACCAAGTCGTAAATCGCCATATCTACAGCCGCTTTAGCGCTGCTGCTTCCGATCATCGATTGATGAATCTCCTGGAGAATGCGCTCATAAGCCAGCAAGCTTTTGCCAACTAACAACGGTGTGAATGTATGTACAATAGCCGAATGGATACTGTCCAGGCTGTCGCCTGTTATGACAATGGTCGCCGGAGCCTCCCCCCAACCAACTCTGCCGTCATTGCTCTGAATTCGAACAATGATAGATTCCGTACTGTACACGGTACGCAAAGCCGTTTTAAACGGTTTCTTAAGCGGTGTCGACTGCCGCATAACTTCAACACTTTGAATAATGCTCATGAATTTGCCTCCTTATGCCTCTACACCGGGTTCCGTACATGCCAGCAACTTCTCGTAAGTACTCATTCTCGCCCCAATACCAAAGGGAACCGCAATATTCGGAGAGCAGTGGCCAATTTTAAATCCGGATAATGTCGGCTTCCCAGCAGGTACGATATGATGATGAAAAACTTCCTCTAACGTAAACGATACTTTCCGTTTATCCGGCTCACAGTTATGAAAATCACCAATCAATATGCCAGCTGCATCCGCAAATTTCCCTGCATGCTTGAGCTGATTTAACATACGATCCACTCTATAAGGTTCTTCGTCGATATCTTCAATGAAAAGAAGTTTCCCCTTGGTATCCAACTCATAGGGCGTCCCCAGCGTACTCACAATTAAAGAAAGGTTTCCTCCAACGATAGGTCCGACAGCCTCTCCTTCCACTAATGTTTGGAGCGGAGAAATCTCTTCTGTATAACGAAGAACGGAAGGACGAAGGAGCGTTTCATAATTCTGAACCGTAAGCGGGTGCAGTTCATCTTTTCCCAGATCAATCAACATAGGGCCGTGAAAAGTAACCAAACCTGCAAATCGGCGAATAGCAGCATGCAAAAAAGTAATATCACTATATCCCCAGAAAATCTTCGGATTAGCTCGAATCAGGTCATAGTCCAGCAAATCCGCGATTCTTCCGGTACCATAGCCGCCACGCGCACAAATGATAGCTTTGATAGCAGGATCAGCAAACATAGCGTTCAGTTCCCCGGCTCGCTCCTCATCCGTTCCCGCCAGATAGCCATGCTTCTTATTCAAAGTATCTCCCAGCCGTACTTGCAGCCCCATTTTCTCCAAAACGGTTGAAGCTGCTTTCACCTGCTCCGTGTCTACCCAGCATGCCGGCGCCATAATACCTACGGTATCACCAGGGCTTAGCCGCTTAGGCTTTATGAGTTCAGCCATGAGCACCAATCTCCTTTATTTATTTCAAATCCGCCCACTTAAAGTCCAGGAAGCCGAAAGCATGTCTAACGACACCTTCCAATTTATCGCTTTGCAAGTAAGTCGAGTTGTAGAAGTAGAGCGGCAGAATCGGAGCTTCATCCATCAAAATTTTCTCCGCATCATGCATCATTTTGTATCGTTTCGCTTCGTCTGTTTCTACATAGGCATCTTTGATCAATTTATCATACGTAGGATTCACCCATCCGGTACGACTGAACGGATTTGTCGATTGGAAACCGTCCAGGAAGTTGATCGGATCCGCAAAGTCAGGAAGGAAGGATGAACGGGATAATTGCAGTTGTAGATCCTTTTGCTCCGTAGTCAGCACTTTCCCTTCTTTGTTTGCCAGTTTCACATCAATACCAAGATTATCCTTGAGCATCGCTTGCAGCGTTTGAGCAATTCGTTGACTAACGTCATTCGTGTTATACGTCAAAGTAACTTCAGGCAGTTTCGAGTATCCGGCCTCCTGCATCCCTTTTTCCAGCAGCTTTTTCGCTTCTCCCGCATCAAACTTGATCAGGCTGCCGCCCACTTTACGGAAATCTCCCCCTGCAGGATCGTTAAGTCCCGGTGACACATAACCGTCAGCCGGCTTCTGTTTTTGCTTCAACACCAAATCTACAAGCTTCTGTCTGTCTACAGCCGCAACGAAAGCTTTCCGAATGTTAACGTTGTTGAATGGAGCCATTTTTACATTAAAACGATAGAACGCCGTACCTGCGGCATCTTCCACCTTTACTTTGTTGTCCGCGAACAGTTTGTCGCTCATATCAGCCGGAATGGAACCCGTCGTATGAAGCTCGCCAGTCGTAAAGAGCTGGTAAGCCGTGTTCGTATCATTGATCATTTTAAAAGTAACACCAGCCAGTTTTACGTTTGCGGCATCCCAATACTGATCGTTCTTTACCATTTTAAGCTCGCTATCGTGCTTCCATTCCGTAATTTTGAACGGTCCGTTACTTACAATTGTAGCCGCCTCACCTGCCCATTTGGCATTGCCCTCCACAGTCGCCTTATGTACCGGGAAAAAGGCAGGACTGGAAACCATGCCTACCAACCAAGAAGCAGGCTGTGCCAAAGTAACCTCCAGCGTCTTGTCATCCAGCGCCTTGATTTTCACATTGTCCGCCGATCCCTTGCCGGAATTATAAGCTTCTGCGCCTTCAATCGGATAGGCAAGGAATGCCGCATCCGAAGCTGTTTTAGGATCTAGCAGACGCTTCCAAGCATACTCAAAGTCGGCAGCTTTTACCGGATCTCCGTTGGACCATTTAATGCCGTCGCGCAGCGTAAAGGTATACTTCTTCCCATCCGGCGAGATTTTCCACTCTTTAGCCATCGCTGGCTCAGGCGTCTGGTTTTTACCAAGACGCGTTAACCCTTCGAAGGCATTATTGACAACGTCGTAAGAAACTTGGTCAAATCCTTTCGGTGGATCGAGGGATGTCGGTTCTTTTAAATTGTTGTAGAGGAGGATCTTGGACTTCGTTTCTTTGGCTGCTTCCGTCTGGCTGGCTCCAGACGCTTGCGTTCCGGAACCAGGATCTTTGCTGCACCCAGCTAGTAGCGTACCAATTACCAATACGGAGCTGATTAGCAATGCTGACACTTTTTTCATGAGCACTTCTCCCCTTCGTCATCGTCTTATTTATCCTAGAGCCGTCATGCTATTTCTTTGGTTCGACGGCTGGAATACAACTTGAGAGCGTGGATCCTGCAGCCAACAGGCTACGGAATGGCCGCTCGATACAGCAGTCTGCTCAGGCTGATAGACACCGCATACTTCCATCGCATAACTGCAGCGCGCTGCAAATGCGCAGCCTTGCGGCGGAGCAAACAGATCCGGCGGCGTCCCTGCAATCGGCGTAAGCGGAAGCGACTTGTTCGTGTCCAGTCGCGGCATAGAAGCCAACAGCCCTTTGGTATAGGGATGCTGCGGGTTATAGAACAACTCATCCACGGTGCCCGATTCAACAACCTTGCCGGCATACATCACATTGACCCGATCGGCCATATTCGCAACAACACCAAGGTCATGCGTGATGATGATGATAGACACACCGGTTTTCTTCTGAAGCATTTTGAAAAGCTCGATGATTTGCGCTTGAATGGTGACATCGAGTGCGGTAGTCGGCTCGTCGGCTATAAGCACCGAAGGATTGCAAACCGCCGCGATGGCAATCATAATCCGTTGTCTCATGCCGCCGCTAAATTCATGCAAATACTGCTTCAGGCGCATCTCAGGATTAGAAATGCCAACCAACCCCAGCATTTCCGTGGCTTGCTTACGTGCTTCTGCACGCGATATTTTCTGATGGCGAATTATTCCTTCCATAATCTGCTCACCGATGGAGATGGTGGGATTCAGTGCCGTCATGGCATCTTGGAAAATCATGGATATTTCCGATCCTCTTAGCTCTCGCAACTGCTTTTCGCTAAGCGCGGTCAACTCCCTCCCTTTATACCGAACGCTGCCTTGGCTGATCTTCGAGCTTTGCTCGGGAAGAAGACGCGTCACGCTGCGTGCCGTTACACTTTTGCCGCAGCCGGATTCGCCTACAATAGCCAACGTTTCTCCTTTTCCTAACGAAAAACTGACTCCGCGAACCGCCTTCACTTCTCCACCATGTGTGGTGAACGAGACGTGCAGATTATCCACTTCCAATATAACGTCGGGCGAGTTCGTTGTTTTCACCTTGGCTACCTCCTCCTTTTCGGATTAAAAGCGTCCTGCAAGCCATCACCGACCAAGTTAAAAGCAAGCATCGTGATCGATATGAAAAAGGCTGGATAAAATAACCGCCACCATTGCCCCGACAAAATGGTCGACAGACCATCATTGGCCATAACGCCCCAGCTTGCCAAGGGAGGCTGAATACCCAGACCCAGAAAACTTAGGAATGCTTCGGCGAATATAGCGGAGGGCACCGAGAACGTCACTTGTACGATAATGACGCCGATGGCATTAGGCAGCAAATGCTTGCGGATGATGTAACCCGCTCCTCCACCTAACGTTCTTGCCGCCAGCACATACTCCGATGATTTCAGGCTGAGCACCTGCCCGCGCACAATTCTCGCCATTCCGATCCAGCCCGTCGCGCTTAAGGCTACAATGATCGTCAGCAGACCCGGCCCCATGACAACCATCAGCAGGATGACTACAAGCAGATAAGGAATCCCGTACAAAAGATCAACGAACCGCATCATGATGTTATCGATTCGTCCCCCTAAATACCCGGCGATGCCGCCATAAATGATGCCGATAACCAGATCAATGAAAGCAGCCATTAAGCCGATAAATAGGGAAATCCGCGCCCCGTAAAGGATTCGGGCATAGACGTCACGTCCAAGTTCATCCGTACCGAACCAGTGAGCGGCCGATGGCTTCTGGTTGGCATCCAGCAGCACTTGCTTCGAATAACTTTGGTCTGTAAGATGAGGTCCGACTATCGCTAGCAAAGCCATCAAAACTATAATGATTAGCCCCGCCATCGCTAATTTATTGGCACGCAGCCTAATCCAAGCTTCCTGCCAAAACGACAGCCGCACTCGAACAATCGCTTCCGCCATTCCTTTGTTATTGACCATAGGGACGAATAAGGAATCTGGCACATTCATCACTTACCCCTCCTTCCTGTGCAGCTTGATGCGGGGGTCAACCAGCCCGTAGGCGACATCCACCAGAAACATCATCACTACGAGCAGCGCACTATAAAATACGGTCGTCCCCATAATGAGCGAGTAATCCCGATTATTAATGCCATCAACGAAATATTTCCCCATTCCCGGGATCGCGAAAATCTTTTCAATGACAAAACTCCCTGTAAGAACATTGGCCACCAGAGCCCCCAGCAGAGTAATGACCGGAAGCACCGCATTTCGGAGCGCATGCTTGATAACAATCGTCGCAGGCGACAAACCTTTCGCCCTCGCCGTTTCGATGTAGTCGGCTGTCAGCACCTCCAACATGCTCGCTCTTGTCAATCTGGCAATGATCGCGAGCGGTCCGGTTGAAAGGGCAAGCGCTGGAAGAACGACATGCTTCCACGTCCCCCAAGTGGCTACCGGAAGGAGCTTCCATTCGACCGCCACGTATTTAATTAACAAAGTAGCGACGATGAAGTTCGGTACCGCTATGCCGATAACCGCAAAGATCATGGCGAGATAGTCGATTATGCGGTTTTGCCGAAGAGCAGCGACCGTCCCAAGAGCAATTCCGGTAACGATTGAAATCAGAATCGATATGATCCCCAGCTTAAAGGAAACCGGAAATCCCCTGCTGATCATGGAATTGACGGTATCGGGAAAGTGCCCGATGGAAGGCCCAAGATCCAAGGAAAGCAGTGATTTTAAATAAAGCAAGTACTGTGTCGTAACAGGTTGGTCTAAATGGTAAAATTCCATTAAATTCTGAACCGCCGTGGGATTCGAACTTTTGCCCTCTTTCTCGAATGGCGACCCCGGAACAGCGTGCATCAGTGCAAAAGTAACTGTAATAATTAGCCACAGTGTGACAATCATGGAGATAAATCGACGAAGAATATATTGTGTCACGCTATCACCCACTCTCGCTTTTTAACAAAATGCCGTTCTCATCGCCAACTCCGTCATCACCAACATCGCTCGGTACGCCTCAAGAATGTCTTTCGCCTGAAAGGTGACAGTCGGACTGTTATCATCTATCGTCGTACCCGGCATCAGGTGAGCCCACTCCGCTTGGCCATAGTTGGCAAATTCAATCTTCAGCACCGGATGATCCGGCGGCACAAGCGGCTTCACTCGGCCCGCGTTAGCTAGCGCTTCCTTTGTTTTTTCCTGAAGCAGCAGTCCGCTTTTCTCGGGGGTTAAACACATGGCCGAAGTTCGCGATATCCGCTTTTTCACAATGGCTGTCGTAACTCCTGGAATCAGCTCCTCAGCTTCCATTGCGGTTTCATCATCCCCAGCGACCAATAGAACAGGCACACCATAATGGCCGGCAACATAAGCATTAAACCCAAGCTCGCCAATGACCCTATCATTGATATACATATTACGAACACCGAAAATCATCGTATGGCTGAGGACGCCTTTGGTCGCCGCTCTCGTGTGATACCCCAGAAAAGCCGCCCCAGAGAACGAAGCATCTAAACCCTGCACCATGGAAAAGGGCTTCACATCGCCCGATATCAACTGTGTTTCGGGATGCAGCTTCTCGATTAGCAGATTATTCATTTTGGAGTGGCTATCATTCACAATGACTTCCTTGCAGCCTTCATCAAAAGCGGATCGGATGACATGATTCGCTTCATCTGTCATGATGTGCTGCCCGCGAGTGTAATTGTACTGTCTGGAATCAACAAACGTGTGATCAACAAGTCCGGTTATCCCTTCCATATCAATGGAAATATAAAGTTTCATAGGGTCGCCTCCCGCATTGTAAAGTAACAAAAACCCAGCAAACAGCCCCAGGAACCTGTGTCCCAAGAAACTATTTGCTGGGTTTTATTTACGTGTATGTTGCCATACGGATAAATAAAGCAGCTTACACTGTACCGGAAGATTGGAAACCCAGCTCTTCCCGGCCGTTAAGTGCTAATTTGTATTTTTTTTGCGCGTCTTTGTACGCTACGATAAGGGCCTTCTGGGATGATCCGTGATATCTGCGGCGGATTTCCTCCGCCACCACATCAAGCAGAAGCATATTGTGCCCGATGAAGATCGAGCGCACAAAATCCGATGTGAGCGGTATCGTGGATGAACATCCTGCATCAACAATCTTGTGACTTGCCGTATCGACAACAAGACCAATAAAAAAAGCGTTATACTGCTGGGTAATCGGATTGTTCACAGAAGCTTGCGCGTCGCCGATGATGTAAATCGTATCCTTGTCGTATACCAAACGACCACTCTCCTTATTAGCATTCCGTTCGTTTTCCGGGCGGGATGTGGGGAGAGATGTAGTCTCCTACGACCGCCAGAAGCTAGAATACTAACGATGTAATATATACTAACATCGAAATAACATGTTGTAAATATGTAAATATCGAATCTCTTTCTCTCCCTCACAATCTAAGGAAAGCAGTCTTCAATACTTGCGCAAGCTCTTCTTCCGCCTCAAAATAAACGCCTTGTCCTTTACTCTGGATGACACCGTTCATGAGCAGAATGAAGCCCCATTTTTCTTGCTTATGAAAATACATGTCGCTTAGCAGTCCATACGCATCACCGGAATGCCCAATTAGTCGGTGTCCTGGGAGCAAATCATCCGTGATCTGGAACTGGAGCCCGCAGTTGCGGAAAAACCCCTCTTGTCGGTGCCCCGACCAATGCGGCGCGTGCATCAGATCCACAGATTCCGGCTTCAGGATTTGAACATCGTTCAATTTACCGCCATTAGAATGCGCTTCCATAAAACGTGTCAAGTTATCCACGCTTGTGCGAAGTCCGCCTTGCGGGCTGAATAATGCTCCGTTAGTGCCCGGCACATAGCCGCTGTAATCGATGGCCTCCGGTTTCTTCCCGCGAAAATCGTCCGTACCCACAATAAATTCATCATTGGCCTCTGAATATTCATACAACACAGCAACGGAGTCCATGTCTTTCAAATCCCCGATGTTGAAGCTAGTATCATTCATCTGAAGCGGTTCGAACAGATGCTTCTTGCAATATTCGTCAAATCGTTCATTCGAAAGCCGCTCCACCACCGTTGCTAGCATGACGGCACCCAGATTCGAATATTCGAAGCCATCCGGATCTCCCGGCCGTCCATCTCCCCAGAGACTGTCGGTGTAATAAGTCCCGCCTGGAAGAAGGAGATCCGCAAGACGAATCTTTGGTGGATTCTCACTGCGCGAATCAACGACAAAACGAACATATTCATCTTGCAGTCCCGAAGTATGCGTCATTATCATCCTGAGCGTTATCGGCGTTTCCGGATATTTGGAACTGCGCACCGGAATTCCGAGTATTTCACTTACATCCTGATCAATTCCACATAAGCCTTGCTCGACAAGCTGCATAACCGCTGTCGCGACCACCGTCTTCGAGATGGAAGCGATGCGAAATATGGTTTGAGATGTAACAGGAATACGTCTATCTACATTTGCCCATCCATATCCCGCGCTCCAAATCTGTTTCCCTTCACGCATTACGGAGGCCGCTAATCCAACGATTCGATGCTTGTCCATCACCTGCTGAATCTGTTCATCCAAAGAATTCAAGCAAATCCTCCTTCGACCTGATTTGTCAAAGATTTGATTCTTATAGATCCATTATAATAAAGTCTTTTCGTACTGTGTAGCATTTTTTTGCCGCACTTCCAATCTAGCAGCAATCACGAACATAGAAGTGAACCCCGCTACACCAATAAGCGCCATAATCGCACTGATCGTATACATGGCATGCGCGCCTAATTCCTGGAATATCAAGCCCCCAGCGATTCCAGCAACCATACCGGACAGGCCTCCCCAACTCAAAGCATAAACCGCTTGCCCTGACGCTCTATAGGCCGGCGGAATCAAATATGCCGTCAACTGCGTCCCTACATAGTAATAGCCTGCGAACGTGATGGAATTTAACGCTTGGATGAAAAGGATGTGATACGGCGACGTCGCCGCTGCCATCAGAAACCAGCGCAGTGCGTACAACAAGCTAACAGCCGCCAGACAGAAGAACATACTTCTGCGGTCTTCTCGTAAAAAACGGTCGAACAGCAAGTAAACAGGAATTTCAAATATAGAGGCAAAAAATGCGGACCATCCGATCAAGGAGCTATTCCCGCCTAGTTCGGACATGTAAATAGAGACAAATGTGTTGTTCATCGCATTAGGAATCGAAATAAGAATCCCCATCAGAATGAAGACCAGAAACCATTTATCACTCATGATTCGCAGATAATTGCCTTTTTTTCCGCTTTTAATTGAGCTTTCTGATTCCCTGTTTCCACTATTCTGAGCCTGAGGCAGCATCCATGCAAATACAATGGATAACCCCATCATGACGCCGCATACTTTCCATAAATCCCGGATGCCCAACCATTCCATCACAGGACCTGTCGCCAAGGCCATCAACGCCCAACCGAGCGCCCCCCATAGCCGAAAAGAACCGAACTTGTGACTCGTATGCTCTATCGCCTCCAAAATAAGACTATTGGATTGAGCAAACAAAGGGCTCTGAAAGCAGAAAAAAATAAGTAAAAAAGTGACCAGGAACGGGAAAGAATTCGTAAAAAATACCGTTTGCAGACTAAGAAAGCTGCCGATCAGGAGAATGATCAGAATGCGCCTTACATTAGACAAACGGTCGCTCCAATAACCCCAGAACGGATTGGCGATCAACGAAAGAATAGGCCCGCCGGCCAGCAGCAAGCCTATCGCTACGCTAGAAATGCCTAATTCTTTCAAGTACAACGGGAAAAATGCACTATAAATCGCGAAGGCGCCATATAAAATAAAGCTGAATGCTTTGATGACGCCGAACGGGTGATCTTTCAGTCTTGCGATTACTGACATAGGTGCCACGCTATCCTTTCTGAGCTCTTAAGTCGAATGGACAAGTTTCCGATATTGCGTTGGCGTTACTCCGGTGTATGTTTTGAATATGGAACAGAAGTATTTATATTCTTTGTAGCCGACGCTTTCGGCGATTTCGAAGACGCGATCGTCGGTCCCGGACAACTTTGCTTTCGCCTGTTCGATGCGCACTTCGTTCAGATACTCGGCGAACCCTTTGCCAAACTTTTGCTTGAAGAGGATACTGAAGTAATTCGGCGTTATTTTTAGCCATGCAGCAACCTCAGATGCCTTAATATCCTTGTTGTACCTGGCTTCAATGTAGGATTTCACCCTGTCTGCAAGCCAATGATTTTTCCCCGTAAGGGAATTGTTGATCAATGAGAACATGGACTCCAGCTCCGCACGCAGCAGGGACTCCATCGCTCTGTAGGAGTTGTGCACCAAAAGATCGATTTCCTGAGAATGAAAGACATTGAGATACCCTGTCAAATCGATGCCAGCCGCTCGCAGCCGCCTTTGAAGAATAATGACGAGTTCCTGGAACGCCTGCCATATTTCCTTAATCAAGCTGCCACTCTCGCGAAACTCCTGCATAATTTCATCAATTTGCTGGTGTAGTTCAACATCATTTTCTTGAAACAAAGCATGAATCAGATTTTTCTCCCATACGATCAGCTCAGGAAGACGATGACTTCTTTTGAAAATCAGTTCTTCATCATGGAAAATAATTGGAGCAAGGGATGATAGCACGGCATAGTGCAATAAGGAAATAGCCTCCATGCAGCTAGCGTGAATCTGTTCTGAACTATGGAAGGGCCGGGATATACTGGCATGTAGATCAAGATCCTCCGACAACTTCAGCACGCCGCTTAAAATGCCATGAAGATCCTTCGCGCTCATCGAATGCGGTCCGACTACTAGCGACAGCAGCAAATTCTGATGTTGGAAAAATGAAACGGTCTCCAGCCCGGATGATCGCAAGGCTGTATCCACGTTTATTTCCCAGAGGCTCCGCTTCTCTCTGCGTTTTTCTTCGGACGACCGCCGGGTCCACTCCGCATAATCGGAGAGCTGTGTGGCGATCATCCAATAGCTGCTCGACCCGGTTGTCATCATCAAAGGTACATAATCCTCATTTTGATCGATGACCCTCTGCTGCAGCTGCCCCATCAGCCATTTGCGCGTCCGTTCTACTTCTTGCTCACCCTCAAGCTTCCGTTCTTGCGTAATCTCTTCGCCAATCCGCTGCACCATGCCCATCAACTCATCGATATTCACCGGTTTCAGCAAATAATCTTCAATACCAAGCCGCAAAGCCTGCCTAGCATACTCAAAATGGTCATATCCGCTAACAATGATCACACGCGACTGAGGGAAGCGCTGCTTCAATTCCTTTGCAAGCTCAAGTCCGTCCATGCCTTCCATGTTCACATCCGTTAACACGACATCCACAGGACAATGCTCCAAGAAGGCAAGCGCTTCGATTCCGTCATAAGCTTCTCCGACAACTTCAACACCAATCGTCTCCCAGGAAATGGTACGACGCAATCCTTGGCAAATAATAGGCTCATCATCTACAATTAGCATTTTGATGGTCATCGTTTTTCCTCCTGAGCACTCATTTGAAATGGAAGTCTTATTCTTACGCAAGCCCCGGCATAGTGCGGTTCTGAAGGAAGCTCGATGCCATACCCCTCACCGTATTCAAGCGTTATGCGTTCATGAATGTTGCAGATCGCGTGGTTCATAATGCCCTCGTCACCGATTCGATCTTGAAGAACCTGACGGATAACCTCCAGTTTGGTCTTGGCAAACCCGACGCCGGAATCCACCACTTCAATCAGCACATCCTGCTCTGCCATATAGCAGCGCACCTCAATGCGGCCACCCCCACGTTTAAAACCATGTTTGATGCTGTTTTCCACCAAAGGCTGAATGATCTTCTTCAAGAGAACGGCATGGTTCAACTCCTCCTCCATGTGCAAGGTGAATTGAAGTTTGCTTCCCATTCGTTTCTGCTGTAAGTCCAGATAGGCCTGAACAAACTCCAATTCCTCAGGCAGCGTCGTATATCGCTTGCCGCTATTTTGCCCCATTCGAAAGAAAAGCGACAGGGTTTCGATCAATTGACTCGTCTCCGCTGCTTTCTCCAACCTTGCCGTCCAACGGATCATATCCAGCGTATTATATAAAAAATGAGGATCCATTTGGCTTTGCAATATTCGAAGCTCCGATTCTTTCTGCCGAATCTCTAATTTATACTTTTTGTCGATCAGCTCCTTGATGGTCATAACCATGTTGTTGAACTGTCGGCCAAGCTCCCCGACCTCGTCTCGCGATCTGACTTTGACCTGCGCCGAGAAATCACCTTTTTTGAGCTTAGAGGTTTGTTTACTCAGTTCGAGCATGGGACGAATCATAGCAAATTCGAACCCGATTAAGGCGATTAACCCAAATATAAGAATAATCAGAATTAAAAATTTGAGCGACGCTTTGATCGCTTCCGTTTTTTGAACAATGGTTTGGTCCTTAACCATCGCTACAATGTACCAGCCCGTCGACTTCATGGGCTGACTGAAAACAACATAAGAAGCTCCATCTTCCTTCAAAGAGGAGACTTTTTTGGACAGCCCCCCGTGAAATTGGCTAAGCAGCGCATCGCTTGGGTAGGGATGTCCAATCAGGTTTTGATTTTGATGCAGAACAACACTGCCCTCAGGCCGAACAATAAAGATGGAACCCTGATCCTGAGGAACAGCAGACATTAATAAGTCCGTAATTTCCGACTCATCCAAACGAACGATCACCTTGCCCACCGTACGCGATGGGTTATCGAAGGAATTGATGACACGAACCATGGAAACAACGCGCTTATTTCCCGTCCAACCGCTCTCCAATTGATAGGAGTCCGTCCAAATGACCCCGCCTCTTCTCTGCTGAGCAAGATCTGTCCATGATTGTTCCAACCCTTTGACAGGCTCGCCCATTTGGAGTTGATTGCCTCCAACACCTTCAAGTGAAATCGATTTAATGTACACCTTGGACATAATTTGAAAGGCAATAAACCCCTCGATTGTCGTCTGATCCTTGTTCATTTGCACCATGTTGCCCGGCGTGGTCGGCGTCTCCATAAACCGTCTAAAGTTTTCTTGATAAATCATATAGTTCGATAAATCTTCAATAGCTTTTGTTTTCTCGGATAAATTCAGTTCAATGGTATTCAAGTTCTTTTCCATGGCATCAATATATTGCTGCCGCAGAACAGCATCATAACGGCTCAGAATGACATTCCCGATCAAAAGGGAGGGGAGTGTCACCAGAAGGATGAAGATAGCGATCGACTTTGTTCTCAAACTGAAGTGCAAGAAAGGATATCTGTTTAGTATCATCAAGTTCCATCCCCTTCGTCGGTATTTCCTCATTTTACTATAAAACGGGGTCAACCTACTTGAAAAGGATGTAGAATGACGCGAGAAAAGTTTCGAGCGGTTAAAGTACAGCCATCATCACATCATCACCCTTTAACAGCGCCGGCCGTCATCCCTTGCACCAACTGCTTCTCCATAGCCAAGTAAAAGCCAACAAGCGGAATAAGCGCCATAGATAAGGCAGCCATCTGAAGCGTCTGAAATCTTGTTTCTGTGCCGGCGAAGTTAGCCAAGCCTAACGGCAGCGTTTTTAGAGCTGCTTTATTGATCAAAACAAGTGCGAATAAAAACTCATTCCAGTTATAAATAAAGTTGATAATAATCACCGTCGCCAGCGCAGGACGAGTCATCGGAAGAATAATGGACCAGAAAATTTTATACAGTCCAGCTCCATCCATAACCGCAGATTCCTCAATATCTTTAGGGAAGGCCTGCATGAAGCCTACCAGAATGAAGATGGTAATCGAGAGATGGAAAGCCGTGTAAGGAAGCACCAGGGCAAGGTGGGAATTCAATAAGCCTATTTTTTTCATGATAATAAAAATCGGCACTAACGTAGCGTGAATCGGAATCGTCATGCCTATTATAAACAAGCCGTAAAGCCATCCACGTATACGAAAGTTAAACCTGGAAAGAAAGTAGGAGGTCAATGCACTAAGCAGTACCGTTAATACGATTGCACCTACGGTCACAATGACACTGTTCCAGAAGTACGTACCTAAGTGTGCAACTTTCCACGCGCTCGTATAATTGCTGACTTGCCAAAACTTTGGCAACCCCAGTGGATTCGTTGCATAATCTTCCTCTGACTTAAATGAACTGACAACCATCCATACAATCGGAATGACATTAATAACACTTAGAATGGCTAAGATCAAATGAATGATCGTTTTTTTCCCTAAAGATGTTTGCATATGCTCCTCCTTTCTCTACATACATCAATTAGCCGTTTCGACGGGTGACTAATTTGGCTGCATAGATGGCTAATAGGCTAAAAATAAGAATAAGAATAGAAACTGCGCTCCCAAGTCCAAAGTAACTGTTGTTGAAAGCCTGGGTATACATATAGATCGTCATCACTTCGGTATTATGAGCCGGCCCTCCGGCTGTCATGACATAGATGAGATCGAAAACCCGGAAGCTGTTGCTGATGGAGAAGATCAGGGTTACCCAGATCGTTTCTTTCAGCATCGGGAGGGTGATGAACCAGAATCGCCTCCAACCTGTAGCGCCGTCCATGACCGCTGCTTCCCTTACTTCTTCGGAAATATTTTGCAGGCCGGCCAAGAAAATGACCATATAGAAACCATAATTTTGCCATAAATACGTGATGCTTACCGACAGCATGCCCCAACGCGGGGAGCCCAGCCAGTTTTGTTTCAAGCTGTCCAAGCCGAAGAGTCCTAGCATGTTATTCATCAGACCCGATTCTGTACCGTAGACCATGTTCCAGATGAGTGAGACGATAACCGCCGAGATGATGACCGGCAGGAAAAGGACAGAACGGTAAACTTTGAGCCCGCGCATCGACCGGTTCAATAGTAAGGCAAAGAACAAACCTACCGGCAGCTGTCCTACAATACCGCTAACCATCATAAACAGGTTGTTCTGTACACCTTTCCAGAAGATCCCGTCTTTCAAGACCGAGATATAATTGTCCAACCCTACAAAAGACATGTGGGACAGACCGTTCCAATCAAAAAATGAGTAATAAAATGACATCACGATTGGAATCATTGCGATGCCAATATAAATGATCAAGGCTGGCAGCATGCCGATAAAAATTGCCCAACCCATCCGCCTCGTTACATGCATACATAGCCCTCCTTATACGCTAAATGATAAATTGAGAGATGCCAAGAAGACGGAGACCCATCAGGCTCCGCCTATTTGGCAGCCGAAGAACGGCTGTCGCCTCTCTTACAATGGGATTGACAGTGATCGAGAAGCAGCCACAATTTCCGCAGCCGTCGCTTCCCGCCCGAGCGAGTCGGATAAATATAAACCTTCGCTAATCAACATCGTCGCAAGCGCTATTTCCGCAGTTGGCATAAGTTCTACGCGTCCCTGTAGAGCAGCGATCCAGTGCTTCTGCGATGAATCATAAGCCTCTTCGTTATCTCTCATTCTGTGCCAACGAATATCCATACGGTTAAGATCAATCTTGCTGTCCAGGTCGATGTCAGCTACCGTCGTGTGAAAGGTGATATCGGAAGTCATCTCTCCGGAATGGTACGATGGGAGCCGGATACCGCCTTTGGACCCCATGATGCTGCTTCCCTCAACGCCTCCAAGATTAACGGCCCACGCTTCAAAGATGTCTAACGTGAGTCCATTGCGAAGAGTAACGAACCCAAGCGCCAACTCTTCCACATCGAACCCGCTTTCGGCACGCCGGCCCTCATCCATGTCCATTTCTTGAATGAGCTTCCCCGTGACTCGCTCTACTTCGGTTTCACCAAGCAAGTAGAGCATTTGGGCGATATGATAGACGCCCATATCCAGTAAAGCTCCGCCGCCTGCGCTTGCTTTTTTCGTGAAATAAGCGGTGCCGAAGCCATCGACAAAAGGTCTACCGCGACGCCTAAAGCCATTCGACCGAGCGTGGAACAATTTGCCCAATTGACCGTCGTCAATCAGCGCTTTGGCCGCCTTTGTTTCTTTTTTATACAGCGTGCTAAGTTGAATGTGAAGTTTCTTGCCATACTCCTTCGCTGCGTCAACCATTGCTTTGCCGTCATAATAGGAGCCTGCGATCGGTTTCTCGCAGTATACGTGTTTACCCGCCTGCAGAGCAGCAATCGTTAATGGTGCATGAAAGTTGTTATGCAGACATACATCCACCGCATCGATATCGTCTCGCGCCAACAGGTCTTTATAATCGGTGTAGACATGAGCAACTCCGTATATATCAGCAACTCGGCGCACTTCCTGTTCATTAATATCACACAGAGCCACGACCTCGGCGCCTTCTATAGCTGCATATTGATCCAAGTGGGCTTTCCCTATAATTCCTGTTCCAATAACACCAATTCGAATCTTGGCATATTCCATCACGCACGCCTCCAGATCAACTATCCATTGTTCGGGCAAGCAGATGCAAGCAATCGTTTCGTAGCTGCTAATGCCCACTCAATCTCGATATAAGGATTGGACAAAGCATTATATTCCACTGCCCAATACCCTTGATAACCAAACTCATTCAAGAACTTGATTGTTGATTCCGTATTTTCCGAACAAATCGTTCGCTTGTCCAAGTGGACGTGATTTACCCAGGGAGCCACCATTTCATTGCCTTGATTCCCGTCGATCCAACGATCGATATGCAGTAAAATACCATATCCCGGATGATCCACGGCTTCAGCAACACGCTTCATCCAATGAGGATCCAGCGAAATCCCTGTATGATTCTCAGGCCCCACTGTAAATCCGTAGTCCGAAGCTTGTTGAGCCAATTCCTGGTAAGTACGAACCGTGTATTCGAACTGCTCCTCCGTTACTTCACCAGGGCCTCGATTGGCATCAATGCGAACCGTCTTGGCACCAAGCAAGCTCGCCGCTTTCATATGAGCTATCGCATTCTGATATAGTTGCTGCCTGGTATCCGGATCAGCATCCCATAAATGAGCGCGATCCACCGCTATATTAGCAACTGTTAATTGTCTATCATCCAGGTTGCGTTTGATCTTCATCAACTCATCGTTACCCGGAAGTTCCCAGATGGGAACCTCACGGTTGGCGAAAAAGCCGTTCCAAAGATCTACGGCATCCAAACGATACCGGTATTTCACTGTCTCCAGATAACCGTATATATTCATTTCGTTTTGACTTAAAAGCTGAAAGAAGGAAAATGCTCCGATGGAGGCTTTCATCTCCGTCACCCTTTCAAATCGTTAGCTTCGAGCATTCTTTTGCTGTAGCTAGCCGATTATTTTTTCACTTTATCCATAACCTCTTGCATTTCTTTGGCGATTTGCTCAGGTGTTTTCTGTTTCATCGTAATGGCTTGCAGCCCGTTCTCAATCGAATCTTTGACAGCCGCCGGCATCACGCTGTCAAAGACAAGCGCATCCCCGGATTTCGTCAACTCCAGCATTTCTTTCAAATATTTGCTAGTGTCCGCAGGCATTTCAACTTTCGCCGGTACGACGATCCCTTTACTCATCAAGTTTTGGTACAGTTCAGGGGAATAGAAATATTTCAGGAATTTATAAGCCGCCTCTTTCTTAGCACCCGTTAGCTCCTTGCTTAATCCGATACCGTATTGGACAACGCCTGCACTTTTGCCAGCCGTTCCTTTTCCACCGTCAATGGATGGGAACAATGCGATACCAATATTAGCGCCGCCCTCTGTGTTACTGACACGGAACTTCGTATCAATCGTCGAACTGGTCATGGTCATAGCTGATTTCTTCTGCAGGAAATAATCCTGCACTTGCACTTCATCCATGGTGTTCAAATCCGCATTAAAGGCATCGAGCTTCGTCAACTCATCGAAAATGCCAAGTGCTTTCACATAATCAGCATCCGTAAATTTAGCTTGTCCTTGTTTTACCTTCGTTAAGAAATCCGTACCGGCAATACGATCCTCGACTGCGGACATGACCGTGGATTGAAGCGGCCAACGATTCTTATTGCCAATTCCCATCGGTGTAACGCCTGAAGCTTTGAGCTTTTTCACCAGATCGAGGAAATCGGCATACGTTTTCGGAAACTCATTGTAGCCAACTTTTGCTAACATATCCTTGTGGTAGTAGATAATATCGACAAAAGTCATTTTGGTTGGAACGGCATACTGCTTACCGTTTACTTTATACCCACCTAACGACTGTGGCGGTAAAATATCTTTCCAGGTATCCATAATTTCATCTAGCGGCATCAGTACTCCGGCATCGATGAACGGATCCATATCGACACCTGGATACAGAATAAACATATCCGGCATACTGTTGCCCGCTGCCTCGGTACGGAGTTTGGTCCGATATTGGGCCGACGGGATATCCTGCATTTCAATTTTAATATCCGGGTTCAACTGTTGAAATTTCTGAATTCTCTCTTTGTATAGCTGGTTATCTACGTTCGGGGTGGACCAGTTTTCCTCAAAAGTGAGCGTAACTTGTTGTTTCGAGGCGGGCTGTGTTGAGGCTTGCGTTTTCCCTACTTCTTTTGCCGGCTCAGCTCCGTTACTGCAAGCTGTAATTGTCAGTAAAGCAGCTGAAGCAGCAGCTAATACCGATTTTCTAATTACTCCATGAATCATCCATGAACCCCTCACTTTATGTTATTTTTTTTGACATCACCTTACGCTTTTATTATATGATAACGTTTACCATGTTTGTATCCCACCAATTTATCATAATGTCTGAATTTTTAATGTAATATAAACTAACATACATAGAGGTCGACCCATTTGGCAATAGAAAAATATCCCAGTAGCTAAAATTGACTCCGTCCATTAAATCGCATAAAATGGGGCCATACTTTTCATAAAGACGAATACCTAATTCAACGAATAACAAAGGAGATTTCTCATGAGCTTACACAATCAAACGGCCATCATTACAGGAGCTGGAAAAGGAATCGGCAAAGCGGCCGCCATCGCCTTGGCGAAAGAAGGTGTTCATCTCGGATTACTGGCGCGCAGCCACGCTGACCTCGAATCCCTTCAACAAGAATTGACAGGTACATACGGTGTCAAAGTGAGCATTGCCACAGCGGACATATCCAAGAGAGCAGAAGCGGTACGTGCAGTGGAGTTACTAATCGGGGAACTGGGTTCCCTGGATATCCTGCTCAATAATGCCGGAACGGCACAGTTCGGTAATTTGGTCGATATGGATCCAGATCAATGGGAGCAAATCATTCAAACCAATCTGATGGGCACGTATCATGTGACTCGCGCTGCGCTGCCCACCATGTTGAGCCAAAATGGCGGAAGCATCATCAACATTGCTTCAACCGCAGGGGAACGAGGATTCGCCACCGGTTCAGCCTATTGCGCCTCGAAGTTCGCTGTGATCGGAATGACGGAAGCGCTCATGCAAGAGGTTCGCAAATCGAACATCCGTGTTACAGCGCTCACGCCATCCACCGTGAATACAGAGTTGTCCGTCAAAGCGGGTCTGCCGATAGGCGACGAGGACCGCATGATGCAGCCGGAGGATGTGGCCGAGCTCATCATGGCTGCTTTGAAATTGCCGCAGCGCGTGTTCCTGAAAACCGCAGGGATCTGGACAACGAACCCGCAATAGCTGGCAAGCAGCCGTGGGGAAATAGCAATAAGACCGATGAAGCCCCGTTAGGGGCTTTATCGGTCTTATTTTCGCTTTCTAGGGCGGGCGGAAGCTAGGAAGCTAGGAAGCTCCACTTCGTTGCAAATTCTATCTATATCGGTGACTGCTGCACGAAATCTGCTCCATCCGGTGAAATCAGCGGTAGAAATTCCAGTTAGCTCGGCAAAAGTCGATCAGACGCCGAAATTAGTGGGAGGAATCGGAGGTAATGGCAAGACAGAAAATCCACCGTTACTCAGTGGCTGCGTCAACCCTCCCCGCTTCTACAAATACGTGTAATTCTTATTAATAATCAGCGCATTCATTCTCCACTCCGAGCCTTCGCAAGTGCGAAATCGCAGCTTCACGTAACCATCACCTCTTTGCGTGATTGGCAAAATATCCGTTGCAAATTCGCCCGCCTTCAGCGTTTTCTCCGGCTTCCACATGCTTCCCCCAACGATTTCTATCTCCGTGTAGGAAGGCGCCTCTTTATCGCCGGATACGAAGAGCAAATCATATCTGCCCTTTGGAAGCTCAACCACAAACGTCGCTTCCCTCTTTCCACCTATAAAATCCCTCCGCAGTTCGTCCGGCCCCCCGCGATCCATCGCTCCGAGATCCTCCGCACACTCCCAGCCGATGCCGGTATAAGGCTTAAACATGGAATCCAACGTTACATTACGAAACGTCTGACCGAGAACCCCTTCCACATGAACTTGTCTGGGCAGTATACTGGTGTAATCTTTCTCCAACCGATGCGATGCCACGCCAAAATCCAACCGATAAGCGGCCAGCCTTGATTCCCTGGTATTACCGGAGTAATAATCAAAGGTGAAGTGGTCGAGCAGTCTGGCATGCTGCGTATTTTGGTTTTTGCCAAGGAACACTCGCCGATCCGTATGAGCTTCATGAACAAGCGGATAGTCTCGCTTGACGCCCCGCCTACTAGAGTCAACTGCAAATAACTCAGGAGTGGAGAATTCTCCACGAGGATAAATCGCATACTCCCCATTCTTCTCCGTTTTAAATGAAATCCGTCCCTCTTCTTCCACATGATCCATCCTGTTCCAGGATGGACCCTCTTTTCTCGCAACTATTACCTCATCACTAACGTGAAACGGATTGCGAATCACAACCTGCTCGCCCGCTTTACTTTGGATAGTAACCCAAGCGGTTCGGCCATTTTTCAGCTCTGCGCTAACTTCAAAGGCGCCTACTGCCAGCAGGCCTCGAAAGGAACAGTCGCTCCATTTCTCATATCGCTTAACCTTCCAATCTACCTCATGTTCGTAGAGGCCAATCGAAAGCTCCGGCTCAGCCTCACCAGTCGGCAGCGCCGGGAACACGTCAATCACGCCATCATAGCTCTGAAGCAGCATTTCATTCACGGCAGCAACCATTTCACCAGAAGCTTCCATCATGTGGGGATGGTACAACGGTTCATTGGTGATGTTGCAGTAGTTCATCCACCGTTCCGTTTCTTCCGCAAACAAGCCATTGCACCTGAGCGACAAATCAATGCCTTGTTCATAGAGCAGCCTAAGCGCTGTGCTGCCCTTCCCCAATCTCGAAGCGGCACAGGACAGCCAGCCGAACTGAAACATGCCATATTCCGTCTGATTCGCTGCATACCGGAGCATGTTTTCTCCTTTTTTTCTCAGATGGGTTTCACTATTTTTATCAATTTCTCCAATGGGATAAATGGGCATAAGCAGCGAAGGATGCCGCAAATGCATGTCGGCAGGCGCCCATTCCGAGTCCAGGAAAACATCTCCATACGATTTGGAAACAGCCGTTGGATACTCAGCCAAGTTGTCCGCAAGTACGCTCCACTTGAGCCGATCCTCTTCCGCTTCACCAAGCAGCTCACTCGCATCCGAAGCGATCTTCAATAAGTATTTAACTGCTGCAAGGGAACAAGTTGAGTTACGAGTCAAAGGCCCCTGCTCCGGAGAAATGTCAGGAAATATCTCATAGCGGCCTGAGTGCTCATTCAGTTGTAAATAACCTTCGAAAAATCTCGCAACCTGCTTAAACAACGGGTACGCTTTTTCTTTTAAAAACTCAACGTCCATACTATAGCGATAATAATCCCATAGAAATTGCGCGCACCAAGGCCAAATACTTACATACGAGGCATGCGGGTAATCGCCCGCAACGCCTTCAAGCCCGTAAAACTGCTGGGACATTTGCTCAGCGAGCTGCACATAAGAGAGCAGACCCTCGTTGAACGCTTCGGCCACTTCAAGGCGATTAGCCGTATAGAGCGGCCAAAAAGCAGCTTGAATGTTAACGTCCCAGTACCACATACTGCCCCACTTGGTTGGCTGCTTAATATCCCACAAGCCGTTCAATCCGCACGCTTGCTCGCGCATCCTGCCAACTTTTCCGCTGCTGCAGGCGATGGCATATAGATTGATATACCAGAGATCTTCCAACATTTTATCCGGCAAGGTGATCGAGCTGCGGGACCAAAAGCTTCTCCAATGCGCTTGATGATGCTCCACCATGTCTGCCACATCCACATGCGAAGCTGGCTTCCTCACCCTCATCAGCGCGGTCGAAAGCAGTTCCTTGGTCTCCTCCTCGGTGACCACCGTTGTTAGCAGTGTCAGGTTTGCCTCCGCATCTCGGAGGGCAATTTGCAGGCTGTCGTCGGGACCTGCAACAACGCTTCCTTTGGCACCGATGATCCTCATCATCACAATGAACGAGAATGGATCGTAGCGATCCTTCTCTTCACCGTCCGAGTAGAAAGCGCCTACATAGTAAAACGTTGTATCATCCAATTGATGATACGTCACTTTCATATCCACATATCTTCTACGGGGAACCGTTAGCGCGACCGAAGGTAACAACGCTCCATTCGTCTGGCTGATTGTGGTGATCACGTAATCGCCATCCTGAGCCATGATTGTGCTCACGCCAAGCTTATCCTCATTTTTGACCACATTTAACTGAATAGCTGCCTTCTCAATATCAAGGGATAACGAATAATGATCAGGGTCCGAAAGCTCCCGGGATGGAAAAAGCTGAAGTTCCCCCGTCGGATAATGGGAGGCCCCACCCGAGGGTTTACCATATTTCCTGTACATGCTGTTCGGGTTTAATGCGTCGCCATATAGAAAAAACGGGCCTTGTTCGGGATCGCGATACCTCTCTTCAGCCAGCTTTTTCAATTCTTCAAATGTACGTCCATACTGAAGTGTAAAATCCGGCCCTTTACCATTTCGGTACTTCTTACTGTATCGATGCAGCTTCTGATAATAAACTTCATAATGATTAAGCGCCAGCGTCAGCTTGTTATCTTCGAAATACACCATACCGCCGAAGTGTCCATTGCCGATCGGTAACGCTTCATTCCAGCTGCTTGGAGCATTTTCAAATGTAACGCCTCTCACCTAACCCCCTCCTTCTGCTTCCATCTCATGGTCAAATCGTCCCCGTTTACTCCTTAATGGCACCTATCAGCACACCTTGGACAAAATACTTCTGAAGGAACGGATATAAGCAAATGATCGGCAGCGTAGAGACCATAATGGCCGCATATTTAATCGTTTCTCCAATGGCATATTTGTCGTCGCCTCCACCTGCCATCATCGAATCCGTATTATTGGAAATCAAAATCTCACGGAGCACAAGCTGAAGAGGATACGCTTCACGATTCCGCAAATACACTAGCGCGTTAAAATAGGAATTCCAATGCCCTACCGCATACCACAAAATCATAACAGCAATAACCGGCATCGAAAGCGGGATGACAATCCGGAATAAAATCACCCAATCATTGGCGCCATCCATCCTGGCCGACTCCTCCAAACTGACCGGGATGCCTTGAAAAGAAGTTCGCATAATAATCATATTAAACGTATTAATCGCACCTGGAATGAGAATGGCCCACATCGTATTCATCATGCCGAGAGAGTTCACGAGCAGGTAACTCGGAATGAGTCCCCCATGGAAAACCATCGTCACGACGATAAAGAACATGATGATATGTTTAAAATAAAGATTCGGCCTGGACAACACATAGGCGCCAATCGATGTCATGAGCAAGTTAATTGTCGTACCTAGCACTACATAAATTAACGTATTCTGATACCCTTTCATGATCATCGGATTTTCAAAAACAGCCTTGTAGGCACCGAGATCAAAGCCTGCCGGTTTGAGCATTAAACCGCGATGCTGCAGCAATGATGTCGCATCACTAAGCGAAGCGAATGCCACGTACAAGAAAGGATACAGCGTGACCGCGCAAAGCACGAGCATCAACAGCATATTGAAGTAGCCAAATGTTCGCTCTCCACTGGTTAGTTTCATGTGCAAATCTCCTTACCACAGTTTGTTCTCGCTGATCCGTTTGACAAAGCTATTGGCCGCAACGATCAGAATAAAACTGATCACTGAGTTAAATAACCCAACTGCTGCCGTGAAGCTGTAACTTGCCTCTAATACCCCTTTGCGATAGACATAGGTCGAAATAACGTCTGCAGTTCCATAGGTAAGGGGATTGTAAAGCAACAGCACCTTTTCGCTGCCAACCGTCAGCATATTGCCCATTTGTAAAATGAACAAGATGACAATTGTCGGCATGATGCCTGGAATCGTAATGTGCAGCGTCTGCTTCCAGCGGTTAGCGCCGTCCATCCTGGCCGCTTCGTACAGCGTCGTGTCAATCGTCGCCATAGCCGCCAAATAAACGATCGAGCCCCAACCAATGCCTTGCCAAATGCCAGACGAAACGAACAAAAAGCGGAACCAGTTCTCATCCTGCAAGAAATCAATCGGCTCTATGCCAAAGATTCCGGTCAATTGATTAATTAGACCGTTGCGGCTTAAGAAATCGATCATCATCCCGGCCACAACCACGATCGAAATAAAATGCGGCAAATACGAGATGGATTGAACAACCCGCTTAAATACGCTGTGGCGGATTTCATTAAGCAGCAGAGCCAGAAGGATCGCTGCCGGGAATCCGAACAATAGATCATAAAGGTTGATCAAGATTGTATTTTTTATTAAGCGCCAGAAGTAAATTCCGTTAAAAAAACTTACAAAATGTTTAAATCCAACCCATGGACTTCCGAGAATCCCTTTGGCCGGCGAAAAGTCTTTAAAAGCGATTTGTAATCCGTACATCGGCCCATAATGAAATATAAGATAGTACGCAATGACGGGAAGCGCCATAACGTAAATGGACCAGTGCCGTTTCACATCAGCGCGTATGGTTTGCAGGACAGTCGGATTGCGACTCGTTTTCATTGTCGTTACGGCATATTCAGCCTTTCCATTTGCAGGACTTTGCCTCATCGTCTCCCTATCCTTTCTTTCAAGTTTCTAAAAGAAAACGAGGGGATAAACAAACCCGGTTCATCCCCCCATTCAATTACTTCTTAACGTTTATTGAAACGTTCAAGAGCCCCTTGCTGGATTTTAATCGCTTCATCAATCCCCATGCTCTGAATCTTTTTCACATATTGATCAAAGTTACTGATCGGTTCGACCCCCATGATGAATTTCAACAGCATCTCATCTTGATACGTTTGGATGTCCGTTACAATGGATGCGAATTTGCTGCTTTCATCCTGCGTTGGAGAAACAAGCGGGATCTTCCGCTCAGCAGTTGGCTGCGACCAGACTTCCAGTGCTTTCTTCTGCTGAGGCAGAGCCAAATATTGCATTTGGAAATTATCGCTGAGGACAAAAGGACCACTCCATGTTGCCCGATTATACTTGGCAATGGCTTGCTGGATACTGGTTCCTGCCGGTGGATTCAAAATCTCAGGAAGGAAGGTTGCTTTGCCATTCTCCATCTTATAGCTAGTGCCCTCCACCCCGTAGTTGAAGAGAAGATCGCCTTTGTCACCGTAAGCATAATCCAGCCATTTGACGGTTTCGATCGGATTTTTATTGGCTGTCGAAATCGCCGCTCCAACGCCGTTATAGGCAAAATCCTTTTGTCCCCAAATCGCTTTATCCCCTGCTTTCAACACCGGATAAGGCGCCGCTTCCAGATCGAACTTGGGATCCTTGTCCTTCATGAGTCCTGCATATTTACCAATGCCTCCCCCATTAAATGAAGCGGTTGCTCCTATGAGATTGGTCGTCATTTTGTTATCGAACAGCTTATCGTTAGGCGCTGCGAAATCCTTATCAAGCAAACCTTCCTTATACCATTTGTTCATCGTGGCCAGGAATTCTTTGTATTCAGGCTGGATCGGACCGTATTTCACCTTTCCTCCGTCCTGGTAGAAGCTGTAGTTAATGCCCCAAGCTCCAAGGAAAGGCGCATCGGTGGCGAACAGATTTTTGTCCAAATAAATGGGAATCTCATCCGCTTTGCCGTTGCCGTTCGGGTCTTTTTCTTTAAAAGCTTTTAGGACGGTGTACCATTCGTCGATTGTCGTCGGCATCTTGAGGCCCAGCTTATCCAACCAATCTTGGCGGACTGATGGCCCGAAGAACACTCTGACTTTGTCATCTCCACGTAAGAATGGGAAGGCATAGATGCTTCCTTCATCTGTTGAAATTTGCTTTTTCCAATCTGGATGTTCATTCAGCAGCTTTTTTAGATTTGGTGCATATTTATCGATCAAGTCGTTCAATTTAATGATTTTTTTATCTAAAATAGCTTTTTCCGGCCCACCGGGATATCGGACGACCGCACCGCTAGTGGCTCCCCAACTCGCTTCAATAACATCCGGCAGCTCGTTGGTTGCAACCATTAAGTTGAACTGCTCTTGGGCCTGTGGAACTTCAAGGGGCGGATGTTGAAACTCAACCTTGACTCCAGTTACTTTCTCAAGCTCCTTGTACATCCCCATTTCAGCATACGTTTTCATCTGACCTGAAGCTGCCGGGTGATTCGGTACCCAGTACGATAATTTAGTCAATTTTGCCGGCTCAGCACTACTGCCCGTCTGTGGCGCAGCCGATGAACTTTCGGTTCCTGAATTACTGCTGCAGGCGGCTGCCGAAGCCACCAGAGTCGAAAGCAATACGATAGATCCAACTTGTTTCAAACGTTTCTTCATTCTTCATGCCTCCCTTTATATGAGTAACCCTAAGCTTGGTTGGCACCGCGATCGTCTTCCAGCACCTGTTTCCCAGTATGCTTCCCTAGCCCCGACCTGACTACTGCCTAGTTCTCATCCCCGTTGTATTTTAGTAAGAAATACGGGCGATATGAGAATTCATCAGTCCATCTTAGAAATCGGCAGTAGCCGGCGCTACAGAAATAAGCAGCCTCAAGAGGCTGCCTTTTATGCGTCTGAGCTAATGATTTCCGGCAACATCGTCTCCCGGTATTTACCCGGCGTTACGCCCTCGAGCTTTTTGAACGCCCGGATGAAAACGACATCATTGTTGTAGCCGATCTTTTGTGCGATCTGTACAATGGTCAGTTCTTTGTTCTCCATTAACTGCTTTGCTTGTTGAATCCGTTTATGCGTAATGTAATCCAGCAGATTCTGTCCCTGATGTTTTTTGAAGAAGGTAGAAAGATACTGCGGCGTCATTTGAATACGTTCCGCAATTTGTGCCACGCCAAGATTCGAGTCATCGAGGCGTTCGTGTACTATGCCAATAATTTCCTCCAGCCGCTGCGTACTATGACCGGATCGCTCCACATTAAACGAACGGGTAAGCGTTTCGTATAGCTCCTTCGTTTTCGAGTACATTCCCTGCGCAGTTGGATAACTGAACACTTCTTTGATCGGATCAAAGTCAGCGCCAAGCACATCTTCCTGATTCGTATTCGAAGAATTAACAATTTTCAAAAACGTACTCGTCACGTTGAAAAACAAACATTTGCCTAACTCGGGCGTCATATGACCGGAGGCAAAATTCATCGCATAAATTTTATTAAGTAGTTTTTCCACATTTTCGGTATCCCCGCTTCGCACGAAATTAATCAGCTGGATCTCACTTTCTAGCGGATAGTAGTAATGCTGCTTAACTTCGAGGATATCCTGAAAATGGATCGTGGCATGTTTCCCCAGAATCAGCCTATATTCAAGCGCTGCCAGTGCTTCAGGATACGAGTCTCGAATGGCTTTGGGCCCTGAATGAATCCCGCCAACAGCAATCGTAATTCCAATCTGGAATCTTTGCGACGTGATGCTGAAGAGCGAATCCGCGATATCCCGTATATCGGATTCGACGAACTCCTTTCGATCGGATGCTAGATTCATGAGAAGCGCAATGCGATCTCGGTCTAGTTCGACCGAAAATCCCCGATGATTCGCCGCAATCAGATCCGTGCCAATATTTGAAATAATGAACCTTGCATGCGCCCATTGCTTCTCATCTTCTTCCTCCGCTAAAAACGGAATATCTTCAATCTTGACGAGCAGCACGGCAAAACAGTCACTTGTAAATTTCAAATCCATAAATTGCAGTGAATCCCCGTTTGCTGCCGACACATCAACATCCATGTGACCATTCAGAAGACGGGATAAATAGTTGGCCCGAATGAACGGAATTTGCTGCGTTAGCGTCATGCGTAGGTTCTTCTCTTCATGGATAGAGCCCTCGACGGTTTGCCGAATAAACTCGTATTCATTCGAGGCCGGGCGCCTGATCATCTCTTTTCCGCGCATAATCGCGTTTACGGTCTTTTGGAGAGGTTTGTATGTACGGTAGGCGCCTATGCTGACAGCCACTAAACCGCAAATTAAGCAAAGGATGAACAGGCCGATGGACCAGCTCTGGATTTGATTCACTTGCTGCATAAACACATCATTGGGCATGATCGAGACGTATTTCCAACCCGCTTTTTGCGAGGAGGTCACCGAAACCACTTGGTCAACCCCCGCGAGCCGGTAATTAAATGGGCCCGAACTCTCTTGAACGCGCTCTAACAAGTCGGATGGGAAAGGGGAATCGCTGTTGCTCATAATGGTTTTCCCGGCATGATCAATGATATAAACAGAGCTATGGCTCGCCGACTCCATCTGCGCGAACAATTCCTTGACTTGATCACCATCAATCAGCACGATGAAGCTTCCAAGATTTTGGGATTGCGATTGAACGGGAAGTGATTGCATATAAGTAATCACATTTTTTGGGACTTGCTCTTGCTCGTTGGATAAAGGAGTTGCCGGCAAATAGGACATTTTATGCTCCTTGTCCAGAAGCAGATGCCACTGCTCGTAAGGCATGTCCTTATAAGCGTAATAGATGGAATAAAACGTCCGCGAATCCGACACCAAGTCCGGTTTGACGATGGTATCGCTGTTTGCGAAGTAGACATAATAATCGAGGATAAAATTGCTGGTCATACTGTGATACTTACTCATTTTGTCGCGCATGAATTGGATGAATTCATATTTGTCCACATCATTTGGATGGGCAGGGATTCTAAGCATATAATCCAGCTTTGGGTCAAACACAACTTGGCGCATTAACGTATCCACTTCCGCCAATTTGTTATCCAGCGAAAGCTTCAACTGCTCGAGCATGGCCCCATTGGATCTTGTCGTGCTTCTCTCCAAGCTTTGTTCCACTTTCGTATACAGAAAAAGCCCCATTGCAAGCGGTATCAACAGTATAAATAAATTGGAGGCGATGATCGTTGAAAGCGCACTTTTGCGGCTATCGACCAGGCGTAAGATGAAGGGCAATTTCAATACAAACCCACCGTCCATTCCGTAAGCGAATTTATTAGAAATTGTATCTTCTCTTCACCAAAGTTGCAATACAACTTTTTGCACCAGCGAAGCAACGTGCGTGCCGTATTTTACTTAGCGGAACTGGAGGCCTCTATTTTGGCGAAAACTAGGTGTTTCCTCTCCGAGCGGAACTACAGACGCTTATTTGCCCTCCATGCCATGTTTTTCGCGTGAAATTGGCAAAATAGCGAACTGTAGTTCCCCTCACGAGTGGGAAATGTGTTTTTCTAGCGAAATAGCGGATTGTAGTTCCCTCAAAAAAATAACCTCCCCCTTATGCATGAGGAAGGTTTTTGGCGTTAGCTGAATGATTCGTTCACTCTTCTATTTTTAAAGAAAGTAGTATATAAATACCGAACAATCGGCCCTACAAGAATGAGTTGAAGTGGGAGAGCGAAAATGAAATTTTTAGCTACGATTATCAAATAACTTTCAAGCAGGGACGCGCCATTCAGCCCGTTAGAAAAATAAGCATTCCCTAACCCGTAAAGAGACATGCAAAGAACCATCCCACTCACCATAAAAAAAGCAAGAGACACGATCACCCATAGCTTCTTGGATTTGTCATAGGGTAACGAAAATGCCATTTTTTTGGCCACGGGACCGACGACAAATAACTCCAACAAGGATGCGATAACAAAGACTAGAATGAGTTGCAAAAGGATTTCTTTCAACGTTATCGTGCCTATCAAGCCATTGGTAAATAAATTATAAAACGTCATACCTAGAACCATTCCCAAACACATCATCAGACCAAAATAAAATTCTTCTTTCTTCGTCGTTGGCATTTTGCATCATCCTCTCTGTTTACTTTTGTAAGTATAGAGAAAATGAAAACCCTCGTGTAAGTGAACAATCCGTGAACATTTTGATGATGATGCAAAGGATCCGCCCCTATCGCGGAGCGGATCCTTTCGTTTACAAATCTGTTCGTAGACTCCATAATTCCGGGAAATAACGCTGCGCAACGACGTGTTTCAAATACTCCACACCAGCTGATCCGCCTGTCCCCGACTTAAATCCGATAATCCTTTCAACCGTTACCATGTGATTGAATCGCCATTGTTGTTGACGGCTGTCGATATCAACCAGCTTCTCCGCAAGTTCATATAGATCCCAGTAGCGTTCCACATCTTGGTACACAGTCAACCAGGCGGCTTTGACACTGGCATTGCCCTTGTATTCCTGCGACCAATCACGCTGCAAATGATCCGCATCAATTTCCAAGCCTCGCATAGAAAGAGCTTTAACCGAAGCGTCATACAGACTAGGTTCATGAAGAGCTTGGCTCAGTTGTTGGTGGAGCTCCGGTTGGTGCTCATAGACCGACAAAACCTTGGATTGCTTGCCTCCCAACATAAATTCGATAAGCCGATTTTGGAAGGATTGGAACCCGGATGAGCGGCCCAGGCTGTTCCGAAATTGCATATACTCAGCCGGTGTCAATGTCGACAGAACATCCCAGGATTGGATCAATTGCTGCTGGATTCTAGAGACGCGGGCTAACATTTTGAAAGCCGGCTCCAAGTTATTTTGCTGAATGAGAAGACGGGCAGCTTCCAACTCGTGCAAAATCAGCTTCATCCAAAGTTCACTGGCTTGATGGATGATGATAAACAGCATTTCATCGTGATGCCCGGATAGCCGTTGTTGACTGGACAACACTTTATCTAGTTGGAGATAATCCCCATAGGACATTTCTTTGGAAAAATCGCCATGAATGCTGGCGTCCGCTGCTTTTGACTGTGTTTGTTCGTGGTTCTCTGAATTGGACACGTGATTCACTCCTACTCTTGTTTTCGATTATTTCAAAGGGCTCAGTACGGCCCTGACAGGACTTCCATCCGCCTCAACTAGCGGTAGAGGAAGTGCGATTAATTCATAATCGCCAAGCGCAATGTTTGCCAGATCAATACCTTCCAGAATATGAATATCATTAGCATGCAGAGTATGATGCGCAGCCAACACCTTGCTATCAAGCGGATCAACAGAGGGAACATCCACGCCTATAAGCCGTATGCCCTTTTCAGCTAAATAAGGTCCTGCATCATCTCTCAGATAAGTGATGTCTGTAGGAAATTCATTCGGATTTGTCCAGGAATTTGTACGAATCAACAACCGAGTGATGCCGTCCAGCTCATACGCCTTCAACTCCTCTGCGCCGATGCTCGATGTACCCGATATCTCAATAACGCGCGCAAGTCCGATGTACAGCTCCAGATCCAGCTCCATGACCTTCCGACCTTCATTGTCAAAATGAAATGGCGCATCGATATGCGTGCCCGTATGGATACTCATTGTCAGTTTCCCAACATTCACGGAACCGCTTTGTTCCTTCGTCCAACTGACCTCGTAAGAGAATGGCGTGTCTCCTGGCCAAGTCGGCACCCCTGTTACCAATGGGCGAGAAATATCAAACATGAGTGTCATCCTTCCTTAAGCGACTACATCGCGCGTATTCTCGAACTTCTCGTATTGCTTTTCGACCATGATGGCTTTTAAACGCTGCACAGTCTCCCACACTTCATCGTAAGTTGTATAGAGTGCAACCGGAGCCAGACGAATAATGTTCGGAGCTCTGAAGTCCGGTACGATCTTATTTTCTTTTAATGATTTGCAAATCCGCGCCGCTTCCTCATGCTCTAAACAGACATGGCCGCCTCTACGCAGGTCATCCCTTGGATTCCCAATGGTGAAGCCCATTCCGGCCAATTCCTGTTCAATCAAATCGATCATATACGAAGTAATATGCAAGGATTTTGCGCGGAGCTTCTCGATGCCGGCCTCTGCAAACATTTCCAAAGAGCCGATAAGCGGAGCCATACTTAAGATATGCGGTGTGCCAATTTGAAAAGCACCTGCATGCTCCGCCGGAACAAATTGATGCTCCATATCAAATTGTTTGTCTTTCCGCGAACCGAACCAACCTGCCAGACCTGGTGAGCGACCGAAATGTTTGCGGTTTACGTATAAGCTTGCTGTGCCGCCCGGCCCATTGTTCAAATATTTGTAGTTGCACCAAAAGGCAAAATCAACGTCCCATTGACTCAAGTGATGGGGAACGGCTCCGACCGAATGGCATCCGTCAAAGCCGATGAGTATTCCACGAGCATGAGCTTCAGCCGTTAAACGCTCTATATCGAGCAACTGACCGCTACGGTAGAGCACCGTCGGCAGAATGATCAATGCAACTTCGTCCGTCATAGCCGCAATGATATCTTCTTCTGCAATGATACGCCCATCACGGCTTTTCACTTGAATCAGATGCTCCGCCGGTTCGTATCCATGCAGTTGCAATTGACTTTGAAGGGCGTAAATATCCGATGGAAACGTCAATTCATCCGCCAAAATCTTCGTTTTTTTACCTTCAGGTTTATAAAAAGTCGCCACAAGCTGATGTAAATTCGTTGTTGTGGAACCCGTCACAATGATCTCATCTTCTGATGCGCCAACTAACGGAGCGCTTAAGGCTGCCAATTTTTCCGATAAATAAAACCAAGGGTATTGACCTTGCAGCCAGCCATCGATGCCTTGCGTTTTCCAAGCATCAACGACTTTCAGTAATGTTCGCTCTGCGCGTCTGGATAACAGGCCCAAGGAATTGCCATCCATATAGATCGATTCTGCATTCACATAGAATTCATCTCGAAAGCGGGCTAGCTCATCTTCGTTATCAAGTTGCCGGGCAAATTCTTGGGAGTAATAAAAAGGTTCTCTGGACATAAAGCCCTCCTTGTGGATTATAGAACTAGATCGAATCGTGCTTATCTTACTTAAAATAGTAGATGCCGTCAATTATTATACTACGGTTAATTAATGCGCGGACATAGCAGTCGCTATTTTGAGAAAAATAGGCACATCATCGCACTACGGACGGGCGGGACGGGCAGGACCGGAGGTTGACCTGCAAACATGCGAGTTGGCATGGTGTTGCAACGCCCCCCCGTCTGTCTAACGGACACAGACGCTCTTATTCGGCGAAATATAGCCGTTTTGAAAATCTAACGGACACCAGCGCTGCTATTTGCTTGTTTCTACCATGATTTCGCCCCGAAATCGGCAAATAACGGCTCCTGTGTCCGTTAGATATAAAACAGGACGATATTCTCGCTATTAACGTCTGTGGTGTCCGTTAGAATTGACTGGCGAGGCGCGACGGGCTCAAACGCAAAAAAAAGCCCCTTCAAGGGGCCTTTTCTATAAGTTATATCTTAGTTTCTCCGTTTTTAGAAACTAAGATTTAATGGAACCAACCATCATCCCTTTAATGAAGTGCTTTTGAAGGAATGGATACACTAGCATAATCGGGATCGTCGCTATGACGATCACCGCCATTTTCAGCCCTTCCGGTGAAATGGACAACAGCAATTCCGATGATACGTCGGCTGACCCCATGTTATCGGTAATAACAATTTCACGCAGCCGCACCTGCAGTGGAATCAGGGATCTGCTGGTGATGTAGTAAATCGCTTGAGAATACATATTCCAGTTCCCGACAGCGTACATGATGCCCATCGTCGCCATAACCGGCTTCGACAACGGCAGAACGACGCTCCAGATCATGCGGAACTCGCCGCATCCGTCCATTTTGGCAGAATCAAACATCTCCACAGGCAGCGTCATAAAGAAAGAGCGCATGACGAACAAGTTATAGGCACTAATAGCGCCTGGAATGATCAAGACCCACAGTGTGTCGAGCATATGCAGATTTTTTAGCAGCAAGTAATTGGGAATTAGCGGCGCATGGAAAATCATCGTGAACAGCACCAGTAACAGCGCTGGTTTTCTGTAAATATATTCAGCTCGGGACAATGGATACGCCAGGCTTGCCGTTGCGATTAAATTAATTAATGTGCCGAACACCGTAATGATGACACTGTTTCGGAATGAGATCCAGATCGACGGATCCTTCAGAATCATGTGATAATTTTCGAGTGTAAAACCAACTGGCCAGAATCCTACGTTTCCACTGTTAATCGCAACCGCATTGCTGAATGACTGCGAAATGACATTCAAGATCGGAAGAAACATCGTAAGGCCGATTACAAGCAGAAAAATCATATTAAAAAGCTGAAATGCACGCTGTCCTTTTGTTAAAATCACGTTCCCTTTTCCTCCTTATGACTGAACGCATGTTAGTACAAGCCGTTTCCAGTCGTTCTTTTACTGAGCGTGTTGCCAAGCATAATAAGCAATAAACCAATTACTGATTTGAAGAGTCCGATTGCTGTTGTATAGCTGTATTGACGATCAATAAGACCGGCGCGGTAAACGTAAGTATCCAGGATTTGACCATTCTCACTGTTCAGCGAGTTTAAGAAAACGTAGACTCTTTCAAACCCGAAATCCAGAAAGCTTCCGATATGCAATAAGAACAAAATTGTAATGGTAGGCACAATGGAAGGAAGAGTAATGGACATCATCTGACGGAACTTGCCCGCTCCATCAATTTCAGCCGCTTCATAGAGATCCGGGTTAATGCCAGCGATTGCGGCCAAGTAAATAATCGTTCCCCATCCGCTATCCTTCCATATTCCTGAAGTGATCAGAATCGAACGAATGTAGCTGTTTTCACCAAGAAAATAAATAGGTTCAATATGGAACAAGCCTAAGACGTGGTTGATAATGCCTGTCGTCGGTGACAGAATGCCGATTACAATCCCGCCAACAATGACCCAGGATAGAAAATGCGGCATATAGATGACAGTCTGCAGCACTCTTTTATACCCATTGAACCGAATTTCATTTAACAGCAGCGCGAGTATAATCGGTATGGGAAACGCAAAGAGCAAATCGTACATGCCGATCAATAGTGTGTTTTTTAAAATGGTAAGGAATTCATCATAAGCGAACATCCGTTTAAAATGTTCCAAACCAACCCATGGACTGCCGGCAATCCCTTTAAAAATGTTGTAGTTTTGAAACGCAATGGACGAACCGAGCAAGGGAATATATTTAAAAATGACAAAATAAATAAGTCCCGGAATTGAAATCACATATAAAGGCCAATGTTTCATGACAAAAGCTCTTTTCGCTTTTCTCGATGCAAAGGTATATACCGTCTGTCCTGCCGAATCTGTCTTTGAAGCCATGGTCGTCTTTCCTTTCTGTCCATCTAAATGTTTGATGGTCTCATCATACTATGGTCCCCAGAGTCAAACCATGGAGAAACTTCGTTTCTAGGTGTGTTTTTCAACAATTTGAAAACAAAAAAACCTTGCCGCAGGCAAGGTTCATACAAGATATTCCAGTTCGATGTATATCGTGATCTCAACCAATTTTACCCCGAGCTGAAGTAGGCATTACCATGATGAGTTTGGTCCCCTTCTCCACTTCACTCTCGATCTGCAAGCCATAGTGCTCGCCATATACCATCTGAATTCGTCGATGGACGTTGATGATTCCGATACCGCCGATCCCTTTCGAAGAATCATTCTCCTTATCCGCAAGCTGGTTTGTGTGCAGTTTCTCGCGAAGTTCCTCCAGCCTGGACTCGCTGATGCCTAGACCATTATCTTCGACGCTCACCCAGAACTTATCCTCATCCTCACCGGCATCGATGCGAATATAATGATAGTCCTCCACACCGTCTGCAAAAGCATGCTGAAAAGCATTTTCAATCAGCGGCTGCAGGGTGAGACGAACCATGCTATTCAATAAATAATCTGGATGAATGCTTACATCCACTTCAAATTCCCGGCCGATGCGATGCTTGAGAACGACAAGATAGAACATGACATGTTTTAATTCATTGGAAACGGTTATCTCTTCCAGATTGGTCTGCACGGAATAACGCAGCATATACGCAAGCGCTTTGACAATTTCATAGATTTCCTTCGAATCTCTTATGACCGCATAGCAAACAATCGTTTCTAGTGTGTTATATAAAAAATGGGGATTAATCTGCAGCTGCAAAGATTGCAGCTCTGCTTTCTGGCGTTCCATCTGGCTCTTCTGATCGCTGAGTTCGGCCTGGTAGACCTTATCTACCAGCTCCGAGAGGCGCGTCACCATCAAATTGTACCGGCTCATCAGCTCAGCAATCTCGTCCCGATGCTCTGGAAGCGGAATTTGGACCCAGTTCCCCTGCTCGGTTTGACGCATGGCACTTCTCAAGATGCGAATCGGCCCTGTAATCGATCTTCCGAAGCGGAAGGCGATCCATAACGCGATGCCCAGTGTAAAACATCCGACAACGATCGTCGTTGTCCGAATCGTATCGCTCGGTTTGCGCAGCTCCTTCACCGACATCGCAACTACCAGGCGCCAATCGCCGTAGGTGGATCGGCGGCTCATGAACATCTGCGGCTTATCATCAATCGCCGCCATGAAAGCGTGAGGACCAGCCTCCAGCACCTGACTCCGTATAGCTTCAGGCAGTTCCGTGGCGGTCTTATCCGCATCCGGCTGATATACATACTTGCCATTATCATCGGTAATAAAAAAGTAGCCGTCTTCTCCCAAATCTATGCCTTTCCACAACTCTGAAAGCTCAGCCGCCCGTAACTCCACAACAAGAATCCCTTTGGGTTCCGTTGAGGAAAGTCCACGAATCTGTCGGACCAGCGTTATATTTTGTTGTCCGGACAGAATGCTGTGGTTCAGTACGCTCAAGCTGCCATCCGGCTTCGTATTGGCTTTGAAAAATTCCAGCTGTTGCTGTGCTTCTTCCTTATTGAAAGATCCCCCAACGGTATCATTATAAAAATACATCGCATTTTGATTAAAGCTAATCATGTAAATATTGGAGATTTCCGGATTCCGCGCAAACGCCGGCTCAATGATAAGCTCCTTAATAAACTTTCTCGCCTCATAATAAGGGTAGCCCGTTTCCCCCTCAGGCAGATCAACGAACCTTTTGACATCATTGCTGCTCAATAACGAAACCATGGACCGCTCATAACTTCGAATATACAGATCTGTATGGTGTGCTGCGTTTCCTACCACCTGAGTTAGCTGCTTCTCCACAATTTGATCAAGCTCATTGGATGAACTCCAGTATGAAAACACACCGACACTCGTCAAAGAAATCATAATGACAACGAAATAGGATAAAAATAGCTTCGGATATAAATTGAATTTTTTCATTTCATCCCCAACGATTCCCGATAATCCGAGGGAGAGATACCAAAGACTTTCTTAAATGTTTTTGTAAAATGGGGATAATCATCGTAGCCCACTTCTGCTGCTATATCCACGGTTCGTTTATGAGGAATCGCCAGCAGCTCACGAGCTTTCTCCATTCTTTTATTAATCCGGTAGCTGACGAAGGTTTCATTGCTCATTTTTTTGAATAAGGTGCTGAAATAGTTCGGGGTAATCCCGACCATATCCGCGACTTCTTTTAATGAAATATCCACTGACAGATGATTATCTATATAGATTTTGGCTTCCTCCATAGGGTCCTTGAAGTTGCCCCGGCGGACAACCAAAATATCCATCATGACGGTTTGCAGCCGTTCCTCAAATTCTTTAAATAACTCCGCCTTGGAGGATGAGCGAAAATCTTCGGTTAAATCCACGTTGATTACACGGTTTTTCTCTTGAAATTGCTTGTGCAGCAGCACGGCCGCATCGAGGAGCTGACCTTTCAACTGAGCCGCAGACAAATGGGAGCAATCTTCTTTTAACTCCTCTATAATCTTCTGCAATTCTTCTTCCTGGAGTAACCAAATGCTGTTTTCTATCCGTTCAACCCATTCCACATAGCGGGATACAGGGATATACCCTTGTGTTTGCGATTTCATAATGATGTCAAAGACATCATGCAGATCCGGCGGTGTAACCGGCTTCAGCAGATAGTGCTTGACCCCGTAAGACAGACATTTTTGTGCATAATCAAAATCACTATACCCCGAAACAACGACCATCATAACATGGGGATATTTCTCGTATACGTTGCGGCAAAGCTCTAAGCCGTCCATTTTGGGCATTCGAATATCCGTTAGAAGCAGGTCCGGTTCGAACCGAGTCATTTGCTCCAAAGCATCAAGTCCATTCACAGCGGTTTCAATTTGTTGAAACTTGTGGATATAGCTCTGGGCCATCATCATCAAGCCGCTGCGAATTACCGGTTCATCATCTACAATCAACAGTCTCATGTTGTTAACGCCTCCACCTCTAACGTTTATCGAATAATACCGAAAAATACACCAAAGAAAAAGAGACTTGTCCGCCGGTTGCGGGGACAAATCCTTTTTCCTGTGAACTGAGCTTATTTTTTGTTGTTGGAAACGATAGCCCCATTGCCACTCTTGTAACGCTCAGTCGCTTCTTTCAGGATATCATTGCCGCCTTTTGTTTTGTACTCCTCAATCACTTTCGGCCAATCGGAAATTGGTTCCTTGCCGTAAATCATCTTAATCATATGATCAATAATTAATTTAGGTCCTACATCATCGCCTGCTGGCGCCACATCCGGATACTTCGAGAACGATTCAAGCTGCGGTACGAACCGAATAGAACCCAAACCTTCTTTGGAAACAATCGTATCCAAGTACTTGATCATGTCGCGTCCGTCCGCAGACATTTCTTCCTTGGCTTTATTGTACACTACATCGTGTACAAACCAGAACATACCGCGGAATTGATCTTCCTCAATCGCTGAGGTTTCTGTTGGAGGCGTAAATTTAATTGCGCCATTCTCCGTTGTATAATTTTCACCTTCAATACCGAAGGAGAAATATTTCTCAGCTTCCGGTGTCAGCATCCATTCCAGGAACTGAATAATCCGAATTGCTTTTTCCTTCGACACTTTATTATTAATGTAATAAGAAGTATTGATGCTGGAGTAGAGCAGATGTCCGCCGAAGTTTTCCGGTCCGCGAGGGGACGAAATAATCTCAATTTTCCCATCCGGCACAAGGTTCTTCAGTTTGTTACGGTAACCGGACAAGCTTTGGGCATTAGCTGACCACATGCCTACCTTACCAGCTTCGATATTCTTATTATAATCGGTTGAGCTGATGGATGCGAAATCTTTTGGAATTAAACCTTCATCAAACATAGTTTTAAAGGTTTGAAGCGCTTTGGTCATGTTCTCCACATCGAAAAACTTCGGTACGACTTGATCTCCTTTGACTTCGAATTGAGCAGGCAGCACGTCGAAGGCTCCTAGAATCGTATCTGCGTATTTAAAGTTTTCGCGCATTTGGTACGGGTTCTCTACCCCATTAGCCTTCAGCGCTCTCATTACGGCCAAGAACTCATCTACTGTTTTCGGTGCAGGCAGTCCTGTTTTTGCAAGCAGATCCGCTCTAATGAAAGTCGCACGGCGGGAAGGATTGGAAAGCCACGATGGAATACCGTAGATTTTGCCGTTAAAACTGGTTTCCTGCCACGCTTCCTTTGGCACCGCTTTCATTATGTTTGGAGCATACTGCTTCAACAAATCGTCCAAAGGCATGAAAACTCCGGCTTCAACAGAACCCGACATCCCTTTGGTCGTAGCTCCCCCAACATTTTGGACAAGATCCGGAATATCGTTGGAAGCAAACATCAGGGACATTTTTTGATCAAAATCTTTGAGAGGAATCATGCGAAGGTCCAGATCTACATTCGTAAGTTCCTCCAGTTTTTTCACCCATTTTTCCTTATTCACATCTGCTGATTGCTCCGCATATTTGTAACCGCTTGTCGTCATGGACATGGAAAACTTTTGAACTTCATCTTTTTTGGCTGTTTCGCCAGACTTTGGATTTGTTGCTCCGCCGCCACAGCCCGAAAGCGCGCCAGCTGTCAACACCAGGGTTAATGCGATAACCATCCCTTTTTTCATTCTTTTCTGCCCCATTCTCTTATCGTAATTATCCAACGGAATTGGATATCTCCATCTTACCCTTCCTTGGATTGATGAGGAATGTGTTTTTTAACAATGGTGTTGTGTTTGTGTTAACACTTATTGAGCAATCACTCTATAAACGCTGCCCTGCTGCACCTTGAAGCTCGTTGTCTGTTCCCCATTGGAACGGGCGATTTCCTGATCGTTCAAGACAACGACAACCGACGATGAGGTGCGAATTGTACAATGACCATCCGTCGATGCCTGAATCGTCGCTTCGCTTAATTGCCCTTTTTCCCAAGCCAAATCTACGACATACCCGCCTTGCGCTCTTAAGCCTTTGATCGAACCCGACGCCCAATCGCCAGGAAGAGCCGGCAGTAGATTGAGCTCACCCATGTGACTCTGAAGCAGCATCTCGGCGATACCTGCAGTTGCTCCAAAGTTTCCGTCAATCTGAAACGGTGGATGTGCGTCAAATAAATTCGGGTACGTCGATTTCTCAAACAGATTCAACAAGTAAGCAAGCGCAGAGTCACCATCTCCAAGTCGTGCGAACATGTTAATGATCCAAGCGCAGCTCCATCCCGTATGGCCACCCCCGTTAGCCAGCCTGCTTCGCAACGTCATCTTTGCGGCTTCGGCCAAATCTGGCGTTGTATGAATGTCAATCTGTCTGCCAGGATGAAGCGCGAACAGGTGGGAAATATGCCGATGACCAGGCTCAGCTTCCACGTATTCCTCCATCCATTCCATTAACTGGCCATTCGCTCCGATCTGCGGCTGCGGAAGTTTCCCCATCCGTTCCGATAGTTGATCACGGAAGCCTTCATCGCATTGCAAGAGATGACTGCTTTTAATGCAAGCTTCGAACAAGGCATGTACAATTTGTGAGTCCATTGAAGGTCCCATGCATAGAGTACCTCGGAGCCCATTTGGCAACAGGTAACTATTTTCCGGAGAAATAGAAGGACCTGTCACCCACGTTCCATCCGGAGCCTCCGTTAAATAATCCATGAAAAATTCCGCTGCCTCTTTCAAAACAGGATAGGCCCGCTCACGCAAAAATTTCTCATTCCCTGTATAAGCGTAGTGCTCCCACAGATGGAGGCTTAGCCACGCTGCACCCATCGGCCAAAGGACACTTGTTGCGAGGATACCCTCTGGACGGGTTTCAGCCCATATATTCGTATTGTGATGGGCGACGAAACCTCTGCAGCCGTAAAGCGTCTTCGCAGTTATACTCCCTTTGACTCTCATTCTTTCAACAAGGTCAAACAGCGGTTCATGGCATTCCGATAACCCGCAAACCTCAACCGGCCAATAATTCATTTGGGTATTAATATTAATCGTATATTTCGACTCCCACGGAGGCGTAAAGCTATCATTCCAGATCCCTTGCAGGTTGGATGGCAGACTTCCAGGACGGGAACTCGCAATGGTCAAATAGCGGCCATACTGAAAGTATAACTCCGCAAGCAACTTTCTATGCTTCGGATTCCCCTCCACTACAACCTTCATGAGTTCGTCCGTTGCCAATGGCTGCTCCTCGTTCGAAGCTGACAAGCTAAATTGAACCCGGTTAAACAACGTTTGGTAATCATCGATGTGTCTTTGTTTTAGCTCCGAATACGTGTAAGCCCCGGCTTTCTCAAGCTGCTGCAAGCAGGCCGCCTCGGGATCAGCCTCTCGGAAGGTACTGCCCGCTGCAAACAAAAGCGTGACTTCCGAAGCGCCTTCCACGGAAATAAAATCGCCAATCGTCTGAATTACGCCGTCAGGAGTTTTAGCTTTGAGCACTCCGCTAAACTCCACACCGTCTCTGCCGCATTCTCCGTTCATGATAATGGTGTCCGAGGTCCGTGCATAACTATCTCCCTCATAAGGACGCCGATTTAAATTCACACAGAAAGTTAAACCGCCAGGTTTGCTGCAAGTCAGATGGATCACCATCACTTGATCCGGATAACTTGTGAATATTTCTCTGCTATAAGCTGCATCGCCAACATTGAAGGCTACCCGAGTTATCCCTTTCTGCAAGTCCAGTTCACGCAGATAAGCATGGACGTCCCCTTGCAGATCCGTGAAAAACAACTTCATCTCCCCAAGAGGCTGATACGGATTATAATATTTGGGCGTAGAAAACATAGACATCCTAGTCAGATAGGTCGCCTTTTCTACATCCCCGTCAAACAACAGCTTGCGAATGTGTGGGAGCTGCTGCAGCGCATCCGGGTTTTCGCCCTCTTTTGGCCCGCCGTACCAGATGGAGTCTTCGTTTAACTGAATCTTTTCCTCCTTAACCTGGCCAAAAACCATTCCGCCCAAGCGGCCGTTTCCGATCGGCAATGCTTCCGTCCACTGTTTTGCAGGCTCCCGATACCATAATTTGAGCTCCTTATTTTCCCCAGCTTTATGAGTTTTCATAATGACTCCTTGTCATAATCGTTTTTTTGGGCATGACAGCACACGCTGCCTTGTATCTTCTCGAAGCTTTCTACCTTAAGGATAGCTTAACAAAACCCAAACGACATATGTTTTGCCAGATTACGATAAAATGTTGCTGTATTATGATTTGAATTCCGATTAAAGGTTTGCTCAAGGGAACTGGAGTCCTCTATTCGGATAATAACCTACCGTTTCCTTCTTTGAGCGGAACTACTGGCTCTTATTTGTCCTTTGTGGCGCGTTTTCAGGTTGAAAACGACAAAATAGCGAACTGTAGTTCCCCTTCATATTTGTTAACATATCAATTCCGGTAAATAGCGGACTGTAGTTCCCTTTCACAAAAAAGTGCCAAGCAGCATCTGCTCGGCACTCTCCCCCATGTTCGATCTCATCGCTCGAAATAAATATTCGGAGCATCTGGGACAACAGTTTGATTTTGTTGTTTATTATAAATTCTATAGAGCATTACAGCCGCTTCCGCTCTAGTCGCATAGCCAGTCGGATTCAGCCTGTTTCCGCTGCCTTCCACAAATCCGCTTTTTATCAATGCAGCAATATCATTTACCGCGTATGAAGCTACATACGACTTGTCGCTAAACGCTTCAAGATCACTTGCCACTCCTTTGGCAACTTGGATGCTTGCTGCGCCCATTGCTCTTGCAAGAAGCACCATCATGTCCTGCCTGGAGATTTGTTCATTCGGATTAAATGCCCCGTCCCCTTGACCTTCTGCTAAGCCAAGCTGTTTTGCGATTCCAACCGCTTCATAGTAGTAGTCAATAGGGTGCACGTCACGGAAGTTCGTCGTCACATCGGCGTTAAAATCGAAAGTCTTCGTTAACAACATCATGAAATCAGCGCGACTTATATTCGCCGCTGGTTGAAATGACGTATCCGAAGTGCCGGATATAATCCCCTTGGATGCCATCACTTCAATCGGCTTTCTTGCCCACTCGACCGTACTCAAGTCAGCAAAACTCTTCTGCTGATATCCTACAGCAAATGTACTGAAATGTGTGGTTCTAAACGTCACTGTCCCTGTTGAAGCCTCATATTTCCCGCTTGGAACGGCAAGCACTTCACCCGCATGATCAATATACCATACGACAATGTGCTCTGGATCTTTTAACTCTTCTTCAGTAGGTTGATACGGAATTGCAACGGTAACTACCGTACTAGAATTATTAAAATCTACAGCTTTTCCGTCGACTACGAGGCTTAGCTTAAGAACGGGTCGATGACCGATTTGATCTTTCATATCGTCCGGAATGCTGCTCCTGTCGGCATTAGCTATGACGAAACCTACTTCTGTGGCTGAATGGAGATCAACATTGCCTAACAGTCGGTTAGGAATCGTTATCGATCCAAACTCCGTTACAATCGTTATTCGTTTCTCAGCAGTCGTTAAGAACATGCTTGCCGGCGTAAACAATTGATACTGTTTGGCGCCTTCGACAGGTTGGATCTCAACAACCAACTGACTATCGCCGGTCGAAAAGGCTTTGTCCACCGCTTCTTTTTCCAGCTTAGCCGAAACGATCCCGCTGGTTGAATCCACCACAACGTGAGGGTTAGACTTCACTTCAGGCTCAACAATGCTTGCCTGTGGTGCAGCAGTTGATGAGTCACCGCTATCAGGAGTCGTTGGATCTGGCGTTGGTGTAGGAGGCGAAATAACCTTCACCTCAAACGTTGTGCCAAGCACTTGATCTGACTGTTCTACGTTAACATTAACAAAATAAGTGCCATTAATTTTTTGCTTCAACACATAGCTGAATTGGTATGAGCCGTCTGCGCCAATTGCGGTTTGGTCTAATAAATCCAACTGATTCAGTGGGTTGATTACTTGCAAGCTAACGAGCTTACCCGCCTCCGAGCTTAATTGGCCGGATATGGTCACTCGGCCATCTTGCTCATGATAAGCTGCACGAACGTCAACCGGAGAAGCCACTGCGGACACAATCATCGCGCCTGCACACACCATAACGGCTAGTATTACAATCGTCCAATTTCGCAAACTCTTCAAGCATAATCCTCCTCGGAATAAGGAGACATAGAAAGGGATGCCACTAACAACCCTCCCTACGCCTCCCATCGCATGATTAAAATAACAACTCTAAGGATTGATAATTTCGTTTGAGATTCTGATTCGACTGGATGTGTTATTCCAGACAAAAGCTTTTAATTTGTACCCGATCACAATATCAGGCACCCTCATAATGGTCTTCATTTGCTTATCTTCACCAGCGGAGAACGAACTTGACACAAAGGAGTACCGGACCATCCGGTTTTGCTGGTCAAACAGCCCAAGGACAAGCACACCGTTCTGACCTATTGCCGAATTGTTTTGAACAGACATGCTTACTACAACATCGGTGGAGCCAATTAGGCCGGATACCGCATTCCCGCTACGATCTGTCAGAGATAAGTCTTTTACGCCAAACAGCTGGTCCCCCCAGTTTTTCACATAATTCACCTGATAAGTTTGCGTGCCAACGTTTTGATAGTCATCCACACTTTTTACTTCAATTACGTTCATGCCTTCCTTCAAAGTCATAGGAACAGTAAACGTCACGTTATTTAATGTTCTAACATTGTTGAGAACGTCCGCACCATTGATTTTGACTGTTACGTTAGCATCCCTATTAATGCTGCCTAATAATGAATAGGCTGGCGAATCAACAACCATGGGGATATCGACAGAAGGTGTAAATATGACTGCTTCTTTATGATAAGTAACCACAATCGTCTTGGAGCTTGAAACGTTGCCGAACAGCTCTTCATTCGATGCCGATACGATAATCGTATTCACTCCTTCGTTTAAGGTAATCTTTTTAGAGAAAGGCTCGCCCGCTTCTGTATATACGGCCTCCACGACCGAAACTCCGTTATTGATTACAGCTATTTTCGCACGATCTGTGACAGTCCCCGAGAGGGTATAGTCCGGGATCTCAACACTGACGCTTACATCATTATCAAGAGTAAACTGCGGCGAAGATGACAGATGAAGATTCGTAAAGCTGGCTGACATTAAATAATCAATGTTTGTGGTTGTTTTCGCTCCGTCCACTGCCATGCCGACATAAACTGTCTCCCCATAATCGACAACATTGGAAGCAACCAAAGACCAATCGATGCCATCTTTCGAAACATAGCCGGATACTGTGTTTTCTTTGCGTTCAAGTTTGATCCAGTATGGTGCTTTCAAGGTCGTGCTTCTTCGCAACTGCTCGGTATACCCGCTCCCGGTTTTGCTGCGGTTGATGACTGAAATCTTTCTACCGCTCGTATCCACGCTGAAATCATCGGTTGGATCCGTAGACAAGAAGACCCCTGTTGCCTTCGATGATGGATCGAGGCTCTCGCGCATCATAAACCCAGCCTTAACATCCTCATCGTATTCCGACTCATAGGCGACATTCGCATAAATTTCAAAGTTGCCTTTAACCGGTTTATAGGCATAATGGAATGAGTCTGTCGTGCCCTTAATGTTGATTTCGCCCGATCCCTTCACTTTGTACACAGTACCGGTTACGTTGGCGGTTCCTGGAATCTTAACAGTGCCAATATCTTGAGACACCCATGACTCCAGGTTTTCAGGTCCGTTTACATATGTAATAACAGGCTCTGACAAGGTCGTTACCCCGTTATTATCAATTGCTCTTGCATAAATGTAATGCTGGCCTTCTGGAGCGTTCTCCCAAGTAAACTCGAAAGGTTCGCTTACATCTTCATTAATCTTCTTATCCGCATCATAAAAAATCACCTTAGCTATCGATTTTCCGCTGGCACCTGCAGCTGCTGCACGAATATTGATCGGATCGTTTATGAGGTATGCCTGGTGCATCACCGGTGTCTCGATAGACACGGTCGGATTCAGTGACACAGGTACATCAGCCAACGCGTTGATGTAGTCCTCAATATTGGTATAACCATTCCCGTTAATATCCCCAAAACTGCCGTTGACGTTGCCTGGGATTTTATTTCCAGCAGCATCCAAACCGTTATCGTTTGGATCTAATCCATTGGCAAGTTCCCATTCATCCGGCATTCCGTCACCATCCGTATCAATCGGTGCAGGGGCCGACAACAGCTCCGGTAAACCGCCATCGTACGCAATCTTGTTGACGGTTCTTCCGGTTCCATTCTTTACCTCACCAACGATACGAGCATCAAGCGAATCCCGCTTCGGAAGCGAAGCTCCGCCATGCAGCAGCACTTTCTCATAGGCCGCTTCAGCCGTATCCGTCGTTGTCGGTCCTCCAACCAGATCATTCGCATCCGGGTAGATGAAAGGCGTTGTTTTGAGCGTAAACGTTGAATCCGGGTTAATTGCTTTATAAGAACCGTTCGCATTTTTCACCAAGTTATTAGCTGTTACTTCAGGATCGCCTACTACATAATTCCCATTGATATAAAAAGCTCCGCCGCCTGCATCGCCAGCCGAAGGCGCGACAATTCGGTTAAAGGCGCTATACGTATTAGGCCCTGGCTTATAGTAATTGTTGATCATATTAATGCCTGTTGCCATTTCCCCACCATATGCCGTATTGCCGCCCCAGTTATAAATAACGTTGTTCCGATAGTCAATCTTCTGGGGGTAATTCACGATATCCGTCGCCCGTGCAAACCGAACATTACGGTTAATGTGGTTCGTAATTAAATTATGGGCAAAGGTAATATTCGATCCTCCCCAGATCCCCCCGTAGCCATGAGGACCCTTCGTGTGAATGGAGTGGTTTAAACTGTCCGTGATAAAACTCCATTGGAGCGTGAAATTCTTATTGTTCTCCGAAGAGAATAATTCATCCGTACTCCAACTCCCTGAAACGTGGTCGATAATGACGTTATCTCCCGTGATGTTGAACGTATCGTCCAATTCAACTTCGCCGCCCCAGAATCGCATATATCTGACAATAATATTGCCTCCAGCTGTACTTGTTCCACTGCCAACTTTCACCGCATAACCACTCAGGGCGATACCGTCGCCAGGGGCTGTTTGACCGGCAATCGTAAGGTTGGGTTGACCGATTGTCAGAGGTCTGGTCAAATGGATGACGCCGGAAACACTGAAAATGATCATCCGGTTCGGCTGACTTACCGCATCGCGAAACGAACCTGGGATAGCAGGCGTGCCGTCCGCATAATCCAACAGGTTATTCACCACATACACGGAGCCACCGCGACCGCCTGATACATACATACCGCCGCCTTCAGCGCCAGGAAATGCCGGTGTTCTTGTCTTTTCAGCAGGATCTATTTTGATAGCAGTTGCTCCACTTGTGCTTGGAGTCCCTAAAGCGTCAACATAACGATATTCAATACGATGTGTACCTGTATCGCTTACTGCGAATTCTTTGGTATAAAATGCCCATTGTCCACCATCGATACGGTACTGCACGCGATTCGCCGCAGGAGCCTCGTTATTTACTTCCATGTAAACGAGGACTGGTTTGGTATAAGAACCCAAAATTCCATCTGGCCGTGCAGGATCAACAATTGGCACCACAGATTCAAAAAGTTTGGGATAAATGACTCTCTGGCTAGGGTCCCATCCTCCAAATATCCATGGTATCGTGAATTGGTTAGCTTGTTCCGCTGTCATAGCAAAATGGCTAGGATCGGTATCATCCTGCAGCTTGCGCATGGATGGGCTTGCTCCAGGACCTGAGCTATTGTACTCGGAATAATGGTAAGTCAAATTATCCGTCATCACCGTCCAACCATCCTGGTGAATATGATCATCCATCCATGTATTGATAAACCGCACGGTTGGTTGGTCCTGCCAAGGTCGGCCTAAATAATGTTTCCCCTGTGTGCTAGCGTCCTTTAATAGACGAGAGTTCATAAACACGATCCCGGGAAGATCGCCTGTTGGATTCTGCGTAGCTGCAGCTGTAATGTATCCTCCTGAACGCGAAGGACCATTTATACTGATAATGTCAGAGTGATCAAAAACAGCCGCAGTTGCCGGTCCATAAATAAAGTCAACGGAACCCTTGATCTCGCAATTGCGATAATATTGCCTGCTAGTTTTATCGTAGTAGGTGACGCCTGTGTAAAGCGTGTCTTGGTAACCGACAAATCGGACATTCTCAAAGACAACTTGATCTGCAATGACACGTGCGGCCAATGCCCGGCCTTTCGTAACGTCGGAGGAGTTCTCGATGGTTAAGTTGGCGGCATAAAAATTATTCGCTACGGTTCTTGTGCCATCCGATCGATCCTTGGTTCCTCCGACTGTAAGCGTCGCTGTATCTAAAGCCGCTAAGGTCGAGGTCGCGCCGCTTGAGGTCGGTGTGAATTCATTGTCATTATAAAAGATTTTCGTTTTATCCTTACCTGCGCCTATTAAAGCTACATAAGGCACAGTGACAGAAATTTTTTCATTATATGAACCTTCTTTGATGTAGATAATCTTACGAGATGCGTTGTTGCTGGGGATCGATTCAAGAGCTGATTTAATACTGGAGAAATCGCCGGTTCCGTTCTGAGCCACGGTCAAAACCATAGCAGGATTTGCAACAATTTCCTCGCTGGCATTAATCTCTCCGCTTGCACTCAACGCAGTAACCCTATAGTAATAAATAGTGCCATTCGTAACGCTTGTATCCACATACGAAGACGCAGTTATAGAGCTAGTTAAAGTCGTAAAAGTGCCGCCGCTTTTCGTACTTCTTTTTACAGCATACGTAGTTGCGCCAGATACAGGGGACCACGACAGTTCAACACTGCCGTCATTGGCAATCGCAGCTGCATCTATCGGTGCTGTCACCTGGGTTTGATTACTGGATGTCGGTGCAGCAGCATTCACAACGTTCACTGCAGGAAATAGATGAACATTCAACATGAGTAAAAAGCTTATCCCTAACGTTAGGGCTTTCTTCATGATGCTTTCCTCCTAATCAATAATTACTGCACGACAAGCTCCTCAGCGAGCGGGCTTTGTCCGACCATGTTGTTCGAGCTGTCCCAGATGAATACTTTGACTTTATATTTCGTGACTTCAGCCGGAAGCGTGAATCCAGCGCCCAAAGTCCTGGTTTCTCCAGGCTTAAGCTCCGCAATGGAAGAGGCAAAATCAATCATGGCATTGTCGGCATTATACAGAACAAACCATAACGTAAGCTTTTTATCTGCTCCCGTTGTGTTGACGACTTTCTTTTCCGCATAAATATCCTTTGAAGGCTCTAGAGTAAGTACAGGATTTCCGTTCAAATCATGGATTGCACCTTGTCCTGCCCAAAATATGTAAGCAATCGTGTAACTTGCTTTATTGGTATTCCCTGCTAAATCAACGGTAGAAACTTCTATTGCGTTATTCCCCTCTTGTAAAGTCAATGGATATGAGAAAAACTCGTCTGCTTGCTGATAAACAGAATTCACAACACTCTCGCCATTTAATTTAATGGTTAGACTTGCTGCTTTACTTAACGATCCAGTAAGCGTATAGACTGCATCCTTAACTGTGGCAGGAGGCGTTGCAATGCGGATATCGGGAATGATACTGTCCTGATTGATTGTTGCATTGACACGATCGAAGAAACTTGATTTATCGCGTTTTGCATAAACTTCAAATAAATTGGCACCGGGCACCAGATTTACATTCAGTTCAAAGTTCCCGCCGCCTATAAATCCATTCATCGGAAGCGTGACAGGCAATTTATTTTGATACACCGATAAATAGACACTTTCACTAACTGATCCTGTTAATGCATACGCTGATGTGTTGACCCATTCCGTCGCTGGATCTAACCTTAAACCTGTTGTTGCTCTTTCTACCATTGCAAAATAACCGGCATTTCGGGACAGATCAAAATTCGCGTAATCGTTATAGCCCAGCAGCACGGAAGAACCGGCGGAAAAACTTTTTTTATAAATATTGAATGTGTATCCCGACGCCGCACCCGTCATCTTAATAACATCACCGGTGTTAATCCAGTCGGCTAGCCATGCGGGCAGAACTGCGTTTTTATCAATTGCCACATAGACAGTCGTTTTGTCCTTCACATTGAAACCGATGATCTGATTTTGCACGGCCCCATCAGCGCCCAAGGGGTATCTCATCACGTCCTTGTGCGTGGTAACGATTCGTTCCATGCTTGCGTATTTACTAGGAATTTCTGAGAACTGGATTAAGGTATTATCTGCAAATGGATAGTCACCTATCGACGAACCCGCTTGCATTTTCCACATATATCCATAATAATTCGCATAGGACGTGAGTTCCCCAACCACACTTGTATCCGGTGTCGGAAGTGGTGTTGTGGCATATGGCGTACCCTCAAATTCCGTTATTTTACTTTCAAAATCTCTTGGCACGCCATTGTTGTATACACCTGATTCATCGCGCGTAACAACAGATAAACCTAATGTATACGGTTGACCATTAACGAGTGGTGTAGATGCTGATTTCGCGATGTCGTAATAGGCGTTAATATCCGAAGCCGGAATCAGATTGGTTCCCGTATAATCCTTATACAGGGTAGTCGCATTCCCGATCGGCCTCCAATTCGACTCGCCTTTCAGCTTAATGCGAAGCCGGTACTTTGATGCATAGGCATAATGCTCCGATGTCCACATGACGCGCGAGTTACGCGATCCGGAAGTAACAATTTTCGGTGCCGGCGGCTCTGCCATGAAGGGAGAATGAGTCACTCTAACGCCTCGAATCCAAAGATCCCCGGAACTACCAGGCGCAGCAATCACCAATCTCCTGAGATTATAGATGGGGAGACTTTTGTTCATATTGTTCCGGGCTTGTACGATATTCCCATCGTAGTACAAGCTGTATTTTTGGGAAACTGTATTAAAATCCAAGCGAATGGTATGCCATTCTCCTAGCTCATACGCACCTAATGAACCTGATGGCGCTGTCGATAAAAGGTAGCCCAAACCTTTGCTCGCCGTCACACCTGCTCCAACCAGGAACGTCGTGCCGGATGATGGAAAAAACTGAATGATGCGATCGTCCTTTTTCGTACCGGTTTGCATGAACGTAATTTCCGTAGAAATTGTTCCTGTATAGGGCTCTCCGAAAGTCTTACTGATTTGAAATTCATTTCTTAATGCTCCATCCGTGACAATACCATTTGCTTTCAGATGAAGAGCTCGAGTCCCTGTATAGGGATCTGCTTCAATGACCGCCGAAGCCGAGCCTGACGTATAGGAGGAGTAATCGAATCCAAGATCGGAGCCTGTTAATCCTAGAGGCGTGGTAGTGAAATCTTTATCAAAAACCGAAACGGGTTCATAGGTAGTATCCGTGACAGAAGAACTTCCGCTTTCCGCTGATACCGTTGGAACGTTATCAGGGCAGATCATAAGCACATTGAAAAGCAGCGTTAAGATTAACACTAGCGAAATCTGATTACTCTTTTTACGCAAGAGAATCGACACCTCCATGGCATATTTTCGATTGGCCAGTCTAAGAACATCTTTCCTTACGAGTTGGACAATGAGCGGGCTATCATCACCCCCTTCACAGAAAATAGGAATGCCATATATGTTGATCAGCAGTTTCCAACCGCGCGCGGAGTTGCCGACGCATGGCGGCGGTCAAACCCCCACGAAATCTTAGTTGTTTTGGTAACGTTTTCATGAAATTCGGAAGTATACTTACGAGGTAATAACAGAGAAGGGACGTTCTACTTTCATTAAAGATACTCCAATTATTGAAATTAATAATGGGGGATTCCATCCATAATCATAGACGATTCGATCAAAAAGAGAGTTAGCTGGAGAGATGTTTCTGAGGGTACTTTTAACAGCCCCAATATTGGCCAATGCCTCCTCTATGTTGCACTTTGTGCAGCATAGAGGCCTCAGATCGGCCGCTGCCGCCTTCTACGTTGTACTGTGTGCAACGATTTGGGCAGGATAGCGCAGTTTTCGCGCTATTTGGGTTGAATTCATTGTACTTTGTGCAATGAAGATCGGGGTGGTGGGGTTAAAAGCTGTTTTATGTTGTACAGAGTACAACATAGACAAAGGGGCGTGAGCCGGGACGCGAAGCGGTGATTCGGCGCAGATTGGTTGGTGTGAGGCGGTCGTGCTGAGCGGTATGGTCAGTTGGAGCGAGGCGGTCGTGCTGAGCAGTTGGTTACTTGGTGCGAGGCGGGCATGCTGAGCGGATTGGTCACTTGGTGCGAGGCGGGCATGCTGAGCGGTATGGTCAGTTGGAGCGAGGCGGTCGTGCTGAGCAGTTGGTTACTTGGTGCGAGGCGGGCATGCTGAGCGGTATAGTCACTTTGTGCGAGGCGGACATGCTGAGCGGTATGGTCACTTGGTGCGAGGCGGTCGTGCTGAGCGGTATGGCCAGTTGGAGCGAGGCGGTCGTGTTGAGCAGTTGGTTACTTGGTGCGAGGCGGGCATGCTGAGCGGTATGGTCTCTTGGTGCGAGGCGGTCGTGCTGAGCGGTATGGTTACTTGGTGCGAGGCGGACATGCTGAGCGGTATGGTCACTTGGTGCGAGGCGGTCGTGCTGAGCAGTATGGTTACTTGGTGCGAGCCGACCATCAACTGCGGAACTCCTCCCCATTCTAGCTAGAACTAAGCCAGATAGGGGAACTGGAGTTCTCTATTCGGAGAAAAACGAGAATTTTTCCATCTCAAAGGAACTACGGGGTTTTATTTGTCCTCCGTAGCCCTTTTTTCAGCTGAAACCAGCGAAATAGCGAACTGTAGTTCCCCTCCTCGTGAAAAACATGCCCTTTCAGAGAAATAAGGGACTCTAGTTCCCACCCTGGTTCAATCAATCGGCCTTACGGGGAATCGTTAACCGCACTCTCGTGCCTTTGCCTATTTCAGAGAAAATATCCAGTTTGCCTCCGATACTTTTTGCTCTTTCCTCCATGCTAAAAAGGCCGACGCCTTTAGAATTCCGCCCTCTTTCGAAGCCTTTTCCCTTATCCGAGATCTCCACTTCTACAGCCGATTCCTTCTCGTGTACAAGGACAATAGCCTCCGACACATCCGCGTATTTCGCTATGTTGGTAAGGGCCTCCTGAATAACCCTATAGATCGTAGTCTCCTCAAGGGCTCCTAGTCTCTTACGCAAATTGCTATCCAGTTTCACTCGAATGCCATAGTGATCCGTGTAGTTTTCGATATGCGTGCGAATCGCAGGAACAACACCAAGATCATCCAAGACGGAAGGCCGAATTTTCCACGCCAGACTTCGCACCTCTTCGATGATGGCCGAGACATTTTGCCGGAGATGCCCCATCTCAGATTCCGGTTCGTCTCCAATGAGTCGGTCCATCTGTATTAACAAAGAGAACAGACTTTGCCCAATGCCATCATGCAATTCTCGCGAGAATTTCCTGCGTTCCTCCTCTTGAATCTGCATAACCTGTGACATCATCAGCTGTAATTCTTCCTCTACCCGCTTCAATTGCGTTACTTCATTACGGATCGCTAAGTATTGATAAGCCCGACCTTGATCATCCACAAAAGGGACAATCGTCGTATCGACCCAATAGAAGGTGCCATCTTTGGCTCTATTCTTAATCTCACCGTGCCAGACCTTGCCTGCGGAAATCGTTTCCCATAAATCTGTCATGAACGTTTTATCATGATAACCGGAATTAATGATCCGATGGTCTTTCCCAAGGAGTTCGGACCTGGCGTATTGCGAGATTTTACAAAACTTATCATTGACATAAAGAATCTTGCCTTTGGCATCGGTGGCGGCAACGATGGAAGACTCGTCGAGAGCAAATTTCACATCAGATAGCTGCTTAAGGGATTGTTTCAAGTCCTGCAATAGCTCCGATTCAGGCATATGCTCCTTATTCAAAGTTCAACAGCCCCTTCTTAGCCGCGTACTTCACTAATTCCGGGCGTGTTTTTAACCCTAACTTTTCCATCACATTACTTTTATGCGATTCGACCGTCTTTACACTAATTACCAATTGCTCAGCAATTTCTTTATTGGAAAAACCTTTCGCAATGCGTGCCAAAACTTCTCTTTCACGCTCAGAGAGCGATTCATACGTGCCGGAATTCTCCCCGTTTTTCATTCGTTCCATATATTCGTTCATCAGCCTTTTGGTAGCCGTTGGATATAAGTAAGCATTTCCTGCCGCAACGGAACGAATGGCTGTCAATAATTCTTCATGAGGGGCGCTTTTCAAAATGTAACCGGACGCACCAACGTGTATGGCCCTGAACAAATACTCATCGTCATCATGCATCGTAAGAATTAAAATTGCCATGTCTGGAATTAATTGCTTTAATTTTTCAGTCGCAGTAAGTCCGTCCATACCTGGAGGCATGCTTAGATCCATTAACACGACATCCGGCGTAAGCATCTGGGCAGCCTGAATACCTTCTTCACCAGCGGCGGCTTCGCCGACCACTTCCATGTCATGCTTGCCGTTTAGCAGCATAACAAGCCCCGATCTTACGATAGCATGGTCATCCACAACCAGAATCTTTAGCATTCCCTTCCCCCTTTTAGCGGCTACTCCGCGGTTTAAGCTTCCTGTTCCCATCATAGCAAAAAAAGCCCCATCCAGAAATGCCATTCATTTTGAGGCTGCCTTCCAAGGTCCCTCTATATAGGTTGCTAACCTTTCGAGGTTTGCCAGAATTGCTTTTATTTCGTTTTCTTCGTAGCCACGATCCGTCCGTCTTCCGATAAAAAGTAGCCCCTTCATCCCAGTAGAAGGACTTGTTATGAGCGGGAATGCGGCAGCAGTCTGCAATTGCTCGGCAAGCATGACGGGGCATTCGCGCCTTTCTTGAACTGCTCTCGGATTGGCAGCGTCGAATTTAACCCATCTGCCTAGACGCAAGGCTGTGCCCGCCAGGCCTTCCCCCATTTTTATCACCATTTGCTGACAGCGATCATTCTTATTTCCCAATATGTACATCCAACGCCTACGCGCTGGTTGATCGACGAAAGGAGCCAACGCGATGAAATCGCTTGACGTCATATCTCGAAGTCGTGTTAAATCATCCATGATGTTCACTTGACCTGCTGCCATTTTACCACTTCCAATCTTTATGAATCCGAACGAAATCCTTTCTACTTCCATTGTAGGCGGTTCCATCCTTCTTGTCTGTCAGGGAAAACCCTGATTTCGGTATCAGGAAATGAGTTCATAAATCAGTGAAACTCCTGATAAACAAAAGTGTTAAAAAGGACTATGATTAAGATAGCCAAGAACCGTGGAGGAGCTGAACCACTATGATGAAATTTTTCTCTGAGACTAATTTGAATGGATTGAAAAACGCTATGCAGATGAAGCTGGCCAAAAAAGGTGAGTATCTGTTCTGGGAAGGTGAACCGGCAGACCGATTGTTCTACGTCTTCCAAGGCGGAGTTCGCATCACCAAAACGTCAGAAGCAGGCAAAAGCCTCATCCTGCATTTGTATCAAACGGGTGACTTATTCGGGCAAATAGACCCCTTTCAGAATTCGGTGCAAAACTTCAGTGCCGAAGTTACCGCTGACTGCAAAGTTGGGGTCATTATGCGCAAAGACCTTGAGGAACTTCTGCAGCAGCACAGTGATCTGGCTATTGAATTCATGAAATGGATGGGGCTCATGCACCGGATGACCGAAGCCAAATTTCGGGATTTAATGATGTATGGGAAGCCCGGGGCGCTTTGTTCTTTATTAATAAGACTTGGTAACTCCTATGGAGTACCTTCAGGCGAGCATACCTTGATCGATTATAAACTTAGCAACGCAGAAATGGCGGATATGATTGGTTCTACACGCGAAGGTGTCAACCGAATGTTAAGCGAAATGAGAAAAGAAGATGCGATTACCTATCGCAATGGTCAAATTGTTATTAAAAATGCAAACTATCTGCGAAATATTTGTCATTGTGAAAACTGTCCGTTAGAAATTTGCAGAATGTAATAGCCCCTATCTCCTCGTCACATTTCTCCTATGAAAAGAAGGATTCCAGATCCATTAGCACCCTATCCGTTAAAGGCAAAACAAACTGTTCTTCCATGGTGAGATGATCATTTAATATCAAGCACGCCTGCAAGAGGTACGAGGCCGTTTCGGTTAACTGCTTTTTATTGAAAATAGGCGTTATATCGACGACGGCCTCCTTGAACGATTGAAGAAATGAAACACCTAATTGATGATCTTTTTCCAGGACCCAAAAGGATGGCATGATCGTAGGCGCTTGCTGACTATGAAAGTAGTTGATCAGGAAAGGGTACAACTCCTGCTCTTCCCACGCGGCGTGCCACTCCAGTTCCTCCTCGAAATGTACTGCCTTAAGTCTTAAATCCTGAAGAATGTGCATGCCTTCCGCCGTATTATCTATCCAGCTCACTTCTTTGGCACTCGCTTCGAGACTCCGTAATTGTCTTCGCAATTGTTCATGTTCATCGGCCAAACGGTCCGTTGCATAAGCAAGTTTGGCCGGATTCGAAGAAGCGAGTCCGATATGGCGACTCTCCACATTAACCTCCATGCCTGATCCCTCCCAAGTTTTTTATACGAAAGCACCTGATCTTCTCTCCATTTATGAGTGGAAGAACAGGCGCTTTGCTGAATTCGTTCATTTGATTCTACCCTCATGTTATCTAAGCTTAAATGTTAGATGAAATCTGTTAACGATCTTATCGAACCATTTGTGCAAATACGGTAAGATCAAGTGATCTACCCCAAATTTCCCCGCGTTGGCACCAGCTGCCAAGACAATGAAACCAAGCAGCACTAACCAGGGATTCGTGCTAACTGTTCCTGCGAACATATACATGAAGTTCATGATTAATCCGAAGAAGACCGCTGTTGTTGTCAGAGCCCCCAACAGAAGCCCCAAACCGACCAATAATTCGCCCCAAGGAATGACTACATTAAAGATGCCAACGTGTGGAAGCGCGAAGTTTTTCAAGAAAGCTACAAAGTTGCCATAGACCAAATCCGTTGTACCTGTCTCAAGAACCGGCTTAGCAATGGCACCTTTCAAGTAGCCTGTAGCGTCAAATGCCTTTTCGCCGGTTATTTTGTGCCATCCGGCTACGATCCATGCCAACCCCACATACAACCGAACGAGTGTCAATAACATTGCTGCGTACTTATTCTCTCTGAGCCACTTCATCATCCGAACCATCTCCTTTTTCTTTTATGCTTTTATTGTAGCTTTCAGCAAAAGAGATGTATGTGATAAAAATCACACGCTTATCAATTTCAAAAGAAAAAGGCATGATCCCAGTTGATCACACCTCCTTCTCCATCCTATTTAATTTTCAACGGATTATTTTACCCCGGTATACACGAAAGCTCGAATAATATGTCTTTGTGCAAAAAAGAAAGCAATGAGAATTGGCGTTACCAGAATCATATTCCCGGCCATAAGCACGTTCCAATTCGCGACCCCTTCTTCTTCCCGGATCTTGGCAATCCCTAAAGGCAGCGTTCTCGCAACATCATCTGTCGTCATAACAAGCGGCCAGAAATAATCGTTCCAATGCGCAATAAAGCTGAACAAAGCAAAGGTCGCCAGCACCGGCTTCGCCATAGGCACCATTAATTTCACAATAATTTGCCACTCTTTGGCGCTATCAAGCCGCGCTGCTTCAATTAATTCTTCCTGCACTTGTTTAAACGATTGCCGCAAGAGGAAAATGCCGAAGGCGCTGGACGCAAAGGGAAGAATAAGCGCAAGATGCGTATTCAGGAGCTTCCAAGCACTCAACTGTAAATAAACCGGCAAGAAAATTAATTGAGATGGGATCATTAAGGTCACCATCACCATGCCGAACAAAATTCCCGACGCTTTAAACTTATAACGAGCAAAGGCATAAGCCGCTGGAATAATCGTAAGCATCTGCAAAACGAGAATACTGATCGAGATTATGATACTGTTCGAAATATAGTGTAAGAACGGGCCTGATCCCCACGCTTTGGCATAATTGCTCCAAATGAACTGTTTTGGAATCCAATTCGGCGGGAAAATCATCGTTTCCGGCAGCGTTTTAAGGGACGTAGAGAGCATCCATATGAAGGGCATTGCAAAAATGAGGACGAGCCCAATCATGCCAATCACGCTAATTGCACGGGTTACATATTGTAGTATTTTTGATGCAATTTCTTCTTTACTGTTTACATATAACAACGTACGATCCGCATCCATGATCTGTTCAGCTTTCAGTGGAATCACTTCCTTTTATTGATAATGTACGCGTTTGGACATCAGTTTAAAGTAGATGATGGTTAACACGCCGACAATGAACAGCAGGATGACTCCCGCCGCAGAGGCGTAACCAATTTTAAAGAACCGGAAACCGTATTCGTATATGTAATAAACAAGGGTATTCGTTGTGTTAACCGGTCCACCTTGCGTCATGATCGCGATCGTCTCAAAAACCTGAAAGGATCCAATCATATTAATGATCACCAGGAAAAAGATTGTAGGCGAAAGCATCGGAAGTATCAACTTGTAAAAAGTCGTCCAAGGCTTCGACCGATCCAGTGCTGCCGCTTCGTAGATGTCCTTCGGAATGCTTTGCAAACCGGCGATAAATACCAAGGTATTGTAGCCAAGCCCCTTCCAGACGGCGACGATAACTAACGAAATCAGCGATGTCTTTTGCGAGGAGAGCCAGGCGAGCTTAGCAAAGCCGAACAAACCGATAAACCAGTTTAATAAACCATATTGCGGGTCCATCACCCAAGCCCAAATCATGGAAATGGATACCCAAGAAACGATATGCGGACTGAAGATCGCTCCTTGCACAAAACTTTGAAACACACCCGTTTTATTCAGCCAAAGCGCTAAAATTAAGGAAAGTCCAATGATGAACGTAACCGTTAAAACGGTATAGATGGATGTGTTGTTTATTACTTGTATAAATTCTTTTTCCGTTAAGAGATCCGTAAAGTTCTGCATCCCGACATAGTTCTTGTTAGGGCTAATAAAATTCCAATCATACATACTCAGGTACATCATATAAAGAATCGGATAGATAAAAAACAACGAAAACACGGTAATGGCCGGAGCCACCATGGCATACGGACGCAGTTTTCCCCATATGGTCATATTAAACACCGCCGCCAGCAACAAGGATTTTCTCACGTTGTACATGTCTGGATATGTCGCGAATTCTTTGGCCCTGTAAGTCAAAATAGTAAAGCTGATCATAAGGAATCAATACGTTAATATGATCATTCGTTTCCAAAGCGGTAAGGAAGGTTTTTACGAAAAACGTCCCCATGTGTGAATCGATCTGATAAATATTTTCCGCTCCCAGGCTTTCTCTGGTAATAATTTCACCTTCCATGACAAACCCGTCTGTGCGATCTTTCGGAGACATGAGCACATGTTCAGCCCGGAAGCCGATATACCCGATCTCCGAAGCTGCCTCTACCTTTAACCCTTGTACATGGCCATAATCAAAAACATTCATCGCAGGGGTACCGATAAACTGCGCTGTGAAAACATTTACCGGATCATTATAAAGCTTTAAAGGCGAGTCCGACTGCTGAATAACTCCTTTATTCATAACAACGATCTCATCGCCCATCGACATTGCTTCCACTTGATCATGGGTAACATAAACAAATGTGCTGCCCAGCCTTTTATGAAGCTGAATCAACTCTGTTCTCATCTGGTTGCGCAGCTTAGCGTCCAGATTGGAGAGCGGCTCATCCAAAATAAATACTTTGGGCTTCTTGACCATCGCCCGGGCTAAGGCAACCCTCTGACGCTGTCCCCCGGACAAGTTTTGCGGCTTTTTGTCCAGATGAGGCGTTAACGCAACGATTTCACAGATATCGCGGATTAACGTTTCCCGCTCCATTTTGGGTACTTTTCTGTTCTTAAGCCCGAACTCGATATTTTCACGTACGGTCATGGTTGGGTATAACGCATAGTTTTGGAAAACCATGGCGACATCCCTAAGTCCAGGCTGTGTATCGTTTACACATTTGTCGCCAATCCATATTTGTCCTTCGGTCTGTTTTTCAAGTCCTGCAATCATGCGCAAGGTTGTTGATTTGCCGCAGCCGGATGGGCCGACAAGCACGGTAAATGACCCATCTTTGATCGTCAGATTCAGACCGCTGATAATCGTATCGTCTTTATACTTTTTGCCGATATTGACTAGTTGGATCTTTGCCATACGTTCATCTCCTTACCCTGATTACTTGCTCAACAATTTATTCGCTTTTTCCGCAGCCTCGTTCATGGCATCTTGCGGTTTGACATCTTTTTCAAGGATGGCTTTCGTCATAGCATCGATGATCGTTTTCGAAACTTCAGCGTAAGCATTTGCGTTCGGACGAAGGACAGCATATTGTAATTGATCGGAAGCTACTTTGTATTGCGGGAACTCTTTATAGTAGTTTTGCAGCTCTTCACTTTGCAAAGCAGATAGACGGTTAGGCAGGTAGCCTACATATTTATGCTGATAGATTGTGTTTTCTTTGGATGTCATGAACTTCACAAACTCCCAAGTTGCTTCTTTTTCAGCGTCATTCTGCTTGGACGTGATGGCCAATTGGCATCCGCCTGTTGGAACTCCATAAGATTTATTAGCAGGCATAAAGTCGGTTGCCATTACGAAGTTATTTCCTTTCGCAACCTCTAAGCTTGCTGAAACGCCTGCCGTAGATCCGATTTTAAAAGCGGAAATTTGGTTGGTCCAGTCTTTCTCCGCGTCAGCACCTGCCGTCTTTCCTACCGTAAATTTGATCAAGCCGTCATCGGACATCTTCTTCCAAAACTCTACAGGTGCAACGCCTTCAGGAGAGTTAAAAGTAGCTTTTTTCCCGTCCTCGCTTAGTACCTTACCACCGCTTTGAGCAACGAGCGCCTCATATTCCCAAACACCAACGGCCATCGTCATCGGAGTCTTCCCTTTTGCTTTCAGCACGCGGGAATATTCCTCTAATTCCTTCCAGTTTTTCGGACCGGCAGGGTCCAAACCGGCATCTTTTAGCATCGTGACATTTTTGTAAAAGATCGGGGTGCTTCTCATAAATGGAATCCCATACAGCTTGCCATCAATATACGCATTCCCCATAAGACCAGGGTTAAAATCCTTAATATTGACTTGCGCCTCATCCCTTGCTGCAAGAGGAGTCAAATCTACAAGCATGCCTGAGCGGGCGAAAATCCCGGTAGAGGCAATCTCGAGGTCAAAAACGGCAGGTGCGTTCCCAGCAGCGAATGCCGCTTGCACTTTCGCATGAAGATCATCATAGTTGCCTTGGTTGGCTTGCTGAACTTCAATTTTGTTCTGTGACTCATTAAACTTCTTCACAAGGTTTTGTTTGGCTTCTTCAATTTTCCCACCGTTAGCTGTCCAATATTTAATGACGATTTTGCCTTGTGGAGAGGAAGCCGTATTGGCAGAACCCGAAACAGCCTTGTCTCCCGCACCACCTGTTCCGCATGCTGAAAGCATGATGATTGAACTTACCGCAAGAATCGATACTAATTTTTTCTTAAACATTTGTAGTTCCTCCCAATTTTTTAGTATGAACCTAAAAAGAAAGAAGCCTAAATCAACCGCCGACTTCAAGTCGGCCGCTAATCAGGCTTCTCCACTACTCCAACCTACATCTATTTACTTGTCTGGCTTCATCATAATCGCCCAGTATTAAATGAGTGTTAAGTGGTTATTAATATTATGAAAATTATTCCATCAACCAATATTCCGAATGATGTTTTCTTCGGTCGCATAGATCTCTCGCCATAAATCTGTTTTGGAAGCAGATACTGCCGTTGCTCCGTGTTTAAATCCATCCATGACCTGGCTTCGTTCGTACACCAAACCGCCTGTAATAATGGGAAGAGTCGTGAACTTCTTGATTTCTCCGATCATCTGCGGAATTCGTGCCGGCATGACCTCAATGATGTCTGGCTCCACTTGAGCAAGACTTTTGAATATGTTCTCCACGCCTTCCGTATCGACTAGGAAAAAGCGTTGAATGGCAAGCAAGCCCATTTTTTTCGCTGTTTTTACAACATTCGTTTTCGTCGTAATAATGCCCGTTGGTTTAATCACTTTGGCCAAATAGTCCATACCATAAGCGTCGGTACTTAAGCCTCCTATTTTCTCCAAGTGCAGAAAGACAGGCAGCTGGTGCTTATTGAACAAATCTACATAGCCTTTAATGACGCCGATATGACCGGTTAAGAGGAATACACCGCTTAATTGGTGTTTAAGAGATAAGGCAATTTCGATTTGTTTTGGCTCCTTGATGGAAGCCACCATGCGGTGCGTGCTTAATCTTTCAAAAAACATTCCGCCTTCGTCATGCTTAAGCTTTTTCATCCATCAAGACCTCCCTTGATCAGGAACTATCGTTGTTCCGCTTCTATTCGCAAAGAGACGATGCACTCCCGTTCTGAATCTGTCCCGCGTGCGCTAGCATTATGTCTAAAATGTTTCATATTGTTGTATAACATCTCAACATTCCCTGTCAGGGCTGCATCCGTAAAATCAATAGCTGAAATACGAATTTCATCTTGTTCAACGTCCACAATCCGTAATCCATGCTGATCGAGACAAGCAGATAGTTGAACAAACGTCCAATTATTTTGCTTAACAATAGAATCAATGTGCGTATGCCCGTTAAAATAGATCCCTACGCCTTCTTTCTTGCTTAAGATCTTCCACATATCGATGCTTGGGTGAATGGAGCCTTTATCTTTATCGGAATTGGTTGTCGTGTTATGTACCGGATGATGAGCAAAAACTAAGACGGGTTTCGTCCCCGATGCCGTTATGACATCTTCAAACCATGTCAATTGCTGTTCGTCAACCGAGCCTCCCCAATCCTCAAAATCCATTTCTTTAGCTGTATCTAGGAAGACAAGCACGGCTTTCTCATTTTCTACAGCGTGATAGCGATGTTGTCCCGTTATTTCGAGTACTTCCCTTCTCGTTTGAGCATACAGATCATGGTTGCCCAAAGCGTGGTAGAACGTTCTATCACTTTCTCGCAGCAACGCATACACATCACGAAGCTCCGAGGAATGCCCGTAATTTGTCAAATCCCCCAGAGAAATATGAGCATCACCTTCCAATTCTAAAAATCGTCCCAGCAGAGTTTCATAGAATTCATTCCGTGCTTCTAACCAACCTGGAATTGTTTCATCAATTTCGTGATAATGCAAATCTCCCATTACAACTAGCTTCATAAGATCACTCCTTCTCTCACTAAAATTTGATGACACTCATAATCATGATAATTTGCTTGTATTAATTTGGTTTACCTTTTCATTTATAAATTTTGTAAATATGTAACCATAATTTTACCCTTGACAACAGAGTGCTTTGTAGTAATATTGAACGTAATCGAATAGGTTGATTTTTCTTATCAAGAGTAGGTGGAGGGACTAGCCCGATGATACCCGGCAACCGACAAACCTTTGATCACAAAGGAATGCACGGTGCTAATTCTTGCGGAAACGCTGTATTAGGTAAGCGAATCTGGGAGATAAGAGCGAGGCGATGACTTTGAATTCCTATGACCTTTCTCTGTTTCCAGAGAAGGTCATTTTTGCTTTTTCGAGCCATTACACTTGTTTAAGGATGTGACAAGATGTCAATCACAATGAATGAAAGAATTACGACTATGGAAACCGCCCAATTTTACCAGGATCGCCCTCCCCTTCAAATCGCTTTGCTGCATTCAACAGTCAAGATTACCCGAATAGAATGTTTTCGGTATGACCACGAGCTCATCGATGAGCTGCAACTTGCAAACGGAGTCGAACATATCTATGGACTTCTTGCTATCTCCACTAATGCGGGGGCTGTTGGCTTCAAGGAATTTGCAATCCCTTCTAGAAGCCTGAAGTGCGATTTGACTACGTGGGTTGCTCTTTTTCAGCGGATAAAAGGGCTGACTTTGACCGAAAGTATGAACTATACGCTGCTAAAACAAGAGGCGTGGGGACCCGTGAGAAAAGAATTGATGGAGTCCGCCTTACAGGATCTAATTGAACAAACGGAATCAGTCTCACAACCGCACAAGGGTCAAAAATATATCTTGGATCGGGCCTACTTATACAATCATGCTCAAGCGTATATCTCCTTTTAAACATAAATTGGCAATTAAAAAATACTTATGTTAGATTGCAGAACCATTGAAAGGAGTTCATCTTCTTGTCAGATACCGCCAAATCAAACAAAACCGGCCATCTATGGCTCATTACAGCTGTAGCTTTGGGGACGTTGCTCAACCCTTTGAACACGACCATGATTTCCGTCGCTTTTTCCAGGCTGCAGGAAGAGTTTCATGTCACGTATGCCTCGATTTCATGGCTTATTGCAACCTACTATGTCGCTAGTGCGGTCGCACAGCCTGTCATGGGGAAGGTCGGCGATTTATTCGGCCGTAAAAAAATCTTCATGCTCGGACTCGCCCTCATCACCGTTTCCTCCATGCTGGCGCCGCTTTCAACGAGCTTTGGCTGGCTGATGACGTTTCGTGTCATTCAAGCGATCGGCAGCTCCGCCCTATTCCCAAATGGCATGGGCATCATCCGCTCGGTCATTACGACGAATCAAGCGAGAGCGCTAAGTGTCATGTCGGTGTTCTCCTCCACCTCAGCGGCACTAGGTCCATCGCTCGGAGGATTTTTGATCCAATATAGCGACTGGCCGTCTATTTTTCTCATTAATTTTCCGTTTATCGTCGTGTCATTCGTACTCGCTCTCCGAATGATGCCTAAGGATACACCCCGGAAGCAGGCAGGTGCAGGTTCTTTGGACATAACTGGCATCGTCTTTTTTACCGCGCTGATCTTTAGCTGGCTGTTCTTTTTCCTATCGTTCAAATCCGGTGTCAACTGGCTGCTGCTCCTGCTTAGTCTAGTGCTCAGCGCAGGCTTTTACTGGTATGAATCCAAGCGAAAGCAGCCGTTTATCGATGTCCTGTTTCTTAAGCGGAATGTCGATGTTTGCTTCGTTTATTTGCAATTCATTTTAGTCAACATTGTGTTTTACTCAATTATGTTTGGTATCCCTTCGTATTTGCAGCAGGTGCGGCATTACAATGGGCAAGAAGTGGGATTAATCATGCTTTCCATTTCAGGCTTCGGCATCCTCGTTACCCCCCTTGTGGGCAGGTGGATTGACCGTTCCGGTTCGCGAACTCCACTGCTCGTCGGTACGTTATTCGTTGTGGCTGGAACCTCCCTGTTGTTAACGATTCACGATAGCTCCACTGCGGTTTGGATTTTTATCTGCTTATCTGTACTTGGCATCAGCAACGGGTTTCAGAATCTCGGGCTGCAAACCGCCCTGTATTCTTATGTTACAACAGCAGAGACCGGCATTGCCTCGGGCATGTTCATGACTTCGCGTTTTATGGGAACCATATTATCTTCGAGCTTGCTCGGAACAGTTTTTAGCACTCAAATCACAACCGCGCACTTTCACAGTTTGATTATCGGGTGCGTGATCATCAGCGTACTGATGCTTCTATTGTCCCTTCGCATGTTTCTTAGAGCGAGAAGCGGTACGGAACAAGTCCAGTCGCAGTAGCTTTGTCACAACATATGGAGGTGAGCGCGATGAATAACAGCAACAACCAAACGGTAACCCTGGGGATGGGGTGCTTCTGGAGTCCGGATGCTTTGTTCGGGCAGCTGGCCGGTATCACGAGAACACGTGTGGGTTTTGCTGGAGGAACGGTAGAGAACCCTACTTACCGGCAGCTTGGAGACCACTCCGAGACCGTCGAAATGGACTTTGATTCCAGCATCGTGAGTTTGGAAGCCATCCTGCATGTGTTCTGGAGCAACCATAATCCAGTAAATATAAATGATTACAAAGGCCGGCAGTACAGATCCATAGTGTTGTATCGCGACCCTAATCAGATGAGCGTAGTCAACAAAGTCATGGCGAACAGCGAGGAACAAGGAAAGGGCATGCCGGACACCGAGGTTGCTCCTTTTAAAGGCTTTTACCCAGCTGAGGACAGACATCAGAAATATTATTTGAAACGGTATCCCGATGCCATCGACAAGTTGAGAACTCTTTTTCCAACCGAGGAAGAACTGACCAACGCAACATTGGCAGCAAGATTAAACGGACTGGCGAAAGGGTACACGAATTTGGATAAAATCATCAACGAAATCCGGACATGGCTGATTAGCGGTGAGGAGCAAGAAGAGATCATTCGACTCATTAGAGGGATAAAATGGTAAGAGGACTGAAGGCAGCCGATCTGGTTAGATAGGCTGCCTTTTTCTTTTTAATTCGTATATGTATTTTTCACTCTTTTTGAGTTGATAAAATAGGGGATCCAGATTAAACAAGTAACGAATGATTTAACAATATTTCTGCCTTGTTCCCCCATTAGTTCGTAAGTCGCCATTTCTTCAATGGTGTTTGAAATAAAATAATAGCCAACATTCGCAGCAAAATTGATCAAGTAAAAATATATCGCCAAATATTTCAATCGTTTCTTTTTTTTCAATATGCAATAACCGATGATGACTGGAAAAATCACATAAAATAAATTCATGGCCGTCTCATAAATGATAATAAAAGCGTATTTCCAGTTTTCCTCATACAATTGGGACAAACGTCCATTTTGGTAAACAGGGAGTATCGTATCCATCAAATAGTAGAAGGAGCTCCCGAAAGTTAATAGGAGGCCTATCGCTACCAAATAAAGCCAGCCACCAAATCCATAAGGCTTCACTTTTTCCTCTGTGGGTGCCATGATTTCTGTCGTGTTATCCAGTTTTACGGCTAAGTCGTTTTCTATATTTGTCATTGAGTCACCTTTCAATCTTTTCCGTCTTACCTTTATACTCCCTAAAAAAATAAATTCTGTCAATCAATATGTGAGCGTGATAACATCTATTGCCACCGCCTCAATTGCCATCACCTCAAACCTCGTAATGGAACTGGAGTCCCTTATTTTATAGAAAATGAGTTGTTTCCTATTTAGGCAGAACTACAGGCTCTTATTTCTCTTCAAAAGACCGATTTCACAGCAAAATTGACAAAATAGAGGAACGTAGTTCCCCTAATAATGGAAATTGTGCATTTTCTTCGAAATAGCGCCCTCTAGTTCCCTGAATAACCCAAAGAACCGCAATTAATGAATTGCGATTCTTTATTTGCGTATAAGACCAGCCAACCCTACCGATTATAACCGTTGCCGATGCCCGGGAAAGGTGATGGCCGCGCCACATATCCCGTATAAGAAGCTTGCGGATGCGGCTCCGCTTGCGGTGGGTAAGTATCAGGCCGCGCCTGACGTTGATGCGAGCAATCGACAGGTGGCCCTATTGTGACTGTGCTCTTGATTGGAGCTAACGCCTGCGTGATCTGCGCTTGATCCAAACAGTACGTATGAGCGAGCATGTTTCTCGGCGCCAGTCTGAGGAAGTCGGAGACCGCGATGAATTCCGGTACCGGCGCATCGAAGATCGCGAGCAGATGCGTATCGTCTTCGGTAGCCATTTCCCAGTGAAACCACCCTTGAGGAATATTAGCTACTTGACCGGGAGTAATGTTGAAGTTAAGCACCATTTTGGTGAAAGGATTCAAGATGGAGACGACCGCTGCGCCCCGAATGCAATAGACTAGTTCAGATGCGTTCTGATGAACATGCGGCTCGACCACATTCCCTATGGATAAATAGATGTCGAGCAGTGAGACGTTGCCCAGCGTATTCAACTGCTGAATACCCAACGTATTAATGAAGTTATTCGCATCCTTGGTGAATGTACGATTGTTCTTCAGATCGTAGAAATATTGGACGTTTGGAGAAGTGAAATCCATATAGGATACAGCCATACGCTCAGCCTCCCGATTGTATTATCATCTTTACTAAACGTATTCCACTTCAGCTATACCCATGACAAATGCCCTTCCTCGCAGAGCAAATTTCACTCCACAAGGCCCATCCATCCGCAAAAATAACATCAAACCCGGCTTGTTCGCATGCTTTTCCAATTTTTGAATACATTTAAATATTCGATAAACAGGAGGACACAAGTCATGTCACAACATGGGCATTCGTTCATGAGAGGTACGCTCGTATTGTCTGTCGCCGCTTTCATCAACCGTATTCTCGGTTTTATCAGCGGTATGTATATCGCGCGCGTACTGGGCGCAGAGGGAATCGGCATCTTGATGATGGCCCATCCGCTCGTCCCACTCGTCATTACGATTACGGAGTTGGGATTGCCGGTAGCCATTTCGAAGTTGGTCGCAGAGGCCTCCGCCCGCGGCGAACGAATGAAAGTAAGACGCATTCTGCATGTCTCACTTGCTGTCACAGGCTTCTTGAGCGTAGCGCTCACGACCATAACGCTGCTTGGATCTGAATGGATCGCTTCCATTCTCCTAAGCGACCAACGTGCTTATTACGCAATGCTCGCCATTACGCCGATCGCGCCGATTGTAGCCGTCTCCGCCGTATTAAAGGGATATTTCCGCGGCATGCAGCGGATGAAAACTATTGCAGCCTCCGATGTGCTGGAGCATACGGTTCAAATCGCCTGCGTGCTAGCGCTGGTCCACCTGCTGCTGCCTTACGGCGTCGCTTATGCCGCCGCAGGAGCAATGGCTGCCTCTGTCATCAGCGAAGCGGTCAGTCTCCTCTTCCTCGTGACAAGCTACAAGCTGTTCGGCGAATCCAGGATGTCGGGCGAAACTTGGGCAAACCACTTGAAACAAGGAAGAAGCACACTCGGCGAGCTGCTTCAGATCGGACTGCCAACCACTGGTCACGGCATTATTCACTCGTTGTACAGCACCTTCCAGCCGCTTCTTATCACAACGAGCCTAGCGCTCGCCGGCGTCGGTACGGCACTTGCCACCAAGCAATTTGGCATGCTGGCCGGCTATGCGTTTCCGCTGCTGTTCATGCCAAGCTTTATCACGCAATCCTTGTCGACCGCGCTCATTCCTGCGATTGGCGAGGCAGCGGCGAACAAGAACAGTCTACTTATCCATGAGCGAATGAACCAGGCTTTGAACTTGGGGCTTTTGATCGGCGCACCGGCAACCGTGATCCTGTACGAGTGGGCGACTCCGCTAACGACACTTGTCTACCATGCACCTGAAGCAGGATTGCTCCTGAAAATACTGGCGCCAATGTTTTTCCTGCATTATTTCGATGCCCCGCTTCATGCGATTCTGCTCGGACTCGGCCGCGCACAAGCAACGCTGTGGAATTATGTAATAGCCACCGCAATCAAGGCTGTCACGATCTACGTTTTAGGCAGCCAATTGGGCATTATCGGTGTAGCTTATGGCATCGGTATCGGTATTGTGATGCAGACGGTGTTGAACTTCTTTTCCATCTCCAACTCCATCGGGTTCTATTGGAACATTAGGCCCTATGTCAAAGTTGGGATCAGTATGATGATGATGGCGATATCCGGACACTGGATCTATCAATATGTGATGAGTCATGGCATGCCGCAGATTTGGTGCGTAACTACTTCTATCGTCTGTTCCTTGCTTCTCTATTTCGCGGCACTCGTCTTCACAGGTACGTTGAATTGGAAAAGTACGCGCCACAGGTTTTCTATTCCTTGGTAAACGCACATAGAAACCCTCAGCGGATGCTGAGGGTCTCCATTTTATTAACTTTGATAGTTAGTTGCAGTGTTTTTATCACCAACTTTAACAGTAACATCCTTCGTTTCCCCGTCGCGAGAAATGGTTACCTTCAGTTCATCGCCTACAGACGCGGCTTGCACTGCTTTGGTAATGTCCTCTGTGCTTGATGATGCTTTACCATTTACACTCAAAATAACGTCGTACTGTCGAATACCTGCCTCAAATGCAGGCGTACCATGCTCTACTTCGGCTACAACGGCACCTTTTGTGCTGTTGATTTTCAAATCTGACAGCATATCATCCGTAATATTTTGCAGTGCTACTCCGATGTAAGGTGCTGGCTCTTTGGGGATCGTTTCGTTATTTTTCAGCTTATCCACAACTGAACTGAATGTGCTTGAGGGAATTGCAAAACCGATGCCTTGCGCTTCAGAGTTAACTGCCGTATTAATACCGATAACTTCCCCATTCAAATTTAAAAGCGGACCGCCAGAGTTCCCTGGATTGATCGCTGTATCCGTTTGTAGTAAATGCTTGTAGTTTCTAGTTTTTTGGGTATCATCAATGCTAATCTCACGCTCTTTGGCGCTTAGAACACCTGTCGTTACAGAGTAATCAAAGTCATACGGATTGCCAATCGCAACTAGCCAATCGCCTACTTCCGTATTGTCGGAGCTGCCTATTTTCAATGCAGGAAAGGCTTTGTCTCCTTGAATTTGAAGCACTGCCAAGTCTAGATCATAACTGCTTCCTAGAAGTTTTGCCGTAAAAATGCGTATCGTAGCCTTGCACGTAGACGCTAATTTCGTCCGCGCCGTCAATAACATGCTCGTTAGTTAAAATATACCCGCTCGAGTCAAAAATAAAGCCCGATCCAATCCCATTTTCAATGGTATCACCACTTTGAGTGCCCTGTTGGAATGGGTTTCTTCTATTTTGTCCCGTATTCGTTTGTTTTACTTTCGTCTCAATTTTGACAATAGCTGGACTCGCGGATTTTGCAATGGCTGATACGCTATTCGTCCCTGTTGGCGATAATGACGCCGTCTGGACATTGGCGGCTGCCGAATTAGCGGCTGCAGCGACGCTTGATGGTGTGGACACAGCCTCATATCCAAACAAATTCAGCTTATCCGATGTGAACATCAATCCGCCAATAACGACCGCACCGGCCATAAAAGCTGCAAACATGGATTTAAATTTGGGATTCCCCGATTTGTTTTCAACCTTTATACCCGTAACTTCGATCATATCTTTCATAGTATCGTTCATCTCATTCATATCTTTCATATTATCTTTCATATCTTCATTCATGTGATTACCACCTTTCGAGTGCTGGTTGATAGAATTAATGTTGATAGTTGAAGTATAGGACGCGAACCTGAAATAAGACTTAAGTTGGGCTGATAGGCATATGAAAGTTAACTGAAAATATCCTGAAAGGTGCAAAGGCTGTCCTCTCCGATAATTTCAAGCATTAGCTCCTGCTCTTTAGATAACAATACCGTTATTAACCTTCTGGGCAACCCCACGGGAAAAAGGAACTTACATGTACATCTCGAATATCTACTGTAATCAGATAGCAAAAAAATGATGATAGACAGGAGTTAGATACGATGATCAAAGGTTTCGGAGGCATTTTTTGGAGAACTAAAAATCTCGAGGTAATAAAAAAATGGTACAATGATGTACTTAAGATTGAAATCGGAGATTGGAACGGGACGATCATACAACCTCAATCCGGCAATGAAACGATCTTTTCTTTGTTTACCGAGGATAACAGCTATTTTCCACTAGAACAGCAAGTCATGTTAAACTTCCAAGTCTATGATTTGGACGAAGTGATTCAGCATCTTGAACAAATCGGTGTACCTCTAGCCAAGAACAAAGAGGTCGGTGACTATGGCAAGTTTGCTTGGATCGAAGATCCGGAAGGTCGACTGATCGAGCTATGGGAGAAATAAAGTCGGCAACGCAAAAAAACCTCTAGACTGCACTGTTAAGTGCTTCTAGAGGTTTTTTGGGTTAATGATCGTTAAGCGACTCCGCGTGATCCTCTTCTTACGAGAAAGAAGTAAGCGAACATTGCAGCGGCGCTCGTCAACAAAATAATGACGCCTAGCGGCACAGCGGTATTTTCACCCGCGATACCCACCAACGGGGAGACAACAGCCCCGAGCAAAAAGGGGATGACACCAAGCAATGCAGCAGCGCTGCCCGCATTCTGACTTTGGCTCTCCATAGCAAGTGGGAAAGCTGCCGTTGACGTAATACCGATTGCCGCCACGAAGAAAAACAACGGAATCACCAAGGCGAAAAGCGGTCCATGAACAATGGCTACCACTAAGACTGTTATGCTGGCAAAAAAGGCCAGCCACAGCCCAAACAACAGAAAAGCTTGTTCGGAGACGCGATGCGACATCCGCCCCACCACTTGGGAGCCGATGATTAAGCTAATGCCGTTCGATCCGAACAAAAGAGCGAATACCGTCGGCGAAGCGCCGTAAATATTTTGATAGATAAAAGGCGTACCCGACACGTAGGCGAACACACCCGCGATCATAATGCCCTGTGCCAGCATGTAGCCGACAAACTGGCGATCCCGCAGGAGCGATCCGTAGTTCTTTAACTGTTCCATAAAATTGCTAGGCCTGCGGCGATCGGATGGCAAAGTCTCTTGTAGTTTCCATTTTGTCATCGTCAATAGGTACAATCCTAATATCGCGAGTGCGATAAATACGCCGATCCACGTCGTGAAAGATAAAATTCCACTGCCCGTAACCGGTGCTACTAGAGGACCTAAATTACCAACAAGCAGCAACAGGGAGAAAAACTTGGTGAGTTCGTGACCACTGTACAGATCGCGCGCGATTGCCCGGGAAATAACAATACCCGCGGACGCGGAGAAGCCCTGCACGAAACGGAATGCAATCAATACGCCAATATTAGGCGAGAACGCACAAGCCAATGAAGCGACGACGTAAAAGGCCATAGAAATAAGCAGCGGGTTGCGTCTGCCATAGACATCACTCAGAGAACCCATCACGAGTTGGCCGATACCCAGACCGAGTAAACAAGCGGTCAAACTGAGTTGTACAAGTGAAGCTGTTGTACCGAATTGCTTCACAATTTCCGGGAACGCGGGTAAGTACATATCAATAGTAAAAGGCCCGAGTGTTGAAAATAAACCGAGCAGCAATGCTAATCTAAACGCATGCTGATTGTTCTTGCTGGTCATAATAAAAATGATCTCCTATTCTTCTATCCATATCCAAGTCTCATATAATGAACCTGATGTTCATCCTAACACAAATCTACAAATTCCGACAATGATATTTAACACCTTACATATTTGCGTTTGAAACCGATTCTCCCTTTTTCCACTTCCTTTTGAATACGATCGGCAGCGTTCAGGCTCTTATTGCGTTGGACATCAACCGGACCAACAGCCTTTGCGGTCTCAACAGCCATAGCATGAAGCGGCAAGTACGATACTCCTACTGTGTAGATGAAATTATTCATCGCATATTTCGTTCGTTCGGGCGCATCATGAATCGTATTTTTTACCCTTTCGAGCATTTCGGCAAGTTTACTTTCATCAAATTCGCTGTCCCGTCGGTTACCCAAGAGCCAGCAGTAACAACTCCAGCCTGCCGACATTTTCAACTCTTCACCGCTAAGGATCCATTTATCGGCAACCTGCTGGGCGATTTCTGTTTCTGCCAAAGTTACAGCAACCACATAATCAGAAAGCATATAAAAATAAGCCCCATCTATCCAACGGTCAAAATCCACTTCCGTCATTGCCTTTGGATCAGCAATAACGCCGGCAAAATACATCGCGTCGTAGTTGCCAGTATTGTAAAGCTCCTCAGCCAAAGGTTGATTGAGCTTAATTTTCTTGGCAATGGGCTTCATTTCACCGGTAGCTACACCAAATAGTGGCTCGTGCGCACCGTTGGAGACGTAAATTTTCTTGGTTCGTTCCTTACCTAGAACTTCAAGTTCTTGCATGACCGTTTCTACGTTCATAGATGAACACTTCCTTTTTTATTTCATCGGATAAATACTCATATCCTAGTTCACCGAAATGAAGACCATCGTTTCTTTGGCCTTTTAATAGTTCGGATAGATGGTGAAACCCCATCATTTTTGAGAAAAAGTCGATAAACTGACTTCCCGTTGCTTCACTCACTTCTCTAACGGCCTCGGCGTATTCCTTAAGCACGAGATTTGTTCGAGCATGCTGCAACTTCTCATCTACGGGTGCGGGGCTAATAAGGATGACTTTGGCAGGAGAAAGAATAGTAACAATGTCAGTCAAATTCCTCTTATAATCTAGCAATTGAACCCTCTTATGATGTGCAGCATCATTTGCGCCGAATAGTACCGTTACGAGATCCGGGTTATGAGGTAAAACATCGCTTTGAATTCTCTCAATTGCATCAAATGTATTATTGCCAGGCACGCCGGCGTTCATGATTTCCCATTCTTCGCCAAGTTTAGAGGCGAGTTTGATGGTTAATAGCGGGCGGGCGTAACCTTCAGTCCTTGAAGTTATACTGTCTCCAAAACAGACCAGTTTCATGAATTTGCTCCCTTTTAACTCCTTGTGGCAGGAAGGACCCAGTTCTCTTTCATATAAAAAGGTCTAACAGTTTGATATATTCACTTTAACACAAAACCAATCACATTCGTAAATCCCCAAAACATATAAAAAGGACACCCCCAAGGGTATCCTTTGTTGAACTTTGTTGTCATCTGCACTCATCGATCACACCATGATAACATCCATTCCGCTGTCGCGGAATTGGCGAACCACATTTTCCGATACATTGCTGCCTGTAATCAGTGTATTAATGGATGTGCAAGGAGCTACGGTATGCAGCGATACCTTACCTATTTTGCTATCATCCGCTACGACGATTATCTTTTCAGCCGCATTTATCATGCCTTTTTTGGTGGGAACCAGTTGAGCCTCCGGATGCATGAGACCGTACTTGGGATGAATAACAGGAATCCCGATAAAAGCTTTCTGAACATGGAGTGAACCTAGAACATGATCCGTGAACATTCCGTTTAACATGTAGCTGGAAGGATAAAGATCTCCACCAGTTACAATGACTTTGATGCCTGGCGCATCACGCAGCTCTGTAGCAATATTCATGTCATTGGTGACTACTGTAATGTTTGATCGTTGAACCAAGTTTTTGGCAATATGCAGCGTTGTAGTTCCGGAGTCAATAATGATGTGTTCCCCGTCTTCCACCATGCTAGCGGCCATCTTGCCAATCCTGTCCTTCTGATCGAACTGTTGGACAACTCGTTCATTAAACGAAGGCTCATTATTCGTCCATTGGTCGATTGTCACCCCACCGTGTGTCCTCTTCGCAAGTCCCTTTTGTTCAATTTCCTCCAGGTCCCTCCGAATGGTAGCTTCATGAACGTTGAATTCCTGGGCTAATTCGGCGATTGTTGCCACACGATGTATTTTTACATATTCAACTATCCTAAATTTTCGTTCTGCCGCTAACACGAAGCACCCCTCTTATGTGCAAACTTTGCTAATATTATGCTCAGATAAGAGTATATTCGCTCATTTCTGCTTTTATATTATTATATGCTGTTTATTCTGCCAAGTAAAATCTATTTATTGTGATTTTTAATAGCCTCCACGGGTCGTAAACGATTGTAAGTATAAACATTGGCTAACCGCAAAGGAGTGAAATCCGAGGCAAAGCCTACGCCCAGCTCCGCTTTCTGCGGGTGTTTGACATCGGGAATTCGTACAGCTAAGCCTTCCGGTTCTCTAAAAGATAAAGAACTCCCCGCCGTAATTAGCTGCTTGTCGACTACTTCTCCTGTATCGAAATCCACAGTGGTAATGTACGTATTACCTATAGGTTCAATCGAACCGCTTGTGCCGTAAGAGCTCCCCTCCAGCAAATAGAGGTATTGCCCGTAAGAGGCAAAGCCTTGAAATGTTCCTACACTTGGCTGTACAACATCCGCTATAGCGTCATACCGGTGCTGCTTAACACTCTCCAGTTCATACACGCCAAAGTGGAAAACACCGTTTTTCCGATATCGCATAGTTAACAGCTCGTTAGCTGCGTCAATATTTACCGTTGTACGATCCGCCCCTTCGATAAGCTTGTGTTTCTGAAGCTCTGGCGACTCGGGAGTTAAAATTTTTCCATTCTCAAACTTGAATCTTGTAATGACGGTTCCCCAACCATCTTTTCCCTCTGCTACAGAGTCGGTCTCCGACCAAATATAAGGAATTCCGTCTTCCGTTTCAACTCCGATCTGAACACCATGACCGAATCCTTTCAAGTACATGTAACCTACCTTGTTTCCCTCAAGATCCAGCTGCGTTAAAGCTAAATCACCGTTCAAATTGCGATTAGCCCCGCTAACGGCAGCCGGTTCTCCCGGAAGCGTAAGCCCGCCTGCCATCAACTGCACGGTATAGATATGCTTATTCACGTTGTCAAAGGCAAATGATTGCAGAACAGTGCCATTTTGTAACGCTTTATCACGGACGAGCTCCGTCGGTTGATCTGACAAATCAAACACTTTTGAATGCCATGAAGGCTGCTTTGCACTCGCCGTAGGCATGGATGACCCAAGCGCACAAGTAAGCACGATTCCTGCAATCCAAACCATACACCTTTTAACTCTCATCGAATTTGACCTCACTTTCCTAATCAAAATAGCGACTCAATAGCTCAACAAATACACTTGGCTCGTCAACTGCATATCGCCGAATTCCCATGTTAAGCAACTCGAACAAGTCTTCCTGATCAAATTTGTACGGCAGCACTTCCAATTCCATCCCCGCTTCTCCCAAATACTGAAGAGCCTCTTGAATAAAAGTTTTCTGCAGTTTGTAACGCCATGACTGCTTTTCCTCGGCATCCGGCAGGTGAAGCTGAACAATATCAAGGGAGTTAAACCCGGTTTGACGAATATGTGTGAATGTTTCCACCGCTGTTTCCGGGAAACGTGCAGGAATCCACAGCATGGTTCTAACCTCGGGGACTAACCGCTTAACTGTTTTACAATTCTCATGATTATTGTGGGCAAATATAATTTGCCCGGCTACGCCGTATTCTTGAATCAGCGCAGCCAACACTTCCAAATCTACCTGTTTGAAGTCCAGATAGAGCTGACGGTCGGAATGCTCGGACAAAACAGCCAATATCTCCTTAAGTGAAGGAACTTTCTCATTGAGGAACCGCTCTCCGAATTTCAAGCCTGCATCCCATTGCTGAATCTGATCAAAAGTAAGTTCAGAAATCAGCTTGTCTTGATGCGCTTCGGGTACGGACAATGTTCGTTTCGGCGTTGCGTCATGTATACCGATAATGATGCCATCTGCCGTTTGCCGGATATCAATCTCGGGTATCCCTCCGAGGCTCCATGCGTAATTCATCGCTGCCATCGTGTTCTCCGGCACTTCCGAATTCGAGTTTTGGTGGGCCTGCCATTGAATAGCCTTGCTCCCTAAGTTCTTATCAGTTAAGGACATTGTCGCCATTCCTCCAAATTATTTTTATTTGGACTTCAAAATTCGTTCCGTTTCCTTTTTAAATCCATCCAATGACGATTTGATATCTTTGCTATCGTACATAATTGCCTGCATAACGGAATGGAACTCTTTCATAACTTCCGGCCAAACGACGCTTTTATTTGTATCAACGGCAAATTTAAGCTGATCGTAAGCGACCTTGCGGTTTGGCTCTTTCGTCCATAGATCCTGAATTTGCTTCGTTTCGACCATTTTCTTGGTGAAAGGGAGGTAACCCGTATCGATAATGAATTGTAAGCCGCCTTGCGGATCAGTCTCTACCCAGTTAATGAACTCCCACGCTGCGTCCTTTTGCTTTGATCCGGTAGTCATGGCAATATTAGCGCCGCCTGTAGGCTCAGCATTCACTTTATCCTTCGGCATGAATGCGGTTACCATTTTAAATTTAAGGTTGGAAAGCGATCCCATGACACCTGTCGATTGGAACATCATCCCGACTTTACCGTCTGTGAACATCTGATTTACGATGCTGCCGGAGTTTTGTGAAGGTGGGTAGTACAAAGCGCCCGACTTTTGCATATCCTTCAAGTAGCTAAATACTTTGTCACCGATTCCGTTATCGATAAAATCAAGTGAAGTTGTTTTCTCATTAAAAAACTTACCGCCTGCTTGCGCAATTAAGGCAATTGGATACCACGAATCGTGAACCATCGTAAGCCCGTAACGCTTGTATTCGCTTCCTTCCTTAATCACAAGCGCGTTGGCAACTTTGTTCAGTTCGTCCCATGTTGTCGGAACCGCAAGTCCTTTTTCATCCAGCATATCCTTGTTGATATAGAAAATCGGCGTGGAACGGTTTAAAGGCAAGGATACCAATTTGTTATTAAACGTAGAATGCCCCATCAAACCAGGAACGAAGTCATCTGCGCTCAGTTTCGAGCTTTTCATATAGGAGTTAAGATCTTGCAATACCTCAGCGTCTGCGAACTGCTCGACATATGCGCGTTCAAGCATCGTCACGTCAGGGGCGGTATTGGCTGCAATCGACTGCTGCAATTTGGTAGCGGTTTCATCGTAATTACCTTGAAACGTGCCGACCACTTCAATATTAGGATGGGAAGCATTGAATCGGTCAATCATCGCAGTCATATACTCACCGGTTTTTCCCCCGAGGGAGTGCCAAAATTGAATCGTAGCCTTGCCTTTTGCCGGCTCAGTAGAGGTCTTGGCCGTCGCAGCCGATGTCGCTGCAGGAGCTGTTGATCCTTCAACGCCGCTTCCATTTGATGAACAGCCTGCTAGCAAACCCGTTAATACGACTGCAGTGACCATCATATTGCCAACTTTTTTCTTCATGTATTTACCCCTCCATGAGTAGGATTAGATTATTTTGTTTTATTTAATTCCGGAGTATACGAAAGCTTTAACAATGTATTTCGAGCAGAATGCATACACAATCAAAATGGGAATGACCAACACCACATTGGCCGCCATCAGAATATTCCAATTGTTCACCCCCTCCGTTTCCTTCAACATCGAAATACCTATCGTGAGAGGCCGAACCGCTGTCGAATCGGTCATAACCAGCGGCCAGAAATAATCGTTCCAATGACTGACAAAGCTGAATAGCACAACCGTCGCCAAGGCAGGCATAGCCATTGGGGTAAGGATATTCCACATGATTCTGAACTCACTCGCGTTATCAATTCTAGCAGCTTCTATGATTTCTTCCGGAGTTTGCATGAAATATTGGCGAAGCAGGAAGATGCCGAATGCATTGGACATAAACGGAATAATTTGCGGCAGCAGCGATTTGATTAACCCCCAATCCGCCAGCATCAAATAAACAGGAATGAAGGTAACCTGGCCGGGAATCATAAACGCCAACAGCACCATACCGAATAGGATTCCTTTTCCATAAAAATTGTATTTGGCAAAAGCGTAAGCAGCTGGGATCATCACAATCACTTGCAGAACGATAACGGAAATCGTCACGATGACGGAATTCTTTGTATAGGTTAAAAATGGTCCCGTACCCATAGCATCCGTGAAATTCTTCCACTGCGGCATAGCTGGAACCATCGTCGGCGGGAACGTCATAATCTCATCATAAGACTGCAATGACGTCGAGATCATCCACAGAAACGGAAATATAAAAACAAGTAGAAGCGCGATTTTGAAAATAAAGCTGACGGTTCGCTTCATGGCAAATTGTACTCTCCTTTTTCATCCTCTAGTTTGCCATTAAGAATAATGGACTTTTTTGGACAGTAATCGGAAGTACAGCACGGTCAGCAGCCCGATTGCCGCCATCAATACTACGCCTGTCGCTGAAGCATAACCGATATTCGTTGTACGGAATTCGTAAATGTAGTAAACAAGCGTGTTGGTTGCTTTATTGGGACCGCCTCCCGTCATGATTCTCACCGTATCAAAAACTTTGAAAGAACCAATCGTCATAATGATAAGGATAAAAAATAGCTGTGGGGAAATCATGGGTATCGTTATCGAGAACAGCACCCTGAACTTACTGGCATTATCAATAGCCGCTGCTTCAAGAATCTCTCTAGAAATCCCTCGGATGGCTGCGATGATAATTAGCGCATAATAGCCAATGCTGTGCCATACCGAAACGAGAATGACAGAAACCAAAGCCGTTCTGGAGCTTTGCAACCATTGGGACGGTGGTAAGCCGAGCGCTTTCAGCATGTAATTGAGATAACCGACACTTGGTTCCATCATCCAAAGCCATACGAGCGCAATCGATACGATTGAAATAATATGGGGAGTAAAGATGCCGACTTGTATCAAGGAATTGAATTTGCTGTTGTTGCTTAGCCAAACGGCTATAATTAAGGATAATGCCAAGGTCAGAACGACAACTCCAATCGTGTACAAGCACGTATTCCATAGTGATTTGTAAAAGTCTTCTCTCGTGAAGATTTCAATAAAATTATCCAGTCCAATGAACCTGCTCTTCGCCTTATTCAGCATGTTATATTTAAAGAAGCTTAAGTAAATCAGGTATAGAATAGGGTAAATGACAAAAACAAGGATACCGGCCATGGCAGGCGCAATCATGATATACGGGCGAAACTTGCCCCAAAGTCTCTGTTTGTTCAAATGGATCCTCCTTCCAATGATATACAAGATGTTGATGCTTATTAATGTTTATTTCTCTTGGTAAACGCTTTCTTTTTGCTTAGATAAGTTTACTTCAATTCATTATTTTTGTCATTACCGAAACATCACCATTTGAAATTTAATAGAATCTTCTTCCATCCTCTGTTGGATTCAGCAAATTCCATAACATGAGCGAAATCTTGGGCGGATTGAATCTGAGTCCGCTCATCCGGAAGCAGCTTCCTTAACGTTTCCTGGCATTGCACGTCTCTCATAGCCTCCAACACAGGTATAAAATCATGAATAGAACTACGACTGCTTCCTCTCATCGTGATTCCTTTTTCAAGAACGTCCCTCGTATTAATGGGCACCCGATCTTCCGTTACTCCCATCAGAATAAGATGTCCGCCTGGATTTAACACCTCAATGGCTTGATTTATCGCACTTTCTGAGAACTTGCCACCCGTACATTCCAAAGCGACATCATACCTTTCACCTTTGGAGAAATCATAATCCTGCACTAACTTGCGGGTGGCAAATTCAAATTGTGCCAGCTTCTCTGGAACAGCACCGAATACAGTGAGTCGATCTTGACTTACGCCATAAACATGATGAAGCATGGCAGCCGCCAAATATCCGACCGGACCATCTCCGAATACAACTACCTGTGCACTCTTAAGTGAATCCGCAACATGATGGAGAGCTTGATAGGAAACGGAGCTGAGCTCTGCCAGTACAGCAATTTCATCCGGTACTTCATCTGGAATGGGGATGGCGCTCGCTGCTGGAAATACCAATCTGCTCTGAGCAATGCCGTCGGTTCCGCTTCCCAAAAAACGCCCCCGTGTGCAATAATTGACTCCCTTGCCGCTTCTGCAAGACTCACAACAGTTCATCGGATCTGTTCCATCCAGCATATATCCTTGAATGTTCGGCACAATAACAACTCGTTGACCCGTTTTGACTGTCGGTGTACCACTTGACTTTACGATGCCAATCCCTTCATGAATAAGTGCCATAGGAAGCTTTTTCTCCAACGCTTCTGCTCGCCGTTGCCCACTAAAATAGCGTAAATCCGCATGACAAACACTGCCCAGGGTCGGTTCCACGACAACATCCCAAGCTTGCATTTGTTTTTCAAGGACGGTCTCGATTACCTCATGAGGCTTTACTAATCGATATGCACGCGATTGAATACGGTTTTGTACGAATTTTGCCTGTTCCATATATGATTCCTCCCATTTCTTTCTAATGACTTCTGCGATTGTAAACTACATTTAAATAAATCCACTCAGACTCGCATATGCTGCTTCCATTCTATGCCGAATTACAGCATAACCCCCTTCTTCTCCTTTCCACTCATTTTTTTGCAATAAAATGTTTACTAATGCTCGTTATTGCTTATTTTGAGTATACATTCTCAATTTCGCTTTCGTCAACACGAATTTTCCGTGAATATTAACAAAAAAATGCTTGATTATATTTAATTTATGTTAAACAAGACAAATAAGCATAGCCGCCTGGCCGCTACCATCCAAATAGGAAGAGCCACCGCTTCTATGCTTTCTTTACTACGATATGAATTACTGCGCTCCCCTAAGAGTGCAAGGATTTAACTACATGTTCGCGACTACTTCCACCAGAATGTTCATGCTGAGCACTCGGCTCTACACCCAGAACGTCCGGAAGGGAGATAAGCGTTTTCAAAATATCCGTCAACGACTTATCGTTTTGCACTTTAATTGAAATGCCTAATGAAACCTCACCGTTGTAACTATTGGTTTCAGCCCTTTCCATGCGCGGAATCATCTGCATAGTCCGAATGTGTATTTTGAGTTCCGTCAGCTTATTAAAAACAAGATTTAAACTTTCAGGATTACTCGATACACAGAGAATATATTCTTTTTGTCGACGTTTCCGTAGGAGGTACTTCTCCCAATGATTCAATACAAACAGACAAAACAATACAAGAATGGCAGCCAAAATAGATACATAATAAAATCCAGCCCCTACCGACAGTCCGATTGCGGCTACTACCCAAATCGAGGCCGCCGTAGTCAGGCCGGAAACTGTCGCGCCTGTGCGCATGATTGCTCCCGCGCCAAGAAAGCCAATCCCACTTATCACCTGTGCAGCCAAACGAGCAGGATCAACCCTGACATTGGGTTCAATAATGAAATCATTAAACCCGTAAATAGACAAAAGCATGATGGTTGTTGAACCGACACATACAAGAATATGAGTGCGCAGTCCAGCTGCATGATTGCTCCATTCCCTCTCCAGACCTATAAGCCCTCCAAGCACCACAGATAAAATCATGCGAAAAGTAAGGGACATATCGGAAATGTGCCAAATCGAATCATGTGATAACAATAGACGTCACCTCCTCCTTTTGCTCATTGATGAATAATAATGTTCATTAATATAAATAAATTGTTTATTAATGTTTATTACATAGTATTTCATGGATATAGGTGTGTCAAGATGAATAATTGGATTTTCCCACATATTTCTCTTACAGGAATTAACAACCCCACATAAGCAATGAATATCTTTATTTTTCTCCGTTTTCCTCCAAATCCTTGGTTTGTCATACACGGAGGTGTTTGATACGCTTTGGATGACTTAAGCGTCCGACCTAATCCATGGAAAAGGGGAAGTCCCCATGCGAACACAGCGATTCAATTTATCCGATACACAACGTTTTTTACTTCGAAATGTGTCTATCATCGGTCTCGGGCTTTTTATTAATCAAATGCTGCAAACCGTGGGGAGTATCGTACTCGCCAGGGAGTTAGGCGACCCGGATCGGTTTGGCGAGGTCAACCTGTTGCTGCAAATTTTCGGGATGATAGCCCTATTCCTCAATTTCGGCTTCAACTCTTCCTTAATCTATGCGTTTTCGCGCAAACCACTGGAAGCGGTTCAAAACAATTTCCGTGTCGCCTTAACCGGGAGTATCCTTTTTAGCTTGATTATCGGATTGATGCTTTTAGCACTAGCTCCACTTCTGGCGAACTACTACCATTTGCCAGAACTTCGAGGCGCTTTACTGCTGAGTTCGATCATGTTTATTTTCAACTCCATTTTAAACATCGGCGTTGCTTCCTTCTCCGGGAACCGCGATTTCGGAACGCAAGCTTTCTTTATGGTGATTACGACGGCGCTGTCCACCACCGGCACGGTGCTTGGCGTGCTTTTGCCACGTGGCAGTTTGAGCTTACTAGAAAACATTTCACTTTGGATGGGCGTAGGAGCATTCCTGACTGCCTTTATTATTTGCATCAAAGTTGAACGTGTGCATAAACCTTTATGGTTCGGTGTTCTTCCGATTCAGGAGGTCAAAAACATGCTGGCATACGGACTGCCAACCTGGGCCGGCAATATCGCAAAAGCTTTTCAACAGCCTTTCCTCGTCATGATGGTAGGTTCAAGTTCTGTATTGGCTGTAGGTTATTTAGCAAACGGTTTCCGAATTACTGGCTTTATTGGAATCATCACATGGGCGTTCATGATCGTCACACTCCCCTTTGTCGCAGAGAAAGCACAGGATGTCGAGGAGAGCAAGCATCGCGGTACGAGTTGTATCCGCTATAATAACATTTTGCTTTATCCGTTGACCGCAATCATTTGTTTATACCCGAGTCAAATCAATGGATTTTTATTTGGTTCGGACTATTCAACAGGTGATTCCGCTACCTACATTCGTCTTATGGCTTTAGGTGTCCTCTTCTCTTCTGTCGGTCGTCTAGGCGGAAGTATTATGGCAGGTATCGGCAAGACGAAATCTACCTTCTGGGTTATGATTGCCGCCGGGATTTTCGTTGTCATTTTTGTCCCTATGGTTGCCGCCAGCAGCCCCGTGCTTGCCGTTTGGATTTATACCGGAGGCTGGGCTGTGTCTGCTCTGACGATGATCGGATTTTATTATTTTGAAAAGTTTGCACTTAACTGGTGGAAAGCCTACGGCGAGCCTCTGCTGCCAACGATTGCGATGCTGGTGATGATGGAAGCGGGTCGATTTGCAAAAAGCTGGTTTCCGCTCTTCGTTTGCTTAGGTCTTCTCGCTCTCCTCGTTTTCACGATATGGATCGAGAGAACTCGTAAGCCGAGGTCAAAGGCAGCTCAGCGTGCCGTTGTTGTGGAATAACGAACTTCCGCCTGACCCGCTGCGAAAATATAGCAGCGAACTCCGCTGAAGCTCCACTTAAGGGAACTGGAGTTCACTATTTTAAGGAAACCGAGCTATTCGCTCTCCGAGAGGAACTGAAGGGTCTTATTTCACTTCCATCACCCGGTTTTCAGGTGAAACAGCACATTAGCGGACTGTAGTTCCCCTCTTAGGCCGAAAGTGTGCCTTTTCAGCGAAATAGGGGACTATAGTTCCCTCCCGCTGAAAATCGTCGAACTCATATGATTAAAAGCCACCCCGAGAGGTGGCTTTCAATCGCTTATTCTTATTAATCCTCTTATTTCCGCTGCATCATTTTCATGAGCACCTTAACCGCTTCCGCCCGTGTAGCTGTATCAGCCGGTTCAAAATTATTACCGCTGCGTCCGTCAATAATGCCCAGTGCACGAGTACTCTCTACATGGCCTTTCGCCCACGCCGGGATTTCTTCGTCATCGGCAAAGCTAGTCGCCGCTTGCGTTGCCGGCGTCGTACCCAAAGCCGCCGATATCATGGCTGCCATTTCTGCACGAGATATCAAGCCGTCCGGCCGGAAAGTCTGATCCTCATAGCCATGAATGATTCCCAAATCTACCGCTTGAGTTACCGCCGTTTCAGCCCACGCAGGAATCTGCTGCTGATCTGCAAACATAAGCGCATTGCCCTTTTTGTCCACCTTTAGCGCGTTCATCAGCATGACTGTAAACTCGGCCCTCGTAACCGAATTGTCTGGTTTGAACGTTCCATCCGCATAGCCACTAATGATTTTCTGCGTTACAGCTTGCTTGATGTCTAGCTCCGCCCAGTGTCCAGCTATATCCGAGAAGGAAATTTCCACACTTCCAGGGCTCTTCGGTTTGTCCACAGCAAATACAGCAAACTTCGTAAAGTGATTTACTTCCACAGTTATTTTGTTATCCATTACGGTGCCGCCAATTTCAATCCATGTTTTTTTCGTTTCATCGTAATAAAAAACAGATGGCTGCTGATCTTGACCTAATTTGGCAGGATCAAACAAGAACGAAATGCTTACCGGCTTGCCGAAGTTCTGCGTGAAGTTTTTCAAAATCTCAAAAACGGAACTAAGCAGCTTATGACTATCGCTAACTAACCCATCGACATTTTGCAATGACTCAGCTGTTAGATGAAGCTCTTGACTCGTCGCTCCCTCAGGTATGGTAATCCAAATGGCATCCTTCCAACTTACACTGCGCGTACCACCTGCTGGAACCGTCACATCCAGCTTGGCAGGCACAACAGGAGAACCTGAACCCGAGTTTGACGAGCCTGTTGAATCTGACGAACTTCTTGGTGAGTTAGTCTGAATCGTCTTGCTAAGCCCGATGCTCTCATTACCTGCAGCGTCTACCGCTGTAACACTAAATGTATAGGTCGTACCCGCTGTTAGCGTACTGAGGTTAAAGGAATAATAGACACTTCCTGTAACTGAGGAATAAACAGAGTTAGTAACCGAAGCATACACGCCATTAGTCACTGAAGCGTAGACGTTTCCGACCACGGTGCCGCTTCCCGTCTCATAGATTCGGTATTGCTTCACGCCAATATCATCCGACGCTTCCGGCCAAGTTAGAGTCAAGCTATTCTGTCCGATATTCGTAACCTGAAGGGCGCTGCCCTGCGGCCACACCGGAGCCTCAATATCAGGTGCTTGTGTCTTGAGTTGAATGGCTTGCGTCCCGACAGTTCCAAACCAGTTCTTGATCGTATTAAAATCATTGGAAAAAGCCATGGACAACAGAAGCATGATTCTGGCATGCTGCGGATTCAAGCTGTCTCCAGCGATAATACCATTACCGCCGCTTGGGTACATCGTGCCCGAGCCTGTTCTTGTTGTCGTGACGAAAATAACACCTTGTTTAATGGCATTACTGCGTGCCGTGCTCATCTTCGACGAAATACCGCCCGCGCCTGTGCCAGCGGTCACGATCCCCTTCGCCCCCTCCGCGACAAATCCCTTAATCGCACCGGCTGAACTGTCTTGGTAGCCATAAACGATCTCGACTGCCGGAAGTTTATCCTTCGTAATTTTCTTCAGATCGAAAGGGGTTGCCCAATCCGCCCGACCTGCTTTGAACCGTTTCGCAGTGGTGCGATAAATACGAATGTTGGTCTCATCAATATACCCAAGTGCGCCTAGAATTGGCGTTTCAAACGTATCCATGCGCTGCGCGTTCGTCTTGGTTACATCCCTTGCCGCTTGAATAATGTCATTCAGCATGACCACGGTGCCGAACGATTTCGTTTTACCGCTGCCTGCAAGTTTAATTGCATTGTACAAATTCGCCGGACCATCTGTACCGATGACGTCCCAAGGTCTCATGGCGCCAGTGACAACGACAGGCTTTTCGCTTCTTACCGTGAGGTCAAGAAAATAAGCGATTTCCTCCATAGTATCCGTGCCAGTAGTAACGACCACTCCATCATAAACTTCTAACGCTTGGTCTACCACAAGGGATAGGTCGTACAAATCCCCCATCGAATAACTGCCTGAACCTTTATTGCCGAATTGATACGTGTTCACATTGGCAATTTTGTTTTTGTTCGGCAATTGGTTTACAAGATCGGACATCAGGTACGTTCCTGCTTGATAAGTTTGAAAACTCGTTGCATCTCTTGCTTTACCCGCCAACGTACCACCGGTCGCGATCACAACAACGTTAGGCAGTTGAGGGTCTCTGTTGTCGGATAGCGGAGGAATCGGAAAGGCTGTTCCCGAAGGTTCCGCCGCACCTGCATTCGACGGATGGATGAACAAAACAGCCAACAAGAGCACCAGAGACAAGAAATAGAGCGGGATGAGGCTTCTTTTGAGATTTGGATGATACATATCATTCATTAAACCTTACCTCCCGCTGAATTATGATGCCTCTTTCACATCTTGCGTACCATAAGTGCCAAACCAACCTTTAATCACGTTAAAATCGTTGGAAAAAGCCATTGAAAGTAGAAGCATAATTCGAGCATGCTGTGCGTTCAAGCTATCCCCGGCAATGATGCCGTTGCTTGAGCTAGGATACATGGTACCTGAACCTGTCCGTGTTGTGGTGACGAAAATAACACCTTGTTTGATCGCATTGCTGCGCGCTGCGCTCATCTTCGATGAAATGCCGCCCGCACCTGTTCCTGCCGTCACAATCCCTTTGACGCCATCGGCCACCAGACCGTTAATCGCGCCGCCTCCAGCATCTTGATAAGCATACGCAATCTCTACGGCAGGGAGCTTGTCCTTCGTAATCGTCTTCAAGTCAAATGGCGTCGCCCAATCCGCTTCGCCTGCTTTCAGCGCTCTAGCCGTAGCACGATAGATACTAATATTCGTCTCATCGATATAACCAAGCGCGCCGAGGATTGGCGTCTCAAAGGTATCCATACGGTGAGCGTTCGTTTTAGTCACTTCCCTCGCCGCTTGAATAGTGTCGTTCAACATAAGGACAGTACCAAACGATTTCGTTTTTCCACTGCCTGCAAGCTTAATAGCGTTGTACAAGTTCGCAGGACCGTCTGTTCCGATAACGTCCCAAGGTCTCATGGCTCCAGTGACGACAACCGGTTTTTCACTTCTAACCGTGAGGTCAAGAAAATACGCGATTTCTTCCATCGTGTCGGTCCCGGAAGTCACAACAACACCATCATAGACCTCCAAAGCTTGATCAACGGCAAGTGATAGATCGTACAAGTCGCCTATTGAATAACTACCTGACCCTTTATTTCCAAATTGATAGGTGTTCACATTCGCGATTTTATCTTTATTCGGCAATTGGCTTACCAAGTCAGACATCAGATACGTTCCTGCTTGATAAGTTTGAAAACTCGTTGCATCCGTTGCTTTTCCTGCAAGCGTCCCACCGGTTGCGATTACAATAACGTTAGGCAGTTGGGGATTTCTGCTGTCGGATAACGGAGGAATCGCCGCAGCCGCACTCGCAGAGGTCGGATTCATAAATACCAACATCATACTAAAGAGAGCCAAGACAAGGAACGGGATGAGGACCTTTTTGCTGAGTTTACTTTCATGAATAAATGTCACGTAAGAAAACCTCCATGTTAGGTATTTTTTTAATTTAAACGCTTAAACACAACCCAATCGTATTTAATGTTATATTATTTATCAAATACATAACATAGTCATAAAAACGCATACATATCATATTTACGTTATTTTACGAGATTATTTACTAGTTTATCTATGTTTTTAGCGTTACAACTCTAAAAATTTTAAAATATTTGCATGCGCTTTCTTGGAAGAATCTACCTTGTTCATTAACAAATGATGTAATAGAATGATGTCCATAAGTGAAAATACACAAAACGAGGTGATATTATCTAACATAACATTCACTTTATTACTCCTCTCAAGTTATTGGTCTCAGCTTAATTCATCATTTTCATCATTTCTATCAACCTAGCATTTTCTTAGTAATATCCACGTTAGATAAATTCGTAATTGTTATTGGAGGCGTCTTCATGAAATCCTTATTATCCAGAAGCTCTATTTCGAAGGTCCTTTCCACGGCCCTTATTGCAGCTACGTTGCCTTTAGGAGCACTGAGCGCTGCCGCAGAAACCTCTATCTCCAGCGTTGATTCACCTAACAGCTCGTCTACAGTAACAGAGACGGTATATCAAACAGCTCCCAATGTTGTCGTTTTACCACCGGGTTCAGAATCCGTCCTTCTGACAGGTCCTTCAACTACCATTAGCGGAGCGTTATTCGATGTTGATGTAGCGTTAACCGGTGTTACCGAGAAAGTGACCGCCCAGAAGTTTATCATCGAGTTTAATCCCGCCCGAGTTGACTTCATCGACGTACAAGCCGTAGACAGTTCAACCACGATCGTCGGACAGAATGCAGAGCTAGGCAAGGCAACAGTCGTCGCTGCCAGCATTAGCGAGTCAGCTGTTAATAACAAAACACTGATCCGCCTTAAATTCAAAGCAAAAGCAAATAGCGGCGTACAGGATATTAAAGTGAGCGCTGAGCTTGGCCTTGCAGATACCGGCGTAATCCAAGCAACGCGTTTTGGCAGTCTCAGCCTGCAAACGAACCAAGTTACCGGAGACTTAAACGGTAATGGCGCACTTGATATCGGCGATTTGGCTTGGCTTGCTCCTTATTACGGTATTACATCTACTCACGCTTCATGGTCCACGGTGGCTGGTGCCGATTTCAACCAAAACGGATCGATCGATCTGACCGATCTAGGCCTATTAGGCAAAAAAGTATTGTATGATACAAAGCAATTTGAACTAATGGAAGCATCGGTAATGGATATACAAAATGCGATGAATGCCGGTAAACTGACAGCCGTCCAGCTTGTCACGAAATATTTGGCGCGTATCGATACATATGATCAAAAAGGTCCTGAAATCAAGGCCATTCTTAACGTCAATCCGAAGGCACTCGAAGAAGCAGCAGCTCTAGACAAGGAGCGCAGCGAGAAAGGGCCTAGAGGACCCCTTCACGGTATTCCCGTTATTGTGAAGGACAACTTCAATACAATTGGCATGCCAACGACGGCCGGATGTATTTGTCTAAAAACAAACAACACCTCGACCGATGCGTTTATGATCAAGAAGCTGAAGAATGCGGGCGCAATTATACTCGCGAAATCTAACCTCCATGAATTCGCCTTCGGAACGACAACACTCAGTTCGCTTGGCGGACAGACCAAAAACCCTTATGATCTGACCACGAATCCTGGCGGATCAAGCGGCGGTACCGGTGCGGCACTTGCAGCAAACTTCGGCACAATCGGCCTCGGAACAGATACAGGCGGCTCCATTCGAATTCCGTCCTCACGCAACGCACTCGTAGGTATTCGTCCTACGATCGGGTTGACGAGCCGTGAAGGCATCATTCCTCTCGCCCACTCTCAGGATGTCGGCGGTCCGATGGCTCGGTCCGTTGCGGATGCTGCGATTGCGCTTGATGTTGTAAGCGGATATGACCCGAACGACCTGGTTACCGCTTTATCAACTGGTAATATCCCTAAGAGCTATACCGATTATTTGGATAAGGACGGTTTAAAGGGAGCTAGAATCGGCGTTATACGTTCACTGTCAACAGGCAACGACGCCGCTTTCAATGCGGCAGTCGACAAGATGAAACAGCTTGGCGCAACCGTTATTGATGTAACCATCCCGAACCAATCCAAAATCCTCGGCTACGCCAGCTTGAGCGGTACGGAATTTAAGTTTGATTTAAATGATTACTTGGCTACACTTGGTGCGAATGCCCCCTACAAGACACTGACGGAAATTATTGCATCCAACGATATTTTACAAAGCCAAAAAAGCTCGATGATTCAACGCGATAACGTGACGACCTTGGAAACGCTGAACTACTATAAAGATCTTTGGGAGCGTACGAAACTCACACAACAGTCGCTAACTCAAGTATTAGGCGAAAATTCGTTAGATGCCGTCTTGTATGCAACTACATCAGGGAATGCGAACCGGTTAAGCGCATACTCCGGCTTCCCAGCCATCAGCTTCCCGGCAGGCTACAACAACCAAGTTCCATTCGGAATTGAACTCCTGGGTAGAGAGTACGATGAAGGAACTTTGATTAAACTGGCGTACTCCTTCGAACAGGCGACCCACCTTCGTACGATGCCGGCGTCCACCCCCGCCCTAACAACCGAGGAGGAGTCCAAGCTCCTATTAACACCGTAAGCAATTTTCAATGAAAGGTCGGGACCTAGATATGGTACGTATGCTGCTTGGGTTATCTTTATCCTTATGTTTAGCTGTTGGACTTTGGCTTCCGCAGGTTGCGGCAGCCGTTGTCGATCCTGTGTTTTCTGTAACAACTTCAACAAATTCCTTGCTGCAAAATCAATCGTTAAAGGTAGACATCCAAGGCGATTCCTTAGATGACCTTTTCGCCTATGAGCTTAACCTGTATTATGACGAGTCCATCCTTCAGTTGGATACTTCGCAAAAATTTACCGACCTGAACGGCTTCGTACTTCCAATCAAGATTGTTCAGGACGGCGGTACACACGCACAGCTTGTCTATACGAAAACAGGGTCATTAACCGGTTTGAACGGGTCGACCAAACTCGGTACCTTAACCTTCAGGACAGTAGGTTCCGGAACTGTAGATCTAACACTGAAACAAGTTAAGATCAGCACCAGCTCCCTCAAGGAAGAGAAGCTGCTTACGCCGAATGCCAAGGCGACCGTCCTGGTAGATAGCCGAGAAAGGCCGACATTAGGAAGCTATCCGACGCCCTCAACCCCTGCAGAGTCGAATGTTGTTTCCGTGAAACCGGAGCAACTCCAGACCAGTGGAGCAGAGAAGATTGCCATCTCGCTGCCAACAAATGCTCAGCAGATTCTTTTGCCTTCTAATACCTCCGAATTGTTAAGCGATAAGAAGCTTGAGATTCAAGCGGAGAAGATTAAGCTGGAATTGCCAGCGAAAGTGTTCACCCAGCTGAACAATCTTGTTAATGAGCAGGAACGCACTGACAGTAAAATTACACTAGCCATCGAACCACTTACCGAATCGACAGTTGGCGAGGGCGTGTTGAATCAAGCTAAGAATCAACTAGGAGCGAGCGTGAAGCTAGGCAGTTTGATCTACAACATTAAGCTTTATGTAACGACCAAAGCAGGTCAAACCTTGAGCCTTACCAGTTTCGAACAACCTATTCAAATTCGATTCAATCTTGATTCAGCTGCAAATCCGAAGCTCAGCAGCGTATATTACATCTCCGATAATGGAGGGTTGGAGCGCATAGGAGGAACTTACTTAAGTGGTGAGTTAAGTTCCGACATCTCTCATTTCAGCAAATACACCGTTCTGGAAGTATCCAAATCTTTCGCAGATGTTCCTTCCTCTCACTGGGCGGCGGATGTCATTCAAGAACTAGCCTCTAAACTTGTCATTAGCGGCACAAGCGAACAAACCTTTGAACCCGAGAGTAAGGTCACACGCGCACAATTCACGGCGCTTATGGCAAGAGCACTGCAATTGAAGACAGCCAATTCATCCACTTCATTCCAGGACGTGCAACCATCCGACTGGTTCGCCCCTGAGGTTGCTTCTGCGGTGCAAGCCGGTATCGTGAATGGCAGAGAAACCGATAAGTTCGAGCCGAACTCTCTGGTCTCACGCGAAGAAATGACGGCTATACTGATGCGGTCTTACAGGCTTTTGCACGGTAAAACCGATCCGGCAGCAGCGCCTTCTTTCTCGGACGAAGCGGCCATCGGACAATGGGTCTTAGCTGATGTAAAAGCAGCCACAGCTCTAGGGTTGGTACAAGGCCGCTCCGAAGGCCAATTCGAGCCTCAAGGTTTTGCAACGCGAGCTGAAGCAGCGCAAGTGCTGTACCGTTTGTTATCCAAATAAACCAAACAAACAGGGAGGGGACGTCTAGTCCCCTCTTTCCCCTACTCTCTTTTATCCCTTTACGCAGAACTTGTTTTTCTACAGCAATAGAGGAATAATAAGAGAGTATTCAATTTTAATTAGGCGGTGTTCGAATTGGTTCAATTGGGCTCAGGCATTACAACTATTCAGCTAAGCGTAGCAAACAACAGCAACTCCTTCATCCCGACCATCCTGTGGGACGATCAAGATGTCATTCTCATTGATACCGGCATTCCCGGCCAACTGGAGCTGATTCGTGCCGCATTCGAGGAATTATCCATTCCTTTCGAGAAGTTGACCAAAATTATTATAACCCACCAAGACATGGATCATATCGGCAGCCTGCCGGCGCTGGTGGAAGCTTTCGGAGACCAGGTTCAAGTGCTGGCCCACGAAACGGCCGTGCCTTATCTGGCCGGGGAGATCCCGCTCGTTAAGAGCAAAAAGCTCGCCCCGCCCGTCAAGGTCGACGTAGCTCTTAAAGATGGCGATATTTTACCGTTTGTCGGCGGAATTCGTGTCGTCTATACGCCAGGTCACACACCAGATCATACCTCTTATTATCATATCCCGAGCAAAACCCTGATCGCAGGCGACGCTCTAACAGCGAAAGACGGTGTTCTGCAATCCTATAACCCGGCCTATACTCCGGATCAGGAAACGGCACTGGCATCCATTGCGAAGCTCCAAGAGCTGGAGCTTCACGCAATCATCGCATTCCATGGCGGTGTGTGCACTGACAATCTGCAGGAGCGTCTGCAGGATATCGTAACAGCCGGCCCCGTCGTGAACAGCTAATCATCCTCTGTCGCAAGTAAAAAAAACCTCCATTTCCACTAGTATCGTGGATGTGGAGGTTCTTTTGTCATTTTTTCAAAGCGAAATTACTTATTTCACCGCTCCCGCCGTCATGCCTTCCATAAACTGTTTGGAAGCTAAGAAGAAAATAACCATCATCGGCACAGAGGCCAGGGTTAGTCCAGCGAACAGCATACTTAAGTCTGTCGAGTACTGCCCGAACAAGGATAGCATACCAACCGGAATTGTCTTTTTCGCATCATCTTGTATGAAAATTAGCGGGAAGAAGAAATCATTCCATGCCATGATGAAATTCATAATCATGACCGTCCCGAGTGCTGGCCGAATTAAAGGAAGTAAAACATGCCACATCACACCAAAATCAGACGAACCATCAATGCGCGCTGCTTCTTCCAATTCCTTCGGCAGCGTTCTGAAGAAGCCCGTTAAGATTAGAATAGCTAGCGGCAATCCGATCGCCGTATACACGCTAACCAACGACCAAATGCTATTTAGCATCGAGAGTTTCTTCATTAGAAGAAACAAAGGTACGATCCCGAGTTTGATAGGTATCATCATGCCCAAGAGAAAGAAGAAGAACAAGGCTCCATTCCAACGGAACGGATATCTGGCAATATAGAAGGAAGCCATAACACCAAATAGCAAAATGAGAACCACAGACACAACACTCACTACAAGACTATTCCAGAAATAACTGAAAAACGGTATTTGATGCACTAATTTACTGTAGGCCGCAAACGATATGGACGTTGGCAGTGACATCGGATTTTTCAAAATTTGAATATTTGTTTTCAACGAGGAGGTCAGCATCAGAAAAATCGGATACAAACTGACCAGTGCCCCCAAATACGCCGCAGCATATTGGAGTCCCCGAACTGATTTGTTGGTTTTCATGGTCCGCCTCCTGTCTTAATGCTGAGCCGACTGGTTCCTGGTGAAGTACAGGAACAAAGCGGAAATCGTTGCAATAATGAAAAATAATACGACAGCCAATGCGGAGCCAAGACCAAGCGCAACCGAATCTCCGCCGGATGAGCCACCGAATGCAATGCGATAAAAGAATACAGCCAACGTGTCCGTCGAGTTATAAGGCTCACCTTGCGAGCCTTCCATCGCATAAATCAACTCGAAGGCTTCGAAAGCATGGATAAACGTGAAAACCGTAATAATGATTAGTGACTGACTCATCATAGGAAGGATCATCGAGCGGATTAAGCGAAAACCCTTAACGCCATCCATTCTAGCCGCTTCAATAACTTCCGTAGAGATTGCATGTAAACCGGCAAGGAAGATTAGCATCGAGAAACCGACGCCAAACCAACTATTGACGATTGTAATCGAGGTTAGCGCCGTAGCCGGATCTCCCAGCCAAGGCTTGGCCCATGAAACAAGGCCGATCTTTTTGAGCATAACATTCACGACACCATTATTCGGGTTCAACATGAGCTTCCACAAGAAACCCACCACGATGACAGACAGCAATCTCGGTAGGAAATAGGCCATTTTCAAGAAATTAGAACCTTTAACTTTACTATAAACCAGATAAGCAAGTACAAATGCAAGTACGTTTTGCACAGCCATCTCTACCGCAAAATAATAAAGATTATGACCGAAGGCGTTCCAAAACAGATGATTAAACGGTTCCTTCGTAAATAAGCTCACAAAATTGCCTACACCAACGAATTCTCCACGAACGAGGCCTTTCCAATCAAAGAAGCTGTAACCAAACGCAGATAGAATCGGGTAAATAACGAACAGTATATACACTGCAAGGGCAGGGACCGGGAACAGATGAACTGCTCCCTTTTTCCACCCGGACGTTTTGGCCAAGTTATTCATGTCCCCCACACCTTTACTTTACTTATTTCTTTGGTTTAAACCAGGAATCTGCACTCTTTTGAACTTCCTCTGTTACTTGCTCTGGTGTCAATTTGTTCAAATACATCCCTTGGATGGAGTTCTCTAATGTAGCTTTCGTCGTCGGGTTACCCGCATTAAAGTAAACGACTGCAGCATACGGCGTGGAGATCGTATCGGCATTTTTGGCAATCTTAGCTACTAATGGATCATTTGCCGCTACACCTGGAATTGTGCTTGGTTTTTGCAATTCATTCACAGCTAGCGTACCGAATTCTTTGGAAGTCAAAAACTCCATGAACTTCAGAGCTTCCTGTTTATGAGCGGATTTGGCATTGACGGAGAATGAACCGTCTACCCAAGTCGTTACCGTTTGCTTGCCATCTGACTTCACTGGCGGAACCGGGAATACATCCATTTGTAGATCAGGGTTCGTTTTCTTCATAACGGCATACTCCCAATCTCCCATAACCATCATGGCTGCTTGCTCCGTAACAAACATATTTCTCATGTCGTCCATGCCGATTCCTACATAGTTATCCGGGAAATAAGGGGTTAAATCTTTCATCATTTTGATGGAAGCTACATACTCCGGACTTTTGAAGTTCGCAGCACCGCTAAGAATTTTCTTCATGAAATCCGTTCCGTAAACAGACGGCCCAAGCGTTCCTTCTGTCAGCGAAAGAATCCAACCTTCTTTGGAACCAAACGCGAATGGCGTTACTTTATTTTTCTTCAATGTATCCGCTGTTTTTACAAGCTCATCCCATGTCTTAGGTTCTTGAAGATTGTATTTTTGAAAGATTTTCTTGTTATAGAACACTTGCGTTGAGCTAAAAACAGTTGGAACTCCGTATACTTTACCGTCAGAGCCCGTAGCTGCGAGCAAAGTGTCTTTCGAGAATACATCCATGCCTTTAACATTCGTCAAGGGCTCCAAGTAGCCCGCATCCGCCAATGCAGCGCCTGCCGCATAAGGACGAAGATGAATAATATCAGGACCGTTCCCGCTTTGTAGCGCTGTATTCAGAGCTGTGTTATATTCTGTATTCTTGGTCGGTTTAAACTCGATATCAATATTCGGGTTTTTCTTTTTGAACTCTGCAATGATTTTTGCGTAAGCTTCTGTATCTTCTGTACGCCAACTACCCATTGTCAGCTTTACTTTATCCTGTGGCGCTGCTGTTGTTGGTGCAGTACTTGCTGTACCGGAAGTTGCACTTGGCGTTGCGGTGTTACTGCTGCATGCTACAAGCATGGAGGATGCTGCGACCATCGTTAAAACTGCCCCACTGAATAAACGTTTCATAAAAAAGCCTCCCTTTAATTTTTCATATCTATGTTTAACCTCCAAAACTACAAGAGGACCAAACCGCTTCATGCAAAATAGGACGCAATAGCTTGTCCACGTTATCCAATACGTTTCCCCACACTAACTGCTTGCCGAGTCATATCCAGTGATTTCACACTTTCCTCGTAATGGCAACCAGCAATGCCTACATACAAAATATCTATAACATTCAGTTGAGCAATTCTTGATGCCATCGCTCCGCTGCGAATGCTTTTCTCCAAAGTACTAATGAACAGCTGAATATCGGCAAGCTCTGCTACCGGATTAGCTCCGAATCTCGTCAACGTAATGACGACTGCGCCGTTTTTCTTAGCTACAGCGAGCGAACGAATCATGTCTTCCGTTTGACCCGTGTAGGAAATACCAAAAACCACATCACCCGGAAGCAAGTTAGCCGCAATGGTAGCTTGCGCATCGAACCCTGTACCAATTTCGCACCAGCGGTTAATCCGGGAAAGCTTTTGCTTGAAATCCTCCGCAATGACCCCTGAGGCACCTACGCCGAACACGCCAATTTTCCTCGCAGCGCTTAGCGTTTGTATGGCTTTCTCTACACTTTCCGGTGAAAGAACGGTTAATGTATCTTGAATCGAAACAATATTATTTGTTGTGACTGATTTAATGAGTTCCCCTACTGAGCTGTTCGCATTAATTTCCTGATACGCTTCTGTCGGTAATGACGTCTGCGACAAATCCCCGGCGACTCGCATCTTAAGTTCCTGGAACCCTTTAAAATGAAGCGAACGCGAAAGCCGTATAATTGTCGCTTCACTAACACTGGCGAACTCCGCCAATTTCTGTACCGAAAGGCTAACTACCTCTTGCGGATGTTCCAAAATATACTGTGCAACTTTGCGCTCACTCGGCGTCAAGCTTGCCATAGCAGCTTCTATGCTCACTAATCCACCTTTTAACATAGGCAACATCCTCAATCGTTTTTTCGATATCTCAATTTTATGTTAATAAAGCTGACTTATATTTCTCATTATAATGAATTTTATTTCAGTTTGTAAATACTTTTATGAAATTTTATTTCTCCTATGTTATGTAAACTATCACACTTAAAATTTAAAGCGTATACATTTTTTCAACTATTTTTTCAATGCAGAAAATGTCACATCGCTCGCCACCGTTCGCATAAAAGCACGAAGTTTATAAACCTCCATATAAAAACTTTCAGGAAGGTTCTTCCTGACACTCCTGTTTAGTTTGCACGTACATCGACAGTTTTGCCCCCACCTCCACGCCCCCTTGATACTCTGGATACATGGTTTTAGCACTCTTAAGGGAACGAGAGGCCTCTATTTCGCGAAAAAAGAGCTGTATCCTCTCTGAGCGGAACTAGAGACTCTTATTTATCCGCGATAGCGCGTTACACACCTGAAATCAGCGAAATAGCGGACCGTAGTTCCTCTTCACGTGGAGAGTGTGCCTTTTCGGCAAAATAGCGGACTGTAGTTCCCGCCAAACAACAAAAGGCCGCAATAGTGCTCAGACCAGGCCGTTGATATCACCTCAGCCCATCCTTATGCCCCACCCCGTCACTCACCACCCTTCCCTTAGTGTTAACGGGAAAAAGTGCTGCTAATTTGTTCATTCCTACCCATTTTTAGTCCAATATATGGAAATTGTCTAGCTAATTGTTCATGTTTCATCAAAAATGAGGCGAATCTACTAAATTACCTGCACAATCTCCCGTTATTCCACTCAAGTCCCACTCCGCACAATTTTTAACAGTAGAATCTCCAGTTACTCCGAAAGCGAGCATTGATACGGGCATAAAGTAGGCAAAAAAGCCTGACGGATAAAATTCCGTCAAGCTTAATCAGCAAAATAGGGGAACCTAGCGTCCTGTAGCTTCTCTAATGTCCTGTCGGAGCACTTTCACTACCGCTACAGTGACATTCTCATCTATAAATCCAATATATTTATCTCTGTTTTGCCCGTGGAAATTAATCCATGAAAAACGGTATAAATCATTCGCTTCACTTTATCCTCGGTTAACGGTTCCCCGCTAACTAACAAGCGGTAAAACAAGGGACCATAGATCAGATCGATGCTGGACTCTACATCCAGCTCTTTACCTAACTCATCGCGGTCAATCCCTCTTCTCAGAATCATAGCGGACTCTGTGCGACGAGGCTTCACATAGTATTCCCGGAAAACCTGGATCAATGCAGAGTCCATCTGTCCTTGGCCGATTAATTCCGAGATCACTCTTCCTTCTTTGCTTTCCATGAACAAAGATAAATTTACGGCATGTTGCATAACGTCTTTCAGAACTGAGCCTGTATCCGGGACAGGCAGGCGGCTGGCCGCAGCTTCAAAAAAACCTTCAGCCACGACTGCGGCTTTATTGGGCCACCATTTATAGATGGTCGCTTTGCTCACGCCTGCTTTTTCAGCAATTTTATCGATGGTTACTTCTTCAAAACCACCTTCCAATAGCAGCTCATAAGCTACAGTCAATATCACATGTTGAAGCTTAACATCTCTCGGGCGACCTTTTTGAGCCATTCAACTGACCCCTTTCTATCCTTTGCCATCAGTATATATGAAAATTAGCGTATTTACAAAACGCTTCGTTCAGTATATAGTGATACCTATTAAGTAGACGAAACGTTCACTTAATGCAAATTCATTGTTGTAGAGGGGGAACATTTCCTATGAGCAAGTCCATTTCAAAACCGCAAAACGAGATCTCCACAACAATGATGGTTGTTCTGGCAGCGGCATGCGGCCTTATTGTAGCCAACCTTTATTATTCCCAAACCCTTGTGGGTCCCATCAGCACAGCTCTCGGTCTACCTTCAGGAGCAGCCGGGTTGATCGTAACTTTAACCCAAATCGGCTATGTAGCCGGCTTGCTTTTCATCGTTCCGCTGAGCGATAAAATAGAGAATCGCCGACTAATCGTGACATCTCTTGCCATCGTGGTCCTTGCCTTGATCCTGGCCGCGGTTTCCTCGAATTCCGCCTTGTTCCTGACAGCCGCCTTGCTGATCGGATCGGGTTCCGTAGTTGCGCAAATTCTCGTACCCCTAGCTGCATATTTATCTAGTGACCAGCAGCGCGGCCGAGTCGTCGGAAACGTCATGAGCGGCCTTTTACTCGGCATCATGCTCGCAAGGCCGATTTCCAGCCTGATCGCCGGCATTTGGGGGTGGCGCACCATTTTCGTGCTATCCGCCGCCGTCATGGCTCTTTTAGCTTTTTCACTAGCTAAAGTACTGCCAAAAAGGAAGCCCGAAAGCACCTTAACGTATATGCAGCTCGTGGCCTCTTTGATAGAACTGTTCAAAAAGAACCCGATCTTGAGACGACGCGCCTTTTATCAAGCCTGTCTGTTCGGATCGTTCAGCCTCTTTTGGACGACCGTACCTCTCCGATTGGCGGATGAATATGGTATGTCCCAACAAGGCATCGCTTTATTCGCCCTCGTTGGCGTGGCGGGAGCTATCGCTGCTCCTATCGCCGGTAGACTGGCGGACAAAGGTCTCACCAAGGCGATCACCATAGGCGCAATCGTAACTGCGATCTTGTCCTTTCTGCTTATTGCCTTGTTTCACAACGGTTCACTTTTTTCGCTCATCCTGCTTTTCGTCGTCGCGGTTACGCTTGATATGGCGGTTTCCGGCAATCTCGTAGCCAGCCAGAGAATTATTTTTTCGTTAGGGAATGAAGCCAGAGGAAGATTCAATGGATTATTCATGGCGATTTTCTTCATCGGCGGAGCGGTGGGCTCATTTTTAGGTGGATTAACTTACGCGCATGGCGGTTGGGTATCGAGTGCATGTATTGGGGTGGCACTGACTTTCATCGCATTCCTGTATTTCTTGACCGAACGTAAACACAAATAAGGGAACTTTCCTCCATAAAATATCCAACACAAAGGAGCTGCCATCAGGCAGCTCCTTTCTATGTAAACTTATAATCGCGACAAAAGCTGCTGAGCTACGATATAACCCGAGCCGCCATTCACCCCATGGCCAGGCCATGTCGCTGCACCAAGCATATACACATTCGGAATAACCGTCTGGTGGCTTGGCTGTCCTGGCAAAGGACGGAACAGGTAGCTTTGCGCCAGATCGTGCGCGCCACCGTATGGATCTCCCGGCCCGGCGTTCGGATTGAATCGGGCGATAACATCCGGCGTTACAACATATTTGCCAATGATCGCGCTCGGTATATTCGGAATATGTTTGCTCACAACCTGCAATACTCGTTCTGTAAAACGCTCCGTGAGATCCTGTGTCCATAGGCCATCTCCAACATCGATCAGTCCGGCGGCATCTCCCCGTGGCCGAGTTGGCACTTCAAGCACTTGAATCCGCATGATCGCTTTACCTGCAGGCGCGCGTGCAGGGTCGAGATTCGTGGAACAATCGACAGTAAAAGTTGGTTTCGCCGGAAGCAGATCAGCCATCCCCTGGGCAATCGCTAACGTAAATCCATCCAGGCCATCCGTAAGATGAGGCTGTCCTACACGATCAAAGCGGGCATCCGGCCAACGCGGAGGCTCGTTAAGGGCCAGATGAATCTGTACGCAGCCGCGGCCATACCGAAACTGCTTCGCTTGGCTGCGCAGCGCCGAAGGGCTGTCACTCTCAGCCAGCAGCGAGAGATATAATTGATCCGGCGTGGTCGATGCCACGACCGCTTGCTTCGCTATGTATGTCTTGCCTTCCGCGGTTCGCACACCCACAGCTCGGCCATTCTCCACTACGATACGCTCGGCCAGCGTGTCCGTTAGAATCTCTCCGCCTTGATCCTTGATCAGCTGTACCAACGCCTGAACTAATTGTTCGCTGCCGCCCGACGGCGTTGGCATACCGCCGCCCATCAATGCCATGGCCGTGAGCGGAACCCAAATGCCGCTTCCGACTTCATCCGGCGTGCGGCCCAGATGGGTAACCCAGGACGCCAGCATTGCGCGCATCACTGGAGATTTCAGCGAATTCACCGCCTGTCGGGCTGTCCCGAACAACTGCCCGGCAAATGCCGAATAGCCTGAGCTATTGTCATCATGGAGCAACCGTTTCAGGATAGGGGCAGCTTCCTGGCTTGAAAGATCCATGCTGAATAACCCGAACACATCGTTGACGTGGGGGTTTAACTGTTCGAAGATGCCGGCCAGAGCAGCACCGTCTCCAGGAGCCAGACGCTCCGCCTCCGCAATAAGCTCCTCGAAGGAGCGTGAGAATACTGCCGTGCGCCCATCCTCCATAGAAACCCCAGTCGGCAAGTCCGTATTCACATAACGTAAGCCGCGAGCTTCCAAATCCTCCCTCAGCTCAGCATAAGCGGGCCCTGTCGTAAAAAGAGGATGCGCCGCCGCATACACATCATGTTTGAATCCTGGCAGGGTGAGTTCCTCGGTCCGCACAAAGCCGCCCGGGCGATCGTTTTTCTCTAAAACTAGTACGCTGCGACCAGCGCGAGTTAAGTAAGCAGCCGTAATTAAAGCATTGTGCCCACTGCCGATAATAACAATGTCGAACGTTTCCATTCTATCACTCCTTTTTAAAATTGAAGCCTAGTAGAAACTTATTCGAACATTTGCTAGTTCATTACTTCACCCACAATGAAATATCCACTGGTAAAAAACGAGCGCGGCGGCTCCCATGCTGCAATTATTTTGATTATAATCACTATAAATAATTGGCGTATCGCGAGTTGGACGGATCGTTATTTCTTCAATTGCTTTAAGCATGGATTGTTTAAACCAATCCGCTGCCTTAACAAGCTCTCCACCAAGAATGATCACCGTAGGATTAAGCAAATTAAGCGTATTGCCTAGCATGAACCCGAGGTGTCGACCCACCTGCTCGAATAACATCTTCGCTCGCGGATGACCTTCTTCCAGCAGCTGCATGATTTCGGTGAAAGTTCCTATTGGCCAACCGAGCTCCTCCCTAATCCTTTGGACGGAAACATAGGCTTCCAGACATCCCCGCTGTCCGCAAAAACATAAGGGGCCGCCCCAGCCAATCTTCATATGTCCAATTTCGCCTGCATAATAACGATTACCAGTATAGATCTCGCTATTCATCACCAATGCGGAGCCGATGCCTTCATCCAAATAAATGCACAGGGCATGCCGCAGCTGCTTTTCCGTTCTCATCCATACTTCTCCCCTGGCAAAAGCGCGCACATTATTGTCAACATACACAGGAACCGCATACCGCTTCGAAAGATGCTCCTTAATCCCGAACTGAAACCAACCAAGATAAGGGGAATGAATGACCTCCCCTTTTTGCGAATCAATGATGCCCTGTATACCCACACAAATTCCCAGATTGCGAACAGAAGCCGGGACCCGCTCCAGCAGTCCGTCAATCAGCTTCTCAAGACGTTTCGTTAAGGCTTCCCCTTGGCAAGGAGTAACATCACTGGTCGATGTGCCCACGAGATATACCTTCTCTTGATAAACGATCTCCCGGTTATAGCTCATCACCAAACCAATGATATAACTCTTCGTCACCTCAATACCGACAGCATAAAGATTTTCTCGATTTAAACGAAGAAGGACGGGCTTGCGCCCGACCCCGGAAATAGCTAAAACATCTTCTTCTATGACAAGTTCCTCGGCAAGCAGTTCATTCACAATATTCGTAACGGTCATCTTCTGCAGATTAGCCCTTCGCGCAATGTCAATGCGTGAAATCAGCCTCTCCTGATGGAGGAGCTCAAGCACCTTCTTCTTATTTTGAAGTTTCATCCAACGAAAACTGTTGTAATCTTCTTTCAAGCCGATTCCTCCATGCTGCTCTAATTGTTGGGCGATGCGCTGCAGATTGCTGCTGTTAACTTGTCCGGGAAGTTGATGGTCATGCCGTCAACGCCGCATTGTAGAGCATGTTTCATCAACTCAGGGGTAAAAGCACCCCACGCTCTGACTTCAAAACCATTTGACTTCGCAAGCCGCACATCCTCTTGCTCAAGTCCATCCGCGCAAGGGCAAATTTGCACAGCGCCGATTTCTTTCAAACGTGCAATAGCCTCCTCATCAATTTTTCGGATTAAATGTCCGAGTCGGATCGATGGGTCTGCAGCTCTTGCGGCTTGCAAATTCTCATATCGAAAAGAGGTAATCGTCGATTGATGCTCTACATCATACTTTCTAATCAGCTCCAGAACTGGCAGCTCGATGTTAGGATCCTTTAATTCTAAGGCAAACAAAGCCTCTTTTCTACCAAAATAATGAAGAAATTGCTCAAAAGAGACGAGCCTCTCTCCCGCGTAAGCCGGGGAGAACCAAGAGCCGGCATCCAACTCCTGAAGCTCCTTCCACGTATAGGACGACGGAAGACCATGACCGTTCGTCGTACGGTCCAACTCATTATCGTGAAATAAAATAACGACGCCGTCTTTCGATAGCTTCAAATCGGTCTCAATCCCGTTCGCACCTTGCTCAAGCCCCTTATAGAAAGCAGCTAGTGTATTTTCAGGCGCATATTCCGAAGCACCTCGGTGGGCTAAATTCATGAACATTGTGAACACTCCTTTATTATTTATAGCTCTTCATAAAGCTGTCTACGTCGGCTTGCAGCTTGTCGAGCACTTTTTGCGGATCAGCCTTGGCATCTCCTTCAACGGTTTCAAGCGCTGTAACCAATCCCGACCAAATCAGGGAATCCGCCGGATGGATGCCTTGCCCCCGCAGGAATTGATTTTGATCCATGATGATTTTAAAGTTCGGATCTTCGCTCATTTTTTTCTTGAATGCATCTGTTTCTGTGGCCGATTTTTTAATCGGTGCATAACCCGTCGAGATGCTGGTCGCTGCCGCATTCTCCGTATTCGTCAAATAGGAAACGAACGTCCAGGACGCTTTTTCCATATCTGGATCTGACTTGAAAATCCCCAAACTGTTTCCGCCAATCGGCACGTTACGGTCTTTGATCATTGGAAGGTAAGCTACACCGATTTCAAACTTTTGACCCACTTCTTTTTGAGTACCCGCCAAGGCAGAACCGGATTTATAAATCATAGCTAATTTACCGGAACTGAAATCCTGCTCTGCCGTGTTATGCTGGTTCGGCGCCATTGCTTTTTGCACATGAACCAAGTCCTGGAACGATTTCAAGGCCTCCACCGCTTCCTTGCTGTTTACCGTAACTTTTCCTGCCTTATCCACGATACTTCCACCGCGATTCCACGTCATCGGTTGAACATACCAAGGCGAATCAGCCGCCGTATTAAAGCCCCATACATCAACTTTGCCGTCACCGTTTGTGTCTTTGGTCAGCGTTTGCGCTGCTTTTACCAGCTCATCCCATGTATTTGGCGCCTTCAGACCGGCTTGGTCGAACAGCGTTTTGTTGTAGTAGAGCATGGGTGTACTGCTGTTGTACGGGATGGTCCAAAGCTTGTCCTTATATCGGAATCGATCCCAAAAAGCGGGATATACATCCGTTTTCTCCTGCTCGCTCATGAACTGTTCAATCGGAAGCAGCTTCCCGCTGTCAGCCATTTGCGGAATACCATGCCGTTGGCCAAGCTGAACCACATTGGGCAGGGTGTTGGATACAACAGCAGCCATGACTTTTTGAGCCATTTCATCATATCCGCCCATGAATTCAGCTTTAATTTTAATCGTAGGATACTTCGCTTCAAAAGCTTTAACCTGATCGGCAAGCAAGTCTTTATTCGTTGTCCATACACTCAGTGTAACCGGTTTTTGTTCGGCTTGGGTCGTTTGACTTGGTTTATCCGCTGTTTTCCCTGCGTCAGCATTCTCAACTGGTTGGTTAGCTGCTCCACACGCCGTCAACCCCAACATAGATAACGAAAGCAAGACAATCATCGTTTTTTTCATAAAATGGTTCCTCCACCTATCTTGTTTTTTTATATAAATTTGGTTTATCGTCATCCTCTTGCAAGGCTTATTTTTATTTCACACCGGCGTTCATCACCCCCCTGACAAAATATTTTTGGCTAACCAGGAAGAATAGCAGCACTGGCAGGATGATAAATGTCGATGCCGCCATCAGACTAGGCCAATCCGTTCCCTGTTCCGCATCGATCATATAACGCAGCCCTACTTGAACGGTTCGCATATTCGCCGTATTCGTGATGAGTAAAGGCCACAGATAACTGTTCCAAGCATGCAGGAAAGCAAAGAGACTGAGTGTTGCCAGCACCGTTTTGGACATCGGAATAACGATCTGTATCAAGGTTCGAAAGTGCCCGCACCCGTCGATCCGTGAAGCATCCATCAAATCTTTGGGAATGGTCAGAAAAAACTGCCTTAGTAAAAATATCCCGAACACGCTTGCTGTGCTTGGGACGATGAGTCCGGCATAGCTATTGATCCAACCCAGTTCTTTAATGACCAAATAGGATGGAATCATCGTAGATTCGAACGGGACGATCGTTGAAGAGACAACCAGAAGAAACAACAGTTTTCTTCCGCGGATTGGAACCCAGGAGAAGACATAAGCTGCCATCGCGCTGGTCATCAGTTGACCCACTACAATGCCGGCAGACATCACCAAACTGTTCATAAAAAACCGGTCGAACGGAGCCTTTTTCCAGGCTTGCCCATAATGCTCCCAGTGCCATATCTTCGGCAAAGCGAATAAGCTCCCCGAGAAAATTTCTTCCGTTGATTTGACAGAAGATAGAAACATCCAGATGAAGGGCAGCATCATAAATAATCCACCTGCCAGCAGTACTGCATGCTTCAACCATAGGTCCATCGGCAGTTTGCTTAGCGAACGGAATCTTTCAGCGCGTTTTGCCGTCCTCATTTCCCCACCAACGGGTTTCAGTGTTGCTTTCTGTCCGACTGTAACCGGCTTGGATATACGCATCTTGCCTCATACCTTTCTAAAATGACGGATTTTATTGATAGTGTACCTTTCGGCCGACCACGATCATTTGCAGGACAACAAGCAGCAAAACAATCGCAAAAATGACCATCGAAATCGCCGAAGCGTACCCCATCTGGAACAGCTCAAAGGCATAGTGATAAAGCTGCACCACCACTAACTCCGTACTCTTGGCAGGACCGCCTTTTGTCATGACGTTGACTTGAGTAAATGTCTGGAATTGCTCGATCGTTAGCAGAATTAATAGCAAAAAGAGCGATGGAGTCAACAGTGGTATGCGGATTCTCGTAACTACTTGCCACTTATTTGTGCCATCTACTTTCGCTGCCTCCAGCACGCTGGAATCCGTGTTCTGCAAACCGGCTAACAAAATAATGACATTGTAACCCAGCGTCTTCCAAATCGACATGATCGCTAGTGACATCAGGGATGTGTTCGTATCATTGAGCCAACGGAGCGGTTTGAAACCGAAACTTTCTATTATCGCGTTCGCCAGGCCATAATCCGGATGGAAAATGAACATCCAAACGACCGAGATTGCGACGGTGGAAGTAACCATAGGAGCGAAAAACATCGATCGGTACGTGATCATCAGCTTTTTGGAACCCTGATCAAGCAGCAGCGCAAAAATCAATGCGATCAACATCGATAACGGTACCGTCATAGCTGCAAAAAGAAAGGTGATCTTCAAAGAATGATAAAACTCTTCGTTGGTAAACAACCTCTGGTAATTATCTACGCCAACAAAGGTTGGCGTCGGGCGCAGCATGTCCCATGAGTACAAACTCAAACCTGCGCTATAGAGGACAGGAATAAGGACGAAAATAGCAATAACCAGCAGGGATGGCGCCAGAAGCAAATAACCGGCAACATTGGTTTTCCATGATTTTAGTGACAATGCGGTGGTTCCTCCTCTCATTTATTAGCGAAGCTAGTAATTAGTAAAATAATTTGACTTATTTATATGGTCATCGTAACAAGACAAAATCAAGTAAGTGTTATCTCACTTTGAATAATATGTAAATATGTATAGCCTTGCGTTCCTTCCTGCTGCCTAATTCTAATGGAGTAAACAAAATTCTTTTTTAACCCAGGATCAATTGTAAATATTTTATTAAGACAGCAATTTAAGACCTATTACGTTTGTCATATACGCTTAGGTCCCGATGACCAATTAAATTTTTAAATGAATAAACTTACATGAGCGCTTCCTAATTGAGTCTAAACCTGACATCATGATAGACGAACCATATTTTATTCGACCGGCGGACAAAAAATGACCTGGATTCATTTTTTTCATGTAGGCACACAGGCCTAATTCCAAAAAATGACTAGGAATTTCCGCTTATTGTAAACAGGATTCGACAGAATATATAATCGCGTTGGAAATAAAATTTCCAAAATAATGAAGAATGTTGTTTCTTTTTGTCAGTTCACAACATTCAAGTTAGCAAGCCCTATCGGGCGAAAAAAGGAGGAATATGAAGGAATGAGTTCACCCAAGAAAAGAATACGCAAGAAATTGACCCAAACAGCATCATCAGCGCTCGCTCTTTCTGTGCTTCTTGGGTCCTGGAGCGGTATGCCTGCACCAGCATCGGCTGCGAATGCAGGCGAAACGTCCCACCTTCTGACTTATGAGGGTGCAGCCTACGCCTCGTCAACCGAAGGTGGCCTGACGCCGGACAAAGCGTTTGACGGCAATACCGACTCCCGTTGGGGAAGTGCGTTCAGCGCCGGCGAGCAGTGGATCTATGTAGACCTTGGCTCCAAAGCCAAGATCGACAAAGCCGTCCTCCGCTGGGAAAATGCCTATTCGAAGTCGTACAAGATCCAAGTATCTGACGACGAAACGAACTGGAAAGACATCTACACAGATACCAAAGGAGACGGTGGCGTTGACACCATCGCCTTATCTGGCGAAGGACGTTACGTCCGCATGCTGTCGCTTGAGCGCAGCGGAGGCTACGGCGTTTCCCTTTATGAATTTGAAGTATACGGTACAGGCGGCAGCAATCCGCTCCCTGTCGTACTTGGCGAAGATGTTGCATTGAATAAACCGGTAACGGCTTCTTCAACAGCTGCACCTGACAAAGATAAGCCTCTTTTATTGCCTGAATATGCTGTGGATGGCAATGCGACAACACGATGGTCCTCTGCGAACACGAGCGACGAGTGGATTTATGTTGATCTTGGCAGCAAACATGACATCGGCCGCATCCGCTTGAACTGGGAAAATGCCGCCGGTCGCATCTATGATATGCAAGTTTCGGACGATGCCCAGAACTGGACAACGATTTACCGTGAAATTAACGGTCAAGACGGTTGGATGGATACGCCGGTATATGCCAGTGGACGTTATGTTCGTATGAAGGGGATCTCCCGCACGACGAGCTACGGCTACTCTTTGTTCAATTTCAGCGTGTACGATTATGTGGATGGCGATCCGAAACCGGCTTATACCATTCCTTCCCTTCCTACCGCATCGACCGTTGAAGTAGGTAAAGGCAGCTATTTGAGCAGCGATATTAATATGCCGCAGCCCCGTCCTCCTGTTAATAAAACAGATGACGTGAAGGGTCCGATTCCTTCTAATGATTGGTGGCAGTCCGTTCTTATTAAAAATTTGAGTGACAGCCTTATCACGCTTCCGCTCAAATCCAAATACACGACGATGGGTCTTGGTATCCTGAACCCGGGTGCGGGTTGGGTGAATGACACAGGCAACTCGCAAGCAGCCGATGGCGCACCTGACTTCTACTTGAACGCAGGCAACATCTCGCCATCGCACATCAAGAACAAAGTAGCCGGCTATGGCGACTGGTCTGCAACTGTTCAGCTAAGCGACAACGACACGGAGAAAATGAAAACAACGTTCGTCAAAGGCTCGCCGTACCTGTATTCGGAATTCAGCGATCCAACGACACCGGAGTTGAACTTCCCGGTTTCCACAAGCTTCTATGACGACAACGGCAATCCGGTTCTCCTGGGCGAAGGCGCTACGTTGACGGCAGACCACATCGGTTTTACCGTTAACAACGTGGATGGCTCACCGCAATCCAAACCCGTGACTCGCCACTACGGCTTGTTCGCACCGCAAGGCTCCGTCTTTATGAAAGTCGGCAACAAGATCAAAGTTCGACTCGGCAGTGGACAGAACTACCTGTCTCTAGCCTCTATGCCGGCTGCCAGCGATTTGAACTATTTTTATAAACACGGCTATGCCTTCATTAAAAATACGACCGTAACTCCGGGCTTCGATGAGAACACCTCCGAAGTCACAACCCGCTTCGACGTCGAGATCGATCAGAAGCGTACGGACATGGAGCCAACGACGTTGATGGCCCTGCTCCCGCATCAATGGAAGCAAACGTCTTCTCCGCTGACTTCGCTTTCTTATGAGTCCATTCGCGGCACATTGAAGCTTCATGAGGGCAATTCGTTTACGACGGTTGACCGTTTTAACGGCATCGTGCCTCAATTTACAGAGCCGGGAGATCCTACTTACTCACGGGAAACGCTGCTTAAACAGCTAAGCTATCTGGACGAATCAACATCGAAGAACATCATGTCAGGTGATGCTTATTGGCAAGGCAAAGTGCTTCATCCGCTGGCAATGGGCGTCTTGATCGCCGATCAGATCGGAGACCAAGCGTACAAAAATGTGTTCTTGGAGCGCCTCAGAACGATCTTGACAGACTGGTACACCTACACCAATGGGGAGCCGGATTACTTCATGTACTACGACCCAACTTGGGGTACTATGTATTACAAAAACAGCGAATTCGGCGCTAATACAGGCCTTACTGACCATCATTTTACCTATGGTTATTATGTCTTCGCTTCTGCTGTACTTGCCACGTATGATCAAGACTTCAAAAACAATTACGGCGAGATGGTTGAGCACCTGATCCGTGACTACGCGAATCCGTCGAAAAGCGATCCGATGTATCCGTTCCTGCGCAACTTCGATCCGTATGAGGGCCATTCATGGGCTGGCGGTTACGGGGATAACAACAACGGGAACAATCAGGAAGCAGCGGGCGAGTCATTGTTCGGCTGGGTTGGCGAATACATGTGGAGCCTGATGTCCGGTGACAAAAAGTTCCGTGATATCTCCATCTACGGCTTCACGACAGAATTGAAAGCTGTAGAACAATATTGGTTCAACTATGACAACGACAACTGGCTGCCTGGGTTTGCGCACAAATCCGTTGGTCAAGTGTACGGCAGCGCGTACAACTTTGGTACGTTCTTCAGCGGCGACCCTGTCAACATTTACGGGATTCACTGGTTACCGACTGGCGAATACCTGACAAGCTATGGGTTCGATCCTAAGAAAGCTGCAGACCTGTATAATGGTCTTGTAAAGGATAACAAAGGACCTGAGAACGCATGGCAGCACATCGTTTGGCCTATTGAATCCTTAAGCGAGCCGCAAACGGTACTTAATAAATTTACGACCGAGAATACGCAAAAAAATGAGATTTTCAACACGTACTGGTTCGTTCACAGCATGGCAACTCTCGGAACGCGCACCAAAGACATTTGGGCAACCGGCTGGACAGGAGCTACCGTCTACAAGAAAGATTCGGTTTACTCCGCAATGATCTGGAATCCGAAGAACGAAGCGGTTACGGTGACATTCCACAATGCGGCCGGCGTGACTGGTTCCGCAAAAGTTGGACCGAAATCACTTGTGAAAGTAGATCCGATGAAAGTGACGGATTTGGATGGCAACACACCTCCGCAGCTTGCGGCAGATACTACGCAAACCACGATTGGACAACCAATCGACATTACGTTTGCCGACCATCTGAAATGGCGCGAGTCCATCAGCTCCGTTCTTGTCAATGGAGCAGCCATTGATGCCAATCAATATCGTGTGCAAGGCGGCAAAATTACCTTGAACAGCTCTGTATTCCCGGTAGAAGGCAGCTACACCATTACCGTTCAATCCGCCGGATACCCGGATACGAGCGTACAGCAGGTCATCATCACGAACTCAACGGTAAATCTAGCGCTGAACAAACCGACCTTTACATCGGATAAAGCGAAAAACCCAGGCTCCTACGCGGTCGACGGGAAACAGGATACACGTTGGGAATCCGATTTCAGCGATCCGCAGTTTATCGGCGTTAACCTGAACTCGGAGTATAAAATCAGTCATGTCCGCTTGAACTGGGAGAATGCAGCTGGTAAAAGCTATACCGTTCAAACTTCTGTAGACGGCCAAACTTGGCAAACGGTGTACACGACCACACGTGGTCATGAAGGCATCGACGACATTAAATTCCCAGCCGTGAATGCCAGATATGTCAAAGTAGAAGGCACAGAGCGGACGACAAACTACGGTTACTCCTTATGGGAGATGGAAGTGTTCGGTACGCCGGCAGGCGATCTTGACGCTCCGAAGTTGACTGCGGATACGACCATGAACCGCGCAGGTCAGCCAATTGACATCGGCTTTGATGACTTCGCAGATTGGAGAAACGCAGTCCTTGGTGTCAAAGTTAATGGCGTGGCGGCATCTGCTGCACAATACGTCGTTTCACCAGGTAAAATCACACTGAATGGCGCCTTGTTCCCTGAAGCTGGCAGCTACGACATTTCCGTCGAGGCCAAAGGCTTTGCCAATGCTGCAGTTCAGCAAACGATCGTTACGAACTCGAACGTCAACCTTGCCTTGCGCAAACCGACGTTCACCTCTGCGAATCCGAAACAAGCCGGCAAAAATGCCGTTGACGGAAACACCGCTACGAGATGGGAGTCCGATTTCAGCGATCCGCAGTACCTAACCGTCGATCTTGGTGCGGATAACACCATTTCCCGTGTGCTTCTGAACTGGGAGAATGCAGCCGGCAAGAGCTACACGGTTGAAGTCTCTTCAAACGGTAAAGACTGGAAAACGGTCTATGCGACAACAGCAGGCAAACCAGGCATCAACGATATCGGATTCTTGCCAACAGAGGCAAGATACGTGAAAGTAAACGGAACTGAGCGGACGACAGCCTACGGGTTCTCGCTTTTGGAATTTGAAGTGTACGGCAATGCTTCCAGCTTGCCGAGCGCGCCGGAACTGTCAGCTGATACAACGGACGCGAAAGTCGGTCAGCCGATCGACATCACCTTCGACGATGATGCAGCATGGAGAGGCACAATAGAATCCATCAAAGTTGACGATACGGTGGTGGGCTCCGGCCAATTCACATTGTCCGCAGGTAAAATCACTTTAGACGCTTCGCTTTTCAAAGATGCGAAAACGTACCGAATTTCGGTTCAAGCGAAAGGGTACACGGAAGCATCCGTACAGCAAACTGTCGCAGCAAAAGATATTCCAGGGAATCCGAATACAGATCCGGACCCCGATCAAGGCCATGGAACAAATCCTACAAATCCGACGAATCCGAATCCGCTAAATCTCGCTTACGATAGACCGACAGCTTCATCGCCGGACTACCACCGTTCCAGCGCGGATGCCGTCGACGGTCGATTCGATCGCCGCTGGGAGTCTGCTTTTGAAGACAACCAATGGATGAGCGTTGATCTAGGAGCTCCAAAAACGATTAATCACGTCGTTCTGACGTGGGAAAATGCCTACGGCAAAGCTTATACCATCGATGTCTCTTTGGATGGACAAACATGGACAACCGTATATGCTACGGAGAATGGCAACGGGGACGTTGACGATCTTACATTTGCTCCAGTGAGTGCAAGATATGTCAAAATGAACGGAATCAAACGTGGAACACCATACGGCTTCTCGTTATGGGAATTCGAAGTTTACGCCGGGAATCAAGCTCCGCTTGCAGGTCCTGAATTGACAGCAGATACGACCGATAACATTCTTGGTCAAACCATCGACGTCACGTTTGCGGACAATAGCGCTTGGAGAAACGCAATCAACGCAGTTGAACTGAGCGGCGTTACCCTTCGCGCTGACCAATATAAAGTATCCGCAGGCAAAATCACGTTTAACGCTGCCTTGTTCACGGAAGCTCGCCCATACGAAGTAAAGGTGCGCTCAACTGGTTATGACGACGATACCGTTGTGCAAGCCATTCTTCCTGCAGCTAATCTAGCACTTAACAAACAAGTCACCACTTCTGAAACGCCGCTTCAAAGTGCGCAGTTCGCTGTGGATGGAAACAAAAGCACACGTTGGGAATCACCATTCAGCGATTCACAATGGATCTGCGTAGATCTTGGGCAATCCTACAAGATCGGGCGTGTTCTTCTGAACTGGGAGAATGCTTCAGCGAAGGCTTACACAGTTGAGGTGTCCACGAACGGCGAGAACTGGACGACAGTTTCCTCGACAACGTACGGAGACGGCGGTAAAGACAACATCCTCTTCACCCCTGTTGACGCTCGTTACGTGAAAGCTGCCGGCACACAACGCAATACGCAATACGGCTACTCCTTATTTGAACTAGAAGTATACGAATAATAAATAAAGAGGCTGTCCCAAGTCATTTAATGACCGGGGGACAGCCTCTTCTTTGCAATTTGCAGGACTACCTCATCTTACCTTTCACTCTGATCATCGCTGCTGGTGACGATCAGGTTACGGACCGTTTCCCGCAGACTCTCGCGCATATCGTGCGGCGTCCCTTCATCGGTCACTAACGTTTGAATCCGATCAAGCTCCATCCCAAACAGAAATCCGCTGCGGTTAGCTTTGGACGAATCCGCCATGAGAATGAGGTGATTACTCTGCTCGACCATCATCTGCGCAATTTGCAGGGGCTCCCATTTGGAATAATAAATGCCTTGTGTACCAAACCCCATACAGGAAAACAACGCTTTGTCGAAGCGATATTGACGAAGCTCGCAGTGTAGCTTATAGCCGAATGTCATCCCATCCTCGCCCACCTCGCCACCGACCATGTAGACACTCAGCTTTCCTTTCTTCTGAACGAGATTCAAGGCGACCATCGCCGAGTTCGTCACGATCGTCAGGTTTTTATCGGCTGGAATCAAGCGCGATAGCACAAGCCCGGTCGTATTGCCATCTACGAAAACACTATCGCCATCCTCCAATAAGAGCACCGCCTCGCGGGCAATAGCCTCTTTACGCTCCAGATTCAGCTGCATGCGATCATAATACGGCATGTCCCACGTCGTCTGCTCTCTTTTAACCGCACCGCCGTATGTTCTGCGAACAATGCCTTTTTCGTCCAAAATACGTAAATCCCGGCGAATTGTTTCCACAGAGACACCATAGGCCAACATTAATTCATCAACAGAAACGCTGCCGGAACGCCGCACATCCATAATAATTTCATTTCTTCGACGGACTGAGTTCAAACCTATAACCTCCCCTGATGCGAGTAAAACAAGGCTTCCCCATAAGCCTAATGGCGCTTACGCAGGAAGCCTGTTACCTATTGTTTCTGAGCTTATTTAAATTCTTTGAGCGCTTTCGTGGAATCAGCCTGCGCCTTCTTCAGCGCATCGGCCGGAGATAATTTACCGGCACTCATCGCTTGCAAAGCCTCTCCAACCGCCGTATCCATCTTGTTGCGCGCAGCGCTGGATACATCGATTCGCGCATAAGGGAACACTTCATCGAAAGCCTGCTTTTTCTGCGGGTTATCCGTATAGTTTTTCTTCAATAAATCCGTATTCTGTGCGGATAACGTTGCTGGGAAATAACCTGTTTTGGCAGCATAAATCGATTGGGCCTTAGATTCAGCGAAATACTTCATAAATAACCAACCAGCGAGCTGTTTCTCTGGCGTTGTCTTGAACAGGACTTGATTGCCGCCGTATAATTCCGTCACTTTGCTTCCGCTTTTCCCCTGCGGGATTAACGTAATACCCCATTTAAACTTATCTTTCACCAAATCAAGTTTGGAGCTTGTGCGAGCCGTCGTACCGATTTCCATCGCGGCTCTGCCGTTCGTAAACTCCTGCTCCGTGTCTTGTGCGAACAGAATCGCTTTCTTATCCACCAAATTCTTGATGATTCCAGCCAATTCCAATGCCTGCGGATTATCATAGTTCACACCGCTTTGATCCAGATTAATCGGATCAATGCCGTAAGTGCGCAGCCAGGTGCGGAACGTTCCGCCATTATTGGCATTCCCCATAACCAGAGCAGGAACACCCGTCTTCTCCGTAATGTCTAGCGCCATCTTTTCAAATTCCTGCCAGGTTGCTGCCGGCTTCTCATAACCTGCTTTCTTAAGCAAATCTATGTTGTAATACACACCCATGGACGAGTTGCCGTGCGGCCAGCTCATTGTTTTCCCATTGTATTCCGGGATTCGCTGACGAGCCAATACGCCTGGCATGATGTCATCAAGCTCTGCCTTTTTCAACCCGTTAACCGGATCGTTGATGTAGTCGTCGAGCGCTACAATTTTGTCTGCTTTCATATATTCCAACGTATCGCTCTCATAGGACATAGCTACCGCTGGAAGGCCCCCGCCTTGCAGGGAAGCGCGCACTTTTTTATTCAAATCGTCATACGAACCCTGGAACACTTCTTTGACAATAATTTTACCTTCATACTCTTTATTAAAAGCTGCGACCATCTCTTTGATGGCATCACCATAGATCGTTGCTTGAATATGCCAGAAATCGATCGAAATCGGCCCGTTTTTCCCAAGCTCAATCCCTTGTGCTACTTTAGATTCCTCTTTTTTATCCGTTTGCGTGCCCGTGCTAGCGGGCGCTGCTTGCTGCGGCGTTCCACAACCGATGGTTGCGAGAAGCAAAAGGCTCGCCATTGAAGCTTTCCAAGCTGGAAATCGTTTCGTCAAATTCATGGTTATCACTCCCTCGATTTGTATGTTGCATGAAGCATCTATTTACTAACGAGTTCTGAAAGTTCAAAGCTTTCTCCAGGAGCCGGACAATACTTCCTTATGCTGCCACTGTTGAACAATGTCGGGTGTAAGCTGTGCAAAGGAACAACTAATTTCGGGGAAATCCGCATAGTTAATTCGGATATCTCCTGCGGGGAAGCATGTCCTCCAGTTGCGCAATAGCGATACTGAACACCAAATTCCGTGAGCCACTTCAGAAGCGTTTCGTCCGATGGGGTCAACGGGTTACCGTCAGCATGAACGTAAATCGATGCCGAAGCGCGTGAACCGAAGGTTTCCATTTCCGCTATAAGAGGTGTGTTCGGATACGTAAGATAAACGGCATACGACGATTTATTAGCCGTAATTTCATTTACCGTTATGGACTCGTAAGGAAGATCAACTTCCTTGGTAGGGTGCGGCCCCTTGGACCATTGCGGCGTGCTCATAAGTCGAATGACATCCCGATCGACATCAAGCGCTTGATGCCCGGCTAGCACCGTTAGTCTCGTGGAAGCCTCTTTCCACAGAACGGCTGTACTTTCGTCCATGACAAGCTGACGACCCGCTTCTTTGGTGCGGATAATTAAATCAGCGACGCGCTCCACGTTGCGAGCGAGAATGTTAACATACACCAAGCCCTCCGTGTCTTCCATCGCACGGCGGCATTCGACAGCCACCTCAACTTCAAGCCGGTCCTTCGGCTTGCGGAACAACGTGTCCGGTCGCATTCTTGTGCCTTCGGTGATGAGCAGGTCAACTTCAGCGCTTTGGCAGCGTTCAATGAAGCGATCCAAGCGGTGCGAATTCCGACCATGGCGGCGCCAATCGGCCGTGAAAGCAATCTTGTGCTGCGGTCCGTGAATAATGAAGCCCGTAACTCCAGGACTATCATGATCTACTTCGATGAACTCTATGCGGAAAGTGCCGAAGTCGACGATCTGTCCGTCCTCAATAAGACGAATATCGGCCTGCGTACCTTCATACTCGCCTGCAGCTACAACACCTTCATACACTGCATAAGCGTCACGATGCATCCAGACGGGAAGTCCTTCACGCAAGGAAGGAAGCAGTGCCATATGGTCTTGATGGATGTGGCTTACAAAACCATGCAGGTTATTTACCTGAGGAAAGTGATCTTGACCCCACACTTGCGCAAGCTCAGCTTCCCCAACATCGCCAAGGAAAGCAGGATCGTATAATCCCAACACTGGCGGCGCCATCCGTGTCAGCAGACTGCTTCGGATCCCAAAGTCTGAACGGACGCTGACTTCGCCTTTGAAAAATCCGCGTGCCATACCAAGATCAAACACGATTCCCGTATCTCCACAGCTGTATAAGATATGAACTCCGCCAATCGTGGTCAACCCACCATAAAACGTTATACGTTCCTCCAACTGATGCTGCTGATTCATACACATTACCTCCTCTAAACGTGTTTAAGTCTGCTATGTTGAATATCCGTCAAAAAGGATGCTAGTTCATCCAGCGTTGTCAGTCGTACATCCCACGGCGACAGGTCGGACGATGGGTACGCGGATATCCACGCTGTGCGTCCGCCTAGCTGACGCACCGGATACAGATCGTTCCAAGCGTGATCGCCGATCGAGAGAATTTGTTCAGGCCGCAGCCCCTCTCGTTTCATCAGCTCACTCATGAAATGTTCCAATCCAGCCGGCTTGCCCGCTCCGTACTTAATATCCGTAAACAACTCGTTGGCGCCAAGTGCAGCAATAAACTCACGCCCTGTATTCTCCGGCGAATTCGTGAGCAGCAGCTTCAAGCGGACTCCGCTCAATTGACGAATAGCCTCATATAACCCTGCATGGCGTTCGAAACTCGACGAGCCCTGAAGCATTTCCTTGCGCACCTGCTGAAAAGCCTCCTGACGCTTGGCCTCACCGATCCCGTGCTTGACGGTAAAAATGCTAACCAAGCTCCATGCATCGCCGGCATAAATAGCTCGGGGATTCCCATCTTGATGTGGTGGTTCCACTGGATTCTCTAACGTTACCCGTGACCAAGTATCCGTGCTCGGATGGTACCAGTCCCCAATGCCGCTTGTATGCTTACCTTCAAGTAAACAATCCATTTCTTCCAGAATCTCATCCAAACTTGCTGCATGATCTCCCTCTTGAAACAACAATTCCAAATACCGTTTGTAAAATGTGCCGTCCTGATAAAGCGTGCCATCTAAGTCGAATAAGACGACTTCAATCTCATGCAGCCAATCCATCTGATGTTCCTCCAGTGTCTTTCTTTGTTGTTTTTTTATAATTCTAAAGCGTCCAACTTTGGCTTATCCTTTTAGCCCAGCTGAGGTAATCCCTTGATGAAACCAATGCTGCGCGACCAAGTACAACACGACAATTGGAGCGATTGTAAAAGTAGCCGCCGCCATTAAATGGTGATAATTAGGTCCTTCTTCACTAACGAAATATAACAAACCTACTTGCAATGGCCTGAGCGATTCACTTGATGTGATCAACAATGGCCAAAGGACACCGTTCCATTTTCCGATAAAAGCAAGTAATGCTGTCGTAATTAAGGAAGGCAGTACGAGTGGCAGCAGTACGGACCACAGATATCGGGCGCTCGACATGCCATCCACTTGAGCAGCTTCCCAGTACTCTTTTTGCACAGATAGAAAAGCTTGTCTTAACAAAAATATGGTGAAAGCCTCCGCCAAAAACGGCAGCATCATGCCCATATAACTGTCATAGAAACCTTGCCCCCCGTTCCCCGCCCAATCGTTACCGCCGGCAAACGGAATATGCCGCATCGTCACGAAGTTAGGGACCAAGGTAACATCAAAGGGAATGAGCATGGTGATCACCACGAGCATAAAGATGAGATTACGACCGCGAAATGTAAAATGGGTAATGGCAAAAGCAATCGGTACACACACAAGTAATTGGAGTGCCGTGCCAACACCAGCGATAATCACCGTATTGACAAAATAGCGCTGAAAGGTGGATTCCGGTTTTAACCATGCTTCCGCGTAGTTCTTGAGGTGCCATACATCCGGCAGCCACGTTGGCGGCATGCGATTAATTTCCTCCGCACTTTTTAGCGAAGTCAGAATCATCCATACGAATGGGAACACCACACAGCAGGCTAACAACACCGTGCAAATCCACACGATTAACCATGTTATTCGGGAAGATCGGCTTGATCCTACTGAGCCAAACATTCTTCTCATCCTCCATTCTGCATTAATGCATATAGTGAACCTTTTTCTCGCCGTAACGCAGCTGCAGCCAAGTTAATCCAAGCAAAAGTACGAATAATACCATCGAAACGGCCGATGCGTAACCAACTTGACCGTACACATAGAAGCTTCTGAAAATATACAAAGGCAGTGACATCGTGGAACCTAATGGCCCACCTTCTCCACCAGAGAACACATAAAACGCATTAAACGATTCGAAAGCGCCAATCACAGAGACAATGATGAGTAAAAACCAAGTCGGCGACAGTAGTGGCAGCGTAATATGACGGATCGTATGCCACGTCCTTGCCCCATCGATTCGGGCCGACTCCGTCAAATCATGAGGAATTTGCGTCAACCCTGATAAGAACACAACAATTTGGAAGCCCAGACTCCCCCATATCGTGAACAACATGATGACACCAAGCGCCCAAGTCGGACCTGCGAATGCCGTTGGGATCGAAGATGGCCAGTGTCCGCCAAGCGATTGAATCAGCTTAATTAGAATGGGATCCGGATCCGTCAGCCATTGCTGCGGCGTTCCTCCCACCTTGTTTACAGCCCAATTCGCAAGGCCCACGCTTGGATGGAAAATCCATTTAAATACAATTGCCGCCGCAACCTGTGAAGTAATGTACGGAAGGAAGAAAAGGACGCGCAACAAGGTTCTGCCTCTCGTTATATGAAACAAGACATAGGCAACAAAAAATGAAAGCAACAATGACAAAGGAATCGTGCCTATGGCGTAAAATACGGTAACCATGAAACCTTGTCCGACAGGGCCCAGCTGTAAACCGACGGTTGGATCTTGCACAACGAGGTCTTCTGTAAAAATACGAATGTAATTATCGAATCCTACGAATCGCTCCGGCACATAACCCCACTTCCACAAACTCATCCACATGCCGAATAGAAGCGGCCAATATCGAAACAGCAATAACAGAGCCAGCGCCGGAAGGGCATAACATAATCCCGTCCACGCTTCTTTTGCTTTTCTCCGAGAACGCGACTTGACGATGATACGCTCCCGCATTTTTGGAATAGGCTTGTTGTCATAAGCAGCAGCTTCTTTCGTTATCACTTGGAATCTCCTCTCTTATCTGCCTTTTGTTCACCTTACTTTACTTATTGTAGCCAGCAATTGTTTGCTGATAATTATAGATGCTTTAAGAAATTGTTGCCGATGTTACCGATGTTTACACAATTCGTTATCCGCTGTAGTCAGAACGGTCATTTTATGGATAAGAACGGGCATATTCGGCATTGTTTTTCAAAAAAAGAAAGACTCTATTCCCTTTGTAAATTTAGGAATAGAGTCTTCGTGACGGTATGTTCACTCCACTGTTTGTATTGCTGCAATTAGACTTCTGTCTTCAAATTCCGTAGAGAGAACAATTAGAGGCATACTAAATCCAAAAGCATTGCAGGTATCCAGGAATTGGGCAAGAGATGAAGTAGATTCCGTTAAAACTTTCATCAAATAGTTATACTCACCACTGATTCTGTAAAGATCAATAATTTCCGGAGAATTTTCGCTGAATGCTAGAAAATCCTTACATCTATTGGTTCGGAATAAAACGAAAGACGTTGTAAGTTTACCGAGTTTCTGCGGAGAAAGCTCTGTGCGGTAGCCTGTTATGATCCCTTGATCCTCAAGCTTCCGGAGTCGCTCTGTGACTGCAGGTTGTGACATTGTAATCATTCGGCTTATTTCAGATATGGGGATCCTTGCGTTTTCATGCATGAATGACAAAATCTTGGAATCAATATGGTCCATGAAAAGAAACACCTCATTTTATAAAGAATGTTCAATTAATGTAATAAATATTTAAGTTATAATACTGAATACAACTTAATTATCATATGTGAATTATATATTTTCTGAAGTAAAATGTCATTAACAAACCGAGAGGAGATGAAGAAATGACAATCCATACACCCATCCAGATTGGCGGAATAAGCTTAAAAAATAGACTCATTATGGCACCTTTGCAGCAATATGCAGGAACCCCAGAAGGCTTTACCACAAATCATCATACTGAATTTTATAGCCGCAGAGCTAATCATGTTTCATTAGTCATCGTGGAATCGACAGCGGTATCGGACAGCGGGCGCCTTTTCAATAACGACATCGGTATTTTTACCGATCATCACATAGAATCGCTCAAAAAGATAACAGAGGCTGTTCACGCTAAGCAAACCCCTATATTTATACAGTTGTCGCATGGGGGAAGAAAATCATCGCCGTTGGTTACAAAAAAGCTAATGGCCCCAAGTTCAATCGCCTATGATGAACATTATGGGTTACCAGAAGCTATGTCACTGGCTGATATCCAACAAATTGCTGAACAATATCGTTTAGCTGCAAAACGTAGCGTTATGGCCGGATTTGATGGGATTGAAATCCATGCTGCTCACGGTTTCTTGATCCATCAATTTCTATCACCGTTGTCGAACCAACGTATCGACTCTTATGGAGGCAGTCCTGAAAACAGGTCGCGGTTCTTGAAGGATGTACTTACGGTTATCAGAGGAGAAGTCGGCAAGAATTATCCGATTACGATTCGGGTTTCCGCCACGGATTATGTAAAAGGTGGATTGTTTCCTGAGGACATAGCCAGAATGTTACAGCCACTAGAATCAGAGCTTGATGCAGTCCACGTTTCAACGGGTGGTCTGGTCTCTGCGCAACCGAATCATATATATCCTGCTTATCAGGTTCCCCATGCAGCCATTATTAAACAACATTTGAAAATACCAGTTATTGCTGTCGGAATAATTAATAGTCGCAGTCTTGCAGACCAAATCATTCAGGATCAATTGGCTGATATAATTGCAATCGGTCGACCGCTCATAGAAGACCCGGATTTTGCGGCTCAACTACTTCAATAGGCGATACAGTGATCTTGCTCTCTCACTCTCATCAGAAAACAGCAGCAGTCTAGGACTTAATTTTCGTCCATGGCCGCTGCTGTTTTTTTTATTTTTGGGTCAGTCGGGTGCGACAAAAACTTATATCCTACTAGAAAGTTGCTCTCTCCTTCCTTTACACCGGCTTATTTTTCAGCCATAATGAGGAGATGCAAACAATTATAACCCTCTAGTTGATCTATGTTAGTCTAGTATGGAGAGGAAGCGCATTCATGTCGAAATCATCCCTTAAGTCATCCGTTGTGTCCAGCTTCCAAATGTCTTGGAACAGCTTTAAATCGAAGCTGCTTCTTAAATATGCCTTATCTTACATATTAATGTTCCTCATTCCCTTGACCGGCGTTACGATTTTCATCTATGAAAACGCAATCAATGATTTGCGCAGAGAAATTGAGCAGACGAACGTCAACCAACTCATTCAAGTCAAATTATCAATCGATGAACGAATGAGTGAACTGCAGCAAATTACAAGCCGCATTGCTTATGACAAGCAGCTCAGCTCCTACATGGTGCATCATCCGTACTATGAGATGGAAGCTATCGATACCTTGGGGAATTACAAAGTGAATAGCAGCATTCTGGAAGATTTGTTTCTATACTTCCATAACGATGAGAATATTTACTCATATCGAGGTTTAACGAATGTGCATGTAGCATTTGGAGACTGGTACCACTATAGCAATTGGAACAGCGACCAAATCTATAACGATTTGAATAAAATCAAGCAGCCGATGATTCGCCCAGCCGAGAATGTAACCGTTAACTCGCGTAATGACTCCATGCTGACGATGCTGTTCCCGATCAAACCGAACGATCTCTATCCTACGGCCACAGTCGTCTATATGGTCAGTGAGGCGAAGCTGACCGGCGTTATGGACACGATACTCAACAATTTTTCAGGCAGCAGCTACATTTTCAATCAAGACGGGCAGCTTCTCACGTCTAATAATCACGGAAACGCACTTCCGGGACAGGCCGTTGCGTCCTTGGCCTCTCTAGAACCTGGTATACATAGCATGAAGCTCGACGGCATAGAACACTCCGTAGTTTCGGTAAGGTCCAAGGAGAACAATTGGAATTATGTAACTGCGATCCCAAGTCATCAATTTTTCAGCAAAGTAGTCCATATCCAGACCTTATTCCTTCTGGTGTTCTGTATCACCGTTTTATTCGGCATCATCGTAGCCATGATCTTAGCCAAGCGGCAGTATCACCCGATTAGGGATTTGATCGAATTCACGAAGATGAAGAGTTCCAATTATGATATGACCCGGAACGAATGGGACTGGATCAAGCAAACGATTCATGATTACAGCGCCCGCATCGATACCCAGGAGCCATTCGTCCGTAACCAGTGTCTGCTGCTATTGTTTAAGCACGGCAAGCCGGATGATCCGGAAATTGAGCGCATGGTGGCGAGTGCCGGGCTGGAATACCCGCACGGGCAAGGACTATACGTCTCCCTCATTCTCGCGTGGGATGACAATCTCGAGGGCGGGGATTCCTCAAACATTCGGCAGCATCTGCAAGAGATGTTCAACGAATTGGAATTTCCGAGTCTTCAAGCCCGCGTTTACGGCGTAGAATTTTCGACGAAGGACCAACTGGCCTTGCTCGTCTCCGTCCCTGAGGATGCTCAAGAGCCAGCCCAGAAGCGAATTGAGGATGTTGTCGAAGCAATCAAAGTCATGATCAACAACAACATTCAAATTATGCCTTATATCGGTGTCGGAATGCCTTACCCGGACCTCGCATCGATCAACCAATCGTTTATTGAAGCCGCCACGGCGATTGATAATCGGATCCTGGGATCTAACGGACGAGTGACCTACTTCGAACAATTGCAAGATATGATCGCATCAACTTCGTCCGAAGCCTACTGGCTGCCGAAGAAGTCGATGCTCAAGCTGGAGCAAAGCTTGAAGCAAGGGAACGAAACGGTAGCTAATCAGGTCATTGTTGATCTGATCGCCGAGATCAAGGAGGCCGCCGTCCCCGCCGCATTACTGCGCTGCATCTGCTTTGATCTGTTGAACTCATTACTGAAAACAGCCCATGAGTTGGGGGTCAGCGAAGTGTTCGCCGGCATTCACAACTTCACCATTTTCGAAACGTTGGAAGAACTTGAGGACCGATTAACCTCCCTGGCCGTCAGCATCTGCCAGCAGGTCGAACGGAATACGGAAACGGAGCAGCCTTCTTTAATTGAAGATATCGTTGCGTATGTGGATCAGAAATTCGCTGACTACACGCTCAGTCTCGAGCATGTGGCGCTCAAATATTCCATATCGATCTCCTACTTGAGCCGCACCTTCAAAGAGAAAATAGGCCATAACTTTACGCAATATATTTGGCAAAGAAGAATGGAAGAAGTCATTCGCCTGCTGGTCCATACAACCGCACCCCTAAAGGATATCATCGAACAGGTCGGCTACTTGGACGCTCCGAATTTTATCCGTAAATTCAAGAAAGAAACGGGCTACACGCCGGGTCAATATCGGAAACTATATGCTTCATCCAAAAAAGAACAGGAATAACGGGAAGATTTCACTACATGTTGAATTACGGAAAGCAAATAAAAAAACCAAGGAGCTAAGCGAGAACAGGCCGCTTAGCTCCTTGGTTTTTTCAAAATTTATTGAGGCTCGTTAAGGATGTAGTCAACTAACTCGTCCAGAGGCACGGTAGCCAAAGCGATCGCCGTATCCGTCACTCCGTAGTAAATATAAAGCAGCCCATCCTTCACGACATTCCCTGTTGGGAAGATCACATTCGGAATTTGGTAGCCGAATTTCTCATAATACGTCTCCGGTTCCATGATGAAGTTCTTCGTGCGGGCAATCACTTTCTCCGGGTTTTCCAGATCCAGCAGCAGCGCCCCCATGCGATAGACAATCTCGTCATCGACACCGTGGTAGAGCACCAGCCAGCCTTTATCCGTTCTTACCGGCGGCGTGGAGCCTCCGATTTTCCGTGATTCCCATGCGGGATTCTCGCCTTTGGCCAGCAGTTTCGGCTCTTCCCAATGAATCAAGTCTTCCGAATACGTAATCCACATGGCAGCCTTTTCCGTGCCGTATTCTTCCCCTACATATTCCTCAGGACGGCGAAGCATAACGAACTTGCCATTAATTTTCTCCGGGAACAAAATGTTGTCGCGATCATTGATCTCCAGCGGAGTCGTGTCCGCTACAAATTCCCAGTCGATCAGATTGGTCGACTTGGCGATCGAAGAGCGCGTCCGCCAATGAACTTCCTGCTCTCCCCAACCGTCTGGATACGACGGGAACGATCTCTCCGGAACACCGCGATTCGTCGGGTAGTAATTCATGGCGCATGGACGCAGAGCATAGTTCATGTAGAACGTGCCATCGATTTTGACAACACGTGGATCCTGAACACTACCATAAGGGAATCCGAGCTCATCAGGCGTCAGAACAGGTTCATCTTTCACATGGGTGAAATTAACGCCGTCCTCGCTTTCCAGAAGGCCCAGGAAGTTTTTGCAAGGGGTCAGGGAGCCCGCCGTACGCTCAATCATGTAGAATTTGTCGTTGTCAATGATAACAGCCGGATTAAACACCGTCACTTTGCGCCATTCGTAGCCTCCCGGAACGACAATCGGGTTACTCTGATGTCTTGTAATTTTCATACTTATTGCCTCCTAGGTATTTGGGTAAATTGCAACTAGCCTTTGACGGAACCGATCATGACGCCTTGTACGAAATAGCGCTGCAAGAAAGGATACACTACGACAATTGGCAAGGTGGACACGATGATAACCACATATTTTACAAGTGCTGCAATCTCGGCCTTGTTATTCATCGCGATAGCCATATCGCCGCTAATCGCAGCACCTGTGGTCTCCGCCGTCATTTCTTGCAGGACGAGAATTTGGCGCAGCACCATTTGCAGCGGATATTTCGTCTCGTCATTAAGGTAAATTAACGCAGGGAAATAACTGTTCCAATGGCTTACGCCATAAAACAGGGCCATCACCGCAATAATTGGCGCAGATAACGGAATGATAATAAGCCCGAACAGCTTAAAGTTCGTGCAGCCATCCATATAAGCTGCCTCATGAAGCTCCTTGGGGATGCTGGACTCAAAAAACGTGCGAGCAACGATGATATTCCACACCGAAGCAGCTACCGGCAAGATGAGTGCTCCAATGGAGTTCATCAATCCCAGGTTTTTCACCAACAGATAGGTCGGAATGAGACCTCCATTGAAGAACATCGTGACCAGAAACATTCCCATGAAAAACTTGCGGCCAACAAAGTCCGCTCGACTGAGCGCATAGGCAGCAGGCAGCGTTACGACCAGGTTCAGCAACGTACCGATAAAGGTATACAAAAGTGTATTTCCATATCCGTTCCAAATCTTTATGTTATCGAATACAAGCCCATATCCTTTGAAATTAAGCCCCTTTGGAAACAGCCACATCTCACCAGAGCTTACATACTTGGGATCGCTCATCGAGGCGCTAATAATATACAGAACGGGGTACAACACCACGATCAAAGCTAAGCTTAAAAACACATAGTTCATGATGAGGAAAATCCGGTCACCCTTCGTCTCCTTCACTGCAGTGGCAACAGCCATAGATGACTCCTCCCTTCTTCTTGTCTACCACAAGCTTGTTTGACTTGTGCGCTTGGCAATTTTGTTAACGCTAATCAGCAAGATAGCGTTGACCAACGAGTTGAACAGACCTACGGCTGTGGAGAAGCTGTATTGTGCGCTGACAAGCCCCGTACGATAGACAAATGTAGATATCACGTCGGACGAATTTATGTTCAGCGGGTTTTGCAGCAGCAATACTTTCTCATAACCCACGCCCAGAATATTACCCACATTCAAAATCAATAAAATGGTAATCGTCGGCACAATTGTCGGTAGATTAATATGAATAACGCGTTTGAACCGGCTCGCTCCGTCCACGATAGCCGCTTCATGCAGCTGCGGGTCTACGCCGGACAGTGCCGCCAGGTAGATAATCGTCCCCCAGCCGGTATTCTGCCAAACCCCTGAGAAGACATACACCGTCTTGAACCAGCTCGGGTCCGTCAAGAAAGCCGGAGCATGGATACCGAACAGCTCTATCAACTTCACCATGATTCCGCTTGATGGGGATAGGAAGGTAATGACCATCCCCGCCATGACCACGACAGAAATAAAATGCGGTGCATACGTAATCGTTTGAACACCTTTCTTGAAAAAACCATTCTTCACTTCATTAAAAGCTAGAGCCAATATAATGGGAAGCGGAAATCCGATCGCAAGCTCATAAAGACTGAGACTAAACGTATTCCACAATAAATCCCAGAAGTAGTAGGAATGAAAAAACCGCTCAAAATGTGCGAATCCTACCCAGTCACTCCCAAAGATCCCCTTGGTTGGCGTGAAATTTCTAAAGGCAATTTGAATCCCGTACATCGGTCCGTATTGGAAGATCAGGAAATACAAAAAGGCCGGGGCGATAAATAAGTACAGTTCCCAGTTTTTCTTCATTCTCATAAACAGTGAACTGCTGCTTGACACCTTCGTGTTTCTTGCTGTTTGCTGACTCATTGTACTCATTTCCTTCATCCTCTCCTTTCTCTGCATGTTGGTTGCTGCTAACGCTTTCATTCGTCTTCTAAAGTGTAGAAAAACCGAGGGTTTTCGTAAATATGTGAAATCTGCATTGTCATTCTTCAGCCCTTCAAAGCCTTGATAGGCAAGGAATTATCATGAGCAAATCATACATATTGTCATTCACAACGATCTGTGTGAATCTGTCTACGAAGTACAATAAAAATAACTGATTTTTGGTCACCATTTTTACTTTATAAAAGGAGGGTTTTTATTCTATGACTAAAAAATCAGCTCATCTGATCTCACACAGTCACTGGGATCGAGAGTGGTATATGCCTTATGAGCGTCATCACTATCTATTGACCGAACTGATGAACGATCTGCTAGAAACGTTGGAGCGTGACCCTGAGTACCGTTATTTCCATTTGGATGGACAAACGATTATTATCGAGGACTATCTACAGGTTCATCCTGAAAAAAGAGAGCAATTGGAAGCCTACATCAAAGCAGGCCGCATCATTATTGGACCTTGGTATGTCCTGCAGGATGAATTCCTGACCAGTTCGGAAGCGAATGTCCGGAATTTGCTGATCGGACATCAGGATGCGGCCAAATACGGCGTTATCTCCAAGCTGGGATACTTTCCTGATTCCTTTGGCAACATGGGCCAAGCGCCACAATTGCTAAAACAAGCGGACATCGATACGGCCGTGTTCGGGCGCGGTGTAAAACCAACCGGTTTCGACAATGTTGTCATCGACGTGAACGGCTCCGGTTATGAATCTCCGTATTCAGAGATGTATTGGTCGGCCCCGGACGGCTCCAAAGTTATCGGAATCCTGTTCGCTAACTGGTACAGCAACGGCAACGAGGTTCCGGTCGAAGCCGAAGCAGCTAAGGCATTCTGGGACAAGCGTCTTGGCGATGCACAGAAATACGCGTCGACATCGGAGCTGCTGTTCATGAACGGCTGTGACCATCAGCCGATCCAACGCGACCTTAGCGAAGCTATCGACACCGCCAAAGCGCTCTACCCTGATGTGGATTTCATTCACTCTAGCTTCGAGCAGTATATCGATGCGCTCAAAAAGCAGCTGCCCGATGACATGGTGACCATCCAAGGCGAGTTGCGCAGCCAGCATACCGACGGCTGGGGCACGCTGGTCAATACCGCATCCGCCCGTGTCTATCTCAAGCAGCTGAACCAGCTGGGACAGACGCTGCTTGAGAAAGGCGCCGAGCCTCTTGCGACGCTAGCCCATCTGGCGGCCGGCAAAGCCTACCCGCACCAACTGCTCACCCATGCGTGGAAGACGCTGATGCAGAACCACCCGCATGACAGCATCTGCGGATGCAGCGTGGACGAGGTTCATCGGGAGATGGTCACGCGATTCGACAAGAGCAGGCACTTGACCGAGACCATCATCGACGAAAGCTTGCAGGTTATAGCTGGACAAATCGATACAGCCAGCGTAGGTTTCTGGCCGAAAAACAGTCTGCCATTCACGATCTACAACATGACGGGCTGGGAGCGTACAGGTACAGTCCGTATTGAACTGATCGTCGCCAAATCCTACTTCAAGGAAGGCCCGAACCCTCCGGCCATTGCGGAGAGACTGGCCCAACTGCCATTGAACTTGGACAATGGCTTACTGCTAGACGACCTAGGCCAGGCTATTTCGGCCAAGGCGGAGGATTTGGGCGTGCACTTCGGCTACGAATTGCCGAAGGACAAATTCCGGCAGCCTTACATGGCGCGCAGAATCGCGCTGACTTTCGAAGCGCAGCAGGTTCCGGCGTTGGGCTTCAAGACGTGGGCCTGGGTTAGCGAACCTACAGCGCATGCTGAAGCAACAAACAGTCCGCTAATCGCAATGGATTTCGGCATGGCCAATGCGCATATAGCGGTTAGCATTCACGCAGACGGCTCCTACGACATTACCGATAAAGAGACAGGTTACACCTATGAAGGCATGGGTGTGTACGAAAACTGCGGCGATCTCGGCAACGAGTACGTCTTCCGCCAGCCTGACGGAGATGTTGCCTTGACTACCAAAGGGTTACCGGCTCAAGTGAAGCTGGTTGAAAACGAACCTTATCGAGTGACCTATGAGATTAAGCATACTTGGCTCATCCCGGCTTCCGCATCGGAGCTGTTCGAAGAAGAGAAGCGGAAAATGGTTCCCTTCCGCAAGCGTACGGCTTCGCGCTCAAGCGAATTGGTGCCATTCGAGCTGACCACCCGCATCAGCCTCGAACAATCTGGGAAAGGCGTTCAGGTGTCGGCTTCCTACAATAACCAAGCCAAGGATCACCGCCTCCGGGTACTGTTCCCTACCGGGCTGACAGCGTCGACGCATCTGGCCGATTCGATTTTTGAAGCTGCTGAGCGCGATACGATTCCTGCCAAGGAGTGGATCAATCCGAGCAACGCGCAGCATCAACAAGCTTTCATCAGCGTATCGGATGGCACACAAGGCCTGACGATCGCGAATAAAGGGCTGAACGAATATGAGGTCTTGCATGGCGGCAAGAACACCATTGCCGTCACCTTGCTTCGCAGTGTGTCCGAGTTGGGCGATTGGGGCGTTTTCCCGACACCGGAAGCCCAATGTCTTGGCGATCATACGGTCGAGTTTGCGGTTTATCCGCATAAGGGCACCGCGATCCAAGCCGGCGCATTCGTCTCGGCGTATCAGTTCCAGTCGCCATGGTTCCACACGACTGCGCTGGAACAGCAGCAAGGTACACTACCGCCCCGTTATCAAGCGTTGGAATGGAGTGGCTCATCCCTTGCTTTGTCGGCATTTAAGATGTCTCTGGACCATGATGATGTCATCGTCCGACTGTACAATCTTGCCCACGAGACGGATCAGCTGACGCTGAAGCCATCCTTCCCGGTCGCTTCAGCTTACCAGAGCGACATCCTGGAGCGTCGGCACGATTCAACCGAGCTCGCAGACGGGCTAATCCGCACCACTGCGGGCAAGTGTGAAATTATCACTTATGCTTTTCAGCATGAGCAGTCCTAAATCCTAAAACTTATATCCCAGGAGGAATATTCATCATGAATTTACCCGCTTCCATTACCGAATTTCTGAACGAAGCCAACCTTAAACTGGCACACAACCCGAAGCTGCAAAAGCTTTTCAGAAACTGCTTCCCAAACACGCTGGAAACAACAACCAAGCTCCTTGATGACGGCACCACCTTCGTATTTACCGGCGATATTCCAGCCATGTGGCTGCGTGACTCTACGGAGCAGGTTCGCCATTATATTCCTTTCGCCAAGCAGGATAAGGACCTGCAACGCATCATCGGCGGTCTCATCGCGCGTCAGATGTTCTACATCAACATTGATCCTTACACCAATGCTTTTAATGAAACCGCTAGCGATAAGCACTACCGAGACACAGACGATTGCGACCTGAACCCGTGGATGTGGGAGCGGAAGTATGAGATCGATTCTCTCTGCTTCCCTGTGCAGCTTCTTTACTCTTACTGGAAGGAAACCGGGATTACGGAAGTTTTCACCCATTCGGTTTACCAGGCGTTGACGTCCATCGTGAACTTGATGATTACCGAACAGCATCATGATCAAATGTCACTGTATCATTTTACGCGCCAAACAAAGCAGCATACGGAAACGCTCCAAAATAACGGGCGCGGTCTTCCATCCAACTACACCGGCATGACCTGGTCCGCTTTCCGTCCGAGCGACGATGCCAACCTGTACGGCTACAACATTCCGGGCAACATGTTTGCCGTCGTGATTCTCGGTCACATTATCGAAATGGCTGCGGATATCTACAACGATACGCGCTTAGCTGCACGCGCAGAAAAACTGCGGAAGGAGATCGACTTCGGCATCCAAACCTATGGCATTGTCGACCATCCGAAATACGGCAAAATTTACGCCTACGAAACGGACGGTTATGGCAACTATTGCCTGATGGACGATGCCGGCACACCAGGTTTGATCACGATCCCTTACATCGGCTACACCGGCATCGACGATCCGATCTATCAGAATACGCGCAAGTTTGCGCTTAGCTTCGATAATCCGTATTATTTCGAAGGCAAATACGCCAAAGGCATCGGCAGCCCGCATACGCCAGGCGGCTACGTCTGGCATATGGCCTTGTCTGTGCAAGCGTTGACTTCCAACAATATCGACGAGATCAAGGAGCTCATCCAGACGCTGATTAATACGGATGCGGATACCGGCTATATGCATGAAGGGTTCCATCCGGATGATCCTTCCAACTTCTCGAGACCGTGGTTCGCTTGGTCTAACAGTCTGTTCGCCTCCCTGATTTGCAAAGCTATGGACGAAGGACTCGTCTAGTAGCATAATAAGCTCCTCGTTAGCCCTTACCGGCTGCGGGGAGCTTTTTAGTTACGCTAATGCTTCCATTCCCTACGGTTCTATATATCGGCTGCCTCTGGGCTCTCTACCGCCTCCTATTCACATGCTTATACCCTATTCACATCCGCTATTTCGAGAAATATGAACGCTTCCCCCTCTGAGCGGAACTACAGGATCTTATTTGACCGCCACACCACGTTTTTCGGGTGAAATCGCCAAAATAACGCCCCGTAGTTCCCCTCCCAGACGGAAAAACTGCTTTTTCAGGAAAATAACGGATCATAGTTCCCTTCGACATAAAAAAGGCGTAAAGGTCAATTTCACCTCTACGCCCACTTCTATTCCGTTTATTTTCCAACTTGTTTAGTCATTCACTAGCTGTTTTTCCAACGATCATACGCTTTTTGATAGATCTCTTGGAAACGGTCCGAGCCCATTTTCTTCAGGGTTTGTACATACTTGTCCCAACCGTCTAGCGATTCTTGTCCCGTAGTAAACTTCGCTTCCATCTGCGCAACATAAGTTGTGAGATCGGATCGCAGTGCCGCAACTTCGCCAGACTCCGCTTCCGTCAAGTATAATGCCGGGAACGGTACGCGTGCGCCACGGTCCAGCAGTTTGGTTTTGGACTCATTTTCCACCCATTTCGCGAAATCATCCTTCACAGGCTCATCCGGTACAACCATGGGTGAAGCGATACCATAGTTAGGTGTAATCTTGGAGCGGTAAGTCTCTCTATCTTCACCATTCGGTACTGGCAGGTATTCGATTTTACTCTTGGTGCTGTCCGTATATTTCCACAGAATGCCCTCTGGCCCTTTGTTGAACAGCATTTGGCCTTCCGGTGAGTACATATAGTCTACCCAACGAATCGAAGCTTCCGGAGATTTATTGGATTTGGAGATCGCAAACGTGCCTGTCGAGAAACCTTTGTTGCTCGCGATAGCAGGAGCGCTTACCTTGTCACTGCGAACCGGACTGAACATAACGTCCTCGGTGTTAGGCTTCCCGCCATGGGACATGTAAGCATGCCAGTCGGAGAACAGCAGCACTTGATCGTTTTTAATTTTCGCTTTCTTCTGGTCATCCGTCTGTGAGAAGGATTCGTGATCCAGCAAATTGTCGGCCCAGAGCTTGTTAAGGTACGTTACGTAGCCTTTATAAGCATCTTCAGCCGGTGTATAGTGAACTTTTCCTTTATCATCCACGTACAATTCTTCTTCATAGGCTCCAAATGCGCCAAGAAGCCATGTACGGATATCTCTCAGCTTGATACCTGAGGAAGAGGACAACGGAATCTCATCCTTCTTGCCATTTTTGTTCGGATCTTCATCTCTGACGCGCTTCAGCAAATCGTACAGCTCATCCGTCGTCTCCGGCAGCTTCGTCACATTGAGTTCCTTCAGCATTTTGCCGTTGTACCACATCGGATTTCGGTACCATGGCTGAAACGGTTCAATGCGTGGAAGCGAATAAATATGCCCGTCCGGTGCTGTAATTGACTTCCGAATGTCCGGTTTATCGGCCAATACTTTCTTAATGTTCGGAGCGTACTCATCGATCAACTTCTCCAAAGGAATCAAGATGCCTTGGCTTCCGTAGTTCAACTCTTCCGCCTGTGTCAGTTTCGAGGCGAAGAAAATGTCCGGGTAATCGCCGCTTGCGAAAACAAGGTTTTTCTTCGTGTCAAAGCTGTCACGAGGAGCATTCCGGTAATCGATTTTGATGCCCGTAAGCTTCTCCATCTCTTGCATAACCGGCATATCCTTCCAGTTCTGAATCCCCATATCCGGAGCCATGATCGATAAAGTCATCGGATTCTTCACGATCGGGAACCCTTCTTTGTTCACTGAACTTGCCTTCGAACTTGCACTTCCGTTTGCGGCGCTTTCATTCTCTTTTTTAGTTGCGCAGCCGCTCAATACGGACAGTGATACCGCTAACACGAGTGCGGACGCCACGACTTGCTTCTTTCTCTTCAACATTGCATGTCCTCCCTTATGGTCATCTTTGAAAGCTGCTAGCGCTTACAAATTGAAGATTAAACTTCGCAGATGTTTTAGTAAATATGTCGATTTTGTGCTGTCAAAGACCTTCTATCTCCCCTGATTCAGGTCAGGATGGTTTGGATAAATGCGGTTCCCTCATGAAGCCTGTCACCGAATATGTGATTTTTGTAAACCTTTTACCCAGAGCAAAACATACACATTGTAACTTTTTAATTACAATTGTCAAAGGTTAATCTCCCTCTACGTAAGCGATTTCGTCCATAAAGTATTGTCATAAGTGCAGGGATGCTCAACATAAATAATAAGAGATCAGGGAGAGTTGACTGTTTGATACAGGAGGTACAATGATGAAAGATAATAAGGAATTCCCCCGAAGACCTTCCATCCAGCCATCGCAGCCTATGATAAATGATCAGCAGCTTCATGGTCATTCCCCTACACAATGGTCAACTGTTAAACCGGCCGCCCATCATTCGCAGACTGTCGGTGACCGAGGTCCCGTACTGGAACAGGACAGCGTTCTGCATGAAACACTGGAAACTTTCATCCATGAGAAGATTCTTGAAAGGCCGGTACACGTCAAAGGATACGGCGCTTTCGGATACTTTCAGACCGTCCATTCCATGGCGGCATACACGCAGCTTTGTTTTCTTCAAAGTCCTGGTCAGCAGGTCCCTGTCACCGTAAGGTTCTCGTTTGCGGTCAGCAACAAGGGTACCCCGGACACTTCCCGCAATGTGCGTGGATTCTCCACCAAGTTTTATACAGAAAAAGGTGTGTTTGATCTCCTCTGCAATCACATCCCCGTTTTTGCGGTACGTGACGCCATGCGGTTTCCAGAGTTTATTAAAGCCTTTTTACCATCACCCGTAAATAATCTCGTCGATCCCGAGCGGTTATGGAGTTTCATAGCGAGAACACCGGAGTCCACGCATTTTCTTCTCTGGCTCTATTCCGACGCTGGTACGCTTAAGAGTTTCCGTCACACCCCTGGACACAGTGTTAACACTTATGTTTGGAAAAATGCCGCAGGCGCCCGCACGTATGTTAAATATCATTGGGTTCCTTTTGCCGGTGTGCAGTACATAGACAGTCGCGAAGCTGCTCAGTTGGCAGCGGAGAACCCGGATTTCGCAGGCAAGGATTTAAACGATCATTTAGCAGCGGGAAACACGGTTGAATATGGACTTTATGTTCAGCTGATGAACCCATCAGATGAAACGGCTCTTCCATTTGATCCATTGGATGATACCAAAGTTTGGGATGAACGGCAATATCCGCTGCAGCCGGTTGGCCGACTTGTGCTGAACCGTAATCCGGATAATTACATGGAGCAAGTGGAGAAAATAGCTTTTTCACCCGCCAATTTATTGGAAGGTGCCGAATTGTCAGACGACAAGCTGCTGCAGGGACGCAACAATATTTACTGGGATTCTCAGCGCCGGCGAATGGGGCCGGATTTCCGTAAGGTTCCTATTAACCACCAAGCCAACTGGTCTCCTGATTCTCTTGTGACCAGCGGTAATGGCAGATACGTAGAAGGCCATCTCATGCGATCGGACATCCCGAAGCAGGATGATTTTACACAAGCTGGCCAGTACTATTACTCTCTCTCTCCGGTGCAGCAAGATCACTTGGTTGCTAATCTCTCAGGCGATCTGTCCGGCATATCCCAGAATACGCAAAACATTGTTTTGAACTATCTCTATCATGCCTCCACCGAACTAGGAGAGCGGGTAGCTCGAGCCGTTCAAAAGCATGAACAAGGATAATGTAAACCAAATATAGATGATTCCTATAGGGTATAGGGGTCATCTATTTTTATTTCCACTCACAAATCTCACTTCCGTCCGCCTGCTGAGCAGCTCAGCTATTCCTTTTGCGATCATCTGAACGCCTCGCTCAATCAAATCCTCATCCACTTGAGAGATACTGAGGCGAATCACGTTATCTTTAGAAAAATCAGGAAGATACATGCGCTCTGCATGATCCACTAAGACATGTTGATGCTTCAGGTATTCCTGAAGCTGCTTCGCTTTTATCGGCACCGGCAATTCGATGGTGGAATAGAAGCCGGATAAGGAACCCGAGTAAGTGGCAACAGCAGGCAGCCATTTCTGGAAAGCTTGCTGCAAGAGCGCAGCCTTCTTGCTATACAGTTTCCTCATGCGTTCAATGTGGGCACTGAACATTCCGCTTTGAAGGTAAATCTCAAGCGCGCCTTGTGTCAGCATAGGCGTATGTACGTCTGCGGCAAACTTAGCTCGCAAATAATCTTCCCGCAAGGCATCAGGGAGTACGGCTAAGCCAAGTCGGAGGCCGGGCAGCATAACTTTCGAGAAGCTTTTGACATAAATCACTCTGCCGGAAGGATCGTAGGCAAACATCGGATCAGCCTTGGCATTCGAGTCCAGATCACCCATATAGTCATCCTCAATAATATACACATCATATTGCTGCGCTAATTCGACGATTTTTCGCTTCGTTTCATTCGTATGGCTGTAGCCGGTCGGGTTGTGAAATCTGGAGACTGTGTAGAACAACTTGATATCGTTATGCTTAAAAAGCTGCTCCAACCGCGTTAGATTGATCCCCTCGTTTCCTACTTCAATGCCATAAGTCTCGCTTCCATGCTGACGAATAGATTCAATAAACCCGGCGTGCGTGGGCTGCTCCAGACAGATATGACGTTTGCCATTCGGAAAAGGCAGAGATACAAGCAGATGCAGAGCTTGCTGCGAACCGGATACAACATAAATCTTATCAGGCACCGTGAACACCTGCAGTTCTTGCAAATGCCGGGCCAGCTGAACGCGTAGCGACCCAAGCCCTTGAATGTCCGAGTACGTGAACATCTCTTCTTTATAGCGTTCAATGGCCTGATTGATACAATGTTGGAAATCCCGATAAGGCATTGCATGCCGATCAGGTCCAGCCGAGAGGAAATCAATGGTGCCGTGTACTCCCTCCAACTTTTCCCGTCTTCGATATCCCTCCACGACGTAGTAGCCACTCTGGGGCACCGAATAGATGATATGCCTCTTCTCTAACTCGCCATATGCTTTCATTACCGTATTTTTGCTGCATGCGAATTCCTGGGTTAAAACACGAATAGAAGGCAGCCTGTTTCCCGGCTTCAAAGTCCCATCTTCGATGTGCTTCATCATCTGATCCACAATCTCTTCATATAGCATAGGGTTCATCCCCTCTCCTTCCCAACTGTAAGGGTACAATTCAAGAATACTGCCATATAAAATTCATGCCATTCCTCGTATACTCAACGTGAAGAAAGTTATTTGTTTCCATTTCAAACCGAAGAGGAGTGATGCATGATGAAAAAAATGAATAAAATGAAGGTAATCGTTCTACTGCTTATTGCCATGCTATTTACAAGTACAGGCTCCTTCGCCAGTATCGCCAGTTCGGCTAACACCAAGCCTGGCATCAAGGAACTTCATGTAAAAGAATTATTCCATGGAGTAACAGGGACAATCGTGATCAAAAATTTGAAAACGGATAACATGTATACCTATAATCTCCAGAGGAGCAATCAGCGGTTCACACCGGAATCCTCATTCAAAGTTCCTAATGCACTCATCGGCTTGGAAGAACATGCTGTAGAAGATGAGTACGAAGTCAAACGCTGGGACGGGATCGTTCGGGAGTTCGATGTCTGGAATCGCGATCATACGCTAGCTTCCGCTATGCGAAATTCCGCTATCTGGTATTACCAAGCGATGGCTCGGGACATTGGTCCTGAACGGATGCAAAGCAATCTCAATCGAATTGGGTATGGCAATCAAGACATTAGTGGTGGCATTGATACCTTCTGGTTGAACAGCAGCTTAACGATCTCCGCACAAGAGCAAGTTCAGTTCCTAGAGAATCTCGTGGAAGAAACCCTGCCGTTCCATGAGCAAACGATGAAAACGGTCAAACGCATCATGATCGATAACGAACAGGATGCATATACTGTTCATGGGAAAACAGGGACAAGACTTTCCGATATGGGCCTAGGGTGGTATATCGGCTATGTGGAGACCGATAAGACTTCATGGGTATTCGCCACCAACGTGGACAGCAGTGGTACGACCGCTAAGACAATCACCCTCGAGTGTCTTAAGCAATTGCATATTTTATGAGACTCTCGCTACTTCACATCATATCATGAATTTGAATTCCTATGATGAATTCACCCTGCTGGGGGAATGACCATACAATATCGGAGTATCCAAATTCCGAGGAGTGAACGTGATGTACAAACTAACGTTAGAAACGGCAAAATATGTAATGGAAGTCGCCGAACAGAAAGCCCGGCAGATGGGACTGAACAGCGATATCGCCATTGTTGATGAAGGCGCGAACCTGATCGCTTTCCATCGTATGGACGGCGCGCGAATTGCCGGGATCGAAATCTCCCAAGGCAAGGCTTGGACTAGCGCAGCCATGCAAATGCCGACAGCCAACCTTGCGCAATCGGCACTGCCAGGCTCTCCCTCATTCGGGATCAACACGACCAATCATGGTAGAGTTACCATTCTGGGTGGAGGCATACCTCTCATCCTTAACGACAAAGTCATCGGCGGCATCGGTGTAAGCGGAGGCACAAGCGCCCAAGATATTGAAGTAGCCACTGCCGCAGTTAATGCCTTTAATAGCATGCATGCTGCCAGAGACCCTTGGACGGCTAGCGCCCGTATCGGCTCTAATCAATCTTATCGATAGGCGAGCTGTTTGAAGATTTTCCCACTAAAGGAAGGCGCCTCCCCATTAAAATGAGAAACTAAAAGAGGAACTGCCGAACGATGCTTGGCAGTTCCTCTGAAGTTAATGGGACGGGTAAAACTACATCCGTCCAGATGCTTGAAGCAGCATCTGCAGAACCTTAGCAGCTGCTTCACGTGTTGTAGCATCGGCCGAGCCGAAATAGAGCTTGCCGTCAGTTTCAAAGCCCTCCATCAATCCGAGATCCGTCACAGCTTGAATGCTCTCTTGCGCATAGCTGCTGAACTGCGGAGCATCGGCATAGGCGGAATTGCCGGATTGTTTTGGCGTCTGCAGGCCAATAAGCTTAATCGCTCTAGCCAGCATCACAGTCAAATCTTGACGGGTAATGGTCTCATTCGGTTGGAACTGGTCCGCTTCTACGCCTGTGACAAGTCCCGCCTTGAAGGCTGTTGTCACATCGTTAGCGAACCAGTCGCTGCTCATCACGTCACGGAAAGGACTGGCTTCCGATTGAACTTGCAAGCCAAGCGCTCGGACGAGCATCGACGCGAATTGAGCACGCGTCACGTTGACCTTCGGTGAATACATATGGTCGGACGTGCCGTTCAGCAGGAATTTGTCTGCAAGCGACTGAATTTTATCGCGCGCCCAAGACGTATCAATATCCGTGAACGTTCCCTTTCTTACGGCAGCCGCATACGTGGAGAAGCCCGGACGACGTATTGTTACAATAGATGCACCATCACTTGCAGGCGTGACTTTTGCCGGTACGGGATAGACATGGCCATTCTCCAGATACAACGCGCCAGCCGTTTTTGCATCCATGCCTTTCTCGATCAGAAAAGATCTAGTGACCACCTGATCGGCTTTCAACTTAATAGGTTCGGCAGCACCGAGCTTCAAGCTGCTTGCTTCGAAGAGATAAGGCGTACCAAGAATAGAAGCCTCTTTCATTTGCTTGGTAAATTCGGACTTGCTGCTTTCGTCCTTCTTAATCGTGATTACTAAGTCTGCTGCAGTAGGCAATTCCTCTAAGACGGATAGCGGTAAAGCGATAGAGGCATCGTTCCAAATGAAGACAATCGACCCCTTTAGCCCAGCTTCCTTCAGCATCTTTGCTTGTGCAGCCGTTACTTTCAACTGAGCAGCGTTGGCATTATCGGATGCCGCTCCAATTGTTAACGCAATGGAAGTTTGCTTTTCTTGCTCCAGTGCTTTTTGCAGTTCCGCATCTGTAATTGAGACAGACAATTGCGTGCCTACCAGACTCGTGAGCGACGCGATTGAAACACTGGTTTGCCCAGCTGTAAGCACCGATGCGACGACTTCCTTATTGTACGCCGCTCCGCTCGGCGTGACAGGACCTGGTCCGGAAACTGGTGGATGATACGGGTCATCAGGATCATTTGGCGTCGGCGGATTAGGCGCATCTCCGACAACTTCACTGTTCATGTAGAATGTTTTGAATGTTGCTGTTTGGTCAACAAGTTCATAATTCTCGTTATACACTGAACCTATGAGTACCATTTTGTAACGGCCTTCCGGCAGATAAGCTGTCACCTTGTTGCTGGTGAATTCATCGATGCCAATCGCATAGGAACCATCGAATTCCGGAATAATGATATTCGTAGGGAGCGGCTTCAAGACGTCCTTCTCTTCGTCCAGATCAAAAATCTCCGCAACAGTGCCCACCATTTCATTATTCATATCGTAGAGTGCGGCATACAGATGATTGATTTCTTTGGTTGGTAGCATTGCCGTAATATCGATAGGTGCGTCTTTGGACACCGCTGCACTGCTGAGCTTCATGTTCTGAATCATAAATTCATTGCCGTCAGACTGATCGCCAACGTGAATGACGAAGGGCAAATGAAGGGAAGGAATTCCTTCACTCTCAAGTAACACCTCTCCCTCGTACACACCTGCTGGCGCGTTCGGTATGGCCTTCCCAGAGAGGTTAAAATCGAATTGAGCGCCTGCTTCCAACGTAATCTTGTTAGCCTCAAGTCCCTCCAGTCCCATCAGAATTGCGCTGGAATCCGGCGTAGGAACGGGATTATTGGGCTCGGATGTTACTGACGAATGCATCACGACTTGCGTTTTGTATGTAACCGGGGTGCTCGACACATTCTTCACGCGAAGCGGCTTCTTCACGGCTTCAGCGCCCGGAGACAACTTCCCAAAGCTTACACTGGTCGCTTGACTCGGGATTACTGTCGGATTCATTTTGTTGTCGTAGATCGTAATCTCGTCAAGGGATTCAAGGATGGCGTGTGTATCGATCGCGTTCATGACGTTAACCCGTCCTGCGCCTTGCGAATAAACGTCATACAACGTTCCGTCCTCATTACGGATCTCGTCCGCCGTATTCGCCAGTGCCGCACGAATGTCAAACGGCGTCCACTCCGGATGAGCTTGCTTAAGCAGAAGGGCGAGTCCCGCCACATGAGGCGCTGCCATGCTCGTGCCGCTCAGTCTCGCATAGGCTTTGTCATAGCTGGCGTCAGGATTCACTTTGCCGAAAGCTGGCACCGATGAGAAAATTTGAACCCCAGGTGCGCTCAAGTCCGGCTTAATGCCATAATTGCCATCGGAGTTAGGTCCTCTGGAGCTGAAATCGGCCATTCGGTCACCCGCTACGAAGTAAGTATGAAAGTCGTTCTTGATCGTGAACTTCAGCTTCAGATCCGGATGGGCAGTCAACTCACGGGCAAGTGCACGTCCCATTTTACCCGGCATGTCAAAGGTCGGAATATAATCATAACCATCGCCCAGGAAACCAACAGGTCCGATCGGACCGTCGCGCGACGGTATAACCTCGGACAAATCGGGCACGGTACTCCCCACTATATCCTTGCTGTTGCCATTGAAAATAACAGCAGCTTTCGCGCCATGCTTGGCGGCGAGTTTCACTTTCTCATCGAAAGTTAAGAGCCCACGGGAGATAAAGACGATTTTATCAGCCAAAAAGTCAGAGCTAAGGTCATCATAATCGGAATCCGCGCCAAGACCGACATATACGCCTTGAATCGGATCGGCTCCAAACATCTCATTGAACTTTTCTTGCCCTGTTGTCCAGCTCATCAAACTCATATTGACATCAGAACCCAGCAATGGGGCTTCGCCATATACATCCGAGCTAACAGCGCTATACACAGATCCCGTGACGCGATTGCCGTCGCTGGTCGCTGCACCCACGGAGATCGCCAATTGTGAGGATGCCGGCGAGCCCATGGAGTAATAGTAGTGAGCTCCAGTACCTGCATTGCCATTGGCCACAACAGCCACGACACCTGCCAAAACAGCATTATTCACTGCAACCGCATCTGGGGAGTCAGGGTCCTTTTCCAAATCGCTTCCCAGAGAAAGGTTGATGACATCCATCTTGTCTTCGACAGCATGTTCAATCCCGTCGATGACTTGAGCGGAAGTACCGCCATCCGGCCCGAGCACTTTGTAAGCATAAAGTTTGGCTTTATAAGCAATCCCCTTCTGCACGCGATCAGATGTCGGATTCGAAGCCGTGCCAACGATAGTACCTGAGACATGCGTACCATGGTGGGAGCCTTCATAGTCATTCATCGGCAAGTCCTCATAAGGATCGTCATCTTGATTGATCGCATCGTAACCGCCGTCTTTATAAGCACCGGCAAGATCGGGATGAAGGTAATCGACGCCGGTATCAATGACGCCAACTTTCAAGCCTTCGCCTGTTAACCCGCGCTCCCACGCCTTCAAGACACCGATTTGTTCGAGCGGAACCGTATCGAAATTTGGCGAGTCAACTGCAGCTAGAAAGCTGTCATGCTCTTCGATCGGATAGTAGATGACATTCTTATGAATCGACTTTACCCCAGGAAGCTTGGCCAACTGCGGAATCAGATCAGCGCGAATCGTGACCTCCAGCCCATTTAGTACGGTGTTGAAGCTGCGTTCAATCGTAAATGGAATGCTGCTTGTCCGTGCGCTGCTTACGAAGGCATCTTGTTCCGATTGCACAGTAATCTCGCTGGCTTCTGCAGCTAGTAGCTTGTAACCTAGTTTGGCGGCATACTGCCCGACGGCAGCAGGCTGGCCGCTCAGTTGAACGATGACTTTCATCTCTTCCGAGGAAGTCGTATTAATGTCTTCGGCAACGTGCGCTTGGCTCGGAACCGAATTAACTTTGGGGTCTGCCTTAGAATCCTTCAACAGACGTGTAATCGATTTCAAGCCTTCCGTAGTCACGAAGGTGGTCTTTTCTCGAGGAGCAGCAAAGGCGGTAGGTAAGCTTGTCGTGACGAGACTGCCGGCTAGCACAGAGATCATCGCGAGCGACAGCGATTTTTTGAGTAGTGATCGTTTCACGTTCAGGTACCCCATTTCGGATCAGATTAAAAGCTTCCTCGCAGGCTAGCGTAAGTTCTCGACGTCCAAACCGTCGATGGTAACAATGCTGTTGCTCGACTTGGAATTCGCTTCTCCCGCATGCACGATCTTGATTTTGTGCATGCTATTTGACAACTCGCCCGACAGAAAGACAGGCACCCGATAACGTAGACTCTCGCTGTACAAATCGATCGGAACCGGTGTTACAGAGATTCCGTCGATATAAATATTTACTTTTCCACGGTTGCTGCCTGTCGTTGACCACAGGGTGACCTTGGTGCCCGTGAATGTGAATTCGGCGGAGCTATCAGGTGTCGTTGTGTAGGTCTGCACGCCGTCGGGATAGTTGGCACCATACCGGGTCGCCCAAGGGCCTGTATAGTTAGCCGCCGCATGAGTGGGTGAAATTAATCCTGATAAATGGAAGGCATCCACATTAATACTCTTCTTTTGACCTCCGCCGCCTGAGGATCGAATGACTACATCGTGATGTCCGTTAGGCAGCACCGTTTTGAAAAGCGACTGCTTCGACTGCGGCGTCTTGCTGTATAGATCGGCATACCCTGAAATAATACCGTCAATCCATATTTCGCCGATGCCTTGTTCGTCGTTCTTCGTACCGATCCATTCAAACATATTGCCTTTAAATCCGAATTGGACGTAACCATCACCGGTAAGCTGTTTGATCGTTCCTTGGGAATAAGAAGGACCCGAAAGCGCAGCCCAGTTTCCATCGTAGTGGAGCGTAGGGTCTTCATCTTCAATGGATTCAGACTCATTGCTGTATCGAACGTTCAACGTGTAGTTGCCTGCTCCGGCTACGGCGTAAACATTGATGTAATAGGTTCCCGTCTTGTCAGCCCGGTACGTGATCGATTCAGATGACTTGCCTGCGGATTCGGAAAATGCGACCGCCCCTTCCTTGCTTTGCACGGTTTTAGCGGAAGAATCGTATAAAATGAGATCAAAATCCGTCTCCGCAGCGCCAGTAAGGGAGAAGGTTGCTTCTTCACCGGCATTCAGTTCTACCGAATAAACATGATTCGGGTCGTTCGCCTGATCGAGTCGAGCGTTGACAGAGGAATCCAGCAACGACATGCCAGGGATGTCCTTATTCCACAGCGCGCGATAAGCGCTTATTAATTTGCCGCTCACGGTATTCGCTTTTAAATCACTGAGCGTTTTGCCGCTATTCACGACGCGCTGCTTAATGTCCAAAGCGTCAATTGCCGGGTTCTGGCTTGCTACCAGCGCAGCTACCCCTGCAGCGTAGGCGGCAGCGTACAATGTTCCTTGGGAATACGAGTAATTACCGTTGCTGTTCTTGAGATTGATGGTAGTCATCTCGGGTTTATTGCTGATAACCGTGTCGTAAAATAGCGAGACATCCATCAGCCTATACGTTTGATTATCATAAATGGTGCCGGGAACTCCCCATGTTTTGAAGATATACCCGCCTTCCTTGACGAGCTTGATTCCTAAAACATCAAGTACAAACTTAGAATTTAAACTTTGGTCAATTAAATCCTGGCCTGTAAGCATCAAATGGCCGCCATCCGTGAGATAACGAGTCAAATTGTCTTGATCGACATCCGTTAACAACTTCGAATTGTTGGCAGTTGCTGCCGTGCCCGAGAACCAAACAACAACGTTATATTGCTTTAACTGTTCAAGCGGCGGACCATCGAAGGACTCATCCGGTGTTTCAAAGGTTTCGTAGGTATAACCGGCGTTCTCAAGCAACCCTTTATAAACAGCAAATGGATCGCTCTCGTACATCGGACCGATTTCTCCACCGCTGCGGCGGCTGTCGTTCACGAGTAAGATCTTCGGTTCGGCTCCGCCAACCGGCTTGAGGTAGGCCATGGCACGATTAAACATATCTTGCCGCTGCCCCGCTGTTTCCGGTGTATCGATCGGAATTTCTTCAAACCCGATGCCGTTGTAGTAAGCTTTGTAGACGCCGTTATCAATCTGGGCGGCATAACCGGCATTCACGTCAGGCGACGTCGAAATAATAAGCTCGGACGGCGCAGCCACATCGACGGAGGCTTGTCCACGCGCGGCGCCTAAAGCCATGGTACCAAGGATATTAACGCCTGTGACCGACAGCACGTTCGAACTCGGGTAAGCGGCCGGGTATACAGGACTGACATCCGCATTCAAAATTGCACCGCCACTTTCGCCGGCAGGAGCCACGAATAACATGGTAGAAGCATTAATGGCGTCTTCAATCAACTTGCTTCTGTAGGTGTACACGATCCCAAGCGTGGCGATCTTTACACCGTTCTCTTCGGCATAGTGAATAGCATTCACTACATCTGTGAAGTAACCGCCTGCTTCAGAAGCTACCTTGATAGGCATAATCTTGACATTAGGCGCAACCCCGGCAATCCCCTCGTCATTGTTCATCTTGGCTGCGATTTGACCGGCAACCGTCGTACCATAGACATCGTTGAGACCATCAATCGTATCAAACAATGTGTTGTCGCCGTGCGCGAAATCCCATCCGTTCACATCATCGATAAGTCCATTGCCATCATCATCGATGTTGTTGTCCGGGATTTCCTTCTCGTTCGTCCAAATTTGGCCGACCAAATCAGGGACATCGAGCTTCACTCCCGTGCCAATGACAGCGACAGTCACGTCTTTGCTGCCCTTGGTTATCTGCCAAGCTTCCGGCAAATCCAGGTCTATATCGGGCGTGCCTCCCGGCACCACGCCTCCATTGAGATCTTGACCGGTGTTATTCAGTGCCCACTGCTCATGAAACAGCGGATCATTCGGCAATGGCGGTGAATCGTCACCAGTTTCCGCAGCCGAAACAGCCGATTGGCTCGGGACATTGGCTGGACGGAATGTTTGCGGATTAACTACGCTTGACACTTTATAGTCGGGTTCCGCATAGACAACGTTCGGATCCTTGAGAAGTTCTTGAATAACGTTAGAAACGTCAGCCCCAGCCGCAAGTTTCAGCAGCTTCGCATTGGGAACCGCCAACGAGCTTGTGCCAATTACTTGCTTGGACAGCGTATCCGCAAATACCGATCCAGATTCCGAGCGGTACTTGACGATGACATGATCGGCGGCGTACTTCTGCTTTTCAGGCAGTGAGTTGACGAATGAGGGCTGTTGGCCGGTAGCCTGCAGCGAACTATTCGTGTGTGATTCAATGGAAATCGTTGGGTCAAGGGAAGCTTGTCCTTCCGTCCATTGACTTTTTCTAATCGGATCGTTTTTCTCGGGTTGCACAGCTAAAGCAGGCGTCACAACTCCAAATAGCAGCATCGATGAAAGAAGAGCGGAAGCCATGTTCTTACTTTTCCTGGTCAAGTCTTGTCACTTCCTTCACATATTTGGTTGAAAGTCCAAAATGAAAGCGCTTTAAAATCATGCCGATCTACTAGTAAGTAAGTATCCTATCCTTAACTTCGTAATTCTCTCGTGCAACCTAAAAAACAATACGGATATTTGTCCTGATACACCCCCCATCTTCTGCGTGTGTTCTTCCACAGTACCAACGGTCTGCTACGCGGCCGACGACCTTACTTGCAGCTCACGAACGACTGGAGAAGCGAATTGGAAAATATGTCATTAAACCTAACACGACTCTTCCAAATTCTGAGATTATTATATATTTGCTCAAACTGAAGAGTCAATAGGTTTAATTTCTTATAATTTTTGGAGTATTTGTGCAAAAATACTAACGCAAATTGTGATAATGCTATCATTTGAGAGTTAGCAAAATTTTTTTTAAAAGTTTGCAACCTTTTCTTTCAGCCTGCCGTTTATGAGGATGTGAAAGCAATAAACAAACTATATGAGGTGAATTTCATGAAAAAAATATTCAAAACGATGACTCTATCAGCAGCCACTGCTGTTTTCTCTTTAACACTTGTAGGACAAAGCTTTGCAGCAGCGCCAAGCTTTACGGATTTGGATAAAGTTGCAGCCAAGGACAAAATCATGTCCCTTCAACAAAGCGGCATCGTATCCGGCATCACGCCTGAATTGTTTGCTCCTCAAGCAGCGATGTCACAAGCACAAGGCATTCAACTACTTGTTAATGCATTCAAGCTGAATCTCGATTTGGTAAGATTCGTAAAAGAACCAAAAGCCACTGATTATTTTGTTAAAGCGAATAATGATTCTTGGTATGCCAATGCGCTTATTACGGCTGCCGTCAACAATGTTGAGCTTTCAAAGGATTTAGATCCTAATGCAACCTTAACTCGCGAACAGTTCACGCATCAGCTCATTCGTGCTATTGAAACATTCGGTAAGCTTCCACTGATTAATCCGGTTGTTGTAGATATTAAAGATAACGATCAAATTAACGTCGAATATTCAGGTTCCATCCAGCGCGCAATTAACTACGGGGTGATCAAATTGAGTGCAGATGGAAAAATGAATCCAAAAGCTGAAATCACCCGTGCGGATGCGGCAGAAGAAATTTTCAACTCCATCGAGTACTTGAAAGCTCACCAAGCGCCAGCGGCTCCAACTGAAGCCCTTACAGCACCAGAAGGTGTGAAACTGATCACTGAGACATTGGGACTTGTTGATACAGACATTAAAATTAAGATTGACCCGAACTCCAAAATGACTCGTGAGTCATTCACGAATCTGCTCGTTACGACGCTTCAATCAAGCGGCAAACTGCCAATGATTAAGGTTGTTCCAGTTGATATCAAAGATAATGATCAGATCGATATTTTAAATACAGGCGCTATCCAAACAGCGATTGCCATTGGTGCCGTGCAGTTGAATTCAGATGGCATGTTCGATCCGAAAGCTAAGATTACCCGTGCAGATGCAACGGAAATTGCTAATAACGTTGTTAACTATTTGAAATCTCACCAAGTGCATTCAGATCCAGGTGCAGCTATTACTGCTACGGAAGGCGTGAGACTGATCACGGAAACACTTGGACTCGTTGGTTCAGACATCAACATCAAGATTGACCCGAACTCCAAAATGACTCGTGAGTCATTCACGAATCTGCTCGTGACGACGCTTCAATCAAGCGGTAAACTACCTATGATTAAGGTAGTTCCAGTTGATATCAAAGACAATGACCAGATCGATATTTTAAAATCAGGTTCCATTCAAACTGCGATTGCTCTTGATATCATTAAATTAAATGCAGACGGCACTTTCAATCCAAAAGCAGAAATTTCCCGTGTTGATGCAACTGAAATTGCAAACAATGCCGTTGCAGCTGTCAAAGCGTTGCCGAACAATAAATAAAGATACATGTTATTCTGCAGAGAGAGGACGCGTTAAGCGCCTCTCTCTTTTTAACATGCACGAATAAAGCTTGTCTGATCTAACGGACCTCATTGCCGTTATTTTCAATAAATCCGCCTTTTTTCGATTCTAACGGACTCCAGAGCCGTTATATGATCAAATCTCATCCGAATTTCATGCTAGATGCATGAATAGCCGCGCTGATGTCCGTTAGAATCAGGTAACGGCCTTTTTTCGCCCAATAATGGACCTCTGTCAAGAAAGTAAACACATCATTAAGTGACGATCACGCAGTTTCTGAAAAGGTCGCCGCAAACTGAACAGGCGAAACATAGCCGAGGGAGCTATGAACTCTTTTGCGGTTATAGAAGAATTCAATATACCGAAAAATGGCTTCGTATGCCTGGTGCTTGGTTTTGAATTTCGTGCAATAAATAAGTTCTTTCTTTAAAATGCTGTGGAACGACTCTATGCAGGC
>NZ_JAWCUD010000015.1:0-184769 GCF_032461945.1 Paenibacillus violae
ACGAATACTAATCGGTCGAGGGCTTAACCAATAAACCTAAGAATCAAACCTTTACGCAAGTTTCGTATCTAGTTTTCAAGGCGCAAACACGCTTTGACTGTTTGGTGATGATGGCGGAGGGGACCCACGCGTTCCCATCTCGAACACGACCGTTAAGCCCTCCAGCGTCGATGGTACTTGAACCGCAGGGTTCTGGGAGAGTAGAACGTTGCCAAGCACAATGAAAGAGTCTTTTTGGAAGAAATTCCAAGAAGACTCTTTTTTTTACATCAGTACAAAATAGCGTAAAAAACCATACTAGCCCTATAAGGAGGGATTAGTATGAAAGCATGTTTTGTAAGGAAATGGGTGGCGATTTTATTAGTTTGTCTTTTGGTTTTACAGGGTTGTTCGGTGAAGATGGACGCCGTGAAAGAGGAACTGGCTCCGCTTCGATCCATAAATCATTCGGCTGAAGCAGTCCCTGCACCTAAATTAGAAGCAGCAACCAAACAAGCAGCTCCTCCAGTAAAGGTATCCGCTCAGAACCAGATGCCTGCTAAGCAGATCGTCAAAGGGATATATGTATCGGCCTGGTCTGCCGTAGGTAATAAATTGGAGCAACTGATTGATTTGGTGGATCAAACCGATTTAAATGCAATGGTGATTGATGTGAAGAACGATTCCGGGCAAGTTACATATACCTCGGCCGTGCCTATGGTGAATGAGATAGGAGCCAATAGCCATGTTATCATTCGCGATCTGAAAGGAACGCTGAAGAGGTTAAAGGACAAGCATATCTATACGATAGCGCGTGTTGTTGTTTTTAAAGACCCCTATTTGAGTAAGAAGAAAAGCAATTATGCGATGAAGACTTATCAAGGCGGCGTTTGGCAGGATAATAAAGGAATAGCGTGGGTGGATCCTTACAAGGAAGAAGTGTGGGAGTATAATCTTCAAATTGCCAAGGAAGCAGCCCAGCTAGGGTTTGACGAAGTGCAGTTCGACTATGTGCGATTTCCCGAAAACAGCAAACGGGTTGACGCGGAGGTCAAATTCGATAACCCAAGGAAATGGACAAAAGCACAGGTCATTGAGTCTTTTCTCAGTAAGGCTAAGGAGCGACTTGGGAACGAGGTCTATTTATCCGCTGACGTATTTGGTTTAACGACCTCCTCCGACAATGACATGGGCATAGGGCAGGACTGGTCAATGATTAGCAAGCAGGTTCACTATATCTCGCCAATGCTGTACCCTTCCCATTATTCGAATGGGATGTACGGTATTAAGTATCCCGATCTGCAACCCTACGCGGTGATTCACAAAGCCATTAGCGATGCGAATGGGAAAAATTCAAACCTGATGCGAGTAAGTGCACCAACGGCGGAAATCAGGCCATGGTACCAAGATTTTACCGCAACGTGGGTGAAACCTCATAAGAAATACGGGAATGTAGATGTGAAAGAGCAAATTAAAGCGGCTAGAGAACAGGGTGTGGAACAATTCTTGTTATGGAATTCAAACAGCACATATTCCTATCGTTAACCGAATGTTCTTATTCGGATGGTTGTCGATCTCTAGAGGGTTCCTTTTCCTTGACACGAAAAATGGGCTTTTGTTAAGATTGCAATCATATACGGTGAGCAGGATGCTTATGTCGAGGTTTTTGAAGAGAACAGATCTAAGGAGGAATATGTGTTGTGAGGGAAGACAAGTTTGGTAAGGAAGGTTTAACGTTTGATGATGTGCTGTTGGTGCCAAGGAAGTCTGAAGTGTTCGGTAAGGAGATCGACGTTTCAACGGTTCTTGCTCCTCATGTGAAATTGAATATTCCGTTCATCAGCTCCGCTATGGATACTGTTACGGAATCTGCCCTAGCAATTGCAATGGCCAGAGAAGGCGGTATTGGAATCATCCATAAGAATATGCCTATCGAGCTGCAAGCTGAGCATGTAGACCGTGTTAAGCGCTCAGAGAGCGGGGTTATAACAAACCCATTCTCCTTAACGCCAGAACACCATGTTTATGACGCAGAAGAGCTGATGGCGAAATACCGGATATCAGGTGTGCCGATCGTAGATGAGACGAACAAACTTTTAGGGATTTTGACGAATCGCGATTTGCGTTTTGTTCATGACTATTCGATTAAAATTAAAGAAGTAATGACGAAAGAGAGCCTTGTTACAGCTCCAGTGGGAACTACGCTGCAACAAGCGGAAGGCATTCTTCAAAAACATAAAATTGAAAAGCTTCCTTTGGTCGACGATAATTTTGGTCTGAAGGGATTAATCACGATTAAAGATATCGAGAAGGCGATTCAATTCCCTAACTCCGCGAAGGATGCACAAGGTCGTTTACTTGTAGGGGCAGCCGTAGGCGTCTCGAAAGATGTTATGGAGAGAGCCGCTGCGCTTGTCAAAGCAGGCATTGACGTGATTGTAGTAGACTCTGCGCATGGCCATCACATTAACATTGCTGAAACTGTGAAGAAGATCAGAGCTCAATATCCAGATCTTCCTATTATTGCAGGAAATGTAGCGACTGGTGACGGTACACGTGATCTTATCAAAGCTGGAGCATCCATGGTGAAGGTTGGGATTGGGCCAGGATCGATCTGTACGACACGCGTCATTGCAGGAATCGGTGTTCCGCAAATTACAGCTATCTATGATTGCGCGCAAGCGGCTGCAGAATTTGGTGTTCCTGTTATCGCCGATGGCGGTATTAAATACTCCGGTGATGTGGTCAAAGCGATTGCGGCTGGAGCGAGTGCCGTGATGATTGGTAGTCTTTTTGCTGGGACGGATGAAAGCCCGGGAGAATCGGAAATTTTCCAAGGTCGTAAGTTCAAAGTTTACCGCGGGATGGGTTCTTTAGGCGCCATGAAGGAAGGCAGTAAAGATCGTTACTTCCAAGAGAACGAGAGCAAACTTGTTCCTGAAGGCATTGAGGGACGCGTAGCGTATAAAGGGCCATTAGCTGATACGGTATATCAACTTGTTGGCGGTCTCCGTTCAGGCATGGGTTATTGCGGTGCACGTAACATTCTAGAATTGATTCATGATACTCAGTTTATACGGATTACAGGGGCTGGATTGAAGGAAAGCCACCCTCATGATATCCAAATTACAAAAGAAGCTCCTAACTACTCCTTATAATTGTAACAATTTGGCTATAATTGGAGGCGCAGGATTTGAACCTGTGTCTTCTTTTTTTTGTCTAATAGGGTGTGTTACAATATAAAAAGTTATAAAAATTACTAGGGAGAGTGAAGTTGTGAGATTTTTTAGTTTTACAAGGAAAAAAATTGCTTTGGTGTTAGGTGTTAGTTTAATCGCTCAATCCGTACTTTTACATATACAACCGGCGTTTGCCGCAGATACCAAAACACCAGCCGCCACGACAGCTCCTACGACGACCACAGCACCTACGGGGGGCGAGTTGAAGGTCAATGCCAAATCTGCAATTATCATGGAAGCAAGCACAGGCGCTGTTCTCTATGAAATGAATGCCGATGAGGCGCTTCCACCGGCTAGTATGGCGAAGATGATGACAGAGTACTTGGCGATGGAGAGCATCAAGGAAGGTAAATTCACGTGGGAGTCCCAAGTCACAGCTTCGAAAAATGCTGCTGATGTGATTGGTTCCGGCCAGCTGATTGCAGAAAATGAAACATTATCTTTCAAAGATATGTTCAGTGCGATGTCCATTTATTCCGCAAATGATGCCTCTGTAGCTTTCGCTGAGCTTCTAGGTGGGGGATCAGAGGAAAATTTCGCAAAAATGATGAATGAGAAGGCTAAGCAATTAGGTATGTCCGACCAGGCTCATTTTATCAGCGCTACAGGACTTTCTCGTGCCGATTTGAAGAATCCGCCGCAATCGATTGAAGGCGAAACGAAAATGACAGCGCGGGACGCTGCTATTCTTGCCTACAACATCCTCAAGGATCACAAGGAAGTTCTCGAATTTACGAAAATTCCTTCGTTAAAGCTGAGACCAACCGATAAAACGCCTATGATCAATTGGAACTGGATGCTGGAAGGCAATTCGACCAACGCTAATTTTAAAAAATATGCTTATACAGGCCTGGATGGTTTAAAAACAGGTTCCACAGATGACGCTGGTTACTGCTTTACGGGAACTGCCGAAAGAAACGGCATGCGTCTTATCACGGTTGTAATGGGAACGAAGACAGAACCTGAACGTTTTAATGAAACTAGGAAGCTGCTTGATTATGGTTTTAATAATTTCGAGATTAAACCTTTCCTAAATGCGAAACAAGAAATAGATTCTTTGAAAATCGTAAACATTAAGAAAGGCGTTCAAACGCAAGTGCCTCTAGTAACGAAAACAGGTCTAACTTTCGTTACGAAAAAAGGCGCGAAAGATACTGATTTTAAAATCACGGCGGAACCGCTTGAAGAAAGCAAATTGGTAGCTCCAATTGCCAAAGGCGATACGCTCGGTAAAGTGAAAGTTAGCTACAATGGACAAGAGAAAACGGCAGATCTAATTGCCAATGAGGATGTCGAAAAAGGAAGTTGGATCCGGCTGTTGTTCCGCTCCATCAAAAACTTCTTTGGCGATATGTTTAAAGGGATCAAGGGTGGTTCCTAGACCAGATAATGGGTTGTATAATGCCCCTCCTTCATGTAAAATAATTGTTTAGAAGTTTACTATCGAATCGTGTAGGAAACTGTATAAATTCGTACTAAGGTATAGGAGGAAATAAAGAATGGAAACAGGAACATCCCGCGTTAAAACAGGTATGGCCGAAATGCAAAAAGGCGGCGTCATTATGGACGTTATGAACGCTGAGCAAGCAAGGATCGCAGAAGCAGCTGGTGCCTCCGCTGTTATGGCGCTAGAGCGCGTACCTGCTGACATTCGTGCAGCTGGCGGAGTATCCCGCATGGCTGATCCAACTATCGTTGAGGACGTTATGAAAGTCGTATCCATTCCGGTTATGGCGAAAGCAAGAATTGGGCACTTTGTAGAAGCAAAAGTCCTGGAATCTCTGGGCGTTGACTATATCGATGAGAGTGAAGTTTTGACACCTGCGGATGAAGTGTATCACATCAACAAACGTGATTTCACGGTTCCTTTCGTGTGTGGTTGCCGTGATTTAGGCGAAGCATTGCGCCGTATTGGAGAAGGAGCTTCCATGCTTCGTACCAAAGGTGAGCCAGGAACAGGCAACATTGTTGAAGCTGTTCGTCACATGCGTATGATTCAAGGTCAAATTCGCAAAGTTCAAGGCATGTCCAAGGATGAGTTGATGTTTGAAGCGAAAACACTTGGAGCTCCTTATGAATTGATGCTGCAAGTACATGAAACAGGCAAATTGCCAGTTGTTAACTTCGCTGCAGGCGGTGTAGCGACTCCGGCGGATGCTGCTCTAATGATGCATTTGGGTTCCGATGGGGTATTCGTAGGTTCCGGTATCTTCAAATCGGATAATCCAGAGAAATTCGCAAAAGCCATTGTAGAAGCTGTAACACACTATACAGACTTTAAATTGATTGCAGAAATCTCCAAAAACCTAGGCAGCCCTATGAAGGGAATCGAAATCTCCAAGCTGCAGGCTTCCGAACGTATGCAGGAGCGCGGCTGGTAATGACGAAAATTGGGGTTCTCGCGCTTCAGGGCGCGGTAGCAGAGCATATTCGTGGCATCGAGAAAGCAGGCGCCGAGGGCGTTGTAGTTAAACGTACAGAGCAGCTAGCTGAGCTTGATGGCATCATTCTGCCAGGTGGAGAAAGTACGACAATTGGTAAGCTTATGCGCACATATGGTTTCATCGATGCGCTGAGGGAATTTTCTGCGGCAGGGAAGCCGATCTTCGGTACCTGCGCAGGGTTGATTGTTATCGCGAAAGAGATCACCGGGCAGCCGGAAGCTCACCTTGAGCTGATGGATATTACGGTGGCTCGCAACGCGTTCGGGCGTCAGCGCGAGAGCTTTGAGACGGATCTGCCGATCAAAGGCATCGACGAGAATGTTCGCGCTGTTTTCATCCGTGCTCCACTGATTGAGAAAGTGGGTCCGGGTGTGGAAGTTCTGGCTACGTATGACGGCCAGATCGTTGCGGCGCAGCAAGGACATCTCCTTGCGGCATCGTTCCACCCTGAGCTGACAGACGATTTCCGTCTGCACAGCTATTTCTTAGATATGGTAAAACAAAGTCAAGCATAATTGATGGTACAAGCACCTTGATATCACCGGATACTTCGGTAAGGGTGCTTGCTTCCATATACAACCATTTTGCGCTAACGGAGGAATCTCCTTGTTTGATGTAAAGTTACTTCGAAACGATTTGGCTGCCGTGCAAGCAGCCATGCAAAACCGTGGGAAGCAGATTGAAGAGCTGAACGGTTTTACAGCATTAGATTTAAAGCGTAGAGAGCTCTTGCAAGAAACAGAGCAGCTCAAAAATCGCCGTAACACCGTTTCTCAAGAGGTGGCTGGGCGTAAAAGATCCGGCGAGAACGCCGACGAACTGATTCAGGAAATGAAGGTAGTCGGAGACCGCATTAAAGAGCTGGATGACGAGATTCGCGTATTGGATGAGTCCTTACAGCAAGTTCTCCTCTCCATCCCGAATATGCCTCATCCTAGCGTACCTGTGGGCCGCTCTGAAGAGGAGAATGTGGAGATGCGCCGCGTTGGCGAGATTCCACAGTTCGACTTTGAAGTGAAACCGCACTGGGAAGTGGCGCAAGAGCTGGGCATTCTGGATTTCGAAGCGGCGGCGAAGGTAACAGGTTCCCGTTTTGTGTTCTATAAAGGGCTTGGCGCAAGACTAGAACGTGCATTGATCAACTTCATGATGGACCTGCACAGCGATGAGCATGGTTATGAAGAAATGCTGCCGCCATATATCGTTAACCGCGATAGCTTAACAGGTACAGGTCAACTTCCTAAGTTTGAGGAAGATGTCTTCAAGGTTGAGAATTCGGAGTATTTCCTAATTCCAACGGCAGAGGTACCGGTTACGAACTATCATCGGGAAGATATTTTGACAACCGAGCAGCTGCCTGTTAATTTCGTTGCGTTCAGCGCTTGCTTCCGCTCGGAGGCCGGTTCGGCTGGAAGAGACACACGCGGCTTGATCAGACAGCACCAATTCAACAAAATTGAGCTTGTTAAGCTAGTTAAGCCCGAAGACTCCTATGATGAGCTGGAGAAGCTCACAGGGCACGCTGAGCGCGTTCTACAGCTGTTGAAGCTGCCGTATCGTGTGTTATCCCTATGCACAGGTGATATCGGCTTCACATCAGCGAAGACATATGACTTGGAAGTCTGGCTTCCAAACAGCGGCGCGTACCGCGAGATCTCTTCCTGCAGTAACTTCGAAGACTTCCAGGCGCGCAGAGCGAACATTCGCTTCCGTAGAGACTCTAAGGCGAAACCGGAATTCGTACATACGTTGAATGGTTCAGGACTAGCTCTTGGACGTACGGTGGCGGCAATCCTTGAAAATTACCAACAGGCGGACGGTTCAATTATCGTTCCTGAGGTTCTTGTTCCGTACATGAACAACGTAAAAGTAATCACGAAAAAATAGCACTTGCTTCTTAGCGGGATTATGTGATACAATGCTTTTTGTCACTGCACAAGGTTGTCTCCTCTAGAGGGGACAGCTATCGTGGAGAGGTGGTCGAGTGGTTTAAGGCAGCGGTCTTGAAAACCGCCGAGGTGCAAGCCTCCGTGGGTTCGAATCCCACCCTCTCCGTAACCATGGTAATACCCCAACCCAAAAAGTCATGCGATTCTTCATGAATCGTGTGGCTTTTTTTGTTATTTCTTTTTTATGTAGCGATTTACAAATAATTAAAAATAAATTAACACAAAGTGTGTATTTAGCATTATCCTCTTTTTTTATAATAGACAAGATATTCCATGCTAAGGAGAGTGAGCAACAGTTGAAGACTGTCAGGAAGAGATTAATGCCCGTTCTGTTATCGGCGGTTGTAAGTGTATCTTCGTTTGGCTCCATCGTTTCAATTGCAGCTGCAGATGCCATTGTGATCCCGGGGACTCCGTATCAAGCGAACGGTACTTATGATGTAAATGTGCCGCACGTGTTTATTAACCAAGTTTATGGTGGGGGATTAACGACGGATTCTAGCAATACGGCCTCATCCCATGGTTTTATTGAGTTATACAATCCTACAGATCGTGATGTCGTCCTCAATGGGTGGTCCTTGCAATACGCGGATCGCGGATCATCGGCAAAGACAGGACCTACAGGTGATTGGCAGAAGCTGGATTTAGTAGGGACGATTAAGGCAAAATCATCCTTCCTTATTCTTGGACAAGCTACAGGGGCAGGGTCACCTAAATTTAATTTGTCGGCTACATATGACCAGTTATGGACGGGACGCTGGATCAATAATAAAGGCTTGAAGGTTGCGCTTATGAGCAATCAGACAAAGCTGGATGTTACGAATAAAAATCCTTTTGCCAATAATCCTAAGCCTGCTGGTTATGTAGATATGGTGGGCACGGGAAGCAATGATGGCGACAATACGGATATTCAAACGGACATAGATGGCTATGAGTTTGACTATCCGAAGGGATCCGCGGAAGGTACATCGAAGCAGAAGTCGATTCGTCGCAAAGCATTAGCAGATACAGATAATAACAAAGCAGACTTCGCACAGTTTGATATCACTGGTTCCGCAACAACGGATCAAGATAGAGCTTTGAAAGGTCCGAAATTCGGGGCCTATGGGGAATGGTTCCTTCCATTAGGGTATACGAACACAAGTTTGCCTAATGCATATGAACAAATGGCCTACTCCGTAATGATGAGCGTTTATGGGGGCAAACCACCGTATACGTTCTCAGCCACGGGCCTTCCAAACGGGTTATCGATTAATTCGACCACAGGTGAAGTATATGGTGCGCCTGCACAAGGAACATCCGTCACTACTAACGTTTACGTGAAAGTAACAGACAGTTTGCTTGCACAGTATGGTCAGAACCTATCCTTAACGGTCTTGGCTCCACAAGCTGTTAATGACGCTTTAAGTATCTCCAAAATTGGACAATTTGCTGTAGGCGTTACGAATAAAGACGGCGGTGTAGCTGAAATTGTTAAGTATAACAAAGATAATAATAAGTTTTATTTGGTAAATGGTTCGGGAAATCCACCAAGTTTGGAAATCGTGCGTCTAGACCTTGTGCAAGGTTTAGTCAAGGAGAAAACAGTCACGATGAAAGATCTGGTTGAAAAGGATGGTTTCTTATATGGAGACCTGACAAGTGTGGATGTCAATACGAAGACCAAACGCATTTCCTTATCTGTTCAAGAGCTGGATTCTAAGAAGCCGGGCAAAATCCTTGTCATGGACTACGATGGCAATGTTCTGAAATCTTATGAATCCGGTGTGCAGCCCGATATGATCAAAACGACCTCCGATGGCCGATATATCCTGACCGCCAATGAAGGTGAGCCGCGCACAAGCGGAGTAGATCCGGAAGGAAGCATTACCATTGTTGATACAACCAATGATACAGTTTCTCATGTTAGGTTCAACAATGTCTCCGTTATTGATGATAAGGTGCATATTCGCGGTGCATCCGATCCAACAACCGGTGCTGTTACGGGAGAAGGTCAGAAAGCGGATGCCGTGTTTGATTTGGAGCCGGAATACATCGCAATTTCTGAAGATAACACCAAAGCTTATGTGTCGTTCCAAGAAAACAATGCAATCGGAACAGTGGACATTGCTTCCAAAACCCTTTTGTCCGTAAAAGGGTTGGGCTTCAAGGATTTGAGTCTTCCAAACAACTCATTAGATCTCGTCAAAGACAATGCGATTAAGTTTGAGAATGTGCCATTTTACGGCATGTATATGCCAGATGGTATCTCTACGCATACGATCGACGGAGTTCCGTATCTCTTCACAGCCAATGAAGGGGATGTTACAGAATGGCCGGGCGTCAGAACCAATGGAAGCACGATTGGCGCTATGAAGGGTAGTTTGGTTCCTGGCTCGGCGGCAGCAATCTTCTTGGCGGGGAAAACCGCTTATGACGGTGTTGAAGTTGCGGGTGATATGGGCCATGACAGCATTTATCTCTATGGCGGACGTTCCTTCTCTATCTGGCAAGCGAACACAATGTCTCAAGTTTATGACAGCGGCAATGATTTTGAGAAAGTGACGGCACAGCGTTTACCTAACAATTTCAATGCAAGCAATAGTAAAACGGCAATGGACGATCGCAGCTCGAAAAAAGGTCCTGAACCTGAAGATATTAAAGTTAGCAAAGTCGGCAGCAAGGTTCTGGCTTTTGTAGGATTAGAGCGTATTGGTGGCATTATGACTTATGATGTTACGGATCCTGCCAATGCGAAATTTGTTAACTATACGAACTCGCGTGTATTTACTCCTAAAGATAACTTGAACACGGACACCGGTCCTGAAGGCATTGAGTTTATCCCTGCTTCTGTTAGTCCAAATGGCAACCCGCTCCTGCTAGTGGCTAATGAAGTTGGTGGAACCGTAGCGGTATATCAACTGAATGTTCAAAAAGTCACTTTGGATAAGACGGTTTTATCTGTACCGGTAGGTGCGGCGCCAACAAAACTGACTGCAACGGTATCCGATTCCCAAGGAAATGGTGTCACGTCGGGTACGGTACAATGGAAATCATCGAATCCTTCCGTTGCAACGGTTAATGCAGAAGGTGTTGTATCATTCGTAGCATACGGCAGCGCAGTGATTACTGCTGTTAGCCCAGATGGGTATGGAACAGCGGAAGCTAACGTAGACGTATATTCCACGAGTACGGATGATAAAGGTAATGGAGGTACGCCAGCGTCGTCTGGATCAACGTCTCCATCTACAGTACCAACTACACCTAGTACTAACGTTGATAAAGCAATCATTACTCCTTCTGTAGAAAAAGACAGCAAAGGAAATTCCGTTGCTAATGTTTCGATTGCTCAAGTCACGCAAGCCTTAAAAGATATGACAGAATCCACAAGTAAATCGACGGTTCTTGAGATCAAAGCAAGTGCAGATACCGCATCGAACCAAGTGGACGTCAAGCTGCCTGCAGAAGCAATGAGTAAGATTGCGAATAGCGAAACGACGGAAATGAAGATTGCTGCAGGCATTGGACAAGTAACTTTTGATAAGCAAGCGGTCTCCACCATTTCCTCTGCCGCGTCAACGGGTGAGGTCTCGATCTCCATACGTAAAGCAGTTGTGAATGACATTACGCAGAACATGGATGCTACAGCCAAAGAAGCGATCAAAGAGGCTGTTAAAGATCGTCCGATCTTTGATTTTACAGTTACTGCAGGTGGCAAAACAGTTTCCAGCTTCAATGGAGGATCGGTTCAAGTCGCGATTCCTTATCAACCGGCTGCAAATGAGGATATTAACGCTATTGTAGCTTATTACATCGCAGATAACGGTGAGATTACCAAGGTGATGAATAGCCACTTCGATTCTGTCACAGGAACATTAAGCTTTAAAATTAAGCATTTCTCGAAGTATGCTGTTGGTTATCAGAAAGCAAACTTCAAGGATACAGCTTCGAGCTTTGCTAAAGATTACATTACGTACCTGTCAGCAAGAGACATCCTGAATGGTGTCAATGATGATGCGTTCGCCCCGGAAGCGGATATCACCAGAGCCGACTTCACGTTGATTCTGGCTCGCATGGCTAATGCTGATCTAAGCTCTTATACAGGCACTGGCTTCGCGGATGTCAAAGCCAACAGTTACTATGCCAAAGCTGTACAATGGGCGGCTGAGAAAGGAATTACAAGCGGCGTACATGCAGGTGAATTTGATCCTCAGGCAAACATTACTCGCGGCCAGATGGCAGCCATGATTACTCGCTTCGCTTCGTTCATGGGTTATACGCTGCCTAAAGCGACGCAGGCGACGGAATTTGCAGATCAATCGGCTATTCCTTCTTATGCGGTAGAGGCAGCGAAATCTCTGCAGCAAGCTGGAATCATTTCCGGTAAGTCCGGCAATCTCTTCGCGCCGCAGGATACGGCAACACGCCAAGAAGCAGCTAAAATGCTGGCGATTCTTATGCAACTGACAGTGAAATAGGCAGTGGATTCACTCAACTCCCCTTGGGCAACAACTTAGGGGAGTTGTTGTTTTTTTACATGGATAAAAGCCGGTCAGCTTCCGCATTTTAAACATGTGGAGGTGTTACCTATGAGCTATGATAAGCTGACCATTGATCAAACGGAATTGGTACAAGAGTGGAGTAATGTCCTGCCTACTACCTTGCAGCCTACAGATCAGGCGCGTGTATGGGCCGATGAAGCCGATCCTCAGACCGTTAGGGTTCATATTGAGGCGGGTGGACATACGGGCTACAATTTCGATTTTAAAGTCAACTACGTGGATGCTAGAGAGGTTAAAGTGGAGCTAATGGATGTCCAACAAGGGACCATGCACATCGATGAAACGGGAGATGTTGTGCAAAATCTGGTGGATGACTATGTTCGTCACATTCATGAATGCGCACAAGCACTCCATAGAGTCACACACCATTAAAATGGGGAGGGGAGTTCTCTCATGACGAAGCAAAAAGCGCGGGATAAAAATTTGCAAAATGTAGACAAAGACTTCCGAACGAATGCTGTAAACAGCCACAATAGGCAGCAACAGCAGCAGCAAGTGAATGATCGCAGACATCAAGATGCGTTGAATCATCAAGAATAAATTGCAGATTAACTAGGAGGGAATGATCTCTATGAAATCAGATGCCTATGGAGTCACGGATACATCCCAGAACCAGTCGAGTGGCAATAGTCAGCGACAAAAGCAACAAGAGCCCCTCTCAGGGTCGAAAAAGGTGAAAAACCGTAACCATTCAAGAAATAATGGTCATGGTGAAGGCGCCGGCCACGGTCATTAAACTTTTTAAATAAGCATGATTAAAGTTCGATAAACCGGACATACTATATTTGTCGGTGAGCAGAGAGGTGTGGTTCCGTTGGAGCATTCCGCGAAACAAAAACCGTTGCATAGAGGACTTTCATACCTGTTATAATCAGGCTGGAGGGGATGTGCCAAAGACACTTACCGTGTTTTATAAGCAGATTTTCCTAAAGGTTTACGTGTAACAAGTTTAAAAGAAATCAAAAAACACCGACAAAAAAAGAACCCCTTAAAAAGGGTTCTTTTTTTCGTCTATTTCTAAATACATCTGCGATGACGGATCTGATTCCGTATGCTGCTCTTTAGAATGAACAGGCTGCGTTTTTCGATAAAGCAGTAATTTGATGCCGCCACCGATCAGAATCACAGCCACAATTAACGTTTGACCGAAGTTGTTCAGCCAATACATATAGTTCGCTTTGGGGAATACCTGGTACAGGAACTGGACAATGACTTCTTTGAATACATAATAGCCTCCAAGAAGGATGAGAACGAATCCGATGGAGCGGTGATACGCTGACCAGTTTTCAATGATAGGTTTATCTACCAATGTACCATTCTCATACTTGGAGATACTCTGTAAGCCATCGAAGAAGCTGAAGAACCACAGTATCGGAATCAAAAAGAAGAAAAGGGACAAGCGCAGCACATCCAGCACATAAATGGAGAACAAGAAGATTGCCATCAATTGAATGCCCCGTTTATTCATGGAGAGATACAAGTGAGCCGCACCTGGGAAAATAGCGATAATCGTTGCCAAGGTTCGGTTCTTGCGACCAGAATCATCGCCGAAGTGAAAGTCATCAAAAAGGCTGCGATCGATAAGCGGCAGACCTGCTTGCTTACGCTCTTGCTGCTTCAGTGCATCGAACATGGTGTAAAACCACAATACGGGCATAGCTAGCAGAAAAGCAACGAAGCTATCGTTATTGGTCATCATGGTGATGAAAAAGACGAGAACAGCAACCCCGAAGAACGAAACCATAGCAGTTAAACCGCGCTGCATAAGACCCAGCTGGAAATGTCCCAGACCAGGGATAAAGGAAAGCAGCATAACTCTCGTTCTTTCTTGCTGCGCGGCAGCGTGAACGGCGTAAGGATTAGGTTCCCAGGCTGGCATATGGTCATAAGGAGGTTCAGCTCCATAGGGTGACCCTTGCGGTCCGTATTGCGGACCGGGATAGGGCTGGTAGCGCAGCAGGTAGACGATCATATCAACCATATTGATGACAGCAACCAGAGCTGCGAATAGGAAAAGCAGAATGAAAATATTATCATCATGTGCGTGAAAGAAAGCTACACCAACAAAGATGAGAAACAGAGGACCAAAGAACCCTATTCCGTATAAAATGGCACGTAAGACTCGATTCATATAGAGATGACCCGCTCCGGGGATGAAGGACAACAGGAATGCGACGATGCTGCTTTTATTAGGCATTAAGTGTATAGACCTCCTTGTGGCTTATTTATTTTGCAGTGTATCCAGCCAGGTTAACGTTTTATTTAGCAATTGGTCCGATATGGGTTGCTCTATTTTCATTTCTGGAGGAGGAGCGGGCTGCAGCGCGCCTCGAGGCCCCAATTCCTGTGATAATCCGTGGAAAAAGCCCGTAGCCACTAAAATGAGTGTAGCTGCCGCGGCAATCCCGTAATGCAATATCGTAGAGTGGTACCAGGAGCGTTTGGTTCCCAACGTTCGTGTAAGCACGGCATCTGCGAATGTTCGTTCATCCGTTTCCAATACGGGCAGTATCATGGTCATTTGCTCCATACAAATCATATACCGATCTAAACATTCATCACATCGGTACAAATGATGCTCCATTTCGCTGATTTCATTGGGTGACAGCAGCTCATTGATATATAGACCCCAGGTATGTTCATCGTAGTGTTTCACATGAAGTCCTCCTCCTTCCAGTTATTACGGAGCCACTGCTTGGCCCTATACAGCTTCGACTCGATCGTTTTTACCGTTACCCCGTGGGCATTCGCTATATCTTGATAAGACTGATGTTGAATATAATAGGCCGTTAGTACTTCATGGTAATTGGCGGGGATTTGGTGGAGCTTCTGACGGACCAGCTCTGTCGTCTCCTTTATCAATACTTCATGTTCCACACCATTTGAAGAGAAAGATGAGGTTCCTGCGGTTTGTACCGCTTGCATCGGAATTTCCATCTCTGACGTCATTTCTTCCCTTCGCCTGCTAGCCGACCGTTTAAAATCAATTGCCCGATTCACCGCTATGCGGGTCATCCACGTTTTGAGTCCTTTCATCTGGTACTGAGGGAGGGAGAAATAAATTCGGGACCAGACGTCCTGCGATAAATCCTCGGCATCTTTCGTATGGCGTACAATGGCGTAGATCGTCTGGAACAAGTATTGACGATAAGTCGCAACAAGCTCTCGGAACGCCGCCTCATCACCATTCAATATGCGTGTTACAAGCTCTTGTTCCTGAATGTGCTTCTCCTCCTCTCCGCATGAATAGACGAAGGCGACCAGGATAACCCTGCACTTCACTCAAAAAAAAAAGAGCGAATCGAGTAGATTCGCTTATTATCGGTTAAAGAGAAGCGGTAGATCCGCTTGACTGGACGGCTGGAATCTTAGGCGTGCTTCTTACGAACCATTGAGATAGAAGGGCACTGAGCACACCAAGGATACCAAGGACGATAAAGCCCTGATTCAAGGAGAACCAATCGCCGATAACACCCATGAGCACAGGGCCAACGAACATGCCTAGCCCATAGATAGCTTGGAAAAATCCCATTGCCGTCGCCCGCTTCTCCGCAGGCATATGTTTAATGCTCATTCCCATCAACAGGGTGAAAGAAAGCCCCCGACCAAAGCCGGCGAAAGCTTGGGTAATCATAAGCACCCATAAATGATGCGTAAAAGGTATGGTAAATGTAAAAATCCCCATGAGGACGAAGCCCCAAACAACCATTCGCTTCTCGCCGTATTTTGCTGCCCATTTCCGCCCACCAAATAAGGAAGCTAGGGCAACCGGTACATTAGCAAATAAAGAGAGCAGCGATAAAGAGAATTTATCGGCACCAAGCGCAGTGGCATAAACGGGAGTAAACCCGAAAACCGTGGCGAAGATGAGCACCTGCGACAAAATAGCCAGTAAAGACACGAAGAGAAGCGTACGGTCCGCAGCCACATTTCCGATGGCACGCATCGTGATTTTAGGCGCATCAGGCTCTATTTTTTCAATCAAAAAGAAAGAACCGATGAACCCGAGCACACCTAGCAGCGCTCCTAGAATAAAGGCAGCCTCCCAGCCGAGCGAATCAGCCGCCCATCCTGCGGAGAGAATGCCGAGGACTTGCCCTAAGGAGTTGAAAAAAGAAATCGTTCCGATCGCTTTCGTCGACTCTTCATGCTTATAGTAGCTTGTAAATAAGACCGTGAAGTCGACCCACGTTGCCGCGGCCGCCCCCGCAAGCGCTCGGAGAATTAGAATCCACGTGAAATCGTGGGTAATCCAAAGGCCTAGTCCGCCTATGGCCGTAAAAAACAGCCCAAACGTAATGAAAAGTTTTCGTTTATGAAAGCGGTCCGACATGATGCCTACGGGTATGCGCAGCAGCATTTGGGAAATCCCATACATGCCAACGATCCATCCCGCCAGTTGGTGATTCCCTCCAAGGAATTCCACATAAGGGGCCATGATGGGAACGCTCGTATACATGGACATCCAGAACAACAAAGTGACTGCGCAAAACAATGGAATGCGATAAGAGCTTGGGATTCTGTTAATAGTCACGGCTAGCTCCTTTCAAACCTGATCTAATTACTGTTTTATTATAGAACATCGACTAGGGCAAGGCTATGATTGGTTGTTTGCAAAATAAGGCAACGGGTGGAAATTGCCTAGAAAACCCTAGATTTCCTGCGATATCAAGGGCACAAAAATGGATGATTGTAGGAAACGGGAGCAGCCTGTACATTGAATCTTGTCGCTAGGCAAGTAGAAGCCTGCTGATATCATTACAACGAGAATGGAGGAATACAAGTGGGCGCGAGTCGATTGAAACAAGTCTGGTCAGGCATCGCTCGGGACAAATTTTTATATGTGTTGGCGCTTCCGGGGCTGCTCTACTTCCTTATTTTCAAATATGTGCCTATGTGGGGAATCGTCATATCCTTTCAAAACTATTCACCTTATCAAGGCATGTCGGGGAGCCCGTGGGTGGGACTGGAGCACTTTCAAAGGTTCTTCTCCAATCCGGATTTCTTCACACTCTTCCGAAATACGCTGGCAATCAACGTCTTATCCTTAGTGCTCTTCTTTCCGCTGCCGATTCTATTATCCCTAATGCTGAATGAAGTGCGCCATATGGTTTATAAGAAAATCATTCAATCGATTGTCTATTTACCTCACTTTTTATCGTGGGTCATTATCGTAGGGATCACCTTCCTGCTGTTCTCGACAGGAGATGGGGCTATCAATCAAATGCTGGTTGCCCTGGGCTTCGGTAAAATCGACTTCTTAACGAATAAAAACTATTTCTGGGGCATGCTGACGGCGCAGTCCATCTGGAAAGATGCCGGATGGGGCACGATTATCTTCCTTGCGTCGATGGCGAGCATTGATCCTCAATTATATGAAGCGGGCAAGATGGACGGAGCAGGCCGGTTCCGTCAAATGTGGCACATTACCCTGCCAGGTATTCGCTCAGTCATTATCATTCTTCTTATTCTGCGAATTGGTCATATCATGGATGTCGGCTTCGAGCAGGTCTTCTTGATGATGAACGGGGCTGTATCCGAGGTAGCGGACGTATTCGATACGTATGTGTACAGGCTTGGTGTGAAACAAGGTCAATTCAGTTACAGTACCGCAGTCGGATTGTTCAAATCAGTTGTCGGCTTGCTGCTCGTCATTGGAGCCAATAAGTTGGCCAAGAAATTTGGCGAAGACGGTGTTTACTAGAAAGGGAAGGAGGAATCCTTGATGTCAGCTGAACATGTATCTACCAATATTGCTTCCAAAGGCGATCGCGTCTTTAACGTGGTAAACGCCATCCTGTTAGGGATACTAGGAATTATTACATTCTTTCCGCTCTATTACGTGTTTGTTGTTTCGTTCAGTGATCCGTCCAGCTACATTTCCAGTGAGTTCAAATTGCTTCCTGCTAAATGGAGCCTGGCCTCTTACAAATACCTGATGTCGACCGATGCCTTTCTACATGCTATAGGAAACAGCGTGTTCCTAGCAGTAGTTGGGACAGTGCTTAGCTTGCTGGTAACATCCTGTCTTTCTTATGCGATTTCTCGTAAAAGGCTTCAGGGCCGCAAGTTCATCATGCTGCTCATTCTGCTCACGACCCTGTTTAATCCGGGGATTATTCCCCCTTATTTGTTGGTGAGAGATTTGCACATGATTAACAGCACGTGGTCGCTCATCCTGCCGGTCCTAACAAGCGGCTGGTATGTGCTGCTGATGAAAGGTTTCTTCGACAGCATTCCGGCTAGTCTGGAGGAATCGGCGCGTATCGATGGCTGTAATGATATCAGCGTCTGGTATCGCATTATTTTGCCGCTGTCGCTGCCTTCACTTGCTGCTTTCGGGCTGTTTTACGCCGTAGCTTACTGGAACACCTTCTTCACAGCTCTACTCTATATCAATGATTTCACGAAGCAGCCGCTTCAAGTTTTGCTTCAAAATATGTTGATTGACGCATCAACGGCAGCAGGTGGCGGCGCCGCAGCTGAAATGATGTCCGAGCAGCGGATTCCTCCGGAAACGCTCAAGATGGCGGCAGTTGTTATTGCGACCATCCCGATTTTATTGGTGTACCCGTTCCTGCAAAAACATTTTGCCAAAGGTGCAATGGTAGGTTCGGTTAAAGAATAGATAATTGATGAACATTTGGGGAGGTTGTACAATAATGGTTATGAACAAAAAAGCAATAAGTGTAGTAGCATCGACCCTTCTCGTTTCCTCCGTGCTAGCCGCATGTGGAAGCAAAGAGAGCGCACCGGCTGCCAGCGCGGGACAAGCAGCGTCCGGCAAGCCGACAGAGATTAGCATCATGACAATGTATTACACGCCGGAGCCTCCAGGGCCGGACAATGTCATCGTCAAAGAAATCGAAAAGAAAACGAACACTAAGCTCAAAATCACTTGGGTTTCACCAAACAACTATGGCGATAAAATCAACGTAACACTAGCTTCAGGCGATATCCCTGATCTGATCTTGCTGGATGATCCATTCAGTGCTCAAGTACGCGGCATGGTCGCTCAAGGCGCATTTTGGGAACTTACACCGATGCTGAAGGACTATCCGAACTTGATGGAATATCCGAAGGAATCATGGGAGAATACCAAGCAAGCTGACGGTAAAACATACGGTATCCCGCGTGCCCGTCCTACGGATGGCGGTGGATTCCCTTACCTGCGTAAGGATTGGCTTGATACGTTACATTTAGAAATTCCGAAAACGACAGATGAGCTATATACAGTACTGAAAGCATTTGTTGAGAAAGATCCAGATGGCAACGGGAAAAATGACACCATTGGCTATGTTGGCTTCGTCGACCAAAATGGTATGTCTTACATGGGTCAATTACAGAACAGCTTCACAAAAGTCAATGGCGATTGGAAGCTTGTAGACGGTAAATTGGTCAACGTAAACGTGCTGCCTGAGATGAAGGACGCGCTTACTTGGATGAATCGTGCCTACCAGGAGAAGTTAATTCCTGAGGACATCGCCGTGCTCAAAAACACACAGGCCAAAGATTTACTGAAAGCAAACCGTGGCGGCGGTTTCCAGGATACAGCTGAAGCTGCATGGGAACCAACGGAAGAACTGCGTAAAACGAACCCGAAAGCAGACTTTATTCCACTAGTATCATTAAATGGCTATTCGAATAAAGATAGCGGATTCTTCGGTATGTATGCAATTCCGAAATCTGTGCCAGAAGCGAAAGTGAAACAATTGTTGAAATTCATGGATTACGGCGCTACGCAAGAAGGTTATGATCTGGCAAGCTTTGGTCTGAAAGATGTCCACTACACAGAGAAAGACGGCATCAAGACACCGACAGAGCAAGCAAAGAAAGATATTGTAGCCCAACAAGCGCTAGGTCAAATTTTCTTGAAATATGACAAGTACCTGCGTGCTTACCGTACAGGTATGCCGAATGATTACTTGGAACGCAACAGAAAAATCATTGATGAAAAAGTGAAAATCAGTACGGGTGACCCTTCGTTAGGTCTAAATTCCGATACGAACCAAAAGGTCGGTACGGAGCTAAGAAAGAAAATTCAAGACATGAAGACGAAGGTTATTATGGGGAAAGAATCGCTCAGCGCATGGGACAGCTATGTTGCTAAGTTGAAGACAGATCCGGATATGGTCAAAATCACGGAAGAAATGAATGCGGCTTATCAAAAACGCAATAGCGCGAAATAAATAAATACCGCCCCCCCGACGCCAAAAAATTGCGGCAGTCGCGGGGGATTTCGGCATTTGATGAAAGAGGGACAGATGATGTGGAGTCGATGGAGGCAGAGTTGGTATTGGTGGACACAACGTTCCGGCAGGGGGAATTTTTATCGCAGAAGCTTGATCTTGGTGTTGTGCATTACCAGCTTGCCTACAGCCATCATCGGGTACACTTCGTATATTACGGGACGCGCTCATATTGAGAAAGAGATCATGCGCAACCATGATACTTTGCTGAAGAAAACGATGGATCGTATGAATGATAACCTGGCTCAGCTCGAGCTGGCCGCTACGCAGTGGTCTCTGGACAGCAGGATGGATGCCAGAATTGCGGATATGAATCTCAAGGATGAATACAACACAACGCAAAATCTATATCGCTTCCTAGGTCTCATGAAGGGAGCGTACCCGTTAATTGACCAAGCGCAGCTATATTTGGACCGGGAAGATCCCGTCATTATTTCGGATAGCGAGGGTATTGTTCCGATCCGTAATGAGCTGGAGCGGGATATTTTCCACACATTAATGAAGCAAGAGCGGGGAGTGTTCTGGTGGGAATCCTTACCTAAGGGGAATGGGAAGCCAGACTCCACTTCCATTGCGCTAATTGAGAAGCTGCCAAGCGTAGGAGAGCCGTATGGAGCCCTTATTTTATATTTGAATCGTGATAAGTTGGTAGAGATGGTTGAAGAAATGGCCACAGATCCCAATGGCGCCGCATTTCTTATGAGCAAGGACGGACATATTATCGTCTCGCCAAGCAATGGAAATGAAGAACATGCCCAACTAGAAGCTGCGGTCAGGGAAAGCGTCATTGGACGGTCGGAAGAAATAGGCTCTTACATTCTGGACCGAAAAGGGCAGTCCTACTCCGTCGCCTTCGGCCAGTTCTCTCGTTCAGGCACGTTGTGGAAATTCGTAACGGCAACCTCCTTATCGCAATTGACGGCCCCTGTAGAGTTTATGTCTAGAAGTATGCTCAGTATAGGGGGAATAGGGCTTCTCTTGGCTGTGCTGCTCTCGTGGGTGGCTTCCAAGCGAATTTATCAGCCGATTGTGCGGCTCGTGAATGTGATTAAGGATTATAAGCCCACACAGGAGAGCCAAGGGGATGACCTTGCCTTTATTGAACAGGAGTGGCGGCATTTAAGTCAGGAGAGCAGGGTGCTGGAATCCAAGCTGGATAAGGCCTATCCCGCACTAAGGTCGGCGTTCCTCCTGCAGTTGGTGCAAGGACACTTTTACTCCCTAAGCGAGACGGAGCTAAGAGGGCGTATGGAGAGTTTCGACTGGCAGACGGAGTCCCAGTGGTTCGTTCTGCTGTTGGTGAAGATTAGCGGATTTGCCAAAGAAGATGGCCGATTCCTGGAAAATGAGGAACAACTGGCGACCTTTGCGGCAGCGAATATCGCGCAAGAGATCGTAAATACGCAAACTCAAAATGCGGAGATTATGAACTTCCAGGATATGACCGTAGGTATTCTGCTCTCCTACCCCATGGATCGGACGAAACAGCAGGCCAAGGATGAGCTGTATTTGTTAGCGAATGATTTGGGACAAACCATCAGCTCCCTTCTTAAAATGCAAACCACGGTCTGCATGGGCCGTTTAACTGCTAACGTGCAGGACCTGCCACAGCTTTTAGTATTTTTGCGCAGCTCCATCCGCTATCGGGATTTGAAAGTGGACCATCAAGTGCTTGACTTGGAAGAGATGCTGCCGAGCACCAATGACGATGTGCATTATCCGTTTGCCTTGGAAAAAGAGCTGATGCAAGCCCTTCGTATGGGGCAAAGCGAGCAATCATTGAGCTTGATCGAGAGCTTCGTTCATGAGCTTGTACGCCAGTCGAGCAAAGAGAAGATCCTCCAGGAAGGAGCTATGCAGGTTCTGGGCAGTATGCTGCATACTATGCTGGAGTCTGGGTTCAATCCCCATCATTTCTTCGAGGGTTACAACTTGTACGAACAGTTGAACCAGCTTCGGGAGCCTGAGCAGATGGTCCGCTTTTTCCAAACGAAAGTGATCTCGCCTTATATTGAAGGGCTGAATGAATACCAGGACATCCATATGAAGCGCCTGGTGGAGCGTGTTACGGATCGGATTCAGGAGCGTTTTATGAACAGCGACATCTCCCTAGAGGAATGTGCGGACGCTTTTAATACAACGACCTATGCGCTAAGTAAAGCATTCAAGCAAATCAATGGCGTGAATTTCATCGACTATTTGATCACCCTGCGTATGGATAAAGCGAAGAAACTGCTCGTCGAGTCTGATTTAAAGGTGAACGAGATTGCGGAGCAAATTGGGTATCAGCCATCGTATTTTATCCGTCTTTTTCGGAAATATGAGAATATGACGCCGGGACAGTATCGGGACCGGATGAAATAAGGGAGGCCTGCCGCTTTTGAAGCGGCGGGTCTCTTTTTTGTGCTGAGATACCGCCCCGCCCTACGTTGTACTTGATACAGTACTGAAGGCGGTTTTACCTCGGAATCGTCATCTTCATTGCATGAAGTAAACTCATTTTGACCTGAATGGTGAATATACCGCTCCTCCCTCCTCCAAAACGTTGCACATAATACAACGAAACTGCGAATTGAGGCCGGACCTCCGTCATTTTGTTGCACTAAGTACACCGTAGAGCATGCTCTTACCTGAGTACTACTGCTCGATGCCCCTTCCTGGCAAATTTGGGGATAACCCTCCCTCTTTTTCGCTGTTAATAACGTTCGAAAAACCTCTTACTTGTGCTGATGTTGATAACGCTGATTTTTTTCTCAGCGGGCAGGAGGTCTATTAACATGTGGATAGGTAGAATAAATTGAATTTTTGCAGGAATTTTCTAGAAATATCAGAAATGTTACAGGTGGCAATTAACAAGCTAATTTGGGTGGGGGAGAAAGTTTTTATGAAAAAAAAGAAACTGATTGTGTCTGTGTTAGCGTTTTTCTGTTTGGCTGGTGTCGTTCATGCAGCGGGCCTTCATGGTGACTACAAGGGGGCTCCAATCGTGAAGGTTTTATTCGGGGGGAAGGAGCTTCAAGCTGAGGATGTGCCTGCTACTATACAAGATGGCAGAACTGTTGTGCCGTTGTACCTATTGAAACAAACCGGGGCATCGGTGACGTGGGATGCTGAGAAGTACACAGTTGATTTTGCATTTCCTCAAGTAAAGGAAGATAACGCAATGAAAGATTTTGCAGCTACTATTCCGTCATTAAATGAGAAAGCTAAAGAATTTCAGGGGAAAAATGTCCAGCTTATCTATAATGAGTATGGCTTATATTTAAAAGTAGATTTAGAAATATCAAATGATACTAGTGCAGATAACGATCATATCATTGCACTCTCCGGTTTTTTGGTTAATTCACCCGTAGATTCAATGATAGTAAGCATTATTTATAATAACTTGGTTACAAACTTTGTTACAGTCAAACGATCAAATGCTGAGGAGTTTAGTAAGAGCAGTAAGGACAACCTATCAGAATACCATTTTATGAAGACTTGGAACTCTCAGCGTGTAGATAATACAACGGATGTATCTGTTCCCAATAAACCTCAACCAACGCCTACACCGCTGCCTGTGTCAAAATCGCCAGTTGCAGGTCCAGCCTGTCAGAGGATTATCGCCCTTTACACAGAGCAGATAAACAATGAAGTAAATCAGTACAACGCAAATCTTGGCAATCATTCTGGTGATATTACTGGCTATGCAGATAAATTAAAAGAAAATATGAAAAAAGCTTTAAAGGAAAACAACTGTCCGGAGGATTGAAAAAAACGCCAGCCAACGGCTTATACCGTTAACTGGCGTTTTGTTGTATACGCGCCCGAGATGATTCGAACATCCGGCCTACAGTTTAGGAAACTGTTGCTCTATCCTGCTGAGCTACGGGCGCATGGCAAAGATTATGATAGCACGAAGCCTTATATGGCGCAACCTTTGAGTGGCAAGATTTAACTACTAGTTGAATTTAGCTAAATGCATCGTGCGTTGGGGAACTACAGGGCACTATTTGAGCCAAAACGAAGACTTCCAGGGTTCAGACGGAACTACAGGACTCTATTTAGCCTAATTAGCCAAGATTTCGGCTAGAAGTGCTAAAATAGCGGATCACAGTTCCCTCTCCTCGCTGAAGTGCTTAATATCCGGCGAATAGGGGATCATAGTACCCTTTCGCATATCAATGCGAGGCGTCCACTTACGAAGGAAGCTAACGCTCGCACCCAGCGCGCCAATGCCTAACGTCGAACGCGAACGGCTATTCCTTCCCGCGCAGCTTGCGGAAAAACTGCGTCAGCATCGTCGCGCACTCCTCTTGCAGCACGCCGCTGACCACATCGACCCGGTGGTTGAACCGGTCCTCCTGCAGCAAGTTCATCAACGTTCCCGCGCAGCCGGCCTTGGGATCGGTTGTGCCGTAGATCACCTGTGGAACGCGTGCCTGAACAATCGCTCCTGCACACATCGGGCAAGGCTCCAGCGTGACGTAGAGCTTGCAGTCGAGCAAGCGCCACGCTTGCAAATGCTCACTGGCTTGCTTAATAGCGATCATTTCAGCGTGAGCAAGCGGATCCAGCGTCGTTTCACGAAGATTGTAGCCGCGGCCGATAATTTCCCCTTGATGTACAACAACGGCACCAATCGGCACCTCACGAATGGCTTCGGCTTTACGTGCTTCCTCTATGGCCGCTTTCATCCATGGGATATGTTCACTATATTCATCCACAGGGGGACACCTCACTAAAAATAATCTTATCCACATGTGAACAAAGGATCGAACAAATATTCGTTGTTAACAACCTGTGGATAACAATGTGTATAACTCAAAAAGTTGTGGATATTTATTTCTTTTAACATTCATACAACAAATACCAGATGTATGCAAGAGAATTAGTTGATAATAGGGAAATCCATCCGTATAATGAAAGATAACTTAGGTCTTTTAGACCATATAACACGATATTGTACGACAAAGCATGACAATTCATTTGCAAGGTTCGATAATGGCAAACTTGCCGAAAGGTAAGGACGCAAAGCCGAGGGTCTACGGTTCCTATGGAACTACGACAGCCTGGTTACCGAAAATCGATGCTTTTTTAGGTTGAGGTAATAGGCTGTTCCCGGCGCAGGGGCAGTCTATTTTTTTATTGGAACGCGGGGAGGGTTGATCGACAAAGTGGTTAGCAAACAAAAATCTGCTAAGTTTTATGGCAGCAAGGAAGGGTACGACGCTGATGTAATGATTGACAGCAAGGCGATGCTGAGCAAGGAAGATTTCGTAGCCACTGGCGTGTTGACCTATGCACTAGGTGACATCATTGAAGTGGAGCTTCCGGAATATCATGTTTTTGCGCTGGGAGATAAGTGTAAAATGACGGTGTATACGAAATCCGGGCTGTTTGTTATGGATACCGTGGTTGTGGCCAAGGACCAGGGCTCGTTGATTGTTCTGAATCCTCCTGAAAATCGCAGGAAGTTCACGGAAAAGCGGGAGTTCCCTCGCGTTGATGTGAAGAATGAAGGGCTGCTTTTCGCGCTCCAAGACAGAAACAAGAAACTCAAACATCATTTTGAAACACCGATCCGATTCTCTATCAAAAATCTATCTGTTAATGGTTTAGGATTTACGATCAGTGAAAATGCTATGCTAGAAAAAGTCATTCAAAAGAATTCCCAATTGGAAGTGGAGTTAATTTTGGGCTTTTTGGTGCCATGTACAATGGAAATTGTTCGGCAAGAAAAAACGAATGACGGCTACTATTACGGTGCTAGTTTTGTTAGCATCCCAGAAGAGAAAACGAACGCGCTGCGCGGATTTATTTTAAAAAATCAGATTGAAACGTACTACATTCAGAAGCAGGAAAATGAAACAAAAAAAGCACTGGAAAAAAAGTCTGCGGCTAATCAGTAGCCTACAGGCTTTTTTTTGCGTTCCAAGTACTATATAATAAGAAGGATGATTTTCGAAAATTAAGGAGTTGTAACTACGATGGCTTTGAAAGCAGGTATCGTCGGTCTACCGAACGTAGGAAAATCGACATTGTTTAATGCAATTACACAGGCGGGGGCAGAATCTGCAAACTATCCGTTCTGTACGATAGATCCGAATGTTGGGGTAGTTGAAGTACCGGACGAGAGATTGCACAAGCTGGTAGAGATGATTGTCCCTAAGAGCATTGTTCCGACAGCCTTCGAATTCGTTGATATTGCGGGTTTAGTGAAGGGCGCGAGCAAAGGCGAAGGGCTTGGAAATAAATTTTTGGCACACATTCGTGAAGTGGATGCCATTGTGCATGTTGTCCGTTGTTTTGAGGATGATAATATTACGCACGTCTCCGGTAAAGTAGATCCGATTGGCGATATCGAGACGATTAATCTCGAATTGATTTTGGCTGACATTGAGTCCGTTGAGAAAAAGATCGAGCGCTCCCGCAAAAACCTGAAAGGCGGCGACAAGAAAGTTGTTGCTGAGGTTGAGTGTTTGGAACGCATCAAGGAAGCTCTTTATAACGATCTGCCAGCGCGTAGCATTGATTTGAGCGATGATGAGAAGCTGCTCGTTCGCGACCTTCACTTGTTGACAATGAAGCCGGTTCTTTATGCGGCCAACGTGAGTGAAGACGAAGTATCAACTGCGGATGAGAATCCATTCGTCAAAATCGTTCAAGAATACGCGGCGAAAGAAAACAACGAAGTTGTTTCGATCAGCGCGAAGGTGGAATCCGAGATTGCTGAGCTCGAAGATGAAGAAAAAGCAATGTTCCTCGAAGAGTTGGGACTTCAAGAGTCCGGCTTGAATAGATTGATTAAAGCAGCTTATCGCAAACTTGGCTTGTATACGTATTTTACAGCTGGGGTGCAGGAAGTAAGAGCTTGGACGATCCGCAAAGGAACGAAAGCTCCTCAAGCGGCTGGTGTGATTCATACCGATTTCGAGCGTGGATTTATTCGTGCCGAGGTTGTATCTTATACGGATTTGGTAACAGCTGGCTCCATGAATGGTGCGAAAGAAAAAGGGCAAGTACGCCTGGAAGGTAAAGAGTACGTGGTGAATGACGGCGACGTTATGCATTTCCGATTTAATGTTTAATGAATAAAAAATAAAGAAAGGAGTGATCCGTTATGTTGGATCGACTTCAGTCCATTGTGGACCGCTATGATAAATTAAGTGAGCTACTGTGTGACCCGGATGTGACGAGTGACACCAAGAAGCTTAGAGAGTATTCGAAGGAACAATCTGATCTTCAGGAAGCCTACGATGCTTATAATGAATATAAGAGCGTAAGCGAGCAGCTGGCAGACGCGAAAGCGATGCAGAACGAGAAGCTGGATGATGAAATGCGTGAAATGGTGAAAATGGAGATCGAAGAGCTTAGCGAGCAATCGGCTAATCTGGAAGAACAACTCAGAATCCTTATGATGCCAAAAGATCCGAATGATGACAAAAACGTCATCGTTGAAATCCGTGGAGCGGCAGGCGGCGATGAGGCAGCGCTGTTCGCGGGCGATCTTTACCGTATGTATACCCGCTATGCAGACGCGCAAGGATGGAGAACGGAAATTCTCGATGCTTCCGTGAACGATTTGGGCGGATTCAAAGAGATTATTTTCATGATCACAGGAAAAGGCGCTTTTAGTAAGCTGAAGTTTGAGAGCGGGGCGCACCGTGTACAGCGTATTCCAGTAACAGAATCAGGCGGACGTATTCATACTTCCACTTCGACAGTTGTTGTCATGCCTGAAGCGGAAGAAGTTGAGATCGTTATTAATGACGCCGATATTCGCGTAGATACATTCTGTTCGAGCGGAGCGGGCGGTCAGTCCGTTAATACGACGAAATCAGCGGTTCGCGTGACGCACGTGCCTACGGGCATTGTGGCAACATGTCAGGACGGCAAATCGCAAAACTCCAATAAGGAGCAAGCGCTTCGCGTATTGCGTGCACGGATTTCCGATAAGATACGTGAGGAAGAGGAAGCGAAATATTCAGGCGAGCGTAAAAGCAAAGTCGGTACAGGTGACCGTTCGGAGCGAATTCGCACGTATAACTTCCCTCAAAGCCGGATTACGGATCACCGGATTGGTTTGACGCTTCACCGACTAGATACAGTGCTTAACGGTGACATGGGAGAAATCGTGTCGGCGCTAACCATTGCCGCGCAGTCGGATGCTTTGGATAATGGGGAGCAGGCAATGTGATGCCGACTGCCTCGATGACGATTAGAGAAGCCTATGTAGAGGCTTCTTCTTTTTTAGGGAAGCTGGGCGTAGCGGAGGCGGCTTCCTGTGTGGAGCTTTTGCTGCAGCATCTTCTGGGCTGCAGCCGGACTGAGCTGCTGTTCCGTTTCCAGGAACAGTTTCCTGCCGAGCTGGAGGGCGCTTGGCGCCAGCTAGTAGAGAGGAAGGCCGCAGGTGAGCCGGTACAGTATGTAATCGGCGAGCAGGATTTCTACGGCCTTACGTTTGCCGTTAGCCCGGCCGTGCTGATTCCGCGGCCGGAGACGGAGCTGCTCGTGGAGGCTTTGCTCCGCGAGGGCTCGCGTCTGTTCCCGCAAGGCGCTCCGCTGCTTGCGGATGTTGGCACCGGGAGCGGCATTATCCCGGTGACGGTGGCTCACGCGCGGGCCGACTGGCGCGTGGCTGCCAGCGACATCTCCGCGGCAGCGCTGGAGATGGCCCGCTCGAACGCGCAGCGCCACGGCGTGGCTGCGCGGGTGGAGTGGCTCGAGGGCGACCTCCTCGAGCCTTATATTGAGCGCCGGATCGCTCCGGATATACTGGTGTCTAACCCACCGTATATCCCTGATGGCGAGCTCCCGGCGCTGATGCCGGAGGTGCGGCTGTTCGAGCCGCACACGGCTTTGTTCGGCGGTGTCGAGGGACTCGACCTGTACCGCCGGATGGTTGCTCAGCTGCCGCTGCTGCCGCGAATCCCGACCGTGGTCGGGTTCGAGGTCGGCATCGGGCAGGCGGATGCTGTGGCGGCGATGCTGCGCGCCGCCGCGAATTGGGAGGAGATCCGGTTCGTGCCGGATCTGCAGGGGATTGATCGCCACGTGATTGCGATCCGGGCGCGCGAGCAGTAGGGCTTGTTGTTTCTGCTTTCCACCCGCTACAGGAACTACAGTCCGCTATTTTGCCGTTTTCTGCCCGAAAAACGACCATGGGGGTTAAATAAGACCCCGTAGTTTCGTTCAGAGAGGGAAACAGCCCGTTTTTCCCAAAATAGAGTTCTCTAGTTCCCTTAAGATAAGCCTAAGTGGAATTTGGCAGTTAACTGAATCCCAACTCTATCAAATCTACCAAATTTAAATAGATTGCTAGGTTTAGCCTCTCCTCTTTTTGCCTATACTGGCTAGTAGAAGCGAAGGGAAAGGGGCTTTTCCTCATGGTAAAAAGAACGGATCGTCATTCATTCAAGCACTTATTATTCGTGGCTTTTGCACTTATTGTTATGATAACTAGTTGGGAATCCAATCGTACGAATGCGGCGGTTATTTCGCCTACCATACCGGAAGAGTCTATTCGCCTGCGTATTCTAGCAAACTCGGATTCGGCGCAGGATCAAGCACTGAAACGTGAAATTCGCGATGTAATTATTGAACGTATGCAAGGTTGGGTTGTTGGCCCGCATTCCTTGGATGAAGCAAGAGCGGTAGTATTGGCTCATTTACCGGAGTTTGACGCGCTTGTCGGACAAATGATTGAAGCTCGTGGCTACAGTTACACACATACGGTTGAACTTGGTAAAGTCCCTTTTCCTACGAAAATGTACGGGAATGAAGTTTACCCTGCAGGTGACTATGAGGCTCTCCGTGTCACGATTGGCAGTGGGGAAGGCCAGAATTGGTGGTGCGTGCTATTCCCGCCGCTTTGCTTTGTAGATTCTGTTTCAGGTGAAGCGGTGGCAACTGCCGCTGTAGTAGCGAAAACAGAAGGACAAGACAAATTGAAAACTTCGTCTACACCTGCACCTGCGGCAAAAGACAGTAAAGCAGCCCAGCCAACGGTCAAGCAGAAAGCAAGTACGGATGCGCAAACGCAACCTGTCATTGCTGATGCGACTGAGGACTCACAGCCTAAAGTGAAGTTTTTCTTCTGGGAAATGACCAAAAAAATCGTTTCATGGTTTAGTTAACTTGATTTCATTTTTGGAAGTAAGGATGATAGATCGTGACAAAGTACTGGAAAGTAGACCCGGATAGGGTTGGTAACAGGGGTCAAGAATTATCGGATGCCGCAGCGCTTTTGCGGGACGGGGTTACCGTAGCTTTCCCTACGGAAACGGTATACGGACTTGGTGCTGATGCTACGAATACCACAGCGGTAGAGCGTATTTTCTCAGCCAAAGGACGGCCGTCCGATAATCCGTTGATCGTCCACATTGCGGATGCGGGGCAGCTCTCAGATCTCATTGAGCCTGATAGTGTCACGCCTGACCATCATAGGCTTATGGAGGCATTCTGGCCTGGGCCTCTTACTATCGTGCTGCCTGTGAAAACAGGCGGCATTTCGCCGTTGGTGACTGCCGGTCTTACGACGGTAGGCATTCGTATACCTGATCATCCTGTGGCCCTGGAGCTGCTTCGAAAAGCAGCGCTTCCTATAGCAGCCCCTAGCGCCAATAGTTCTGGCAGACCGAGTCCAACGCTGGCGTCACATGTGCGAGAAGATCTGGACGGCCGGATCGGTGGTATTGTGGATGGCGGCGGGACGGGGGTCGGTGTTGAGTCGACAGTGATTCAGCTTGTTAATGGTGAGCTGTATATTTTGCGTCCAGGCGGCATTACAGCAGAGCAACTGCAGTCCGCACTGCCGGCTATTCGAATTCATGAGCCTGAGCGGGAAGATGTGCAGGTCTCAGAAACGCCCCGTGCTCCGGGAATGAAGTATACGCATTATGCGCCAAAGGGATACATGCATATTGTATATGGAGACAATGCTGAAGCAGTGGCTGATTGGATTCAGCGCGACATTCAAGCCGCTAGGGAGCGAGGGCAATCGACGGGAATCCTTACTTTTGAGGAAAGGGCTTCTCTATTTGAAGCTGATTTGGTAATTGCCTGCGGCTCGTTAGCGGAACCGGAAAAGATCGCACAGGGGCTTTACGCTGCATTAAGGCAATTTGATCAGCAAGGGATTCAGTATATTGCTGCAGAAGGCTGCCCGGAAACAGGGATTGGTCAGGCAATTATGAACCGTCTGCGCAAGGCAGCCGGTCACCGGCTTGTACGTGTTTAGCTAGCATGATTCCCAGTTTGTCCGCATATCTTGGTTAAGAAAGCGGACAAGGGGGACAGCACTTATGCTCGTAACTGGCGTTGAATTTGGGCAGATCATCACCATATTCATCATGGCGATAGCCTTGGGTCTGGATGCTTTTTCCTTAGGAATTGGCATCGGCATGAAGGGGATTCGCTTGTTGGATATTTTTAAAATTAGCATGGTGATCGGTATTTTTCATATCATTATGCCGTTAATGGGCATATTTATGGGACAATATGTTTCGCTTCTGCTTGGCAATGTGGCCACTGCAGCCGGCGGATGTTTGCTCATTCTCTTGGGCTCCCATATGGTGTATAGTTCAATCCGTGGAGAGGAAGCAACCTCTTTTGATCATAGATCTATATGGGGGCTTACGATTTTTGCGCTTAGTGTAAGTATAGATTCGTTCTCAGTAGGTGTATCCTTAGGCATGTTTGCGACGGATATCCTGTTAACCGTGCTTGTATTTGGTTTGTTCGGCGCGCTGCTCTCTGTAGCTGGTTTATTGGTTGGCAGACGGGTGAACGGCTGGGTTGGCGAGTATGGCGAAGCGTTTGGCGGGCTAATTCTGCTCGCGTTTGGGATCAAGTTTTTGCTATGATACAATAGAGGCGGAGCAGGCTCTGCTTATGTTTATGAAGAAAGTTTTGCTAACGCAAAACTCAGCCTACGCTTACGAAGAAAGTTTTGCTACGCAAAACTCTGAGGAGGATCTCATGTTGCGAATTCTATTTGTCTGTACAGGAAATACGTGCCGCAGTCCATTAGCAGAAGGTTTGCTGCGTATCAGGGTGCACCAAGAAGGACTTGCGGCAGAAGTTCGTTCAGCTGGCGTATCCGCGATGACGGGCACTCCGATCTCCCGAAATAGTGCAACGCTGCTGCAAGAGGCAGGGTTCAAAGAGCCTATTCGCTCATTAGCGATTCAGGAGTCTGAAGTGAAGTGGGCGGATCTTATTTTGACGATGACGATGGGACATAAACGTTCGGTTATCCAGCGGTATCCGGACGCGATTGATAAGATTTTTACGCTCAAAGAATATGTAGAGGACGATCAGCGTATCCTTCAAGCGATTGAGGAAAGAGAAAAGCTGGTGACGGAACTTCAGCTGAAGCAGGCTCTTTCACAAACGGTAACAGTTGAAGAGCGAAATCGTATTTATTTGTTGGAAGATGCCATTCCGGATTACGATATTTCCGACCCGTTCGGCGGCCCATTGGAGGTTTACCGGCAAACAGCGAATGAAATCAGCGGTAGTTTAGATAAATTGGTTAAAAAGCTTCGCGAGCGAAAAGAGGATCCGCAGTCTGGGAAATGATTTGCGAAAGACATCTTTACACCTCGTGCATAATGCGATAAGATGGATTTATCAAGCAAGACTCAATGTAACTGGCGACGAGTGGGAGTAACCACAATGGAGCATTGAGCTATACGGCCGGTCGCCTGGGCAAAAGAGCAACGCGCTATTCTTAGCGTGTCAGCTCTTTTTTTCGTTTTCTGGTGGACTTTGGGATATAATAGAAGGGTCGAATTCGAACAAGCAAAGGAGCGTTCTATCCATGAAAATTGCGTTAGGTGCGGATCATGCAGGCTATCGTTTGAAAGATGTTATTATTCCTTTTATTGAATCCTTGGGCCATCAGGTCATAGATTATGGATGCAGTTGTGCAGATTCCGTCGATTACCCGGATTATGCACTGAAGGTTTGTGAAGATGTGGTTTCCGGGGAAGCAGACAAAGGGATTCTGATCTGTGGAACAGGCATCGGGATGTCGATCGCTGCGAATAAGGTTCCAGGCATCCGTTGCGCGCTGGTTCACGATCTATTTTCTGCTAAAGCCACACGGGAGCACAATGATACGAATGTGCTTGCTTTAGGTGAGCGTGTCATTGGGCCGGGTGTTGCCGAGGAAATCGTGAAAATTTGGCTGGAAACAGAGTTTTCGCAAGGTGTGCGTCACCAGAACCGCATTAACAAGTTGCAAAGCATCGAAGATCGCTTCGCGATACATCCTTAAGGGTGACCACCATGACAAATTCCATACTTCACACGATTGCAGAAGATTTGGAAACAAATCTTCGCGAGTTGGTAAAGGTGGGCAATCTACGACCAGGTCACATTCTGGTCATTGGTACAAGCACGAGTGAAATACTCGGTCATCGGATTGGGACTTCGGGGACGTTGGATGCAGCGCGGCCGATTTTTGAAACGGCGCAGCGCATCAGCCGCGAGTTCGGTTTGCACTTGGCTTTTCAGTGCTGCGAACATTTGAACCGCGCGCTTGTCATTGAGGAAGATCTTTTCGCGATCTCCCCTCAGCTTGAGCCAGTGTCGGTTATTCCTGTGCCAAAAGCCGGCGGTTCAATGGCCTCATACGCGTACCGCCACTTCGCAAAGCCCGTAGTCGTCGAGACGATTCAAGCGCATGCCGGGATCGATATTGGCAGTACGCTGATCGGGATGCATTTGCGGCGGGTTGCTGTGCCTGCACGGCCGCCCGTACGGAATATGGGTCATGCTTATGTGACCATGGCCTTTACACGGCCTAAACTGATTGGCGGGACGAGAGCAGTCTACACACCTGAGGCTGCCGAGCAGCTCTATCAGCAAGCCGCGCCAGATGCGGATTGCTAGGTTAACTTATAGATATAAATTATCCTTTAGGAGGAATTCCATATGACAAACTTTCTAAGTAAGCAAGATCCAAAAATCGTAGAAGCTATGAATCTAGAACTTGGTCGTCAACGCGACAAAATTGAGCTTATCGCTTCTGAAAACATCGTCAGCCAAGCCGTGCTTGAAGCGATGGGTACAGTACTGACTAACAAATACGCAGAAGGTTACCCAGGCAAAAGATACTACGGCGGCTGCGAATACGTAGACATCGTCGAAGATATCGCTCGCGATCGCGCGAAAGAGCTTTTCGGAGCTGAACATGCGAACGTTCAACCGCACTCTGGTGCACAAGCGAATATGGCTGTTTACTTGGCAGCTCTTAACCCTGGTGACACCGTTCTGGGTATGAACCTGGCACACGGTGGTCACTTAACACACGGCAGCCCTGTTAATGCTTCCGGTATTCTTTACAACTTCGTTGCTTACGGTGTAAGTGAAAAAGACTTCCGCATCGACTACGACGATGTTCGTAAAGCGGCTTTCAAACATAAGCCTCGCATGTTAGTTGCTGGCGCAAGTGCTTACCCGCGCACGATTGATTTCGAAGCACTAGCTTCCATCGCTAATGATGTAGGCGCATTGTTCTTCGTTGACATGGCGCATATCGCTGGTCTAGTTGCTGCTGGCTTGCACCCGAACCCAGTGCCGCATGCACATTTCGTTACAACTACAACGCACAAAACGCTTCGCGGTCCTCGCGGCGGTATGATTCTTACGCGCAAAGCTTGGGCAGCTGCAATTGATAAAGCTGTATTCCCTGGTTCCCAAGGCGGTCCTTTGATGCATACGATTGCTGCCAAAGCCGTTTCCTTCGGTGAAGCTCTGCAACCGGAATTCAAAACTTACGGTCAAAACGTCATCAACAACGCGCAAGCATTGGCTACTGCATTGACAGCTGAAGGTATCAACCTTGTATCCGGCGGTACAGACAACCACTTGATGCTGGTTGATCTGCGCAACCTGAACATCACAGGTAAAGATGCGGAGCACGTTCTTGACGAGATCGGTATCACAGCGAACAAAAACGCGATTCCTTTCGACCCAACAAGCCCGTTCATCACTAGCGGTATCCGCTTAGGTACGCCAGCTGTTACGTCCCGCGGTATGAATGAAGAAGCTATGCAAACTATCGCGAAAGTGATTGCACTTACATTGAAAAGCCCGAAAGATGAGGCTGTTCTTGAGAAAGCTCGCGGCATGGTGAAAGATTTGACGGCGCAATATCCGTTGTACCCAGATTTAACTTACTAATCAATACGAAGGGGCTGCCTCAAAGGGTCGTTAATGACCTTTTGAAGCAGCCCTTTTTTTGTGGACTCAGCACAACTGCAGAAAGTACATCAAAATCAGCATTCTCCATGCAATTTCAATCAATACCTGCATTTTATACAGGTAAATTAACTAGAAATCGCCAAAATAGCTCAGTTCACCGATATTACCTGTACTTTTTACATCAAAGTTAGCTAATTAGCACTTATGCAATCAAATTACCTGTACTTTTTGCAGCTCTGCTTCCTTCAGGCTCGGCAGAATGGACGCCATCAAGCCAATTCCAGCGACACCGGTCAGCAGAATGAACAGCGCCATGGCCCCGGATGGCAGAAAACCGCCGATGATCATGTTCAGTCCGCTAAGCATAATGGCAACGCGGTTCGACATGCTGCTGAGCGCCATATAGGAGCTGCGGGCATGGTCGGGGACAAGCTGTACAAGCAGCGCTTGTTTTAAAGGCACATAGGTCAGCTCACCAATGGTGGCAACGAGCATTAGCAGCATAAGCATGATCGGTTGGCTGCCGAATACAAGATATGTATAGCCGGCTACGTTTAGAAACATGGCGAACAGCATCATCCTGGTGTCGGAATTTCCTTTGAGCAGTCGCCCAACAAAAAGGGAGAGCAGCACGACGGCCAGTGTATTCTCTGTGCGTAGAACGCCGACGAGAGGCAGACCGTCGATGGTTGCGGACATACTGGGAAACCAAGGCGTGTGATGGATATCTTGAGCGAGCCGGATGCCGATATATCCGTTTAAATTCATTTCTACGGACACGATGAGTACACTTGAGATGAGATAGATGAGGAATCTACGGTCGCTCAGCACCTCTTTATACCGATGATACATCGAGATACGTTTAGGACTTGTAGGTTGCGTTTTTTCCTCCATGCTATTTACCTCGGCTGGCATCGTTTCTGCCATGAAAAAAGCTGTCACCAATAGCGCAACAAGTGACATTCCGCTAGCAACGAACAAAAGCTCAAAGAGATAGTCGCTAAAGAAGAAACCGCCAATCATCCCCGCAACGGAAATAGCCAGGTTGTTGGACCAATAATTTATCCGATAGATGGCTTTACGGGTATCAGGTCCTGATACATCAATCAGCATGGCCTCTACAGCAGGTTTGCTAAGGCCCCAAGAGGCGGTACTGATCACTGTCATGATAAGCGTGAGTGTTGCGGAATGCCAGACCGGCGAATTAGCAAAGGTCATGATCGTATAAGCCAGAAGGGCAACGCCTTCCCCAATTAGCATCATTTTTTTGCGGCCGACCCGGTCTGCGTAATGACCGCCGATTGTGGCGCTGATTAGAGCCACGGCAATGGAGATTGTCGTCGCTGTGCCGGCGATTGTTGTGCCGAGTGTGCGTGCAAAATAAATCGACATAAATGGTATAACCATATTGCTGAGGATGTTGGTCAGAAAGCTTAGAGCAATGCGCAATCGCACATTAGGATGGAATTGAAAGAATGTCATGTGCCATCACCTGTTTCCTAGTATCGTCAATTTGTGTTCCCCCATCATAACAAATGACCATGAGTTAAAAAGTGTACAGAGCACTGGAAAACTTTCACCTTTTATCCCTCCTGCAGGCTGTTGACGAAATGGCAGGGCGCAACTATACTCTTTGGTAATTCGTGTAAAAGGAGGGGACTTTCATGCAGCTTGCCTTACAATATGCGCAGTTGAAAACATCAATAACGCGTGTTTTACAGATCCCCCACACGTATATGGACGTGCCTGTCTCCGTTGAAGAAATTGCCGGTTACTTGTATTGTACGGAGCGCAATGTAAAAATTTTGATCCGCAAAATGAGCGAAATGGGTTGGATTGTCTGGACGCCGGGACGAGGCCGTGGACACCGCTCGATGATTCGATTTCTGGTCGCAGCGGAAGATGTGCTGATGGCGGAAGCGAAGATTCATGTTGAACAAGGAAATTTGAACCATGCAATGAGTTTGTTTCAAATGGATGGATTGGACGGGAGCGTCATGGATCGGTTCCTGGCCTGGCTCGGCAGTTATTTCGGATACAGAGGCAATTGTGATTCCGGAAATCCTGAAACGCTGAGGCTGCCGATGCAGATTCGTGTGCTGACGCTTGATCCTGTCGACGTGCTGTTCTCGCGGGATCTGCATTTCGTGAAGCAGGCCTTTGATACGCTGCTCTATTTCAATCCGCTTTGCGGCAGCCTGGAGCCTGGCTTGGCTCATGAGTGGGAATGCAATGGGGATGCGACTGTATGGACTTTCTACTTGCGGAAAAGGGTGAGATTCCATCATGGCCGGGAGCTGACGGCGGACGATGTTGTGTTTTCATTCAATCGGTTGCGCACGCTGGGCACAGAGGATTCGCCGAATCGTTGGCTGTTGAAATCCGTCAAGGATGTTCGTGCCGTCGACAGGCTGACGGTTCGCATGGAGCTTGCTGCGCCGAATTATATGCTGCCGCATTATGTTAGTTCCTACCAGGCAGCGATTGTCCCTGCTGATGTTTACAGTGCAACTAAGGTAGCGGATGCCAGCATGCTTCCCGTTGGAACGGGTCCTTTCCGGATTACGAGGCATGATGCGGGTGGTGTGACGTTAGAAGCCTTCGAGGAATACTACAAGGAAGGCGCCCATTTGGATCGCATCGAGCTGCTCTATGTACCTGATAACGTTAGCGATCGAAGATGGCAGCAGTTGAACTTCCAAATGGGGAAGCTTAACCATTATAAACAGCCTGCCCCTGCACACTGGTGTAAAAAAGAAGTGATGATGCTCGGGTCTAGCACGGTTGTGTTTAATCTTCGCAAAAATGGGCCACAGCAAGTCCTTGAATTCCGTCAAGCTATACAGCTTATTCTGAATCGCTGTGGGTTAATTAAGGAATTAGGCCTTTATCATGCAAGGCCAGCTGCCGATTTCTTGCCATCGGATTCGCCGGGGAAAGGACCTGAGGATCACCAGCCGGAGCGGGCGAGGGAGCTGCTTAGAGAATGCGGTTATGGTGGCGAACCCATTACCATGACATTTACGCTCAAGAATCAGCCTCAAGCCGAATGGATTCATGCTCGCTGTCAGGAAGTGGGTATTCCCGTTATCCTGAAGTTATATACTTTTGAACAAATGACAAAGGTGCCGCTGCTGTTAGAGGCCGATGTTATCATAGGCGGAGTTGTTGCGGATGATGATGAGGCACGCTGCTTGATTGAGATGTATAAAGTGGGTAATTTAGCGGTTCGAGTCTGTGCAACGGATGAGCAGCGACGAATATTTGATGAGACTATTGCGGCTATCGAAAATGAGCCCGACAGACAGGTGCGGCTGCAACGAATCCGTGGGATGCAAGATTTAGTGTCGGAAAATTACGCCGTCTTATTCCTTTTGCATACGACGCAGCAATTGGTTTACAGTCCTCATTTACAAGGCATAACATTCAATACGCTGGGGTGGTTTGACTTCAAAAACATTTGGTACCACCCGGGGCCGGTGGAAGAATAAATGAGATAGGATGCAAAGCCGCTTGGGAGATGCTCTCAGGCGTTTTTTTGCGTAAATAAGGATATTCATGGTAGGTTTGGTTTTTCGGAGGATAAGTTGGATAACATATGATATAATGAACGAGGTTTGTCGTACCTTGACGCTAAAATGGGTAAAATACATATAACATTGTGGTTTTTTAGGAGGAAATTATGGGGAAGTTATTTATTTGTGATCATCCGTTAATTCAGCATAAGCTGACCTTTATTCGGGATGAGAATACGAAAACAAAAGATTTTCGGGAGCTCGTAGACGAAGTAGCGACTTTGATGGCTTACGAGATCACGAGAGATATTCCACTTGAGCATGTACAGGTGAAAACGCCTGTAACAACGGCAGATTGCCGCATTATTTCCGGCAGAATGCTGGGACTTATTCCTATTTTGCGCGCAGGATTAGGAATGGTTGACGGTGTGCTTAAACTGATCCCAGCTGCAAAAGTAGGACATGTTGGTTTATACCGTGATCCCGACACGCTGCAGCCTGTCGAATATTATGTGAAGCTGCCGACGGATGTCTTAGAGCGGGAGCTCATTGTGATCGACCCGATGCTCGCAACAGGCGGTTCAGCAAATGCAGCGATTGAAGTATTGAAACGCAGAGGCTGTACACAAATGAAGCTGATGTGTTTAATTGCTGCACCGGAAGGAATTAAAGCGGTTCAACAAGAGCATCCGGATGTTGATATTTACGTGGCGGCCGTGGATGACTACTTGAACGATCATGGCTATATCGTACCTGGCTTGGGAGATGCGGGAGATCGTCTGTTCGGCACGAAATAATAGACTTATGACGATGGGGGAGAAGAACCAATGAAACGTTTGAAAGTCATTACGATCTTCGGTACTAGACCTGAAGCGATTAAAATGGCTCCGCTGATTAAGGAGCTGGAGAAGCATCCAGAACATATCGAATCTCTCGTTTGCGTAACGGCTCAGCATCGCCAGATGTTGGATCAGGTGCTTGATATTTTCAAAATCACACCGGATTATGACCTTAACGTTATGAAGGATCGCCAGACGCTGAATGAAATTACCATGCGCGTGCTGCAAGGCTTGGAGCCGGTCTTCCAAGAGGCGAAGCCGGATCTGATTCTTGTGCACGGCGATACGCTGACAACCTTCCTTGCGAGCTATGCGGCATTTATGCAGCAAATCCAGGTTGGACATGTCGAAGCGGGTCTTCGCACGTGGAACAAAATGTCGCCATATCCAGAAGAAATGAACCGTCAGTTGACGGGCGTTTTGGCGGATCTGCATTTTGCACCAACTCAGCAATCGGCTGATAATCTGCGCAAAGAGAATAAATCGGAATCTCAAATCTATGTAACAGGGAATACCGTTACGGATGTCTTTCAATATACCGTACAGGAATCCTTCGAACACCCAGTTTTGGAGTGGGCGGCAGGCCGCAGGCTGATCTTGATGACAGCCCATCGCCGGGAAGCGCAAGGTGAACCGCACCGCCAAATTTTCCGTGCTGTGAAGCGTATCGCTGATGAGTTTGAAGATATCGCGATCGTATATCCAGTGCATCCGAGTCCGGCTGTCAAAGAGCCAGCGCACGAAATTCTAGGCAACCACCCGCGCATTAAGCTGGTAGAACCATTTGATGCCAGTGAGTTCCATAACTTCTATCCGAAGACACATATGATTCTGACAGACTCCGGCGGCCTTCAGGAAGAAGCGCCATCCTTTGGAGTGCCGGTACTTGTGCTCCGTGATACGACAGAGCGTCCGGAAGGTATCCAAGCGGGCACATTGGAGCTGGTTGGAACAGACGAGGAGAAGGTCTATGAGCGTGCTCGCGCGCTGCTGACAGATCCAGTTTTATACAACAAAATGAGCCAAGCAGCCAACCCTTACGGGGATGGCAAAGCATCCCAAAGAATCGTTCAAGCGATTCTACATCACTTTGGCAAGGTTTCGGAGCGTCCTGAAACATTCTAACCGTGACAAAATCATGACAAACGCTACAGCGTACAGTTCGACTGTTTGGTTTGGAAACTCGCAAACCTTAGAGCCGCAAGGCTCTAAGGGCTTTCGGGCTGCGAGGACTGTTAAGTTTCGTCAATTGACAAACCTCGCACTGCTTCGATACAATAAATGAGGATTCGTAGCACTATGTCTACGAAACAGGTTTTCCACAGCGGAAAGCCTTCAGGAGGGATGCGATGAAACGGCAAAATCCCAATGATAATCCGTGGCGGGCAGTAGCGTTAACTAGTGCGATCGGCATTGACCTTGTAGTTTGTTTAGGAGCCGGATACTTGTTCGGCGATTGGCTAACACGCGTACTAGGGGGACAATTCTGGTTGTTAGGCGGATTTTTGCTAGGGCTTGTAACCGGAATCATTAGCATTTACTTCATGATAAAGCGGTACGGAGGGCTATGATGGATGAATTTTCAGCCACTCTGAAAACGGTTCAAAATGTGTTTCTTTTCTTTTTATCCTTTTGTTTGGCTGCATGGGCGCTTCTTGTCGATTACCGGGTTTACTTTGCCGGCATTATGCTTGGATCTATGGCGAGCATGATCAATGCAAGGTTTCTGGCCTGGAAAATTAACAAGTTGGCAGCAGCTGCGATAGAGCAGAAAGGGCGCAAGGTGACCCTAGGTTTTCTGACAAGAGCAGCAATTGCTGGCTTCGCAGGTTTGGTTGCCGTTCGGTATCCGGAACATGTCGCTTTAACCACGACGATTGTTGGATACTTTTTTGCTCAATTGGCAACACTCGTACTGGGTATTCTTTCTATTAGGAAGTCTAAGAAGTAATTCCATTCGATGAAAGGGGTGAAAATGGGAAATATGGAACATAAGGTACCAGAATTTGAGTGGTTAGGTATTCACTTCGACGCATCAGCTCTTATGATGATCGGAATTACCACCATTATCGTGCTTATTCTTGCAATCGCAGGGGCTAGCCGTGCATCCGTAACGAATCCTTCAAAAATTCAAAACTTCATGGAATGGACGATTGAGTTTGTAGAAGGCATCATTGGAAGTACGATCGGTTCTAAGCATGGCAAAGGTTTTATCGCGCTTGGTCTTACGCTCATTATGTACATCTTTATCGGCAACATGCTCGGCCTTCCTTTTTCGATCGTGACGGAAGATCATGTGTCGTGGTGGAAATCACCGACGGCTGATATCGCTGTAACAGGAGCACTGACGGTTATCGTTATCGTACTAAGTCACTACTTAGGCATAACACGTAACACGAAGCATTACTTCGCGCATTACTTTGAGTACAAAGGGGCAATGTTGATCCTTCATTTGATTGAAGTTGTATCAAAGCCGCTTACGCTCGCTTTCCGTCTTTACGGTAACATTTATGCAGGTGAAATTATGATATCTGTCATCATCGGAGCTGGTTGGTTTGGAATTGCGCCTCTCTTCGTATGGCAGGGCTTCAGTGTGTTCGTAGGTGCTATTCAAGCCTTCGTATTTACAATGCTGACAATGGTTTACATCTCACAAACGTTAATCCATGAAGAACATTAAGAGTAAGACTTACCTCGGGTAGTCTCGAGTCACTTATACACAAAACAAACCTAAGAGTTTAAGGGAGGATTTTATCAATGGGAGCAATAGCATTAGTAGCAGCAGGTATCGTATTCGGTTTAGGAGCACTAGGTGCAGGTATTGGTAACGGTTTGATCGTAGGTCGCGCTTTGGAAGGTATTTCCCGTCAACCAGAACTACGTGGTACGCTTCAAACAACTATGTTCATCGGGGTAGGTCTAGTAGAGGCAATGCCGGTCGTTGCATTGGTACTTGCGTTCATCTTTATGGGGAAAGCTTAAGAAACCGTTTGGCGGGGATGGCCGTAGTCGCCACCACGCCTTCGTTTTGCCCACGTTATCAGAAGGGAGTGACGTTACTTGCATATTGAATGGTCCACATTTTGGATTCAACTTATCGCGTTCTTAATTTTATACGTGCTACTTTCCAAGTTTGCGTTCGGCCCTTTGTTCGGCATGATGGAGAAACGCAGACAGTTAGTTAAAGATCAAATTCAAACAGCTGAAGCGAGCCGCAAGCAAGCTGATCAACTGTTAGAGGAACAAAAACAAGCACTGCAACAAATGCGTAAGGAAGCTCACGATATCATTGAGCAAGCGAAACAAACAGGTTCCAAACAAGCTGATGATATTGTTCGTGCAGCTGGAGCAGAAGCAGCTCGTCTGAAAGATGAAGCTTTGAAAGATATCGAGAACGAGAAGAACAAAGCGGTTGCCGCTCTTCGCAGCCAAGTTGGCGCGATGTCTGTTCTGATTGCCTCCAAAATTATTGAAAAGCAAATCGACGAAAAGTCACAAGAGCAATTGGTTGAGCATTACCTCAAAGAGGTAGGAGGCAACGTATGAGTGACATCGTCGTAGCGAAGCGTTATGCCAGAGCTCTTTTTGAAGTAGCCAATGATAAGGGGATTATTTCCCAAGTCGAAGAAGAGCTGAAATCTGTAGCTAGTGCGATTAGGGACAATGCAGACTTGCAGAAGTTCCTGAACCATCCGAACATCGGGAACACCGTCAAAACGGACCTGCTGAAGCAGATTTTTGAAGGCAAAGTTTCCGAACCGGTGTGGAACACGCTGCTGGTCTTAATTGATAAAGGAAGACAAGCAATTTTTTCCGTTCTTGTGAGCGATTATGTGAAGATTGCGAATGAAGCGCTTGGACAAGCGAGTGCAACGATTTATTCCGCTTTTACGCTGACAGAAGCTCAACAAGCGGAAATTGCATCACATTTCAGCAAAGTTACGGGAAAAACAATCCGTGTTGCGACTGTTGTTGAGCCTAAGCTGCTCGGCGGCATCCAAGTGCGCATTGGTGACCGTTTATATGATGGAAGTTTGGCAGGCAAGCTAGACCGCCTATCCAAAGCTTTGGTTTAATAACAAGCACTGTAAGAATAGGGGTGACGTTCGTTGAGTATCAAACCTGAAGAAATCAGCTCATTGATTAAACAACAGATTGAAAACTATAAATCCGATATGCAAGTGGTTGATGTTGGTACAGTCATTCAAGTAGGGGACGGTATCGCTCGTGCTCATGGTTTGGAAAACGTAATGGCAGGCGAACTGCTTGAGTTTTCAAATGGCGTTCTGGGCTACGCGTTTAACCTTGAAGAAAGCAACGTAGGTATCGTTATTCTCGGACCTTACAAAGATATCCGTGAAGGCGATCCAGTAAAACGTACAGGTCGTATTATGGAGGTTCCTGTAGGGGAAGCTTTGCTCGGCCGTGTCGTTAACTCCTTGGGTCAACCAGTCGATGGTCAAGGACCTATTGCTACAACTGAATTCCGCCCTGTTGAGAACATGGCTCCAGGCGTTATGGCTCGTAAATCCGTTCATGAGCCAATGCAAACAGGTATCAAAGCGATTGACGCGATGGTTCCAATCGGTCGTGGTCAACGTGAGTTGATCATTGGTGACCGTCAAACAGGTAAAACAGCGATTGCGATCGACGCAATCCTGAACCAAAAAGGCAACGGCGTTAAATGTATCTACGTTGCTATCGGTCAAAAACAATCCACAGTCGTAGGCGTTGTTGAAAAACTTCGTGCTGCTGGCGCTTTGGAATACACAATCGTTGTAACAGCATCTGCTTCCGAGCCTTCACCAATGCTTTGGTTGGCTCCATACTCAGGCTGCGCAATGGGTGAGTACTTCATGTACAAAGGCGAGCACGTATTGATCGTATACGATGACTTGTCCAAACAAGCGGCTGCATACCGTGAGTTGTCCCTCTTGCTACGTCGTCCACCAGGTCGCGAAGCATACCCAGGTGACGTATTCTACTTGCACTCCCGTTTGCTGGAGCGCGCTGCGAAATTGAACGATGATCTTGGTGGCGGTTCGATTACGGCACTTCCATTCATCGAGACACAAGCGGGCGATATCTCCGCATACATTCCTACGAACGTAATTTCCATTACGGACGGTCAAATCTTCCTTGAGTCCGACCTGTTCTACTCCGGTCAGCGTCCAGCGGTTAACGTTGGTAACTCTGTATCCCGTGTAGGGGGTTCCGCTCAAACGAAGGCAATGAAAAAAGTTGCCGGTACACTGCGTGTAGACTTGGCGCAATACCGTGAGCTTGCTGCCTTCGCAGCGTTCGGTTCCGACCTTGACAGAGCGACGAAAGCTCGTCTGGATCGTGGGGTTCGTACACTTGAAATCTTGAAGCAAGGCGTGCATCAGCCGCTTTCGCTTGCAAAACAAGTTTGCTCGCTGTACACCGTTGTTAAAGGTCACTTGGATGACATTCCAGTACAAGACGTAACTCGTTTCGAGCAGCAGTTCTTGGCTTACCTGGAATCCAACCGTCCGGAAATCTTGAACAGCATTAATGATACGAAAGACATTACTGCGGATAACGACAAAGCGTTGGTTGATTCCATCAACACGTTCAAAAAGAGCTTCGCAGTTTCTGAATAAAATTTGAATACCTGCGCTTTTCTTCGTGAAAAGCCAGGTACTCCGTTTATGCCTGAGATTAGGTGCATGCTGCCTGAGATCAGGCCTTCGAATGAAGGCTTTCCAAAGCCTCAAAAGAGAGGTGACAGGTATGGCAAAAGGAATGCGCGAGATTAAGCGCCAAATCAAATCGACACAAAACACGAAGCAAATTACGCGTGCGATGGAGATGGTTGCAGCTGCGAACTTGCGTCGAGCTCAGCAAGCTGCGGAAGCGGCTCGTCCTTATTCGGATAAGCTGAAAGAAGTAGTAGCTAGCATCGCTGCGGGCTCCAAAGGTGTGAAACATCCAATGCTGCAAACGCGCGAAGTGAAGAAAACCGCGTACTTGGTTATCACTTCGGATCGTGGTTTGGCTGGAGGTTACAACGCGAACGTATTGCGGAAAGCGATGACGGAGATTCGCGAAAGACATCAATCCCCGTCGGAATATGCTGTTTTCGTAATCGGACGTAAAGGTAGCAACTTCTTCAAAAAACGTAATGTTGAGATCGTTCAAGAAGTTACAGGACTTCCGGATTCTCCGAAGTTCTCGGATATTAAATCGATTGCGGCTTCTGCTGTTTCCAATTTTGAGAAGGGCGCGTACGACCAATTGTTCTTGGTGTACAACAAATTCCAAAATGCAATCAGTCAGATACCAACCATGGTTCGCTTGCTTCCTATGGAGGAAGTAAAAGGCGCGTCAACGGCTAGCTACGAGTATGAGCCGTCTGCGGAAGGCGTTCTAGAAGTGCTGCTGCCTAAATATGCAGAAACAATTATTTACAGCGCAGTATTGGAAGGTAAAGCAAGTGAGTTCGGCGCGAGAATGACGGCGATGAACTCCGCAACGAAAAATGCAACGAAGATGATCAGCAGCTACACATTAGCATACAACCGTGCACGTCAAGCTGCCATTACGCAAGAAATTGCGGAAATCGTCAGCGGCGCGAACGCGAACGCTTAATTGATAAAACGCCTCGCTTAGAGGCGAAGCTTTTCTTAGGAGGGAAACCATGAGCAAAGGGCGCGTTGTGAATATTACAGGGCCTGTCGTCGACATTGAGTTCGGACGCGGACAACTCCCTGAAATTCTGAATGCAATCAAGATTGAAAAAACGGAAGCCGGTCAAACGGTTACGATTACGGTTGAAGCGGCGGTTCACCTCGGTGACAACCTCGTTCGTTGCGTAGCGATGTCTTCCACGGACGGACTTGTACGTGGCGCTGAAGCTACAGACACAGGAGTTCCAATCACAGTACCTGTAGGTGCTGCAACACTAGGTCGCGTATTCAACGTAGTTGGAGATCCTATCGATGGTATCGAAAACGTTGATCGCACGTTGACTAGTCCAATTCATAAAGAAGCTCCTGCATTCGAGAACTTGTCCACGAAATCGGAAGTTCTTGAAACAGGAATTAAAGTTATTGACCTTATGGCTCCTTACGCAAAAGGTGGTAAAATCGGTCTCTTCGGTGGTGCGGGTGTAGGTAAAACCGTAACGATGCAAGAGTTGATTCACAACATTGCCCAAGAGCACGGTGGTATCTCCGTTTTCGCAGGCGTTGGTGAGCGTACTCGTGAAGGTAATGACCTTTACCACGAGATGAAAGACTCCGGCGTTATCGAGAAAACAGCGATGGTATTCGGTCAAATGAACGAGCCTCCTGGCGCGCGTCTTCGCGTAGCTTTGACAGGTTTGACAATGGCTGAGTATTTCCGTGATGTTGAAGGCAGAGACGTTCTTCTGTTCGTAGATAACATCTTCCGTTTCACACAAGCAGGTTCCGAGGTTTCGGCTTTGCTTGGACGTATGCCATCTGCGGTAGGTTACCAACCAACTTTGGCTACAGAAATGGGTCAATTGCAAGAGCGTATTACATCCACGAAAAAAGGTTCCGTAACGTCGATTCAAGCGATTTACGTTCCTGCGGATGACTATACGGATCCAGCTCCAGCTACAGCGTTCGCTCACTTAGATGCGACAACGAACTTGGAGCGTAGTATCGCAGCTGCGGGTATTTTCCCGGCGGTAGATCCACTTGCTTCCTCTTCCCGTATCTTGACGCCAGAAATTCTTGGCGAAGAGCACTATAAAGTAGCACAAGGTGTTAAACAAGTTCTTCAACGTTACAAAGAGCTTCTGGATATCATCGCGATCTTGGGTATGGATGAGTTGTCCGATGAGGATAAACTAGTCGTTACTCGTGCGCGTCGTCTCCGTCTGTTCTTGTCTCAGCCTCTTCACGTTGCTGAGCCGTTCAACGGTTTCCCAGGCTTGTATGTTCCATTGAAAGAAACTGTGCGCAGCTTCAAAGAAGTTCTTGAAGGTAAGCACGACAACCTTCCTGAAGTAGCGTTCCACAACGTAGGTACGATTGAGGACGCAATCGAGAAAGCGAAAACGCTGTAAGGTTACCTTTGGTAAACTTCGCGTTAGCTGAGGAAGGAGAATCCAAGTGAGTACATTCCTACTTGAAATTGTTACTCCTGAGCGCAAAGTGTACACTGAACAAGTGAACATGTTAGTCGCAAAGGGTGTCGAAGGGGAGCTTGGAATTCTGCCGAACCACATTCCACTCGTGACTCCATTGAAAATCAGCTCGATTACTGTGAAGAAGCAGGGCTCCAAAGACGAGATCATCGCAGTGAACGGCGGATTTATGGAAGTGCGCAAGGACAAAGTGGTCATACTGGCGGAAAGCGCCGAGCTGCCAGAACAAATCGATGTGGATCGTGCGAGAGCAGCGAAAGAACGTGCGGAGAAACGTCTTGCGGAATCAAAGCAAGATAACGTTGATTTCAAACGTGCGGAAGCCTCTTTGCAAAGAGCATTGAACCGGATCAGCGTGTCCGGCAAATAATAGATCAAAGAAGCGATGGGACTTAGGTTCCGTCGCTTTTTTCTTATAAACGGATTATTCTTGAAAGTTATGGAAATTCTACTCACTAAACTATGTAAAAAAGAGGGCTTGGAATTAGTCATCGACTCCCCTGTGCTCTTTTGGTATAATATTGAAGGTGATTATTACCAATTTGAATCAATGATTTGAGAAAGTAAATAAGAATGGAGGCGGTTACATTCAGATGATGTATACAAATAACTATGTAATCGTAGCGATTTTTCTTGGGTTAGGTATTTTCCTCCCGGTGGCAGCGCTTACGATAGGCAAATGGTTAAGACCGAGCAAACCCGTTGTGGAGAAGTATACGACGTATGAGAGTGGGAACGAGCCTGTTGGTGAAGGGCAAATCCGGTTTAACATTCGATATTATTTGTTTGCTTTGATGTTTGTCATCTTTGATGTAGAGACCGTGTTCCTGTATCCTTGGGCTGTTGCTTTTAATCAGCTAGGACTTTTTGCTTTAGTAGAAATGTGCATTTTTGTAGCCTTGCTAGCCATAGGATTAATATACGCTTGGAAGAAGAAGGTGCTGCAATGGACTTCAGTCTAGAGTCGATCTCCCCAGAAGAACGCGAAGAGTTAAACCGCAACGTATTTATGACAACACTGGAGCAGGTGAAAGCTTGGGCTCGCAGTAATTCACTTTGGCCTTTAACGTTTGGTCTTGCTTGCTGTGCTATCGAAATGATGGGTACGGGCGGATCGCATTATGATTTAGACCGTTTTGGAGTCATCTTCCGTACGTCCCCTAGGCAATCCGATGTCATGATTGTGGCAGGGACAGTTACGAAGAAAATGGCTCCTTTGCTGCGCCGTCTTTATGAGCAAATGCCGGAGCCGAAATGGGTTATCGCTATGGGCTCTTGCGCGACTGCTGGCGGACCGTACGTTAAATCGTACTCCGTTGTCAAAGGTGTAGATCAGATCGTACCGGTTGATGTGTACATACCGGGTTGTCCGCCGAACCCGGCGGCACTTATCTATGGGATCAACAAGCTTCAGGAGAAGATTCGCTATGAGGCGAAGACCGGTAAGCAGGTGATTAACCGATGAGTGAGGATAAGAAGCCCGAGGAGAAGGTCGAGGTCGGGCAGACAGCCCCTACGGAAGAGACCAAGGCTGAAGGAATTACAGAGCAGTCGACGCCTGCATCTGAGGCGAAACCGGCGAGCGAACCGCCCGCGGCTGAAGCGGCGGAGAAGACCGCCGAAGAGAAGGCCGCGGAGCGCGCCGCGGCGAGAGCCGCCCGCCTAGCGGCGAAGGCGACGGCCGCTGAGCCGACGGGCGAGCCCGCGTCGGCGGCAGCACCACCATCCCCTGCAGCTGCAGGGGATGACGAGAAGGCGGCCAAAGCGCAGGCCGCCGCAGAAGCACGCGCAGCGCGAGCTAGCGCGCGCGGAGCGAAAACCGATGCGGCGGAGCCTGCCGCGCCGAAAGAGCCTTCGCCGAACCAGCCGCTGCTGGACCGGCTGGTTGCGATCTTGAAAGAAAGCGCCGGCGAAGAAGCCGTCGTCGATAGCTTCATTAACGAAAGGGACGATCACCGTCCTTACGTTGTTATTCATAGCTCCCGCTGGCCGGAGGCTGCGCTGACGCTGCGGGACCACGAAGAGCTGCGCTGCGACTACTTGCGCAATCTCTCCGGTGTGGATCAAGAGACGCATCTGGAAGTGGCGTATCATCTGCTTTCCCTCACGCACAAGCGCGAGTATTGTGTGAAAGTGAAAACAGACCGGGATCAGCCAAGCATCCCATCTGTCGCTCCGGTGTGGCCAACCGCGAATTGGAATGAGCGGGAAGTGTATGACCTGCTGGGAATTGACTTCCCTGGACATCCCAACCTGGTAAGAATCATGATGCCTGACGATTGGGTCGGCCATCCACTGCGCAAAGATTACGAACCGCTTGACCCGGAGGTGTAGCATTTGTTACGGACAGAAGAGCTCCTGCTAAACGTTGGTCCTCAGCATCCTAGTACGCATGGCGTTTTCCGCGTGATTGTGAAGCTGGATGGAGAGATCATCAAAGAAGCTATACCCGTTATGGGCTATCTACATAGAGGAACAGAGAAGCTGGCTGAGAATCTGAGCTACACGCAAATTATTCCTTATACAGACCGTATGGATTACGTCTCTGCCATGACGACGAACTATGTTCTCGTTCATGCCGTTGAGAAAATGATGGGATTGGAAGTTCCGGAACGCGCGGAATTCCTTCGTTTGATCGTGATGGAACTTCAGCGGATTGCTTCCCATATGGTGTGGTGGGGAACGTATTTGCTGGATATCGGAGCCATGAGTCCGTTCTTATTCGCTTTCCGTGATCGGGAAATTATCATTGACCTGTTCAATGAACTCTGCGGAGCTCGTTTGACTTACAACTACATGCGTGTAGGCGGGGTAAAATGGGATGCTCCAGACGGTTGGATCGATAAAGTTAAGAAATTTATCCCGTATATGTACGGCAAATTGGAAGAATATCATACCCTTGTATCCGGAAATGAGATTTTCCTCTCCAGGATTAAGGGTGTAGGTAAATATGACGCCAATACAGCCATTGCCTATGGGCTTAGCGGCGCTAACTTAAGATGTACGGGTGTTGATTGGGATATCCGCAAAACGCAGCCATACAGCCTATACAATCGCTTTCAATTCGATGTGCCTGTACGAAGCGGCGGCGATTGTTATGATCGCTATCTAGTACGCATGGAAGAAGTAAAACAGTCCCTGCGTATTTTGGAGCAAGCAGTGGCACAGTTCCCTGAACAAGGGGAAACCATGGGCAAAGTGCCTAGGGTGATTCGTCCTCCAGAAGGAGAAGTGTATGCGGCTATCGAGTCTCCTCGTGGAGAAATCGGCTGCTATATTATTTCCCGAGGTAAGCAAGAGCCATTCCGTTTGAAATTCCGCAGACCGTCTTTCGTAAATCTACAAATATTGCCCAAACTCCTGGTCGGTGAATCGATGACCAACCTGATTACGATATTGGGCGGCATCGATATTGTCGTTGGGGAGGTGGATGCCTAATGGTAAATTTGCTGGAAGAGAGTCTAACCTGGACGAACTTCTTCGTTTTCCTTTTCTGGGGCATCGTTATGCTGCTCTTGGTTCTTGGCTTCGTTACCTACGCGATCTACTTTGAGCGGAAGGTCATTGGCTGGATGCAGCTGCGGATCGGCCCAAACCGCACAGGGCCGTTTGGGCTTCTGCAGAGCGTCGCGGACGTATTCAAACTGCTCATTAAAGAAGATACCATTCCCAAAAAGGCGGAACGCGAGCTGTTCATTTTGGCGCCTATCATTACGTTCATTCCTTCGTTTACGATTATTGCGGCGATCCCTTTCTCGGATCGGATGTTTAATGCGAATTTGAATGCCGGTCTGCTTTATTACGTCGCTCTTACAGGGATCTCTACGATTGGGATTATTCTCGGGGGCTGGGCATCCAACAATAAATATGCCTTACTTGGCGGTATGCGTTCAGCAGCGCAGATGATTAGTTATGAGGTACCGCTCGTCATTTCCGTCATTGGTGTCATTATGATGACAGGCAGTTTAAATCTGCATACCATCGTTGACCATCAAGCGGGCGGCTTCTGGCATTGGAATTTCATTCCTCAAATTCTAGGTTTCATCATCTTCGCCATTGCTGGTGTATCGGAGCTTAACCGGACGCCTTTTGACTTGCCGGAAGCAGAGTCTGAGCTTGTAGCAGGTTATCACGTGGAATATAGCGGCTTCCGCTTTGCTTTTTTCATGCTATCGGAATACGTATACGTGTTTATCATTGCTTCATTAACGAGCCTGATCTTCTTAGGCGGATGGCATGCGCCGTTCCCATTCCTTGATTTTATTCCGGGGATCATCTGGTTCCTGCTGAAATTCTCCCTCGTTGTGTTCGTCTTGTTCTGGTTGCGGGCGACATTGCCTCGCGTACGGATTGATCAGCTCATGGGATTCGGCTGGAAAGTGCTGCTGCCTTTGGCGCTAGTCAATATGCTGGTAACGGCGATCATTATGACGATCTTTTAACAAAGCCTGCGCTTACGAAGTCAGTTTTGCAAAAGCAAAACTCTAAGGAGTGAACCAAATGAAGGGCATAATCAAAGGCTTAGGCGTAACGTTGAAAAGCATGACACAGAAAAAAATCACGTACGCATACCCTGAGGTCCCGATAAAAATGCCGGATCGTTTTCGCGGTATTCAACATTTTGACCCAGAGAAGTGCATCGTGTGCAATCAATGTGCGCGTATTTGCCCAACCGAGTGCATTACTTTGACGGGTAAAGCGAATCCGGACCCCGAGAAAAAGGGGAAGGTCATTGATACGTACGATATCAACTTCGAAATTTGTATTTTGTGCGATCTTTGCACAGAGGTGTGTCCGACGGAAGCGATCGTTATGACGAATAATTTCGAGCTAAGTTCCTACAGTCGCGATGATCTTTTCAAAAATTTGCAATGGTTGAATGAAAATAACCAAAACATTCGCCAAGAGAATAACTCGGCCATGCCAAAAGGGGGGGCCAAGAAAGATGTTTAGCGGAATTGGTGATTTCCTCTCAAGCGGTTCAAGCTGGGCTTTCTTCATTTTCGCCCTTCTGGCCATCGGCGGAGCGATCTTTATGATTTCTTTTACCAAAGTTGTTCATATGGTCATTGCCGTTGCGCTTACGTTCATTAGCTTAGCAGGGCTATATATTATCCTTGAAGCTGAGTTTGTTGCTTTCGTACAGGTGTTGATCTATGCAGGGGCGATCTCGATCCTTATGATTTTCGGCATTATGATGACGAAGCACAGACAAGGGGAAGAGGAGGAACCAAGGCGTCCGTGGCACGAAGGTTTGGCGATAGTTGGCGCTTTGGGCTTGTTCGGGGTGTTGTTCTATGCGATTCAAAAAACGACCTTCGTCTCCCAAGGGTCTTTAGATGCCGGTAAAGACAATACATTAGAAATCGGCAAACTGTTGTATAACCAGCACGTGATTCCATTCGAAATCATGTCTGTGCTGCTGACAGTCGCTTTCATAGGCGCTATTATCGTCGCGAAGAGAGAGGAGGATTAGCTATGGGCAACATCATTACTCCCTATCTCACGCTGGCTGCAATCCTGTTCTGTATCGGTCTGTACGGCGCTTTAACGAAAAAAAATGGGGTCATCGTGTTATTGTCAATTGAGTTGATGCTCAATGCGGTGAACTTAAATTTGATCGCTTTCTCCAAACTCGGGGATCATCCGGCGCTGACAGGTCAAATTTTCTCACTCTTCAATATTACGATTGCAGCCGCAGAAGCAGCTGTCGGGATAGCGATTCTTATTACGATTTACCGAAATAGAGGAACAGTAGATGTAACGGATTTGGATTCTATGAAGCGCTAGGAGGCTAACAAGGATATGGTATCGGACTATTCACAGTACGCCTGGCTCATTCCGTTGTTTCCGTTGATTGCTTTTCTAGCGCTTACGGCTATGGGACGTCAATTAAAGGACTTGGGCATTTATATCAGTATTTTTGCGATGTTCGCCTCATTTATCGTCGCTGTGCTGATATTTGTTGAACGCATCGGCGGCAAAGTTGAGGATTATACGTGGGATAAGCTGAATTGGCTGCAAGTTGGCGATTTTACCTTGAGTATGGGGTTTGAGGTTAACAATTTGAACGCCCTGATGCTGGTCATCGTCACGTTGGTCTCTCTCCTCGTTAATATTTACTCTAGAGGTTATATGAAAGGCGACGAGCGAATCCATGTGTTCTTTGGTTATATCGCTTTGTTCTCTTTCTCCATGTTAGGTCTGGTTATTTCAGAAAACATGTTAGAACTCTACATTTTCTGGGAACTTGTAGGGGTATGTTCCTTCTTGCTTGTAGGTTTCTGGTACTTCAAACCAGAGGCGAAGGCTGCAGCGAAAAAAGCTTTCATCGTTACACGCATCGGGGACGTGGGCCTGTTCCTTGGCATCCTGCTGCTGTTTTGGTACATGCCGGGGCATGCACTTGATTTTACCTCTATACATAATGCCTTCACTACGGGCAAAATTGACCCGACCATCGTCACTTGGATTGCCGTTCTGATCTTTATCGGAGCCATGGGGAAATCAGGTCAGTTCCCGCTGCACACCTGGTTGCCTGACGCTATGGAAGGCCCGACGCCGATCAGTGCGCTGATCCACGCAGCAACAATGGTTGCCGCAGGGGTGTACTTAGTGGCGCGTACGTTTGATATTTTCCATGCTTCGCCGGATGCCTTACTGGTTGTTGCTTATGTGGGGGGCTTTACGGCCATCTTTGCGGCGACGATTGGGATCGCGCAGAACGATATCAAACGTATTCTCGCCTATTCGACGGTAAGTCAGCTTGGCTATATGATGATGGCGCTCGGCATTGGCGTGTCGTATACGTCAGGGATGTTTCATTTATTCACGCATGCTTTCTTCAAAGCCTTGCTCTTCTTGGGCGCAGGCAGCGTGATTCACGCCGTGCATACGCAGGACATCAATGAAATGGGCGGCTTATCCCGCAAAATGAAAATAACGACCTGGACATTTGCCATCGGAACCTTGGCGCTCTCGGGAATTTTCCCATTCGCAGGGTTCTGGTCGAAGGATATGATCTTGACAGAAGCCTATGAACATAACCAGCTGTTGTTCTGGGTTGGTGTGATTGCGGCTTTCTTCACCGCCTTTTATATGTCCCGACTCTTCTTCCTGGTTTTCTTAGGTTCGCCTAGAGGGAAAGCGCACGGGCACGACGACCATGCCCATGAGCCTCATGAATCGCCTTCCACGATGACGATACCGCTCATCATTTTGGCTGTACTTGCTGTGGTTGCAGGGTTTGTGAATACGCCGTTCAACGAGTGGCTGGGCCACTGGTTAACGGGTCAAGAACATGACGAGAAAGCCAATTGGATCGTAATTATTTTATCCACACTCGCAGGGTTGCTTGGTATTGGTCTAGGGTACCTGATCTACCTGAAACGCACGATTCCGCGGGATGTTATATCCGGTAAGTTGCCTTGGTTGTACACACTGCTGAACCGTAAATATTTCGTGGATGAAATCTATGACGGTCTTATCGTCAAGCCACTGCGAGGTTTAGGATGGATTCTTGAACTGATTGATGTGTACATCATTGATGGTATCGTGCGTTTGGTCGCCTTTACTGTCGTCAGTCTTGGGCGTTTGGGCTCCCGCCTTCAAAATGGCCAGATGCAGACCTATGGCGTCATCATGATTCTAGGGATGCTGATCTTGGCGCTCGCCATCGCAGGAAGGAGGTTCATCCATGCCGGCTAATCTACCTATACTCAGTCTAATCGCTTTCTCACCTTTGCTCGGTGTGCTGGTCCTGCTCTTCATTCGAAGTGATCGCGGCCGTTTAATTAAAACAATCGGTATCCTCACGACATTGATTCCGCTTATTTTGGCGGCATGGTTGTATGCTGATTACAACTTTCAAGGCGATCCGCTTCAATACAAAGAACAACTCGACTGGATCAAAGTCCCACTGAACCATGAGGGGATTCAACAAATCACATCGTATTTCTTTGAATTCAAATACAGCGTTGCCGTTGATGGAATTTCATTGCCGCTTGTATTTCTAACCGCTCTTGTTTCATCCATGGCCGCTTTAGCCTCGGTGTATATCAAGAAACGCTGGAAAACGTACTTTATTTTATTCCTGCTGCTGGAAACCGGTATGTTCGGCGTCTTTATGGCTCAGGACCTGTTCTTGTTCTTCTTGTTCTTCGAAATCACACTCGTGCCGATGTTCTTCCTGATCGGAATATGGGGCTATATGAACAGAGAGCAGGCGGCGAACCGCTTCCTTCTCTACAACGGACTCGGTTCAGCGATTATGCTGATCGCGTTCCTTATCCTTGTCAGCACGGCAGGCTTCAACCAAGATCCGTCGCAGACAGAGGCTATCATTTACTACAGCGGAGATATTCATACCATTGCACATAATTTGCTGCAGGATCCCGCTGCTTATGTGAATCAAGAGGGAGCGCCGTTCTTCCTAAGCCCAGCCATGAAATGGACCGTGTTCATCATGCTGCTGGTCGCATTCGGCATCAAGCTGCCGATCTTCCCGTTCCATACGTGGATGCTAAAAGTACATACAGAGGCTCCGCCTGCTGTTGTTATGATTCACTCCGGCATTTTGCTCAAAATGGGAGCTTACGGCCTTATCCGCTTCGGCATTCTGTTCTTTCCGGCGGAAGCGAAGCAGTGGGCCTGGATGCTAGCGCTCCTAGGCGTTATCAACATCGTGTACGGCGCCATTCTCGCGATGGTGCAAAAAGACTTCAAACTCGTGCTGGCTTACTCGAGTATCAGCCATATGGGCATCGTCCTGCTCGGTCTCGCCGCATTTAACGTGTCGGGCCTTCAGGGAGCCGTGTTCCAACTGATCTCACACGGTCTGATCTCGGCCCTGATGTTCCTGCTCGTCGGCAGCATCTACGAGCGGACGAACACGACCGAGCTCGATCGCTTAGGCGGTCTCGCCTCGTCGGTTCCCTTCATCAGCGGGATTCTGCTGATTGCGGGGATGGCCTCACTCGGATTGCCGGGCTTATCCGGCTTCATCAGTGAGTTCCTCGCATTCCTCGGACTCTTCGAGACACACCGGGTGTACGCGATTATCGGTACACTGGGGATCATTCTCGCAGCGGTGTACGTGCTGCGCGGGGTGCTGAACATCACGTTTGGCCCTAAGCAGCCAAACCTCGTCCTGCAAGGGATACGCGACGCACGATTAATCGAGGCGGTGCCGATGATTACCTTGGTGGCGTTCATCCTCTTGCTCGGGGTATACCCAAGCGTGCTGAGCCAGCCGCTTCAGCAAACGATAGGCAGCTTGGATCAATTGATCCAAAGCGTAGCCGGGAAGATAGGAGGTTAGTCCGGTGGAACAGCTTCGACTCCAAGTCGCCGATTTAGTGCATCTGCTCCCTGAGCTTTCGCTGGTTGCCACCGCGATCATCCTATCTCTCTTGGATTTGATCCTGCCGAGCAGGTTAAGTCGTTCCGTTATTGGATGGTTGACCTTGGTCGGCCTTGTGATTTCCGGCGTGTTTGTTTTGCTTCAGTTGAACCCGGATGAGGCGATTCAGCTGCTCAATCAAAGCTATAGAGTGGATGATTTCTCCAATCTGCTGAAATTGTTCACCTTGGTAGGAACGGGTCTCGTCGTTCTGATGAGTCTAAGTTCCGTGAAGGAAGATACGATCCCGCATGTAGGTGAGTACTACTACTTCTATCTGCCTGCAGCGCTCGGCGCAATGATTATGTCATCCTCGGGCGACTTAATAACGCTGTACGTAGGGCTGGAACTGCTTAGTATTACCTCTTACTTGCTTGTGGCGATGAAGAAGAAAGATAGCAAGTCCAATGAAGGAGCCTTTAAATACTTAGTAATGGGTGGCATATCTTCTGCCATCATCTTGTATGGCATGTCCTTCCTATATGGGATGGTGGGATCGAGCAATCTTGCACAGATTGGCGCGGCGCTTCCATCGCTCATTAGTTCCTATGAGCCGCTGCTCTACGTTTCATTTTTCATGCTGCTTGCCGGTTTCGGCTTCAAAATAGCCGCTGCCCCTTTCCACAGCTGGGCACCGGATGTCTACGAAGGCGCACCGACACCTGTGACGGCTTTCTTGGCTGTCGTGTCCAAAGGTGCCGGATTCGCCATCCTTTTCCGAGTTTTCTACGTCTTGTTCGGGTTTTCTTCTTTCGAGGAATCGAAATTCCAATCCGATGTGTTCCTGGCCATTTCAGTTATGGCTGCGATCGCCATGGTGGTCGGTAATTTCATCGCCCTGAAGCAAACCAACATGAAAAGGCTATTGGCTTACTCGGGAATTGCCAATGCAGGATATTTGCTTGTACCAATTGCAACGTACTTCTCTGGTGTCCACTACGCGAATTTCTCTGAATTTATTTTCTATCTGATCGCGTACTTGTTCATGAACATCGGTGCTTTCGCGGTACTGATGATTATTGAGCAAGCAGAGGGGCATACCGAGGCCAAGGGCTTCGGAGGTCTGTATTACCGTGCTCCTTTTACAGCTGCTGCCATGGTACTGATTGTGTTGTCCTTAACTGGAATTCCGATTTCCGGCGGATTTTTCGGTAAGTTGTACATCATATTCGGTACAATGCAAACCCATCAATACTGGCTCGGCTCCCTAATGATCGCGACGAGCGTCGTATCTTTCTACTACTACTTTGGTGTCGTTCGCCAAATGTTTATGCGCAGCGATTATGAGTCGGCTGAAGTTAAGGTGCCTGTTGCTTTGGGCATAACAGTCTGGTTATGTGCTCTTATCAGCGTAGCGCTAGGTTTGGTGCCGCATCTTGTGCTCAAATGGATTGAATCTATCTTCATGCTCACGAAGGATTTTATCTTGATGTAAATAGGAATGAGCCCTCCCCTTGCTGGGGAGGGCTTTTTGATTTTGCACCTAGAAACGGAATGTGGTAATTGCCTCCAAATCACACACAAATCCCATAATTGCATGTACAATAGACAGAAGTGGATAACCCCCCGGATTTTTTTCAAAAGTTCTGAACTTTTTGCGAAGAAAAACCGTTATATGTATCGAGAAGACGGGTAATGTGGTATAGATAGAGAAGGCATAAGACCATTACGAGATAAAGGAACTGTGATTTCATGAAATTCATTCGACACTTAGGGTTCATCGTCCTGATGATGCTTGTTGTGGAACTTACAGTGATGGTTACAAAAACAGAAGCAGCCTATCCCGTTTCGACGGATCCCATGAGGGTCAAACAGACCTATCTGGATATGATCCACATCAATGAAGCGTGGGCTGCGGCTGGAGATTCGCGTGCATCCATTGTAGTAGCTGTGGTTGACACCGGCGTTGATCTTACACATCCTGATTTGGTAGGTAATTTGGTAGAAGGCGTGAATTTGCTACAGCCCTCAAAAAAGCCAATTGATGATAATGGACATGGAACGAACGTAGCTGGCATCATTGCGGCTTCAATCAATAACGATAAAGGCATTGCAGGCATAGCTCCAATCGCTAAAATTATGCCGATCAAAGCATTGGAGTCAGATGGAACAGGCGGCGAAGCGAAGCTTGGCGAAGGCATCAAATATGCTGTGGATCATGGGGCGAAGATTGTCGTGCTCTCTCTGGGACTGAATAAGTACTCCGATTACATGGCAGGGGTAGTAAAGTATGCAGAGGATCACAATGTCCTTCTGGTGGCTGCCGTCGGCAATGAAAGCATGAGTGTGAAATACCCTGCAGCGTATCCAACGGTTCTGGCTGTAGGAGGCGTTACGGCTGATAAGCAGGCGGATCCTCGTTCGAATTTCGGGCCGGAGCTGGATCTGGTTGCACCGTGGGATGTGTATACTACAGCACTAGGCGGCGGCTATCAGTATCAAGACGGTAGCTCGATGTCCGCACCGCAGGTTGCTGGGGCAGCGGCACTTGTGTGGAGTAAATTTCCAACGATGAGCGCGTATGAAGTGAGATCTCAACTGGAGCAGACGGCGGATGATCTGGCAGAAACCGGCTGGGATGCTAAAACAGGTTATGGGCTGCTGCGTGTGGATATGGCGCTGACTAAGCCTTATAAAGAGGATCGATTTGAGCCAAATGATCGTCAGAGTCAAGCAGCTAAGCTGCCTATACATACCTCTGTGAAAGCAGCGTTATCCTCCGCGCTGGATGAGGATTGGTACGCGATTGATGCGGCCTATGACGGATATATTGAGCTGTGGTTGCAAAACACCGATAGTGCGGGTATTCGTGTACGCTTTGATTCCGGGGAAACTTTTATTTCCAATAGTTCCTCGGATGGAACTCAGCCTTTTAAGGTGAAAGTGACAAAAGGGCGCACGTATGTGCAGCTTCAAACCGTAGATCGCGAACGGAAAACAGGGATCAGTTACAGTTTGCAAACGGATTTTATCATCTACACGGACCCTTTTGAAGATAATGATAAGCAGTACAAAGCATTTGCGCTTCCTGAACGCAGCCAAACGATTCGCGGAACCTTTCACCAGAAAGGGGATGTCGATTGGTTTGTCTTACCTCTAGAGCATTCAGGCTCAATAAGGTTGAAGCTCTCCGTCGATACGGGTCGTATAGATCCGATGATTCTTTTTCAGAAAGAAGGAGAAAAGTCGATCACTATAGATCAAGGTGGAGATGGCGGGATTGAAATCAGCTCGCTCATGGATGTATTTCCAGGGCAATACTATATTCGAGTCAGTAATACGAAGGATTATACGGAGCCGATAACAGGTGAATATACGCTGGAAATTGAATATACGCCGAAATTAATTGATCCGAATGAACCTAATGATAAGTCGTATCAGGCAACATTTGCAGCGATGAATTCCGTGTACGAAGGTTTATTTAATAACAATGATGATGTTGATTGGTTTGAATTCCGAATGGGCCAAAATGGTCTGGCGCAAGTACGGTTGACTAACATCCCTACTTCGAGGACGATGTATGCAACGCTATATGACAGCACATTGAAGGAACAAGGTTTTTATAGAAACGAGTATGGTTCTGATCAGCTTTTTGTTGAGAAAACGTTGAATGCAGGCACCTATTATATTAAGCTGCAAGCCAATCAATGGTTCATGAGTCAAATTTACAGATTGAAAATTAACAGTTATACGCTCGTAAGCGGATTTGCCGATATTGAAGGGCATTGGGCTCAAGATGCGATAAGCAAGCTTACGGAGCAAGGCGTGATTAGCGGGTATGGCAATTATCGTTTTGCCCCGAATCAGTCGATTACCCGGGCAGAAGCAGCAACGGTATTGACTCGAGCCCTGAAGCTGACGAAGCGTAAAGATCTGAAGTTCTCCGATATGCCCACTTCACACTGGGCCTATGATTATGTCGCCAAAGCGCTGCAAGCAGATATTGTTGCTGGTTACCCTGACGGAACCTTCGGACCTGATCGTACGCTTACGCGAATGGAAATGACACAAATGCTTGCCCGCAGCATGAATATGACAGGGAAGAAGCGGGGGAATTCACCTTTTAACGACGTAGATGAGTCTTATTGGGGTTTGGGTATTTTGAAACAAATGTGGGCTGACGGCTGGATCACCGGCTATTCAGATGGTTCCTTCCATCCTGATGAGCAAGCCACACGCGCTGAATTCGTCTCTATGCTGGTGAAAGTAATGAATCGGTAGAACCGAGAAGGAGTGACCTATGGGAGAAGCGGATAAATGGAATGAAGCCGCGAAGTATGCTTCGGTAATGAACATGGTCGATATCGTGGTTTATATCCTGTGTATCGGCCTCGCGTGGTGGGCGCTGCAAGCGTTTCGCTTTGATGTGCTGCTTAAGAATCCAAAAGGCGCACAAGCCATTATGCTACAAATTCTACTTTCTATTGGGCTCGGGCATTTAGTTGCCAGTTTTTTCATCCAATATTTAGGCTTCTCCATGGGATTCGGAAAGATGTTTTAATTCCTTTTTTCGAATAATGATTTAAATTGTTGTCAACAATGGATAGTAGAACGGATCGAAAATGGAGATCCTGTTCGAACTCTATGTAGGTGCTTCAGAATACCAAAAGAACACAGTTGTAACTATGTGGCTTGTGATGATAAACTTAGGAAATGTGCAAAACCTTGTAATTAAAATAAGTGCGCGGAGGGACCATGATGAGCAAAATTATCGTCCGCGGTGGCCGAAAGTTAGCTGGCAATGTGAAAATCAACGGAGCGAAAAATGCGGTACTGCCGATTATTGCAGCTTCCATTCTGGGGTCGGAAGGTGAAAGCGTCATCCACGATGCGCCTCCCCTTGACGATGTACTAGTCATTAATAAAGTATTGCAAAGCTTAGGTATTGAAGTCGCCTATGACCGTCAGGTTATTCGTGTTCGTGCGGAACGCATTGACACATGCGAAGCATCCTATGATCTAGTCCGTAAAATGAGAGCCTCTTTCCTTGTTATGGGGCCATTATTAGCAAGACGGGGGCAAGCAAGAATTTCACTCCCAGGCGGTTGTGCGATTGGTACGAGGCCAATTGATCAGCATCTCAAAGGCTTCGAAGCGATGGGTGCCGATATTGAATTAGGCCAAGGGTATATTGAAGCCAGAGTGAAGGGGCGCCTGAAGGGTGCTAAAATTTATTTGGATGTAGCCAGCGTTGGCGCAACCGAAAATATTATGATGGCGGCTACGCTTGCGGAAGGCACAACCATCATTGAGAATGCAGCCAAAGAGCCGGAAATTGTCGATTTGGCTAACTATCTGAATGCGATGGGTGCAATTATTCGCGGTGCTGGAACGGGCGTTATTCGCATAGAAGGCGTAGAGAAACTTTGTGGGGCCGTACATACGGTTATACCGGATCGCGTAGAAGCGGGCACATATATGATTGCTGCTGCTATTACCGGCAGTGAACTGTACATGGAAAATGCTATCGGGGATCACCTGCGTCCTGTTATTTCCAAAATGCAGGAAATGGGCGTTGTCATCGAAGAAGACGAAAACGGTATTCGCGTGCGTGCCACGGGGCCGTTGCGTGCGGTTGACGTGAAGACATTGCCGTATCCGGGCTTCCCAACCGATATGCAGTCGCAAATGATGGCGCTGTTAATGGTGGCGGATGGCACAAGTCTTGTAACGGAGACGGTGTTCGAGAATCGGTTCATGCACGTGGAAGAATTCGCGAACATGAACGCTCATATTAAAGTCGATGGCCGCACGGCTATCGTCAGCGGTAACGCGAAGCTGCGCGGAGCAAAAGTGTGTGCAACCGACTTGCGTGCTGGAGCCGCGCTGATTTTGGCGGCGTTGGCAGCAGAAGGTGAGACCGAGATTACAGGCGTTCACCATATTGATCGCGGATATGTCGATATTACAGACGTATTGCGCGGGCTTGGTGCCGATATTTATCGGTCGGTGCCGCAACAAGTGGAGCAAGAAGCGGCGGAGCTGGTTTTTTTCAATATCCAGCCAACGTTAGCGTAGGATAAGTAAGAACCGTCGGAGAAAGCTCCGGCGGTTTTTTTTATGGTCATATGCAGCTGTTATGGGAGCTGGAGTCCGCTATTTTTCTGAAAAGGCGGAATTTCCATGTGGGAAGAGGAACTACGATCCGCTATTTTGTCGATTTCATCTGTAAAAGGCGCTATTGTGGACAATTAAGACCCTGTAGTTCCGCTCAGAGTGGCAATAGCTCGTTTTTTCACGAAGATAGAGGACTCTAGTTCCTCTAATTGAGCGTTAGCTGAGGGGGATTTGTGCCAGTTGATTATCTGGCCAAAGTCCCCTTCTTTTTGCCTACTGATAGCTGATTATTTGCTCTCTATGCTTTATTGCGAGATTCCAATACTTTATACAAATATTGTAAAAGTTTACTATTGATTTAACCATGCTAGATAGTATTATTAATTATGTAACTAATTCCATATTTTTACACTAATAGAAAGGGGGATAAGTTTATCTAGGATGTTGGAATCTATGATTCTGACCAACCAATCAAGTAACCATTTTTATCGAGCGAAGGAGAGAACATTAATGTTGATGAAAGAAAAAGTTTTACTTCAATGCTTACTTTCATGTTACTCGCCATGATGATCGTACCTGCATCGGCGCAGGGAAATCCAACGAATCCACCTCAATTGAAGACGGTCCTGGCAACAGGATGGGGGCATTCGTTATTTTTAAAGACAGATGCCACTTTGTGGGCTTGGGGCGATGGCAATTTAGGGCAATTAGGTAACGGTTTAGGCACTTAACAGATGTAACCGATGTAGAAGCTGGTTTCTACCATAGTTTAGCGTTAAAGTCCGATGGAACGGTATGGGCTTGGGGTCATAACTATTGGCGCGAGCTTGGAGACGGCACAAGGACGGACCATTATACGCCTGCTCAAGTCACAGGTCTGTAAATCTCAAATTGCAACGTGTTCTAATCTATTAGCGCCTCTCATAAGCTAAGTCATACCAAAATACCTGCTAGTAAACGCGCTTATGGAGGCTGCTGAGACGATGTTGAAGAAAAAACGTGTTCCTGGCCGCGGGGCCATCCTATGGATGGCTGTTTGTTTGTCTTCTATGCTCTGCGTCATCCTTCTTGTTCCTGGATTGCTAGTCAAGAAGATTCCGGGGGGCGACGATTCGCCCTCTGTACAGCTAGCGATTGATGGCTCTCATCAGGAGACGGTGACTGCTGGAGGGTTGATGATCCCTGTCTATTTGACCAAAAAAGATGAAATCGAAACGGTGCAATTGGAGCAGTATGTGAAAGGTGTACTCGCTGCAGAAATGCCAGTAGAGTTCGAGCTGGAAGCGCTCAAAGCGCAAGCAATGGCAGCTAGAACATACGTCATACGCAGGGTGCTAGAGAAGGATTATAGTAATGTGCCTGTAAATGATGCGCTTGTAACAGACACAACGGCACATCAAGCCTATCTGACCGATCAAGAGTTAAGAGAGAAGTGGACCAAAGGTACGTATGAAACGAATATGGCCAAAATCGATAGAGCTGTGAATGAAACGAAAGATCTGATTTTGACTTACGAGCACAAGCCTATCAATGCTACTTTTTTCTCAACGAGTAACGGGTATACGGAAAACTCAGAAGATTACTGGCCATTCATGAGTCCCTATCTACGCAGCGTGCCCAGTCCGTGGGATGTGAAGCTGTCTTCACGTTACCAAGAAACGGTAGACATTACGTACAAGAGTATGCTGCAGAAACTAGGCGTTACGAGTATAGCCACAACTGGTACCGGAACAAAGAGTATGAAAGTACTAGAGTGGTCAATGGGACACCGAATCAAGAAGATGACTATCGGAGGAAAAACCTTCTCTGGCCGAGAAGTAAGAGAGAAGCTAGGATTAGCATCCTCTCAATTCGCATGGAAATGGTCCGGTTCCAAAATTACGTTTACGACTTACGGATACGGCCATGGCGTTGGCTTAAGCCAATGGGGCGCTAATGGAATGGCCAAGGAGGGCAAGACTGCAGAGCAGATTGTAACCTACTATTACACAGGGATCTCTATTGAAAAAGCGACCCCTTTTATCCAGAAATCTTAGTTCATAACGTTTCTATAAAAATATCTTTCTTCAAGTATAAAACCTTTAAATGTGTCAAGAATGGTTGATGAGGTGATTAACCATGAGTGATCAAAACAAAGGTTTTCAAAAAGAAGAAGCTCCTAAAACTGTTCAAGGGGCACAAGGAAGTCCATCCGCATGGAAGAGGTTGCTTGCTAAGAAATGGGTATTCCCAGCAACGTATGTAGCAGCAGCGGCAATTATCTTAACCTTAATGTGGGTGTACCAGGACACAGGTACGAAAACAGTCAGCCAAGACGATCTGGGCATTAAGGTAAGCAGCGACGATCAAGCACCTGACAATTCCAAAGATGGAGCGGTTGCCGTCAACGCACCAGCAGAAGCTATGCAATGGCCTGTGAAAGACAGAGCGGCTCTTGACGTATCCATTCCGTTCTATGACACCAATGCAACCAATGAAGTTAAACAGGCGGCAATGATTCAGTATAACGATCAATTGACGCCGCATACCGCAATCGATTTGAAAGCCAAAGATGGCACAGCATTTGATGTATTGGCCGCTATGAGCGGTAAGGTTACGGCAGTTGAGCAGAATCCAGTTGTCGGCAATCTTGTCGAAATTACACACAGCAATGGCTTGATCAGCGTGTACCAAAGCTTAGCGGAAGTCAAAGTAACCAAAGGCGCTGAAGTGAAAAAAGGCGACGTCATCGCCAAAGCGGGACGTAATGATTTCGAGAAGGAAGACGGCGTGCACCTGCACTTTGAAGTGCGTCAAGTTAGCGATAATGCCGCTCTGAATCCGGAAACGATTCTAAACGCTAAACAGTAATCGGTTAAAATGAAAAGGCAAGCAGGTGGCTTCGTCACCAACCAGCCTACATAGAATGAGGGCAGCGGGTATATCCTGCTGCTTTTTTGCTTTGAAACCTAGGGGATTTACTCCACGGCTTGCCCTCCATCAGGGACACAACAGACTTGTCCTTGCCAAAAAAGACCGCATAAGCCCTTATTTCCTGATTTTTTTGAAAATAAATATAGGAAAAGGGCTTGTCAGGCTTGGTTACGTAGAATATCTAGTCATGCCCCTCATATACTTTACCAAACTATCTCGAGTAGGGAGGCGAGGGGAGTGCACGATTACATCAAAGAGCGAACCATTAAGATTGGTACCTGTATCGTCGAGACCAAGAATACGGTTCGCACGATTGCGAAGGAATTCGGTGTTTCCAAGAGCACGGTGCATAAGGATTTGACGGAAAGACTGCCGGAAATCAACCCGGACCTGGCCAACCAGGTGAAGCACATTTTGGAGTATCACAAGTCCATTAGACATCTAAGGGGAGGAGAAGCGACGAAAATCAAGTATCGAAAGACACGAAACCCGAAGCACTCCGAGAACTTAGTCACGGTCAAATCCTAAAAATACGATCATCCCGACGGTATCCTGGAACTGGACATGTCGAAATTTCACGGAAAAAGAGGAATTAATGCATTTACAGCGAATTTAGCTTATAATTAGAACTATCTATAAGAGCGCCGATTCTTCACGGGATGGACGGTAGATTTAGGGAGGATTAACTTGAAATGTTAAGCAAGGATATTGGAATAGATCTCGGCACGGCAAATGTGCTCATTCATGTGAAAGGACGCGGCGTTGTGCTCGATGAGCCATCTGTAGTAGCGATTGAAAGCGATACGAAACGCGTGCTTGCTGTAGGAGAAGAAGCTTTCCGCATGGTGGGTAGAACTCCAGGCAATATTATCGCGATTCGTCCATTGAAAGATGGGGTTATTGCGGACTTCGATATTACGGAAATGATGTTAAAGCATTTCATTGCAAAAGTAGGGGGCAAGAACTGGTATTCGCATCCGCGTATCTTGATCTGCGCCCCTACCAACATCACCTCGGTTGAGCAGAAAGCGATCCGCGAAGCGGCTGAGCGCAGCGGTGCCCGAGAGGTATTCATGGAAGAAGAACCGAAAGCAGCGGCAATTGGCGCCGGTATGGACATTTTCCAACCTAGCGGCAACATGGTTGTGGATATTGGCGGAGGGACGACGGATGTGGCCGTGTTATCCATGGGCGACATCGTCACCTCCTCTTCCATCAAAATCGCTGGCGACAAGTTCGATATTGCAATCACGAAGTATATCAAAAATAAGTACAAGCTGCTGATTGGTGAGCGGACGAGCGAAGATATTAAGTTGAAAATCGGAACGGTATATCCACATGGCAGAGATCAAGAGATGGATATTCGCGGTAGAGATATGGTATCCGGATTGCCGCTTACGATTACGATTCACTCCAGTGAGGTCCAGGAAGCCCTATGGGATCCGGTTTCATCGATCGTAACGGCTGCGAAAAGCGTTTTGGAGCGTACGCCACCTGAACTTTCCGCAGACATTATTGACCGTGGCGTTATCCTGACAGGCGGCGGAGCTTTGCTGCACGGCCTGGATCAGTTGTTAGCAGACGAGCTGAAGGTTCCGGTATTAATTGCGGAAGATCCGATGTCTTGCGTAGTTAAAGGAACTGGGATCATGCTCGATAACCTAGATAAAGTTTCCAAGCGTAAATTTAACTAGACAAGTTTATCCAAGAGGTGAAGAGATGCTAAGAGGACTGTATACCGCGGCGGCAGGAATGATCTCCGAGCAGCGCAGACACGATACCATTACGAACAATATTGCTAATATTAATTCCCCGGGTTTTAAACAAGGTAATGCCTTGTCGCGTTCGTTCCCGGAGATGCTTATTTCTACAATTCGCGGTGGACAAGGCGCCTCAACGGCACCGCTTGGGAAGATGAGTCTTGGTGTGTTTTCAGAGGAGAATATCTCCATCCACGCACAAGGCGACCTGCAGGAAACGCAAAATCCTTTTGATTTTGCCCTCGTGTCGAACATCCAAGTGCCTGGCATGGCATTCGACGCTTCGGGGAAATACGTGAATGCGGACGGGGAGCGCACGTTCCAGCCGCAGGCATTATTCACCGTGATGAATGCGAACGGAGAACGCCGGTATTCCTTGAATGGTAAGTTCACCGTCGATCCGACAGGACAACTCGTGAACGCCAATGGCAATCAGGTGTTGGGTCGCGATGGACAACCCTTGCTGCTTGTAGATGGAGCGGGCCAGCCCATTCGTTCCTTTAAAGTAACAGACAAAGGGGAGTTCCTTGACGGGAACGGCCAACCGCTGTTGAATCAGGCTGGACAACCTGTAGGATTGATGCTTTCGCGTGCAGAGGATCCGAATCTTCTGCTGCGTGAAGGGAACGGTTTGCTGCGGATTAATCCAGGCGACGAAGCAACGGTTACACAGGTTGCCGTTGGTGATCAGGTCGAAGTTCGCCAAGGTTTTATCGAGCGCTCTAACGTGGATTCTGCGCAGTCTATGGTCGATATGATGTCGGCACTCCGCGCCTATGAAGCCAATCAGAAAGTCATTCAATCTTATGATAAAAGTATGGACAAGGCAGCGAACGAAGTCGGACGCGTCTAATCTAGCTTGCGAAGGAGCCACACATGAACAATTCCATGATTAACTCATCGGTATCCATGCACAGCTTACAGCAGAAGCTGGATATCTTGTCCAATAACATAGCGAACCTCAATACGACAGGTTTTAAGAAAAAGGATGCCTCCTTTGAGGATGTTCTGACCAATGTGAAGTCGCAGCCGGAAGGATTCCGTCAGCAGGGCAGATTCTCTCCCCTTGGTTTCAACCAAGGATGGGGATCAAAGTTGGTGCAAATCCAAACCAACCTTGCGCAAGGACCTATTCAGTCTACAGGCGGTATTACGGATTTTGCGATTCAGGGAGACGGATTGTTTGAAGTGTCCGTCAGCAAGGTTGATGGAAACGGAAACCAAGTGTTTCAACCTGCATGGACGCGTAATGGGTCTTTCAATTTGACGCCTGATGCCAATGGCGATACGGTGCTTACCACCAAAGAGGGTCATTTTGTTACAGGAACAGACGGTAATCCTATTCGTATACCTGCTGGCTTCAGACCCGTTGTTCAACCAAATGGCATTATCAATGGATACAGTGAGCAGGACCCGAGTGCTGAGCCGCTTAACCTTGGACAGATCAAGCTGGTTCGCGTTGTGCGCCCGCAGTTGCTCCAAGATGTTGGAGATAACCTATACGCACTTCCTGCGGGAATTACGGATGCCGAGAAGGCGAACATTTTGCAAAATGTGGATCCGGGGCTGGATACAACCAATAATCGGGTTACATTAATGCAGGGGTTTTTGGAGCAATCCAATGTGACGCTTTCCGACGAAATGACGGATCTTGTGATGGTGCAAAGAGCGCTTCAACTCAATTCCCGGGCGATTACATCTGCCGATCAGATGATGAATATCGCGAATAATTTGCGCGCCTGATCGTAGAAAGGGAGGGATAGGGCTCGATGTCTGACAAGCCTAACAAGCCTACTCCAAAGAAGAAAAAGGCACCAAGGCCGAAATGGCTAAACATCATATGGCTTATTTTCAAAATCATACGTATTCCTGTTCTTTGCTTGCTAGCCGTTTATATCGGACTATGGGTCGGATATTCCAAGCTGGGCCATCAGCCATCAGCGGAGATCTTCCATATGAGCACTTGGCGGCATTTATACGATTTGGTATTTGCGAATTAATTCAAACTCCCTTATTGGGAGTTTTATTTTTGTGTTAGCAAATGTATAATGAATGAAGGCTAATCGTCAGATACCAGATAAAAGGCGCAGGAGGGGTACTTTGAATATTCCGAACATGCTCACCATTAGCAGGTTTGTTCTTATCCCTGTGTACCTCATCATTTTTTTCAGCGGCCATATCCAGATAGCCTTTCTGATCTTGCTGGCAGCAGGGCTTACAGATATCTTAGACGGTTATATTGCCAGAACTCGAGGTTTGGTAACACCTGTTGGTGTTATGCTGGACCCCCTTGCGGATAAGTGCATGATGATTGCAGTCATTCTCTCTCTGCTTATTACAGGGATGATACCATGGCAGGCGGCGGCAGCGATTTTTATACGTGATCTGGGCATGATCATGGGTTCTGCTTTCGTCCACTTCAGGGGGAAATTAACCGTTCCCGCCAATGTGATGGGGAAATTAACGACAGTACTTTACTATCTCGCCATTCTCTTCATTGTTTTTCATTTAGATTTCGCCATTACGTACTTGTGGTTCGTGATCGGGATATCCTTCTTAACTTCCTTCATTTATATTTTTCAATTCTTGCTTTTAAACCGGAGGGCCAAAGCGAAATAGACAATTACGTAAAAAGAGCCTATGCGAGGGCTGTGCACACACCTCCTTACATAAGCTCCCCCTATATGAACCTTCACTTCTGCAGTTAATGAAGGGACACCAGTATTGTAAGTGATTACCTTGTATTTTATACAAGAAATTGAAAGGAGCATTACCCGTTATGCTAGATATTAACCAGATTCAAGAAATTATTCCACATCGCCCTCCTTTTCTGCTCGTTGACCGCATTTTGGAAGTAGAGCAAGGCGTGAAAGCGGTAGGGATTAAGAATGTTACCATCAATGAACCTTTCTTTGCAGGCCATTTCCCAGGTTATCCGGTTATGCCGGGTGTGCTGATTATTGAAGCTTTGGCACAAGTGGGCGCTGTAGCTGTCCTTTCCATGCCTGAGTATAAAGGTAAAATTGGTTTATTTGCGGGTGCAGATGGCATTCGTTGGCGTCAACAAGTGGTGCCTGGCGATACACTGACATTAGAAATGACGATTACACGTGTTAAAGGAACAATTGTCAAAGGCCAAGCTGTGGCAAAAGTAGGCGAGAAAGTGGTAGTCGAAGGTGAACTTATGTTCGCCCTTGCTAATAAATAACCCCATAGATAAAAAGGAGATGAACCTGACTACTATGACGCGCGTACAAACAGAGTATCAATTATGGCTGAACGATCCAGCAGTGGATGCAGAAACGAAAAAGGAACTGCTTGCAATTCGGGAAGACGAGAAAGAAATTGAGGATCGCTTTTACAAAGATCTCGAATTCGGTACAGGCGGGCTTCGTGGCGTTATTGGCGCCGGAACGAACCGCATCAATGTCTACACCGTTGGTCGTGCAAGCCAAGGTCTTGCACAATATGTGAATAGCACAGGCGTACAAAGCCCTTCTATTGTACTGGCTTACGATTCACGTCATATGTCGCCGGAGTTCGCTTTAGAAGCTGCCCTGGTTTTTGCAGGAAATGGCGTTAAGGCCTATCTATTCAAAACTTTACATGCTACACCACAGCTGTCTTTTGCCGTGAGATACTTAGGCGCGACAGCAGGCGTTGTCGTGACAGCAAGTCATAATCCACCTGAATATAATGGATATAAAGTATATGGCGCAGACGGTGGACAACTCGTACCTCAGTTTGCGGAGCAAGTGATCGCCGAAGTTCAGAGCATTGACTCTTTTGATAAAGTGAAGAAGCTTAGTCAAGAGGAAGCAGAAGCACAAGGTCTTCTTACATGGCTTGGCGAAGATGTCGATCAAGCATACATAAAGGCAGTAACCGCGATTAGCCAGAATCCGGATGTGATTAAGGAAATTAGCGATGATTTCCGTGTCATCTTCACGCCGCTCCATGGTGCGGGGAATGTGCCAGTCAGAGCCGTATTGCAAACTCTGGGTTTTGGACAAGTCCGTGTTGTTGCTGAACAAGAGCTGCCGGATGCACAGTTCTCAACCGTGAAGTCTCCGAATCCGGAAGAACGCGAAGCTTTTACACTCGCTATCGCACAAGCTAAAGAATGGAATGCTGATATTATTATTGGGACAGATCCGGATGCTGACCGTATGGGTGCGGTAGTGAAGGATCAGAACGGGGAGTACTTTGTTCTTACAGGCAACCAGTCGGGAGCCATTATCGTTAATTATTTATTATCGAGCTTGAAAGAGCGTGGAACACTTCCTGCTAACGGTGTAGTTGTCAAAACGATCGTAACGAGCGAGATGGGCGCAGTAATAGCAGATCATTATGGAATTCCAACGTTAAATACGTTAACTGGTTTTAAATATATTGGGGAAAAAATGACCCAGTTCGAGCAAACGGGCGAGCATACTTTCCTTTTTGGCTACGAAGAGAGCTATGGTTATTTGGCTGGCGACTACGCGCGCGATAAAGATGCTGTCATCGCAGCTATGCTTATCGCAGAAGCGGCAGCTTATTATAAGAAGCAAGGCAAGACATTATATGAAGTCTTGCAAGAGCTGTACGAATCCTTTGGTTACTTTTTGGAAAAACTGGAGTCAAGGACGCTCAAAGGGAAAGACGGCGTAGAACAAATTGGACGTATGGTAGAAGCGTGGAGAACTAACCCTCCAACAGAGATTGCCGGTACGCCGGTTACGGCTATGGAAGATTACGCCAAAGGCGTAAATGGACTTCCTCTTGAGAACGTGCTGAAATTCAAACTGGAGGACGGTTCCTGGTTCTGTTTGCGTCCATCGGGTACTGAACCTAAAATTAAGTTCTATTTTGCGGTAAAAGGATCTTCAGGCGCAGAAGCTGCAGAACAGTTGGATCGCATCATTCAATATGTACTTAGCCGTGTAGACGGATAATGAAATAGGATTAATTGAACCTCTTCAGAACCTAAGTCAGGGATAGGTCGTCTAATGAATAGATGGAATAAATCCGTATTCATTGGGCCTATTTCCTCGAGTTTAGGAGCTGAAGGGGTTTTCGAATGTATATAGGACTAGAAAGTAAATGCTCTAAGGAGTGGACAATTGGTGAATTGGTATAAAACGTGGAATAACCCGCTCAAAAATGTATTATGGTGGCTTGTCATTATCGGCATGTTAGGCTCGCTTCCGCTAGCTTATACGCGTCACCTTACGGAAACTTCGACAAAGAACGTCGAGTTCGTTTTTGACTATCGTGACTTATTGGATATTTCGGATTTGCAAACAAACCCGCAGAGCTTCATCGCGCAGCAGCTGAAGAATATGAAGGCCGCTGGCATTGGATCAATGGCCGTGTATGAAAGCACGCTAGGCGAGTTCAAAGAAAGCCGTCATATTGAGATGTATAACTCGAGGGACGCCGCCGCGCTTACGCAAACTTTTGGTGATCCTAATGAGAACTTCACCTATGTGTTGTTCAAGGACAGTGCAACCCAGCAAAAGCTGGAGCCATTAATTCAGAAAACATTTGCTGACCTGAACGTTGGCATTAAACCTTGGAGCTTCAAAAACCGTAACGGGCTCATCATTCAAATGAGCATGGACGATGCTTCAATCAAGGGAATGGATCCTGACCCGATTACGCTGCAAATGCTAAAGGATCAAGGTTTCCAAATTGTAGTGCGCCTATCTAATCGCCGACCTTTCGTTACGAATGAGATGGATAAGTTCCTGAAGCAGCTGCATGATATGGGCGTGAAAAGAATCATTGTCGATGGCAACGAAGTTCCAGGTTATACGGAAGAAGATACCGAAGTTAACCTTAATAAAATGGCGGATCTGCTGAACAAGTATGGCATTGGTTTAGCCGCTATTGAATTACTGAAAGAGCCTCAAAAGGGTTTCAACACGTTAGCGAAACAGACGAACTATAATGTTGTCCGGCTGCATTCTTTCACGGAGAAAGATGGAGAGAAACTCATGGAGCCGCTGAAAAAGGCCGAGCTGGAGGACCGCATTCAAGGCGTTGCGGATCGCTTCGTGCTTGCGGTGAAAGATCGCAACATTCGTATGGTTTTCTTAAACGCTAAGCCGCTTAAGAGCCTTGATAAAGGGAAGTTAGTAGACCCTCTTTCCGCATTTTACGAGAGCTTGCAAGGCAAAGACGGGGCGATTCCGCGCATTGAGAAAGCCGGTTTTACGCTTGGGTTAGCTCAGACATTTGATGTACACACAACAGGATGGCAAAAAGTCGCCAGTGTCTTTATGTTGATTGGCGGTTTGAGCATCATCGTGCTTATGATTTCTTTCTTCATACCAGAAGCCACACTCGTACTTTTCGTGATTGGACTGCTCGGTTTGATTGGTTTGCATACCTTGTCGGCGAATTTATATGCACAAGGGCTTGCTTTGGGAGCAGCGATTTCCGCTCCGAGCATTGCCATAATGCTGGCAATTCGAACAGTTCGTTCGGGAGCAGCGGCGAAATGGAAGTCAGGTCTTGCATTTGCCTTGTGGACACTCATCAAAACATCGGCGATTTCACTCCTTGGTGTCGTTTATGAGGTTGCGCTCCTCAACCACATTACGTATTCGCTGGTTCTGCAGCAGTTCCGTGGAGTAGGTGCGCTGCATTTACTGCCTATCGCAATCGCTGGTGTGTATTTGCTCTTCTTTAGTGAGAATAATACCTATAACGATAAAATCATGCATGTTCGCCGTATCCTTACCTCTTTTATTAGTGTGTTATGGATCGTTGTTGCCGGGATTGGTCTGGCTGCTGTCTTCTATTACTTGTCTCGCACAGGTAACGAAGGACAAGCCTCGACGGTGGAAAAATTATTCCGTTCGTTCTTGGAGAACACACTTGGCGTACGACCACGTACGAAAGAGTTCTTAGTAGCTCACCCTATTTTCATTCTCGGTGCCTACTTATCTATACGATATAGACATGCTGTTTACTTGATTTTCATTGGTGTAATAGGGCAGCTTTCCATTGTAGATACATTCGCACATCTGCATACACCGCTTCATATTTCTCTTATCCGTATTTCCTACGGTATCGTATTTGGCGCTATCATCGGCCTCGTTCTGATTGCAGCTTGGGAAATCATCACAAGGAGTTGGAAACGATGGGTGCCAAAGTTGTCAAAATAGCGCTATCCGGCTATTACGGTTTCGATAATAGCGGGGATGAGGCTGTGCTTCAATCTATTTTGTTCGCTTTGGAGGAGCAAGGCAGAGAGCAGGGCATTCGTATTGAGCCGATTGTACTTTCCGCGAATCCGGAAAAGACGTCAGCAATGTACGGCGTCCAATCCTATCACCGTATGAAACCAGGACCACTTCTCAGCGCCCTGCGGGAAGCAGACGGTTTGATCAGCGGCGGTGGCAGCTTATTGCAGGATGCTACAAGCTCCAAGACGATTCCGTATTACTTAGCTGTTCTGAAAATCGCACAGTGGCTTGGGAAGCCTACGTTTATTTACTCTCAAGGCATCGGCCCGGTGAATCGCCGGATGTTTGACGGCTGGATCCGCGGCGTATTCAAACGCTGCGCCTACATCTCCGTCCGCGATACGGAGTCCGCGGCATTGCTGGCGACGATGCGCCTCCCGTGGGAGCGCATCGCTGTTGTGCCCGACCCGGTCATGGGCCTGCCGCTTCGCGGCGAGGCTGGTGTTAGCGGGTCGGCTGGCACGGGCGTGCGGACGGTGGGCGTGTCCGTCCGCTTCTGGAACGAGGACCGCTCAGAGCTGGAAGCTCTCTCGCGGTCCCTGGCAAAGCTGCTCGCCGCCGATCCTAACGTGCGGCTGCGGTTCTTGCCCTTCCACCTCCCTTCGGACGAGGTGGCCTCGCAGTTCGTGATCGACCGTTTGGGCGATCACGGGTCGCGGGTGGAGATGGTGCCGGGCATCGTCCATCCGCAGGATATGCTCGCGCAGGTCGCGGGCTGCGACCTGTTGATCGGGATGAGGCTGCATTCTTTGATTTATGCAGCCTCGCAGTATGTGCCTATGGTTGGCATCTCGTACGATCCGAAGATCGACCAGTTTCTCCATAGGCTTGGCATGAAAGCTGCCGCATCGACGTCTCGTTTCGATGCGGATGCACTGGCCCAGGAGGCTGGGGCTCTCCTGGATGGCCGAGAAGCTTGGGCGGCGTCCAAACGCGCCGCCATCGAGGAGCTTAAGGCGCAGGCGCAATTTCCTGCGAAAAGCATCGTTTCTTTTTTTAATAAATAAAAAAAATCAACCAAAACGTGAAAGCCAACGTCACATAAAGGAAGAGATATCTATGAGCTCAACATCGACAACGACCTCAGCTGGAGTTGTTTCTGCCCAAGCTATACCGAAAGTAAGCATATATGGGGTTCCCATCTCCAAGATGAGCATGAACCAAACAGTTGCCTACCTATCCAAGGCGATTGAACAAAGACAGCCTCATCAAATCATAACCGCCAACCCGATTATGGTGATGTCGGCGCTGGATGATCCCGCCTATATGAGCATGATGCAGCGCGCCGAGCTTATCGTTCCTGATGGAACAGGAGTAGTCTGGGCCGCCAATTATGTTGGAGAGCCTGTCGCAGAGCGGGTCCCAGGTTACGATTTGTTAAATGAGCTGATGAAGGTCGGAGAGTCGAAGGGCTGGAAAGTCTATCTGCTCGGTGCTTCTAATGAAGTGATTCAAGCGGCTGCTGACAAACTGCGCAAAAACTATCCAGGAATCAAGTTGGTTGGTGTGCGTGATGGCTATTTTCGTGATGAGCAGGATGCCGAAGTGATTCAATCCATTGTAGATGCCGCACCGGATCTTCTATTTGTAGGGAGAGCGGCAGCGAATCAGGAGCCGTGGATCGGCAAATACAAAGGGCAGCTCGGCGTTCCGGTTATGATGGGAGTCGGGGGAAGTTTTGATGTTCTTTCGGGCAAGCTAAAAAGAGCACCGGTTGTATTCCAAAAACTACGTCTTGAATGGTTCTACCGCCTGTTACAGGAGCCGTGGCGCTACAAAAGAATGTTATTACTCCCTAAATTCGCGATGAAAGTGATGCGTGACAAAGAGAAAGTCACAAAACCATGAAAATTTTTATGAAAATTGGCTGAAAACGGTCATTTCAGACAAATTTAGCAGTAGTATTTGTGGACAAATGGGAGTATAATTCTCTTCGGCGGATCACCTGCCACCCAAGACAAGAGGAGCTGTGAAGAAGACATGTATGGATTATACGCGATTGGGTTCATCGCCGCCTGCATTATTGCAGTGCTGCTGACACCCCTGGTCAAAAAGTTTGCCTTCTGGGTTGGAGCTGTAGATGCCCCCAACCATCGAAAAGTTCATACGCGAATTATGCCGCGTCTCGGAGGCCTAGCTATCTTCCTTGCCTTCGTCGGAGCTTATTTCGTCGTCTCTCCAGCGCTTGATGCCGTTAACTCCAATGCAGCGTTCGGTTTGCTGCTCGGCGGGTTAGTTATCGTCATCACAGGGGCTTTGGATGACCGTTTTCAACTATCCCCCAAATGGAAGCTTCTTGGGCAGCTCATTGCTGCTTGTATCGTCGTTTCTTTTGGCCTCAAAATCGATCTCGTTAACATTCCGTTCGGAGAAACGAACCTGCCTATCGGTTGGCTGAGTATCCCGATTACGATATTATGGATCGTTGGCGTATCCAATGCCATTAACCTGATTGATGGTCTTGACGGGCTGTCTGCGGGTGTATCTGGTATTGCTACCACTACGATTCTTATTTTAGCGCTTATGATGGGCAATGTAACAGTTATTCTGTTGGCTGTAATCTTACTAGGAAGTATCGTAGGATTCATGTTCTATAACTTCCATCCCGCCAAAATTTTTATGGGCGACTCAGGCGCCTTGTTCCTAGGCTTCGCACTTGCGACACTCTCGATCCTAGGTTTTAAACAAGCAGCCGTTGTATCGCTTCTAATCCCGATTATGATCCTAGGCGTACCGTTATCGGATACCTTCTTCGCGATTATGCGCCGTTATGTGAATAAATTGCCGATTTCGGCACCGGACAAAAGCCATCTTCATCACTGCTTGTTGCAACTTGGCTTCAGCCATCGTACAAGCGTACTGATTATTTACGGTATTGCTTCCGTATTCGGCGGTAGCGCGGTAATCTGCTCCGTCTTCATTTCCCAGGATTCCACTTGGGGTTTAATCATGATCATTGTTGCTCTATTCCTGGTGATGCTCGTCGGAGCAGAAGCGATCGGCATTATTAGTAAAAGCCGCAAACCGGTACTTAACTTCCTGCAAAGACTTGTAGGCAAGACCGTACAGAGCGACCGGATGGGCAAATAATCAGCACTTATAAAGGTTTTACTCAAATCCAACCCTCGGGTTGGATTTTTTTTCTATTTTGTGAACTTCCTTCTTTCTCTAAACAATTGAGAGGTTTTGACCGATAAGAAAGGTACAAGAACTTTTGGCGGTATGCCGCGTCAAATCATGTAGAATGATAGAAGGATTTGGGAGGGATTGTCGAAAGTAAGTTTGTCTAACCGACGGTTAGCAGCATTGCCATGTCGAATGAATGGAATTTAGAGGACATAAGGAGGAACTAGCTTTGAAGACCAAGCAAAGAAATAAGTGGATTAGCATTAGCCTCATGGTTGCTATGTTGTTGGCCTTGCTTCCGCCACTCGGGGCTTCGGCCGCACCTGTAATTAATATTACGAATTACTACGTACATACTGACCCTAATGATACTACCGTTGTTCAGGATCCTGAGAATTTCTATGATGCTTTGATTCCAAGGATTACGGCGAACCCAATTACGCTAAGTGCAGACATTGGGGGTATTTCGGATGATCAGATTACGAATGTTTTCTACGAAATCAAAAATATGACTACAGGTATTACGACACCAAACAAAACAAATCGTGCCATCAAAAACCCTAATAACAGCAACCAAATTACCTTTGAGAATATTCAGTTAACGGAAGGTTTAAATAAAATTGTTGTTAAATACGGAAGCACTTCAACGGTTGACTCTAAGCCTGCTTGGGTTTACTTTACACCGGTGTCTAATATCACAAATTTGAAAATCAATGATGTTGATTTCGCAGATGGTGGTATGTACCCAGCAACAGGTCCTTATACGAATCTTACAATTACAGGTAATTCTAATAATGCTTATCAAGTAGATGCTACGGTATCGGGAACTACATATGAAGCTACTAATTTTTCTGGCGGTATTTTTACATTCTTAACAAATACGGGAAGAGCTTCTGATCTCACCTTAACGCCAGGGGATAATCTAATCACTTTCGTTGCTAAGAACCCGACAAACTATTACACAACATCAAGAAACTTTATTTATAACAACGGTTTAGGTTTTGCTTATAATGGTAAAGTCCGTTTTAAAGAGGCAGCAACAGGGAACTCAGACCAAGCATTGGTCAATATCCCTAATTTGGTCAGTTCAACGGATAATAACATTGTTTTTACAGCAGATTTAAAGAACAGCAAAGGAAATATCACAGCAGGTAGTCCTGACTATTTGTTTGCGGATATTAGCGTTGCCGGAAGTGGGACAACACTTCGATATACATTCGCAACAGGTTTGACATCAACTCCTAATGGCGGTTTCCTGAATGTTAATCCTAATGTCCCTAGTGGAACAGCTCCAAGTTTGGTTAATCCATCGACCGTGACAGGTGGAACTGCTTATGACGTCCATCATATTGAAGCAAACCTACCCCTCAGCGGCACAGCGACTTCTCAGGAAATTGACGTCAGATTCGTTACTAGTCTGGGTGGAGAATACACAACTAGATATAATTTTAATTTCATTAACCCAACCTTGCCTTACATTGATTACACTGCGCAATATTTTGCTCCACCTATTGGAGTTGGCGCAGGTTATGAAGTTAAGCTTACTGAACAAGGAACGAATCAAATCAATGAATTTCCTGCCAAACTTAAATTCCATGTGAATGGGAATGCCGATAAAGTGAAAGTAACGATCCCTGGATTTGCAGGCAATGGTGATGTGAACGTCACTGCAGGCGTAGCGGAGATTGATCTTCATGATATACCGGATGGTGCTACCAAGCTGACATTGGTTCCGTGGAATGCGACAACGGGTTATAACCAAGCTGGTACCAAAGTGTATCAGTTGAATATTTCAAGTGCCCCTTATGTCATTGTGAACAGTCTTTATAATGGGAAAGTAGTTAGTAATCCGGCTCAAATCACTTGTGCGAGCGGTACGGCACCTTGTATTACAGGTAAAATTGTCAATCTGCCTGCATCAAGCTATGGCGATGTTGAATTAACAGTAAATGATACAAATATCAATATTGCTGGAGCAATTAACACGACTGATGGAACTTTCAATATCCCTGCTTCTGCATTGAATCCCCTTTTTGATGCAGATGGTAAGAAAACAATTAAATTCTCATTGTATTTAAAACCCGCAGGCGTAAAAGTGCTTGTTACACAAACGATTTATGAGATCTTCGTTTTAAGTGATTTTGCTCCACTAGTTGAGGAGCTAGCCCTTGATCCAGCTATCACGCCTTTTACACCTAGCTCAGTACCCGGGGCTTTCTTGACTACGTCTGATAAGCTGCAGCTCTCTGGTACAGTGTTAAACGCTCAATTAAATTCTGCTGATCCAAAATCAACAGCTATTTTATATGTAAGAAGTGTTCCTAATGGTTCTACTCTTACTGTTGGTACTACGCCGCTACTAGCGCAAATATCTCAAGTGACCAATCCACTGGATGGTAATCAAATTACGACCAAATTCAAATTATCGACTCCTTTAAGTTTGGATGCGTATGGAGATTATGTGTTAGAACTGGTGGCTAAGAACAAGACTGGCCGTACGACAAGCAAAATGATCACTATTACAAAACAGCCTGTTGACTATCTGCTTCTTCAACCAACGAATTTCGTTAAAAATGCAGATAAGATTGATCAGGCCAATGTAAATACAAATTTCCAAACTGTTGTGATTCAAGCTGATGGTGCAGACTCTATTGTTTACAATAAAACGGAAGCAAAGCTTACAGCTCCAGGAATCTTCCGTCTGGATGTACCGAATTTAAAAGCAGGGAAAAATACAGTTAGCTTTGAAGTTATTCGAGGCAGTGCTAAATCGAAAGGTACATTCATTCTTAATAATTTGAATACACCAATTGAAGGTGCGCAGTATCGTACGAATCTTACAGCAAAAATGAGCTTGTTCGATGGGGATCTTACATTAACTTTCCCGAAAGACACAAAGTTGATGAGAAATGACCGTACACAAACAGAACAATTCATCACATCTGATCGTAAATTAGTGTTTGGGATTGCCAATCAAGATGACGGGCGTGTAGATAAGGCTTCTGAGACTCAAGCCGGCATGCGCTTCCTTCAAGAGCCGACGGGTCGATTCAGAGCTGCCAGTAAATTGTTCTGGATTGATGGCGGGTCGATTGATAGTAGTGCAGCAAGTACAAATGCGACACTTAAAGACGCTTTACAAGGCAGTGGTAACCTACCGTCTCCATCGCTACCTGGACCTGGGGAGACAGCGTTTTACTCCCGTTACATTAAAAATCTAGTCATACCTACGGAACGTGGAACGCTAACGTTGAAATACGATGAAGAGATTCGTAATGACTCCTGGAAGTATCTCACTGTGTACCAATTCGGTACGTTCTTGGATCCAAGCGGAACCGGGAACCAATATGTAGGATGGAAGAATATTGGCGGCATTGTAGATGCTAAATCCCATACAATCAAAGTACCGGTTGATAATTTCGGCTATTTCCAAGTCATGTATATGGATAACAGCTTTAATGATGTAACGAATCATGACTGGGCTCGCGATTACCTGGATATTCTTTATTCCAAAGGGATTATGAACAACAAGACACCGGGACAGTTCTTGCCGAATGACGCTATTACTCGCGGTGAGTTTGTAACGATGTTGGTTAACATTTTTAATATCCCATTAGTAAATGAAGATACAACCTATCATACTAACGATCCGACCAACCCTAACTTCCAAGGTACATTCGCGGATGTGCGCAGAGGCCTTGGATTACCGAATAGCAGCAGTTTGTATGACTTCATGCATATTGAAGCCGGAGCACGGGCGGGTATCGTCAGAGGTAACTCTAACGGCTTGTTCCTTCCGACCAATTCTATTAGCCGTCAAGATGCCGCTGTTATGATCGAAAGAGCAGCAAACATGAAAACCAGCGCGGATTCAGTCAAATCACTTGCTAATCTTAAAAAGCAATTCACAGATGCAGGTGACATTGATACCTATGCACTCGCTTCTGTAGAAGCAGTTATTAAAGCAGGACTAATGGATGGCATTGAAAATGCGCCTGTTCAAGGACAGAAGAAGCCAACCTACAGCTTTGATCCAAAAGGCAATATGACCAGAGCGCAAGCTGCGGCGATTGCTAACCGTGTTCTTAAGCAACAGAAGAAAATTCCTTAAAACTTGAATTGAAGCGAACAAAGACTGCTCCGATATGATCGGATGCAGTCTTTTGCTTTTTTTAATGGTCGAAGAATCATTTCAGCTTATTTTAAGCTAACTTTTAGTTTAATTTCAGCTTCTCTACTTATTTAGTTCACAATTAACATGTAAATTGTAAATGTGAGTGATACATGCACAAACCGATAATTATTTATCTAGTAAATCGAGCCTACTGGAAAATACTTATCAATGAAATTTAGTATATACTCACGTATACTAAGTCGTGTAGCCGAGATGATAGCCGCCGAGCTACATAGAACGGTTGAAAAAATGATTCAAACTGTCGTCCCGTTGGTTATAAGTTTTTATAACAAAAACTTTAAAATATTAGGAGGAAACAAACCCTTATGAAGAAAACTCTATCCGTAGTCCTTACATCCGCTATGGCTCTTTCCATGTTTTCATCCCTAGCATTCGCAGCGAAATCTTCTGCGGATTTCACAGATTTGAAAGACCTGGATGCTGCTACAAAAGCGAAATTTGATGCTATGATCTCCGCTGGTATCTTCGACGGCGTATCCGAAACAACATTTGGTCTGAAAGACGAAATGAACCGTGCACAATTTGCAAAAGTTGCTGCATTGATCATGGGTCTTGACGTAAATAAAGATTTGAAAACTTCCAGCTTCACTGATGTTAGTGTTGACGATGCAGCTAACGGTTATGCACTTCCTTACATCGAAGCTTTAAAAACAGCTGGCGTAACTGATGGATATGCTGAAGGTCAATACAACCCAGCTGGTAAAGTAACGAAAGAACAACTGGCTACTTTCTTGGTTCGTGTTCTTGGTCAAGACGAAGCAGCTAAAGGCAAAACAGGTACAGACACAACAGTATCTGGTTGGGCTCAAGGTTATGTAGCATTAGCGCTTGAATTGAAACTTCTTTCCAACGGTGAAGATGGTACATTCGGCGGTATGGCTAACGCAACTCGCGATTTGCTTTTGACAGGTGCTTATGAAGCAAAACAACAATACGTACCAGCTGGTAAAGTATCCGTAACAGGTGCAAAAGCAACAGGTGCACAACAAGTAACTGTAACTTTCAACAAACCGGTTGATACAGATAAAGCTACATTGAGCTTGAAAAAAGGAACTAGCGATGTTGTTACAACAACAAAATTCTCTGACGACAAGAAATCCGCGGTTCTAACATTGACTGATGTGAAAGTAAGCAATGGGGAATACACAGTAACTGTTTCCGGTTTGGATGCAGCTACAGTTGACAAAACAACGGCAACTTTCACAGGTGAAGATGAAGTTCTTACAAAAATTGACTTCGTAAATGCTGGCGACACTATTGCTTATGCAGATAAAACGATCGTGAAAGTAAAAGCTTCTAACCAATATGGTGAAAATGCAACAACAAATGCTGGTTCTTACAACGTGTACACATCTGCTGCAACATTCACTAAAATCACGAAAGATACAGATGGTACTTTGTTGATCACTTTGGATACAGCTAACGAAAGCACAACGCAAGGTGTATCCGTGATCCCAGTAACTATTGTTAACAACGATAGCCACATCACAGCTACGAAAAACTTCAAATTGGGTACACAACCAATCTTGACAAAACTTGAGCTTGGTGATGCTCGTTACTCCGTAGGAACAGCACTGAACGGTAAAGGCGAAAACGTGAAATTTGACCTTAACCTGTTTGACCAATACGGCGGTACAATTTCTTACGACTCTTTGATGAATGCGAAAGTATACAGCAACGGTAATACAAGCACGACTAAATTGTTCGGTGACACAACTGTGATCTGGAACGATTACATCCCGGCTGAAGATGTGAAAACAGAAGTGGAAGATAACGGTAACGATATCCCACAAGTGAAAATCTCATTGATCAATGATGTAGATAAAGCTGGTGACTATAACTTCACAGTATTCAACCAAGCAGCTACAGCAAGTGGCAAAGTATCCGTTCAATCTTCGAAACTTGCGAACAAAGTTGAAATTGGCGAAATGAACGATGTCATCGCGGCTGGCGACACAGAAGTTTATATTCCAGTTGTAGCTTATGATGCAGCTGGTAACCAATTAAGCTTGGATGACCTGACTAGCGATGAAAACATCAAACGCATCCAAGTGAACGTTTCTGGTGTTGAAGGTCAAACAACTGCAAGCATCTTGGATTCCGGTGAGCACAAAGGTTCTATTAAACTGAATCAAATTAGCAACAACACTAAAGGTGCAGTATCCATTACAGCGATCATCGCAACAGCGAATGCAAGCAGCACTTCCACAAAAACATTCACAGTTGCTGACGCTCGTGTACCTGATCACTTCAAAGTAGTAACAGATCCTGCGAAATCTGTGGTTAAAGGCGGAACATCTGATATTGAGCTAGCGGTAATTGACCAATATGGACAAGTACTTGACGATGCACACTTTACTGATAGCCAAGGTAACAATGCTCCAACTTTCGTTGATGGTTCGAACAACAAGTATCAAGTAAAAGTCGATGTGACTGCTACAGGTACTGCTGCTGGTACGATCGGCCTGAGAAAAGGTGACGACAACAATAATGCAATCACTTCTGCCATCTTCGGTAAAGGTGAAGCGGCTGGTGACTTCGAAGCATTCAATGACGAGTACACACTGTTCACAACAGAAGGTGCTACTGAAGGTGCAAAAGCAGATTACACAGCAACAATCACGAAAAACGGTACTGAGATTTCCAAGTTGACTAGAACAATCACGGTTGCTAGCGCAACAGACGACCTGACTTACTCCGTGAACGCTGTTCCAACATTGTTCAACTTTACTGATAGCGGCGTAGTTGTTGGATCGACTTATGGTACTGGTGGTACAGCGATCTCTGCTGATGATCTGAAAGACGTAACGAAATCTCAAGTATTCGCACAAGAAGTTAAACTTACAGCTAAAAACGCTTCTGGCGACACTGTAAAACTTCCAGCTGGTACAATCACTGGCATTACAACTTCGAACAATGCGGTTGCTAAAGTAGCGCTTGTTGGTGGTAAAGCGTATGTTCTTGGTAACAAAACAGGTACAGCTACATTGAACGTATCTTACAGAACAATTAAAGGTGAAATCAAAACAGCTACTGTTTCTGTAACATCTAAAAATGATGCACTTGCAGTCGACAAAGTGGAAGCTGACAGCACAATGACAGTTACTACAACTGGCGGCAATGCATTCATTAATCCAGACCTGATTGTGACAGATAACTACGGTGTTGAGTATGAGCAAGAAGATGCTCAAAAAGCTAATGGCGTACTCGGCGTAACATTCTCTGCTAACGGCTACTCCGCTAACGTTTCTGCAGTGTCCATCGATGCGAATGGTAACATTCAAGTAACGAAAACATCTGATGCTGATGGATCTTTTGATCTAACAATTACATCACCAAGTGGTAAATCCGATGTAGTTGCAGTAACTGTAACTGGTGCAGCTAATAACAAATAAGATACACAAACGCTTTTAAAAAAGAAGGCCAATTGGCCTTCTTTTTTATTTATGTGCTTTGCATAAATCACCATGGGAAATACTTATCAATGCTTTTATCACTGGTCGATAGTATACTGAGTTTGTAGCCAAGTTGATATACGAAATGATATACGAAAAATTAATTGCGAGTCATTCAAAAAGTTAATCCTAAGTTTTTAAAAAACAAAAAAACTTCAAATATTAGGAGGAAACAAACCCTTATGAAGAAAACTCTATCTGTAGTCCTTACATCCGCTATGGCTCTTTCCATGTTTTCGTCTCTAGCATTCGCAGCAAAATCTTCTGCGGATTTCACAGATTTGAAAGACCTGGATGCTGCTACAAAAGCAAAATTCGACGCAATGATATCTGCAGGTATTTTCGACGGTGTATCTGAAACAACATTTGGTCTGAAAGATGAAATGAACCGCGCACAATTTGCAAAAGTTGCCGCATTGATTATGGGTCTCGACGTAAATCAAAATTTGAAAACATCGAGCTTCACTGACGTTAGTGTTGACGATTCAGCCAATGGTTATGCACTTCCTTATATTGAAGCTTTGAAAACAGCTGGTGTAACTGATGGTTATGCGGAAGGTCAATACAACCCGGCAGGTAAAGTAACCAAAGAGCAATTGGCCACTTTCTTGGTACGCGTTCTTGGTCAAGACGAAGCAGCTAAAGGCAAAACAGGCACGGACAAAACAGTTTCCGATTGGGCACAAGGGTATGTAGCATTAGCGCTTGAATTGAAACTTCTTTCTAACGGTGAAGATGGTACATTCGGCGGTATGGCTAACGCAACTCGCGATCTGCTTTTGACAGGTGCTTATGAAGCAAAACAACAATACGTACCGGCTGGTAAAGTATCCGTTACAGGCGCGAAAGCAACTGGCGTTCAAAAAGTTGAAGTTGCCTTTAACAAGCCTGTTGACGTAGAAAAAACGAAGTTGTCTTTGAAAAAAGGTAACGCTGACGTTGTAACAACTACCGCATTCGCGGCTGATAAAAAATCTGCCGTATTGACACTAACAGATGTTAAAATCAGCAACGGTGAGTACACAGTAAATATGAGCGGCCTTGATGAAGCTGCTGTTGATAAAACGACAGCTACTTTCAAGGGTGAAGACGAAGTAATGAAAAACATCGAATTCGTATCCGCGAATGACACGATCGCTTATGCAGACAAAGTAATTGTTAAAGCTAAAGCTGTAAACCAATATGGTGAGGCTGCTTCTACAAATGCAGGTTCTTACGATGTGTACACATCAGCTGCAACATTTACGAAAATAACAAAAGACAATGATGGCACACTATTGATCACATTGGATACTAACACAAAAGACACGACGCAAGGCGTAACTGTTATTCCAGTAACAATTGTGAATAATGACAGTCATATCACTGTAACGAAAAACTTCAAATTAGGTACTCAGCCAATCTTGACGAAACTTGAACTAGGTCAACCGCGCTATTCCGTGGGTACTGCTCTGAATGCGAAAGGCGAAAATGCTGAGTTTGATTTGAACTTATATGACCAATATGGTTCTGTTATGTCCTATGAAACGCTATCCAGTGAAGACAAGCTCAAAGATACAAGCTTAATCTGGAATGACTATCTTGCAAGTGAAGATGTTAGCTATGTAATTGAAGATAATGGAAACGACATTCCACAAGTGAAAATCTCCTTGCTCAAAGATATTGATAAATCCGGAGATTTCAGCTTCACTGTATTTAACCAAGCGGCAACTGCAACAGGTAAAGTGAGCATTCAATCCGCAAAAGTAGCGACTAAAATTGAAATTGGCGCTATGAATGATGTGATTGCATCCGGAGACACAGACGTCTATGTTCCATTGGTGGCTTATGATGCAAATGGCAAGCAACTGAGTGCAGACGATTTGGCAAGTGATGCAAACGTAGAACGTATTAGAGTTTCAATCTCTGGAGCAACTGGTAGCAGCACAATTGCAACTTCCGGTGAGCACAAGGGTATGATTAAATTAGATAAAATCGACGCTGCCTCTAACGGAGCAGTATCTGTAACAGCAGTCATTGCAACTGCAAATGCAAGCAGCACAGCAACTAAAACGTACACTGTTCACGATGCACGTATTGCGGACCATTTGAAAGAAGTAACAGTACCAGCTAAAAATGCCGTAGCAGGGGCAACTTCTGATTTTGAGTTCAGCGTGATTGACCAATATGGTCAAGTGTTGGATTATTCCAACTATGTAAACAGCAATGGTTCTGTGGTTCCAACGGCAGATGGCAATACGAAATATAGCGTAGTTACAACAGCAGTGACTTATGATGTAAATGGTAATGTTATTGACAATGCTACTGCGCATGTTCTTACGCCAAATGGAGACGTATTGACGAAAAATACGTATGAAAAAGGTACAAACGACTATAAAGCTTTCAATGATGAGTTCACTTTTGAAACAACGAGCGCAGCAAAAGAGGGAACTTATGTTAAGTTCACAGCTCAAATTCTTAAAGGCGATCAAGAGATTTCCAAAGCAGAAAGAACACTGACTGTCGTTGGTAAAAATGCAGACTTAACTTACAGCGTTGGAACAGTAGCACCATTGTTCAATGCTATGGACAGTGACGTAGTTAAGGACAGTGAATTGGCAATTGCAACAAGCAAATTGTCTCGCGAAGTAAAAATTACAGCGAAAAATGCTGCAGGTGAATCTGTTGAGCTTCCGGCTGTAGCTACACAAATTACAACTTCAAACCCTAGCGTGGCACAGGTTGCGATGGGTACTGGAGAGGATGCCGGTAAAGCTTTCGTAATGGGGAATAAAGAAGGCACTGCAACATTGAGTGTAACCTATCAAACGGTTGACGGTAATGTTAAGCAGGCAAGTGTACCTGTGACGGTAAAAAGCGATATGGTTGCTGTAGACAAGTTGGAAGCTGGGGAATCAGAAGCAACGATTTCTACAGGTGCTAATGCTTATGCGGTAGCAGATCTGACTGTAACGGATAACTATGGTGTTGAGTACGACAAAGATGAAGCACCGGCATACAACTATTTGATGGGCCTCGCATTCTCTGCGGATAATGTAAAAGGAAAAGTGGAGATTGGTGCTGATGGAACAATCAAAGCTGATAGTGGCACGACATTTGATTTGATCATCACATCGCCAAATGGCAAGTCGACTGTAACGTCGGTAATTGTGAAGTAATTATTTTAGATGAGAAGGCCCTTCGGGGTCTTCTTTTTTGCGTTTTCCTAGTGAGAGCATGGATTAAGCCAGTCTTCTACTTGGAAAATACTTGTCAATGAATTAATAGCGAGATAATAGTATACTAATTCATGTAGACGAGGTGATAGAAAAAAAGCTATACGAAAATGATAGCAAGTTACTTCAATGTCGTCGTGTTGGTTATAAGTTTTTATAACAAAAAACTTTAAAATATTAGGAGGAAACAAACCCTTATGAAGAAAACTCTATCCGTAGTCCTTACATCCGCTATGGCTCTTTCCATGTTTTCATCCCTAGCATTCGCAGCGAAATCTTCTGCGGATTTCACAGATTTGAAAGACCTGGATGCTGCTACAAAAGCGAAATTTGATGCTATGATCTCCGCTGGTATCTTCGACGGCGTATCCGAAACAACATTCGGTCTGAAAGACGAAATGAACCGTGCACAATTTGCAAAAGTTGCTGCATTGATCATGGGTCTTGACGTTAACAAAGATTTGAAAACATCGAGCTTCACTGATGTTAGTGTTGACGATGCAGCTAATGGTTATGCACTTCCTTATATCGAAGCTCTGAAAACAGCTGGTGTAACAGATGGTTATGCTGAAGGTCAATATAACCCAGCTGGTAAAGTAACGAAAGAACAATTGGCTACTTTCTTGGTTCGTGTTCTTGGTCAAGACGAAGCAGCTAAAGGCAAAACAGGTACAGACACAACAGTATCCGGTTGGGCACAAGGTTATGTAGCATTAGCGCTTGAATTGAAACTTCTTTCCAACGGTGAAGATGGTACATTCGGCGGTATGGCTAACGCAACTCGCGATCTGCTTTTGACAGGTGCTTATGAAGCAAAACAACAATACGTACCAGCTGGTAAAGTATCCGTTACAGGTGCAAAAGCAACAGGTGCGCAACAAGTAACAGTTACATTCAACAAACCAGTTGACGTTGAAAAAGCGAAACTGACGTTGAAAAAAGGATCTAGCGAAGTTGTTACAACAGCGAAATTTGCTGATGACAAGAAATCCGCGGTTCTTACATTGTCTGATGTGAAAGTAAGCAAAGGTGAATACACAGTAACTGTTTCCGGTTTGGATGCAGCTACCGTTGACAAAACAACAGCAACTTTCACAGGTGAAGATGAAGTTCTTACAAAAATTGATTTCGTAAATGCTGGCGACACTATTGCTTATGCAGATAAAACGATCGTAAAAGTTAAAGCTTCTAACCAATATGGTGAAAATGCAACAACAAATGCTGGTTCTTACAATGTTTACACATCTGCTGCAACATTCACTAAAATCACGAAAGATACAGATGGTACTTTGTTGATCACTTTGGATACAGCTAACGAAAGTACAACACAAGGCGTATCTGTAATTCCTGTAACAGTTGTTAACAACGACAGCCACATCACAGCTACGAAAAACTTCAAATTGGGTACACAACCAATCTTGACGAAACTTGAGCTTGGCGATGCTCGTTACTCCGTAGGAACAGCACTTAACGGTAAAGGCGAAAACGTGAAATTTGACCTTAACCTGTTTGACCAATACGGCGGTACGATCTCTTATGACTCTTTGATGAATGCAAAAGTATACAGCAAAGACAATACAAGCACGACTAAATTGTTCGGTGACACAACTGTGATTTGGAATGATTACATCCCGGCTGGAGATGTGAAAACAGAAATTGAAGATAACGGTAATGATATTCCACAAGTGAAGATCTCATTGACCAACGATCTAGATAAAGCTGGCGATTACAGCTTCACTGTGTTCAACCAAGCAGCTACAGCAACTGGTAAAGTATCCGTTCAATCTTCCAAACTTGCAAATAAAGTTGAAATTGGCGAAATGAACGATGTCATCGCGGCTGGCGACACAGAAGTTTATATTCCGGTTGTAGCTTATGATGCAGCTGGTAACCAATTGAGCTTGGATGATCTGACTAGCGATGAAAACATCAAACGTATCCAAGTGAATGTTTCTGGTGTTGAAGGTCAAACAACAGCAACAATCCTTGATTCCGGTGAGCACAAAGGTTCGATTAAATTGAACAAAATCAACAACAATACAAAAGGTGCAGTATCCATTACAGCGATCATCGCAACAGCGAATGCAAGCAGCACTTCCACAAAAACATTCACAGTTGCTGACGCTCGTGTACCTGATCACTTCAAAGTAGTAACAGATCCTGCGAAATCCATTGTTAAAGGTGGTACATCTGCAATTGAGCTTGCGGTAATTGACCAATATGGACAAGTACTTGACGATGCGAATTTCACAGATAACCAAGGTAACAATGCACCAACGTTTATTGATGGTTCGAACAACAAATATCAAGTAAAAGTCGATGTGACTGCTACAGGTACTGCTGCTGATACAATCGGGCTTTTGAACCCAGCTGATAAAGTAACTAATTCCGCTATCTTTGGTAAAGGTGAAACTGCTGGTGATTTCGAAGCATTCAATGACGAGTACACACTGTTCACAACAGCAGATGCTAAAGAAGGTGCAAAAGCAGATTACACTGCAACAATCACGAAAAACGGCACTGAGATCTCCAAGTTGACTAGAACAATCACAGTTGCAAGCGAAACTGACGACCTGACTTACTCGGTGAACGCTGTTCCAACATTGTTCAACTTGAGTGATAGCGGCGTAGTTGTTGGTTCGACTTATGGTACTGATGGCAAAGAAATCACTGCTGATGATTTGAAAGACGTAACAAAATCTCAAGTATTTGCTCGCGAAGTTAAACTTACAGCTAAAAACGCTTCTGGCGACACTGTAAAACTTCCGACTGGTACAATCACAGGCATTACAACTTCGAACAATGCGGTAGCTAAAGTTGCACTTGTTGGTGGTAAAGCGTATGTTCTTGGTAACAAAACAGGTACAGCTACATTGAACGTATCTTACAGAACAATTAAAGGTGAAATCAAAACAGCTACTGTTGCAGTAACATCTAAAAATGATGCACTTGCAGTCGACAAAGTGGAAGCTGACAGCACAATGACAGTTGGAACAACTGGCGGCAATGCATTCATCAATCCAGATCTAATTGTGACTGATAACTATGGTGTTGAGTATGAGCAAGAAGATGCTCAAAAAGCTAACGGCGTTCTGGGCGTAACATTCTCAGCTAGCAGCTACTCCGCAAACGTTACTGGCGTGTCTATCGATGCGAATGGTAACATTAAAGTAACAAAAACAAATGGTGATGCAGGATCCTTTGATCTGACAATCACATCTCCAAGTGGTAAAACGGATGTTGTTGCAGTCACTGTAACAGGTGCAGCTAATAACAAATAAGATTAACCCATTTCTAAAAAAGAAGGCCAATTGGCCTTCTTTTTTGTTTATACAGTTACTATGCACATATTCATTCGTATTTATGTTGGGATGGATCTGTGGTTCTTTCAAAAATTAAAAAAGTTTTTTTGAATAATCGCAACTTTTTCGAAACCTGTGCGTTTAATACTTTGAAAGCAAGCAAATATTAAAGAGTTAACCAGTTTATAACTAGCCATACAGATATCACAAAATAACTCTTTACGACGCTATTCGACCAATGTATAATGTAAATTGGTGTGGGTGTCTTTCTTCCTACTTTACGTTTACTAGTTTCCAATGCAGCTACTAGAGCTGCACGCGAACTTAGTTATATAATGCTCTAACTCTGGAAAGGGGGTGAACCAAACTATGAGTAAATCGAGCTCAAATATTACTAGCTTTAACCTAAAAAATAAAACCAAAGATATTCAAGGAGGAGAAAAAAAGGTTATGAAGAAAAGTTTATCCGTAGTTCTTTCTACAGCAATGGCATTATCCATGTTTTCGTCCCTAGCTTTCGCAGCTAAATCCTCTGCTGATTTCACAGATCTTAAAGATCTTGACGCAGCTACAAAAGCAAAATTTGATGCAATGATCAGCGCAGGTATTTTTGATGGAGTGAGCGACACTACATTTGGTCTTAAAGACGAAATGAACCGTGCTCAATTCGCAAAAGTTGCAGCTTTGATCACTGGTATCGAAGTAAACAAAGATCTTAAAACTTCCAGCTTCTCCGATGTTAAAGCTGACGACGCTGCTAACGGCTACGCTCTTCCTTACATCGAAGCTTTGAAAACTGCTGGTATTACTGACGGCTATGCTGAAGGTCAATACAACCCAGCTGGTAAAGTAACAAAAGAGCAATTGGCTACTTTCTTGGTTCGCGTACTGGGTAAAGATGCTGATGCTAAAGGTAAAACTGGTACTGACACAACTGTTTCTGACTGGGCACAAGGCTATGTAGCTCTTGCTCTTGAGTTGAAACTTCTTCCTACTGGCGACGCTGGTAAATTCGGTGGCCAATCCAACGCAACTCGTGACCTTCTTCTTACAGGTGCATACGAAGCAAAACAACAATACGTAGCTCCTGGTAAAGTATCCGTTACAGGTGCAAAAGCAACTGGAGCTCAACAAGTAACAGTTACTTTCAACAAAGCAGTTGACACTGACAAAGCTAAATTGGCTTTGAAAAAAGGTACTTCCGAAGTTGCTACAACTGTTAAATTTGCTGATGACAAAAAATCCGCAGTTTTGACATTGACTGACGTTAAAGTTAGCAAAGGTGAGTACACAGTAACAGTTTCTGGTTTGGATGCAGCTGCTGTTGACAAAACTACTGCAACTTTCACTGGTGAAGATGAAGTTCTTACAAAAATCGACTTCGTAAACGCTGGCGACACAATTGCTTACGCTGACAAAACTATCGTTAAAGTAAAAGCTTCCAACCAATACGGTGAGAACGCAACTACTAACGCTGGTTCTTACAACGTTTACACATCTGCTGCAACATTCACAAAAATCACTAAAGATACTGATGGTACTTTGTTGATCACTTTGGATACGGCGAATGAAAACACAACTCAAGGTGTATCTGTAATTCCTGTAACAATCGTTAACAACGATTTCCACATTACAGCTACTAAAAACTTCAAATTGGGTACACAACCAATCTTGACTAAACTTGAGCTAGGTGCAGCTCGTTACTCCGTAGGTGACGCTCTTAACGGTAAAGGAGAAAACGTTAAGTTCGACCTTAACTTGTTTGACCAATACGGCGGTACGATTTCCTACGATTCTTTGATCAATGCTAAAACATACAGCAAAGATAACAGCAGCACTACTAAATTGTTCGGAGAAACTACTATCATCTGGAATGACTACATTTCAACTGATGATGTGAAAACAGAATTCGAAGACAATGGAAATGATATCCCACAAGTTAAGATCTCTCTGAACAAAGATCTTGATAAAGCTGGTGACTATAACTTCACAGTATTCAACCAAGCTGCAACAGCAACTGGAAAAATCTCTGTGAAATCCTCTAAAGTTGCCAACAAAGTTGAAATTGGTGACCTTAATGATGTAATCGCTGCTGGCGACAAAGAAGTCTACATTCCAATCGTTGCTTACGATGCTTCCGGCAACCAACTTAGCCTTGATGATCTGACTAGTGACCAAAACACAAAACGTATTAAAGTTAACGTTTCTGGCGCTGGTAAACAATCCGTTGCTACAATCCTTGATTCTGGCGAGCACAAAGGAAGCATTAAATTGGATGAAATTAGCACTAACTCAAAAGGTGCAGTTTCTGTAACTGCGATTATCGCAGAAGCTAACGCAAGCAGCACTTCAACAAAAACATTTACTATTGCTGACGCTCGTGTACCTGATCACTTCAAAGTAGTAACTGATCCAGCTAAGGGTGCAGTTGCTGGTGGTACAGCTGCAATTGAACTTGCAGTTATCGACCAGTACGGTAAAACACTTGACGATGCTCACTATACAGATAATCAAGGTAACGATATTGATAATGCAAACACTAATGAGTATCTAGTAACTGTAACTGCAGCTACTTACGATGCTGATGGTAAGCCATCTAACTTAGTTGGTCTTAAAGCACCAGACGGAGATGTGATTGCTTCTGCTGTCTTTGGTAAAGGTAAAACAAAAACTAGAACTGTAGATGGCAAACAAGTGACAGTTAAACAAGATTTCGAAGCTTTCAATGACGAATTCACATTGTTCACTGCAGCTGGTGCTACTGGTGGTTCGAAAGTTGAATATACAGCAAAAATCACTAAAAACGGTGTTGAGATTTCCAAGCTGACTAAAACATTAACTGTTGCAAAAGCTACTGATGATCTTACTTACTCCGTAAATGCTGTCCCTACATTGTTCAACTTGAGCGATAGCGGTACTGTTGTTGGATCAACTTATAGCACAATTGATAATCCTACGGTTATTAACAATATCATTGCTGATGACCTTAAAGATGTAACTAAATCTCAAGTATTTGCACGTGAAGTTAAACTTTCCGCTAAGAATGCTTCTGGTGATGTAGTTAAACTTCCAGCAGGTACAATTCAAAGTATTACAACTTCCAACAATGCTATTGCTAAAGTAGCACTAGTTGGCGGTAAAGCTTATGTTCTTGGTAATAAAGTTGGTTCTGCTACATTGAACGTATCCTACAAAACTGTTAAAGGCGAAATTAAGCAAACAACAGTAGCTGTTACTTCTAAAAATGATGCTCTATCAGTTGACAAAATTGCTGCTGATAGTGACATGACAATTAATGTAACTACTTCTGGAGCAGCTGATGGTAACGCATTTATTACTCCAGACCTAATTGTTACAGATAACTATGGTAAAGAGTATGAGCAAGATGTTGCTCAAAAAGCTAACGGAGTACTTGGTGTAACATTCTCTGCTAACAGCTACTCTGACAACATTAGTGCTGTAACTATCTATCCAAATGGTAACATTGTTGTTACTAAAAATGATGCTAACGATGGAGCATTTGATCTGACAATTACATCTCCAAGTGGTAAGTCTGATGTAGTTTCAGTAACAGTAAAAGGTCCTAAATTCGTTCCAACTCCTTAATTAGCTTAATGCTAACAAAAAGAAGGCCTAATGGCCTTCTTTTTGTTTTTGTACAAATGTAGTATGTACATATTTATTGGTATTTATAATGTTCTTTTGGCTGTTTTCAATACTAGTAAACACGCTCATTTGAAGACTAGAACTGATCTGCGCGTCATTTTTACGTGTTATCCATATTTTAAACAATTCTTTCGTTTGGCCAACTGATTCGAGCACTTTTGATTGGCTAGCGAGTATTTCATTGATGCCAGTTTCAGCACCGTATTCTTTATATATGGAAGTAGCATACTCCAAAGATTTATTGTACTCATCTGTTATCTCCAAATAGTCACGATCAAGTAAATCTTTAAGGTTTGGTACTTGATCTAAATCCTTGTATTGCTGCAATTTACTTGCAAACATATAAATTTGCATGTCCGTATCGCTTAGCCATTTATAAGCATTAATTATAGATGTTTCTTTTACATTGTTTTGCGTTGGATCATTCTTCAAAGAAACATTCACACTATAAGTCGAATCATCCCAAGCAACTTCGGCACCTAACTGCCTTAACATATAAATCGGCACCATCGTTCTTCCGTTATAATTGATAGCAGGGACATCTTCTACCTTTAGTTCACTTCCACTTGTTTTTACACTCACGATGGGATTACCCTCGAAATCTCCCCGGATCGAGGAAGCGTTGACGGTGCTTGTGATAAAGAATAAAATCATAGTGACTGTTAGTAATTTTTTCATAGAATCACTCCGTTTGCTAAATTATTTAACCGTAAATAATTCAACAAAAGAAGTAAGATATCCTTTAATTTTACAGATTATTAAGACAGGAGAGTTAATATCGAATGAATATGAAAAAAATGATCTTGGCAACAGGTGGTGCAATTCTACTATTATCCACATCCCTTTCAGTTTCCCAAGCAGAAGCTCCAACTCCAGGCTCGTCCACCGACCCAGTGATCACAAAGAGCTATTTTGATCAGAACACGTTAAGCGAAGCCAAGGTGAAAGAGCTCATTGCCTCAGCGATCGCTGCTAGTGCTGGCGGAAGCCAGCCTGGCAGTGGGAGCAACGGAGGCACAGGCACTACCCCAACGCCAGCGGAGATGAAGGTCGTCCAATTGGCTAATGGACAAACGCTTTATGCCGGTGCTGGCGCTGAATTTATCGTGCGAAGTGGCAGAGTTCTCACCGTGAGCAACGATGATAATGGCATCCCAGATGTAACGGGAGGCAAGGATCTTCCAGCGGGGACTGAACCTGCGCTGAATCATCTTTTGATTTTTCCAACAGAAGGGCGCGGCATAAAATCGTCTCCGAAAAATACAGCGGACATTTTTGTCATGGTGCGCGGCAGCTATTTATTGTTGAATGCAGATGGAAGCACGGTTGCAAAATAGTTCTTCTCCACAATTTTACCCTTAATGACAACTTCTTATGAGGTTCGAGTTTGATAATCTAGCCATAATAAAGGTGTCCCCACTTGGGTCAACTGTTTACGGAGCTTGGTTTTAATAAAAACTCTAAGGAGGCGTTTATTATGGCTAGAAGTAACAACAAGTTGGTTCCTCAATCAAAAAAGGCGCTAGATGCACTCAAATATGAGATTGCTGCTGAGCTAGGATTGCCTGTGGGTAAGCAAATGTCGTTAAATGCTGATACGGAGTTCGCGACGGAGTTAGGCTCTATTCCTTCCTCTTCAGTGAAAGAAGACTATTGGGGACATATCTCTTCGAGAGATACAGGGGCTGTTGGGGGAACAATAACAAAGAGGTTGATCCAACGCGCTGAAGAAGCTTTGTTTTCTCTCTAAGTTTAGAACTTATTCATAATTTATTCACGATTGCATTCATTGACACTAGACGACAAATAAAGTAAGATAATTTATTGAAGGTCAATGTTTAATTTAACCTTTTCCAATCGGGAAAGGTTCATTTTTTTGTTGTCTTTATTCATTAAAAGCTTGTTTTAAATTTTAGCAGTGCGGAATTCAAAGTTCTTGTCAGCGCAGAGCGCAAAAGAGGGATTCCGTTTGGCGTGAAAAGCTGCCGCTAAAGCCGGGCCCACTTTTTTTCATATAGAGGCATCGAGTAGAAGCTTTTCAAACATACTAAATGATATTGGAGGATGAATGATATGGCGCAAGTACGTGGACGTCGTTTATTTACATCCGAATCCGTAACAGAAGGTCATCCGGATAAAATTTGTGACCAAATTTCTGACTCGGTATTGGATGCATTTCTTGCTAACGATCCGAATGCTCGTGTAGCATGTGAGGTATCTGTAGCAACTGGTTTGGTTTTGGTAATCGGTGAGATTACTTCTAGCTCTGAATATGTTGATATTCAAGCAATTGCAAGACAAACAATCAAAGAAATCGGTTATACGCGTGCAAAATACGGATTTGATTCTCAAACATGTGCGGTTCTTGTTTCTTTGAATGAACAATCCCCTGACATTGCACAAGGTGTTGACAGAGCACTTGAAGCAAGAGAAGGATCTATGTCCGATGAAGAAATTGAAGCAATTGGTGCCGGTGACCAAGGTTTGATGTTCGGTTTCGCAGTTAATGAAACGCCAGAACTTATGCCACTTCCGATTTCGATCTCTCACCAACTGGCTCGTCGTTTGACAGAAGTTCGCAAAGATGGAACTCTTCCATACCTGCGTCCGGATGGTAAAACTCAAGTAACTGTTGAGTACATTGATGATAAACCAGTTCGTGTCGATGCAATCGTTGTATCCACACAGCATGGTGAAGAAGTTACTTTAGAACAAATCCAAAAAGATATTAAAGAGCATGTTATCGCTCCAATCGTACCAGCACACTTGTTAGATGATAATACAAACTATTTCATCAACCCAACTGGCCGTTTCGTAATCGGCGGACCTCAAGGGGATGCTGGTTTGACTGGTCGTAAAATCATCGTTGATACGTATGGCGGTTACGCACGTCACGGCGGCGGTGCTTTCTCTGGTAAGGATCCAACAAAAGTTGACCGTTCCGGTGCATACGCAGCACGTTATGTTGCGAAAAACATCGTAGCTGCTGGACTTGCTGAAAAATGTGAAGTTCAATTGGCTTACGCAATCGGTGTAGCGCGTCCGGTTTCCATTGCTGTGGATACATTTGGTACGGCAAAAGTAAGCGAAGAGAAATTAGTTGAGCTGATTCACAACAATTTCGACCTTCGCCCAGCGGGTATCATTAAAGAGCTTGACCTGCGTCGTCCAATTTACCGTCAAACGGCTGCTTATGGTCACTTTGGCCGTAATGACCTGGATGTTCCTTGGGAGCGTACAGACAAAGCTGAGCTCTTGAAAGCTCAAGCATTAGTTTAATATAGTTAGATAAGCCATCCATAATAGGATGGCTTTTTACTTTTCAGTAAAACAGAACATATGTTTGACTAACAATATAAAAAATGGTAATATATACATATACTTAATAACTTTTCATCACGAGCACTTCGTATGTTATACTGAAATTACGATTATAAGCATCTATTATAGATGAATCGGGGAGTGATGGAAAATGGATAATGAGTTGAAAGAGGCTCTATCAGCAATGCTGAAGGCCGAATTTTTGCCGATGTATGATAAGATAGATTTGATGGATAGACGTATGGATGGGATTGAAAATCGTCTGACTGGGATCGACAAACGTCTAGATGGTATCAATAACCATTTAATTGACATTGATATTCGTCTTGATGGTATGGACAACCACATAATTGGTATTGACACTCGCCTAGATGGTATCGATACCCGCCTAGACAAGCTTGAAATAGAACAAACTCAAGTTAAACAAGCTGTTTTAGAAACCAATGCAACTGTAAAACGGATTGAACTTATCCAAGAACAGCAGCACTCCATTATTGAACTTTTGTCAGCTCGGTCCATTGAGCATGAAGCTAAAATAAAACGTATTCTGTAAATTTTACAGGTTTTGTATCTCAGGCAGAGAGCAGGCCCCATAAGGGATGACTCTCTTTTTTGTGTTTCGTTGGTGTATAAATACAACTGCAATCCTATCGTAACTTTTTCCATAGTTTAAGAGTCTATATAAGTATCGTGAAAATGATAGATAATAGACTTAGACTGAAAGAGGAGTGTGGAAAAGCAACATGACGGTACAGAAGCAAGTATGGATTGGTGCGCTGGCTTGCGCATTGGTGTGGCAATTGGCAGCTGGGACTACGGTAAGTGCGGCAGGTTCAACGTTGACGCTTAGTTCACAGGAAACAATTACATCAGGCGCAATCATGAAGAATTATGTATGGACAACAACTAGAAGCAATAAGGATGTTTCGGTAAACGCCAATGTGATCGAGGTCGACTTGACGAATCCGAACGTAAAGATAGACGCAATGGCAGGGACGAATACGCAATTTACGAAGAACCAGAGTGTTTTGGGCATGGTGAAGGATAGCGGAGCAGTAGCAGGTGTAAATGGAGATTTCTTCAATACACAGGCTGAAGGTGTCCCGGAAGGCGCTCAAATCACGAATGGAACGGTGATGGCGACGCCAGCAAAAATATCGGGATTATATTCTTTTGCAATAACGAAGAACAATCAGCCGATTATTGATATTCTTGACTTTGAGGGCAAGGTAACAGCGAAAGATGGAACCTCTTTTGAACTTGGTGGTGTGAATAAAACATATTATTGGGATGATAACAACGTCGCAATGATTGCTGATGGACTTTTCCTATATACAAGTGCTTGGGCAATGACACAAAGAGCGGTAGATGGTACGCATGTTCCAACTGAGGCGCTTATTCAAAATGATATCGTCAAGGAGATTGCGGTAGATACGAATATTAAAATGATCGCTCCCGCGGACGGCTACATACTTAGAGGTTCAGGCTTAGCTAGGGAGTTTATCGTAAATCACCTCAAAGTCGGAGATAAAATCACTACCAAATATGATATGGTTCCGCATGATGCTTCAAAAACATATGATTGGAAAAACTTCAAAATGCTTATCGGAGGAAGCACGTTGTTAGTTGACGATGCGAAGCCGAGTTACTTCACAAGAAATATTAATGATTTCAGCGGTTACAGTCCGCGCTCACGAACGGCAATAGGTTATTCCAAAGATATGAAAACAGCGTATATTATTACCTCTGATCGCAGTGCAGGTAGCGCGGGTATGACACTGCCAGAGCTTCAGCAGTTTATGATTAGTGCTGGAGTTTGGAAAGGTTTAGTCCTGGATGGTGGTGGTTCCACACAGATGGTTTCTAGACCTCTAGGTGATTTTGATCCGAAATTGGTGAATAAAACAGAGAATGGTAACCAACGTTCGGTTGCAAATGGTGTAGGCGTATATTCAACGGCGCCTAAAGGTGAGTTGAAAGGTCTTATTTTAAAAGGTCAAAACATTTTATTCATGAATGAATCCAGCACTTATCAATTCAAAGCCTATGACGATTATTATAACCCAATTTCAGTGGATGGTATTGTTCCACAATGGAGTAGTTCGACAGCAAATGGTGGCTTTAAGGATAATGTGTTTACACCTACATTACCAGGTAAAACGCAGATTACTGCGAAGTCAGGAAAAGGTTCTGCATCCATGGATGTTGAGGTTATCGGCCGGAACCAAATTACTTCGATGAAATTCAATTCAGGTGCTTTTTCATTGACCGAGGGCGGAGATTTTAAGCTGCCTATTATGGTGACAACCAAAAGCGGTGCAACAAGAGAACTGCCCGCGGCATCAGCAACATGGGAACTTAGCGGTGTAAAAGGGAGCTTGAAAGATGGCGTTTTACATGTAGACAGTGCTTCAGGTTCCCAAGCTGCTCAGGTTATCGCAAGATATGATGGCTTCAGTACCATGGTTACTCTTCCAGTGGGACAAGAAAAGGTATGGTACGACCTAGATAATTCTGCGGTTATAACTACTGGTGATAAATATCCTGCTGAGGTTGTTTCTTCTGTAAATATTGAACAAGCGAATGGAAATAAGAATTTAGCGATTTCTTATGATTTTACAAAAGGTACAGGCACAAAAGCTGCATATGCCCGATTTGATGGTTCTAACGGTGTGCAAATTGCAGGTGAACCTGAGTTTATTACAGCTAAAGTCCTCGGAGATGGAAGTTTTAACTGGGTGCGTGCTGAAATTGTTGATGCAGATGGCAAATTGAACTATGTCAGCTTAACAGAAAATACGAACTGGACGGGCTGGCGCAAGCTAACGGCTGATGTGTCCGATCTTAAATTCCCAATTAAGCTTAAGAGCGTATATGTAGCTAATCCGGCAAATGGACAGGATGAAAGAGCTTCGAAAGGGAAAATTAGTATAGATGATATCTCTTTTATTTATAAAGGACAGTTGCCGGCTTTACCGAAGAATTCAGTAAAACTTACAGTGAACAAGAAGCAAGTAACAGTAAACTCAAAAGCAATGACGCTAGAGCAAGCGCCGACGATTGTGAATGATAATACACTTATTCCAATTCGATTTGTAACAGAAGCTCTCGGCGGCAATGTGAAATGGGATGATAAAGAACGGAAAGTTACTGTTATTCGCGGGGATAAGCTAATTGATTTGTGGGTTGATAATGCAGATCTACTGGCAAATGGGGATCGTATCACGGCGGAGGTTGCGCCAAAAATTATGAATAATGTGACTATGGTTCCACTTCGTGTAATTTCTGAGAAATTAGGGTTTAAAGTAGGCTGGGATCCCCAAAATTATGGGATAACTATTGAATAAATAGTGCTAGAAGTTCACTTCAAATTGTAAGAACTATGTTACAATATGGGGTAGACTAATTTCTAATATTGTTATAAAAAAGGAGCATGTTTCATTTGCAGCCAGACGCTATAGATCGTGTCATAAAAAACGCAATTAACGTCATGGAGAGCAGCAAGTATCAGATGTTCGAGATCGCAGAAGCTTCTCGCTTGGAAAAAGAATCGCTTACTCGTGAACTTGAAGAAATTAAGCATGAAACGAGTATCACAATTGATTTGGTTGACAAGTTAGAGAAGGACTACAAGCGCTCCCGCATTCGACTCACGGAAGTCAGTCGTGACTTTAATAAGTACCGTGAGGAAGATATTAAGGTTGCTTATGAAGCGGCTATTGCCTTTCAATTACAACTCACTATTGCTAGAGAAAAAGAAAATAATCTGAAGGCCAGACGCAATGACCTGCAAGTGCGAACTAAGAATGTGGACAAGCAGGTGGAACGGGCTGAAACGATCGTTTCTCAGATGAATGTAGTTTTAGAATACTTATCCGGAGATCTCAATCAGGTCACTCGCATATTAGAATCCGCTAAAAACAGGCAATTGCTTGGTTTAAAGATTATTTTGGCACAAGAGGAAGAGCGAAAGCGTATTGCGCGTGAAATTCATGATGGTATGGCTCAGACCTTGGCAAATGTTGTGCTACGAACAGAAATTGCTCAGCGCATGCTTATTAAAGAAGATATCCCCGCGGTTAAGGAAGAACTAGTGGATTTGAAGGGACAAGTCAGAGGGGGACTTGAAGAAGTTCGTAAGATCATCTTCAACCTCCGCCCGATGGCGCTCGATGATCTAGGTATCGTACCGACTCTGCGTAAATATGTTCAAGATTGCGAAGAGAAATATCGGATTCGTACGCAATTCAATCTCGTAGGCAAGCAGACTCGCATTCCATCAGGGCTTGAAATTGCGATTTTCCGACTGGTGCAAGAAGCTCTATCTAATGTAATAAAACATGCGAAAGCAACTTTCTTATCTGTTGAGCTAACACTGGAACCTGATCAAGTACAAATCTACGTCGTAGATAATGGGGTCGGCTTCGATGTGCCGCAAACAGAGCAGAAAATAGCTAAGGGAAATAATTTTGGTTTGTTAGGCATGCGTGAGCGTGTTGAGCTTCTGGAAGGCACAATGATCATTGATTCTGCCAAAGATTCCGGAACCAAAATTACAATGCTAATCCCTATTGGCGGCGGTGCAGAGAACAAGGAGGAAAATCAAAATGGACAACACGGCGAGTCATAAACGCAATGTGCGAATTGTTATTGCGGACGATCACCAGCTGTTTCGCGAAGGTGTTAAACGGATTATCAATATGGAAGATGATATGGAGGTCATCGGAGAGTGTGGCGATGGGATCCAGGTTATCGAGCTATGTAATCAAATCACCCCAGATATTGTTCTCATGGACATCAACATGCCACTTGAGAATGGTGTAGTCGCGACTGAGCGCCTAAAGCTTATTTTCCCTGATATTAAGGTTATCATTCTTTCGCTTCATGATGATGAGAGCTATGTATTTGAGACCCTTCGCAAGGGAGCTTCGGGTTATTTGCTTAAAGATATGGAAGCGGAGTCGCTTATTAATGCGATTCGTTCTGTGGTGGCTGGTCACGCCTATATTCACCCCAAAGTTACAGGAAAGCTAATCAACCAACTAAGACGCATGACTTATTTAGATGACGTCGGTGTGGTTGGATCAGGTCAGGGCGCTAAGGATTCTGCGCTTAAGTACATACATAATACAAACAGTCCACTTACCAAACGGGAAGCGGAAGTTCTTCGTTTAATGGCAGAAGGCAAAAGCAATAAACTGATCGGAGAGTTCCTCTACATCAGTGAAAAAACGGTGAAGAACCATGTCAGCTCCATTCTTCAAAAAATGGAAGTAGATGACCGTACACAAGCGGTTATCATCGCGATTAAGAATGGTTGGGTAACCTTATAAGACTCCCGTTGTTGGAACCCCTCTACTTTTTGTGGCATACACTGCAATTAAGGGAGGGATCCGCTATGTGGATTGGGTTACTTTGGATCTTGGGTTGCTACGGAATCAGCATCGCAGTGCTTCATCTATTGTTCGGAGCCCGAAAGGGTAGAAAGAAGAAGCCTGCAAAAGTTCTGCTTATCACCAAAAATAACCAAAATCAAATTGAATGGTATATTCGCTCTTTATTTTTTTTCTCTGGATTAAAAGGCTATGAAGTTACGGCAACGATCTACGATGAAGGGTCTTCTGACGACACAAGACAAATTATTGAGCGATTATCCCATACCCATTTACTTAATTTGAGATATCAAATGGATTTTGGTGCAGTTGATCAATTTGTGAGTGAGCATGAAGGCGAACCTGTGGTTGTTGTTCATCTTAGCAATAGGGAAGATCTTGTGAAAATACCTGTCTGATAGCAGTAACCGCTTGCAGATGCAACTTAAAAAGAGGGTAAGGTGAGCAATGAAGGTTCAACTTTACGCCGTTCTTGTAAATAAGGAGTGGAATTGGAATTTGACCATCCACCCTATGACAGACATTCAATATTGGTTCGAGCAATACGCAGCCGACGCCGGCCTCGTACTGTTCGAACCTTTTATTTCGTTTGGGCAAGGTGTGCGGGTGCTTGGTAAACTAAAATCTGCAAATTTAAAACAAGCGGTTGAGGACGATGAAAGTATGCTGAGGCAGTTCCGCCAGACGGCCAAAAATTGCGGTTTGCTAAATTGCGACAAAATTGCAATGAAGAAAATAACACTTAACGAGGAAAGATTGTTCTCTAGAATGATTTTAGATTATGGGGTTTATACCAAGATTGTATTAGCTTGCAGCGGTAGGACGTTGCTTGTAGAGGAATTTGAGCAGCTGTTAAAAGCGGCAAATTTAGAACTAGGTGCAGGGGAAGCGTGGATGAGTTATCTTCAGCTAGCTCATCTTAACGGGGATTTAACATTAGAGAATGGACTCTATATAAAGGAGTACCGGGAATGGCGCCGAGGTTACCAGAAAAGGACGAGCTACTCCTGTAAACGTTGCGGAAGCGGTGAGGAGAGTTTGTATTGGTCAGCCTGCCATTTCTGCGGACATGACTGCCCCTACTGTGAAGCGTGCTTAACAATGGGACGGGTAAAGTTTTGCTCGTTGCTTATATTTGGAGGGACAGCTGAGAATGGAAAGTTAGTGGTGGAAGACGCGAAACAGTCCTTTGAGAATCTCGAAACCTACATCAAACCATGGGGACTTAGTGAAGCTCAGACTAGAGCATCTCTGGAGGGGCTACAATTTATTACGGAGGAGAGGGGGAAGGATAAACGAGGATTGCTAGCCAAAGAACCTCGAAAGTTTTTAATATGGGCTGTTACCGGTGCTGGAAAGACGGAAATGATTTTCCCCTTTGTTCACCTAACGGTGGCCAACGGAGGGCGGGTGTTGATTGCAACTCCTCGAAAAGACGTGGTGTTAGAGCTTCAACCAAGAATATCACGAGCTTTCTCAGACTATAGTGTCGTTACGCTTTATGGTGGTAGCGAGCAGCGGTGGGAGCAAGGGCAAATTACAATTGCCACGACACATCAACTCATGCGTTTTGATAAGGCATTTGATCTTGTCATTATTGATGAAATTGATGCATTTCCATACCATAACAATCCAATGCTTACTTATGCGGCAGCTAAAGTTTGTAAGCCTAGCGGAACGAATATTCTGCTTTCAGCCACACCGCCGAGAGCTGTAAGGCTCGCTGCAAAGAGGGGGCGATTACCGCATGTTGGAGTGCCGGTACGCTTTCATAGGAACCCCTTGCCAGTACCGGAGCTCATAGCCGCCCCATCCCTAAATAAATCTATACATACTCAAGCTCTGCCTAATTCGTTATTTGCTAAGCTGGTAGCTTCAGTGGAGCGGGGTGCACAGTTGTTTGTTTTCGTTCCCAACATTCACCTGGTGGAGCCTACGGTGGATCTACTTAGGATAAAATTACAAGGAGGTACTACGCTGTGCATTGAGGGAACTTCGTCAAAGGACTCTGACCGAACTGAGAGGGTTCAGCGTTTTCGTAACAGGGACATACGAGTTTTGGTGACAACGACGATTTTGGAGAGGGGAGTCACTGTGCCGAAGTCGGATGTCTTTATCCTAGATGCCGATTCAAAGTTATTTGATGAAGCAGCGCTTGTTCAGATGGCTGGGCGGGCAGGTAGATCAAAGGACGATCCGGCGGGAAAGGTTTATTTTGCAGCCAAAGAAATCACACGATCACAAAAGGAGGCTATTCGACAAATCGAGAAAATGAATCGCATAGCGCGTAAACGGGGGTATTTTGAAAGGGGGAAATGAATGAGTGATTGGAAAAATTGGCTGGGTGCAATGAGAGGAACTTTCTTTTCACTGCTGAGTCCAGTAAAGGAAGAGTGCTTGCTGTGTAAGCAAGTTAGCTCTGACCCTGTTAGGCAGCTGGGACTTTGTCGTTCATGTTATATGAGAATACCATGGATTCGAACGGCACTTTGTGCTATATGCGGGCGAGGCGAGGTATGTTATGACTGTCAACGAAGGGGATACGCTTATTTCTCGAAAAGCCGCAGTGCAGTGAGATACGATGAAATGATGAAAGAATTATTAGCTCGTTATAAATATCGAGGAGATGAACGACTCAAGGCTGTAATTGGTCAAATGCTTGTTCATGCGTATCATTTATTGCAAGAGGAAATGAGAGAATTCGGCACGGATCCAGTCTCAATTAAGAGACTTATCACGTTCGTACCTGTTAGTGAGCGTAGATTGCTGGAGCGCGGTTTTAACCAAGCTGAACAAATGGCTATTGAATTAGGAAGAAAAGTCGGGCTCCCTGTCGTTCAACTGCTTAATCGTTCGAAACATACAGATAAACAAAGTTTTAAGAATAGGAGTGAGCGTCTGGATGATCTAGTACATGTTTTTGAGATTAACGAGCTGCTGATTAAACAGCTGACAGGTTGCCAGGCAGCTTCATACGTTATATATATCGTAGATGATGTGTACACCACTGGGAGCACTATGAATCAGTGTGCAAGGGTTTTAGGCGAATCCTTGCCGGCGAAAGTGTTCGGTATTACATGGGCGCGATAGGGGCTACAGCCAGGCTCTCGAAAAATAGAGATATGCAAACGCTGTCGGATTGCGGTAAACTGGAATTAAATATTTAGGTATAGGGAACAATAGAAGGGGGCCATATAATGGGCATGAACGTTGCTAATTGTCCACGCTGTGGGAAGATTTTTGTTAAGGGATTTGCTGAGGTATGCCCGAATTGCTTGAAAGATTTGGAGCAGCAGTATGATAAATGCCTGAAGTATCTGCGTGCAAACAAAGGTACTACTATAAATGATTTAAGTGAAGCGACGGACGTATCTATTAAGCAGATTACGAAGTTTATTCGTGAAGGTCGGATCTCTATTATGAATGCGCCGAACATGGCTTATCCTTGCGAGGTTTGTGGGACGTTGATTCGGGAAAATACGCTTTGCGAGCCGTGCCGAATGAAGCTTGTGAAAGATGTACGGAACACGGCCGAGGACGAGCGGAGAAATGAAGAACTGAAGAAGCAAGAGGGCAAAATTAGCTTTAAGATTCATGAACGTTTAAAAGACAGACATTAATTTTGTTCGAAATTGCTGATTGAGATATAAAATATTATACATATGATGCCGATAATAACTCTAAAGATTATCGGCATTTTATTTATGTCAGATCATGGGAGTGGTTGAGTGTGAAAATTAATGACAATCAGCGAATTGGTGCTGTAAACCCTTATAAAAAAACTGGCGATGCTAAATTTATGTCCCATGCAGCCAATAAGAAGGAAAAGGCGAAAGATCAGGTCGAAATTTCTGCTGAGGCTAAGGAAATGCTAGATGCAAAGGGCATTGTACGGACGGAAGAGCAGGCACAGCGAATCGAGGAATTAAAGGCATCTGTAGCCTCTGGCACCTATTATGTGGATGCGAACAAAATTGCAGAAAAGTTGATCCCTTATCTCAAGTAAAATATATCATGACAAAAGATGGAATAGGTGAACGAGTGTGTCGATACAGCTTTTGATGGAAACCATGTCTAAACTGCAAGAAGCTCATGAAGCATTGCTCGTATTAGCACGTGAGAAGCCTCGCGTACTCGTCAAAAACGATGTGGAGCAATTAAATAACATTGTAAACAAAGAAAGCAGATGGATTCGAGGTATACAAGAGCTGAATTTAGAAAGAATTCAGCATATCGGGTCCTATTTAATTTCAAGAGGTTATAATCCAAACCCTAAGATAACGGTTGCAGATTTAGTGAAAATCATTTTTAAAGCGGAAGAAAAGCAGCTGTTAATGCAAGCGCAACAAAAATTAGTGGAGACTATGAAAACTTTAAAGGCTGAGAATGAAATTAATCAGCAATTAATTGAACAGTCTTTATCCTTTATCAATTATACGGTTGATTTAGTACTAGGAGTACCTGAAGATGATGTAATCTATCAGAGACCAAATCAAGTGCCCTATGGGGCGAAGCGTCCGGGACTATTCGATACAAAAGCCTAGTAGGGTTTACGAGAGGAGATTTCGATTTATGCGTTCCACTTTTATGGGTATAGAGATTTCGAAAAGGGCTCTTTTTACGCAACAAGCAGCGCTTAACACAACTGGTCATAACATAGCGAACTCTAATACGAAAGGCTATTCGAGACAAGTCGTAAACATGGTAGCTGCAGCGCCGCTTGAATATCCTGGTTTGCAGCGGAGTACTGTTCCTGGTCAAATGGGTCAAGGTGTTGAATTTGACCATATCACAAGGATTCGCGAGAAATTCTTGGACGATCAGTTTCATAATGAGAATAAGAATCTTGGCGATTGGAGCACTAGAAAGGATACACTGGATAAAATCGAATCGATCATTAACGAACCTTCCGATACTGGCATTCGCCAAACAGTCGAAGGTTTTTGGAATGCTTGGCAGGAGTTAAGTAAATCTCCTGAAAACACTACGGCAAGAGTATTAGTCAAAGAACGGGCGCTGGCAATGACGGACGCGTTTAACCAAGCATCTAGGCAACTTCAAGATCTCTCTTCCGATTTAACGACAAATATCGGCATTAAGGCGACGGAAGCCAATACAGCAATTGGACAAATTGCAAAGCTCAATGAAGAAATTTTTCGTATCGAGGGGCTTGGGGACGATGCGAATGATTTGCGGGACCAAAGGGATCTTCTTATGGATAATTTATCTAAAATTATCAATATAACTTATACAGAGGATAGCAACGGCTATAATGTGAAGATGGGCAGCGTGCAACTAGTTAGTGGTAAAGATGTGGCTAATACATTATCTACAGACTCGTTAACGAGTTCTGCTAATTCAGGAGATCTCAATAGTGGTGAGGTCTATGGAATGCTGCAATCTAGAGATAATTATGTTGCCGGTTATAAATTTCAGCTTGATGCCATGTTGAAGACGATGGTTCAAGGTGATGTTGAAACGACACTGCCAAAAGGAATGGTTGTCCCGGAGGGGACTACGTTAACTGTCGTTAACTCTGACGGGACAACTTCTCAGCAGCAATTTAGTGGTGCGGGACGTACATTGACAAGCGATCTTAAGGTTGTTGTCAAAGGGTTTAATGGTTTGCACCAATTAGGGTATTCTGGTTCAAGCCCTTTGAAGTCGGGTGTTCCGTTCTTTACTTTAAAGCCTGGAGCGACGGAATTTACTGCCGACAGTATCACAGTTAATCCTACTATTCTAAGTGATCCGTCCAATGTCTCCACATCGACTCGAACATATATAGATACCGATGGTGTAGAAAAAGTCGTTAAGGGTAATAACGATATGGCACTATTGTTGGCAGGTCTTAAGGATAACAAAATCAGTTTCGAAGATGCAGCCGGCGGAAACACCGTTTTAAAAGATGGTACTTTTGATGAGTTTTTCCGGTCGATTGTCGGACAACTAGGTGTTCAAAGTCAGGAAGCTACGAGGCAGGCAACGAACCAGCAAACTTTAGTTGATCAAGTTGACTCTAACAGACAAGGAGTAAGCGGCGTTTCGTTGGATGAGGAAATGTCTAATATGATTAAATTTCAAAAAGCTTACAGTGCTGCGGCTCGTGTAATGACAACGTTTGATGAGCTGTTGGATAAAGTAATTAATAGCATGGGGACAGTAGGCAGATAAGAAAGACTAATATTGTATGGTAGGTGAATGCTAACATGACCACCCGTATTACTCAAGGCATGATGAATAATCAATTACTGCGAAATGTAACTGCAAATTTATCGAGAATTAATGAAAATCAGAACCAGCTCTCAACTGGTAGAAAAATTAATAAACCCTCAGACGATCCTGTCGGGATAAGTTTCTCTTTGCGTTATCGCAGCGAGGGAGCCGCGAACGAACAGTACAAGAGTAATGCGGACTCTGCAGTTTCCTGGCTTGATTTCACAGATACAACGTTAAATCAAGCGAATACTGTTATTCAGCGAGTTCGAGAGTTGACGGTTCAGGCTTCCAACGGGACTAATCCGCAATCAGCACTAGATGCAATTAAGAAAGAAATCGATCAGCTATCAGAACAGATGGTTACGATTGGTAATAGTCAATTTAACGGGAAGTACGTTTTCAATGGCCAGTTAACCGATAAAGCGCCATATAACTCAGCCACAGCATCGACGGATGTTGCTGATCAAGGGGAAATTAAGTTTGATATTGGTGTAGGTGTAAGAGTAACGGCTAATGTTTCTGGCGATAAAATTTTTGGTGCTGCTGGAGCTAGCGACAACATTTTCATGATTATGAAGGATTTATCGGCTGCTTTAGCTTCCGGCAATCAAAATGATATTGGTGCTTGTATTGGCAAGATTGATAGCCGAAATGAAGCTTTTTTACAGGCGCGTGCAGATGTAGGGGCAAGACAAAATCGAATTGAATTAGCACAATCTCGTCTTGAAGATATAGGCACCAATCTTCAAACTCTCCAAGCTAAGGAAGAAGATGCGGATATTCCGGCTGTCATTACTAATTTAAAGACGGATGAAAATGTTTATAATGCGTCCCTTTCAGTAGGTTCTAAAATTATTAGCACGAGTCTCGTTGATTTTCTACGATAGGAGCGGTTTAGCATGACGTTTCCAATTCCTCAAATTCAGATACGTCAACAACGTGCTCAGATAGGTATTGATGCTGATTTAGGTCAACTGGACATCAAGCAGCCTAAAGCTACTCTCGAAATAACGACCGAACCGTCCAAGTTGGAAATCCACTCGGAAAAAGGTGTGCTTTACATTGATTCCAGCAAAGCTTGGGATGCACTGGGATTGGGATCGTCCCTGGAAACAATGAGTAGAATTTATTCAAAAGCTCGTGATGTAGCACTGCAGGGAATTGCCAAAATTGTAGAAAACGGCAATCGATTAGCGGCTATTCAAAATGGTGGAAACGCTATTGCAGAAATTGCGAAAGAGAAGGGCGATGAGTTTTTCGAGTTTGAATTCTTAGGTGATGCTTCCATGGACAATGTTGAGTTGCATTACGAACCAGGCAAACTGGATATTCAATTCAAGGAAGGCAAAGTTAACGTAAATACACATCCGAACCCCCCTGAGATTAATTATATTCGGGGTAAACTCGATATTTATATGATTCAGTACCCTAAGGTGGAGATAATTCCACCACAAATTGATATTAAAACCTAGCTTTCTTGAAGTTTGGCCAACACACGGTAAAAACAAATAATAAAACATAATGCTATAGCGCAAGCTATAGCATTATGTATTTAGGAGAGATTATTGCATGCTTGATCTTTTACAAGGCAAAGTTCTTCGTTTTAATGGAAGCATTCTAGGATTCGAAGAACTGGATGAATTTGAAGTCTCTGTCGTTGAAGAGGGCAGCCCGTATGCATATCTGCAAAGTGTGCAAGATGAAAATATAAGCTTTTTGGTAGTGACACCTTTTGTTTTCTATCCCAACTATACATTTGAGATCGAGGACAATGACAAAAGTTTGCTTGAGTTGAATTCGAATGAAGAGGTTGCTGTTATTAATATTGTAACGATTAAGGAGCCGTACACAAAGTCCACTGTGAATTTGCTAGCACCGCTGGTGTTGAACATTGCGACTGAGCAAGCTCGTCAATTGGTGCTACCTCCACAATCTACCTATGGTACGAACGATCCTCTCTTTAAAGAAGCCCCTGAAGAAAGCGGTGAGCGTTAATGCTGATCTTAACGAGAAAAAAAGGGCAATCAATCATTCTCAATAACAATATTGAGATTGTAATATCGGCTATTGACGGAGATCAAGTGAAGATCGGTATTAGTGCTCCTAAGGAAGTCAGTATTTTGCGAAAGGAGTTGTATGAGGAAGTGCAGAAAAGTAATAAAGAGGCGATACGCTCCAAAATAGATCTAGATAATTTGAAAAAGTTAATGGATCTTAAAAAGTGATAACAAACCGAATTTAGAGTCGTTTCATCTCATTTTTAGGAAAAGAAGAGGTAGAGATTGTGTTTTCACATGCCGTTGCAAAATTTGTAAAAATTTCCGTGATAAAAAAGTCGAATTTCCTCCATTTTTGCAAAAATTCCTCTAAACATTTTTTATATAAAAGCCGATATATATATTAATCGCTCCTCTGGAGGGCGGCCGACCTACCAGAGGTGTGCAATACATTAGGACACATGGATGTGTTCTTTACAACTCAAGGAGGAATATCAAATGATTATTAACCACAACCTACCAGCACTTAACACGTACAACAAATTGGTTGTTAACAACAACAGCACTGCTAAAGCTATGGAGAAGTTGTCTTCCGGTCTGCGTATCAACCGTGCTGGCGATGATGCAGCTGGTTTGGCAATTTCCGAGAAAATGCGTTCCCAAATCCGTGGTTTGGACCAAGCTTCCCGTAACTCCCAAGATGGTATCTCCTTGATTCAAACAGCTGAGGGCGCATTGAGCGAAACGCAAAACATTCTGCAACGTATGCGTGAACTAACTGTACAAGCAGGTAACGACACGTATACAACGACTGACCGTAACAAAATCGGTTTGGAAGTTCAACAGTTGCAAAAAGAAATCAACCGTATCTCCTCTGCTACAGAGTTCAACACTAAGAAATTGCTGAACTCCAAAATCAGTAAAGTTGGTTTCCAAGTTGGTGCGAACTCCGGTCAAACCATCACGATGTCTGTACTTGTAAACGCGAAAGCAAGTTTATTGGTTGGTGCGAATTACGGATCCAAGTTCTCCTCGATCAAGTCGAGTACTGTTGGTTCCATCATTGCCGCTATCAACAAAGGTATTGGCTCGGTTTCCAAAATTCGTGCAAACCTTGGTGCATACCAAAACCGTTTGGAGCACACTATCGCTAACTTGGATACTTCTTCCGAAAACTTGAGCGCCGCTGAATCCCGTATCCGCGACGTAGATATGGCGAAAGAAATGATGAACTACACGAAGAGCAACATTCTTTCCCAAGCAGCACAAGCTATGTTGGCACAAGCAAACCAACAACCACAAGGTGTTCTTCAATTGCTGCGTTAATACATTCGGATTTATCAAAAAGCCAACCCGTTTGCGGTTGGCTTTTTTAAAACAATTGATTTAGGGCCAATGAATGGAGGAAATTATGTACGACGAAAGCGTCGAGGCACTGCATGAGAAAGTGAAGCGTGTTTGTTACGCTTTTTACCGCTATGAAATTAAGAATGGTCTGAGTCAGTTCGAGGCTCTAACAGAAGAAATAGACTGCATTTTGATGAATCAACATATCTCTGAAGCGCAGCAGCAGGATTTGATAGAACTGCTGAAGCTAATTTTACTAGCTGTGGATAATAGAGACTATTTAATTGCAGCTGATTTATTAATGTATGAATTGCTCGGTCGAATAAAGGCTGTTGCCGGTTCTTCCGAATAGAAGGAGCTTAGTATGAACTATTACGACAGCAATGCACAATTCTTAACTGAATACAACGAATGGCTGTTGGAACAAATGGAATTGATTAGTGCCGATGATCTTGAAATCATTCACGTCGGAGATGATATTGCCTTTAAGCTGGCAGATGAACAAGGGAATGAATTTTTCTCTGCAAGTATGTATGATCCGCGGTATGAAGCGGAACAGTTCTTAGACGGTGTTAATTTTGACAATACGGGATATATCCTTTTGGGGATGGGTTCTTCAGCAATCCTCAAACAAATTTTAGGAAACAAAACCGAGACTGCTTGGGTTTTAATTATAGAGAAAGACACTAGGCTAGTGAAGAAGTTCTTGCAAGAAGTTGACTTATCACCATATTTGTCGGGGCAATTGCAGCGGGTTATTATTCTAACCGACCTTATGGGTGATATATCAGGTATAATGAATCATTATATTTTCTCCTTGATTGGATATTATTTTTTGCAAACAGATTTGCTTCGTACGTTCGCAAGTTACCGTCGTGATGCTGAATATTATGAGTCAGTCACTAGCATTATTATTAATCAATTGCGTACCACGGTAGCTGCTATGGGTAATTCGATGGAAGATACATTGCTCGGCATGTCCAACGAATTGAAAAATGTTCCAATTGCTTTACGCTCACCAAAGATTAAAGATTTAAAAGAGAAGTTTAAAGGAAAACCGATCATATGTGTTGCTTCTGGTCCTTCGTTGGATAAGCAACTTCCACTGCTCAAACAGGTTAAAGGAAAGGCAATGATTATCAGCGCAGAGTCAGCATTTAAAGTACTACTTAAGAACGATATTGCTCCGGATGTGTTATGCATTTTGGAACGAGGTCCCAATTCTTATGAACTCAGTACAAACGGTGTAGAAATACCGGAAGAGACTGCGTTAATTGCATTGACGTTGATGGACCCGCGCCTTCCAAGGGTGTGGAATTCGCACGTTGTGCCCGTATTTAAATCTAATATTACACATTCCCGACTTATGAGCGAAGCTCTTGGAGATTTAGGGACACTATACAATGGAAATTCTGTAGCTCATTTGAGTTATTCTGTGGCACAACATCTCGGCGGGTATCCGATTGTTTTCATAGGTCAAGATTTGGCTTACTCGGAAGAAGGAACTACGCATAGCAAAGACAGTTTCTATGTTGATCAGAGCGATGAGAATATAACCGATGAACAGCGTAAGCAAATCTCTGCTTCTTTGCAGCCGGATCAAAACTTTTATAATAAAACGGTCTACGTAGATGGCTATTATGGTGGTAAAGTCAGAACGAGGGAGCTTTGGAGACAATTTTTATTCTGGATGGAACATATGCTTGCGATTTTACCGGCTCCGTTAGTAATTAATGCTACAGAGGGCGGTGCAGAAATTAAAGGAGCCGTCAATATGCCATTCCAGGAAGTAATCGAACAGTATTGTCAGGAGCGGACTCCTTCAATTCCGGAATTGTTTCGTGATATGGCGCAACCCATGGATGCCGAACTGCACGATAGAATGAGAAACATGATAGATTTCTTTAACGGCCGTTTGGGTGAGTTGGAGCGCATCAGCACGTTTGCGGCAGAGATTTTGCAGGCAATCGAGCAATTGCTAGTGGAGCAGCCATTCTCGCAGGACAATTCAGTAGAGTTTTTGGAAATGAAAGCGAGTCGAATTATACGTAATGTAGAACTCCTAATAAAGGATATGATAAAGGATTCATTCTGTATGTTTTTCCTCTCTCCGCTTCTAACTAATTATCATGTGAAAATGAACCCTATTTCCCGCGTATCCTCAATTGAGCGCTTGAAATCTATTTTAGTTCATCAAAGCAACTTTATGATGTGGATTATTGATGGAAGAGATCAAATTATGAAAGTATATGAAGAAGGAATTCGAGAGGCAGTTACTGAACTAGGGCTAAATAGTGAAGAGCTGTACTTCGAGGCGAAGCAGAAATGGGAACCGCCGAATTTGGAGCTAGAGGAGGATAACGGTTAATGCAAGACATCGTACAGGAAACGTTGGAGAGTATGATAGACTATGTTCCTAAATTGGCGGCAGCATCTGAAAAGATAGCTCTTGATATTCAAACCCACCAGGAGGGATGGATCGACACATTGCTTGCCTATTTAGAAGGGCTAAATTGGTTAGTAGAGGCTGTTGCGGGACTTCAACGGTTGGATCGATTCTTATTGGAAGACTGGAATATTGAGCTCATTAAGCCGTACATGGATCAAATGACAGAAGCGCTGGAACAAAATGACTTTGTATCTCTTTGTGATCTGTTGCAATATGAATTGCGTCCAATGTTAGAATCTTGTGAAGAGCAACTAAGGGGAATGGTTCATTGAATAACCAAGATCACTTTATTCAAAGGGATGTTCCAAGATTCAATGGGCCTGATGTGACACTAGAGCGAGCTAAAAATGGATCCTTTACGGCTTTCATACAAGAATCCGGGACTCAAGCCATTTATTTGCATAGTCGTTATGATCCTGTTTCCGAAGCGGGACGATTTGCTGCTGCTCATTTGAGCGGCAGTGAAGGGGAGAGTGTGGATCGCATTGTTCTTTATGGTCTTGGATGTGGGCACCACGTTAGCGCCTTGCTAGAGAAAACCGAGCAAATGGGAACTCCGATTGAAGTTTGGGAGACGAATGTTGCAGCCTTTTTTCATATCGAAAAGTCCGGAGCTCTTAAAGACATTATGAATTGCCGGCGGCTAACAATAATCGTTACGGACGATATAAAAGTTTATGGGGAACGGTCGAATGCTTGGCAGAATGAACATGTACATGTCATCGTCCATGAGCCGTCATTGCGCGCGGTGCCATTGGAATTATCATCTTTCAAAAGTATCTTATTGGATTACAAAATTAAGCGCAATAGTGCAATCATCAATAGGGAATTAATGAATAGCAATTTTATGCAGAACACCCAGCAGGAGTGGCCGTCGATTTCTGCTTTTCAAGATTTTTCCTCTTCTGTACCAGCCATTCTTATCAGCGCCGGACCATCTCTTGCGAAATCGTTACCGCTCTTGCAAACTGCAGCCAAGCATTGTTTACTCGGAGCTGTAGGGACAGCATCTTCCTTGTTGGTTCGTCATGGAGTAATCCCTGACTTTGTAATTATGACCGATCCGCAAGAGGGAATGATTAAGCAGTTGGAAGGTTGGCAGCCACCATCCATCCCCTTGTTTTTCCTAAGTACTGTCCACACAGCAGTCGTGGAACAATACGCCGGTCCGAAATTCATTCTTTTTCAGGAGGGCTTTGTACCAGCTGAAGAAATGGCTTCGCTTCGTAGCGAACAACTTGTACAGACGGGAGGATCCGTTTCGACGACTCTCTTTTCTCTAGCTCGATTATTGTGCATGAGACCGATCTGCCTTGTAGGTCAAGACCTTGCATACACTGATAACCAAACACACGTAGCGGGAACACCACTCTACAAAAAATGGGAACGAGAAGCGACAGGAGAGCGCGTAGTAGCGTTCGATAGGCTTGGAACCGTAATGACCTCGCGTAATTTGCTAATTTATAAGAAATGGTTTGAGGAACAAGCCAGAAACAACGATGAGGTTTTCTTCAATGCTACGGAAGGCGGCGCTTATATCGAAGGGTTTGCACATGTGACATTGTCGGAATTTTTAACAAGCGTCCAAGTGAACGATGTTTCTAAGGCACGTGAGGCATTTCAACAAATGGTATTATCCGCATCCTTGAATTGATTTGGAGTTGGAAGCATGAACTATGAAGGCAAAAAAATATTGATTATCGGTGGTACTGGAACCCTTGGTCAACATCTTACACGTTTTTTATTGCGGCAGAATCCACAAGTCATTCGAATTATGAGTCGTGATGAGTACAAGCAGTATGAGATGCAACAGAATTTTACAGAACATTTGTCTAAACTGCGGTTTTTAATAGGAGACGTTCGAGATGGACAAAGACTTCTACGTGCCATGGAGGACATTGATTACGTCTTTCACCTGGCAGCTATGAAACATGTGCCGTTCTGCGAATACAACCCATTTGAAGCCGTTCAGACGAATATCATAGGTACACAGAACATGATTCAAGCGGCAATTCAGTGCGGGGTTAAAAAGGTTCTTTTCACTTCTACCGATAAAGCTATTTCGCCGACTAATACGTACGGTGCTTCTAAACTGATGGCTGAACGCCTCATTTCTGCAGCCGAATACCAGAAAGGACCCAAACAAACTGTATTTGCATCAGTCCGTTTTGGGAACGTAATGGGGTCAAGGGGATCAGTCATTCCTCTTTTTGTCAAGCAGATTATGGAAAAGAGCAAAGTTACTATAACCGATCGACAAATGACCCGTTACATGATGACGGCGACACAAGCGATTTCGCTGATGCTTAAGGCTAACGATATTTCTCAGGGCGGAGAAGTGTTTGTTTTAAAGATGCCGACTATTTTGCTCGTTGATTTGGCTGATGTTGTTATTGAAGAAGTCTGTACTAGATTTGGAATATCCGAACAAGTTGTTCGTGAAGAAATTGGCTTGCGCCCAGGCGAGAAACGATATGAAGAATTAATGACCGAAGACGAGACGTTGCATGCCTGGGAAACACCAGATATGTTTATTATTCCTTCAGCATTTCGTGATTTGAAGCTGGAAACCTCTTATCCTAATGCTCAAAAAATGCAGCAATGTGCAGTGAATTCCCACCAGGAGCAGCCGATTGATCGTGATACTCTCCGTCAGTGGATATTGGAGGAAGGTTTAATCAAGGGGGAATTATTATGAAAAACGTGGTCATCATTCAGGCAAGAATGGGTTCGACTAGACTCCCCGGAAAAGTGTTAACAAACTTGGCTGGTAAAACGGTCCTTGCGCATGTTATTGAAAGAGCGCAAAACTTTAAGAACGTGCAGGAAATTGTCGTTGCGACCACAACTGGTGCTCAAGACGCTCCGATTGTCGAGGAAGCGATTTCTCAAGGTGCTGCGGTTTACAGAGGCAGCGAATATGATGTTTTGTCGCGTTATTATGAAGCTGGTCTGCAGGCAAAAGCGGATACGGTCATTCGCATTACTTCCGATTGCCCGCTGATTGATCCCGAAGTTTCCTCCCATATTATCCAGGAATATCTGAACGAAGGCGGCAAATACGACTATGTAAGCAATACGTTAAATCGTTCCTACCCGCGTGGATTAGATACAGAAGTATTTTCTTTCGCTTCTCTAGAGACTGCGCATCGGGAATCTCAAAGAGCTCATGACCGCGAACATGTTACTCCGTATATATACAATACACCTAAATACTTCAATTGCCGTTCTGTTCTAAGTGATGAGGGTATTCTCGATTACCGTTGGACACTTGATACGCCTGAAGACTGGGAATTAATATCGAGAATTTATAATTCTTTGTACCTGCCAGGTCAACTATTTACCTGGAAAGAAGCGGCTTCACTAATGCGCAAAAATCCTGACTGGGCAATGATTAATTCCCATGTAGAACAAAAGCAGTAAATCTAATTAGTGCTTTTGCCGATATATATTGTAAACACTAGCGAATGCGAAGGTGATTCTATTGACGACTCGAATAAGCGGACTTGGTACAACAGGCTTGGATATTGATTCGATTGTTAGCCAAATGATGAAGGTTAAACAAGCTCCTATTGATCAAATGATTCAGAAAAGGACATCTCTCACATGGCAACGTGATGCTTACCGTGATGTGAATACCGATATGTCGAGCTTTATGAACGAAGCACAGAAGTTGACGCTTCAAGCTACTTTTATGACGCAGAAAACAACTTTATCGACTACTGACGCTGGTAAAGTGCAGGTGTCACCTACAGCAAAGGCGCTGACCGGGAATTTCTCCCTGAAGGTAGATAAGATTGCAAAAGTTGCATCGGTTGGTAGCACTGCGCCAGTCGGAACTTTCACTGCTACCGCAGGTACAATTAATGTAGCAGGTTCATTGGGGAACAAAGACATTACAATTAATGCTGGGGATAGTGTAAGTCAAATCGTTGCCAATATTAATGGAGCAACAGCATCTACTGGGGTGAAAGCTGTTTATGATCAGCTTTCGGACAAGGTTACGTTCGTTAGTAGTCAAACCGGAGCGGCAGCAAAGATAAACATAAAAGAAACTACTCCTACATCGAATTTAACTAATCTAAAGATCGCTCCAGCTAATCAGAATATTGATATTCCTGGTCAGGATGCAGAAGTATATTTCAACGGCAGCACAGACGTGATTAAGGCTTCTTCTAACTCCTTCACGTTAAATAATATAAACTTTACGCTGTTAGCCGATCCTGCAGGTACTCCTTACACAATAAATGGTTCCAATAATTTGGATGTGGATAGTGTCGTTTCAACAATTAAAGGTGTTTTCGATAAGTACAACACGTTAATCGATAAAATGAACAGCAAAATCAGTGAAACGAAGTATCGGGACTATACACCGCTAACTGATGATCAGAAAAAGGAAATGAAGGACGCGGATATTACGCTTTGGGAAGAGAAGGCGAAATCAGGGCTTCTGCGTAATGACAGCATATTAAGTTCCGGTCTAAACGCAATGCGAAACGATCTTTCGAGCAATGTCTCTGGTATTGCTGGAGATCAATATAATGATTTGTCCGATATTGGAATCACCACGTATCAGAGCAGTGGTTCGAGCAGCTACTTGGCTTATTTAGAAAAAGGTAAAATTTATATTGATGAAGATAAATTGCGTACGGCATTAATAAATAATCCGGATCAGGTGGCGAACCTTTTTACAAAGGATGGGGCGCGTGATGCAAGCGGGAATCTAACAAACGTAAATGATGCCGGTATAGGTACACGTTTGTATGATACCTTGAAAAAAGATATTATTGCCCAAATTACTGCAAAAACGCAGGTCGTTCCAACACAGAGCTATTTGAATCAGCAAATTAACGATTACTCGACTCGCATTCAAACAGAGCAGGATAAATTATCTGACTATGAGCAAAGTTTGTACAATAAATATACTGCACTGCAAACTTCTTTAGAGAATCTGAGTTCTCAGGGTTCGCAGCTTGCCAGTTACTTTAAATAATGGAGGAACCATATGATTCAACCAGCGGCAAAAAGCTATAAACAAAATCAAGTGGACACGGCTCCTTCTGAAGAACTTACACTTATGCTTTATAATGGAGCTATTACATTTGTTAAACGAGCGAAGCAAGCAATCGCTGACAGAGATTATAATCATGCTCATCAGCACATTACTCGCGTTCAAGATATTGTCGACGAATTGATTATTACACTTGATAGGAAATACCCGATTTCTGAACAATTGCTCTTACTTTACGATTACTTGAAGAGACGGCTTGTTGAAAGCAATGTCTCTAAAAACATTTCCATCTTGGAAGAGGTCGAGGGCTTTTTTATGGAGTTTCGCGATACGTGGAAACAAGCAATTACACTTGCCCGCAGCCAAAAACAGTAGGGGGCGCCTACATGGGATCCACTGAAGCATTGTTTCAACAACTCATCGACAGAACAGGCGATATGCTCCAAATTACCCAGTATTCCCCACAGAATCAGCCTCTCGAAGCGATGGATCCACTGTTTGCAGAGCGGGAGCTGTTGTTAAAGCAGTTGGATGAAAATTTACAGCAGGAAGCGAATATCGGCAAATACCGCTCACTCTATGATAAGCTAAAGGTCAAGGAAGATGAATTACAAAAAGCCATTCAAGCCTCGCTGCAAGAGACGGAAGCAAAGATAAAAGATATTCGAAAAGCTAAAACTATATCCACGCAATATGAATCGTATTTGCGACAAACGCCATATGGGGCCTTTTTCGACAAAAAAAAGTAAATAGCCTAGGGAGGGCAAAATGGAAATTCGACCGATTACTGATGTTTCAGGTCTACAGGAGCGATCTGCTGCTAAGGAATACCCGGATGAGCATAAGGTACCTCAACAAGAGGAAGCTCCTGGTGTCGAAATTCAACAAGAACGAGCATATAACAAAACAGAGATTACTAAGGAACTTGATCATCTCAATAAAATATTGCAGTCTAAAAACTCCCATCTTCATTTTGTTTTACACGATAAACTGCAAGAATATTACGTACAAGTTGTGGATGACAAAACCAATGATGTAATTAAAGAAATTCCATCCAAGAAAGTTATGGATATGGTAGCTAATTTTTATGAAAAATTGGGGATTATTGTAGACAAAAAAATTTAACCCCTAAGCAGTGGGAGGGGTTCTTTCCTTGATGAAGGGGTTTGATGATGTGCAAGTTGTTATTCGTGCAGATGCTTCGACGGAAATCGGAACTGGGCATGTCATGAGGTGTTTGACGCTAGCCGATAAGTTCAAACGAAATGGAGCTATGGTACAGTTTGTCTGTCGAGAACATCCCGGCCATTTTTGTGATTTAATTCAACAAATGGGATACCCTGTTTTTCGACTTCCATATTGTGAGCAAAAAGCGAATGAAGCAGATGTGAACTATGCTTATGCACACTGGCTGGGTGAACCTTGGGAAGAGGATCTCGCACAAACCTCTTCTATGTTAAGCAACCTGGGGACAGCTATCGACTTGCTCGTCGTAGACCACTATGCAATTGATATACGATGGGAACAGAACATTCGGAGTTTCGTGAACAAAATTATGATTGTAGATGATCTGGCTAATCGGCATCATGATTGCGATATACTGTTAGATCAAAACCTCTATGATAATATGGAGCATCGATACGATGGCATAATTCCTGAGCACTGTATGAAGTTGTTGGGGCCCTCTTATGCCTTATTGCGAGACGAGTTTCAGGTTGCACGAAAATTTGCACAAATAAGGGAGAAAGGTGTCCGCAGGATTCTTGCTTTTTTCGGTGGTAGTGACCCTACCAATGAAACCCAAAAGGCACTTGAAGCTTTTATGTTATTGGAGGAAACAGAACTTACAATTGATGTGGTTGTGGGCAGTTCGAATCCCAATAAGGCAAAGATTGCTGAGCTTTGCTCTAAATTAGTAAATGCGGAATATTATTGCCAAACCAATCAAATGGCCGAATTGATGGTTCGTGCGGATTTAGCTATTGGGGCTGGCGGCTCCACTACGTGGGAAAGGTGTTTTTTGGGGCTCCCTGCGATCACGATTACGACGGCTGATAACCAGATGGAAGTTACAGAAGTTGTTGCGAGTAGAGGTGCGATTCACTATTTAGGCCATTACAGTGAGGTTTCCCCTCCTGCGATTGCGATAGCGATTAAAAAGTACTTAGAGAATCCAGGTTTGTTAGCCGACATTAGTCGTACAGGAATGGAAATCATGGGGCAATTAGACGCTGTTGACGCGGTTAGTGTTGTAGGTACCCTTTTAAACTCCGTAAAATAAGCCGAAATCTAAAGTTCATGAGGAAAAGCTATGCGACCGTATAACGATTATAAACTTCGTGTTATGTCAGAATCGGATCTGAGAATTGTCTTGCAGTGGCGGAACTCAGAGCGCGTTCGAAAGAATATGTATTCTGACGAGCTGATTTCTTGGGATGACCATTGTGCTTGGTTTTCGCGGATTCAAAACAGCCAAGAGTCTCGACATTACATATTTGAACTCAATCGTACGCCGATTGGGGTCATCAATTTTACTTCTATTAATAGTGTACACAATAAGTGTAATTGGGGATTTTATCTCGGCGAAACAGATGTTCCTCCCGGAAGTGGATCAATTCTAGGGACTCTCGGTATGTCTGAAGCGTTTGAACATTTGAAAATTCGTAAATTGTGCGCGGAAGTATTCGCATTTAATGAGAAAAGTTTGCGATTTCATAGAAGGTTAGGTTTTACACAAGAAGGTATTTTATCACAACACGTTTGGAAGCATAATTACTATGAAGATATTGTGTTATTTGCTTGTTTTGCCGATCAATGGGGCGGAATAAAGAAAGATTTATTACTGCAATATGGTGAAAAGCTATTCTAATTATCATAATCGCCGAGGTGGGCAGCATGAATCATCCTGAAATTATCATTGAACATCGAACGATAGGGCCTAAGCACAGGCCGTTTATTATAGCGGAAATGTCCGGCAATCATAATCAATCTTTAGAGCGAGCGCTTGAAATTGTAGATGCCGCAGCTAAAGCGGGAGCACATGCCTTAAAGATTCAAACTTATACAGCAGATACTATGACTATAGAGTCCGACCAAAGCGATTTTTTTATCAATGATGCTGAAAGCTTGTGGAACGGGCAGTCTTTGTATGCTCTATATCAGCAAGCTTATACGCCATGGGAGTGGCATAAAGCAATTTTTGATCGCTGTAAAGCACACGGGATGATCGGTTTTAGCACACCGTTTGATGAGACTGCGGTAGATTTTTTGGAATCCTTAGGAGTATCCTGCTATAAAATTGCTTCATTTGAGAATACGGATATACCACTTCTTCGTAAAGTTGCTTCCACAGGCAAGCCAATTATTGCATCAACAGGTATGGCAAGCATTGCTGAACTGGATGAACTCGTTCAAACCGTTCGAGCTGCGGGATGCCAAGATCTTATTTTATTAAAATGTACGAGTTCTTACCCAGCTACTCCGGACAATTCCAACATTCGAACCATTCCGCATATGCAGCAACTTTTTAATGTCCAGGTCGGTTTATCTGATCATACATTAGGCGTTGGTGTAGCCGTAGCAAGTGTTGCCTTAGGGGCAACTGTAATAGAAAAACATTTTACCTTAAGTAGAGCTGATGGTGGGGTCGACAGTGCTTTTTCATTGGAACCTCATGAGATGAGCAGCTTAGTGGAAGAAACAGAGCGTGCATGGCAAGGGTTAGGTGCTATTTCGTATGGCGTTAGCGAGAAAGAAAAGAACTCCACGCAGTTTCGTCGTTCGTTATATGTAGTTAAAGATTTGAAAGCGGGAGAAATTTTCACATCTGAAAATTTACGCGTTATTCGACCGGGCCTTGGTCTTCCGCCTAAATACTTGGATACCTTGCTTGGTAAAAGAGTAAGCAAGGATATTCCAAGAGGAACTGCTGTCACATTAGACATGATACTATAACTAATTTAAGCCTCACCTAGAAGAAGGGGAAGATACAGATGAAAGTATTGGTTACGGGCGGAGCAGGTTTCATTGGTCGTTGGGTTGTAAAAAGGTTATTAGAAGATGGCCAGAATGTCTGGGTCTTAGATGATTTATCCAACGGAGAAGAAAATAATATTGAGGAATTCAAGTCTCATCCGAGATTCCAGCAATTTCTCCACGGTGACATCAAGAACGAAGAGACGTTAAGTCATTTGTTCGAAAATGGTTTCGATGTTTGTTATCATCTTGGTGCAAGTATCAATGTACAAGATAGCATCGATGATCCTAGAACGACTTTTAATAATGACACGTTAGGAACATTCTATGTGTTAGAACAATGTCGTAAACATCAAGTGAAGATCGTATTTATGAGCACTTGTATGGTCTATGATCGTTGTTTAGACGAGTCGGGAATATCTGAAACGCATCCAATTAAGCCTGCCTCTCCCTATGCTGGTGCAAAAATTGCTGCTGAAAATATGGTTCTATCTTATTTTTTTGCTTATGGTTTACCGGCTGTTGTAGTACGCCCATTTAATACTTATGGACCGTTCCAAAAGTTTGGTGGCGAGGGTGGAGTCGTTGCTATTTTCATCAAGAAGAAGCTTAACGGGGAAACTTTACACATCTATGGAGAGGGAACGCAGACGAGGGATTTGCTCTATGTTGATGATTGCGCTCGATTTGTTGTGGAGGCAGGATACTCAGACCGCGTTGATGGACATATTGTAAATGCAGGTCTAGGGCGTGATATTGCAGTAAATGATTTGGCCAAATTAATTGTTGGGGACGAGAACAGGATCAAGCATGTAGAACATATTCATCCGCAGAGCGAGATTCAAAAACTTCTTTGTAATTCATCTAAGGCGAAAGAGCTCCTTGGATGGCAGCCCCTTACAACACTTGAAGAAGGTTTAAAGCTAACTGAAGAGTGGATTAAAACCATTATCTAATAGAAGGGCTGATATGCGAATTGACGCATTTCAGCCTATTTTTAAAATATCGGAGGTATTCCAAATGGTTAATACAAAAAATTCGCAACCAGTGCTCATCGAGGACGTTCCAGTTCGGGATACAATGCTTCCTTATGGTAGACAGTCTCTAGATGAGACAGACATTGAAGCTGTTATTGCAACGCTTCGATCTCCATTTTTAACACAAGGACCAAGAATTAAGGAATTTGAGGATTCAGTAGCACGTTATGTAGGTGCTAAACATGCAGTGGCTTTTTCAAATGGAACAGCAGCGCTTCATGGAGCTTGTTTTGCTGCAGAAATTGGTGAAGGGGATGAGGTAATTACAACTTCAATGACCTTTGCTGCAAGTGCAAATTGTGTACGTTATTGTGGTGGTGAAGTGGTATTCGCAGATATTGAATCGGATACTTATAACATAGATAGTGAGAAGATTAAAGTTTTAATCTCTCCTAGAACGAAAGCGATCATTCCCGTAGATTTTACAGGCCAGCCTGTAGATTTAGAAGAAATTATGCAGCTTGCAAAGGAGCGGAATCTAATAGTAATTGAAGACGCTGCCCATTCGCTTGGCGCTGATTACAAAGGTCGAAAAGTTGGTTCAATCGCAGATATGACGATGTTTAGTTTCCATCCGGTCAAACATGTGACTACTGGAGAGGGTGGCGTAATTACTACTAATTCAGATGAGTTATATCAGAAATTGCTTCTTTTCCGAAGTCACGGTATTACCCGGGAAAAAGAATTGCTTGAATCACAGGCTGAAGGTGACTGGTATTATGAGATGCAAGAACTTGGGTTTAACTACCGTATGACAGACATTCAGGCGGCGTTAGGTTCCTCACAACTGAAAAAAATAGATGAGTTTGTTGCCCGTAGACGAGAAATAGCAAAGCAGTATTCAGAAGCTTTTGCGCATACAGCAGCAATTATTACACCCTATCAGAAACCAGATCGCAATTCTAGCTGGCATCTCTATATTATTCAACTCGATTTGTCAAAGTTAACTGGAAGCCGTAAGGATATTTTTGATGCATTGAGAAAACAAAATATTGGTGTTAATGTTCATTATCTTCCTGTGCATTACCACCCTTACTACAAGAGATTAGGGTACGAGAAAGGGATTGCACCAATAGCGGAAAATCTTTACGAAGGCATTATTTCTCTTCCGCTGTTCCCGGCCATGATAGATCAGGATATTCAAGATGTTATAAACGCTGTAAATAAAGTATTAACATTTTACGCGAAGTAGATGGTTTCTTGTCTTATGAGGCCTGTGGATAATGTGCACAAACCTGTGCATAACTCTGTGAATAAAGTGGATAAATCCGCGCCACGACAATATTCTACAAATTTCGCAGTTATCCACGACTTGTATATACCCGAATTTTCAAAAAATTTACTTGATTGGCAAGTTTCAAATTGACAGGTCAAGCAGACGGGTGTTATAGTCAAAAAGTAAGGGCTTACATTATTCATTTGCTTATGATTAATACATTTTTTAAAACGAAGGGAATGTGTACGTTATGCAAGGTAAAGTGAAATGGTTCAACGCAGAGAAAGGCTATGGTTTCATCGAGCGTGAAGATGGTGGAGATGTATTCGTGCATTTCTCAGCCATTCAATCCGAAGGATTTAAAACGCTGGACGAAGGTCAAGCAGTAGAGTTTGACATTGTAGAAGGCGCACGCGGTCCTCAAGCAGCTAACGTTAGCAGACTATAATCATCCGGCACGATCCGGTGCCGCTAGTATACACCTACGAACATGCACACCTTGGGAGTCATCCCGGGGTGTTTTTTTGCGTAGATTAAAAAGTATAAGTTTTATACTTTAGCTTCGAATCTACCTTGACAAACGCGCGCGTCCTAAAAGGACGACGAAGTCGTTTATTCTTGGCATACATATTATGCTCGGAATTTAAAGGAATTATGAAGATGGGGTGGAATGTAGTATACTGTAAGTAGGAAGGGAGATGTTTAACTATGATGATTAGCATTCGCGGAGAACACCTTGAAGTAACTGAGGCCCTCAGGGACTATGTCGAGAAAAAATTAAACAGACTAGATAGGTATTTTGAAGCTCCCCTTACATCCGATGTACAAGTAAAGCTAAGTGTAGTCAAAGATTTACAAACCATCGAGGTAGCCATTCCTTTAACTGGCGTGCTGCTCAGAGCAGAGGAACGCAACTCTGATATGTATGCTTCGATTGATTTGGTTGTGGACAAGTTAGAGCGCCAAATTCGCAAGCATAAAACTAGAACCAACCGTAAAATTCGCGAAGAAGGCGGCAAGCGTGATTTGTTTAAAATGGAAACAGCACCTGTCACTTTCGTGGAAGAGGAAGAAGACTTTGAATTGGTCCGCAACAAACGCTTCGATTTGAAGCCGATGGATGTGGAGGAAGCGATTTTGCAAATGAATTTGGTTGGTCACAGTTTCTTTGTTTTCTCCAATATGGACACAGATTCTGTCAACGTAGTTTACAAACGTAACGACGGCAAGTACGGATTAATTGAGCCGGCTATTTACAAATAAAATAAATACTTACAAAGAGCTTGATTCGATTCAGTCGAATTGAGCTCTTTTCTATTGATACAGCCATGTAGATACGTTTATTTTGCATGCATGCATTTCCGATAACGATTCAATACTATAGAAATAAGCTAAAACGTGAAACTTTTGAAGGCCATAGGTAGTTTATATGAATGTAGGCGGAGGGTTTGTTGCGGCAGGGCGGTCAAAGGTGGTACAATTTGAGGATACGAATGCAATAGAAAGGGGTTCACCGATGCTAGGACTAGTGAAAAAGATTTTTGGTGATTCCAATGAACGGGAAGTTAAACGGATGTTAAAAGCCGTTGATTATATCAACGAGCTTGAAGCAGGCATTGAGCCGTTATCTGATGAAGAGTTAAGAGGTAAGACTGTGGAGTTCCGTAATCGCTTGGAAAAGGGCGAGGAATTGGATGACTTGCTTCCTGAAGCTTTTGCCGTAGTCAGAGAGGCAGCCAAACGTGTATTGGGTAAACGTCATTACGACGTTCAACTTATTGGGGGTATGGTGCTTCACGAAGGCCGTATCGCCGAGATGAGAACAGGGGAAGGGAAAACGTTAGTTGGAACACTTCCTGTCTATTTGAATGCCTTGCTGGGTAAAGGCGTGCACGTGGTAACGGTCAATGATTATTTGGCGCAACGTGATAGTGCCGAAATGGGCCAGATTTATGAATTCCTTGGTCTGACGGTCGGGGTAAATCTGCATGAATTATCCCATGAGGAAAAGCAAGCAGCTTATGCCTGCGATATTACGTATGGAACAAACAACGAATACGGGTTCGACTACCTGCGAGATAACATGGTGCTCTACAAAGAGCAGATGGTACAGCGTCCGCTTTATTACGCGGTTATCGATGAAGTTGACTCCATTCTGGTCGATGAAGCTAGAACGCCTCTTATTATTTCGGGACAAGCTGCTAAATCAACGGATTTGTATTATTCAGCGGACCGTTTTGTGTCCAATTTGAAAATAGAAGAGGATTACACGATCGATATTAAAGTGCGTTCCGTAGCTCTTACGGAAGAAGGGGTTGCGAAAGCAGAACGCGCATTCGGCATTGAGAACTTATTTGATCATCAGAATGTGAACATTAACCACCATGTGACTCAAGCCCTTAAAGCGCGTTTCATCATGAGACGTGATGTGGACTACGTCGTGCAAGACGACGAGGTTATGATTGTTGATGAATTTACAGGCCGTATTATGACAGGCCGTCGCTATAGTGATGGGTTGCACCAAGCCATCGAGGCCAAAGAGCAGCTTCAAGTTCAGAATGAGAGCATGACGCTGGCGACAATTACGTTCCAGAACTATTTCCGGATGTACCGCAAGCTTGCGGGTATGACCGGTACGGCGAAGACGGAAGAAGAAGAGCTCAAGAAAATTTATGGGCTTGAAGTTATCATTGTTCCAACCAACCGTCCGATGATTCGTAAAGATATGCCGGATGTGGTATACAAGTCGGAAAATGGTAAGTTCAGAGCGGTTGTAGAGCAAATTGTGGAGAAACACAAGCTGAATCAACCGGTTCTTGTTGGTACGGTTTCGATTGAGAACTCCGAAAGACTTTCTGACATGCTCAAAAAGAAAGGCGTACAGCACAAGGTCCTCAATGCCAAATACCATGCGGAAGAAGCTGAAATCGTATCACGCGCAGGTCAACCGGGATCGGTGACGATTGCTACGAATATGGCGGGCCGCGGTACGGACATTATGCTTGGCGAAGGCGTACATGATATCGGTGGATTGCATATTATAGGTACAGAACGTCATGAAAGCAGACGAATTGATAATCAGCTGCGCGGTCGTGCAGGCCGTCAAGGCGACCCTGGTTCGTCGCAATTCTACCTCTCTCTAGAGGATGAATTGATGAAACGTTTTGGGGCTGAAAATATTATGGCCATGATGGACCGTCTGGGAATGGAAGAAGATCAGCCGATTGAGAGCAAGTTGATCTCGCGTGCGGTTGAATCCGCACAAAAACGTGTGGAAGGAAACAACTTCGACGTTCGTAAAGTCGTCCTTCAGTATGACGATGTGATGAACCAACAACGTGAAATTATTTATAAACAGCGCCGCGAACTGCTGGAATCCGAAAATATCCGCGAAGTCATCGAGGGTATGATTAACGCAGTGATCGAGCGCGTCGTGAAAGCACACTGTCCGGAGGAGCAAATTCCGGAGGAGTGGGAGCTTACAGAGGTCGCGAATTTCGTGAACAACAACTTCCTTCAGGAAGATGCGCATATTAGCGATCAAGATATTTGGGGCAAAGAGCAAGAAGAGATCATTGATCTTATCAAAGATCTTGTCAGCAAGCGTTATGACGAGCGTGAAGAAGAGATCGGACCTGAATTCATGCGTGAATTCGAGAAGGTTGTTGCGCTTCGCGCGGTAGACAGCAAATGGATGGATCATATTGATGCGATGGATCAGCTCCGTCAAGGTATCCACTTACGCGCATACGGCGGTACGGATCCGCTTCGTGAGTATCAGTTCGAAGGTTTCGAGATGTTCCAAGAGATGATTGATAACATTCGTGAAGAAGTTGCGATGTATATCATGAAAGCTCATGTTCAAAGCAACCTGGAGCGTCAAGCCGTAGCCGAAGGGCAAGCGGTGGATACGAAGAACGAAGCTGGCGGCAAGAAGCCGGTCGTACGCGATGAGGAGCAACGTATCGGACGTAACGACCCATGCCCATGCGGCAGCGGCAAGAAGTTCAAACAGTGCCACGGACAAGGCAGCTAAACGAAGCTGACGCGATCCGGTTAGCGAAGGCACAAGAGAATAAAGAGGTGTAAGACATGCTGGAACCAGAAGTAAAACAGGATTTAAGAGAAACAGCAAAGCGACTAACCGAATTACGGGGGTCTCTTTGACTTAGATCATAAGCTGGAAGCGATCGGCGATTTTGAGGAAAAAATGGGGGCGCCGGACTTCTGGGACGATAACGAACGCGCCCAGAAGACCATCTCCGAGCTCAACGCGATCAAGAGCGTTGTAGATCAGTTTCAGGGCTTCACGAACGAGTTTGACGACCTGCAGGTCATGGTCGAGCTCGAGGAAGAGGAAAGTGATGCCGGCCTGGTGGCTGACATTGAGAAAGGCATCGAGGCCTTAAAGACCAAGCTCGAAAGTTTCGAGCTTGGCCTGTTACTGAATCAGCCGTATGATCGGCTGAATGCGATTCTAGAGCTGCATCCGGGGGCCGGCGGCACGGAGTCGCAGGACTGGGCGGAGATGCTGCTGCGCATGTACCGCCGCTGGGCGGAGAAGCAGGGCTACAAAGTCGAGGTGCTCGACTATTTGCCCGGCGACGAAGCCGGCGTGAAGAGTGTCACGCTGCAGATCACGGGCTTCAACGCCTACGGCTACTTGAAGGCGGAGAAGGGCGTGCACCGGCTCGTGCGGATTTCGCCGTTTGATGCCTCAGGCAGACGCCACACGTCCTTCGTGTCGTGCGACATCATGCCGGAGATCGAGGACGATACGGAGGTTGAGATCCGCACGGAGGATCTCAAAATCGATACGTATCGGGCGAGCGGCGCCGGCGGTCAGCACATCAACACCACGGACTCGGCCGTGCGGATTACGCACATTCCGACTGGGGTCGTGGTGAGCTGTCAGCAGGAGCGTTCGCAGATCAAGAACCGCGAGAAAGCGATGAAAATGCTGCGTTCCAAGCTGTATGAGAAGAAAATCGAAGCGCAAATGAAGCATTTGGCTGAAATTCGCGGCGAACAGTCCGAAATTGGCTGGGGAAGCCAAATTCGTTCTTATGTTTTTCATCCGTACAGCATGGTGAAAGATCACAGGACATCGGCAGAGACCGGCAACGTCGGTGCTGTCATGGACGGGGATCTGGATATGTTCATTGACGCGTACCTGCGTCATCAGATTCGCAAGCCGGACAATGCCGAGTAGTTGATGTTTTGTCCTTGGCGGCAGAGTGAAACGCATAACAGAAGCAATTGACGATCATCCTACACCTAACAGGTGTAGGATTTTTTGTGAGAGGAGGCCTATCGTGGCCAGAAGAGAACCACTGATACGGATAGGAAGTCCTGCACATACCGTATTTGAATATTCCTTGCTAGTTATAGGCTCATTGGTCATGGCAGCTAGTTTTAACTGCTTTTTGAACCCGAACCAAATTGCAACCGGCGGGGTTTCGGGCATCTCGACCATCATTCAACACCTTTCAGGGTTGAATCCCGCTATCACCCAATGGGCGCTGAACATTCCGATTTTCCTTTTAGCCTTATGGTTGCTGGGAGGGCACTTCGGTGTGAAGGCTGCAGTTGGTTCTGTCATATTTCCGCTATGCGTCCTGGTGACCAGCCATATAGGCGTGCCGACGCACAATCCTTTGCTCGCTGCCGTTTATGGTGGAATTGGTGTCGGGCTTGGATTAGGGATTGTTTTTCGCGGACGTGGATCAACAGGTGGCCTTGGGTTGGCTGCGCAAATTTTACATAAGTACACTGGATTAAGTTTAGGCTTCTCTGTTGCGGTGTTTGACGGCCTGGTAATCATCTCATCAGCGCTAGTGTTTACGCCGGAGAATGCGCTGTACGGGATGATCGGCTTGTTCGTGACTACCAAAACGATTGATATCGTGCAGGTCGGCTTCAATTACGCAAAAGTAGCTTTCATCATATCGGACCATTCGGATGCGATTCGCAAAGCCATTTTGTTTGATTTGGATCGCGGGCTGACCGAGCTCAATGGATCCGGGGGTTTTACCGGGGAAACTCGGAATGTGATGATGGTCGTCGTGAAGCAGAACGAGGTAAGCCGATTGAAAACGCTGGTCCAGTCGGTGGACCCGCAGGCGTTTGTCATTTTGAGCGAAACGAATGAGGTGCTGGGTGAGGGCTTTAAGCGGCATGCTTAGAAGCTTGGCGGCTGCCAAATGGGATGAAGACGTGCTTAGGCACGTCTTTTTTTGTATGAATGGACTACGGCGCAGGGATATCGACAAGGAAACATGATTGTATTTTGTGCAACATGGCAACGACTTCTGGATAAAGCCCGGTCCTATCTTGTATAAAGTGCAGTCATTTCGGTTAAAAGCACTGAGATTACCATAAAAAAATGTTGCTTGTCCATCGATTAATTTGGGATAATATAACTGTTCATTCTTGAACAAAACGTCTATGCATATTATGAATTTTTTTCATTCAAACGATTGCGTGAATATCATCGCCAGAATTTTGTTGAAAAAGCGGGGAAACCCTTGATTCATATCGGATCCAAAAGGATGAAAACGGAGAAAACTGGTGAAAAAAATTCATTGAATTATTATGTATATGACTGTATAATCATACATATATTTTCGGAGTAACGGGGGAATTCATATGAGTCAAATCGTTAGAGCGGCTATTATTGGGGCTACAGGGTACGGTGGCGCGGAAGTTATTCGTCTATTGCAGGCGCATCCTCTTGTGAAAATCACTTCGGTCATCTCGACCTCGAATGCGGGAGCTCCGCTTGCTGATCATTTTCCACATTTGCAGGAAGTGGTTGTTGATATTTTGGATCAACTCGATGTTGATCTTATTGCTAGTAAATCCGATGTCGTGTTCCTGGCAACACCAGCGGGCGTAAGTGCAGAGCTTTCACCGAAACTTTTGGCTGCCGGCCTGAAGGTTATTGATATTTCCGGGGATTTGAGATTGAAATCAAGCAGCGATTATGAAAAATGGTACAAAAAGAAGCCGGCTTCCGAGGACATGTTGGCGAAGTCGATCTATGCTTTGTCCGAAGTATTCGGGGACGAGGTCAAAGGCAGCGATCTGATCGCGAATCCTGGCTGTTACCCGACAGCAACGCTTCTAGGGCTAATCCCAGCTGTGAAAGCAGGTTGGATTGATCCCTCCACGATCATCATTGATGCCAAATCAGGCGTATCCGGCGCGGGGCGCGGTGTTAATCTGGGCGTGCATTACGCGGAAGTCAATGAGAATTTGAATGTGTATAAAGTGAATAAACATCAACATATTCCGGAAATTGAGCAAGCGCTCAGCCGTGTAGCGGGTAAGCCGGTTGTGACGACATTCACGACACATCTTGTGCCAATGACGCGTGGAATTATGTCCACGATGTACGCTACCGTAAATGGTGAGCATACGGCAGCAGATTTTATTGAACTCTACCGTCAATTCTATGAGGGCCGGAAGTTTGTACGGATTCGTCAAGAAGGCAAGTTCCCTTCCACTAAGGAAGTATATGGTTCTAATTACTGTGATATTGGTTTTTCCGTGGATGAGCGGACGGGTCGTGTAACGATTGTTTCCGTTATTGATAATGTCGTGAAAGGCGCTGCAGGGCAGGCCATTCAAAACTTGAACTTGATGTACGGTTGGGAAGAAACGACCGGATTGCTTTTCGCACCGGTATATCCATAAGAAGCGGGACATGTGAGGAGACGAGGATGTTGGATACAGTTAGTTTCACGGTGGTGCCTGAGGGCACAGTAACGACACCGAAAGGCTTTCGTGCAGGCGGCCTGCACTGTGGATTAAAGAAGACGGAGCGCTTTGACTTAGGCGCGATTGTATGTGAGGTGCCGGCGGCAGCGGCAGGCGTGTACACGCTGAACGCGTTTCAAGCGGCACCGCTGCGCGTGACGCAAGAAAGCATTGCCCAAGGCGGCAAGCTGCAGGCCATGATCGTGAACAGCGGCAACGCCAACGCGTGTACCGGGCAGCAAGGCGAAGACGACGCGTATGCGATGCGTGCAGCCAGCGCGAAGGCGCTAGGCGTAGCAGAGCACCACGTCGGCGTGACGAGCACAGGCGTAATCGGCGAGCTTCTGCCGATGGGCAAAGTGCTGACAGGCATCGAGCAGCTGCCACAGCGCATTAAGCTAGACGGAGGCGAAGACTTCTGCCAGGCGATCCTGACAACGGATCTTGTGCAGAAGATGACGTGTGTCCGTCTTGTTGTGGGCGGCAAAGAGGTTCACATTGCCGGTGCAGCCAAAGGTTCGGGGATGATTCACCCGAACATGGCAACGATGCTCGGTTTCATGACAACCGACGCACCGATCGAAAGCGAATACCTGCAGCAGCTGCTTAGCAGGATCACAGATAACACCTTCAACATGATTACCGTTGACGGCGATACATCCACCAACGACATGGTCGTGGTGATGGCTAGCGGTTTGGCTGGCGGCGAGACGCTAACACCGGAGCATCCGGATTGGGAAGCATTCGCAGCAGGTTTTCAATACGTTGGTGAGTACCTGGCCAAAGCGATTGCACGTGACGGAGAAGGCGCAACGAAGCTGATTGAGACGACGGTTATCGGCGCGGAGAGCGACGAAGCAGCCCGCAAGATCGTGAAGTCGATCATTGGATCGAGCCTCGTGAAGTCCGCTGTGTACGGCGCTGACGCGAACTGGGGTCGAATCATTGCGGCTGTTGGATACTCGGGACAACCGGTGAATGTGAACACAGTCGATATTCGCTTAGGCGATATCGCAGTGCTCGAGCAATCGCGTCCGGTGAAGTTCGATGAGGAAGCGGCACTGGCTTATTTGAAAACAGATACCATTCAAATTCATGTGAATTTACATATGGGCACTGGCAAGGCAACGGGCTGGGGCTGCGATTTGACATATGATTACGTGCGCATTAACGCGGCTTACCGCACATAAGAAGGGGACCGAACGCAGTGAAGAACAATTGCTTTGTGATGAAATGCGGAGGCAGCACGCTTGCGGCGCTGCCTGCCAGCTTTTTTGAAGATATGCGTCAGCTCCAGGAGGAAGGTATCGTAACGGTTATCGTTCATGGAGGCGGTCCTGCCATTTCGGAAACGCTCGGGAAGCTGGGCATCGAGTCCGGTTTCGTGAACGGTTTACGCGTGACCAACGAAGCGGTGCTGGACGTTGTAGAGATGGTTCTTTCCGGTCAGATCAACAAAGAGATCGTACGCCGCATTCAATTGACAGGCGCAGCAGCGCTAGGTTTGTCCGGTGTGGATGGGCATCTAATTGAAGCTAAGCCGGTGGCGAACAGCCACGAGGTCGGTTTAGTCGGCGATGTGACGAAGGTGAACGCGGAGCTGATCCAAGGCATCGTGAATATGGGCTACATTCCGGTTATTGCACCGGTTGGGCTTGGTGAAGATGGCGGACAGCGTTACAATATTAATGCGGATACGGCAGCTGGCGCGGTGGCGTCCCACCTTGGTGTGGAACAAATGGTTGTCGTGACGGACGTCCCTGGCATCATGAAGACCGTAGATGGCGAGAAGCAGGTGCTGCCGGTTGTGAGTGTTGCAGAGATTGAAGAGATGATTGCGAGTGGAGACATTTACGGCGGTATGATTCCGAAAGTTCGCGCAGCAATCGCTTGTATTCAGGGCAAGGTACAGGAAGTCGTGATTGTGAATGGATCAGAGCCGAACGTACTCAGCAAAGTGCTGAAGGGCACGGGAATCGGTACAAGAATTGTACGATAACACTATAAGGAGGGAATGTACATGAGTGAAACGGGTAAAAGCTCGCTCTTTCCAACGTACGCCAGATATCCAATTACGCTGGTGAAGGGGGAGGGCAGCCGACTATGGGACGATACAGGCAAGGAGTACATCGATTTGATGAGCGGAATTGCGGTAGCGAACCTCGGGCATGCGCCAAAAGAAGTGAAGGAGCAACTTGTTCAACAGCTTGATCAGCTATGGCATGTCAGCAACCTTTTCCATATTCCGAACCAGGAAAAACTAGCTTCTTTACTTACGGACAACAGCTGTGCGGATGCTGTATTTTTCTGTTCCACAGGAGCAGAAGCGAATGAAGCCGCAATCAAGTTGGCGCGTCGCTACAACCAAAAGGTGCTGAACAACGGTCGGTACGAGATTATTACGTTCAACATGTCGTTCCACGGACGGACATTGGCGACATTGACCGCTACAGGTCAAGACAAAGTGAAGGAAGGCTTCCATCCGCTTCCTGAAGGCTTCGTGTATGCGCCTTATAACGATATCGAGGCTGTGCGCAGTCTTGTGAATGACAAAACATGCGCTATCATGTTGGAAATGGTACAAGGGGAAGGCGGCGTATTGCCGGCTGATCCGGAGTTCGTGAAACAATTGGCAGCGCTGTGCAAACAGGAAGGCCTGCTTTTGATTGCGGATGAAATCCAAACAGGTGTAGGGCGTACAGGCAAGCTTTTTGCCTATGAACACTATGGTGTTGAGCCTGACATTTTCACATTAGCCAAAGGTCTGGGCGGCGGGTTCCCGATTGGTGCTATGCTGGGGAAAGCTTTCCTTGCTGAAGGCTTTAGTGCTGGCAGTCATGGTTCGACATTTGGCGGAACACCGATTGCGACGGCTGCAGGTTTTGCGGCTGTGGATACGATTCTTGCACAGAAGCTGCCGGAACGCGCAGCGGAGTTAGGGGAGTACACGATCAAGAAGCTGGAAAGCAAGCTTGCCGGCAATCCGTTGATCGCGAAAATTCGCGGTATCGGACTTTTGATCGGGATTGAGTGCACGCAACCTGCAGGTGAAATCATTAGTGAAATTCATAAAAGAGGCGTGCTAGTTATTCCAGCTGGGCCTAACGTTATTCGTTTAGTGCCGGCCTTAAATATACCGCAAGAAGATTTGGATCAAGGGCTGGATGTGCTGTGCGCGGTCCTTGCAGAGAAGGCATCTACGATCAGCAGCATCTAGGGAAGTAACAGGAGAGAGGTTGAATGAAATGAATATTACCTTACAAGAAGAAATGGCTGCCCAATTGAAGGGCAAAGATTTCCTTGCTTTGGCTGACTATACACCGGAAGAAATCGAATACTTAATTCACTACGGGATCGAGCTTAAGCGTAAGCAAAAGGCTAGAGAGCCTCATGCTGTGCTTGCCGGCAAGACACTCGGGATGATTTTCGAGAAATCTTCGACGCGTACGCGTGTTTCCTTTGAAGTGGGGATGTACCAACTGGGAGGTCAGGCTTTATTTTTGAGCAAAAACGACCTGCAGCTTGGACGCGGTGAAACGGTTTGGGATACGGCACAAACGCTGTCCCGTTACCTCGATGGCATTATGATTCGTACGTATGAACACCGTAAGGTGATCGATCTTGCACGCGGAGCGACGGTTCCCGTTATTAACGGCCTGACGGATTATGCGCATCCCTGCCAAGTGATGGCGGATTATCAGACTGTTCTTGAGAAAAAGGGCCGTCTCAAAGGCATTAAAGTGGCTTACATCGGGGACGGCAACAACATGGTGCATTCCTTAATGGTAGGTGCAAGCAAATTAGGGATGGACTTCGCGATTGCTTCTCCTGAGGGCTATGATCCTGATCAGGAAGTGATTCAAAATTCCAAGGAAAATGCTGCGCATTACGGCGGCAGCGTACTTCTGACACGCGATCCTCGTGAAGCGATTGAGAATGCGGACATCGTCTACACGGATGTATGGGCGAGCATGGGCTTCGAGGCTGAGCAGCAGGAGCGGGAGATTGCTTTTAAAAACTACCAAATCAACGAAGATCTGGTGAAGTACGCCAAATCGGATTACTTGTTCATGCACTGCCTGCCTGCACACCGCGGGGAAGAAGTGAGCGAGGGCGTCATTGACGGCGCACATTCCATTATTTTTGACCAAGCAGAGAATCGTCTTCATGCGCAAAAGGCTATTATGGCCGCGACCATGATATAATAAATAGATTTAGGAAACGGAGAGATTAGTAGACATGGCTAAGGAAAAAATCGTGCTCGCTTATTCCGGCGGGTTGGATACTTCGGTAATTTTGAAATGGCTTAAAGAGACGTATGACGCTGAAATCATCGCGTTCACGGCAGATATCGGACAAAAAGATGAGTTGGACGGTCTAGAGGAAAAAGCGCTCAAAACCGGCGCCTCCAAAATCTACATCGACGACCTGCGCGATGAATTCGCGAAGGACTTCATCAATCCGATGTTCCAAGCAGCGGCTTTGTATGAGGGGCAATACCTGCTCGGCACGAGCATTGCGCGTCCTTTGATCGCGAAGCGCATGGTTGAAATCGCGCGCGCAGAAGGCGCAACAGCGATTGCACACGGTGCAACCGGCAAAGGAAACGACCAAGTGCGTTTCGAACTAACAGCTGCGGCGCTTGCTCCTGAGATTTCGGTGATCGCGCCTTGGCGTTTGGAAGAATTCCGCGAGCAGTTCCCGGGCCGCGCTGAAATGATCGCGTATGCCGAGAAACATGGCATTCCAGTAACGGCATCCGCTGCGAAGCCGTATTCGACAGATCGCAACTTGCTGCACATTTCCTTCGAAAGCGGCATGTTGGAAGACCCTTGGTTCGATGCAGCGGCTGACAGCAACAAAGATATGTACGTCCTGAGCGTAGCTCCGGAAGATGCTCCGGATCAAGCGGAATACATTGAGCTTGAGTTTGAAAAAGGCGACTGCGTAGCAGTTAACGGCGCGAAACTGACGCCGCTTCAAGTGATGGAAACATTGAATGAAATTGGCGGCAAGCATGGTATCGGCCGTGTAGATATGGTAGAAAACCGCTTCGTCGGCATGAAGAGCCGCGGCGTGTACGAAACTCCAGGCGGAACAATTCTGTTCACCGCTCACCGCAAAATGGAATCCTTGACCATGGACCGCGATGTTATGCACCTTCGTGACTCCCTGATCTCCAAATATGCCAGCCTTGTTTACAACGGCTTCTGGTTCGCTCCTGAGCGTTTGGCGATTCAAGCGCTTGTTACAGAAAGCCAAAAGAACGTATCCGGTACAGTTCGCTTGAAATTGTACAAAGGCAACGTCATCGGAGCTGGCGTGAAGAGTCTGGTATCCTTGTACAATCCGGATATTGCGACGATGGAAGCTGATCCGACGAAAGCTTACGACCAAGGCGATGCTACTGGCTTCATTCACTTGAACGCCCTTCGTCTGAAAGTATCTTCGGGTGTTGAGCAAAACGCTAAGAAGTAATCAACATAGGCTATGAAACCGGGCTTTCCCTCGTGGAAAGCCTTTGGGCTGTAAAATAGAGAGGAGTGGATGCACGTGTCAAAACTATGGGGTGGACGATTTACGAAGCAAACCGACCAATTGGTTGAAGAATATACAGCATCAATTATGTTTGATAAGGAGCTGGCCGAGGAAGACATTCAAGGCAGCTTGGCGCACGTGACGATGCTTGGCAAATGTGGCATTCTTCCTGCGGAAGATGTCGAAAAGATCAAGGACGGCCTCTACGCGGTCCAAGGCATGATTCGCCGCGGCGAGTTGGAGTACACGATTCAGAATGAAGATATTCACATGAATATCGAAAAAACGCTGATCGATTTGATCGGTCCTGTTGGCGGCAAGCTGCATACGGGCCGCAGCCGTAACGATCAAGTGGCGACGGACATGCATTTGTACCTGCGCAAACGGGTAGTCGAGTTCGTTGGACACCTTATCAAGCTGCAGGAAGCTCTTCTTGATCAAGCGAAGAAAAACATCGATACGATTATCCCGGGATATACGCATCTTCAACGTGCGCAGCCGATTCTGTTCGCGCATCACATGATGGCTTATGTCAGCATGTTTCAGCGCGATCTTGAGCGCTTGCAGGACAGCTACAAGCGCGTGGACATCCTGCCGCTAGGCGCTGGCGCGCTAGCTGGCACGACGTTCCCGATCGACCGCCATTTCGTGGCGGAGCAGCTCGGGTTCGGACGCGTATACGAGAACTCCCTGGATGCGGTCAGCGACCGCGATTTCATCCTGGAGTTCCTCTCTAACGCGTCCATGATCATGATGCACCTTTCTCGCTTCAGCGAGGAAATGGTGCTTTGGTCCTCCACCGAGTTCGCGTTCGTTGAACTCGACGATGCTTTCTGCACCGGCAGCTCGATCATGCCGCAGAAGAAAAACCCGGACGTGGCGGAGCTCGTCCGCGGCAAAACAGGCCGCGTCTATGGCAACTTGTTCGGTCTGATGACCGTGCTGAAGTCGCTGCCGCTGGCGTACAACAAGGACATGCAGGAAGATAAGGAAGGCATGTTTGATACGGTTCGTACGCTGCAAGGCGCGCTTCAACTGTTCGCTCCAATGGTCGCTACCATGAAAGTGAACACGGATCGCATGAGACAAGCCGTGAACCAGGACTTCTCGAACGCTACGGACATCGCAGATTACCTTGTTAACAAGGGACTGCCGTTCCGTCAAGCTCACGAAGTGATTGGCAAAACGGTGCTGTATTGCATCCAGAACAAAAAATATTTACTCGATATGAGCATCGAGGAGTTCAAAACGTTCTCAACGCTGTTTGAGTCCGATATTTATGCCGTGCTGCAGCCGGAGCAAGTTGTGAATGCACGTAATGTCTACGGCGGAACGGCAAGCAATCAAGTGTCAGAAGCTATTGCCCGTGCCGAGCAAGTGTTGGCGCAGTCCAATGAGTGGTTGCAAACCTATTTGGAGAAGAGCAAATAATTATTTAGCTATATCAAAAAGCCTTCAACGTCATCCAGGTGGATGGCATTGAAGGCTTTTTATCTTTTTATCTGCCGGTGACCGAGATATACCCGGTGTCGACTCTAACTTTCACTTTTTTGCTGCCATCCCCGAGGGTGCCTTTGGCAGAGTGATGGTCTTCATGATCTACAGTAAGACCAGGTACTTCCAGATTGGCGCTGCCCGTATCGGCGCTTAGGTCGAAGCTCACATTTTTAGGCGTTGGCTCAAGTGTAAGGCGGACACTGCCTGTGTCGGATTCAAGGGAAACCGAATCGCCTATATCGCTTAATTTTGCCGTGATACCACCTGTATCTGTCTTGATCTTTACCTCGCCTTGTCCTTCTTGGATGTGAATATTCCCTGTATCTGCTTGGAGATTTAATTGCTTGCCTTCATAGCGGTCTAGTGAAATGTTGCCTGTATCCGTGCTGGCAGTCAGTTTTTCTGATTTGAGATCATTGAAGTTGAGATTGCCTGTGTCGGAAGTCACGGTAATGGCTTTGTACATTTTATCCGGCAGGGAGACTTCGGTTTTGAGCCCAAAGCCGCGGCCGGCAATCAAATTTTTAAGTTCGGTGATATCAAAACCAAAATGGATGCGATCTTTTTCTTTCGTGCAAACATCAACTCGCCATACATTGCTTCCTTCTGTGGCTGCGTCAATCGTGCATTCATTCGCGTTAGCTTCCCGCATCGTACCGACTAGGCGTACTTTAATTTCATCGCCATTTGTTGGGACGAAAGTGATGTTCGAATCATCGTTTTGAAGGATGAGGGTGTCGATATTTGCTGCTGCAATCTTCTTCTCGATATTAATATTGGAGACGCCTGCATTCAGATCCAAGGTTTTGAACGAAACAGCCGCACCGATGAGTCCAACTGCCAGGCAGGTAAAGCCCGTTATTAAGAAAAATTTATATCTGCTTTTCACGGCTTAAGCCCCCTTAATTAATTTGGCATTGAACTGGATGTACGCCCGGGTGATTTTGAAAAATAGTTGGAGCAGCCAGGTGCTGAGTGTTGTGAGAATGATGCCTAACCCGAAGCATGCCAACATGGTAAACCCAATAAACTGCAGATCGCTGCCGACGTGCTCCATAAAGCTGCCAAGCATACCAGCGATCGGAGCGACGATTAGTGCAAAGCCAGAAGCGAACAATGCAATTAACGCTGCCAAGATACCGAACCATGGGCCAACAACGAACAGGAGATTGAAAAAGCCTAGTGCAATGCTGACGATAATCGCCTTCAACCCTGTTTCCTGCTTAGCCGGATAGGGGTAAGGAGGTTGCTGCGCGTAATAAGGATTCTCATAAGGCGGCGGCGTATAGGGCGGAGGTGTAAAGCTACCGGTTTCCGGTGCCTGCTTAGGTGCCGCTGGCTCGGGTTTCGTATATATTTTCTCAAGCGGTGGAGCTTTTGGTGCTTGAGGAGTTTGATGTGCTTGATGTGCTTTAGGCGTTGGAGGCGTTTGTGGTGCTATAGGAGCTTGAGGAATTGACTCCTGTTTTGCACTTTTTGCAGCCTCCGGAGGGCTGACCGCTGAGGCATCTTTCTGTGCATCCCAGTTAGGAACACGCGGATAACCTAGCGATTGTGCCACCTCATCCTCGTGCTTGCCGTTCTCAATCGCTTTTTGGAACAATTCCTCGTAGACAGACAATATATTTTGGCGCTCCTTCTCTGGAAGTCCGCGCAGTCGATAGTTGAGTTCTTTGAAATAATCAATCTTGCTCATCGTTCATCCTCCTTAACTCATATTGCGTACTCTTATCATAATAAAAAAAAGTCATAGTGACCTAGTAACTACAGTCACATGACCTTTAGATGTTTTACCCGTTTTATGCCTCAAAATAGTCACAAAGATTACCGGAACGAAGGTCCTTTGACGCCGTCTTCTAAAATGGGTTGTGTCGAGTCAGGCGTGCCCCCCAATTCAGGTTTGACATCACCCCGGTTGGAGGCGACCAAGGTCGGCACTGGAGAGTACTGATCCTTCGAGATGAGTTCTTTGCTGACGAAAACGCCGTTTTCTCTTTTAATCCGATAGGTTTCAACTTTGTAACCTGCTTTACCTGTGCTGATGGGCCGAGTGGCTCCTGGAGCTAGCGTTGTATTATGCAAATATTTAATTGGAGGTTGAATCGTTTCTATGACGTTGGATTCTATGTCATAAGTGATCGAGGGAGACATGTGACCGAATAGCTTAACGGTGATGTCCCGATCCGTTGTGACGGTGCGAATCAATAAATAGGCGTCGGTATTGTTGCGAAACTTGAAATTGATATAGCCATTGGCGTAAGTCGCATCTTGTCCGAGCGTGACGTAGCTGACAGGCAGGGAGTGATTGCGGCGCTCAACAATAGCGAGTCCACTGCGCAAAACAGCATTGTACAGTGTTGTCGATACTTGGCATATGCCGCCGCCGATACCGGGAACCAGCTTACCGTTAAGGATAACCGGCGCTTCCTTATAGCCGAACGTAGTTTCTGTCTGTGCAATGATTTTGCTATAGTCGAACGTTTCTCCTGGTGCCATGAGCAAATCTTGAATGGACGCGGCAGTGGAGCGAATATTGTGAATCCGTCCTTCGCCGGAAGCGGGAAACGTGGTTGTGAACTCTGATATTTTGCGGTCGATGCCCTGCTGCTTCAAAGTTTCTACGGTTACGGCGGGACTCTGCTCGTACAAAGGCAGTGTCAATCGAACGGGTGCGGCGTTGTGAATATACGAAATGGAGGGAGCGACTTCTTGTAGGTGTTCCCCCAAATGTACAGTGTCAATGCGTAGTACTCTGCGTTCCGGTTCATAATTTAGCGAGTCCTGAGCAGTCACGATCCGCTTCGCCGGCGCAGGCTGCTGGCTGTAGAGGTCTTTCCAGGCCTCTTTCAAAACCGCGTTTAGCTGATCTTCGTTCACGGTAACCTCAATCGGAATATCGGCATGTCGAAGCTCCCAGCGGGCTTTTATCCGTTGCAAGGGTGAAGCTTCGAACAATTGGGCGATAGATTGCGTGAGCGCATCATCATGATATTCGACGCCTAGTTGTCCAAGGGTCAATTGCCGATTGGCGATGTCCGGATAGGAGGTTTGCAATTGGACAGGAAAAGCTTTTAGCAGCTCAAGCCTCTCCTCGTATTGCTGTTGGAACGTATCATAAGGCATGCCGCCGACGCGCCAGCCGGCAACCGTGAATTTCGGAGGCAGTGTGCCCTGAGAACCATACAGGTAAAGAGCGATGCTTATTGAGCTTAGCAGTCCTATGGAGATCGTCGCATAGAAGGTGGCTTTTCTAATGAGGGGTGGCATGTACAGCGTCTCCTTTACATACGAATGAGTGAAAGGCCTGTACTACCATATGTATCTTCTATCCGCTCAATTTATTACTAAAACCTTGCGGCCCTTAAATGTGTACAAATCATGATATAATGACACTAAACAACAGGAATTTTGAACGATTTTAGAAGGAATTTCCGACTTCGTGTCGAACTCCTTAAAGCTGTCTGTACAGCAGAGAGACTTTGGGCTTCGCTTAAGGACCCCTATATTAGGATGTGATATTGTGATCGAAATGCAGGACGTATGGAAAACGTACTCCAACGGTACTCATGCATTGAGAGGGATTAATGTAAAAGTAGACCGCAACGAGTTTGTCTATGTTGTCGGACCTTCCGGGGCTGGTAAATCGACATTTATGAAATTGATGTATAGAGAAGAAAGACCGACCAAGGGCCAAATTTTCGTGAACGGATTCAATTTAGAAAAGTTGAAACAGCGTAAAATACCTTTTTTGCGTCGAAATATCGGGGTTATTTTCCAAGATTATCGATTGCTGCCGAAGCTGTCTATTTTCGACAATGTAGCCTTTGCTATGGAAGTGATTGAAGCACCGAAGAAACAGATCAAGAAACGCACGATGGAAGTGCTCGAACTGGTGAGGCTGAAGGACAAAGCAAATTCACTGCCCTCACAACTATCCGGCGGTGAGCAGCAGCGTGTCGCCATTGCCCGGGCAATAATCAACAATCCATCCGTCATTATCGCCGATGAACCGACAGGAAATCTCGACCCTGAGACATCGTGGGGAATTATGAAACTTATGGAGGAAATTAACTTCCGTGGTACGACAATCGTCATGGCTACGCATAACAAGGAAATCGTAAATACGATGCGTAAAAGAGTCATTGCAATCGAGAATGGCCTTATTGCTCGTGACCAGTTACGGGGGGAATACGGCTATGAAGATTAGTACATTCTCCCGGCACTTGCGGGAAGGTACGCGGAATGTTGTCAGGAACGGATGGATGACGTTTGCATCGATCAGTTCAATCGCAATCTCGTTGTTCATTCTAGGAATATTCGTGCTGATCACATTGAATGTCAATGATATTGCCAGTCAAATTGAGGATCAAGTTGAGATTAACGTGTACCTGGAGGTTAACACCCATCAGGATCAAATCACAGAGCTCCAGACCCAAATTCAAGGCTTACAGGGAGTCAAAACGATCAAGTTCGTATCGAAAGAAGAAGGACTTGTCTATTTGCGTCAAAAGTTAGGCGAAAGCGGCAAAGCTTTGCTTGATGGTTTTGAAGGAGAAAACAATCCGCTGAATGATGCATTCACAGTTGAAGTGGATGATCCCAGAAATGTAGCCGTGGTTGCGGATCAGATCAGCGCACTGAATGCAGGCAAGGATCCAAAGCCTATTTATAAAGTGAATTACGGCAAAGGGACTGTTGAAGCTTTATTTAAAGTAACGCAAATTGTTCGTTGGGTCGGCTTTGGAATTGTGATTCTGCTCTCCTTTACGGCGGTTTTCTTGATTGCCAATACGATCAAAATTACGATTTTAGCCCGTCGCAAAGAAATTTCAATTATGAAAATGGTTGGAGCGACGAATTCATTTATTCGTTGGCCGTTTTTTATAGAAGGAGCTTTACTCGGATTCGTGGGTTCTTTAATTCCTGCTTTAATTATTTTGGGCGGATACTGGAAGTTGCTGAACTTAAGTTCTTTGAACCTAAATTTATTGATGATTGAGCTGACGCCTTTCGGGAAGATTGCTCCTACAATGATTGCCTTGCTGTTAGGTATTGGCATCGTCATAGGCGTCTGGGGATCCCTAATCTCCGTCCGCAAATTCCTCCGCGTCTAATAAGGAGGCTTTAAAAGCCGACTTTGATAACGAAGTTATTCTCTGTAGCTTACTCGACGTCGAATCTTGAACGAAAATGGGGTAGTCCGGTACTCATGTAGCTCGCTACACTCCGTTCCTCCTACACCCATTTTCGTCCAACCTTCTCGGTTCTGAAAGCCGGCTTTTAAAGCTTTTATTTTTGTTTTCATAGATTCAAAGATTAAAAGATTAGAGAATAAGAGATTTGAGAGGAAGTCCAAATAAGCATCATGTTTTTGATGATGAGGAGGCTACGTGCTTGAAGAAGAAGATTCTACCCTTGGTGATGTCATTTGGGATTGCCGCTTCGCTAGCGGTGCCATATGCAGGTTATGCCGCATCCACAACGGATAAGATCGATCAGCAGTTGACTCAACTTAAGAAACAGAAGGCAGAAGCGCAGCAGAAGGCGAAAGACGCCGAGAATCAGATAGATAAAGTGCATTCAGAGAAGGACCAGGCCACCAAGGATATGAATACGCTTGTCCAACAAGTCAATGAAGCTAGTAAAAAGCTTACGCTGTTGAATGAGCAAATCGATCAAGTTACCGATACGTTAGAGGAAAACGGGAAACAGCTAGATGAGGCGATAGCACGGGTAGAAAGTCGCGATCAAATGCTGAAATCCCGCGTGCGTTTGATGTATATGAACGGTTTTGTTTCTTACATGGATGTTGTTCTGAGTGCTACCAGCTTTTCTGATTTCTTGAACCGAATTGAGGCTTTGAAATCTATTGTAAATCAAGATAAAGTCGTGCTAGAAGCAAATAAGAAAGATAAAGAGATTGTCGCTAAGAAGAAGGAAGAGACTGAGCAGCAGCTCGAAAAGGTTAAAAAACTTTACGCAGATGCGGATGCATTAAGAGACGATCTTCAGGCGAAGGAAAAAGCGAAAGAAGTCAAAATCGCTTCACTTACGAAGCAGGAGAAGACGCTTGAAGATATTTCGGAAGAGAGCGACAAGTTAATTACGCAATTGGCGAAGCAAGAGGCGGATCTTCAGGCGAAGAAACGTGCTGCGACCAAAGCGAAGTCTCCCTTCACTTATTCCGGAGGCAAGCTAGGTTACCCTCTGGCAGCGCAAGCGCCGCTTACGTCGGATTTTGTTAACCGGATTAATCCCGTTACAGGCAAAGCAGAGAATCATAAGGGCATTGATCTAGGAGCTCCGAAAGGGACAAGCATTCTTGCTGCGGAGAACGGCTCCGTCATTTATGCTTCTTGGATGAACGGTTACGGGAACTGCGTTATCGTCGATCACGGAAATGGCTTATGGACGTTGTACGGCCATATTATGAATGATGGCATCTATGTCAAAGTCGGCGATGCCGTCAAACGGGGGCAGAAGATTGCCGGAGTTGGTTCGACAGGACAATCGACAGGGAACCATCTGCATTTCGAGGTTAGGCTGAACGAAACTCCGACCGATCCTAAACCGTTCTTACGATAGGACAACTTGGTTATAAAACGGGAAGAGCTTGTCATATACTACAAACAAGCGAACCCAAATGGGTTTTAGGAAAAAGGTGGTGAATCACGCTTTGCAATTCAAAGGACGCACGGTCATTGTTTTTGTATTGTTAGCTATGTTTGCAAGTAGTATTGTGACATTGACGGTAGTCGATCCATCCTTCACATGGGGGCGGAGTGAGCAGCCAGCGGGCAGTGCAGCCGACTCTACAGGATCTTCGGCAGGCCTGTCGAGCAAGGACTTGAGTAAAATCTCTACAACCTTTCAACTGATCGAAAGTAAATATTTGAAACAGCCGGATCATGATAAGCTCGTTAACGGCGCGATCAACGGCATGCTGGAATCCCTGGAAGATCCGTTCACGGTATATATGGATCAGAAGGAAGCTAAGCAGTTCGATGAAAGTATTACGTCCTCTTTTCAAGGCATAGGGGCTGAAGTTTCGATTGAGGAAGGCAAGTTCGTCATCGTTTCCCCAATTAAGGGCTCCCCTGCGGAGAAGGCGGGCATTCAAGCCAAAGATGTCATCCTCTCGGTGAACGGAGAAAAGCTAGATGGTCTGACGCTTAACCAAGCGGTCATGAAGATTCGTGGTCCGAAAGGAACGCAAGCGAAGCTTGATCTTCTTCGTCAAGGTGCAGGCGATCCGGTTCAAGTGATTGTAGTCCGCGATAATATTGATGTGGAAACCGTCTACGGAGAAATGATGCAGGATCAAATAGGGAAAATTGAGATTCGCCAATTCTCCTCGAATACAGCCGTACGCTTTGCTGAAGAACTGAAAAACCTTGAAGCCAAAGGGATGAAGGGACTCGTTATCGATGTTCGTAATGATCCGGGCGGTCTTTTGAACGTCGTTGTCGACATCGTGAATCCTTTTGTGAAAAGCGGCAAACCGATCGTTCAAGTAGAGAATCGGGACGGCAAGCGGGAGCCAACGCCTTCGACAGGGACAGGCAAGAATTATCCGGTTACGGTATTGATCAATAAGGGCAGCGCTAGTGCTTCGGAGATTTTGGCGGGGGCTTTCCAAGAAGCGGTCGGAAGTAAAATTGTCGGTGAAACTTCTTACGGTAAAGGGACGGTTCAAGTCACTTTTGAGAAGGAAATGGGCGACGGCAGCAACATCAAGATGACCGTTTACAAATGGTTGACGCCGAACGGCAATTGGATTCACAAAACAGGTATTCAACCGGATATCGCAGTGGAACAACCGGCCTACTTCAAAGCAGCGCCGCTTTCCAAGAAAGCTGTGCTTAAACAAGATATGACGAGCGATGATGTGAAAAACTTGCAGCTAATGCTGGCGGGTCTTGGTTTTAACCCTGAGCGCTCGGACGGTTACTTCAATGAGAAAACAACGACAGCCGTGAAAGCTTTCCAACGGACGAACAGCTTGCCGATGACCGGTGAAGTCGATACGGAAACCGCGAACAAAATCGAGAAGCTGTTATTGGAGCAAATTCGCGAGCCTAAGAACGATTTGCAGTTGAAGGCCGCAATTGCGCAAATTCAAAAGCAACTTGGGAAATAATTAGTAGTTAGATGTTGGAAATTCGCAGCGCAAGGCAGGAAAATGAGCCCTCGCAGTCGAAATACAGTAGGAAGGGTGCTTCGGCAGCCTTCCTATTTTCTTTATATCGAGGAGACCGGAATCGTTATGGATGTTCTGATTCAACTCTTGGAGAGGCTGCTTCATGCGGTAGGGCAGCTCTTTGCGAATCCTTTCTACTATATAGGCGTTTTATTTATCGTGCTGCATTATCGAAAGCAAATTCAAATGGAACGTAAGTTATTTCATACACGCCTGCATTCGCTACTCAATGAGACGTGGCGTACGGTCTTTTGGGGATGGATTGGGGGTGTGTGTGCCTCTGTACTTTTACTGTTCGTGGGAGTAAACCTCCAATTTGATGTGGTTATTCTACTGTGGGTCATCACGGTCATCCTAGTCTTGCTTAGAGTGAGATTCCTTTGTTTGGCCTACGCAGTTGGCATCCTGGGAGTTGCCCAAGTGATCTTGTCTTGGATTCCGGATACGGCTAGTCTGAAAGAGACATTGCCGATGCTGGAGATCGTCAGACATGCGGATATTCCTTCCTTGTTGGCCATTGTAGCTGTTCTCCATCTGCTCGAGGGGATGCTTACTCATTTCCAAGGAGCGCGCATGGCGACACCGTTGTTTCTCGAGGGTAAACGCGGGCAAATCATCGGAGGGCAGCAGCTGCAAGGCTTCTGGCCTGTACCCTTATTTTTACTGGTGCCTTTGACGGGTGGTAGCGACATAAGTTTACCTTGGACAACTTTGTTCGGGGCCAATCTCGCCTCAGGATGGACTTTACTTGCTTTCCCGGCGATGATCGGATTCACGGAATTAACGATTTCGAAGCTCCCGCGCAAGCAAGCGCGTGCAAGTGCGAATCTGCTTTACCTATACGGCATAATTTTGCTGGCTGCCGCGGTTGCTGCTCATTTTTGGTCGGTGATTGTGTTGTTAGGGGCTTTGCTAAGCATTGTGTTGCATGAGGGATTGATCCGCTATAATCAATGGATGGAAGAGAAACAAGTTCCCTTCTATGTCCATTCAACACGTGGACTCATGGTGCTCTCCGTTGTTCCAAACAGTCCCGCGCAGGAAATAGGGATTCAAACGGGTGAAATCATTCATAAAGTAAATGGCCACAAAATTAAGACGAAAGCTGATTTGCATTTAGCTATGGGGCTGAATTCGGCTTTCTGTAAGCTGGAAGTATTGAATGAGGAAGGCGAGGTCCGCTTTCTGCAGCGGGCAATCTTTAACGGCGATCATCATCAATTAGGCATTATTTTAGCTCCGGATCAGGAGGCTTTGTACTTCACAGAGCATAGACCTGTGCATCTTTTTTCCTATATGCGAGGGAAATTAACTGGTTTGCTGAAGAATGATTCAACGAAATCGATGTAAAAAAAAGAAGACCCTATCTCTTTATTCGAGAGGAAGGGTCTTTTTCGCTTACTTGGGAACGCTGGTAGGAGCTAGCCCATCACGTAGGACAATGATTTCAACGCGGCGGTTTTTGCTGCGGTTTTCATCGCTGTCATTTGGAACTTTGGGCATTGTATCCGCGTAGGCTGTCGCGATGAATTTGTTATCATCCAGCTTGGCCGTATCACTGAAATAGCGCAGCACCGATAGGGAGCGAGCGAACGAGAGTCCCCAGTTATCTTTGTAGGGAGAGCCTGTTGCGAGCGGCAAGTCATCGGTATGGCCTTCAATGCTTACCTTACTGTTCAGCGTCGGGAAGAGAGAGGCGAGCTTTTGCAGAATAGGGGCTGAGCCACCTTTGAGATCCGCTTTTCCTAAATCAAATAAGAACAAATCATTCAGTGTAATCGCTACACCGCGCTCTGTATCACTTGCGGACACTTGCGCCTCCAGATTTTGATCTTTAATGTAAGCTTGAACTTGTTTCAAAAGATCTTGGAGTTCTTTTTCGCGTTTTTCTTTCTCGTTCTCATCAGGTTTTGCTTTATCTTTTTCTTCCTTCTGATCGTTTATATTTTGCTTCGTATAATCTTTGTCCTTGCTGTCGGAATCGCCTTGCTTCGGAGTCATTTGGCCGCTAATGCCGCTTCCTTTGTCCAAAACAGAGTCGGCTTTCTGGAACTGCAGGTTTAATACTTGCGCCAGAACGGCATACTTTTGAACATCGACCTTACTCATCGCATACATAATGATGAAGAAAACGAGCAGAAGGGTGATTAAGTCAGCATAGGTAATGAGCCATCTTTCATGATTGACGTGCTCTTCTTGCTTCTTACTTCTCCTCGCCATAATCGGCTTCCTCCTCTACCGTTGGTGCTTTTTTGGACGATTTCTCGTGGAGGAAGGAGGTCAGTTTTTTCTTAATCAATTGCGGGTTTTCGCCGGCTTGCAGAGCAAGAATGCCTTCAAGCATCAGTTCCATTTCGGCAACCATTTCCTTACCGCGCACTTTAATTTTGGTCGCAAGCGGCAGATAAATTAAGTTGGCGCTCATAACCCCATATAGTGTAGCTGTGAAGGCAACAGCGATGGCTGGGCCGAGACTCGAAGGATCTTCGAGATTGCCTAGAACGTGAATAAGTCCCATAACGGTTCCGATAATCCCCATCGTTGGGGCATAGCCGCCTCCAGCTTCGAATATTTTGGCCATATTATCAACCTGGTGCTCAATAGCATCCATTTCGAGCTCGAGAATTTGTCTGGTCAATTCGGGATCTGTTCCATCTACGACCATAAGCAAACCGTCTTTCAGGAAAGGATTGGTATGCTCCTGAGCGCGCTGCTCGAGAGCCAGTACACCTTCTCTTCGTGCAATCGAAGCCATTTCCACTAGCTCTTCAATCGTAGCAGATGGATCTCTTTTTACTTCTCTGAAAGCAATGCCCAGAGCCTTGGGGATTTTGGCGAGAATAGAAAGAGGGAAACTGACTGCTACCGCTCCAAATGTTCCGCCGAAAACAATTAACATCGCGCTCGGGATAATCAATGAACTAATGTGGCCGCCATCCCACATATAACCGCCAATTAAACCTACAAGACCTAAGACTAATCCTAAAACCGTTGTCAAATCCATGACTGTACCACTCCTATTTAGCATAAAAAGAATTGGGGGCCCTACAAGTGGCCTGATGAAAGTGTGTTGGTGACACGTGATGATGGATTCAGGCCGTAACAGATATTGCCGTTTGCATCAAAGATTTAAAAAGAGTATAATGGAAAAACCAGAACAAACATTCTTATGATGAGTGTAAAATGTTACCATCATATATGTACGACAGGTTCCATAAACTTCTTTATCGGAAATTACAAAACGAAAATGAATAGGATAAAAGTTCGATTTATTACCAATAAGTGTAGGTGATTATGGATGAGTGAACTAGTTAAGAGCTCTAAGAAATTTGAGCTTGTTTCTGATTTTGCTCCACAAGGCGATCAGCCACAAGCCATTGAAGAGATTGTTCGAAGCATTCAAGCCGGCAACAGACATCAGACGCTCTTAGGAGCTACAGGAACAGGGAAAACGTTCACTGCTGCGCAAGTTATTGCGAAGTTGAACCGCCCTACCTTGATTATTGCGCATAATAAAACATTGGCCGCACAGCTGTGCAGCGAATTTAAAGAGTTTTTTCCCCACAACGCCGTCTCCTATTTCGTTAGTTACTATGATTACTACCAGCCTGAAGCCTACATTGCCTCCTCCGACACCTACATCGAGAAAGATTCCAGCATCAATGAAGAGATCGACAAGCTTCGCCATTCCGCGACCAGCTCCTTATTTGAGCGTCGTGACGTTATTATCGTTGCGAGTGTGTCGTGTATTTATGGTTTGGGTTCGCCGATGGAATATGGTAATTTGCTGCTTTCTTTACGCGTAGGGATGGAGAAATCACGCAATGAGATTTTACACAGGCTTGTGGACATTCAATATCAGCGCAACGATTTGAACTTTGTGCGCGGGACGTTTCGTGTACGCGGGGATGTTGTTGAGATTTTCCCGGCATCGCATGGTGAACAAGCGGTTAGGGTTGAATTGTTCGGTGACGAAATTGAGCGGATCACGGAAATTAATGTACTGACAGGCGAGATTGTCGGTGAGCGTGATCATATTGCGATTTTCCCGGCGTCTCACTTTGTGACGCACGAAGATACGATGAAACGCGCGCTTGTGAATATAGAGCGAGAGTTGGAAGAACGTCTTGCGGAGCTGAAAGAGCAGGGGAAACTGCTTGAAGCACAGCGATTGGAACAGCGAACGCGCTATGATATGGAAATGATGCAGGAGATGGGCTTCTGCTCCGGAATTGAGAATTACTCAGGGCCGCTGACATTCCGTGAGCGCGGTGCAACGCCATATACGCTGATTGATTACTTCCCGGATGACATGTTATTCATGGTCGATGAGTCTCATGTGACGTTGCCGCAAATTCGCGCTATGTATAACGGGGACAGAGCTAGAAAAGAAGTGCTGGTTGATCACGGCTTCCGCTTGCCCTCTGCACTAGATAACCGTCCATTGCGATTTGAGGAGTTTGAGGAGAAAGTTAACCAGATTTTATATATATCAGCAACACCAGGACCCTACGAGTTAGAGCATTGCCCTTATATGACACAGCAAATTATTCGTCCTACGGGTTTATTGGATCCTATTATTGAAGTGAGACCGACCAAGGGCCAAATCGATGATTTGATTGCGGAAATTCAAGATCGGATTCGGAAAGACGAGCGGGTGCTCGTTACGACCCTGACGAAGAAGATGTCCGAGGATTTGACGGATTACTTTAAAGAAATCGGCATTAAAGTTCGCTATTTGCACTCGGATATCAAGACGTTTGAGCGGATGCAAATTTTACGTGACTTGCGTTTAGGTACCTTCCATGTGTTAATTGGGATTAACTTGCTCAGGGAAGGACTTGATTTGCCAGAGGTATCTCTTGTCGCCATTCTGGATGCGGACAAAGAGGGATTCCTGCGGTCGGAACGCTCGATGATTCAAACCATTGGACGCGCAGCGCGTAATGCCGATGGCCGGGTTATCATGTATGGAGATAAGATTACGGACTCCATGGAGAAAGCCATTCGTGAGACGAGTCGCCGCCGCAGCATTCAGGAAGCTCATAATGAGAAGATGGGAATCACACCACAAACGATAGCCAAGAAAATTCGTGATGTTATTGAAGCTACGAAGGTAGCTGAACAGAAAGCGGATTACTTGACCGATGTGAAGGGTGCGAAGATGTCGAAGAAAGACCGCGCTTCTTTGATCGAACGTTTGGAAGGCGAAATGAAAGAAGCTGCGAAGAATTTACAGTTCGAACGGGCGGCACAGCTGCGTGACGCTATTATGGAAATGAAAGCTGAAGCCTAAATGGGCTTCAGTTTCACATAGGAGAGGAAGGTTACCCGTGTCTAGAGATCAAATCGTCATTAAAGGAGCCAGAGCTCATAATCTAAAAAATATCGATGTCACGATTCCACGTGATAAGTTCGTAGTTCTAACAGGCTTAAGCGGCTCGGGCAAATCGTCGTTAGCCTTTGATACGATTTATGCCGAGGGTCAGCGCAGATATGTTGAGTCATTGTCTGCCTATGCCAGACAATTTCTAGGCAATATGGATAAGCCGGACGTAGATTCCATTGATGGACTATCACCGGCTATTTCTATTGATCAGAAGACGACAAGCCGAAATCCGCGTTCCACAGTGGGGACCGTAACGGAGATTTATGACTACTTGCGGTTGCTGTTTGCGCGTATCGGACGTCCGCATTGTCCAACACATGGCATTGAAATTACATCGCAAACCGTGGAGCAAATGGTAGACCGAATCATGGAGTATCCGGAGCGCACCAAACTTCAGATTCTGGCTCCTCTTGTTTCAGGACGCAAAGGCGAACATACGAAACTTTTTACCGACGTACAGAAACAAGGTTTTGTAAGGGTACGCGTGAACGGAGAGACGATCGATCTCTCCGAGAAGATTGAGCTCGACAAGAACAAAAAGCACACAATTGATGTTGTAGTTGACCGCATTGTGATCAAAGAGGACGTGCAGACACGTCTTGCTGACTCTTTGGAAACAGCGCTTAAGCTCGCGAATGGTCGAGTTATTGTTGATATTATCGACAAAGAAGAGCTGATGTTTAGTCAGAATCTGGCATGTCCGGAGTGCGGTTTTAGCGTGGAGGAACTGGCGCCAAGGATGTTCTCCTTTAACTCGCCTTTCGGTGCTTGCCCGGAATGTGACGGACTCGGCAGCCAGATGATTGTTGATCCTGATTTGTTAGTGCCTGATATGAAGCTGACGATTGAAGAAGGTGCTTTTGAAGCTTGGGCCGGCAGTACGTCCAACTATTATCCGCAGTTTCTTGCGGCAGTTTGCGATCACTATTCGATCCCTCGCAATGTCCCTGTATCCGAGTTGTCGAGTGATCAAATGAAGGTCATTCTTTATGGGACAGGCGGGGAAAAGATCCGCTTCCGCTACGAGAATGATATGGGAGCGACCAAGGAAGCTTTGGTTCCATTTGAGGGTATTATCCGCAACTTGGAGCGCAGATTCAAAGATACTTTCTCTGAGGGCATCAGAGAGCACATTCAGACGTACATGAGCACGAAGCCATGTCCGAAGTGTAAGGGGCAACGTCTGAAACCGGAGACACTTGCCGTGACGATCAACGGCAAGAACATTGCTCACGCGACCTCCCTTTCCATTGGAGATGCAGAGGAATGGTTCAAAACGCTGGATCTGAACGAGAAAGAGCTCACTATCGCGAACCTGATTCTCAAAGAAATCAGAGCGCGTCTTGGATTCCTAGTGAATGTTGGTCTTGATTACTTAACGATGCATCGTGCAGCGGGTACGTTATCAGGCGGAGAAGCGCAGCGGATTCGACTCGCGACGCAGATTGGTTCCAGCTTAATGGGCGTTCTTTATATTTTGGATGAGCCTAGTATTGGGCTGCATCAGCGGGATAATACGCGTCTGATTCAGACGCTTGAACATATGCGGAACCTGGGTAACACACTGATCGTCGTTGAGCATGATGAAGATACAATGATGGCAGCGGACTACATTATCGACATCGGACCTGGTGCCGGTATTCACGGGGGGCAAGTAATTGCCCAAGGTACGCCAACAGAGCTCATGGCGGATGAGAACTCGCTCACTGGTCAATACCTTAGCGGCAAGAAGTTCATTCCGATTCCGGCAGCGCGCCGCAAACCGAATGGCAAGTGGATCGAAGTCAAAGGGGCCAAAGAGAACAACTTGCGCAACGTTTCGGCTAAAGTACCATTAGGCGTGTTCACTTGCGTAACAGGCGTATCCGGCTCCGGCAAAAGTACGTTAATTAACGAAATCCTATTCAAAACGCTGGCGCGTGATTTGAATGGAGCGAAAGTTCGTCCTGGTGAACACAAAGAAATTATCGGACTTGAGCACGTGGACAAGGTTATTGATATTGACCAATCGCCGATTGGCCGTACACCTCGTTCGAATCCAGCGACTTATACGGGTGTATTTGATGACATCCGTGATGTGTACGCGAATACGAATGAAGCTAAGGTGCGTGGCTACAAAAAAGGACGCTTCAGCTTTAACGTGAAGGGCGGCCGTTGTGAGGCTTGCCGCGGAGATGGCATTATTAAGATTGAGATGCATTTCTTGCCAGACGTCTACGTGCCTTGTGAAGTGTGCAAAGGCAAACGATACAACCGTGAGACAATGGAAGTGAAATATAAAGGCAAAAGCATTTCGGAAGTGCTTGAGATGACGATCGAGGACGGCTGCGAGTTCTTCAAGAACTTGCCGCGGATTCATCGTAAGCTAACTACACTTCTAGATGTGGGGCTGGGCTACATGACGCTTGGCCAACCGGCAACGACGCTGTCCGGGGGCGAAGCCCAGCGCGTGAAGCTCGCGGCGGAGCTGTACCGCCGCAGCACAGGCAAGACGATCTATATCTTGGATGAGCCCACAACGGGGCTCCACATCCACGATATCGATCGTCTGCTGAAGGTGCTTCACCGCCTCGTAGAGAGCGGTGAAACCGTACTTGTCATCGAGCATAACCTCGATGTGATCAAGACGGCGGACCACCTCATCGATCTAGGCCCTGAAGGCGGCAGCCGAGGTGGTCAGATCGTGGCTTCCGGTACGCCGGAAGATGTTGTGAAGGTGGCCGGTTCCTATACCGGCCAGTACTTGAAACCGATCCTCGAGAGGGATCGGGAACGCTCGGAGAACTATGCGAAGCGGTTGGAAGTTTTGGAAGAATCGGTCGGTTAAAGGGCCGAATCGCAGCGAGGCCTCACGGATGAATGCCGTGGGGCCTTTTTGCATGGGAAGAACGCGAACACAATTTTGTTAATCTTTTACATACAGGGCTGATCCGATCTTATTCGTCAGAATATTCATAATTCCGACTTATTTAACATGGCTTTTGTTAAGACTTAATTGGATTCGACAATTTAACCCTCTATCAAAAAATAAGTGAATAGTCCTATAATTAAGATAGTAGTTGCAACACGATATTCCTAGCTGACTATTCAGGATCGAGAGATATAAGCTATACAAATCTATTACTTCATGGAGGATTGCTATGAAACCGACGTTAGAAATACAGGAGATTGTTTCTGCATTAGGAATAGATCCATTTCGCTTTTTAGACTGGCAGGAAAAAGAAATAGGGCTGAAGGATCAGCCAACAACACCAATCGAGGAACATAAAGAAACGCTCTCAGCCTATGGATTAATGGCCTAGGAAGTAGTTCTATACATAAAATAGTCAGCTAAGCCCGAGTGTCTTCCAGAGACGTTCGGGTTCTTTGATTTTGAATCCATACTGGGTAAACACGAGCTGTAATAAAGGGGGAAAAAGAAGGGCATTGTAACCTTAAAGGTGTAATATTTTCCGCAGCAGGTGGTTAATCTAACCAAAAGGTGACAAACTTGTTACACATGCGCCTAATCACTTGCATCTAGTGTCCAATCAAGCTAACATAGAATTAAAATAGCAGGACGTGTGCCTTGCACCGAGTTATTAGAAGGAGGGTTTCACCATGTTATTCGCGGAAGCAGCAGCAGCAACAACAAGTACGTATACAAGCTTTGATATTTACGTTTTGATTTTCACAGTGATTATTGCCATTGCGTTCATCAGACAATTGATCTCCCCTAAGAAAAATTTCTTTGCCCTAGGATTCGCGGCAGTTGCCTTGCTCGTATTCGGCCTCATGGATTATGTCATGATTACAGGCTGGTAATTCAGAGCTAACCTATGCTTTACAAGATAAAAGCCCACAGGACCAAGATCGTAAGATCATCGGTGCCTGCGGGCTTTTTTGATGGTCAGGAAGAGAGTAAGCGGTTAGCCGCTTATACCCACCACATTTCTCCAAGCGGTTCTTTGATCAGAACTTGCTGAAGGTTTTGAACAGCTTTGGAGAAGCCTTCTTCAACGGACATCAATCCGTCTTCGTGCTCAATGCTCACGACGTAGTCGTAACCGACAAGACGCAATGCGCTGATGATGTCAGCCCATACTTTCATGTCATGACCGTAGCCAACGGAGCGGAACTGCCATGCACGATCAAGCATGTTTGCATAAGACTGCATGTCCGTAACGCCGTAACGGTTGACATTGTTAACATCCATGGATGTGTCTTTCGCGTGGAAATGGTGAATCGCTCCTGCGCGGCCAAGAATTTGTACGGCTTGTACAGGGTCAATTCCTTGCCACCACATGTGACTCGGGTCTAGGTTGGCACCAATCACGTCACCTGCTGCTTCACGCAGACGTAGAAGGGTAGCCGGTGTATGTACGGAGAAGCCGCCGTGCAGTTCCAAACCGATTTTGATATTGCGGTCAGAAGCATATTTCCCTGTTTCCGTCCAGTAAGGAATGACTTTATTTCCCCACTGCCAGTCAAGAATTTCTTGGAAATCGTTCGGCCATGGAGCTACCGGCCAGTTCGGATATTTGGCATCCTCGTGGTCACCAGGGCAGCCTGAGAACGTGTTAACCACAGGGACTTCAAGGCGCTCAGCAAGATCAATCGTTTGTATAATAGCATCATGGAATTCTTTTGCAATTTGTTTTTGCGGGTGAAGCGGGTTTCCGTGAACGCTCAAAGCACTAATCGTCAAACCGCGGGATTCTACCGCATGTTTAAAAGCTTTTAACTTCCCAGCATCAGCAAGCAGCTCAATTGGGTTGCAGTGCGCATTACCAGGGTAGCCCCCAGTTCCAATTTCGACAGCTTCTAAGCCCTTAGAAGCAACATAATCAAGAGCTTCCTCTAAAGGTTTTCCACCAAACAGAACCATAAAAACGCCTAACTTCATTAGGTACACCTCCATAAATGGTAAACAACCACACAAATTATAACACTATCATCCCGTAAAATGAAGCAAGCCTTTATAGATCCGCAGAACCGTCTCATAATTCGAGCTATAAATAATAACGGAGAACGTCACTAAGACTTGTGTCACGAAACAGCGGAAATAAAAATAGGTTTTAGAAACTTTCTTTTTATTTACCGTTGTAATTTTGAAAATATTCTCGATCGCAAGAATGATCCCGTGATAGAGACCATAGAAGAAGTAAAGCCATGTAAAGCCATGCCATAGGCCCATTAAGACCATAATTAATATGGACAAGCTGGAGGCAACCCAGCGGGAAGGCACAGTACGCGAGAAGAACATGAAGATATGATCACGGAAAAAATCGCCCAGCGTCGCGTGCCAGTTGCGCCAGAATTGGGTCATGGAAGGCGAGAGCAGCGGCCGTTTGAAGTTTTCAGGCATCGTATAGCCCATCAATCGCCCAAATCCGATGGCCATATCCGAATAGCCGGAGAAATCAAAGTAAATGAGTGCATAGAACCATACGAGCAGAAATAATGACTGATGCGTGTGCAAGTCCTGCTTCAGCACTTGATCGAAGACGCTGGTCATCCAAGTGACGATCACGATCTTTTTGAACAAACCCAGAATAATGCGTTTAACACTGTCTTCAAAGAGGGCGGCGTCTACCGTGTACGGCTTTTTGCTATCGGCCATAAAATCTCTGAATTTCAAAATCGGCCCTGAAGTAAAAGTTGGGACAAACAGCAGATAATTCGCATAATCAATGGCAGGCACTTGGCCGTCTTTTCTAAAGAAATAAGCAAAATAATAAGCATCTATCACTTTCAAGACATTATAAATGAGTCCCAGGTAGATGACGGCGTCGAACAGCGGGTTGTGAAAAATGCCCATGATGAAAAGCCGGACACCTAGAAAAACGCCGATAATATTAGCGGCAAGCGCAAAGATAAAAGTTGCTTTACGCCAAACGGTCGTGCGGCATAAATACACAAATCCAGCGTAGTTGATCACAGTAAAAGCAGCATAGAAAATAAGCAGCTTTTGACTGTACAGCAGTAAAAAGCAGAGACTGAAAATGATCATCAGAATACGTTTGTTGTCGGCCCACTTGCGGGTGAGCATCAGAACGGCAACCATGCCTATCATAGCGATAATTGCGTTCATTTGCATATAAAACATAGCTTTAGAACTCCTCGCTTGGAAAGGCTGATTAGAATTTCTCGTAGATAAATAGGCCCTTACCGGTAAAATAAATGAAAACCAGATACAGCATCACGAGATAGATGAGGACTTCGGCTATTTTCCTAAGGACTTTAACCATGTGTCCACCTCCTTCGTAAATATCGGAGCGCCTTCTTCGCGGTTTAAGTGTACGAGATCATGAAAATACTTGGGATCGTACGTATGCATCAAATCCAACACAGGTACACCGGCGTTTTTCAATTGGCCGTTTACCGCTTCTTTCAAGGAAGCCACGTAAGGCGGATCGGCATATCCTTTGTTCCAAGGCATCCAAATCACTCGCAAAGGAAGCTGCTGTTCCTTAGCATAGCGTATGACCCACTGCAGGGCGTCTAGATTGTCTTGGAAGTCTTTCAAGGTCATAGCGCCAAAACGTTTGTCATACTCGGTCCACTTCGACTGAAGGAAGGCATCGTCCTTACGGCCAGGATACAGCTCTTTATCTATCCAACGCGGCTCGTAGGCTAAGCTTCCTTTTCTTAAATTACGGACGAATTCTTCGCCGGAATCACGGAAATAGTCACGGTATGTGTATACATAGGGCTGATACCATGGTTTGAACCATTGGTAGGTCGGATCGGTTTCGAGGGGATCTAGCATCGTATGAACATCAATGCCGATCACCAGTTCATCACGAACCTGGTACAAATGATTCTCGAGGATCCCTTTAAGATCGGTGATCTTCCCATAGGAGAGCCCCATCTCTACCAAATGGGCATCGGATTTCTCTTCGATGTAAGCCCCTGTCACAGCTGAATTACCGAAGAAAACCGGACCCGATTGGGACCAGCTGTGGTGGTAGAGTGTTTTGGTAAAGTCGTTTTTGTAGAAACGGCGCGAGCTAACCATCGGGTTCCACCAGGAGATGAGAAGGTCCGAAACGACGATCGCTAGCAGCAGGCCGAGTATGAAACTATTCTTTTTAAGAAATGTGGCTGCTTTCAACGGAATCACTCATTATCTTGGATTAGGATGGGGCCCACAGCTGACTTCAAATAATCAAAGGTCGGCGTGTGGGCCCAAGTAAGAATTTGAATAGAAGAATAGGACGATTAAGTGATAAAAAGGGACTAACGGTTCCTTACAGAGCCTTTTCCTGCCAAGCGTGGTACTGCTCGCGGAAAGCGGTCGGCCATTGCTGCTCATCTAATCCGTATTGCGCCAAGAATGCGAAAGCCCAGCGCTCAATACCGAAGCCTACACAGCCTGTAACCGCGTTGCGTTTGCCCATTTTAATATTAAATGCATTGCCGAAGGTATTGCTGTGGAAATTGACAGAAGAGCAGGCAATCGACTTCTTCACATGCGGAATCGTCAGACGCAGCTCGTATTTCATTTCTTGATTGCGTTGGAAGGAAGCCTTCACTTGGAAATCATTCGTGAAGAAAGGGTCATTGGCAATTTCCAACATGGAATCTACATGCCATTCCACGGCTAATTCTTTAAGATATTCAATCGATTTCAAGCGATTTTCTTTGACGAAGTCCGGTTTGCCGACGAAAATGATTTCGCGCATGGAGAAGTCGAGCAAACGTCCGAAATCGCTGTGGTTTTTGGACTCGAAGCGGTGGCACTTGGCAATTGCCGTTACCACGATGCCTTCACCCTCAAGCGTCTCATTCTCTAACCCCTCATAGCAATGGTAGCAAGTGGATGGATTCATCATGAAGTTAGGCTTCACCATGTTAGGATCAAGCTCTAACGGCTCATCTTGCTTCCAACCGCCAGCATCACGAATGGATTGGGAGAACGATTCAATCACATCCAAATCTTCGCGTAAATGCGTAACGAAGTGAATATGCTCCGGGAATGACGTGAAATGGTTTGTTTTGTTCAAAGTGTGACTATGAATAACCGCAGGGTATTGCTCCTCCTGCATGCCTTCAAATCTTTTAGCAATTTTCGTCACGAACGAGTAATCCAGGAAGCGCATCAAGCTGGAGAAAGGCTCACGGAAAATGAACAGACCTGGCTCTAGAATCTTAATAGCTTTGCGCTCGACTAATTCAGCGATAATATCGCCTTCATAAGGAGTGTCTACTTTATTTTCGAATAAAATATTTTCTTTGAATCCGAAATCGCCATGGGAGAAACGTTCGATCAAACGTCCGACTCTCTCTGTAATTCCCTCATTGCCATTCGGTGAGTTGTGCGTGATGATGATGTGGCCGTCAACAAGCGCGATATCCTGAATATGCTCATCGGCAAAGGCGGAAGCATACTTGACTTGTCCGTGCTGGCTTTCGGCTAAGCCTTCTAGAGAAATTTTACATGTCAACATGAGTGGGTTACCTCGCAGTCTTCTTGGAAATAAAATCGGCAATTTCGCTTACCGTGTTCATGGAGTACAGCATGAGATCTTGATTCGTTACTTGGATGTTATAAGTCTTCTCAATGTGGGCGATCAGTGCCGTAGCCCCGATGGAATCGATAAACCCATAATCGAACAAATGAACATCAACGCCAAAATCGTCATCGTCCTCGGCAATTTCATAACGCTCGCGAATATGCTGCTCAAGCTGCGTTAGTAAGTCTTCATTAGACATGATGGAAAGCCTCCTGGTTTAATTGAAATTTAAGGTTGTTTTTAAAAGTAGATTGTAGTGCAATGCATTGTCACTTTGTTTTGCTTGTGAACGAAAGGGTCGTTACATCCCCATATCGGGTAATGGTGTAGAGATAGTTTGCTGCGTCATACTCGATTTTGGCATCGCCAGTGAATTCAAGCTCTGTAGGACTGAATAATTTCACCTGCTGCAATCCCGCAGCCTTGAGTTCTAAATTGCGGGTATTTCCTTGCTCTGTCAGGGAAAAAGGTACGTTAGCACGCACAATATGCAGCCGTTCTTTGGTCGGCGCAATGCCGATGACGGATGGCCCAGCCAATCCTACATAGAAACGGTTGTCAATCGTCGTATAGGTATCTGAATCACTTTGCAGGGAATACAAGGCTAGTTTCTCGCCTTTTTCTATGACTACTCCAAGCGTTCCCGCGTACTCTTCAGCCAAGCTAGGCACTGCCTTCGCATTCGGTGTCAGAGTCGCATGGAAGTGCGGGCTGCCACCCGCTAAACGATCTTTGAGCCTGTCCCATAAATAGAAGGCCCATGATTGGCTAATCCGAACTTCGCTTTTCATAGCGGTTAAGAAGGATTTGGCCATTTGTTTCTCGGTCATGAAGTTATAATCATGCTTCGTGCGAAGCTTGTCAAAATAGTCAGCGAACTGCGTCAAATCGGCGATTTTGGCTGGTTCGGGAAAATGGTACTCGATGTGCTCGAAATAATCAATCGGCATGTCCAGCTTGACCATTGATTCGAACACATCGGTTGTTGCATAGTCGCCTGTTCGCAGTACCGGCGTCGGTGTATGTATCAGCATGGTACGGTCCGTGCTGCCTTGTTTGTCTTGCAGCAGGAACGGCAGCGACCATATCGACTCAGGACGGGAAATAACGGGCGATTCGGAAGGCAGGAAGCCGAAATTATACCACATTCCGTCCTGTTCTTCGCTACGCAGTGTTTGCTGATGATCTTCGTTATTAATACGCCATGTGTGCTGATTCGTGCCGGGATGCAGCCAAGGAATGCCTAGCTTGGCGAAGGCTTGCTTATGAAGGGCAAGCTCCGCTTGCTCCTGTTCGGCGCTTTTGAAATTGTGCACAAAGATGTGCGGATCTAAGTCTAGATGGTTATCACGAGCATATTGGATGAATTCCTTCAGTTCGGCTTGATACGGGAACTGTGGATCATCAATCGCCACAGGGGATCCGAATTCGATGCCTCCGACGATGAGATCGTCTTTGCCGTCGTGATTGAGATCCAGCCATAGCGGAACCGAGTTATGTCCGGCAACCAATGCGCGATTGCCGACCTGGTTTAAGGTTGTGCCTTCCAGGGGACCCGTATTCGTCCAAGCGCCAGCGGCGCTTTGCAGAAATAGTTGCAGGTCCCCGTCGCTGCTGCCGACCACGAGATCGAGTCGGCCATCGCCGTTCATGTCGCGTGCGGCAGGCGCAGCGTACGCGGCGTTGTTAGGCAGCGTGAGAATCTCGCTGCCGGCCGCTAGATCAAGGGCCGCTGCGCTGCGGCCCTTGTAGAGCCATACTCGTCCATCGGCTCCGCCTAGGACGAGGTCGAGCTTGCCGTCGCCGTCGATATCGGCGACGTACGGCGCTGCAGCCCCTCCGGGCAGCTGCAGCGCTTTCCCGCCCGCGCGCACGGCCGCGGGCTTCGCGAACCTGCCGCTAGCGAGCTGCGGCAGCACATACACGGCCCCGGACTCGTCAGAGACGACGAGGTCCGGGCGGCCGTCCCCGTTCACGTCTGCGGCGTGAACGGCACTGTAAGGGCTGAGCTGGAGCGGCACGCCGGACTCCAGCATCAGCTTCGACGGCGCGCCGAACGTGTCCGGCAGCGCCAGGCCATCCGGCGGCGGCTCACTCGCGTACGCCGCCGGATCGGCTCCTTGATTCGTGTAGACGTACACGAATCCATCCGAGCTGCCGGCTAGCACGTCGGTGCGGCCGTCGCCGTTCAGATCCGCGGCGGCTGGGTACGCGCGGTAGGGAAGTTCAATCGCGCTCGACAGATCGCGATATTGCGGGAACAGCGCCTGCCGCAGCGGCTTGCCGGCTGACATCACGTGCAGGCCGCTTGCGTAGCCCGAGCCGGGCAGCTCCCCGATGAACTTCGGCTGCGCATTCGTTCCGGTATTGAGCTGCACCGTCACGCTCTCGCGCCACTGCCCCCAATAGAAGGCATTGCGCACGAGGGTGAACGAGGGAATCTCGTTATACTTTTTGAGCTCCTCGGACCAAGCGATGCCGTCTTTGTGCTGGATGGCCGGCATCGCCTCAAAGTGATTCTGAAAGGCCATGGCGGGTCTGCCATAAGGGCCGAGCACTTTGCGAACACTGTAACCTAACGTCTCTTTGGCTACATACGACAGCAGCTCACTGCGATACTGCATGTTGGCCGCTGCGAAATCAAAGTTGAAATATGGATCAATCGGTAAAGCTCTTTTATTGAAGTAAGTCGTCCCCGGCGTTGATTTGCCAGTGGCTTGATATTTGGCTGCCAGTTGAGCGAAGCCCAGGTTCAGGTCAGCACCGCTTTGCATGTCGTAACCGGTTGGAAAGTAGCGGTTAGGCAAGAAGTTGCTAGAGATCAGCACAGTGCCTTTTCCTACACGATTCTCCATAGCCAGTGAAACAGCTTTGCCGGACACATTCATCGCGACAAGGGTCTGTCCTGAAGACGGAATGAACCCATACCCCATATGAAAACCCGGAAGATCCTCTATCGTATGATGTTTGAGGTAGCTTTCGGTAAACAATTGAAAGGTTGTCTGCACGCCTTGTAGATTCATAGAAACCTTAGGATAGCTAAGGCTTGGCGTATTTGCAGCCAATTGCGGCGTTCCTAAACCTGTAAGCGAAACTTTCTGCAAATTAACAAGCTCTGAAGCTCCAATGAAATCAAGTGGCAAGCGGGGGGCAAATCCATTTTCGACTAGCAAATGTCCGCCTTGCTTTACATAACTTACGAGCTTTGCTGTCTGCTCCGTCCATGCGGGATCTTCGGCTAGCGCCGGGTCGAGATAGATAGCATCGTATGTTTTCAGCTTTCTAACGGATAGGGCTGCCAGCTTCTGCTTATTTACGGAAATGCCAGCCTGCAAGCTCTGCGAAAAATTGCCATAAGCCGCCGTATCATACGAATCTCCACTAGTTGCGTAGAGAAGCTTGGTTTCCTCTATTTTTGGCAAAAATAGAAGTAGGCCCACTACCAATAGGAAACCGAGGGCTAGTCCGATAACAATTTTTAAAATGCGTATTTTCGACAAAACCAAAAGGATCCCTCAATTACTAAAAAGGTCACTATCCTTGACATTATAGCATTCATGGGTAAGTTTGTTAACTTTTAAAGGGTTACCCGGCATGCAGGTAAGGTTTGGGAATTTGCGGAGGCTGTCGGATATTGACCGGGTTTGGAAATGGTTGTGCCCTAGATTCCTACCTATCGTTTCTGTTACACTAAAGAGAAGACTTTGAGGGTCGCTTGAGGATCTATTATTGAAAGGATTTGCTGCCATGCGTACGATACGCAGAGAAGATATAGAATTATTGGCCCCTGCGGGGGATTGGGATTGTTTGAGAGCGGCTGTTGCCAATGGGGCGGATGCCGTGTTTTTTGGTGTGGAGAAATTTAATGCTAGAGCGCGCGCGCACAATTTCACGATGGCCGAGCTGCCGGATATTATGTCGTTCCTTCATCTATACGGCGTTAAGGGCTTTCTGACTTTTAACATTCTAGTATTTGAGGAAGAGCTGAGCGAGGCAAAGCAGTTGATTGAAGCTTGTGTCGATGCTGGCGTGGACGCGGTTATTGTGCAAGATCTTGGTCTTGTGAAAATGATTCGTGAAATCTCCCCGGATTTCCCGATTCACGGTTCCACGCAGATGACGATTACATCGCCTGAAGCTGTTGAATTTACGAAGCCTTTTGATATTGAACGGGTCGTTCTGGGACGCGAAAATAATTTGAAACAAATTAAACAAATCGGAGACCAAGCGAAACTTCCGATGGAAGTGTTCGTGCATGGCGCGCTTTGCGTGTCCTACTCAGGCCAGTGTCTGACCTCTGAAATGTGGGGCGGCCGTTCGGCTAACCGCGGAGAGTGCGCACAAGCATGCCGCTTGCCTTATGATTTGATGATTGATGGTGTGCAAAAGCCAATGGGCGACGTGGCGTATTTGCTGTCGCCAAAAGATTTGGCGGCCATTGAAATTGTGCCTGAGTTGATCGAAGCGGGCGTGTGCTCCTTCAAAATTGAAGGGCGTTTGAAAACCCCTGAATACGTGGCTAACGTCGTGAGCAAGTATCGCAGCGCGATTGACCGTTACTTCGAAGGCAAGGATGCCCGACCTTCGAAAGAGGAAGTTCGCGAGCTGCAGCAAAGCTTTTCGCGTGGTTTTACCGTTGGTTTCTTGAACGGAACCAACAATAAACAGCTCGTCGACGGTACGTTTCCGAAGAGCCGCGGGGTGTTCGTTGGTCGCGTGAAGCAGATTTTGCGAGACGGTGTGGTTTGTGAGCTTGAAGCGCCGATTAAGCGCGGAGACGGGATTGTATTCGACGCCGGAGATCCGACGAAGAAGGAAGAAGGCGGCCGCATCTACGATTTGCGCCGTAAAGGCGAGAAAATCGAAGGCGAAGCCGAAGGCGGCATAATTGAAATCATTGCGGGACGCAATGATGTGGATCTGAGCCGCTTGCATGTGGGGGATCGGATCTGGAAGACGAACGATCCGCATTTGGACAAACGTCTGCGTCAGACGTTTGAGACTGATAAGCCTTACCGGACATTCCCGGTTAGCATCAAAATTACCGGCGCTGTAGGCGAGCCACTGAAGAGCTGGTGGACCGATGTGCAAGGCGGCCATACCGTCTTCGTACAATCCGAACTTCCGCTTGTTCGTGCAGAGAAAAGACCGATGGATGAGCAGCTGTTCGCTGATCAGTTTGGCCGTCTTGGCGGTACGATCTATGCGCTTAGCGATCTGGATGTTCAGTTGAACGGCGAGCTCATCGTGCCGATGCGCGAGCTTAATGCTATGCGCCGCAGCGCGGTAGAGCTCATGGAAGACGAGCGTCAGAAGCCGCGTGCGTACATGAAGCGTGAGATCGGCGTTTATGACGACGTGCCTCAGCCGGCTGCAGAGCGTCAAGCTGCTGGGCAAGTGCCTGCGTTGTCGTTGGCGGATCGCAGCGGGGTGCACCTTACAGCACTTTGCCGTAACCTGGATCAAGTGAAGGCCGTGCTTGAAAAAGACGACGTTCAAATGATTTACGCTGATTTTGAATTTATTAAGCAGTTCCCTGCGGCTGTTGAAGCTGTGCATGCGGCCGGGCGCAAGATTGCCTTGGCAACGCCGAGAATTCATATGCCTGGGGAAACGGGCTATTTTAACAATATCTTGAAGTTGAACCCGGATGCCGTGCTAATTCGGAATACAGGTGCCGCTTATTTCTTCTTGAAGCATCAGCTGGAGCATCCGAATGGGCCTAAGCCGCAGCTTATCGGCGATTTCTCCTTGAATGTAGCGAACCACAAAACAGCATCCCTGTTCTTGGAAGCCGGTTTGTCGAAGGTTACGCCTTCTTACGATTTGAACATTCAACAAATGGTCGATCTGCTTCGCCGGGCTGAAACTTCCAAGCTGGAAGTTGTCATCCATCAGCATATGCCGATGTTCCATACGGAGCACTGCGTATACTGTACGTTCTTGAGCGAAGGCACAGACTTCACGAACTGTGGTCGTCCATGTGAGGATCATCATGTCTCCTTGCAGGACCGGGTCGGGATGTCGCATCCCGTTCGTGTGGATGAAGGCTGCCGCAACACGGTTTACAATGCGGTGGATCAATCTGGTGCTGAATATCTGAACCATTTCATGGATTTGGGCATTCGCTCTTTCCGTGTGGAGTTCCTTGAAGAGACGCCGGACAAGGTGCATGAGATTCTGAGCTTGTACCGCCGCGCGATTAACGGTGAAATCAGCGGGACGCAAGTGTGGCGTTCACTGAAAGCTACCAACCAGTTGGGTGTAACCCGCGGTCAATTGGTGAAATAAATTGTGAATAATAGATCATAGACGCTTGCCGTTTATGGTCTATTTTTTATTTGATACGCCTGTTTTGTGTTGAGGGAACTACAGGGCGATATTTCTGTGAAATCGCCCCCTATATGCGCCGAAGGGGAACTGGTGTCCCTTATTTCTAAGATTTTGGCTGATTTTCCGCCAAATCCATAGAAATAAGGCCCTGTAGTTCCCGAAAAGCTCTGGATTAACCCTGAGGACACAAATAGTGCCCTCAGGTTCCGCTATTTCGACATCACTAGTAACTTGTCTCATCTTGCAAAAATAGCAGACTGTAGTTCCGCCCTTAATGCACTTACCCCGACGCAGAAGTATTTCATTCTCCGTGTTTAACTTAACTTTTGCTGGTTTAGACTGAAATTAAGGTCTAATTAACACATTTCGTTCACAATTCAGACACAACTTTTTAATGTATTTTTCAGATTTGCTTAAGGTTGGTTTATTGTTCCACGGGTATAGTGATGATGGTTACTATGAACGAAAGAATGAATGGGGGATCTTGGATGCTTGAGGTCAAACAAGTCAGCAAGCTGTACGAAAATGATCGCGGCGTACATAACATCGACTTCTCGATGCAGCGCGGCGAAATCGTCGGCTTTTTAGGGCCTAATGGTGCTGGCAAAACAACGACAATGCGCATGATCACGGGTTACTTGAATCCGACGCACGGCCAAATCCTGGTGGACGGCCACTCTATGGCGGACAATCCGAAAAAAGCGCGCCGTAAAATCGGTTATTTGCCCGAGACACCGCCGCTTTATCCGGAAATGACGGTACAATCGTATCTGCGCTTTATCGCGAATCTTCGCGATGTGCCGGCACGGGAGCAGAAGCTGCGCGTCGGCGAAGCGATCGACAAGCTCGGCCTGCAAGGTCGCGAGAAACAGATTATTCGCTCACTGTCCAAAGGTTACAAACAGCGTTTGGGCCTTGCACAAGCGATTCTGCACCAACCGGATCTGCTTATTCTGGACGAGCCTACGTCAGGTCTCGATCCGAAGCAGATCATCGAAATCCGCCAGCTGATTCATGAGCTGGGCGAGAACCACACGGTGCTGCTGAGCACGCACATTTTGCCGGAAATCAACGCGATTTGTAACCGCGTTCTCATTATTAACCAAGGCCGCGTCGTACTCGACGAGCGTCCTGAACATCTCGGTCGCACGATGGGCGAGACGTTTGAAGTATCGCTCGAGGTCAAGGGACCTCGCGAGCGGATTTTGACCGAGCTGCGCAGCCTGAATACAGTCGCTGACGTCAAGGAGCTTGATGCTCCAGCTCCGGTAGAGGAAGCATCCGCAGAGCCTGCGGCTGAAGAAACTCCTGCCGCCAAGGAGTCTGTGAAGCTGCTCGTCACTTCGGCGGATCGCTCCGATATCCGTGAGGATCTGTTCTTCCGCCTGGCTGGCGCAGGATACCCGATTCTCGAGATGAAGCGCGAAAGCCTCAGCCTGGAGGATATCTTCCTCAAGCTGACGACGGACGAGCCTGCCGAAGCGGACAGCAAATCGGAAGAGGAGGAAGACAACGATGCGTAAAATCTGGGCGATCTGCTCGAAAGAGCTGCAAATGTATTTCTTTTCGCCAGTTGCTTATGTAGCCTTCGCTTTCTATGTGCTGCTGTCCAGTTTCTTTTTCTATATCAATTTTGTAAGCGGTCAGCCGCCGATTGTTGATGCGCGCTCCGTGGTAGGCAATACCTCGTTTATCTATCTGTTTATCATCCCCTTATTGACGATGCGTCTTATCGCGGATGAATTCCGTCAAGGCACGGATGAGCTGCTGCTTACATCGCCTGCAGGCATCGGTGAAATTGTGATGGGCAAATATTTATCCGCTTTTATCGTGCAGGTGGGACTGGTAGCGATTTCCTTGATTTATCCGCTCATCATGTCGGCTTTCGGCCAGATGGATAAGCCGGTACTATGGCTGTCCTATCTAAGTATGTTCCTGATAGGATGCGCGATGATGGCTATCGGTTTGTTCGCGTCGAGCCTGTCTAACAACCAGATGGTTGCGGGTATTACCGGTTTTGTGATTTTGCTGCTGCTGTGGCTGCTTGATTGGGTGAGCTCCAGCATGACAGGCAAAATGAAAGATTATGTCGGTCAATTCTCATTGACGAGCCATTTGACGAACCTGCAAAAAGGCGTTCTGCATGGCGGAGACATCCTCTTTTACGTCACATTAACAGCGGTATTTCTCGTTCTTAGCATACAAGTCCTTGAAAGAAAGCGTTGGAGGTGAGCGGGATGAACAAGTGGATACGGGGAACGAATGCGACAGTTTTATCCATCGCGGTGATCGGTATTTTCATCATTCTGACCATTTTCCTTCACTCGCTGAAAGGCTTTCAGGTCGATTTGACGAAAAACAAAAATTTCACGATTTCGGAGCAAACAGTCAACACGCTTAAAAATCTAAATCAAGATGTTCATGTCATTGCTTTTACAAATAGCGGCGACAACAATGAATTCGTAACGCGTCAGGTTACGGATATGATCCAGGAGTACAAGAAGCAAAGCAGCAAAATCACGTATGACGAATACGATATGCTGAAACAGCCGTCTATGGCTAAGCAATATGGCGTCGATCAAGGCGGCACGCTCGTTTTTGAAATGGGTACCAAGAAACAGAACGTGAATTTCTACGAGTTGTTCGTGGGTCAGCAGGACGGATCGTACACGTTTTCCGGGGAAGAGAAGTTCACGCAAGCCATTACAAGCTTAACATCTACGGAGAAACACACGGTGTACATGCTTTCCGGCCATCAAGAGTATCCGCTGACAGCGATGACGATTTTGAGAAACAGTCTGGAAGCTGCCAATTACACGGTGAAGGATCTCAATCTGTACGTTGAGGGTAAAATACCTGACGACGCGCAGATGCTTATGCTGCTAGGTCCGCAAAACGATTTGAACGACAAAGAAGCTGACCTGATTAAGGCTTATTTGAAGGATAAAGGTAAAATCTACATGGCGCTGGGCTTTGATAAAGATATGGCGACCAAGTGGAAAAATATCGATGCCATCATGAAAACGTATGGTATCCAGGATCAACACGCAATTGCGATTGAACCAAAACAAACGTCGCTGTACGATCCGTTGACGATCATTCCGGACTACGGTTCTCACGACATTACCAACAAGCTTTCCAGCAATAATCTTGTTACGATGCTGTCGCTGGCAGTGAGCTTGAATGCAGATGAAAGTGCGCCGGATTACACGCAATCACTGCTTCTGAAGACGACTGACAAAGCTTACGGTGAAACCGATATTAACCTGCTGGCACAATCCAAAACCAAACAGGATGCGACGGATGTCAAAGGCCCGCTGAATTTGGGTTATGCGATTTCGAACAAAGATAATAAGCCTAAAGCAGTTATTCTTGGTGGTTCAACGTTCGTATTGGATCAAGATATTCAGAACCAAGGAAATAAAGATTTTGCAATGAACAGCATCGGTTGGCTGCAGGAACAAAAGGATCAAATTACGATTCGTCCGCGTCAAGGAGATGCCTTCCAGCAAGCGATGATTACGCCTAGCCAGGCAAATACGATTTTCTTAGTCACGATCGTGTTCTTACCGCTCTTGTTCTTAGTCATTGGCGGCTTGATCTGGTGGAGGAGGAGAAGAGGATGAAACGGTTTATTCCTACGATTCTGTTAGTGGTTATTTGTATCGGCGGTTTCTGGTACGCATCGAGCAAAGACTTCTTTCAAGAGAAAAAAGAAGAACCGAAAACCCTTCTCACGCTAAAGCAAGAAGACGTGCAGTCCCTTGCGGTGAAAACCGAAGAGCAGCAGATTGATCTGAACCGTACGGACAGCGGCTGGGAGATGAAAACACCGGCTGCGGCGCCAATGAATACGAATCAGGTCGATTCGTGGCTGGATGCCATCGGTTTAGTGACTTCTACCAAAGTTGTGGAAGAGCAAGCGAGCAATTTAGCCAATTATGGCTTAGATAAGCCTGTTGGCACTTACGAAGTCACGATGAAAGATGGCTCTAAAAAGGGGCTTCTGGTCGGAACCGCTCTTCCAATCGAAGGTTTCTCCTACGTTCAGGTGGAAGGTTCCCCGGTTGTTTACCAAGTCAGTGATCAATCGTTGTCATCGCTGAACAAGGCTCCGGTTGATTTTGCCGAAACAAGCCCGTTCAAGATCGAGAATGACAAGGTTCAGTCGGTGAAGGTCACATGGAAGGGTCAGACTTGGACACTTGCCAAAACCGACAAGGACAAAGTGGCTGCTGAGGCGAACTGGAAGCTTGGCGATAAGGAGCTGAAAGGCGCGGATGCGAGTCCTTTGCTGGATGAGCTGGTCTTTCTGCATAGCGCGGAGCTGCCACAGCCGCTCGCTCAGAAGCCAACAGCAGGCGGCGAGCTCAAAATCGAGCTCGGTTTGTCTGTAGACGGCAAAGACGTTACCGAAGTTTATGAAGGTAAAATAAGCCAAGACCAAGTCTGGCTGGCTAAGCAGGGCGGGACATGGTCCTTCCAGATTGCGGCTGCAGACATACAGAAATTAGCGGATGCTTATGCCGGTAAGCCGGCACAGCCTGCTTCATAGAAAGAAAGCCCCTGACAGCTGCGTGCTGTGCGGGGGCTTTTTTTCATTGGACGAAATCCAGCGAAAAGGCTGTTTTGGCCGTTAAAAGTTTGCCTTCATTGGATGAATTCCAACGCGATAGATGGATCTAGGTATTAAAGCATTAAGCTTACTCTGGTTCATTGGAATTCATCCAACGAAAAGTAGAATTATTGCCTTTTTAGGGTGCTTTCATTGGAATTCATGCAATGCCGTATCCATTTTAGGAGTGAATGATCTCTGCCCATTGGTTTTCATCAGTAAATGCTATGAGAGAGGATTTTTTTACCAAATGACATAAAACGGAAGATTTTGGGAAACCTACAAAGAAGGAATGGAAAGGAGGGTAACAGTCACATGTACAACAATCAAGGGAACCAAACCATTACCGGCAAAGAGCTCTCGTACCTATCGGATACGTTGAAGAATGAAGATTTGTTAGCAAAGCTTTGCGTTCACGCTTCTGTTGGCAGCCAAAGTCCATCATTGAAGCAAACCATGTCCCAGCTTTCCCAGGAACGGCTCCAAAGCGTCAGCATCCTCATCAACACGCTGCAGCAGCAATCAGGCTTGACCCACTAACACGTATACAGAGGAGGTGCAAGAAGCATGTATCAACAAAATCCCTACCAACAACAGCAGCAACACCAGGTGCTTTTGCAAGAGCAGGACCTTGCTAACTTAGTTCTATCCGAGTTAAAACGCAGTGCTGGGGAGTACACAACAGCGGTAACAGAGGCCGTTAATCCCCAAATTAAACAGACCTTTCAAACTTTATTGTCCAAGACACTTCAATGTCATGCGACTTTATTTCAAGAAATTCAAAAACTCGGTTACTACGAGGCTCAACCGGCTGAACAGCAGGAAATACAACAGGAGTTGCAGAAACAAAGCCAGACAGCAGCCCAGCTGCAGTCTTTCGTGCATCAGAACTTGAGCCAAGCACCGACGATGAGCTATCAACAGCAGGAGTCGATGGGGACATCGCAGCAGCTGCAACAACAGCAGCAGTACTCCCAAAATCAGCACCAGCAGGCGCAAAGCCAACAGCACAATCCAATCACGAGCCTGCATCAACATCAAGCGCCAATCCAACCAATCATAAATACGTCCCAGTATCCGAACGCCGTGCATAATAATCAAGGGCAAGGCTACGGTCAAAATAGCTATGGCTACTCCCAAAGCTACGGGGCCTCATCCGCTTATGGAGCCTCAGAGAATGCTGGCATGACGGGCAAATCAGCGAATTCAAGCATCGCTTCCCGCCAAACTTCCAATGTAACTGGCGAGAACTCCTACATGAACAAACAGCATGAGGGCAGCAAATACAGCTTTTAAACAATTAGACGTCCGCAGCGATAAGCTTAGGGCGTCTTTGTTTTTTCTGTGTCACAACTATTTTTTTGATTTTGTCCCACTTTTCTCAATATCAAGGTATGGAAGCGGCTTGTCACACATATATAAGGAACAAGGATGTCCAAACTTATGGGAAAAGGGAGTAGAGCTGATGAAAAAAACGTGGATTTACGGCGCAGCGACTTTAATGTTACTTGGAGCAGTGACAACTGCATGCGGTTCTAAAGAGGAAGTCATTAGTTCAACCGGAGCAGGCCCCAAGGTAGCGACAACGGTGGCAGGCAGCCAAGCAGGAAGTAGTGCGAAAACGGTGGCTTCAGGCGCCAAACCAGCCATTGATGCGCAAGTTTCCAAAGTGGATGGCAGAAATGTAACGATTACGTACCAAACAACGAATTTCCAACTATCAGCCGATAGTATGGATAAAGCGAATGTACAGGGACAAGGACATCTGCATCTGTACGTGGATGGCAAGCAGAAGGCGATGATCGGCAAAACAGGTCCGTTAACGCTGAACAATTTGGCTGCTGGTAAACACGAGATTCGCCTTGAACTTCAGCAAAATGACCACAAAGACCTGAATGTCGAGAAAATTCTTAATATTGAAGTGAAATAAGTGGGAACATTTGTGCGTATTCGGGCGGAAAACAAGCTCGGGTGAAGATCGGAACACGCTGCAAGCATATTCTTTGAAAAGACGGGCAAATAGCCCGTCTTTTGTCATTTGACACACCCGAATGGGTAGCATAGACTGTTGATAGTATGGCAGGATTGCCGCCTAATCGGAGGGAAACAATTGATTGTCGATATACGGAAGTGGAATCATGTTTTTAAGCTGGACCCTGATCGTGATATATCCGATGAGGCACTTGACCGCATTTGTCAGTCGGGAACGGATGCGATAATGGTTGGAGGTTCAACGGGCGTTACGTTTGATAATACCGTAGACCTCATGGCCCGGATTCGCCAGTACGAATTGCCGTGTGTACTTGAAATTTCTAGCCAAGAGGCTATTGTCCCCGGATTCGATCTCTATTTTATTCCTGTGGTGCTCAATGCGGAAGATCCGAACTGGATCGTCGGGCAGCATCATGAGGCGTTGAAGGAGTATGGTTCCCTGCTCAATTGGGACGAGATTGTAACGGAAGGTTATGTGATTCTCAATAGCGAGGCTGCGGCGGCGAAGCTGACGAAAGCTCGTGCGAACTTGGATGCCAAAGATGTTGCGGCGTACGCGCGAATGGCGGACAAGTTATTTAACATGCCAATTGTATATTTGGAATACAGTGGTGTCTTCGGCGATATGGAGCTGGTGCGTAGGACGCGGCAGGTTCTGGAGAATGCCCGTTTGTTTTATGGGGGCGGCATCGACAGCTTGGCCAAAGCGCAGCAAGCGGCGGAAGTGGCAGATACCATTGTCGTAGGCAACATCATCTATAGTGATTTGGAGCAGGCGCTTCAGACAGTGAACGTGAATTTTGATAGAACAGGAAGGTAACTTAATGAACGAGACAGTCAATATCTTAGATGCGATTAAAAGGTTGAATCCCCAGCAGCGCAAAGCGGTTGAAGCGGTTGACGGTCCACTTTTGATTATGGCTGGCGCAGGAAGCGGGAAGACGCGGGTGCTCACGCATCGGATCGCTTATCTGATCGGCACACGCAAAGCGGCGCCATGGAGCATTCTAGCGTTAACCTTTACGAATAAAGCAGCACGTGAGATGCAGGACCGTGTAGGCAAACTGGTTGGCGGGAGCGGGAACGATATCTGGGTTTCCACGTTTCACTCCATGTGTGTGCGTATGCTGCGCAGAGATATTTCGCGAATCGGTTTCACTTCGAATTTTACGATTCTGGATTCAGGCGACCAGCTCTCCGTGATCAAAACCTGCTGCAAGGAACTCAACATCGATACGAAGAAGTACGAACCCAAGACGTTTCAAGCGGCGATCTCTACAGCCAAAAACGAACTTATTTCTCCTAAACAATTTGAAGATAAAATCGGTGACTACTTCGACGGACTGACCTCGAAAATTTATACGCTTTACCAAAAAAAGCTGAGAAGCAACAACTCCCTGGATTTCGATGACCTGATCATGGCTACCATTCATTTGTTTAAAGAAGTACCAGAAGTTCTGGATTACTACCAAAACAAATTTCAATATATTCATGTCGATGAGTATCAAGATACGAATAGGGCGCAGTATATGCTGTGTCAAATGATTGCTGCCAAACATAAGCGCATTTGCGTTGTAGGGGACAGCGACCAGTCCATTTACCGTTGGCGCGGAGCCGACATTACGAATATCCTTAATTTTGAAAATGATTACCCGGATGCCACGTCCATTCTATTAGAGCAAAATTATCGCTCAACCTCGAATATTTTGAGCGCGGCCAATAAAGTCATCGCCAACAATACGGGCCGTAAGCCCAAAAACTTGTGGACCGACAAAGAAGGCGGCGCAGGCATTAAGCTATATCAAGCCGACACGGAGCATGAAGAAGGCTATTTCATAACAAGTGAAATTAACAAAAACAAATCCAAAGGTAAAAAGTTCGCCGATCATGCCATTCTCTACCGGACGAACGCGCAATCACGGGTAATAGAGGAGATTCTCATTAAATCCGACATTCCGTATACGATTGTTGGCGGCGTGAAGTTCTATGATCGTAAAGAGATCAAGGATATTTTGGCTTACTTGCGACTCATTTCCAATCCCAACGATGATATTAGCTTGAATCGGATCGTCAACGTTCCGAAGCGGGGAATCGGCGGCACCACGATGGATAAAGTCGCAGAGATGGCGGGACGCCGCGGGATTTCGTTATTTGCCATGCTGGAGGAAATCGATGTTCTGGAGATTAATGCCAAAGCAAAGCATGCGTTGGCTGATTTCCGTGAAATGATCGATAATCTGAACCGAATGGTTGAATACTTATCCGTGACGGAACTTACCGAGAAAGTGCTGGAGTTATCCCAGTACCGCGTGGAGATGCAGCGAGAGAATACGATTGAATCCAAAGCTCGTCTAGAAAATATTGAAGAGTTCTTGTCCGTGACGATGGACTTTGAGAAACGCAACGAGGACAAGTCCCTCATTTCGTTCTTGACCGATTTGGCGCTTATCGCCGATATCGATACCTTAGATAAGGACCAACCTGAGGAAGAACAAGACGCTGTCGTATTAATGACGATGCACAGCGCCAAAGGTCTGGAGTTCCCGGTTGTTTTCATCATCGGGATGGAAGAAGGCGTCTTCCCACACAGCCGGGCTTTTGCGGATAACGAAGAGCTCGAAGAGGAGCGCCGCTTGGCCTATGTCGGCATCACGCGCGCCGAGGAAGAGTTGTTCCTCACGTGCGCGCGCATGCGCACGCTCTTTGGCCGCACCGCCGCTAACGCGCCATCGCGATTCCTGCAGGAGATTCCGCCGGAACTCCTGGAGAAAGTCTCGATGGGAGGTTCCATCGGCGGAGGCTTCTCACGAGGTGGCCGCACCAGCTCGTGGGGAAGCAGCGGAGGCGGCAGCGCCGCCGCCGCCTCTACGAGCCGCGGTTCCGGCAGCTCGTCTGCCTGGGGCACGCCGTCCTCCTTCGGACGGCCAAGTGCGGGCGCGGCTGCGCCAAGCCCTGCGGCGGCTGTGAGGCCGCCTGCGTTCCGGGCTCCGCAGCCTGCCGCGGGCGGTGCGGTGTCGGACTACAAAGCCGGCGACAAGGTGTCGCATGGCAAGTGGGGCGTCGGCACCGTTGTGTCCGTAAAAGGCTCGGGTGACGACACCGAGCTGCAAATTGCTTTTCCCGCGCCTAACGGCCTTAAGCGCCTGCTGGCGAAATTCGCCCCGATTACCAAAGTGTAGGGCGGTACATTTCAACCTTGGATTACCCATTTCCCATTAGAGAGGAAGAGCCCGTAATGACAGATGCCATCGCGGCAATGAAAACCCTCATCCAAGAAATTAACAAGCACAATCATAATTATTACACGCTCGATCAACCGACGATTTCGGATGCCGAGTGGGACGCTTTATATGATAGATTAACAGCGCTGGAGAAGGAGACAGGAACCATCCTGCCTTCTTCCCCAACCCAGCGTGTGGGTGCCGATATCCTGAAGGGTTTCGAACCACATCGCCATCTAGCCCGTCTTTGGAGCTTGGACAAAGCGCAAAATGCGGAGGATCTGCAAACCTGGCATACACGTGTGCTTAAACTGATCGCTGACTATAACAGCAAGAACCCGGAAACCCCTCTGCCAGACCCTACCTATGTTGTGGAATTAAAGTTTGATGGGCTTACACTCAATCTTACCTATGAAGCGGGTCAGCTTAAACAGGCCTCCACGCGTGGGAATGGTACCGTAGGCGAAGGGATTTTAGCACAGATCAAGACGATTAAATCTATCCCGCTCGAGATTCCTTATGATCAAGGGACGATTGAGGTGCAGGGTGAAGGCATGATGTTCCTGTCTGTCCTTGAAGCATACAATCAGACGGCCGCAGAGCCGCTCAAAAACGCTCGAAATGCAGCCGCAGGAGCACTGCGTAACCTGAATCCCAAAGTAACCGCAGAGCGTAAACTGAACGCTTTCTTCTATAACGTAGGTTATTCGGACAATATTCAATTTGCTAACCATGCGGATATGGTTCAGTTCCTACGGGACAACCATTTCAAAATCAGCAATCGTACACGGTATTTCAATACGATCGAAGAAGTAAGCGCAGAGCTGGAGCGGATCGCCGAAGAACGTTTAGGTTTTGACTTCCTCATCGATGGTAGCGTCGTTAAGCTTACGGACATGCGCACGCGGGAAGTGCTTGGATATACGGAAAAGTTCCCTCGTTGGGCTATCGCGTACAAGTTTGAAGCCGAAGAAGCAACAACGATCCTGCAAAGCGTATCTTGGGAAGTAGGCCGCACCGGCAAAATTACGCCGTTAGCTCGCGTAGAAGCTGTAGATCTCGCTGGCGTTACCGTACAGAACTGTACGTTGAATAACGTCGGCGACATCGAGCGCAAGAACCTCAAGCACGCCTTAGGCAGCCTGGTCTACATTCGTCGCTCCAATGACGTCATTCCCGAAATTCTCGGTAAGGTGACCGAGGAGAATGATGGTGAGGAAATTGTCGCTCCGACGCATTGTCCTTCTTGCGGCAGCGAGCTGGAGATGCGTGGTGCGCATCTATTCTGCTTGAATCGGCTTGGCTGCAGCCCGCAGCTCGTTGGACGTATGTCGCATTTTGCTTCGCGCGATGCGATGGACATAGAGTTCTTCAGCGAGATGACGGCTTCGCAGTTGCACCAAGAGCTTGGCGTCAACGATCCTGCCGATCTCTATACGCTGAAGTTCGACGATCTGGTGAAGCTTGACCGGTTCGGGGAGAAGAAGGTCAACAATTTACTGGGCGCTTTGGAGAAAAGTAAATCCCGCGACCTCGCGTCGTTCCTGTATGCATTAGGCATTCCCAACTCCGGCAAAACGACAACAAAAGTGCTGGCCGATCATTACCGCAGCCTGTCCAAAATCATGGCGGCAACGCCGGAGGAGCTCATCACGCTCCCAGACGTGGGTGGTATTGTTGCCGAGAGTATTTACTCATTTTTCCGTGACCCTGTCATGGTCTCCAGTATTGAGCGCATGTTGGCCGCCGGCGTCAATCCGATTGCCGAGGAGCCTGCCGTCGTGCTGGCTAGCCCGGACAATCCGTTTTTTGGCAAAACGGTTGTGCTTACGGGTACGCTTTCCACCATGGGGCGGGATGAATGTGCCAAGAAGCTGGAAGCGCTTGGGGCCAAAATTACCGGCAGCGTTTCTAAAAAAACGGACATCGTTATTGCAGGAGAGAGCGCCGGCAGCAAGTTGACCAAAGCACAGGAGCTTGGCATTCGGATTATTGATGATGAGCAGGAGCTTCTGCAGCTGCTGGGTGAAGGTTAATTTAAATTTATGAAAAGAGGGTTGCGCCATGCCAGGAAAGCTGCATATTGTGAACGGAGACGCTTTTGGAGATAAACTGCGTAAGTCGAGCATAGATGGTGAAATTCTGGTGTGGCGCGAATCCCTATATGAAGGACCTATCGGCATGCGAATGTCGGATAGCCTCCTTTTACCCATTAGGGCCTCCTATATGTATCGTAAGCATGGGATCCCGGAAGATTTGTTTACATCCACCACGCTTCATCAAGAAAAGCAATTGGATATGCTCTCCGGAGAGGCGAGCGAAATTGTCCTATGGTTTGATCAGGATCTTTTTGACCAATTAATGCTCTGTTATTTATTAACTCGACTATCTAATCTACAGAGTAGCCAAACTCGATTATCGCTTATTCAATATGATCAAAGGATCGAACATCAAATTCCACAACTCTTCAGCGAGGTGTCGACAGTAACAGAGGGGCAGCTTAATATTGCTGCTAAGGTATGGAGTGCCTATTCGGCCTCTGAACCGCTTTCTCTGGCAATTTTGATGGAGGAGGACTTGTCGGAGCTGCCTTTTCTTAAAAGGGCTCTAGAGGCTAATTTAGGGCGCTATCCCTCTATGCAAAATGGTTTGAGTAGCCTGGAGCAGCTCATTCTAGAGGAGATTGACCGAAGAGAGGTTTCTCTTTATTCGTTATTTCAACATGTAAGCGAGAAAGCCAGTGACTTTGGCTTAGGCGATTTGCAATTCTGGGGTATGTTAGAGCAGCTCCGGTTATGTGATCATCCGTTAATCTCTCTTACCGGGGGCGACAGGCTTCCCCAATATGGTGAGCCCTTACCCGTTCAGTTCGAGAATTGGCGAGTAAGATTAACAGATGCGGGTAAACTAGTTCTCACGGGCAAAGAAGACCACATCGCTATGAATGGTATTGGGGATTGGATTGGTGGTGTTCATTTGCAAGGGAAAAAGCTGATTTGGCGCCGAGATCGTGCAAACTCAAGGTTTTCGAAGCTGTAAGATATTGTATATAAAAAGACGCTTGCAATTCGTTTTGAAACCTGATAGTATATGTTCTTGTCACCGCAAGAGCGACACATTAACGCTTTAAACGGTAACGCAATAAAGCTCTTTGAAAACTGAACAAATAGATGAAGTAAATCAGCAAATTAGTCGAGTAATCGACAAAATGAGATTGTAAAATCTCGCTAGCAAGTCAATGAGCTATTCAGCTTTTCTATTATGGAGAGTTTGATCCTGGCTCAGGACGAACGCTGGCGGCGTGCCTAATACATGCAAGTCGAGCGGAGCACTTCGGTGCTTA
>NZ_JAWCUD010000016.1:0-151153 GCF_032461945.1 Paenibacillus violae
GGTGATGATGGCGGAGGGGACCCACGCGTTCCCATCTCGAACACGACCGTTAAGCCCTCCAGCGTCGATGGTACTTGAACCGCAGGGTTCTGGGAGAGTAGAACGTTGCCAAGCACAATGAAAAACCTTACAAGGAGAAATCCTCGTAAGGTTTTTTTCTTTATTCTTTACTGTCTTTACCGGGAGCCCATACATAGCTCAACTGTAAAAACTACAGTAAAATTAACACGGCTCCCCGCATTTTGAACGAATAGCTGCATTTCCTACAGCAAATTTAAGAGAATGACCCGGAATAACCGGTTTCTCCTGAATCAGCTGCACCTTTTACATTTAAGCTAGCTATGTGGATGATGAGGAGGGCAATTACCTGCACTTTCTGCAGTAAAGTTGGATGAACGAGAGACATAAAGAGCATCATTGCCTCGTTATGTTGTATTAAATACAACATAAAAGGGACATTTCTGATACGAAATAGCCTCTCGTTGCATAAAATACAAACATTTCACCAGAATATGCGGAAAAAAGGCTCGCCACTCAAATGAAAGTTGCACTATGTACAACGAAGAGGCAATCTCTCGCTATTTTGCGTGATTTAAATGCACAAAGTACAACATAGGCGATGCAGGAGTGCTTGCTGGTAAGCTGAGAGCCCAAAGAAACCAAACATTGTTTGTCATTTTTACAAAAGTGCGGATAGAATCAGATAAATCATATAAACTTAGATTACAATAAGGCAAAGTTTACTTTGATGCCTGCTTGCAGATGTATGTACATATAGATGCTGAAGTTGCCAACAAGAGATAGGAGTGATGCGTGTGGGAAATGCATATGTTCAGATTGGAATGGCGATGCTGCGTACGGGAATTCTGGGATATGGCGGTGGACCGTCTATAGTCCCGTTAGTCCGGTATGAGGCAGTGACGCGTTTTCAATGGATGAAAGATGAGGAGTTCATGGAGGTACTGGCCATAGCGAATACGCTGCCGGGACCCATTGCAACGAAGTTAGCCGGGTATCTGGGCTACCGACTTAAAGGAACAGCTGGAGCAGCCGTTGGGGTGCTTGCGCACATTGTGCCTACCTGTGTGGCGATGATGGGGTTATATTCATTTATTCAATTTTTTAGTACGTCGCATGTGATCAAAGGGATGATAGCAGCTGTTGTGCCGATTGTGGCGGTGATGCTGGGTGTCATGGCGTATGAGTTTGGGGAGAAAGCCATCAAGGGATTGGGCTGGGTGGCAGGCATTACTTTTTTCGTGATCTCTTTCTTGCTGCTTCAGACGTTTTCTGTGCATCCGGCGATTGTCATTTTTCTCTTCCTCCTATATGGTGCCTTCCATCATAAACTCAAGGATAAGTGGAAGAAGAGACGGCTGGGGACTGGTGAGGACGCATGATGGAATGGTGGCATTTATTGGTTAGTTTTTTTCTGGCAAACGTGTTTGGATACGGAGGAGGACCTTCTTCGATACCATTGATGTATCAGGAGATTGTCACGAACCATGACTGGATGACCAGCAGCGAGTTCTCTAACATGCTGGCGCTAGGGAATGCCCTGCCGGGGCCGATCGCGACGAAAATTGCCGCTTATGTCGGGTTTCAACTCGGCGGATGGGTCGGGGTTTTGGTGGCTGTAGCGGCAACGGTGGTTCCGTCGATTATCGCACTCATCATTTTATTGAATATCCTGCAGAAATATAAGCAATCTCCTGTGATAAAAGGAATGACGCTGCTTGTGCAGCCCGTAATTGCAATCATGATGGTGCTGGTTACATGGAGCAGCATGGTGGAATCTACAAAGACAATCGGATATCTTCAATTTATTGGCATCGCGGCAGTGGCATTCTATCTCATTCAAAAGAGAAAGATTCATCCTGCTTTTGTCATTGTGGCCGGCTTTGTATACGGCGGCATCTTTCTTTCCTAGAGAGCGATTAGCTAAGGAGCAGTCACAAAACGTCTGTTGAGACGCTTTGTGACTGCTCCTTTTTTATATTCGCGTTATGTTAGTTGACGCTACTTTTGGCGCTTAGCACAAAGTATGAGGTATTTTTCGTGTACAGCGCTAATAAGATGTGATGTTAATTGACGTATATTTCACCTGAACAGTATAGTGGAAAAAATGGATAGAAGTATGGAGCAGCAGCAGATCCTTCATGGGGAGATGCTGTTTTGAGCATATGCGGTTATAAGAGGAGGGGCGCGATTGAAGAAAGAGGAGCAGTACTCCGTTGAGATGATCCGGATTGTGAAGCAATTTGGCTCGGTTATCGCAAATGACGAGGTGAATTTTCGGGCCAAAGCAGGAGAAATCCATGCGCTGCTCGGGGAAAATGGCGCCGGCAAAAGCACGATGATGTGCATGCTTTCCGGGGTATACCGCCCCACACATGGCGAGATCCGCTTGCATGGCGAGAAAGTGCGCATTCGATCACCTAAGGATGCTATGCGGCTTGGCATCGGCATGGTGTTTCAAAACTTCAGGCTCGTGCAGACTCTAACGGCCGCGGAGAATATTGTGCTCGGAGAAACGTCCTCATTCTGGAGAGGCCAACGTTGGTTAACGCGGAAGTCGGAGGAGATTGAGGCGATTTCCAAGCATTTTGGGCTGCCGTTCCCAGTCGACAGGCCGATCTGGCAGCTATCCGTCGGCGAACAGCAGCGGGTAGAGATTGTGAAGACGCTCTATCGCGGAGCCGACTTTATTATTTTGGATGAGCCGACGTCGGTCTTGACGCCAGGTGAAGTGGAGCAGTTGTTCGAAACGCTGAACCGCATGAAGCAGGAAGGCAAGACTGTCATTATGACAACACATAAGCTGAAAGAAGTGATGTTCGTTTCCGATCATATTTCCGTGATGCGCAAAGGAAAGATGATCGCAACGATGGCGAAATCGAAGACGAGTGAACGTGATTTGGCACAGCTGATGGTCGGCCAAGAGAGTGTAACTGCCCGAACGGTAGTGAGGGAGAAGCCATTGGACAGTCCTATGCTGGTGGTCAGCGGTTTGAATGTTTATGCAGATCAGGGACGTAAGGTGCTGGATGGGCTTCATTTTGATGTGAAGGCAGGGGAAATTGTCGGGGTTGCCGGCGTGTCAGGAAATGGGCAAAAAGAGCTCGCGGAAGTGTTATCGGGTCTTCGCTCATGGAAAGACGGTGACATCCAATTCGATGGCCGTTCGCTGCGCAATGGTTCCATACGGGGAGCTATCGAGCAAGGCATAGCCCATGTGCCAGAGAGCCGAATGAAGAGCGGTCTCGCTGGCAGTTTGGGAGCGGTCGATAATCTGCTTTTCAAAACTTACCGCTCTCCCGAACGCTCGCGCTTCGGCCTGCTACGCACAGAGAAGAATAGGAATTGGTCGCAGAAGCTTGTTGAGCTCTTTGATGTGAAGACGCCGGGAATCGATGCGCCAGTGCACCACTTGTCGGGTGGCAATCAACAAAAGCTTCTCTTCGCTAGGGAAGTGGACCTCGATCCGAAGCTGATGGTAGCGGTACATCCAACACAAGGGCTCGATGTAGGTGCAACAGCTGGCGTACACGATCTTTTAGAGGGGTTGCGGAAAAAGGGGCGTTCGGTCCTGCTCATATCCGAGGACTTGGATGAGGTGCTGCAGCTATCGGACCGGATTATGGTCATGTACGGCGGACGCATCGTGGGCAATATAGCCCGAGAGGAAGCGAACCGCGAATATATCGGTATGCTGATGGCTGGGTCAGAGGAGGAGGACGCAGGATGAGTGAACAACAAACGGTCGGAACGATTCCGGTGGAAGCGAAAATCGTCAAGCGTGAGTCAGGCATACGTCTGCCGTATCGTTTGGAGATTGACCCGGTGGGTCGTGAAAGCCCCTGGTGGATGACAATTGTATCCATCATTTTGGCGCTGGTAGCTTGCGGTATTTTTATCTCACTGAATGGTATGAACCCGATTACCGTCTATGCCAAAATGCTGACAGGAGCTTTCGGCTCTTCCTTCGGCCTGACGGAGACGTTGGTGAAGGCGATCCCGCTGCTGCTGTGCGGCTTGGGCGTATCGATTGCGTACCGGATTTCCGTATGGAATATCGGTGCGGAAGGGCAATTTTTGGCCGGTGCTATGGCGGCGACAGCGGTAACGATCTATTTTCCACATCTGCCTATGTACCTTTCAATTCCCTGTATGCTGGTGGCTAGCATCGCGGCGGGGGGACTTTGGGGGCTGCTGACGGCGATCCCGAGAACCTATTTTCAAGTTAACGAACTGATTACTTCCCTGATGCTGAATTATGTTGCGCTGCTCGCTTTGAATTATGCGGTATTCGGCCCATGGAAAGATCCGAAGGGTTTCAACTTCCCAGGCTCGCCGATGTTCACTGCGGCGCAATCTCTGCCTACTTTTGGCGCTTCGCGGCTCCATTTGGGCATCATTTTTGCCATCGTTGGTGTGCTGCTTTATGCGTTCGTCATTCGATATACACGTTGGGGATATGAACTGCGACTCATCGGAGCCAATGCAGAAGCGGCGCGGAATGCAGGGATAAGGATTTCCAGGCATGTGTTAGTCGTTATGGTCATTAGCGGAGGCCTGGCTGGGCTTGCTGGCATGGGGGAAGTATCGGGTGTGGCGCATCGCCTCATGTACGGAATTTCTCCGGGGTATGGGTATACGGCGATTATTGTGGCGTGGCTGGCGAAGTTGAATCCGCTTAGTCTGGTGGTTTCGTCGGTGCTTTTTGGCGGATTAATTGTTGGTGGATATAGTGTACAAACGATTGGTCTCCCGTCGTCGATTTCGTCGATGATTCAAGGAGCTATCTTATTTTTCCTGATTGCAGGCGGTATGGCGGGGAAGTTTCGCATGCGTCGTAACAGCTGATTAACTTGAGACAACAGTAGCCATTAAGGAGAAGGGGCTGAGTGTGATGGAGATCCTTACGCAATTAATTGTTTCGGCTATTTCTTCGGGGACTCCGCTGCTTTTGGCCGTGCTCGGCGGGATTCTAATCGAGAGATCCGGCATCACCCAGTTAGGGGCAGAAGGGCTTATGCTGATGGGGGCGGTAACTTCATGTCTTTTGTACATACATACCGGGAGTTTAGCTTTGGCTATTCTCTGCGTTCTTATCGTGAGTGGACTGCTGGGACTGCTTCATGGGGTGCTGAGTGTATCGCTGCATGCGAATCAAGTGGTTTGCGGATTGGCGATGACGATCTTCGGTACCGGTCTTAGCGCATACCTGGGTAAGCCCGTGAGCGGGCAGCCGTTGACTGGAGCGGTGCCAAAGCTTCATTTGGCATGGCTGGAGAATGTGCCTTTTTTGGGGAAGATTTTTGCGCATATGGACCTGTTTACTTGGTTTAGTTTTGTGCTGGTGCTTGTGATGCATCTGTTTATCCATCGGACTTCGTGGGGGCTGCACCTGAGAGCTGTCGGGGATAATCCTGCAACGGCAGATGTCATGGGGATACCTGTCATCGCCATTCGATATGGCTGCGTTATCATCGGTTCCATGTTGATTGGCTTGGGAGGAGCAGATCTCCTGCTTGTGTACACGCCGACATGGAATGAAGGCATGACGTCCGGGCGTGGCTGGATTGCCGTGGCATTAATTATTTTTGCCAGGTGGAATCCGATTCGTGCCTTGGTGTGCGCGTATTTCTTTGGGGTTTTGGATATTCTGGGTTTCCGCGTACAGCTGATTGGAAGCCATATCCCTTCTTATTTTCTGAAAATGATTCCCTATCTCGTAACCATTCTCGTTCTTATGTACTTAGGCTGGCGTAACCGCAATAAGCCTTCGGGCGCGCCGGAAGCGCTGGGTGTTCCCTATATTAGGGAGCAAAGATTTTAAACGAACATGGAGGGTTGCCGATGAATGAACCAGAGAATCACTTATTCTATTTAAAAAGATGTGTTGAACTCTCCGTACTAGCCAGAAAGTCCGGCAATACGCCATTCGGTGCGCTGCTGGTAGGGCCGACAGGGGAAATTCTTTTGGAGCAAGGGAATATAGAAATAACCGAATCCAACTGTACGGGGCATGCTGAAACCACGCTGATGGAAGCGGCCTCAAAAAAATACAGCAAAGCCGAGCTATGGGCATGCACGCTGTATTCATCTGCTGAGCCGTGCGCCATGTGTGCGGGTTCTATTTATTGGGGCAACGTGGGGCGCGTTGTTTATGGCATTTCGGAGACGCGTCTGGCTGAATTGACTGGGGCGGATGAACAGAACCCGACGTTGGATTTGCCGTGTCGGGTCGTTTTTGCTCGAGGAAGCAAACCGATACAGGTTATCGGTCCGGTTCCGGAGATTGAGGCGGAGGCTGTTGCCGCGCATGCCGGTTATTGGGGATGAAAATCGTTAGCCACAATGCGGTCGACCGACAATGGCTTCCGTGTTCCGTTACGGAACGGTGGCTACATGGGGGGCTGGTGGTAGAGCGGCTCTCGGCTAACGGACTCAGGTGCCGTTATTTGCTACTTTTAGGGGAGGATTAGTGTCTAACGGACTCACATGCCGTTATTGGCTATGAAGTTGCCTAAAACAGTGACAAAATCCATAAATAACGTCATCTCAATCGTTAGCACCTCAATTATCGCTGAATTGAGCGGAATAACGGCTTCTAAGACCGCTGCTTCAACCGCGATTCAGAAGCCCAAACATGAAAGCCGCTAGGGAGAACTCCTTGTCCCTAGCGGCTTTTTTTGTAATTTCACAAAAAAAGTTTCTGATGTTATGAAACTTTACAAACTTCTTTCATATAAATTGACCCATGGGGATGGCGCATTTACAATGAAACAAATCTTGATCAAGAATGGTTAACATTTACATCGTTATCGAGGTGATGGGGAGTGGCGCTAACGCTTCAGGAAGTAAATGAACTGACACAAGAAGGGTTCGTCGAGAACTTCGGCCCTTTGTTTGAACACTCCCCTTGGGTGGCGGAGCGGGCGTGGAGTTCACGGCCTTTTGCAACAAGGCAGGATCTGATCAGCAGTCTGGAAAGGGAAGTATGGCGCGCGGGTCGGGAAGAGCAGTTGGCTCTGCTGCGAGCTCATCCCGATTTGGGAACGCGAGTTCGTATGACGGACCACTCCGTAAATGAGCAGGCGGGAGCAGGCCTGAATCAGTTATCACCGGAAGAATATGAGCGGTTTCTCCAGCTTAACAAGCAGTACACGGAGGCTTTTCAGTTTCCGTTCATCATGGCCGTCAAGGGTCAGACCAAGGAAACGATTCGCGAAGCGCTGAGCCATCGCATTCATCGAGAGGTGCAGGAGGAGATGGGCAAGGCTTTACAGGAGGTTTGCAAAATCGGGCGGTTTCGCCTAGAGGCATTGCTAGTAGACGAAGCGGAGGGGAAAGCGATGAAGAACGGATCTGAGAGAATCATGTACTACGGCAAAGGCGACGTATGGGTGTACAGGTCCTATGCAAAACCGCTAACCAATCTGACATTAATCCCTGAATCGGGTTTTGTGGGACGAGACAATGTGCTTTTTGGGATGAATATTAAGGTGGCGGTTAGTGGGGAGAAGTTTTTCACTTCTTTTACAGAGGGGGATAACACCTTGGTCGTAGCCACGGATTCCATGAAAAATTTCATCTTGCGCAAAGCTGGAGAATACGAAGGTGCAACGGCTGAAGGTTTTCTCGCCTTCGCAAGCCGCAAGCTGTTAGAAACATACCCGCAGATGACCGGCGTGAAAATGACGGCCGACCAGGTTGCTTTTGATCCGCTGCCGGTTCCGGGAGCCAAAGGCTTCGAGAATGGGAATCTGGTCTACCGGTATTCACAAAATGAGCATCCGACAGCCAAAGTAGAGCTCACAAGGACGGAAGAGGGAATTGCGATTCAGGAGCACGAAGGCGGTATGGCTGATCTGAAGCTGATCAAGGTGAAGGGCAGTTCATTCGCAGGTTTTGTACGAGATGAGTATACAACACTACCAGAATCCTATGACCGCCCGCTATTTATTTTCCTGGATATTGCTTGGAGCTATGAGGAAGTGGAGGATGCGCTGGATTCGGATCTGGGACGTTATGTGGCTGCTGAGCAAATTCGGGACATCGCACATACGGTTTTTCATGAACAGCACTCGCCATCGATTCAAAATCTCATCTACCGCATCGGACAGCGCGCATTACTAAGGTTCCCGCAGTTAAAAGAGATTCGGTTCGAATCGAATAACCGTACGTGGGAAACCATTCTGGAACACGCCACGGCAGGTGAAGGAAAGGTGTTCACAGAGCCTAGACCGCCGTATGGTTTTCAAGGCTTTTCGATGACAAAGCGTGATCTGGAGGGCCTATGAGCGCTGGACTAACAACGCACGTTTTGGATATTAGCCAAGGCAGACCTGCACAAGCGGTGCGGATAGAGTTGTACCGTCTTCAAGGGGGAAGGGCAGAGCTTCTTCGAGCGGAAATCACGAATGCAGATGGCCGATTGCAGGGACCGATGTTGAGTGGGGAAGATTTTGTACCTGGAACCTATGAATTAGTTTTCCATGTCGGAGATTATTTCAGGGAGACGGGAGTCCTTCTAACCGATCCTCCTTTTCTGGATCAAGTGCCAATCCGTTTCGGCGTTGCCGCAGCAGATAGCCATTATCATGTCCCGCTTTTGATTGCACCGTGGGGATATAACACATATAGAGGAAGCTAGTGTTTGGTAAAAAGCGTGGCTATATCTACGTCCGAGGGAGGATTTCGCATGGATGATCAACAGTTTGACCTCGTGATTCGCAAAGGTACCGTTGTGCTCATGGATGCCGTGCGGCAAGTAGACATCGGTATTCTAGGCGGCAAAATTGCTGCGCTAAGCGAAAATCTCATGTGCTCGGAGCAGACGCCTGTTTATGAGGCGGAGCACCTGCATATTCTGCCCGGCATGATCGATGCACATGTTCATTTCAACGAACCGGCGCTTGGTCATTGGGAGGGATTCGCGACAGGCTCGTCGTCTCTCGCAGCAGGAGGATGCACGACATTTATCGATATGCCGCTTAATGGCGTACCTCCAACTGTAAGGCTCAGCGCTCTGGAACAAAAGCTGGCAGCGGCTGAAGGACATTCCGTGGTCGATTATGCCCTGTGGGGAGGATTGGTTCCCGGCAATATCGGGAATCTGCAGGAACTGGCGGAAGCCGGCGTCATTGGCTTCAAGGCTTTCATGTCTTGTCCAGGCGGAGAAGGGGAAGATATTTTCGCTGAGGTGGACGACAAAACACTCTATAGAGGCATGCAGGAGATCGCCCGCTTGGGGTTAGTGCTCGCTCTTCATGCTGAAAGCGAAGAGATCGTATCCAAGCGAGCCTCCAAGGCTCAAGCGGAAGGCAGACGAGGAGCGCTCGACTACGTCGCGACGAGGCCAATCGCTGCAGAGTTGGAAGCGGTGAACCGAGCACTGTGCTACGCAGAGCAGACGGGCTGCCAGCTGCACTTCGTGCATATTTCCAGCGCGGAAGGTGTGCAGGCCATCACGGAGGCGAAGGCCAAAGGGCTGGACGTCACGGTGGAAACGTGCCCGCATTATTTGGCACTGACCAGCGCCGATCTGGCGCAGCTGGGGCCGGTTGCGAAGTGCGCGCCACCGCTGCGCACGGCGGAAGATCGAGACCGGCTGTGGGCGGAGCTGATGGCCGGGCGGCTCGACATCCTCGCTTCGGACCATTCCCCGTGCCCAACATACATGAAGCAGGGGGATTTCTTCGAAGCGTGGGGCGGCATCTCCGGGGCGCAGAGCTCCATGGAGCTGATGTTGGATGAGGGGCATCTTCGCAGAAATGTGCCGCTGCTTGAGCTGTCGAGGATGCTTTCGCTTGAGCCTGCCAAGCGTTTTGGACTGTATCCTCGAAAGGGAGTTATTGCGGTCGGAGCGGATGCCGACTTGGCATTGGTTGATCTGAGCAGGGGGTATACCCTGCAGGCGAATGATTTGCTTTACCGCCACAAGCATAGTCCTTATGTGGGGCGGGCGTTTGGATGCCGTGTGCAGGCGACCTTTTGCCGTGGAAGTAAGGTGTATGAGCTTGGAGAAGGAGTTACGGAGACGGCTGATGGCGCATGGTTACGTCCTGCAGTGATCGTTGGAGGTGAGGTCGGTGGCTAAAAGAGTACCGAATTCACTTGATTTGCTGTCCCAATTTGGAGAGCGGATGCTGGCGGAGTTGGAGGAGCTTTCCTCGTATGGGGCTAATGCCGAAGGAGGAGTGACTCGACTGCTGTACACGGAACCATGGCTGATGGCACAGCGAGCGATTGTTAACAAAATGCAGCAGCTGGGGTTGGAAGCCGGATTTGATGCTGTTGGCAATGTATTTGGAAAATTGCCGGGCAGTCAGCCGGATGCGAAGCCGTTACTGACTGGTTCACATATCGATACGGTCAAAACCGGCGGAAAGTACGATGGCGCCTACGGTGTCGTAGCCTCGATGATGGCTTTGGGTTATCTGAAAGCAGCTTACGGTGCTCCGAAGCGAACGTTAGAAGCCGTCTCGTTCTGTGAAGAAGAGGGCAGCCGATTCCCGTTGGCCTACTGGGGCTCAGGGCATGTCACCGGCGTAAGACCCTTACAGCTTGCAGCCGAGATTGCAGATAGCGACGGCGTTACTTTGCTTGAAGCGATGCGGGAAGCAGGATTTGATGCTACAACTGCTGGGCAGCAGTATCCGGCAAAACGCGAATTCATTGGCGGCTATATCGAAATTCATATTGAGCAAGGTTCTATTTTAACCTATAAAAAGAAACAAATTGGCATTGTAACGGCCATCGTTGGCCAAATCCGACTAACTGTACAGGTAACTGGCAGCTCCAATCATGCGGGAACAACGCCGATGAAGATGCGCAAGGATGCGCTCGCCGGAGCGGCAGAAATGGTGGCGATAACGGAGCAAATGGCCCTTGAGGCAGGAGAGCCGCTTGTTGCTACTGTGGGACGTTTGGAAGTGAAGCGGGGAACCTCGAATGTGGTGCCGGGCGAAGTGGAGTTTACACTGGATATTCGGCATACTGACGAGCCGGAGATGCGTACATTTTGTGTAAGGTTGCTAACAAAGCTCGAAGAGATCGCGATGCGAAGAGGGCTTACTATAGAAACGGTTGAAAATTTACATGCTCCACCGGTCGCGATGCAGGAAAGCATGGCGAACGAAATTGAGGCTGCTTGTGAAGCCGGCGGATTTCTGCATATGCGGCTGCCAAGCGGCGCAGGACATGATGCTCAGCTGTTCGGACCGATATGTCCGTCAGCAATGATTTTCGTACCGAGTGTTGACGGCATAAGTCACAGTCCGGAGGAATTTACGGAAGCGGATGATCTGATCGCCGGATTCCATACACTGGTTCAAGTGTTATACCAATATGGCTATGGGGGGAAAGCAGATGAAATACTATAAGGACTTGTCGCCCTCACTGAGAACCATTATGACCCCCGGACCTGTAGAGGTCGATCCACGGGTGCTGCGTGCGATGTCTTATCCGATTCTGGGGCAGTTCGATCCTGAATTTACAGAATTAATGAATGAGACGATGGAAATGCTTCGCGATGTATTTCAAACGAGCAATCAATGGGCTTATCCGGTAGATGGCACTTCGCGTTCCGGAATTGAGGCCGTGCTTGTAAGTGTTATTGAGCCAGGGGACAAGGTGCTTGTTCCTATTTATGGACGTTTCGGTCATTTGCTTGTAGAAATCGCTGAACGCTGCGGTGCAGAGGTCTTCATGTTGGAGCGGGAGTGGGGGTCTGTGTTTGACACACAGGAGATCATAGGCACCATCCACCGGGAAAAACCGAACATCGTCGCGATGGTTCATGGCGAAACGTCAACGGGCTGTATCCAACCGCTTGATGGCATCGGCGCAGCTTGCCGGGAAGTGGATGCGCTGCTAGTCGTGGATGCGGTAGCCACAATTGGCGGTGTCCCGGTTCAAACGGATGCTTGGCAGCTCGATGCTGTCATCGGCGGGACGCAGAAATGCTTGTCCGTTCCATCCGGAATGTCGCCGATCACCTATAATGATCGAGTCGAAGCCAAGGTGCTGCGGCGTAAAACGATTGAACGGGGGCTGCGTGATCAAGGGGCGGTTGTTTCCAGTTTGAAGCCAGTGGCGAGCAACTATTTTGACTTGGGTATGCTGCAGGATTACTGGAGCCCGAAGCGGCTCAATCATCACACGGAAGCGACATCTATGCTTTATGCTTTGCGCGAAGGGCTGCGCCTAGTCCTGCAGGAGGGGCTGGAGGAACGCTTCCTTCGTCATAAGCGTCATGAAGCAGCGCTGGTCGCAGGCCTGCAGGCCATGGGGCTTACGCTGTATGGGAACCCGACCTGCAAGCTGCCGGTCGTCACCTGCATCCGCGTTCCGGATGGGATTGACGGGGAGTCCGTACGTTCAATGCTGCTGAATACGTTCGGAATCGAAATTGCCAGCTCTTTCGGGCCGCTGAAGGGTCAAATTTGGCGAATCGGCACGATGGGCTTTAGCTGTAATCAAAAGAACGTACTTCACGTTCTTGGCGCCCTGGAGGCTGTTCTTCTCTGGCACGGAGCCGATGTGAATGTTGGTGCAGCGCTGCAAGCAGCCCTCACTCAATATGCGCGTAAGGAGGAGGAACAGCCATGTTAAACATCATGCCGCGAGCGGAGCGTGCCATGGTTGCTACGCCTCATTATTTGGCTAGCAGCGTGGGCAGCGCGATTTTGCAGCAGGGAGGCAATGCTTTTGACAGTGCGATAGCGATTAGCGCGACGCTCGGCGTTGTGTATCCGCACATGACGGGCATTGGCGGCGATGCTTTCTTCCTGATGTACGATGCAGCGACAGGCACCTATACAGGTTTTAACGGAAGCGGGAAGTCTGCTGCGCTGGCGAGCCCTGATTTCTACGAGGCTAAAGGTTTGCAAACGATTCCGCAGAGAGGGATTCTGAGCGCGATTACGGTGCCGGGTATGGTAGATGCGTGGTGGCAGGTGTGGGAGAAATACGGCAAGCTGCCTTGGGAGAAGCTGCTGGAACCCGCAATTGCTTACGCGGAGAAGGGGTTTCCGATTTCACGTAATTTGCGCTTCTGGATGCAGAAGGATGAAGTGTTCATTCGGTCCTCTGAACAGCTTAGCGCGCTATATATGGCTGGCGGCGAGCTTTTGAAGGAAGGGGATCGACTGGTTCAGAAAGAGATGGCCGAGACGCTGCGCCAGATAGGTCGGGATGGCCGGGATGCTTTTTACAATGGTGCTGTCATGAAGGCAGTTGTGGAAAGTATGCAGCGGGATGGCGGATTGCTGCAGGAAGAAGATTTCACGAGTTATGCCGGGGAATGGGTGAGGACGCTCTCTACCACATACCGTGGCTATGAAATTTATCAAATGCCGCCGAACTCGCAAGGATTCACAGCGCTAATGATGATGAATATGCTGGAAAATATAGAAGTAAGCGCGGTTCCCAGAGCTTCAGCCAACTTTTATCATATCATGTCGGAAATTATAAAAAAGGCGTTTAAAGACCGTGATCTGTATTTAACTGATCCGAACTTTCGGGAGATTCCGCTGGAGCGTCTGTTATCCAAGGATTATGCCAAGGAGCTCTGGCAGGCAATACAGGATGAGCCGTTTAAGGCAAGTGAGCATTTATCTCCGGCGATCGGCCAAGATACGGCTTATGCGGCTGTCGTTGACGAAGCGGGCAATTCCGTTTCCTTTATTCAAAGCCTCTATTTCGACTTTGGCGCTGCCTATGTGCCAGGGGATACGGGGATGATTATGCAGAATCGGGGCTCCTTTTTCTCGCTGGACCCTGCTTGCGCGAACGTGTTGGAGCCGAAAAAAAGGTCGTTCCATACGTTAATGCCGGCTATTGTCAGCAAGGAAGGTAAGCCGTACATGTTATATGGCACCCAAGGCGGGGAAGGTCAGCCGCAAACGCAGCTTTCCATCCTTACCGGTGTACTGGACTATGGATTGTCCATTCAAGAAGCAATATCACTTCCCCGTTGGGTCTACGGACGTACATGGGGGGAAGACGGAGATGCGTTGAAACTTGAGCATCGTCTGGATGATGACGTCTATGCCCGTCTCAAAAAATGGGGACATCGGGTAGAACCAATGAAAGCATGGGATGGGATCATGGGGCAAGCGCAAGGGATTGTCATTGATGAGCGGGGTTTTATGAGCGGAGCTGCGGATCCGAGAGGTGACGGTCTTGCAATCGGCTGGTAAAACGATGATAAGACGATGATGCCATAAGAAGCGAGGTGATCTGAGGGATGGAAGCCTACGACATTTTACAAGCGGTAGAGGATTGTGCGCAGTCAGCTGTGTTGGCGACGGTCATTCATGTAGAAGGGCATGCTTACCGGAAGCAAGGAGCCATGATGCTGATGCTCTCGGATGGCAGCTTGTACGGGAGCATCTCTCCGGGCTGTTTGGAAGCCGATCTATCCGGATATGTCCCCCTCGTCGAGGCATCACAGAAGCCGCAAATGGTGGAGTACGACATGCGGCCTGCCGATGATTTCGGCTGGGGTGAAACGATCGGGTGCGGCGGATTAATTCGCATTCTGCTTGAGCCGGTCACCGGTGAACTGCTGGTTCACCTCCTGGCGGCCAAAGCGGCTGTGGACCGCGGAGAAGTGATGCGGTTAACACGCTCGTTTGCTGAGGGGTATTCCGATATACAGTATAAGTTGAGTGGGATAGATAAGGATGCGTCTCCATCTTCTTCTTCCTCTGATTGCCAATCGTTATCCAATGCGTATGTCTACACGTTCAAGCCTAAGCCCAGAGTCATCGTGTTTGGTGCTAATCAAGATGCTATTCCGCTCGCAGGGCTGGCCATAAGCAGCGGATTTCGCGTAGTGGTCGCGGATTGGCGCGACGCCTACTGCACGCAAGAACGTTTTCCCGGTGCGGAGACGGCTGTTGCTTTTCCAGGAGAGCTGGTTAAAAAGCTAAGATTGACCGCTGACGACTATGTCGTTGTTATGAGTCACCAGTTCGATAAAGATGCTGAATTCGTGCGGGCAGTTCTGAAATTGCGATTGCGCTACCTCGGCATTATGGGATCACGTTCAAGATCCGAGAGGCTGCTGGACGGTATGGAGCGACCGGAATGGGTGCATTATCCCGTTGGTTTAAACATTGGTTCAGAAGGTCCCATCGAAAATGCTATTAGCATCGTAGCGGAGTTAATTAGCAAAAAGCGAAATGTACGCGCAAAGGAAGAATGGAGCTCCTCCGTCATATCGGGAGATATCCAAGGGTGCCGCCCATGGTGAGCGCTGGGAAGCGAAAAATCGTTGGCGTCTATCTGGCAGCCGGCAGCTCCAGCCGAATGGGGACATCGAAGATGTCCTTAGAACTGGCGAGAGGCGTTCGGCTAGGCGGGGTTGCTCTCCAGCAAGCGCTGAGCTCGGAGCTAAGCAGTATGGTTGTTGTCGTGCGTGCAGGCGACACTTTAGATTGGCTGCCAGCATCTGCTTTAGCGCAAATACCGCTGGAACGCTGTCATATTGCGGTCTGTTCAGATGCAGCAATCGGCATGGCGCATTCACTGCGCACAGGCATTCAGGCAGCCAAGGAGCTGGGCGCAGAGGGAATCATGATTCTGCTGGCGGATCAGCCATTCATTGATATGGCGATGTTGTATAACCTTACGAATGCCTTCAATGAGCATACAGGAGAGGACTATATCGCCAGCGGAGATAAAGGTCAACCGAAGCCTCCGCTGATTATGGGACCGAGCATGTGGCAGGCCGCAGCTTCGCTCAAAGGGGATGTCGGGGCACGTTCCTTGTTTCGCTCGCCATTGTACCGGGGGCGTATCCTTGAGGGTACCGAGTTGCTATTCATGGACATAGACACAGCAGACCGATATGAAGAGGCGAAAAAGCTATTTGCCGACCACTTCATGTCAATTTAAATAACATATTTGAAGCGAAAAGTGCATTATTACTAATGATGCGCTATTTTTTTATACAAAAACACAAAATGATGTTAAGTTAGTTGACTCTGTTTTTGCAAATTGTTTATAGTTGATCTAATTTAACTACGGATAATTTGTGGAAAACGGCGGTTCAGAATACGCTGAGGAGGTTTTGTTCATGTCAGTTCCTTTGTACCAGCTGCCGGAGCAGCAGCCTTCGGTATGGCAGCCGACAAGCGTAGAGGAAGCCATGCAATTAAAGCATCAATGGGGAGACAACTCGGTGTTAATCTCAGGCGGCACATGGCTTCGCACACGCTGGGAAAATGGTCTTTCGTCGACCCCGCAGCACTTGATCAGTTTGGGGCGCATTCCCGCTCTTTCGGGTTTAACCATTGACACACAAGGTCATGTTCATATAGGTCCAGCCTGTTGTTTATCTGATTTGATGGAAAATGAGTTGATGAGGCAGCGATGCGGACTCTTGGTGCAAGCTTGTTCGGAAATTGCAGCACCTTCTGTCCGTAATTTAGCTTCGATCGGAGGCAATGTGGTAACCCGCACGGGAGATCTCATTCCGGTTCTCCTTGTCATGGATGCCCAAGTGGGGTGGTCGGATGGGCAGAAAGAGCGCATCCTGCCGCTTAAGGAGTGGCTGGAAAGCAAGCTTTTTACCTCTGATGAAATGATGACCAAGATTGTGGTGCGAGCTTCTGGGCAGGTTTCTGCGAAACAGACTGAGGCAGAGCAGCAGACTAACGTGGGGCCGAACAAGGTAGAACAACTCGAACAAGACGCTTCCCGGACCCATGAGTTTTATTTGAAAGTAGGGCGAAGAGAGGCATTTACCCCATCTGTCGTAACGGTTGCAGGCAGTTTAAGGATAGAGGCGGACGGAACTATTGCCGCCATCGCTTTAAGCGCAGGCGGAGGAAGCGCTGTTCCGGCGAGGTTCGCCGAGCTTGAGAACGCGGTCACCGGTAAGCTTTTATCCAAGGAGGTCCTGCAAACGTTGCATAAGGGAGTGTCTGAAGGGTTCGAGGCTGTAGCGGATGATTACGCAGGTGTTGCTTACCGCAAGATAACGGCGGCGAATCTGATCGTTTCCGAGTGCTACAAAGCTTGGCGAAAAGGGGGCGGAGCCTATGCTCCTAGGTCGTGATACGTATGCAAAAAAGTGGATCATTCGTCCCGATGGTGAAGAGAAGGTCACGGGGAAGCTCCAATACCTGACGGATTTAACGGCACCGGGTATGCTGCATGGGAAAGTGTTAAGAAGCAAGTACCCGCATGCGTGGATACTATCCATTGATACCAGCAGAGCCAAAGCGGCAGCGGGGGTTCGCGCCGTTATTACAGCGGAGAATGTGCCGGGCATGAATTTGTTCGGCATTGCCTTCCCGCATCAGCCTGTCCTCTGCCACGATCGTGTCCGTTATATCGGTGATGCAGTGGCGGCCGTAGCAGCGGATACAGAGGAGATCGCTGAGTATGCGCTTAGTTTAATCGAAGTTGTCTATGAGCCGCTGCCGGTTGTAGACAATCCGGAAACGGCGCTGGACGAAGGAACTGTGCTGCTACATCCGGATGGCAATCTGCTGCATCGAACCAGCCTGAAGCAAGGTGAGGCGGAATCTGCTTTCGCGCAGTGTGCGCATATCGTAGAGGAGACCTACTACACCCCAAGGCAAATGCATACCTACATGGAGACAGAGGGCGGCCTGTTTATTCCGGAAAAAGATGGCCGGCTGACGGTGTACTCGCCAACGCAGCATGGCTATAAAGACCGAATGCAGCTAGCACGTATTCTCGCCATGGAAGAAGAGCAGATTCGTGTAGTATCCAGTCCCATTGGCGGATCGTTCGGCGGGAAGGATGAGCTGAATGTGCAGCCATTCGGTGCCCTGCTTGCGCTAATGACAGGCGCTCCCATCAAGATGCACAATTCCCGCAAGGAGTCGGTCATTGCCGGGATCAAAAGGCATCCGATGCGCATCACAATGAAGACGGGTACGGATGCAAATGGACATCTTATCGCGCATCAAGTCAGCATTCTTGCAGATACAGGCGCTTACGCAACGTTGGGCTGTGAAGTGCTGAACTTTGCCACTGAACATGCGATAGGGCCGTATACGATTCCTCATATTGATGTAAAAGGGACTAGTGTTTATACGAATAACGGCGTATCCGGAGAGTTTCGGGGATTCGGCGGCAATCAGGTGATTTTTGCCGTGGAGAGTCAGATCGAGCGGCTCGCTGAGAAGCTCGGGATGGACGCTTGGGAGCTGCGCAGGCTGAACCTGCGCGCTCCTAGCGACCCTGGGCCAATGGGCCAAGAGATTGTGCCGACCGAAGGCGCCAGCCAGGTATGGCACAAGGCGCAGGAGTCGCCGCTCTGGGCGAAGCGGGGCCAGTCGCAGGCGAGCGAGCTTGAGCCGTGGCTGCGCCGTGGCATCGGCGCCTCGATGGTGATGCACGGCGCCGGGCTCGGCCTCGGCATCCCGGATCACTCCGGCGGACGCATCGAGCTCACGCCGGAGGGCAAAATCCAGGCCTCCTTCGGCTTCGAGGAGTTCGGGCAAGGGCTCTACGCAGCGCTCACGCTGATGCTGCAGGATTGCTTCGGCTGCGCCGCCGGTGACATCCGCATCGTCATCGGCGATACCGACCGCGTGCCGAGCAGCGGCTCGAGCACGGCATCCCGCGCCACCACGATGATGTGGCGCGCCCTGCAGCGGCTGAAGCCGCCGTTCGTGCAGGCGCTGCTGGAGCAGGCGGCTGCGCTTGGCGGCTTCGCGCCGGAGGAGCTGACAACCGGCGTTGGCGGGATCCATCGCAAGAGCGATGGGGAGGGTGAGCCGGTTGTGACGTATGCGCAGTTGGCGGCGGCTGCCTTATCAGCAGCGAAGCCGATCCTGGCGCAGACGGCTTTTGACTACCCGACGACACCGGCGGGGCAGGTAGGAGCGCATTATTTGTACTCCTACGCTGCCGCCATCGTGGAGGTAGAGGTGAACATGCTGACAGGGAGGGTGAGAGTGGTTGCGACGGACCACGTGATTGCAGCCGGTCCTGTCATTAATCCGATGGGCTTCCTCGGTCAAATTGAGGGAGGCAGTGTAATGGCTTTAGGCTTCACATTAACGGAGGATGCTGTTATGCAGGAAAGCTCCTATGTGAGACATAATTTGGACACTTACCTGATTCCAAGTTTTCGAGATAGTCCGCAAATCATTCGTGTAGAAGCGATTGAAGAATTACCCGAGGGCGATACATTCGGCCCGCGGGGGGTAGGCGAAATCGGCAGCGTCGGATTGGCGCCGGCAATTACGGCAGCGGTTCGCCACGCAACCGGCATTTGGGTGAACCGGCTTCCGATTTCACCGGAAGACATCGTGCAGTCCATCGATTGGTTAGAAGGGGTGGAGGCCATTGATTAATACAACGTATGTGCTGGAATGCTCCATCAACGGGAAAGAGATCGCGATTCCGGTTCCTGCTTCCAAGCGGATGTCAGATATTTTAAGAGACGACTTGCGCCTAACCGGTACCAAAGTTTCTTGTGAGATTGGACGATGCGGCGCCTGCATGGTGCTGCTTGATGGAAAGCCTGTAAATGCGTGTCTGCTCATGGCTTATCAAGCCGCAGGTAAGCAGGTAACGACCATAGAGGGGATATCCGGAGGGGAAACGCTGCATCCTGTTCAACAAGCGATGTTAGAGGAAGGAGGGCTGCAGTGCGGTTATTGTACCGCCGGGATGGTTGTCACGTTAACGGCCTTGTGGGCCAAAAACCCCGCCCCGACAAGGGCTGAGGCCGAGCAAGCGCTGTGCGGCAATTTATGCCGCTGCACCGGTTATGAAGGGATTTTCAGAGCGGTAGAACGATGTGGTTTGTCGATAAAAAGAGAGGGGTAGAAGCCATAATGCCAAGAAAACTGATGTTATCCTTAACTGCTATCTTCCTAATGATCCTATCCGCTTGCTCCAGTTCACCCACATCCACGACAAGCACCACGACAGCACCAGCGAGCTCCCCTGCGGCGGCTTCAACTGCGGGCACAACCTCTTCAACCCCTACGCAAACAGAGAAAAAACTGCCTAGAGTCGCCTTTGTTTATATCGGAGTGCCCGGTGACGGAGGCTGGACCTATGAGCATGATCAAGGTCGTCTGATGATGGAGAAAGAGCTGGGTATCAAAGCGACTACGGTTGAAAATATTCCTGAGGGCCCTGACGCGGAGCGGGTTTTCGAAGAATTGGCACAGAAAAACGATATCATTTTCGGAACCTCTTTCGGCTATATGGACCCGATGTATAACGTGGCGCAAAAGCACCCGAATGTGAAATTCCTCCATGCCACAGGCTACAAAACACTGCCTAACATGGGGACGTACATGGGACGTGAATATCAAAGCGCCTACCTCGTCGGCATGGCTGCAGGCAAAATGACGAAAAACAATCACCTGGGCTATGTGGGTGCGTTCCCAATTCCGGAAGTCATTTATACCATTAATGCTTTTACCTTGGGCGCACAAAGCGTGAATCCGAACGTGGACGTTTCCGTTGTTTGGAGTAACACTTGGTTTGACCCGGCAACGGAGAAGCAAGCGGCTATTTCCCTGCTGGATAAAGGCGTTGACGTGCTGGCTGCATATCAAGATTCGCCTGCTGGCATTCAAGCGGCTGCTGAGCGCAAGGTATGGGGAATCGGTAACGATTCCGACATGGGTCGCTTCGCTCCGGAAACGTACATTTCCAACCCGAAATGGAATTGGGGCCCTTACTATGTGAAAACGGTGAAAAGCGTTATGGACGGTACTTGGAAGTCCGAAGCCTACTTCGGCAGTATGAAGGAAGGCATCACGGAAATGGCACCGCTTGGCAAAAATGTGCCGGCTGACGTAAAGGAGCTTATCGAGAAGAAAAAGCAGGAGATTCTGGCGGGAACCTTCGATGTGTTCCAAGGCCCGATTGTCGATCAAGACGGCAAAGTTCGATTTGAACAGGGCAAAAAGATGACAGATGAGGAAATCCTGGGTACAACCTGGTTTGTTAAGGGCATTAAAGGTGTCATTCCAAAATAACATGGGGAAGGTTGTGGGACGATGACGATACAGGATAAGACGCTTCTTGATGAATGGCACCCGGTATTGTTGTCGTCGGCGCTGACGGATCGACCGGTTCCCGTTGTTGTACTGGGGGAAAAGGTGGCTGTTTTCCGCACTTCTGACGGCGTTCACGCCTTCAAAGACTTGTGCATTCATCGGGGCGTTCCGCTCTCTCTGGGCAAAGTCAAGTCAGATGAACTCGTGTGCGCTTACCATGGCTGGTCTTATAACGGCTGCGGGACGTGTACACGAATTCCCTCACTGCCTGCCAATCGGGCGATTCCTTCGAAAGCGAAGGCTTTTGTCTACGCCTGTGTGGAGGCACACGGATTTGTCTGGGTATGCCTGGGGGAACCGGAAGGGCCGATGCCGAAGGTGAGCGCTTATATCCCGGAGGGCTTTAAAGAAGTATGGATGGGACCGTATACCCTGCAAGCTGCAGGTCCTCGTATTATTGAGAATTTCCTCGATGTCTCCCACCTTATGTTTGTTCATGAGGGTCTGCTGGGCGATAGTGATTATGCTGAAATTGGCGATTATCAGGTGCATGAGGAGGACGGTGTCCTCACTTCGGAGGAAATCGTCGTCTACCAGCCCGACCCCGATGGGACGGGGCGTGGGGTACATAGCCGTTACGTGTACGAAGTGTATGGCCCGCTTAGCGTTGCTTTTACGAAAAGAGATCGGGATACGGATCATATCTTCCGTTTGTTCCTCATGGTGCTGCCGGAATCCGAGCAGCGCAGCCAGGCTTTTATGCTCAAGCAGCGGAACTATGCGTATGAGGAGCCGGATGATATTTTCATCCAGTTCCAGGACCTGCTGATCGAGCAGGACCGCGAAATGGTTGAAAATCAGAAGCCGGAGCTGCTGCCGCTGGATTTGCAGGCAGAGCTGCATTTGAACACGGACCGATTAAGTATTGCGTATCGCAAGCGGTTAAGGGAATTGGGCGTCACATTTGGGACTGCTTAATGTGGTTAAATAAGTAGGGCTATCGAAGGGGCTGGGAGTGGCCTTTTTGGTAGTCTTTTTTTATCAAACAGAATCGTATGTGGGAACTACGGTCCGTTATTTCTGCACTTTGAAGCCATATGGACAGCGAGAGGGAACTATGGTCCGCTATAATGCCGATTTTGGCGGAAGTGTGCGGGGATTTGAAGAAATAAGGCCTCTGTAGTTCCGTTTGCACAATGAAATATGCGATATTTATCAAAATAGCGGACTCATAGTCCCTATTATTATTACAATACCTCCCCGAACGCCCCACAACCCCTCTCAAATATATTCCATATGTGTACTAATTAACATATTATTTGTTATACTGATTCACGGCGCAAGACTAGTAGACTTGCATGACCAACTTTTCGGATGAAAGAAATGCAAAAAAGATCGTATAACAGCCAAAAGCTGGTTATACAATCCTTTTTGATTTTGGTAAAATAAGACAACGGGATTAGAACCAGTTGCAGATTGGTTCGGTTTGTTTCTTCTCTCTTGTTGTAAAGGTTTTCACGATCGCTGACGATTCCTCTCTAGAAAGGGCACCAGCAACTGCTAGAGGGTTTGATACTGGGTTTAATTCAAGATTTTTTAGCATGTGAACAACGTCGTGCAGCTTAGAGGCTAATTGGATAGTCATTGTGTAGAAAGACTCCCTTCAACAATTTTTTAACTACTATTTGATTATATCAAATGTTTGGAGGACGTGTAGTATGGATACTAGAAAAACGTATTTATTTAGTTTTTTTCTCGCAATATTTGCATTCTTGCAAATCTGGTGTTCTTATATAACGTTTCATTCGCCATATATCGGAATCTTGTTAGCTTTGAATAAGGCAGATCAATGGGAAGTAACAGAGGCTCATTCGCAGAGTGCAAGTGCTAAATTGGGGATTAGAGTAGGAGATGTTGTAAAGCTTGTTGATGGAAAGCCCCCTGAGGATTCTAAGTATGTTGTCAAATGGGGCGCTATTGAACAGGCCAACACCTTGCTTTTATCCAGAGATGGCATTGATCATGATTTTAAAATAGTGAAAAATAGTACGACTGTTTATGACGTGATCCCCCTAGCAGAGGAATCTATCTGTATATTTTTAGCCTGTATCCTCTTATTGAAATTACGCCGTTCTCCGTCTGCCAGATTGCTTTCCGTTGTTTTTTTAGCAATGGGACTTATTTACATGAGTCTAGGTGCCTCGATTAGAGGTGATCTGATTGGAAAGATCGTAATATCCTCTTTTATGATGATACTACCGGTTGTCTTCTTACATTTTATAGTGACTTTTTTTAAGGAAAAAGGAGAATTACAACTCGCTACGGGGTATATCAAATATATTTATGCCATTCTAATAGTTATAGCGATGCTGCGAGGGTTTTACTTATTGCCATCCATGTCTCAGTTTTACCGTTTGGACGGGATTGTAACATTAGTTTTTTTCATCATAGGCTTTTTAATTAATATCTGTGTGATTGCGTACATGTATTTTAAAGTTCGTAATGAGAAAACGTACTTATCCAGCATAGTAAAAAGTGTCTGTTTTTCTTTGTTTATCTCTATATTTCCTATTATATGCTTGTCTTTTCTTCCTAAGCTTTTTCTTGGCATTTGGGTCATTGATGCGATTTATACGAGTTGGACGATCATCTTGTTCCCGATTTCATTTATATACTTAATAGCTTCTAATCAGCTTTATGATATTGGCATGGTGATTCGTCGTTTTATCTTTGCTGGTCTTGTGTCGGTCATTCCGGTCAGTTTGCTCACGGGTATCTATGCTTTCCTGTTTAGTCATGAGGTGAACGAGAAGCAAATCTTGTTTGTTTTCGCAGGTTCGATATTTCTGGGATCGCTTTTGCTCTATGCAGCAGAGTACTGGACAACGCGTCTTGAGCCTTTTCTTTTCCCGAAGAAGCACGTCCTGCAGTTAGCTTTAAAAAAGATTTCAAAAAATTTGGGGGCCATCTCCACATTGCGAGAGTTGAAGGATATTATTCTGATCGACATTGTGAATACCTTACAGGTTCTTGGAGGCGCCATCGTATTTCGGCATGAAAATGAAAGAATAGAAATTATTACGCAAGGTGAAATTGATGCGTTGGAAATCGAGCGTTTGGTCCTTGATTCAACCTTACCTAACCATCCTGATTTTACAAGTATAGAGATAACGGGGCACGGGGCATTTACGGGATATTTGGTGATGACACGCAAGAAGACCAATATGCTCATTTCAAAAGAGGAGAAACAGTGGCTCCAGTTTATTACGACGTATTTGGAAATTAGTCTGGAAAACGTACACTTGATACGCAAGTTAACGGGGAATTTGCAAAAGTTTGCCGCACAGCTTCCGCATGAGGCGGTCGCGCAGGACATCCAGTGGTTTCGTAAGGTGATGTTTGAGCTGCAAGAAGAGGAACGGATTCGCATCGCAAACGATTTGCATGATACGACCATGCAGGATTTATTTTTTCTTAAAAGAAGAATTTCCTCCATCGCGGATAAAAGCACCTTGGAAAAGTCCGATCAGGAACAACTTAACAACATGAACAATTTTGTGGATATGATTAATGCGAGTTTGCGCCAGAGCTGCTTTGAGTTGAACCCACATTTATTGAGGGAAGTAGGATTGATTCAAACGCTTCAAATGTATGTGGAGAAGGAAGCCTATACAACGCCGTTCGAGCTTTCTATTGACGTAGGCTCGGTAGCTTTTATAGAAAGCAAAGATTTGCCGACAAAACGCCATCTATTCCGAATTGTGCAAGAGCTGCTGAATAATGCAAAAAAGCATTCGCAAGCGGCAAGAGTCATCTTTACCGTAGAGGAAGCGGATCATTATTTTTATATCCATTATGAGGATGACGGTGTGGGGTTCAATGTTCAAAATGAAGGCGTACAAAAGGAGATCGGAGCTTCCGGCATGGGGATTGAACAAATCAGAAGCCGAATTATTCATATGGGCGGCCAAATGGTTCTGAATACGATAAAAGGGCAGGGCACGACATTTAGAATGTGGATTCCAATTGAGGAAGTTATATCTGCCTAGCTGAGGCAGCTTGTTAATACGAAAGAGATAAAAGCGAGGCGAATGGAGCATGAAGCAAAGTGTGAAAGAACATATGATTCGCTTGGTGGACGAGTATATTGAGGTGCAGGGCTTAAACGAGCTTTTGAAGTCTTTTATTGCGGATAAAGATAAAGAGAATGGGGCTTGGGCTAAGGTCACACTTTGTACGCACTATATGTTGGGTGGGGATTCACCGCATATTGACCGTTACGCGGCACTCGCGGAGTTGGCCAATTTAATTCTGGACATTGTGGATGATCTGCAGGATCAGGATCAAGAGGACAAACCATGGATGACATGCTCGCAAGCGGAGGCATTGAACGCGGTTCTGGCGTTGATCATGGGATTCTTCGGTGAATTGGGGCAGCTGCAGATCAAACCGGAATGGCTGGTCGAGGCAACGAAAATCATTGGACGTTCGATCAACGGCCAGCACAAAGACGTGGTGAATGCAACCGTGTCCGTGGATGATTATCTGGTGATGACGCAGGAGAAGTCCGGATCTCTTTTTCGTTTAGCTTGTTTTATGGGATACATGACGGTGGATTCCCCGCGGGAGACGATCGAGCAGCTTCATGAGCTGGCCGATTGCTTCGGGCTCATTCATCAGATTCAGAATGATATGCGCGATATCGTCCGCTATGATGTGAAAAACGATTTGTACGGTAAAAAGCGCACGCTTCCTATTCTGTATTTGCTCTCCGTCGAGGACGAGGCGTTTACTCCATTGAAGGACTACTATGAAGGGAAAATTTCGTCGGACGTTCTTTTGCAGGAGAAGGAAACGTTTATTCAAATGATCAAGGACTCCGGATGCCTGGAGTATGGACAGGTTGTGCAGTCGGTGTGTGTTCAAAAAGCGGAGGAAATCTATGAGAAGCTGCAAGCCGTTTCCCCTTGGAAGGAAAGGTTCCGGGAAGTGACGTATGGCAGTTTTGTTGTGGAAGAGTAAGCATAATTGATCAGGAAGGGCGATAAATGATGATTACAGTAGCCGCAGATGGAACCGCCGATTATATCCGTATTCAGGAAGCAATCGACAGCCTTGCCGAGGAGAGAGTGGAAGAAACGGTCATTTATGTGAGAAGCGGCGTATATGAAGAAAAGTTGCATATCACGAAGCCGTTCATCAGACTCATTGGGGAGTCGGCTGAGACAACGATTGTCACGAACGGTGATTATGCGAAAAAAATTTTTCCTAATGGCGAGCCGTATCACACCTTTCATTCCTATACGGCCTTAATTGGTGCAAATGATGTCACGATGGAGCGGCTCACTTTCGAGAATACGGCGGGAAAAGGGGAAGAGGTCGGGCAAGCCTTGGCCGCCTATGTGGACGGAGACAGGGTATCGTTCCGGGATTGCCGGTTCATCGGGCATCAAGATACGTTGTTTACGGGACCGCTGCCGCCAAAACCGCGAGACCGTTCGACTTTCGGGGGGCCGCGTGATGGCATACCGCCGCGCACCGTGCGTCAGTACTATGAGCGCTGCTATATTCGAGGCGATGTCGATTTTATTTTTGGTTCGGCGACCGCGGTATTTCTGGATTGCGAGATTGTATCTTCCGGTAAAGGCTGGGTGACAGCCGCGTCTACACCCGAAGACGTTCAATACGGATACGTGTTTATTGGCTGTAAACTGACAGGGGAAGCGCCTACTGAGTCAGTCGGGCTTGGAAGACCTTGGCGAAATTACGCCAAAGTGGCATTCGTGCGCTGCTGGCTGGGCCCGCATGTGAAGAAGGCCGGCTGGGACCGATGGAACGAGCGGGAAAGTGTGGAGGCGCTTGCTTTCGCCGAGTATGGGAATATGGGACCTGGCGCGGATGTCGGGGAGCGGGTGGAATGGTCTAAGCAGCTGACGGAGCAGGAGGCGAAAGCACTTGATATTGACCGCATTCTTGCGGGTCGGGATGGATGGAGTCCACGAGCGGCATGGGCTTCTGGCCGGCGTGATGGATGACACGTACTTCTTAGCTTCTCAGTAGCGGGACGATTGTTGAAGACATAGCAGATCTGGGCATTTTGCCAATCGAAGGGTTGATTTAGGAATAGATGTAAAAGCCGATAGCTTCAATCGCGTGTGCGGTTGGGGGTGTCGGCTTTTTTGGCATCAACTCGGATGCTGGTTTCTGCGGTATGGGCACTGAATGGAGTGCTTCGAATCGTACAGATGGAAAAAATACCGTTATTCTGCGCTGCTCGGTGGCAGGGGAAGGAATAGCCGTAGAAGCTCCATCTAAATCACGAGCAACTCGACGAAATCTGCTAGATCTGGCGGAATTAGTGGTAGAAACTACAGTTGCTTGGCCAAAACTGGAGCAATCGTGGAAAATAGCTGGAGGAATCGGCGCTAAATACGAAGTGAGTCCATGAGATCATTGACAATCGTTATCATTTAGAATAAAATAAATACTATATTATAATAATTTTAAATAAGGAATTGTTATCCGATAAGAGCGTACCTAAGCGCCTTAAAATAGAGCATAAATCGCAGAGGAGGTTTCCACAATGGCAAAACACGATCTGAATCAAGCGCTGCAGCGCATGCGAGCCAAAAACATTCAATTAACTCCGCAGCGTTACGCGCTGTTGGAATTTATGTACGACCAAGGCAGTTACACAACGGTCAAAGAGATTTGTGAAGCATTAGTCGTCAAATATCCGACGATCAATGCGATGACGGTGAACAGCTCTCTGCATGTGTTCAAACAGCTGGGTTTGGTGAAGGAGCTGGCCATAATCGGAAGCTCCATGCGGTATGAAGCCGCGTTAAGCTCATAAGCATAAGCGGCTGCAACAAAGAAAAAGCGCCTCAACGCTACGAAGAAGCTCTCTCACAGCTTCGCGCAGTCGATGGGGCGCTTTTTGCAATTTCACTTAAAAGCAGACAACGGGATCGGAAATTCCAGAATACCCAGCGCATAAGGGGCATACTCATAAAGCCCGAAGTAGACGACGACGGTGTCATCTTTTAGATAAAAGCCCTGATCGTTACGAATAGATTCGAACGGTTCAATAAGTTCATAATCGTTCGCTTTCAATTGCTTCTTAATCTCTTGATTGATAATAGTCTTGTAGGTTGTGTTATTCGAAGTCACTTGCTGAAGGCTCAGCTCATTCCCCGTATCCAGATCGAACGTATGGGCATCCCAGGAATAGAACCCGTGCGCACCGCCAGAGAATGTGTAAACGATAAAATATAGACTTAGTTTATGGTCCTGATTGTAAGTAATTTGATAATTTACATCGAACGTATTTGGAAAATCGGGCGCTGTCCCGCTGCTATCCTCAGTAAGATCGGCTAATTGTTGGATGGCCGCGGCTTTATATTTCGCAATCTCATTTTGAATGAATGTATTAATTTTCGTGCTTGCAGCGGAATTCGCCCAGCCTTCGATCTGCGGATACTGCAGGCTAATGCTCCGGTTATCGCTCTTCGTTTGCGTCTCGGATTTGTTCGTGAGCTTAAGCTCGTTTTCTTTGATTTTAGAAATACTCACGACACGGCTTTTATCGTTGTAACCGATCGTATAGCCCATTTGCTCCAGCAGCAGACGAAGCGGCAAGTAGGTAGTTCCATCGATAATGACGGGAGGTAGAGGCGCGAAGAAGGTGTGACCATTTAACGCGTATTGCGTGCTTTGGTTTTGCATACTCATTGTCTTATTAGGCCCGCTGACGGTGACGGTTTTGGTCGCTGCATCCCAGGAAGTCGTCAAGCCCAGCTCTTTGCTAAGAAAAGCGAGGCCGACATAGGTGTCGCCATCCTTCGATTTACCGCCAGGCACACTAAGCAGTTGATCCCCGATCTGAATATTAATCGTTGCGAGCTGTACGCTGAAATCCACGCTGTCGGATTGGGCATACACACTTGCCTGCTGCGGGAGAAGAGCAGAGCTTGCAGCGACTAGCAGGGCTGTAGCCAATGCGATTTTTGCAGAGAACATCTTCTTTTTCATTTGAACTCTCTCCTTTTTGAAGTCATCTATCTTATTAGACGATATTTGCGCGGAAAAGTTTGTGCCATTCTTCGGATTTGTCGAAAAAAAGATGAGGGTCTTTTCCTATTCTATACCCGAATACCGAACAAGTCTAACCTTGATGTGAGGGTGAAAATAGAAAGAATGTCTCAAAAGTTTGTTTTTAGAGAAAAAAACAGCAAAAAACGAACTATTCAAAAGATTTACCTAAAAATCGTTCGTTTTTTGAAATTGACATGACACGTCAGTTGGTAGTAAACTAGGGAAGCGGGAAATGAAGCCGCACTAATTGAAAATGTCGAATCAACTCGTATAAAATCAGGGATAAGGCCTGAAAGTTTCTACCCAAAAACCATGAATTTTTGGACTACGAGGAAGCGAATGAGGGAAACCATAGGAAGATGATGGTCTTTTTGCATTCGGTTCTTTTGCTGTCCAGCGGATAGAATCGTGTATTCTAGCTCTGGGCATTTTTTGGTTTAGAGGGTTTGACCATATTTACCATACAATAGAGAGTGGGTTAGTGATGACGGTACGTGTTGGTGTCATAATGGGAAGCCAGTCGGATTGGGAAACGATGAAGCACGCATGCGACATGTTGGAAGAGCTGGGAGTGCCTTATGAGAAAAAGGTGGTTTCCGCGCACAGAACGCCAGATCTGATGTTCGAATATGCAGCCGCAGCGGCAGGCCGCGGCATTCAAGTCATTATCGCCGGAGCAGGCGGAGCGGCTCATCTACCAGGAATGGTAGCAGCCAAAACGGAGCTTCCGGTTATTGGTGTTCCAGTCAAAACATCGACGCTGAATGGTCTCGATTCCTTGCTTTCGATCGTGCAAATGCCAGGCGGCATTCCGGTTGCTACGGTGGCGATCGGGCATGCAGGCGCAACGAATGCAGGCCTTCTGGCTGCGCAAATTCTGGGCGCTTTCGATCCTGAGCTGCAAGCGAGAGTCAGAGCACGCCGTGAACGCGTCGCGCAGACAGTGATGGAAAGCAGTGACCTGTTATGACAGACACAGCAGGTGGTAAGGTCATCAAGCCCGGCGGCACGATCGGCGTCTTGGGCGGCGGGCAACTAGGCCGCATGCTGGCCTTGGCCGGTCGCAACATGGGGTATCGCTTCGTAACGCTCGATCCCACAGAGGATGCGCCATGCGGACAAGTCGCAGATGAACAGATTCTTGCGAGCTTCGATGATGTCGAAGCGGCGCGGAAGCTTGCGGCATTATCCGATGTGATCACTTACGAATTCGAGAACGTGGACGCTCACGTGACTAGCATTCTTATGAATGAGTCCTATGTTCCCCAAGGAAGCGAGCTTTTATATACGACTCAGCATCGTCTTCGCGAGAAGAGAGCTATTGAGGCGGCAGGCGTTCCGGTTGCCCCTTATACGGAAATCAAGAGCGCCGCAGAGCTGAAAGACTCGGTCATCAAGTTCGGTACACCGTGTGTGCTCAAAACAGCGACCGGCGGTTACGACGGCAAAGGCCAATGGGTCATTCGCTCTTTAGATGAAGTAGAGGAAGCCTACGAAACGCTGAGCCGTGCCAAAACCGAGCTCGTTCTCGAACAATTCATTCATTTTGACAAAGAATTATCCGTTATTGCAGCAAGAAGCCCTCGCGGTGAGGTGAAGGCATTCCCTGCAGCGGAAAATATACATGTACATAACATCCTGCATCAATCCATCGTGCCTGCCCGCATCCCAGCGGATGTGCAGCAAGAAGCCGAGAAGCTGGCGACGCGAATCGCCGAAGGACTTGGCGTGATCGGATTGATCGCCGTAGAGCTGTTCCTGACGAAGGATGGCCAGCTATACGTCAACGAGCTTGCGCCGCGCCCGCACAATTCCGGTCATTACACGATGGAAGCGTGCCGCACGTCACAGTTCGAGCAGCATGTTCGAGCGATTTGCAATTTGCCGTTAGGCTCGACGGAGCTTTTATCACCAGTGGTTATGGTGAATTTGCTTGGCGAGCATATCGAACCGCTTAACGGTCTGATCGACCAGCCCGGTTTCTTGGAAGATGCAGACTTAGGCGTTAGCGCCAAGGTTCATCTGTACGGGAAAAAGGAAGCAAAAGAGAAACGCAAGATGGGACACATTAATCTGCTGACAAACGACGTAGAGCAAGCACTGACTTGGATAGAACGCACGGCGATTTGGGAAAGTAAGTAAATGATAATTATTGGAGGAACGGCAAAATGATCGAACGTTATACACGCCCGGAAATGGCGAGCATATGGACTGAGCAAAACAAGTTTCAAGCATGGCTCGAAGTTGAAATTTTATCCTGTGAGGCATGGGCTGAGCTAGGCGTAATCCCGAAAGAAGATGTGAAAGTGCTGCGCGAGAACGCAAGCTTCAACATTGACCGCATCTACGAAATCGAGCAAGAAACGCGTCATGACGTTATTGCTTTCACAAGAGCGGTATCCGAGACACTGGGGCCTGAGCGCAAATGGGTTCACTACGGATTAACTTCAACAGACGTTGTAGATACGGCACTTGGTTACTTGCTAAGACAAGCCAATGAGATTTTGGACAAAGACATTCAGAACTTCATAGAAATCCTTCGCAATAAAGCGATTGAACATAGAGATACAGCCATGATGGGCAGAACGCATGGTGTGCATGCAGAGCCGACGACGTTCGGACTCAAAATGGCGCTTTGGTACGAGGAAATGAAACGTAACCTGGAGCGTTTCCGTTTTGCCGCTGATGGCGTACAATTCGGTAAAATTTCCGGCGCAGTAGGCACCTACGCGAACATCGATCCGTTCGTAGAGCAGTACGTGTGCGAGAAGCTTGGCACGAAAGCAGCTCCGATTTCTACACAAACGCTTCAGCGTGACCGTCATGCTGAGTACATGGCTACTTTGGCTCTAGTTGCTACGTCCCTGGACAAATTCGCGACAGAAATTCGCGCTCTACAAAAGAGTGAATTCCGCGAGGTGGAAGAGCCGTTTGCAAAAGGTCAAAAAGGTTCCTCCGCGATGCCGCACAAACGCAATCCAATTGGTTGCGAGAGCATTTCTGGTCTGTCCCGTGTCATTCGCGGGCACATGATTTCCGCTTACGAGAACGTGACGCTTTGGCATGAGCGCGACATTTCGCACTCCTCCGTTGAGCGTGTCATCCTTCCGGATGCAACACAATTGCTGAACTACATGCTAAACCGTCTTGGCAACATCATCAAAAATTTGACGGTGTTCCCTGAGAACATGAAACGCAATATGCGCAGCACGTACGATGTGCCTTTCTCTGGCCGCGTTATGACGAAGCTGATCGACAAAGGTTTCTCCCGCGAGCAAGCGTACGATACTGTACAGCCTAGAGCGATGCAAGCTTGGGAAGAGCAACGTTCGTTCCGTGACATCGTAGAGAATGAGCGTGCAATTACCGAAGTATTAAGCCCGGCTGAAATTGCGGATTGCTTTGATCCAAGCTGGCATTTGAAACATGTTGCTACAATCTTTGACCGTTTAGGTTTGAAATAGAAGGCACTTTGGGAGAGAAGGGATGGGTTGTCTGTGGCAGGTAAAATCCTTGATTCAGCGGTTGAACTCGTAAAAGCGCCTCTGGTACACAAAGGAAAAGTACGCGAGCTGTATGATTTGGGTGAAAATTTCCTGATCGTCGTGACGGATCGGATTTCAGCTTTTGATTACATTTTGAAGCCGGGTGTTCCTGACAAAGGATACGTGCTTAACGCGCTCAGCAAGTACTGGTTCGATATAACGAGCGGTTATATGAAAAATCATATCGTTCACACGGATGTCGAATTGCTTCAAGATATTATTCCGGATGCGGCAGCGAGAGAGCTACTGAAAGAGCGTATTATTGTGGCGAAAAAAGCGGAGCGCATCTCCATCGAGTGCGTCGTTCGCGGATATATCACAGGCAACGGCTGGAGACAGTACGAGAAAACCGGCGAGATCAACGGCCGTAAGCTGCCTGAAGGATTGCGCAAAAACCAACGTCTGCAGGACCCTATTTTCACCCCAGCGGCGAAAAATGATGTCGGCCACGATGAAGACATATCCATCGAACAGATGATTGAGCTGGTTGGCGAAGAGCTGACATACGCGCTGCAAGAGCGCAGCATTATGCTTTATACGCTAGCTCATTCCATTTGTGAGCGAAAAGGCATTATTTTAGCAGATACGAAGTTTGAATTCGGCTTTTATGCAGGTGAACTGATTATTATTGATGAAATTTTCACGCCGGATTCCTCTCGTTATTGGTCGGAAGATAAATATGCCTTGGATATCGAGATTGATTCGATGGACAAAGAGCCAGTTCGCACGTATTTGGCAAGTTCCGGTTGGGATAAAAACAGTGAGCCGGATGAGCTTCCAGCGTCTGTCGTGGAAGAGACTTCGAACCGATACAAAGAGATTTTGCACCGTTTAGTCGATTCAGAAAATTAGAGCAAGCACATACGAGGAGGAGAATAGAAAATGAAAGCAACGGTCTATGTAACGATAAAGCAGAACGTATTGGATGTGCAAGGAACAGCGGTGCAAGGAGCGCTTCATTCCATGGGTTTTGAGGAAGTTGGTAAAGTGCGCATCGGGAAATATTTGGAGTTGGAACTTGGAACTACGGATAAAGCAGAAGCGGAAGCACGCGTGAAAGCAATGTGCGAGAAGCTGCTCGCGAACACAGTTATCGAAGACTACCGCTACGAGTTGGCCTAATAGAGATCAGGAGAGGGAGGAAACGTCATGAATTTTGCGGTTCTTGTATTTCCGGGATCGAACTGTGACATCGACTGCTACAAAGCAGTCGAGGACACGATCGGACAACCGGTTGATTATGTGTGGCATACGGCGGACGATTTGTCCAAATACGATTGCATCCTCGTGCCGGGCGGGTTCTCTTACGGGGACTACCTGCGCTGCGGAGCGATTGCGCAATTTACGAATGTGATGAAAGCTGTGGCTAAAGCTGCGGAAGAAGGCAAATACATTCTAGGTATTTGTAACGGATTCCAAGTCTTGACGGAAGCTAAATTGCTGCCAGGCGCTTTGCTTCGCAATAACGGCATGAAATTCCGCTGCCACCAAGCGGTTTTGAAAGTGGAAAACAACACAACGGCCTTCACGCGTGATTACGCCGAAGGTGAGCTTATCAATATTCCAATCGCACACGGCGAAGGCAACTACTATTGTGACGATGCTACATTGAAAGAACTGCAAGAAAACAATCAAATCGTTTTCCGTTATGAAGCAGGGGCTAACCCGAACGGATCCCTTGACGATATTGCCGGAATTAGCAACAAGGCAGGCAATGTTGTAGGTATGATGCCCCATCCGGAACGCGCCATTCATGAGATTTTGGGCTCCGCAGACGGCAAGAAAATGTTCACATCTATTCTAAGTGCTTGGAGGGAAAAACATGACGCAGCAGCTATCCGCTAAGGAACCAACAGCCGAACAAATCGCGGAACAGAAAATTTACAAGCAAATGGGCGTAACGGACGAAGAGTTTGCCAAAATTTGCGGCTTCCTTGGACGTAATCCTAACTATGTGGAGATCGGCGTATTTAGCGTGATGTGGTCCGAGCATTGTTCTTACAAAAATTCCAAACCGGTGCTTCGCAAATTCCCGGTTACAGGACCTCGCGTTCTGATGGGACCAGGCGAAGGCGCAGGGATCGTAGATATCGGGGACAACCAAGCGGTTGTTTTCAAAATTGAAAGTCATAACCACCCTTCCGCCATCGAGCCTTACCAAGGCGCGGCGACAGGCGTGGGCGGTATTATTCGTGATATTTTCTCCATGGGCGCACGCCCAGTGGCTTTATTGAACTCTTTGCGTTTCGGCAAGCTGCAAAATGACCGCGTGAAATACCTGTTCGAGCACGTTGTATCCGGTATCGCCGGTTACGGTAACTGTATCGGGATTCCGACAGTCGGCGGCGAAGTGATGTTCGACGAGAGCTACGAAGGTAATCCACTCGTTAATGCGATGTGCGTGGGTCTTATCGACCACGACAAAATCCAACGCGGTGTTGCCAAAGGTGTAGGCAACCCTGTGTTCTACGTCGGTCCGGCAACAGGCCGCGACGGTATCCACGGTGCGACATTCGCCTCCGAGGAGTTGACGGCTGAGTCCGAAGCGAAACGCCCGGCGGTACAAGTGGGCGATCCGTTCATGGAGAAGCTCGTACTGGAAGCGTGCTTAGAGTTAATCAATTCCGGCATTGTGCTCGGAATTCAAGATATGGGCGCTGCAGGTCTTACCTGCTCCAGCGCGGAGATGGCAAGTAAAGCAGGCAACGGCATGGAGCTTTACCTGGATGAAGTTCCGCAGCGCGAAGAAGGCATGACAGCATACGAAATGATGCTGTCCGAATCGCAAGAGCGCATGCTGTTCGTTGTTGAGCCGAAGCATGAGGCGCAAGCGAAAGGTATTTTCGAGCGCTGGGGTCTGCACTGCGCGAAAGTCGGTAAGGTAACCGACGACGGTTACCTGAAGCTGATCCACCACGGTGAAGTCGTGGGGAACATGCCGGTAGGCGCACTCGTCGACGAGTGCCCGGTTTACAATAAGCCGAGCAAGGTTCCGGCTTATTATGAAGCAAGCGCAGCGATCGACACGACACGTTACCCAGAGGTAACGAAGCTGACGGATGCGCTGAAATCGGTGCTCGCGTCCCCGACGGTAGCGAGCAAAGAGTGGGTTTACAACCAGTATGACCACATGGTTCGTACGGATACAGCTGTTCGTCCGGGTTCGGATGCAGCGGTTGTGACCATTCGCGGCACGCGCAAAGGTCTTGCGATGACAACCGACTGCAACGGACGTTATGTGTACTTGGATCCGGAAGTTGGCGGACGGATCGCGGTTTCCGAAGCTGCTCGTAACGTTGTCTGCTCCGGTGCTGAGCCTCTGGCCGTTACGGACAACTTGAACTTCGGCAGCCCTGACAAGCCTGAGATCTTCTGGCAGTTGGAGAAATCCACAGACGGTATGGCGGAAGCTTGCCGCTACTTGGATACGCCGGTTATCGGCGGTAACGTTTCTCTTTACAATGAGAACGCCAAAGGTGCAATTTACCCGACTCCGGTTATCGGAATGGTAGGTCTGGTGCATGACATCGACCACATCACGACGCAAAGCTTCAAAAAAGAAGGCGACATCATCATCCTGCTCGGCGAGACCAAAGCGGAACTCGGCGGCAGCGAATTCCAATATGTAATTCACGGTGTAACCGAAGGACGTCCACCTGAGCTTGATCTAGCGGTGGAGAAACGTCTGCAAAACACAGTGCTTAAAGCGATCCAAGAAGGTCTTGTCGCTTCTGCGCATGACTTGTCCGAAGGCGGCTTGGCCGTTGCTTTGGCGGAAAGCTGCATCAGCGGCCGTGTAGGCGCTGACGTTAACGTAGCTTCCGAACTTCGTCCTGATTTCGCATTGTTCAGCGAATCCCAATCCCGTATTTTGCTAAGTGCATCCCCGGACAAAGCGGATGCCCTGAAGCACTGGGTTGCTTCGCAAGGCGTGCCTTATCAAGAAATTGGAACAGTAACAGGTACAGAACTAACTGTGAAAATCAACAACGAACAGCGTCTCCAGTCTTCGGTTAACGAGCTGGCGAAAGTCTGGAAGGATGCGATTCCATGTCTAATGGCATAAAACAATCCAAGGCCCTAAAGCTACCTGCGGCTCCCCTGGTTAATCTAGGGGATCAGCAGCACGAGCTTTGGACAGGGGAGTACTTCAACGAAGGTGTAGGCGGCCATGGCGGATTGTTTGATAAGCTGAATGAAGAGTGCGGCGTTTTCGGCGTGTATGGTCATTCCGAAGCATCCTCTCTCTGCTATTATGGTCTTCATGCATTGCAGCACCGTGGACAGGAAAGCGCTGGTATTTGTACGGTAGAAGACGGCAAGTTTAACTACTATCGCGGAATGGGGCTTGCCAAAGAGGTATTTACGAACGAGAATTTGTCCCCTCTGACAGGCAGCACGGCGATTGCCCATGTAAGGTATTCCACAGCAGGCGAAAGCAAGCTGGCGAATGCACAGCCGTTAGTTTTCAAATATCGTGAAGGCGATCTTGCGATTGCAACGAACGGCAACCTGGATAATGCGAACATTATCAAACGCGAGCTTGAGCGTAAGGGTTCGATTTTCCAAACAACAAGCGATACCGAAGTTCTGGCGCATCTGATTGCCCGTTCGGAGCATGACGATATCGTGGATGCGGTCAAAGACGCTTTGACGCAAGTCATCGGCGGATTTGCCTTCCTGATTATCACCAAGGATAAATTGATTGCTGCGCTCGATCCGAACGGCTTGCGTCCCTTCATGATCGGCCGACTCGGTGATTCCTACTTATTCGCTTCCGAGTCCTGCGCTTTCGATGCGGTGGGAGCTACGTATTTCCGTGATGTTCAGCCTGGCGAACTCATCGTGCTGGATCGCGACGGTTTCCGTTCCGAGCAGTTCACAGAGAGCGGCCGGCGCGCCATTTGTGCGATGGAATATATCTATTTTGCTCGTCCGGATAGCGACATCGATACGGTGAACATTCACTCCGCACGTAAGCGGATGGGGAAAAGGCTGGCGATGGAAGCTTTCGTCGACGCAGACGTTGTGACAGGAGTACCGGATTCAAGTATCTCGGCGGCAATTGGTTTTGCTGAACAAACGGGTATCCCTTATGAGCTGGGGCTGATCAAGAACCGCTACACAGGCCGGACGTTCATCATTCCTAGCCAAGAGCTTCGTGAACAAGGTGTCAAAATGAAGCTGAGCGCCGTTCGCAAAGTAGTTGAAGGCAAACGTGTTGTGATGATCGATGATTCCATCGTTCGTGGAACAACGTCCCTTCGAATTGTTAATTTGCTCAGAGAAGCTGGAGCTACAGAAGTGCATGTGCGGATTTCTTCGCCACCTTTCATGAATCCATGCTACTACGGCATTGATACACCGGATCGGAAAGAGCTGATTGCTGCGATGAACTCTATCGAGGAAATTCGTAAGGCGATCAACGCGGATTCCCTGCATTTTCTAACCAAAGAAGGGCTGCTTGATTCCATTGGTCAAGGATCGGCCGGTTCCCAGAGCGGGTACTGTACAGCTTGCTTCGATAATACGTACCCAACGGAGATTGTGGATGTAACGAAGGTTGGTTGTGCTTGCGATTAAAGGATAGGGGAGGCCTCGGCCTCCCAATATATATAGACAAATATAAGGAGTGGTTGCGAAGTGTCGGATGCTTACAAAAAGGCCGGAGTCGATATCGCGGCAGGTAACGAAGCAGTAGAACGGATGAAAAAACACGTCAAACGGACTTTCCGTCCTGAAGTGTTAACTGACCTCGGCGGCTTCGGCGGGCTGTTCAGCTTGAACAAAGACAAGTATGAGGAGCCTGTGCTTGTATCTGGAACGGACGGCGTGGGCACGAAGCTGAAGATTGCTTTTGCAATGGATAAGCATGATACGATTGGGATCGACGCGGTTGCTATGTGCGTGAACGATATTATTGTTCAAGGCGCTGAGCCGCTTTTCTTCCTTGACTACCTCGCTTGTGACAAAGTAATTCCAGAGAAAATTGAAGCTATTATCAAAGGGATCGCAGACGGTTGTGCGCAATCCGGTTGCTCACTCATCGGTGGCGAAACGGCGGAAATGCCTGGCATGTATGCACAAGGGGAGTATGACATTGCCGGCTTTACGGTTGGAATCGTCGACAAGAAAAAGATCATCGACGGTACGACAATCCGTCCTGGAGACGTAGTGTTAGGTCTGGCTTCAAGCGGTGTGCACAGTAACGGGTTCTCTCTTGTGCGCAGGCTTTTGCTGGAAGAGAAAGGGTACACGCTTCAAGGGCATGTGGACGAACTGGGTGACAAGCTTGGCAACGTGCTGCTAGAGCCTACTAAGCTGTATGTGAAGCCGATTCTGGCGATGCTGGAAGACGTAGCGATCAAAGGCATGGCGCATATTACAGGCGGCGGTTTTATCGAAAATATTCCGCGTGTTCTGCCTGACGGCGTGAACGTGGATATCCAATACGGCTCATGGCCGATTCTGCCGATCTTCTCTTTGATGCAGCGTGAGGGCGGCATTTCGAACAATGATATGTTCCGCACGTTCAACATGGGAATCGGAATGGTTATTATTGTGAACGCGGATGACGCGGAGAAAGCGATTGCCGCAGCGGAAGCGCAAGGCGAGAAAGTTTACCGTTTGGGCGTTGTTACAGAAGGCGAGCGTGTCGTAACATTCCAAGGAGCTGAGGTGTAATGCAGCCTTATCGAGTAGCGATTTTTGCTTCGGGCAGTGGTACGAATTTCCAAGCCATTGTGGATCAGGTACAGAAGGGGAAGCTTGATGTCAGCATCGAGCTTCTTGTCTGTGATCGTCCGGAAGCGTACGTGGTGGAGCGCGCAACGGAAGCGAAAGTGCCCGTGTTTGCGTTCCGTCCCAAGGAATATGCCAATCGTGAGGCTTATGAAGCTCTTATTCTTAAGGAACTGCAGGAGCGGCAGATTGATCTTATCGTGATGGCCGGTTATATGCGCATCATTACGAATGTGCTGGTGGAGCCGTTTTTTGGCCGGATGATCAACGTACATCCTTCACTGCTGCCCTCCTTTCCGGGCGTGCGCGCGATTGAGCAAGCCGTCGAGTACGGCGTGAAGCAAACGGGCGTCACTGTGCACTTCGTGGACGGCGGGCTGGACTCCGGCCCGATCATCGCACAGCGTGCGGTGGAGATCCACGAGCACGAGACGGCGGAATCGCTCGCAGAGCGGATTCATGCGGCTGAGCATGTGCTGCTGCCACAGGTGATCCGTCAACTGCGCGAGGGACGCGTGAGCATGGATGGCCGCAAGGTGGGTATTAAGCTGTAGGTAGGGCAACTCTTGTTATACGGCTGAGCGAAGGACATGTAAAAAGTGCAGCAAAATATGAGCGGGTTGCCTGTTCTCTGGGGATTTGATGTATTTTGTAATGTTATAATCCCGGGTTTTAGGCAGATATGATTATTTTTCGCTAAATGTACTGCACTTTTTCAGGTATTTTCTTATTTTGCGTCTATAGTGGCTCGATTTGCTGTACTTTTTACATCATCTGTGTGATTGGATTCGGGAAGTTGAGTAGCTAGTGATTGGATCAGGGCGATTTGCCTGAGAATAGCGTAAGCGTTTGGCGTTAAGGGTGCTTTACAGCGCTAAACGATGCTAGGCGTGAGAATTGGCTACTTTAAGAGTGTTTTACAGCGTTAAAGTGGTGGTTGAGCGTGGAACGGGCTTAAGCGTTGCGAGTTAAAGTTGATTAACAGCATTAAATATTAAATTACTTTTCTGGGAGGAAGAACCGTGGCAATCAAAAGAGCACTGATCAGCGTGTCCGATAAGACGGGGATCGTTGAGTTCGCGAGCGAGCTTGCGAAGCTGGGCGTTGAGATTATTTCTACTGGCGGTACGCAAAGTTTGTTGAAGGATAAAGGAGTTCCGGTTATCGGAATTTCCGAGGTTACAGGCTTCCCTGAGATCATGGATGGCCGCGTCAAAACGCTGCATCCGGCTGTTCACAGCGGTCTGTTGGCAGTTCGTGACAACGAAGAGCACCAAGCGAGCATGAAGAAGCTAGGGCTGGATTATATTGATCTGGTTGTCGTGAATTTGTATCCTTTTGCTGAGACGATTGCGAAGCCGAATGTCTCTTACGAAGACGCTATCGAGAATATCGATATCGGCGGTCCGACTATGCTTCGTTCGGCGGCAAAGAACCATGCGTTCGTATCCGTAGTTGTCGATGCAGCGGACTATGCCAAGGTGCTTGAAGAAGTCCAAGAGACTGGCGATACAACGCTTGAAACGCGCAAACGTCTTGCGGCCAAAGTATTCCGTCACACAGGCTCATATGATGCTTTGATTGCTGACTACTTGTCCAAACAAATGGGCGAGCCTTACCCAGAGCGTTACACAGTCACATACGAGAAAATGCAAGAGCTTCGCTATGGAGAAAACCCGCATCAAAGCGCGGCGTTCTACCGCAAGCCGAATGCAGCGGCCGGCAACATTACGACGGCTGAACAGCTTCACGGCAAAGAGCTTTCTTACAATAACATCAATGACGCTAATACGGCGCTTCAAATCGTTAAGGAATTCAGCGAACCTGCCGTTGTTGCAGTTAAGCACATGAATCCTTGCGGTGTAGGTATCGGTTCAAACGTGCTGGAAGCTTATCAAAAAGCGTACGCCGCTGACCCTACGTCCATCTTCGGTGGTATTGTAGCTGCGAACCGTACAGTTGATGAAGCAACAGCGCAATTGCTGCATGAGATTTTCTTGGAAATCGTCATTGCACCAGATTTTACACCGGAAGCACTTGATATCCTTTCTAAAAAGAAAAATATCCGTCTGCTCAAAGTAGTCGGCTTAGATACAGTTGCTGGCCGCAAGGCAGAGCCAGTTGTTACAACCGTTGAAGGCGGCATGCTCGTGCAAGATAGCGATGCTTACCAACTGACGGAAGCTGATCTGAAAGTTGTTTCCGAGCGTCAGCCGACAGAAGAAGAAATGAAGCAGCTGCTTTTTGCATGGAAAGTAGTTAAGCACGTTAAATCTAACGCGATCGTACTTGTCGCTGACGACATGACGGTTGGCGTGGGTGCGGGTCAAATGAACCGTGTCGGTGCGGCTAAAATTGCGATTGAGCAAGCTGGGGACAAGTCGAAAGGCGCTGTTCTTTCCTCCGATGCTTTCTTCCCAATGGGCGATACGCTTGAAATGGCTGCGAAAGCAGGCATCACAGCGGTTATCCAACCGGGTGGATCGATCAAAGATGAAGAGTCCATTCGCGTAGCGAACGAGAACGGAATCGCGATGGTTATGACGGGCGTTCGTCACTTTAAACACTAAAAACAACTGAGAATGCTCACGATTCGAGTGCGGACCGTGGGCATTCCCCATGAAAGGGACTGGTGACAAAGATGCGTGTATTAGTAATTGGACGAGGCGGGCGCGAGCATGCCATTGTATGGGCTCTGAGCAAAAGCCCGAAAATCAGCAAGCTTTTCTGCGCACCGGGGAACGGCGGCATTGCCGGATTGGCGGAATGTGTGCCGATCACAGAACTGCAATTCGAAGAGATCAGCACGTTTGCGAAAGAGCAAGCGATTGATCTGGTTATGGTAGCGCCTGACGATCCACTCGCTGCAGGTCTTGTGGACCACTTGGAGTCCAAAGGGATTGAAGCGTTCGGTCCTCGCGCAAATGCTGCGATTATCGAAGGAAGCAAAGTATTTATGAAGGAGCTTCTGAAAAAATACAACATTCCTACGGCGGCTTATGAAACTTTTGACGCGTACGAACCGGCACTTGCTTACTTGCGTTCGCAAAAAGCGCCAATCGTAATTAAAGCTGACGGGCTAGCTGCTGGTAAAGGTGTGACTGTCGCGCAAACGATGGAAGAAGCGGAAGCGGCGCTTCGCGATATTATGGTGGATCAAGTATTCGGTAAATCCGGTGCGAGCGTCGTGATTGAGGAGTTCTTGACGGGGCAAGAGATGTCGCTGCTTGCTTTCGTGGATGGTTCTACGGTTCGTTTGATGGTGCCCTCGCAGGATCATAAGCCAGTCTTCGATAACGACAAAGGGCCGAATACGGGCGGAATGGGCACTTACTCACCGCTGCCGCATATCCCGGAGTCCATCGTGCAGGAAGCGCTTGTAAACATCGTTCAGCCGACGGCTGATGCGATGGTGAAAGAGGGCCGACCGTTCAAAGGCGTGCTGTATGCGGGTCTGATTTTGACCCCGAACGGTGTGAAAACAATCGAGTTCAACGCGCGTTTCGGCGATCCGGAGACGCAGGTTATTTTACCTCGCCTCAAAACAGATCTGCTGGATATTTTCCTTGCCATCAACAACGGAACGTTGGCTGAGCAGCCAATCGAGTGGAGCGAGGACGCAGCGGTTTGTGTGATCGTGGCTTCCGGCGGTTACCCAGGGCCATATCCGAAAGGATTGCCGATCACAGGACTGGAGAACGTGCAGGATTCCTTGGTGTTCCACGCAGGAACGGCGCTGGAGAACGGGCAGATCGTGACGAACGGTGGACGCGTTCTGGGCATCACAGGTATCGGCAAAGACATCGTCGAAGCTCGTCAGAAAGCTTACGCGGATGCGGACCGGATACATTTTGACGGGAAGCATTACCGGACGGATATTGCGATGAAGGCTATGAAATAGAACAATGAAAAACACAGTGTCTTTCTTGCGGGAAAGGGCTGTGTTTTTGCTTTTTTACTACTTATCTTTCCCACCGCGGATGTACTTGTCTTTGTTTTTGAATTCGTACCAGATGGCGAGGAGCACGCCGATGATGAGCGCGAGCGAAATCCAGTGATTTACGATAAAGTTCCAGAGGGTGTTCATGCGATTGCCTCCTTGGGTTGCCTTTCGACTAGTTTTGGCTGCCGCTCTGCGTTTCATGCATGGTTACATAACAGATAGGAGAGAAGGGTTTGATGATTGTGGGAAAAAGGGCAATGCCGCTGGTTGCTATGGGTGTGTTGGTCTTGGTGGTTGGTTTGCTCGTTGCTTGTGGCGGCGAGCGGGCTGGTGTTGCGGATAGCTTGCCGGCAGTGGAGACGCCGGTTGTAAGCGTTCCGCCGACAGCTGCGGCGGTAGCGGTGCAGGAGAAGGAGCTTGTGCCGATGCCGACGGCGCATGCGGCGGAAACAGGGGCAGCGCCTGTGGAATCGCCGGCTGTGGCGCGTAAGCTGGTGATGCTGGACCCGGGGCATCAGCGTCATGGCAACAACGCGCCCGAGGCCGTAGGCCCGGATACGCGAGAAGTGAAACCTAAGGTCAGCTCCGGCACCGTCGGCGTTCGTACGAAGAAACCGGAATATGTGCTGAACCTGGAGGTTTCGCAGTTGGTGAAGGCCGAGCTCGTGAAGCGCGGCATCGAAGTGGCAATGACTCGTGAGTCGCACGAGGTCGATATCTCTAATAAACAGCGCGCGGAGATGGCGAATGAGGCCGGCGCAGCGCTGGCCGTGCGCCTCCATGCGGATGGGGATAGCTCGCCGAAAACGAGCGGATTTTCGGTCTTGTATCCGTCAGCTGCTTCGGCGGCGCTGAAGCCCATTGCAGCAGATAGTAGGCAAGCTGCCGGTTTTATTGCCGAGCGGCTAAAGGCGGCGACAGGGACAGGCGGTAGAGGGCTGTCGGAGCGCAGCGACCTGTCCGGTTTTAACTGGTCCAAAGTGCCGGTTGTGCTGGTTGAGCTTGGTTTCATGACCAACCCTGAAGAAGATGAGCGGCTGTCGGAAGCTGAGTACCAGCAAAAGCTCGCTATTGGGATTGCTGACGGGATTGAACGGTTTTTGAATGCTGGATCGCCTGCCAGGTAGGGCTGGCCCATCAGCCTTCCTGGTTACGAGCGACTAACCATCTGGCTGATCAGCTAGGCTGCCCCCTGGGCTACCAGCTTGCGGCACCAAGTCTACATCTATCGAGCCCAGCAAATTCCGGCACTCAGCGGACCAGCCATCCCGCGCCACTAGCTCGTGGCACCAAGTCTACATCCACCGAGCCTACCGACTCCCGGCACTCGAGCCACTAGCTCGAGGCACCCAGGTTACATCCACCGAGCCCACCAAATCTGGGTAACGAGCCATCAGCCTCCGAATCCACTCGTACCCGACCGCCCAGCCATCCCGTTGGACGAAATCCAACGAAAAGACGGATTTGGCAGCTTAAATCTTGATTTCATTGGACGAAATCCAACGGGGTGGTCTTTTTTCGGCTCTAAAAGGCGATTTTTCTAGGCCTCATTGGAGTTTGTCCAACGTAAAGTAAAAGGGAAGCCTCAAATATGCCCTTTCATTGGATTTCATCCAACGGGCACTCAACAAAACTGACCTTACGGATGACAATCCGCGGGTTTTATTTCGTAACACTAGAGAATACTGTAGAATATTGGTAAAATGTTTCCAATCCGGACGAAGGGGTGATTTGTCATGCTGCCAGCCTTTTTTATCGCACATGGAACACCGAATTTGGCTATTGAGCAGCATGCTTACACTGAGTTTTTACACAAATTGGCGAAGAGCATACCGCGTCCCAAAGCGGTCGTTGTATTTAGCGTGTATTGGGAGAGTCCTGTGCAGACGGTTAGCTCAGCGATTCGTCCGGAGATGATCTACGATGTTTCGGGAGCATCAGATAAGGTTTATAGCATTAAATACCCAGCTAAAGGCGATTTGACGCTGAGCTTGCATATTCAGCAGCTCCTTCAAGAGGAAGGCATCCGTTGTGAGTTGGATGATGAGCGGGGATTGGATCATGGGGTATGGGCGCCCCTGAGTCTGATGTACCCGGATGCGCAGATGCCTGTGGTGGCGCTCTCGGTGAATCCGAGATTGACGTCGGAAGAGCATTACCGCATCGGTGCGGCGCTCGGCTCTTTGCGGGAGGAGGATGTCCTCATCCTCGGAAGCGGCGGCACCGTGCACAATTTGCAGCGGCTAGACCGGAATAATCCGGTGCCCCAGCTGTGGGCGGTGGAATTCGATGAGTGGCTGGCGGAGCAGCTCGAAACGTGGAATCTTGAGGCGCTTGTGAGGTACGACGAAAGAGCGCCTCATGCGGCTACGGCGGTGCCGACGCCGCAGCATTTTGCGCCTTTGCTGCTCGCACTGGGTGCGGCAGATGGCGCACGCCGGGCGAAGCTGCTGCATCACAGCTTCCAGATGGGCACGCTCAGCCTATGCTGCTGGATGTTCGGCGGCTTGAAAAAGCCTGAGCGCTTCCTGGATTAAGCGCGTGCTGCGGCGCTATTCGAGGAAGCGCTGCTTGAACTCAGGCTTCGGCAGCATGCAGTGCTCAGCCTTGCCGAACCAGCGATAGCGATTGCTCGCGATGATGGCATAGCCCAGATTCCGCAGCGGAGGCGGAATGATGATGGCCGCATACGCCAGCGGGTAAGCGCCGCGCAGCCGCCGGGCAATGCGCAGCGCCGCCGTCGAGCGGGTGTAGGCGCGCCCGTTCTCGATCAGCACAATCGTGCTGATATTGTCCGTGGGCAGCCGATGCTGCTCGAGCAGCTTTTGCCCGGCAGCCGACTGCAAAGACGCGAAGCGGAAATGGCCCTTCGGGTCGTTCCGCAGGACGAACTGCACAGCTCCGCTGCATAAATTGCAGACACCGTCGAATAGAATGACGGATTTGTTATCAGTCCGCTTAGTCATGGACGATGCCTCCTTCTGGTGTGTATCTCCTTGGGGCGGCTGTTTGTCCGGCAAGTTCTGTTGACTGGACTCCTAGCCCGAGCAAATCATGTAAAAAGTACAGCAAATTTGCTCCTATTCGCATGCTGATAAGAAATACCTGCATTTTGTACATGTAAATCAGCTAAATCTTCCCGAAATGCCCCAGAGACGCGAAAAGAAATGTACGTTTTGCATGATTTTCCGTCAAATTGAGAGTGCGCACCGAAATTTACTGTACTTTTTACATGATATTAGTCCGTAATTTGCTGTCACCACACCGTTCTCCTCTACTATACCTAATTAGTGTGATATTCTCCAACGTGAGAATTAAGAAGGTTCTGGAAGAAGATACCTGATGAAATCCTCCAACGTGTGAAGTATGCAGGTTGAGAAATAGTTCTCCGATGCAATGAACCCCACTCAAAATGTCTTCTATTTCTCTTTTGCCTAGCATATATATTTCATAGAACAATAGATGAAGAGAAGAGGTGCCTATTGATGAAATCATTGTCCCTATCCCGTCGCAAAAGAACGCTCAGCGCCTGGCTCGTCCTCGGCTGCTCTGTCATAACCCTGGTCGGCTGCAGCGATACGCCGGTTTCCTTGCCAACAACGACGCCGGATACCGCAGCAGCAACGCCATCAGCTTCAACGCCAGCCACGAAGCCCGCGGCCACGGCAGTAGAATCGGAGCTGCCCTACAAATTCCCGCTGACTGGACTCCCTTCGGCGAAAGAAGTGAAGAGCCGTCCTTTCATGGTCATGGTCGAAAATGCTCCGCAAGCCAGGCCGCAAACCGGCCTTGATCAGGCTGACATCGTCTACGAAATTCTCGCAGAAGGCGAGATTACTAGATTCGTCTCCGTGTTCCAAAGCCACGAGGCCACAACGATTGGTCCAGTGCGCAGCATCCGGCCCTATTTTGTTGAGATCGGCGATGCGCTAGATGCCGTTATCGTTCATGCCGGTTGGAGCCAGGAAGCGATGGATATGATGGCGGGCCGCAAGCTGGCTCATCTTGATGAGGTCTACGGCGATGGCGCCTACTACTGGCGCTCGACGGACCGCAAAGCTCCTCACAATCTCTATACCTCTGTGGATAAAATGAAGAAAGGCGCCGAAGCGCGCAAATTCCGCTCGGAGTGGAACGGACCGCTGCTTACTTTTGCCAAGGATGATGGTCAAAGTAAACTTACCGGCGCTGCCGTACATTATATTCTTATTCCTTATCTCCAAGGGTATTTCGTTTCCTATGAATATAATCCTACGGAAGGCGTGTACATGCGCAGCATGGAGGGCAAGCCGCATCTCGACAAGGAGACCGGCAAGCAGCTGCAAGCCAAAAATCTGCTCGTGCTGGAGAGCAAGCACAAAATCGTAGACAAAGAAGGGCGCCGCGAGGTCGACGTGTTCGGCCCTAACAAAGGCGTCATCCTGCAAGAGGGCAAATCCCAGCAGATTACATGGGAACGCAAAAACGGCATGCTGCGCGCTTACGCGGAAGACGGCAAAGAAGTGCCGCTGCTGCCTGGAAATACATGGGTGCAGATCGTGCCTGAGGGAACCGCTCTTAAGATGGAGTAGGCGCAGAACACAGATTTAACAATCTCTTAACATTCCAATAATCATGCTCATACATTGATCCCCTATGATTAAAAGTCATGGGGGGGGAATATCATGAATAAATTTCAACGTAAAGTTTCAGTACCCATTTATACGATGTTTATTTTGCTGCTGTTTGGCATTTTTGGAATTAGCTATACAATCTGGGGGAATCAAAGCGGTGTTAGAGGAGGCAAGGCTGGAGCTGCAGAAGCCGTCTCGGAATCGACCGTTGGGGTAACGAAAGTCGTCTGGTGGCACGCGATGAGCGGCGAAAATGGCAAAGTGGTAGACAAGCTCGTGTCTGCGTTCAATGCATCGCATAAAGATATGAAGGTGGAAGCCGTCTATCAGGGCTCTTATTATGATAGCCTGACGAAGTTGAAAGCGTCCATCGGTACAACAATTGCACCTACCATGGCGCAGGTGTATGACATTGGAACCCGGTTTATGATTGATTCGAAAGCTATTACACCGATTCAGACGTTTATCGATCAAGAGAAGTATGACACGTCTCAGATGGATGAAGCTATTATTAATTATTACACAGTGGATAATACGCTGTTTTCGATGCCTTTTAACGCATCCAATCCGATCTTATACTACAACAAAGATTTGTTCACGGCAGCAGGACTAAATCCTGATCAACCGCCTGTGTTGTATGAAGACGTTAAGAAAGCAGCAACTAAGCTGACAAAAGGCGGCGTAACGGGCGCTTATTTTGGCACACATAGCTGGTATATGGAGCAGTTTGTCGCCAATCAAGGCGCAGAGTGGGTAAATAACGGGAATGGTCGCGATGGCTTAGCTACCGATTGGCAGTTGAACGGCGCAGAGGGCGTTAAGGCGCTTGCTTGGTGGAAGGAGCTTGTGGACAACAATGTAGCGACCTACTCGGCTGGCAAAGGCGATACCTCGAAGAAAGCGTTCGCCGAAGGCAAGGTTGCGATGATTTTCGATACAACGGCCGCATTGCGTGATATCCTGGACTCGGTTGAAGGCAAGTTCGAAGTGGGGACAGGCTTCTTTCCGAAACCAGCTGAGACGGAGAGTGGCGGCGTAGGAGTTGGAGGCGGCAGCAACTGGATTCTGAACAGTAAGTCCGAGGAGGAACAGCAGGCTGCTTGGACGTTCATGAAGTTTTTGTCAGAGCCTGAACAACAAGCCATTTTTCACGTAAACACGGGCTATTTTCCAATCACGAAGAAAACGTATGAGCTACCAATTGTGCAGGAAAACATGAAGAAATATCCGCAGTTCAAGACAGCGATCGAACAACATCATGCTTCAAAATTAAATAAAGCGACGCTAGGCGGCGTTCTTGGCGTATATCCTGACGCAAGGAAGCTTACGGAGGAAGCCGTCAATCAGGCGCTCAGCGGACAACAGTCGCCGCAGGCAGCACTTGATGCGGCAGCAGCCGAAATTAACGCCAAAATAGCAGCGTATAATCAGGCATTGAAATAAACGCAGAAAAGCACCCCGATTCGGGATGCTTTTTTTTATAGCTTTGTTTTGCGGTATTCGCCTGGGGAGGAGCCTGTGCGGTTTTTGAACATCCGGTTAAACGAAGAGATGTTGCGATACCCCACTTGGATACTGATTTCTTGAATGTTCAAATCGGTCGAGTGCAGCAATTCCTTCGCATTGCTTACTCTTCGGTCATGCAGATGTTCCATGAAGTTGGCACCCGTCTTCTCTTTGATATAGGTCGAGAGGTAGGAGGTGCTTAAATTGAGTTGATCGGCCAACACATCGAGCGAGAGATCCTCTGCGAATTGCTCATGAATCACGCGCAGAACACGGTCAACGATGGGGTCGTTGGCTTCTTTTTTCTCACGGATAATCTGAGTAACAGCACGAAAATAAGCCTGGAAGGTGAATTCGTATTCCGCGAGTGTGCAGCATTCGTCCAGCTGAAGCAGAAGGGGTTTAAGCTGCCACAAGGCCTCTGTTTGGACTTTGTAATGTTCCAGCACCATCTTGGCCTTGTCCGTCACGGCAAGTGTCATATGCCTAAACACATCAACTGACGCTTCTTTGTGATTAAGTTCTTGTAACCATGGGAGGAAGAGGTCCAGTGTTTCCTGCTCTTTGCCAGCCTTCAGAACTGCGGTTAGTTCTTGCTCCTGCGAAAGCGTTAAGACATACGTAGAGCGGTCCGAGCGGAACTCGGTTATCGTTTGCGTTTCGTCCAGCAGTCTGGCCTGCATGGCCATTTCATTGACTTGGCGGTAGGCATATCCGAACTGGATCGAATGCTCAAATGCAGAACTTACGGCTGCCGTTACTAAACAGTAGCGCTTATCTTGATCCAGAACCTGCTTCAGCTGCGCTAGCATGGCGATAATGCGATCTCTTTCATTACCGGGAAAAACAGATAGAAACTGATGATGCTCAATTTGAAAAGTATGGGACCCAGGAATGGTTTCATCCGCAAACTGTTTGAGCTGCGCACCGACAGACTGTGAGATCTGCTCCTTGCTCATCGGGACAGCTACAAAAGCTGCTGCTCGATAGCGAAGCTCGTACAGAACGATGGTGTAAGTTTCCTCAGTACCTTGAATGTGCGGCCATTCGCCTGATTCCAGATTGATATTTTTTAACTTATTGATGAAGTGGTAGTTGGTCAGCTCGGACTGCTGCTCCTTCAGTTCTTGTTGAATTTGCCCTTTTTCCTTCAGAAGCTGGCGTACAGGATGGTTAATCCGTTTGCTGAAAAAGATCGAGACAACGAAAGCGATGAAAATCGAGATACCTAGCAGGATGATCATGAGATTATCCAAACGAAGGATTTTACCTGCGAAATCAGGATTGGTAACTCGCATGATGAAATGCATCCTGTCTTCATTTTGATAATCGACGTAATAAATCCCTTTTTCCAGTAGATAGGCACGCTCAGTAGGTGGAGATGTGAATAACGTCTCTGGCAGCTTAGCAGCACTACTACGATTCGTTTGATAAATGAGGTCTTGCCCCGGCCCCACAATGGTTAAATCCAGATTGGGATTTTCCTTGAGCATCGCGTCCCGCAAACGATCGGCGTCGATCATGGCAATTAACATATTATCAGCTAGTGCAGGTTTGATGGAATAAGGAATTAATGTTTTGTCAGTTGGATCCGTATTCGTAGCCCCAAAGCCTGCGGCCGGATGAAGCACGAAATTGTCTGTACGTTGAAACTGTGACTGCCAATAAGAAACTGGGTATGGGTTACTGGCATACAGTCCTGCAAACAATTCTTCATTCGTCCCCGGACCAAATTTATTAATGGCCAGATTCGCTGAACGGAACAGAAGGATCATATTATCCAGATAAAGCTCTGAATCCCCCACGATACTTTGGATGTCCAGAACAATAGGACGAGTAGTCAGCGACTCGGCATCTTTTTTTAGATTCACTTGATTGTTAAGAGTAATGACATCTTTATCTGTGAATTGCTTGAAAAGGGCCTCTCTGATTTTATCCAACTGAAACTGATAACGCTCCGCCACTTTCTGTAAAGTGAGGTGATTCTGTTCGATCATCTCGCTGCGAAGGTGGCTTTTTAGCATCCAGAAGATGAGCAGGCTGAAAGAGGAGAAGATCAGAATCAGAACGATGAAGCTTGTCAAAACATGTCGAAACAAGGATTTATTCAATGAAAAAATAGTCATAAGTCGCAGGCCCCTTTGATCGTTACGCTGTTGACTTCCGGCGAGTTATATACAGTCAATTGTAGACGATTATCCTTGGTAAGGGTATGGGCTTTTTTTTGGAAGCTTTGCATTTTTACTGATCAGGCGGTTCATAAAAGCTTAAAAAACCAATCGAAACAATGGGAAAGTATCGAAAATCATGTGTATAGGCAAGGCAGCGGCCTTCCGGATATGATGGGCAGGTAACAAGCGAGGCTCATGGGAAGGAGAGGCGGCTTAAGGTTCGAAAGAGCAAGATCAGTTGATGAAGACGAATGAGGGGATAGGAACGAAATGAAACACATGCGTGATAGAACCGTGACCAACATCTATAAGAGCTTTTTTGCTATTGCTTTGGCGGTAATCGTAAGCATGACCTTTGCTGGTTCGGCGGGAGCTCATTTCTCCTCAACCGGGTATTCCGATATCAAGGTGGGTGCGGATACGATCCAATACCACCTGTCGATTCTGGAGAGCGACTTTGTTCATATATTCCCGGACAAGCCGGACGGCGGCGACAAGATCAGCGATAAACAATTGTCAGCATCTATGGATGCTCTAACAAGGCTTGTCGATGACGGCCTGATTGTAACGGGAGACGGGAAAATCGGATCTGCGGTGATTACCGGTGCCAAGCATGAGAAACGAGCCAGCATGGATATGATCGGTATCGATATCCGATATAAATTCGCTGCCACTGTGAAGCAATATCTGATGCAGTACAATTTCTTCTGGTACAGCGGGGTGGATGTCAACCATAGCAACTATGCCACGATTCAGGTTGGTGGCCAAACCATTCAGCAGGTACTTGGCAGTCAGAACTATATTGTACAGATTCAAGGGCCGGGCGCAGCAGCCGGGAATCCGTCAGCAGCGGCACCACCTTCAGCCCTTGATGCAAAGCCTGCTGTTCAATTGGAGACGACTTCTTGGATAAGTACGCTCAAGACCTACGTCCTCATGGGGATGGAGCACATCTGGTCGGGTCTGGATCACATGCTGTTCGTGCTGGGACTCCTGTTAGCCGCTGAGCAAAGGGTATGGAAAATATTGCGACTGATTACCGCCTTTACAATAGGTCACTGCATTACGCTAGTCCTATCTTCTCTAGAGGTTGCTTATCTCTCACCTAAAATCGTCGAACCCTTAATTGCCCTTAGCATTCTGTATATTGCAGTAGAGAATATATGGAAGCGAAAAGAGAGTGCGCGCGTAATCGTTACGTTGTTGTTTGGCCTTGTGCACGGATTCGGTTTTGCCGAGGTGCTGCGAGGAACGTTATCTGGACATATGGCCCTTCCTTTATTTTCATTCAACCTGGGAGTAGAAATTGGACAGCTTGTCGTCGTAGCGATTGTGATTCCAGTGCTTCTGTGGATTAAACGTTTGCCTTTGCAAATCAAATGGAATCAATACGCTTCGGGGATCATTGGCGTGTTCGGGCTTTACTGGTTGATTGAGCGCATTATTAGTCAATAAAACTTTTTATGATGAGGGGACGTTATCAAGTTGGTTAAAAAGAGTTTCAAACGATGGATATCCGGTGTGACTGTTGCTGGTATGATGTTCAGCATGCTCGCGCCTATGGCGGCACAGGCGGATGAGACGCAAATAAGCGCGGTCGACTATTCGAAATTGCCTAAGCTGATGATTACGGAGCTTGTTCCGGATACAGCGAATATCGACGGTGCTGATGCTTACGAGTTCGTTGAAGTGTATAACAATTCGAATCAAGTGATTGATTTTAACCAGTACAATTTAGTCTATCGGGTCTCTGGTGCAGATACTGTCTGGGCGCCGTATCAGAACCCGAATTCCAATGGCACTATGCTGATCCCTGCGCAATCTTCCATCGTTCTATGGGTGATGAATGCGAAAAACAAAGGGCTGTCGGTTAATGATTTCAATGCAAACTTCCAAACAAACCTGGAAATGGGGGTTAACCTGTACCGTGTGGAAGGCGGCGGGGGGATGCATAATACCTCTCCAAGGGATTTAGTCATTCAGGAAAAAACGGGCAGCGATATTTCCATTGCGAGCTATCAGGATGGTAGTCAAACAGATCCAGACAAAGGAATTTTCTATCGCTATCCTACCAATGGTTCGAAAAGTATGGTTATGTATAGCTCAGCTGTATTGAATGCGACTCCAGGGACGATAGATCCTACGCAAGTTCCGTCTGTTCCGCGGATTTTCTCACAAGCTCCTGTTATCATCCATACACCTGTTACACAAGCGGATCAGAAAAAAGATTTGGTGCTGCAAACACAAATCACTAATGCTGAACAAGCTGAAACTGTAACTACTGCTGTTTATTATAAAATGGCATCACAAACGAGTTATGATTCGGTTCCGATGACCGTTACGGGAAGTAATCAGTACCAAGTTGTCATTCCCAAAGCGAGTCTGACTGAAAGCCAGATGAAATACTACATCCAAGCCGATGATGGTTTCAGCACGGTGAGATCAAGCGTATATAATGTTGCGGTTGCGATGGACCAGACAGACTACTCGAAAGTTCCACCGCTTATGGTGACCGAAGTTGTACCGGATTCCACGAACGTGGGCTCAGCGGACGGTTATGAGTTCATTGAAGTTTATAACAATACGGATCAACCCGTTAACTTCAAAGACTATAAAGTCGTCTACCGTTACACGGATTCAGGTCCGGATGCGGACGTTCCTTGGCCTGCGGACAAAGAAGATATGATCATTCCTTCAAAAGGGACGCTCGTCTTCTGGATCATCAACAACCAGAATGCGAATTCAACCGCAGCTGACTTTAATGCCAACTACGGAACGAACTTGGTAGAAGGCACTAATCTTGTGCGCGTGCACAGCGACGGGATGGCTAACGGCTCTAACCGTGGTCTCGTGATTGCTACAAATACTGGCATCGAGCTTTCGGCTTCCTACTATGTTAACGGTGATGCCAAAGCCAATAAAGGAATCGTGTATAAATTCCCGGCGACCGGTAACACGATGATAAAATCCAGTGCGGGCACAGCTGCAGCTACACCAGGAGCTGTCTCGCAGGATCAAGTGCCACCACAGACGGTGAAGGTTACACGTGATACTCTTAAGCCTACACTTAAAGACTTGACGAAAGAGAGCACGCTCGATCAAGCCTTAGATCTAGAAATTATCGGAGAGGCTAAAGACGAAACATCGCTCAAAACCGTAGCTCTTTACTATAAAACGGACAAACAGTCCCAATATAACAAGAGGTACTTGAAAGAAAGCTTCGCGGATACGTTGTACCACTATATGGTTTATTCACCAGAGCTTATCGGAAACTCTTACCTGGATTATTATTTCACAGCGTCCGACGGCACGAATGAAACGGTCACACAGACGAAGCGTGTTCAAATTCAAGGCGGATCAGACCATTCCAGCCTGCGCTTGAATGTGAAAGACGGCGAAGTTGTTTCGCAAACGAAAGCGTTGAAAGGGACAGGCGAGGGTGTTAGCCCGGACAGCCTGAAACTAGCGATCGACGGCAGTGAACTGACACAATCGACTTATCATGCCGTGGAGCATGATGCTTTCTTCGCTTTTGAAGTCATGGGCGTGAACTACTATTTCAAAAACGGGATTACCCAAGGGCAGGAAATTCTCTCGATTTTCCAAGATCCGATCAATAGCTACAAAACACTTTCCATTCCATTAAAGGCCGAGCGTCTCAAAGAAGGAAGCAATGCGTTCCAGATTCGTGCTGGTTCCAAGGCTTCACCGTTTGATGATCGTCCTGAAGAGAATAAAGATAATTTTGAAGTGAAGAACGTTCGTCTTGTGTTTGCAGACGGTACGGTTGTGTATGACGCGAAATATAGCGATCCGAATAAGGTGATCAAAATCGGGGATTCCTCCGGTCTATCGCCAGTGATTGATTTCAACTTCGTCATTCCGTCCACGCAGCTGGCTTCCAAAGCTTATGATTGGAACACGACTTCTGTGAGTGACGGCAATCATCAGGTTACAGTAAGCAGTACCACATATGGAACGATTACTTCCAATGTTCAGGTGGATAACACAGCTCCTGTGGTGCAGCCCTCCATTGAGGAAGGGAAAATGTACCGCGGAAGCTTCACGATCGATGCGAATGTAACGGATGCATTGGCTGGTGTAGACAAGGTTGAGGCCACGCTGGACGAGCAACCAATAACATTGCCGATGGCTACTTCATCCGCACAACTGCCGGGTGGAGCGCATGTTTTCAACGTGAAGGCTACAGATAAAGTTGGGAATGTGAAGGAAGTCACCGTTCATTTCGAAGTGCCTAACGAGGCACCGGATATGCCTGTACAAGTTGGTCCGGGTCAAGGTGCATTTGGCTTGGAAAACTCAGCTTCACTTAGTGTGAAGGTTAGCGATCCGATGAACGACGACTTGAAAGTTACGTTCAATCAAGGCTTCAAATACGATGCAAGCACACAGGGAACGTTCACCGGCTATCGCGGCGCTGCAGATACAGAGCCTCCGAAGCAGGAAAAGCCTGCAAGTGAAGCGGCTATGACCCCTGAAGATTACGGTAAAATTAGCAGTGTTGACGGCAACTATCTCAACGATCAGTCTGACGATAAGTTTCCTTACCAACGTTTTGAGGTAGCGTTAGACCCTGCGATTCAAAGCACAGACGAAGTCGTTATTGATTGGAAAGGGAAGTCCCTGGAAGGGCGTAAAGTTTCCTTGTATGCTTGGAGCCCAAGCAAGTTGGAATGGAGTCAACTTAAGACCGTTATCGCGGGAAGCGAAGACTTTGAACTGAAAGCGAACGTTCAAGCCGGCGATTATGCGAATAACGGGAAAATTCAAGTGATGGTGCAGGACGAGATTGCTATCGCACAGGATCAAGCGCCTAGTACCGACTATGATTTCTCCTTCGTGTGGATGTCTGATACGCAGTACTATTCCAAGAGCTATCCATATATCTATCAAAAAATGGTGAAATGGATCTCCGATCACAAAGAAGACAACAAAATCAAATACGTCATTCATACTGGCGACATCGTCGATAATGCCGACCAAGAGTACCAATGGATTGAAGCCGACAAAGATATGAAGGTTTTGGAGACGGCAGGAATCCCATACGGGGTGCTTGCAGGTAACCATGACGTAGGCCACCAAGACAATGATTACAGCTATTACGACAAGTGGTTTGGTGAGGATCGGTTCAAAAACCAACCGACCTACGGCGAATCGTATGATAACAACCGCGGTCACTATGACTTAGTTTCCTCGAACGGTAACGATTTTATCGTCGTTTACATGGGTTGGGGTTACGGAGACAAAGAGATTGATTGGATCAACGAAGTGTTGAAAAAGTATCCGAACCGCAAAGCGATTCTGAACTTCCACGAATTCATGCTCGTCTCCAATAACCGCGCACCAATGGCGGAAAAAGTATTCGAGCGTGTTATTAAGCCGAATAAGAACGTTATTGCCGCTCTATCCGGTCACTATCACGACGCTGAGTTGAAAGTCGATCCAATCGACGATAACAACGACGGCATCCCAGACCGTAATGTGTATCAAATGTTGGCGGATTACCAGGGCGCTCCTGAAGGCGGACTTGGGTATATGAGATTAATGCAATTTGATTTGAAAAACGGCAAAATCCACATGAAGACTTACTCGCCTCATTTGGACGATTACAACTTCTATGAACCGGACGAACATCCTGGGAAAGACGAGTTCGACTTGAATTTGAATCTAGATGCTGTAACCAAACGCGTAGCTACGGATTATATCGGTGTGAACGTGTATACGAACAAAACGATCGGAAGCGTCGATAATGTGAAGAGTGGACAGACGGCAACCGTGGTTTGGCCGAACCTTACTCTAAATATGACCTATCAATGGTACGCTCTCGCCGAAGATCAATATGGTGGATCGAGACAGTCCGATATTTGGAAATTCAACACTAGTCATCAAGAAGAATCAAGCGACAGTGGTGGAGGCAGTGCGCCAGCGATTCCTTCGGGCGCAACGATTCCAGTGGATGGTGGTACAGTAACTTTGGAAGGCGCTAAGATCGTTATTCCAAGTGGTGCGATACCAGGCGACATTAAGATTACGGTGGCTAAAATATCCGATGCAGCTTCGCTGCCGGTAGACCCATCATCTAAGCTGATTGGTGATGTATTCGAAATTAAGAAAGATAAAGATGGCAGCTTTAGTAAAGCTATCGAAATCACATTGCCTTTTGATAAGAGCAAAGTAAATCTAGATCAGTCAGACGTAAGCTTGTATTGGTTTAATGAAACAACGAAAACTTGGGTTCAATTAGATAACATTGTCGTTGATAAAGTGAAAGGTACCGTAACCGGTTCTGTCACCCACTTTACGAAATTTGCCGTTATCTCTAACCCGAAACAAGAAACAAAACCTGAGTCTGGTAACGTTAATTTGACAGACATCAAAGGACACTGGGCAGAATCTAACATTCTAGAACTAGTCAAAGCGGGTTCCATTAACGGTTATGAAGATGGCACATTTAAACCGGAAAACCGCATCACGCGAGCTGAATTCGTTTCAATCGTTGTGAAGTACCTGAAATTGAACGATCAAGACAGCAACAATAAGTTTACGGATGCAGCGAACCACTGGGCGAAGAACGCAATCGCCACAGCTGCTGCACAAGGCATTATCACAGGGTACACAGATACAACCTTTGGTCCGGATGATTTCATTACTCGTGAGCAAATGGCGGAAATCATGGTTCGTGCCGCTCATTTGGACAAGATGGCAGGGAATACGAGCTTCACCGATAATGCTGCGATTTCAGATTGGGCACAAGCGGCTGTAGCTACGTTAACCTCCAAAGGGTTCATGAACGGTTATGAGGATGGTACGCTGAAACCGCAAGGATTAACAACGCGCGCGGAAGCATCTACCCTTATTCTAAGAGTCTTGAAGAAATAGAAATGAAAAGGCTCCTTCGTCTGAAAAGACGGGGAGCCTTTTTTTGGTCACAGAGTCTCTCTAGTGGGCAAGGAGGGGAACTACAGCGCGCTATTCTGCCCGAAACAGCTCTACTAGCGGGGGAGAGGGAACTGTGGTCCGCTAATTAGCTGATCTGGGCAGGTTTTTGGGCGAAGGTGGCGAAATAAGAGCTTGTAGTTCCTCTTCGCCCAGTGAAACTCCACGCTCACCCTAAATAAGGGAATGGAGTTCCCTTATCATCCGTTTATCTGCGTTTGCGCTTCGCTGTTCCGGATTTGGAACCGCCTTTGCGTCTGCGAGCCGTTCCGGATTTCTTACGGCGTTTGCGTTTCGGTCTGAACACTTCAACCGAATCTCCTGAGGCGACTTTGCCTTTGCCAAGAGCGCCAAAGATCGTTTTCACCATTGGGGCCATTTGCTGAAAGCTGGACATGAACTTCTGAACCTTGCCCATTGTGCCAAGGATGCCGTCGATGCCGCCCATCCGCTCAACGAAGCCGGAGATTTGCTTCATGTTGAGACCACTCAGCGGGTTGGAGCTTCCGCCAGTTGCGGCGCCACCGCCACCCCCTCCGAAGAGGTTGCTGAGGAAATTGCCGCCACCGCCACCTCCTGTGGCACCGGCATTTCCGCCGCCGCCTCCGAAGAAGCCGCCACCACCACCACCGGCGTTACCACCGCCGCCAAAAAATCCACCGCCACCGCCGGCATTACCGCCGAAGAAATCGCCGCCTCCTTGGAAAGGAGTAGGGAGCCCTCCGCCTTGAGCGAAATCCGAGAACGGATTGCCGCCGCCTAAGCCTGGATACTGGCCGAATGCGCGATCATCACCAATTTGCGGAGGTAAAGTGGTGAGGCTTCTTGTATGCACTTCAGGACGGTTACCGCCATTACCAATGATTTGTCTAGGGTTAGTCACTGGGATTCACGATCCTTTTTATCAGATTTGTCTCCTACAGGATATGTCACTTGCCTATCGTTGGTATGGACGAATGTCACGGGTCCTAGATATTTGTCACAATTCAGCTCATTAACGCATAGAAATTTTAACGTTTCGCAATCCTAAAGGCAGGATTTAAAGCGGGCGTGTCGAATGATACTCTGGAGCTTACTATAATAAGCTAACATGCATTTCTACCAGGAGTTGATAACGTATGCAATTAAAAAAATTAAATGATAAAGCTATAGACCAACTTTTTGAGGCCATACTGACCCTTAAGGATATAGAGGAGTGCTACGTCTTTTTTGATGACTTGTGCACCGTGAACGAGATTCAATCGCTTTCCCAGCGTCTGGAGGTAGCTCGCATGCTGCGCAAAGGCTGCACGTACAATCAGATCGAAGCGGAAACGGGCGCATCCACAGCCACCATCTCCAGAGTTAAGCGCTGCTTGAATTATGGCAATGACGGCTATGTATTGACATTAGATCGTTTAGGCCGTTAAATATTTGTATCATAAAAGAATTCAAGATCCTGCATTACCAAGTGTAATGCGGGATTTTTCCTGTTTATGGAGAGCTCAATTGACATGTGGGAACACATTCGTTAGCATAGGATTGTAGCCATGGATAGAACGGGTGGGGAGAACATAATGAGTAAGGTTGGTGTCCTGGTCATAAGCCATGGATCTAGGGATAAAGGCTGGGTTGACCTGGTCGACGAAGCTGTGTCTGCGGTTCATATGCCGGAAGGAATGCCGATCTATGCCTCCTATCTGGAACTGGTGGAGGGCAGGTTGATTCAAGACGGTATATACAGCTTAGAGGCGCAAGGTGTGACGGATATCATCGTCGTTCCCCTGTTCGTGTCTTCTGGGAGTACACATATCGATGAAATCAGCTATGCTTTAGGCGTCATCGAAGAGCCGCTGTTGGAAACGGACATGGAGCCTTTTGAAATAAAGGCACGAATTCATTTTACATCCCCGATTGATGATGATCCTGTTATAGCAGAGATTATGTATGCCAAAATCAAGGAACTGTCCGAAGCGCCAAAGCAGGAGATCGTTCTGCTGATTGGGCACGGAAGTCAAGAAGAGGGCTTTCATCAAAAGTGGCTTCAAGGCTTAAAGCAGCTCGCAGAGCGGTTGAAAGCTTTGGGTGGCTTTGACGAAGCGGATGTTGCCATGCTGTTGCCGGATCAAGTGCATGCCAAGATGACTGATTGGGCGGTTAAGAAGCCTGGGCATGCTGTTATTGTGGCGCCGCTTTTTCTGAGTGAGGGCTATTTCACGAGACAAGTAATCCCTTCCAGATTGAAGGGATTTGCATATATATATAATGGACGGGCGCTGTTGCCAAGTCCGCTAATTTCCAAATGGATGGAGAAGCAGATCGCTTCCGCAAATTCGAGACGGTGAACAGGTGATGAGACACAATGGTCAAAAGAGCAAGACTGATCTATAACCCGACTTCCGGCCGGGAAGAAATGAAGAAACGCCTGCCAGAAGTTCTTCAGCGCCTAGAGCGCGGAGGCTTTGAAACATCCGCTCACGCGACAATCGGTGAAGGGGACGCCACACTGGCAGCGGCTGAAGCTGTGAACCGTGGCTTTGATCTTATTATCGCCGCTGGTGGAGACGGCACACTGTGCGAAGTCGTGAACGGTATGGCCGAGAAAGAGGGGCGGCCGCCGCTAGGCATTTTGCCGCTGGGGACGACCAACGATTTTGCCCGCGCGCTCGGTATTCCCAAGAATCTAGAGCAGGCATGCGACCTGATCATCCAGCAGTACACGACCGACATTGATGTAGGTAAAATCAACAACCGCTACTTCATTAATATTGCCGGCGGAGGCTCGATGACCGAGCTGACGTACGAAGTCCCAAGCAAACTCAAAACCATGATCGGTCAGTTGGCCTATTATATGAAGGGACTCGAAAAACTGCCTAGGCTTAAACCTATCGAGCTGTACGTCAAAGCTGGCGATCTCGAGTTTCACGATGAAGTCATGATGTTCCTTGTCGGCAACACCAACTCCGTCGGCGGGTTCGAGAAGCTTGTTCCGGAAGCCCGAATGAATGACGGATTGTTTGACGTTTTGATACTGCGTAAGTGTAATCTTGCGGAGTTTATCCGAGTGGTCACACTCGCGCTGCGCGGGGAGCATCTGAATGACCCGAATCTGATTTATTTTCAGACCAATCATATCGAAATTAATTCACCGGACTACGTCCAGTTGAACTTGGATGGCGAATTCGGCGGCACGCTGCCGTGCGTCATGACGAACCTGAAAAGTCACCTCCAAATCATCGTCGATGAGTCGGGTCAGTCGATTTATAAGAAGACGCTCATTGAGACGTTGACGACGCCGTTTCAATTAAAGGAGCGGCATGGTGATGAGGAGCATGATGGGCATCATCCGCATCAGCCTAGGGAGTAGTTCTAAATAATGGAAGAACAAGAGTGAGGGTATTATGAGTGTAAAAGATAAAAGGGCTGCGAAGTCCAACGGGAGATCTGCGGATCGAAGAGCGGGGAGTTCTGCAGAACGTTCTAGGGAAAGAAGAGCAGGGAATTCTACGGGGCAAAAAGAAAAGAATTCTGCGCCCAAGGTGGCGCCGGCCTGGATGGCGGATCTGCCGGTGCAGATCGGGCAGCAATACGAGGCTGAGATTATCGGGATCAGCCATGATGGGGAAGGGGTGGGCCGTGTGAACGGCTTTACCCTTTTTGTCGCTGGTGCGCTGCCAGGTGAGCGTGCTCTGGTGCGGGTGGAGCATGTGAAGAAGCAGTACGGGTATGCGCGGCTGCTGCAATTGGTGGAAGAGAGTGCGGAGCGGGTCATGCCGGTTTGCAGCATTTATGAAGAGTGCGGCGGCTGTCAGCTGCAGCACCTGAGCTATGAGGCGCAGCTACGCGTGAAGCGTCAGCAGGTTGTGGATAATTTGCAGCGGATTGGGAAGCTGGATGTGGCTGGGGAGACCTCTGAAGGGATTGTTGTCCATCCCACGCTGGGGATGTCCGAGCCATGGCGGTATCGGAACAAGGCGCAGGTTCCTTTTGGGGAAGAGCGCGGCGGCCTCATTGGTGGATTTTATGCACAGGGAAGCCATCGCATCATTGATATGGAGGAGTGCCTGATCCAGCACGAAGCGAACGACGAAGTTGTCGCTCGGGTGAAAGAGATCGGTGCGCGGCTTGGTATTACCGCTTATCGGGAAGAGACGAATGCCGGACTGCTGCGCCATGTCGTCGTCAAAGTCGGCTTCCGCACGGGCGAGATCATGGTCGTTTTGGTGACCAACGGCAGCACGATTCCGCGTGTGGACGAGTGGATTGATGGTATTAGGGCTGCGCTGCCTTCAGTGAAGAGCATTTGCCATAACATTAATGTGAAACAGACGAATGTTATTTTTGGGGATGAGACTCGCGTCCTGTGGGGCAGCGAGGTCATCTATGACTATATCGGCGATGTGAAATTTGCTATTTCCGCGCGATCCTTCTTTCAAGTGAACCCCGTTCAGACGGAAGTCTTGTACGGGAAGGCTTTGGAGTACGCCGGATTGACCGGCGATGAAGTCGTCGTCGATGCCTATTGCGGCATCGGGACGATCTCCCTGTTCCTGGCGCAGCGCGCGGGACAGGTCTACGGCGTTGAGATCGTCGAAGAAGCGATCGCGGATGCACGGAAGAATGCCGAGTTGAACGGCATGACGAACGTGCATTTCGAAGCGGGCCCTGCGGAAGTGGTCCTCCCCGAGTGGACACGTCAGGGCATTCGCCCCGACGTGATCGTGGTGGACCCGCCCCGCAAGGGCTGCGACGCGGCGCTGCTCGCGACGATCCTAGAGCTGCAGCCGCGCCGCGTCGTTTATGTGTCGTGCAGCGCATCGACACTGGCTCGCGACTTGCGCGTGCTGGTTGATGGGGGCTACAGCGTCGCGGAGGTGACGCCGGTGGATATGTTTCCGCATACGGTACATGTGGAGTCGGTGGCTTTACTTGTGAGGAATGAAACAGATGCTGAAAAGCCTTATTAATACTGGGTTTTTCTAATGGAACAGCAAGACGAAATTAGTGGTACAGTAGTGATTTTTCCTGGTTTTTTGGCCATTGGTGCAAAGTTGGTGTAAAAATTCAACATAAATGAGCCAAAATCAGCGGAAACCGCCCGAAAAGAGCGTAAAGCAGGGCACATTTTGAAGAAACTGTTATAGTCCTTAAGAAAAGAACCCGAACGATTGATACAGAAATCGTTCGGGTTCTTATGCTTCTTTACGCTTTTTAAATGGAATGATCTGATCGAATTTATTTGCAGCTTCTTTATCCGCCTTCGATAAAACATGGCCGTAGATGTTCATCGTTGTCGTGATGTTGGCATGTCCCAGACGTTCAGAAATAATTTTTGCATGGACACCTTGGTTAATAAGTAAGGTGGCAGAGGTGTGGCGTAGATCATGAAATTTGATGTATTTTAAATTATGTTTCTTTAAAAAGCCGCGGAACCACAGGTAAGGACTCTCCGGATAAAATGCTCTGCCGTATTGGTTAAAGAAAACAAAGAAATGATCATTATCCCGGGTTTTCTCTAATTCACCCCATTCATGCAAATAATACTCATGATATTGTTTCAGTTCTTCCCAAACAGCATCCGAAAGGTTGATCTTACGAGTAGATTTCTTAGTCTTCGGTTCTTTGATAAGGGGATTTCCATTAATAAAATCTGAAATGCTCTGCTTTACATAAATTGTACCATGTTCCAAATCAACATTTTTCCACTCAAGCCCAACCAACTCGCCGCGGCGAAGACCAGTGGTTAAGGCAAGAGTGATCATCATGCGCCAATGATAGGCCTCCGATTCTAACGCTTCGAACAATAATTGAATTTCATCTTCATCGTATACTTCACTTTCCTTATACACCACCTTAGGCGACTTCACATCAGCAACAGGATTTGTTTTTATAACCCGCCACTCGACAGCTCTTGAGAAGATATTTTTTAAAACACGATACACGTATTGAATAGTTCCGGAAGAGAGCTTTCCATTTTTCCCGTCCTGTCTGCTGCCTTCTTTGCCTAATTCGCTAATTAAAGATGCAATATGTAATGGTTTCACTTGATCTAAGCGTAAATGTCCAATTTCCGGAAGTATTCGCTTTTTTAGAATACGAAGGTATATCGATAAAGTCTTTTGTTCAAGTTCTTGCATAGCATACTTGTCTTTCCATTCATCAACGAAGGCGTTTAACGTTAATTTTTCAGGTGCAATATATGCGCCGGCTTGGACCTCAACTTCAAACTTTGCAAGCTCGAGCTCAGCTTCTTTTTTAGTGCGGCAGCGAACCGTTTTACCATGACGAATATATTTACCCGTCGCATCTCTTCCGATGCTAACCGTCAATCTCCAGGAGTTTTTACCCCTTTTTTCTAAACTAGCCACCCTTCATCACCTCACTACAGATGTACTAGTAACAATTATTTCCATAATTAAAGGTTGAATACTCCAATTATCTATTTAATTCATGTTCACTGAAGGGAATTCTTTTGTTGTCAGGCCTAAAAAAATTCCAGGCCAAACATTGTGGGGTTGGTATGATGCCGTTTGAGGAATTTAAAGTATAGTATCTTGGAACTATTATTTACCACATCATGGAAGGGAATTTGGTATTCCTTGTCGAATTATAAATAAATTCCACAAACTATTTGAGTGCTGCATTGCTACAAAGCTATCAATATAATTAGGTAATAAAGAGCTTTTACAACGTAAATAATGCAGGCTTAGCGGTAACTAAAACTTTGAATTAAAGATAGCTGCATTGGAATCTACGCTCTTACAATAAAAATATAGTCCAAAATTACTAGAATGGAAATTTGCACCCCAAAGCAGAGTTGCCACGTGCTACAAAATTTGATGGGGTGTGTGGAAAAGGGAGATAAGATAACATGAATACTCCGAAACATTCGGTTTTGCTAGTAGCCCTTCAGGGGGAGGTGCCGGGAGATGTCCGATGCCTTTTGGCTGAGGGCATTAAAGTCATCTTATTTACAGATTCCACAGAAGGCTTGGAGCCGCTAGATTCGTATAAAAAAGCCAATCTGTTGCATGTCCACCTTTTAACAGCAGTAGAAGTGGCAAGATTCGGCATGCTGCATATCGTGGATGGCCATTTCAAGTCGTTAGGGGAACGCAGGCAGCTGGAAAAGTTGGCGAATATTTCGCCACTAAATGGCAAGCGCTTTAACGTTGAGCAATATTTGGTCGAGCATGCGCCCCCGCAGATGCATCTCAATGTCAAAGCAGGCGCTGGCACCGGAAAAACAACAGTTATGGTCCAGCGCATCTTATATATCTTGCATGTCACGGGCGTACCGCTCAAGGAAATGGCAATGATTACATTTACGCGCGAAGCTTCCCACCGCATGTTTCAAAAATTGCGGGAGGCATTTTATTTGAGATTTGAAGCGACGGGCGCCTTGAAATACTTGCAATACATCGAAGAGCTCCCCAAAATGCAGATCAGCACGATCCATTCGTTTGCTCGCAAGCTCATAAAAGATTTAGGGGCGATTGAAGGATTCGGATCGAATGTCCGCATTAAAAGTTTCAAAATGGAACGGAAGCAAATTATTGAAGATCAAATAAACCATTGGATGGAGATGCAGGGGGATCCCCAAAATGTTTTGTCCAAATTTAACGGCATGATGATCTATGAGGTCATAGACATTGCTAATGAGTATTGGGAGGAGATGGAGAAAAAGGGGCTCAATGCCGAAGAAATCACTAACCTGCAGTGGGGGCGGGCATTAGAGTCCAGCGAAGCCTTACATGGTTTGTTTTCGTCCATTTTCCCGAAATGTGAAACAAGTTTGCAGCAGCTGAAGTATGATCTCAATGCAATCTCACTGAATGACTTAACCAGGCAACTGAATGCCATTACAGGTCAGCAAGGTGCATTGTTCCAAAACGCTAGCCGGCTTAGGTACCTCTTTATTGACGAATTCCAGGATACCGATGACATTCAAATCAAGCTCGCCGTCAGGCTAGTGGAAGCTTATGGGCTGAAATTGTTTGTCGTCGGGGACATCAAACAAAGTATTTATCGGTTCCGAGGAGCAAAATATACGGCATTTGACCTGTTGCGCATATATCTTTTGAAAATGGGCGAGAGAATCAAAAACTATTTCTTGTCAACGAATTACCGTTCCTCGGTAGCTCTGCTGGAAGAAATGCACGCCCATTTCGAGAAATGGGGGGAAGAGGAGCTGCTTCCGTATGGCACAAAAGACCACCTTCACGGGGTAAAACCGGGAACAGTCCGGGACCACTATTGGATGGCTAACCCTAGTTTTGAGCGGTATAGTTCTGAGCAGGCAGCCTACACGGTTCGAAAGATTCGGGAGGCACAAACGAGCCTTGACGATTCAAACACTGAAAAAGTTGCTTTGCTTGTCCGCACGAACAAGCAAGCGCTTCAGCTTAGGCAATGGTGCGAAAAAGCTGGGATTCCTGTTCAACTAAATATTGGGGGGACGTTTTACTTAAGCCGAGCAGTCCAAGACTTTCATGCACTCGTGAAAGGGCTGTTGTTTCCTGATTTACCGGTTGCCCTCTTAAATATGTTGAACTCCTCATATTCACCGGTTCACTTGGATTGGACAGTCCTAACCCCTCTAGATGGGGATGAAGGTAAGTTGCTGGAATTTCTGAAACAAGTAGAAGTAGATGGTAAGCGAGTCTATGCGCCATGGGAAGTGTACCTGGAGGAGCTCAGAATTGCCCCTGTCCTTTCCGTGCTTCGACGAATCGTGGAAGACAGGGGACCGGTTCAAAGGTATTACCATATGGAACTTCAACACTTGGACGTACAATTTCCGGACCAAGATAATCGGGCGGAAGCAAAAGCTCGAGCTTTACAGTACCAACTAAACCTTAATCATTTGTTTGAATTAGTTCATCGCCAATTTTCATCTGAATTTGTGACGTTGTATGCCTTGCAGCAGTGGCTGCAGGTGCAGATGTCGGTGAACCGCGACGAGGATGAGCCTGAACTGGAAGAAGCGGCTCAAGCAAACCGTGTCCAGATTATGACGGTCCACAAATCGAAAGGGCTCGAATTTCATACCGTGCTTATACCGTTTACTGAACCGGTTTTCCGTTTCCCTCAGAAGGAGCTGTTGTTGGAAAAGGAGAGCACGAATTGGCGGGCAGGTTGGTTTATCCGTAAAGGTGAAGATCCATACGGCAGCCTGACTCATAATGAACTTGAGCGAAACGAGGATGAAGAAACCCAGAAAGAGGAGACTCGCCTTCTTTATGTAGCGATGACTCGGGCAGAAAGCCGGCTTTGGATCATTGCCAATCGGGCAAAGACATACAATAACTGGTATATGTTGCTTGCAAAACGGAGGAATTTTGCCAATGCCTAGACAGATGATCGCGTACAACCACTTGCTGACATTGGATGAGTGCCAGCCGCTTCAGCCCTACCTTGCCGCATTGCATGTATGCGCAACAGATAGTTTACATGCCGGAATGCGCAAAAAATACCAAGACACGTTTACATGGCTCGTTAATGCTGGTCCCTTTATTAATATGCTGCTTGGTAGCTGGACCCAACCTGCAACAAAGTTGGCGCAATTTACAAGGTTGACGAACATTATTCGGGAAGAAGGGGCAACTCCTAATTTTCCTGAACGGCTTCGTTATGCATTCCGCCATAACCAACAAAACGTTTTGTTGTCGATGCGGGTGCTTACGGAAATGGGAATCCAACCAGACGATGTCTCGCCCACGACGTTAGAAGAAACGTTGTTTCAGCGTTGCTGGCTCCGCATGGAAGCGGAAGACGGGGACTTTTCCCGGATTCGGGATTTCTTACAAAATCCAGATCGTTTTAAAAGGGCGTTTGGCAAGTACTTAGAAAAAGAAGAGAAAGGCTTCCCGCCAGCGGTTGTCTTGCATGGATTCTACTTTATCACGCCTTTGCAGCAACGCATACTTCGGATGTTCGAAGCGATTGGGACTCAGCTTATCTTTTTGAATTTATATGACGAACACTATCCGAACACGTTTGCGTCGGTTGAGGCGTTTCTAGGGAAATGGGTTCCACGTGGTGAGTGGCAGTTCAGCGTAAAGCCTGGTTCAGGACTTCACTATGGAGACAGATTTAGTTCGTCGTTTGAAGGGCGTTCCGTAGCTCCAGGTCCTGCCGCTTGGCCACCAGGCTTGTACGGTTTTCTCGACTTTTCGGACTTTTTGTCACACTACAAGGAGCATGATGCGCTGTATATTTCTCCAAAAGAAGTGAGCCTAAATGACAGGCTGAAGGAGTATGTGCCAGAAGCTTTTGACCAGCGTCATTTCTTGTCTTACCCTATCGGGCAATATTTGTTCCACTTGCACCTGATGTGGAATGAACGGAAATCGAGGTTGGAACTAACGGAAAAAAGCTTATTCGAGTGCTTTGCATCGGGCTGGCTCATTCATGAGGGTAGAAATGGGAGACAATATATCAAGCAGTTGCATGAGATTTTTCCGTATTTCCAAGGATGCGTAACTCTTGAGAATTGGCGCAAGCGCGCCAAGATGCTTGTGCAAATCCAAGAAGGACCTGTGGAGGCGTTCGGGGATTCTGAAAACCGGTTCCAGAGGATCGCGGAGAACCCAATGCTGCGATTCAGTTATTTTCAAGTGTCTGCGAAAGATGTTCGAGCGATTACCAACCTCATTGAAACACTGTTCGTACAAGCCGAGGTGCTGTTTACAGGCGCACGAAAAGTTTCGATTCGCCAACATTTTGAAAAGTTAGAACAGATTCTTGCGGGAGGTATGGGCTCGGGGGATTGGAATGAGGAGGAGAGAAAGCTCACCCAAGAGCTACTAGACCGACTTCGCCGAGATTTCGTGTCGGATGAGAAGTTTTACGTAGAGGATTTGTCTTACGCAATATCCCTGTATTTAGGGGGGGATTTTCTGGAAAATGGGAATGAACCGGAGATGAAGCCGGTACGCCAGTACGAAGATGCTGACGGTGCGGCGTTACTTGGTTCGCACATCCATTTGTGTGGCATCGATGAGGAGAGTTTGCCATATAACAGCGCACCGCTCCCTTGGCCTTTAACTCGGGATACGCTGTGGACATTGCCAGTATGCCAAGACGAAGTGTCGATGCTATTCATGCGAGAACAATTTGCTCCGCAAATAGCCCGGTATTTGTTCTATAGTGTGTTGGCGTTCTCGGAGCATGTAGACGTTTCATGGATCCGCAATATGGACAATTTGACCTACGAGGAATCAATGTATGTCACCCTGCTTGACCTTGATTTCCAGCCTGGGCAAGCGATGGCTGAGCTCGAGGAAGGTCGTCCGCCTGTAACCATTCATGGCGACGCTACGCTTGCCGAGGAAGCACTTAAGAGATATCCCACAGATGCTGCTGCGGAAGCCGTTCTGTGCCCGCGCAGATTCTATTACAGTTTGCTAGCTCAGCCGTTTGCAACTTTTTCTTCGGACTTTCACCAGCAGTTTTTATTCCAAGCACTATTGCAGACCGGCTACCGATTGTCGGACAGTACGGACGAAGAAGTCACCCAACAAATGTCGGAATTATTTCGGCAGTGGTCTTCAGTCCGTAAAAGGGCTGCGGCCGAACGGGCGATGCAATACAAGGGCACGTTTGAAGTTAACCACTCCCAGGTCGGGAATCGTTCATACGTCCGGGGACGGGAAGCATTCCAGTTTCTGGTCAAGTATTATACGGACAAGGATACTGATACCGATTTAATGGAGCCTGTCCGGGAAGCCATGCGGAACTCGCAGCCCGGCACACTCTTATTGGAGCATATCAGGGATCAGGACAGCCAGCAGCTAGATGCCCATCCGACAAAGTTGTGTCGTTTTTGCCCCCACTTGAACGATTGCGTGGACGGGCAATATGCGGTAGACAGCGGAGGGGCATAGCTTATGGACATGCCGATACATTTATTCGAGTCGATCGCCATGAAATGGTCGAAAAAAGCGGATGTCGAGATGCAAGAGCACATTACACTTGCAGCTTCCGTCCATGCGGAGAGGCTAGCCGAGGCAGCGCGGAAGCTGGAGTCGGATGCCTCGCTACCAAGCGCTTTTGATGTAATTTTCGGCGATTCTGATGATGATGAAGATGAATACTGAAGGGAATTTCGACATGAAGGAAACGATCTTAACTCCCAAACAACAAGAAGCCGTGGATTTTGACGGCAAGGAGATGCTCATTAAAGGCATTGCAGGGAGCGGCAAGACGCTCGTCTTGCTGAAAAAAGCCCATAAAATACTGACGACCTGTCCAGATGAGCAAGTGTACTTGTTTACGTATGTCGGGACGCTCGCCGCATATACTCGTGAATTGGCAGCGACAATTGGTTCTCAGCGACTTCATGTGGACACGTTCCACGCCTGGGCGTTTCGGATGTTGAGGAGAGCGGGCGTCCGTACAAGCATTGTCCAGAATGAGGAGCAGGTTGAAATGCTCCGAAAGAGTATGTCGGAGGTATTTCGCAGCACCCGTCATCGGCTAGTAGCGGAAGAAAAATATTTCGGTTTTTTGGCTGAAGAGATCCAGTGGATGAAAGGGAAAAGCTTGCTGTCTCGGGAGGGGTATCTGGCTGCTGCGCGTGTAGGGCGGGGGACGAAGGTTTTTGTCGACGGTAAAGCCCGCGAGGTTATGTATGCGGTCTTTGAACGCTACCAAGAAAAATTGCAGCGTGCTGGAAAAATCGATTATGACGATTTGTCTAATTTGCTGGATGCTTCTTTTGCGAAGTGGTCCCCCTACGCCAAGCTGGATAACGTTCTCATTGATGAAGCCCAAGACTTACAAGAAGTTCAATTAAAGTTATTGCGAAAGTGCGCGAACAAGCGAATAGTCATTGCTGCGGACCAAGGGCAAAAGATTTACAACACGTCGTTTTCCTGGCGGGGGATAGGCATTAATATTACCGGGGGCAGGACGAAGGTGTTGCAAAATTCGTTTCGCTCGACTCAACAAATTATTTCACTTGCTTACAGTTTGCAGAAACATGACCCGCTATATAAGGAGAAGGATGAGGAGTATGTCTATCCGGTTATACCAGAACGGCAGGGACCTGTTCCCATGCTGATTCAATTAACCGGTCATGAGGAAGAGGAAATGTTTGTTGTCAAAGCTGTACAAGAGTTGCATCGGCTCAACCCGAATTGGACAATCGGCATTTTGTGCAGAAAAAAAGCATCGCTCGCCCGGTTTCATCGCCAATTGCCTTTGCTGGGCGTCCCTACGGAATATGTGGAAAAGGATAAAGGCAGCGTGACACAACCTGGGGCTAAGCTGCTTTCGCTCCATTCCGCAAAGGGCTTAGAGTTTGATGCCGTGTATGTGTTCCGTATGCGCGAAAAAACGGTGCCGTTGTATGACCAGTTAGAGGATTTGGACGACGAGGTACTCGCCACCGAAAGGCGGCTTTTATATGTTGCGATGACACGCGCTAAAACTGCCCTCACCTTGACCTATTCAGGCAAACGGTCTCGGTTTATTGAGGAAATGGACGACACGTTGTATGAATACAAAGGGGTGGGAGTCTAAGATGGCACTTGAGCATTATTTTTGGAACCAGCTCTCGGATGCTTGGACAGACCCGGATTACCGAAAAGAAGAATCTCTCCAAAACCGCCAATACTGGAACGGTTTTTTAAAAACAGGTAACTTATTCGATTCAATTAGTTTAAGCCGAGAGCAACTTGCGGTCATCAAGCAAAGGGACAAATACTTGCTAGTGAGCGGGTCAGCCGGTAGCGGCAAAAGCATTACTCTGTTAGGGCGCATGTTTAAAGACATGGTGGAAGAATCCCGTCCGCAACGATTGTTGTACGTCACGTACGGAACAACCTTGATTGAAGACGCGCGAAAACGGTGCAAACAGTCCCCGTTGTACCGGGAACTGAACGGAAAACACTCTGTCCATCTTATGACGTTCCACCAGACGGTACGTGAAGTATTGCGGGACGCAAAGCTGATGAGTCTTCCAGTACTGCGGACGACGACAGCAAGTACAGCTCGTGAAGAGGATCATGTGTACCGCCGTTCTGAAGCGTATTTGACAAAATACATGAAGTCAAAAGCCTACCAAGCCATGCCACGGTCACGCCAGCTGTACCGGACGCATATGGAAGGTTTTATCCGTGATGAAATTCTCTGGATGAAGGGCAATGGTTTTATTGAGGAAGAGAAATATCTGGCGTGCGAACGCACCGGGCGTGGCAATAGTCCCCGACTGACCCTTGAGCAGCGAAAAACAGTATTTGAAGTGTTTCAAGGCTATGAGCGGTTTAGGAATGATCAATGGCCGGGAGACTATGACCCAGAAGATTATGCTCTGCTCCTTCTGCAACATATCGGGCGCATTCCGGAAGATTTAAAATATGACCACATTTACATAGATGAAATGCAGGACCTTCAGCCGATGCAACTGCTAGCGCTTAGCATGCTGTTCAAAAAGAGCATTACAATGACAGGGGACAACAAGCAGCAAATTTATCGACGGTCACCATACTCTTTGAAATCTTTGGGAATTGAGGTTGAGGGAAGGCGCAACAAAAAGCTGCGGGTAAACTTCCGTTCGACCAAGCAAAATATGAAGCTGGCGCGCTCGCTTCAATTCATCGATACAGAGAATGACCGGGAGGATGACCTTCGCTTTGTCCGAGAAGGCCCTAAACCAGAAATCCGATTATATATCGATTTGCATCGGCAATGCCACTATCTTGTAAACGAGATCCATAAGCATCGAAAAGACAACCCGCAAGCGAGTGTGGCAGTCATTCACCGATTTGACGATGACATATGGAAGATTAATAATTCTACCCTTCGACTGAACCTAGCAAGGGAATTTAATCTCATTGGTGTAGACAGTTACGGGAAGAAGTTTGACTATGGTCAAATAAAACCTCCGATCTTTTTTACTGATCCATATTCAATAAAAGGGCTGGAATTTGACTATGTGTATGTCGTTCATTTTCACCGGAACCACTATCCACTTCAAAGCAAAATTCTTGAAATCGACAAGCGTCATGGCGGGGAGACCAGCTCGAGTGGCTATGAACAAGACCTTGATAGCGTTTTGAATGAAGAAAAGAAGTTGCTCTATGTGGCACTTTCCCGAGCCCGGGAAAAGACGGTACTGCTATGTGTAGGAGATAGGCCAGCGCTGATTTCCCCGTTTATTCGGGATTTCCAGAGTCGGGATTATGACAATTCTGGTTTTAACAAAACGATGTTTTCCAAATAGGAGAAACTGCTATGTACAATGCCTACTTTGAAGTGCCGCGGGCGCCATATGCCAAGGACAGCCGAGGCAGTTCCCCTTCTTTGCTCAGGAATTTGATGAACGAACTCGCAGGGGCTGAGCGAGTATGGGCTTCGTTTTTCTTGTATAACAACCCCCATCTCCATGCATTTTTTAAGCAGCTGGCAGCCTCCGGAACTCCAGTGACGATCATAACGATTCCCCTTGGGGGATACAGCTCGTGTCCGACTAAAGTACAAGGGTATCGGAGTGAACGCTCGAAACTGGATTTTGCTCAAACGGTTTATAGTGATCCAGGCAAAGTGGACTTTCGCTTGTTTCCACACACGTACGTGTGGAAATTGAATCAAGTTAAGCGGGGCAATGATGTCTATAGTTTGCATGCGAAATGTTTATACGCCCAATTTCCTGGCGGCAAGTCCAAATGCTTCTTAACTTCGAGCAATTTTGCACTCGCCGACCCGTCGCATAGTGAAAACATGCTGGTGGCTACCGACGAGCCCGATGTGACCGAGGCTTATTCGAAGTATTTTGATTCACTAACTCTCAATTCACTTCGTTTAGAAGATTACGAACAGTTTATCATCGACAACAAGTTCGATGCCTATTACCGGATGTCCCGCGTTGTGGATTGGCTGGAACCTCAACATGCCTGGTTTACCGGCCCTTGGATCCGGTATGGCGGCGCGGGCAGCAACCATTTTGCCCGGAAGCGGATAATTAATTTCATTTTGCAGTCGCAAAAGCGCATTATAGTCTGTGCCCAGCATTTGAATGATTACAGTCCGTTTGGAAACACAGGTGTTCTTAGTATCGCTGAGGCTTTACGGATGGTGGCGTTGGAGAAAGGAATCCCAATAAGGGTGTTGACGCAAACCACAGCTGCGCAACAGGAACTAGGCCGGCGCGCAAAGGAAGCTCAAACCTTTTTGGATGGTCTGCAAACGCTGGAACAGCGATATTGGCATCCGATTGTCCATGATAAGTTCCTGATCGTGGATGATGCAGTAATAGTTTTGACAGCGAATTTGACGTCCACTCCATTTGCCTGGGATGGGGATCGAGAGATGCACTATGAAGCAGATGGGCTGGTGTTTTCGGTACCGAACCAGGTATTCTCGGAAGTGAATGCATTCCAAGTGGTTAATGATGCGCAAATTGCGGAACAGTACGAGCAGCATTTTGACACACTTTGGGTCAATGCGAAGTCAGTTTAATGTACAAGAATCCTGACAGAAATAGAAAAAACAAGAACGAAGCTTTATTGTTAGATTATTGAGAAGCCCTCGTTTTTAATAAAAGTAGTTTTTTTCTATTTTTATGGTTAGTAGAGAGATAAATGAACTGTATAGCTATTACTAAGATTAAAAATAGTATTATAGATAAGGACAATAACCCTAATGAGTAATTCGTGTAGGGTTATTGTTAGTAACTTTTTTATTTATTTGGAATAAAGATATATTCAGATGCAAACTTAATAGACGACCAACCGTGGTGCTGACCTTTACTAAATTTGACCCGGAGCGAGATTTCTTCGCTATTATTATTCCAAATAAATGTTTGTTGTATATCACTTGGAGAGTTTGGATAAACCGTAATGTCGGTTTCGATTTTATTATGTTTTAGCAAATATGCTTTATTTTGTTCATATATCGTAATGATTGTTAATGCTTTTCCAAGTAAATTTTCGATTCCTTTTCTCAACTGCACTTGAGTAGCTGTGCTAAGCATAGTACCTACTGTTTTAGACAATTGAACCAAAATGGATGGATGGTCGCATTGAATACCTGCTTCAAAGTCATGTTTCGCCTGAGCTACCTGTTTAGCAAGTTCATTATTGAGAGCTTCACTAAAGTTAAAAAAAGTAGGACCTAAAATAGTTCCAATTCCAGGGTTTTTAGTAGTAATCTTTTTGTTTGTGGAACGTAGTGCTTTTAATGAAATAAATACTTCCGTCAAATAACCGTGTTGCTCACGAATGCTAATTTTTATATCGCCAGTATTTAAGCGATCATTCACATAGATATCTGCCACTAATTGTATTCCATCAAGACGAGCTTGAGGATGCTCTTTGTATAGGTACTCAATTATTTTTAGAGCTGTTTGTTCCGAGCTATTTTTGATTTGTTGAGCAGTGTTCTTAGGTAATGCAGGCAGATACTCTTTCAAATAATTTAAAAAATCGCTATCATCAGCCTGAATCGCGGATGGAAATTTCTTCAGCATCCAATAATACGTGAATGCCTCATTACACTTACCCACTGCATTACTAGTATTGTTCATTGGCTTAACCAAAATACTTTCACTAATTTGATTTGCCATTAGAAGTGTTGCTTCATTTTTCTTTAGAATTAGGGATTCAAAGTCATCTAAGCTTTTAAAAAGTTCGTAGCTCGTTGCTATCTTTATGGATGAGTAAGGTTTACTTTCAAACTTGAAGCGAAGTGTCAATCCAACCTCACCAGACTGAATCCCGACAGCATGGCGTCCTTTTTTATATATTTTAATGTTGTTATAATCGCTTAAATTCGGTCTGAATAGCTCTACATCAACACCGTTTTTCTTAACACGTGTAATAATGGTAGTTTCATCTAACATTAGAAGCATTTCAAAGGCATGTTGGAAGCCTTTGGTATAATGGTTATATGACTCCAGTAAAAGGGAGTAACATTTTTCTTTCAATGCGTAAAGGAACGAATCACGTGGTTGGTTGTTTTCCTTTGTAAATTCAGGATGAAGCTCCTTTAATGCTCTTTTCTTTTTTACATCGGATAGCTCCTCGGAATCTACACCTTTAAGTTCCAGCATGCTACTTAAAAATTCAGAATAGCACTGTTCCAAATGCATATTAAAAGAATATTGCAGCTCAGGTGCTTTGAAATAGGTATTAAGAAAACTTTTAGCGCCAGGATTCTTAGGTTGGATATTGCCCGACTTCGAAGTATAGTAAAGGTTAATACGTACAGTGTCTTCATGCGTTGTTATGACCAAATCATTTTGTTGATCGGGATTTCTATATTGAAACTTACATTTAATTTTGATGATATTCGGATATTTATCCCAAATAAACTGGGCGGTTTCTATCACACCAGGTGGGTTATCTACTGGCCAGCGCCTAAGATGGTAGTATTGTTCTAGAGCATGAAACACGGACTTAACATGATCATCCCCGATGGATCTTGATTTATTCATTCGTTGCACCTCTAATATATTGTCTATTCGATTTTACAACAATCGATTAGGAATGGCGATGCTTAACTTGAAAGTTAAAATAAAAATGTTATTATATAAGTATGCAAACATTTGTTCTTTTAGTGTGGAGTTTGACGTTATTTGGCATTGACGTAAGTTTCAACTGTTGATTACAATAATATTTATTTGTACGTTTTATTCCAGATTTGTCGAAGGGGCGGTAAGATTGATTAAACTTGACCAACGTGGCCGCGGTAAATTTAAGCCAGCTCCCGATTTAGCACCGGAGGAAATTAAAAAGTTTTTGCTTGAAAAAATTATGCAAGAAAAGGAAGTTGAAGCCGTCATTGATTTAGAGGGGGAGCTACATCCTCAACAGGATAAATTTAATGTCGTTTCCTTATTCTGTGGGGCCGGCGGATTGGATCTAGGGTTTGAGCTAGCAGGGCTTCAAGCGACTGTTGGTGAAAAACAGGGGCTTGATGCATTTGAGCATAGTAAGGAAGAATATAATAAGATAAGAAGTAAAAGTGTTTTTCACACTATTTTTGCGAATGACTTTTTTAAAGAGGCCATCGAAACCTATAGACTAAATGTGAAAGATTCAACCACTGTTAATGTATTGCCTGGAGACATTCGAAAAGTTAAGCAATTTCCAAAGGCAGATCTTGTTCTAGGTGGGTTTCCATGCCCTGGATTTTCGGGGGCAGGTCCGCGCCTTATTGATGATGAGCGCAACTTCCTGTATTTGCAATTCATTCGTTGCTTGACCCAGTCAGATCCTAAGATTTTTGTGGCTGAAAATGTAAAAGGGATGATGACTCTGGGGAAGGGAGAAGTTTTTAAACAAATAGTTGAGGATTTTGAATCTGTGGGGTACAAAGTGCATTATTTGAAAGCACCTTTGAATGCTAGGGATTATGGGGTTCCTCAATTGAGGGAACGGGTGTTTTTAGTAGGTGTACGAAATGATATTGATTTCACTTATGAATTTCCATTTCCCACACATGGTCCAGGTACGGAACAACCATATGAAACGTTGGAGAGCAAAATTGGTGACTTACGTTCTGAGCCGGGACCATATTACGAAGGCTCTTTCTCTTCGATTTATATGTCAAGGAATCGGAAAAAGGATTGGAATGAGCAAAGCTTTACTATTCAAGCTTCTGGACGTCAGGCTCCACTTCATCCAGGATGTCCTCCAATGCGATTTGTTGAAAAAGACAAGTTTGAATTTACTGCCCCGATTGGAGAATATCGCCGTTTGTCGGTAAAGGAAATAAAACGGATTCAAACTTTCCCTGACTGGTATGAGTTTTATCCGCAAGAAGCTCAATTAAAGAACGGTCAGTTGGACAAAATATATAAACAGATCGGTAATGCCGTACCTGTGATGCTTGCAAGGGCAATTGCGCTGCCGATCGCACGTTATGCAAAGAAGTATTTAGAAGATAAGGCTGAATCAACAGCATCAGTTCCTGTAGTAAATTCGATATAGATAAGCGTAAAAAAAGAGCCTTCTAAAGGCTCTTTTTTTACTATATTATTTAGCATTTTGATCTTCCTTTATTTTCTCGATGTATTGAATAACATATTCAACACATCTATCTAAGTCATCTTTGATTTGATGCTCCCAAATGCGAAGAACATGCCATCGTTTGCTAATGTAATAATTTCCGACTTTGTAATCCCTCAGTACATTTCTGTAGATTTTTTTATCCCAATACTCTTTATTGCTCTTAGGAAAATGACCATGTCTAGGACAAAAATGCCAAAAACAAGAGTCTATAAAAACAACGAATTTATATTTCTTAATTGCGATATCTGGCTTCCCAAACAAGCTCGGTACATTTCTTCGAAATCGCAATCCTCTGTGCCATAGTTTACTGCAAAAAAGGTTCTCCAAATTAGATTTGGAGCGTATTGACCTCATGATTTTGCTTCTTGTCTCAGTAGTAATGTTATCCGCCATCGTATTCTTATATTCACCCCTGATGGTTATTAGGTAAGATAGATCTAATATTTACATAACTAGAGAAGCCTAAACTGTTTTTGCCTTACTTCTCAAAAAAAAGGCTAATGTTATTTGTTTCTTGAATATTATAGGCTTGATACAAGCAGTTTTTTTAAGTTATTTACGGAAGGGTGTTTATCGTTGAGTACTCGAAGTGTTTCATTTAGTGATCTTTCAATATCGGATTTAATTATTGATGCAACATATGAGGGTGGAGTAAAAGGTAATGCTGGTGATGACCCTATATCTAAATTAATTGGTTGTGAAAATCAAGGAGGATTTAGACCTGTAGGATCACGTGATGGTGCGAATACAAAATTCTGTGTGTTATATACTGATCTTTCAAATTCGGACTGGCCTGACAGGATTGAAATTGAAACTGGGAAATTTTATTACTTTGGTGATAATAGAGAGTCGGGGCGTGAATTACATAATACTCCGAAAAGAGGTAACTTGATATTACGATATTCATTTGACCAAATTCATAAAGATAATAGAAAAATGGTTCCTCCATTTTTCGTATTTACGAAGGGTGGAAAAGGGCGCGATGTCGTTTTTCGAGGTCTAGCAGTACCTGGGACGGCAGATTTAAACGAGGCAGAAGATTTAGTCGCTATTTGGAAGCTAAAGGAGGGGAACAGATTTCAAAATTATAGAGCCGTTTTTACAATTTTAAATGTAGCTTCAATCTCTAGGGCTTGGATTCATGATATTCATAATGGCTTGTTATTTTCTCAAAATGCGCCTAGAGAGTGGATACAATGGATTGAAACAGGTAAATACACTCCTTTAGCTGCAGAGAAAACTATAGAATACCGTAAAATATCAGAGCAAATTCCATCATCAGATAAACGAAGAGAGGTCATACAGTGCATCGTTGACTTTTTCAAAGCACATCCAAGGAGAGAATATGCATTTGAAGAATGTGCTGCTAAGATTGCACAAATAATGGACAATAACATAATTGAATATGATTTGACAAGACCATGGCGCGATGGCGGAAGGGATGCAATAGGTAAGTATCGGATTGGAATGAATGAAAACGCCATCTATGTTGACTTTGCTTTAGAAGCAAAGTGCAAGAAGTTGGATAGCGGATCAGGAGTACGCGAAACTTCTAGGCTGATTGCACGGCTACGTTATCGCCAATTCGGCATTTTCGTTACGACTTCTTATGTCAATCAACAAGCATATGAAGAAATAAAAGTAGATGGGCATCCAGTGATAATTATTTGTGGTGAAGATATTGTTAAGATACTAGAGATAAGAGGGTTAAGGACGCCAATTCAAGTAAAGCAATGGCTGCAAATCAACTTTCCAAATTAAATTTAGCGTTGCTGAGCAGATGGAGCTGGTGTTATTTTTAGATAGAAAATGATCTGTATTGATTACTTATAACATTCCAGATCGGAATAAAAGTTAGCAGCGGCGACTGAATAAAATTGTAATAAGTGTGAAGAAAAGAGCCCCTAAGTAGGTTCTTTTTTTTTTCATTTCTTTGAATGTGGGAAATGACTCGGATGGCAGTGGGGGGTTCATATTCAGTTGATTGCTTACAGGGCAAGATTTGTGGGTGGCGATATTGCTTTGGTTGATCATGATGAGTGTCGGTGGGTCTCGATACCAGAATTGAGGGATTTTCGATTTGCACCTGGATGTGAAGTTTGTTGAGATGCTTTACATGGAGAAGTTAAATTGAAGTCTACGCAAAGAGCCTGACAAATTGTCAGGCTCTCTCTATGATTGATTTTTTATTTCATAAATGTACTCTTTAGAAAAAAAATAAGCTCCTCGTTTTCCAAAACACGAATACCTTTGTTTTTAATGACGTTTTGATCTATATACCGTTTTGTTACATCCAGTTGATTCGGTTGGTGACCAAGCATCTGCTGAATAGTCGTGATGTCACAACCTGACTCATTCATCATGGTAGTGAAGGTGTGTCGAGTACCGTGCAGGGTAATGTGTGGGATATTTGCAAGCTGTTCATATTTCTGAAGCAGTTCCTGGGCTCTCTTATAAGTTAACGGGTGAGCGGTGTCCAATTTGAATAAATAATCTGCCTCCGCTAATTGATGCCTTCTGCAGTAGCGCTGGATAGCTTCCGACATGCCATCGACAAGGAAACCAACACGCTGCCTTTTGTTTTTCGCTTTCGTGATTTTAAATATATGATGAGAAAACTCAAAATTAGAAACTTTAAGTTCAATTATCTCTCTAATCCTGCAACCTGAGGATAACAGCAGGGTAAACAGCAGCAGATCCCTGTCAAGGTCCTTGCTGTGGCTTATGATTGCATGAAGTAGTCGAAGAACCTCATGTTTACTTAGTGAGCGATTAGGCCTGATATGTGGCATTTTGCTTTGTATTTGAAAACTCAGGAACGGAATCGGATTCGGGAACTTATAGTTGCGCTGTAAATAACGAAAAAAGCTGCCAAGAGCATGCCGAGTCTCTTTCAGATAAAAGGGATTGTAATCGTGAATCGAAGAGAAAAATTCATCAATGATCTCGGCTTGGATTGGTCCGTAAAGAATCATTCCTGATAACTCTTTAAATTCGTAGATGCGTTCTAGATTAACCTGATCCGGAGGTTGATCTAGCCGGAGCCCTAGATAATCGGCAAAGTGTAGTAAATACTTGGTGTTTTTCTTTTTTACGCCCTCGGAATAAGCGGACTGCTGGATAAACCGTTCAATGTCTTTATGAATTAATCTCATTGTCATCTTCCTCATCTAGTGTTTGCAGCATCAACTTCCCAAATTGGAACGGAAAGTACCGGTTTAGTTCTTCTAGGATATCTTTTGGGAATAGTTTGGTATAGATCCCCGTTGTTTTTAGGTCGGTATGGCCGAGTATTTGCTGCAGAATGTGGAGGGGCATACCGTTGCGAAGACAGTTGACGGAAAATGTATGCCGGAGTGAGTGTACTGTAAATTCGGGATTGAGCTCGAGTTTTAATACCAGCTTTCGAAACATCTTCTCGACGGCTTCACGAGTTATTTTCCGCAGCCTCTTTTCACCATAGTCCTTAGAAAATAGATAGCCGGCCATACTCGAAGTAATCTGCTTCACACCCGTGATATTGAGGTAATCTAGCAGAATGTCCCGAACCATGGGATCCAAAGGGATATGGCGTGGTTTATTCCCTTTGCCGTCTGGGATAAATATAAAACCTTCTTGGAAATTTACATCACTAATCCGCATATTTAGGGCCTCCCCAATCCTTGCCCCGCTGCCTGCTAAAAAACTCAGGATCGCATAGGAACGATAACCATTAATAAGCTGAAGGGAGGCCTTCAGCAGTTGGTCGAGTTCCTCAGGAGAGAAATATTTCGGCAGTGTCGTGGTTTTTTCCCATTCGAAATCTCGGCTGGAATCTACTGAGATGAGCCTTTGCTTGAAGCAGTAGGTAATCAAACTTCGAAAAATAGCGGTGACGTTGTTTACGGTATAAGGAGATAACGCATCCGCCTTTTTTCTGCCTTCATACAACTGAAGAAATTCATGAACGTAGTTTTCGTTTAGCTGCATGACCGTAAGACCAGGGTACTTATCGTTCATAAATGAAAGGAATTTATTCAGGTAACCCTGATACAGCTTGAGCGATTGAGACGATTTCCGTCCATGGTCAACTTTGTCTTGAAACCACTTCAGAAACTTTGGCACGGCATCGGCTACCGAGATATCCTGTACAGCTTCTGTATTCAGCGTATTGGATTTTTGAACCAGTTTCGCAAAGTCCTCAACACGAATGTTAAAGGCTTGGCAAATGTCCGTAATGTTAAAGGGGAGATCTTTTTTGATACTCATTATTAGTAGCTCCTTGTTGGTTTCTAGATAGGTACGGAGAGGCCATCCGAATCAATCTTCGAATGTTTTGATAGTAATAATGCATCGTAGAACGCAGGCTGGTATGCCCGGCAGCTTCAGATACTTCGATTGGGTTATTGCCAGAAGCATCATCAAGTGCATTGGTAATAAACGTGTGCCTTAGGGCACGGGCTGTTACCTTCTGCGTAGTTTGAATGTTTTTGCTGTACTTACCTACGATCTTGGTAACATGATTTGACTGCAGGGGGAGTCCATTTTTGCGTACAAAAAGCGGATCTGCTGGCCCGGCGCCCGACCGCTTGTCTTTCATATACGAGGCAAGAAGGTGCATAGCATCCTTGTCAATAACTAAGGAACGCTGAGCAGACTTGATAGAATAAAGGAAAATACGGGATTCTGTTTTAATGACATCTTGAATGCGCATTGTACATACTTCTAAAGGCCGGCAGCCGGTCAGAATGAGAAGTAGGACAATACATAGATCCCGGGTTTGATTGGGTGTACCGGTATCTTGAAGGATTTCTCGAAGGAGTGACATCCGATCCTCCAGCGCGACGTAGGAGTTTTCCCGGACGATCTTGGAATCAAATTGTTCCGGGATGATATATTCGAAGTCAATGTAGCCATGCTGTTTTAAAAACCGGAGAAATCTTCGGAACACCTTAAGTTGATGATAAGCCGATCGAGGCAGCATAACACCATCATCAATACGCTGAAGAAAACGGTCTTCAAGCTGACTCATGTGTACCGGGGTTAGGGTGGTTATATCATGTGCAATGTCCGGTCCAAGCAGTTTTAGGAACCGTTTGATGTCTGCGATATCATGACCCACGCAAAGCTTTTTCAGGCGGCAAAGCTCCTCGATATAGAGGCGGAACGGGAGGCATCCAAGGTCTTCAAAAGCAGGTATATCGTCTTGCAGCAGATATTGATTCAAAGAAATGGATGCGTGCTGGGTGCGAAGAAATCGAACGTAGAGATCTAGGCTGAAGAGCAGCTCTTCTCGTTCTTGAGAAGATATCCTTTTCTCAGAAAGGGACTGATCCGCTGATTGCTTGAACGCTAGGATCGCCTGCACAAACTCGGATTCATGCCATTTGCCATCTTGAGAAAGATAACCGTGAGAGAGCGCAAAGGCTATAAACACAAGAACGTTGGTTTCATGGGAATCTGTCTTTTCTATATGTTGCTGAAGTAGAAAACTCTGAAATCCTTGGACTTTGGCTGCAGGCTCACTTTTAAGGAGGGTTCCCTGCTCGTCTATCGAATTTTTCAATGGAATCATATTTTACACTCCCTTATGTATTATTCTCTCCTAAACCTTCTATTCTAAACCGCTTAGTAGATAGAATTTTAGCTTGATCTGTCGCGGCATAGATAGTAGAATATTAATAGATTTAATCGCGATTAAGTTCGCATTTGCGCGAGTTTAGCCCCCTAAGGGAACGGCATTTGATGAATGTTATCGAAGGTTAACATTCATGAGGATGGGTTGGAAGCTGCATTTTCCAATCCGAGGCGTGTTTGCCTCTTATGTGTGAGGATGAGTCATATGGTTAAACGGGTTAATTATGCCCGTCTCTCTATATGATTTTTTACACCCATTTCCAGAAGAGTTCGATAAATTACGCTTTGTCAAAATCTTACATTGCTTCGCTAAAGCGTAAACCATGAACCAATGGACAAATATGAGCTGAAGTGGAAATATTAATTGTCATTCGACAATTGGTATTTCCTTTTTTACTTTCAATGTAGACATTTTTATATGCTCCTGTTTATGGGTACCCAATTTACCCAAGGGGAAAGGAGTTGATGCTTATGAGTTGTGAACAATTTGCCCAGCACAGTGGTCAAGACTTTGCTTCAGACTCGACTTATCATAATTCGCATCATAGACCGTTCTTTATTAGGGTGACCCATAAACTTGGAAGTAGACAAGTAGACTTAAATAAGTCTAAGAAAGACTGAATCGAGAAACGGGATTACAGTTAATTTGGTGATGGAAATGAAACCGTCAAGTGATCCCTTGAAGGCAGGAATTTGGTATATCAAACAAGTGGTTGGAGGTAATAGCTCTATCGTAGAGGAGTATTTTAATAGAAAGAAGAATTCAAGTGAAGATCGTTATGTGTATCATTGGCCGGAATTAGTCTGGGTACGTCGAAATGATATTAACTTATATCACAGTTTCTTATTAAAGCTTTCGCTTGAACAGCGTCGGTTTATTCTCCTCAGGGAGGAAATTATCGGCTTCACACTATCCGATCTATATGATTGTTTTGGTATCCCTAAGGATCGGATAGCAAAATTTTTGGGGCGATATCGAGCACAGTATAGAAGAAAGAGTAACAAGAAGTCGCCTAAGAATCGTGATATCGTACCTCCTCAGGATGCTTTCACAGTTGATGATTGGATGGTTTCATTTCTTGCCATGTTAGCGAGGGTTCCCCCCAGCTGGCTTGTGGTAGAAGAGCCGAAATCAGAGTGGACAACAGCTCATTTCCAAAAAAATCATCACCTAGTCGTTGGAGATATAGAATTCGTAACACTCCTTCAAACAAAGGCACCTGTGCATGATGTAATCCCTGTTGTTCTTAAATTTCGGGACACTGAACTGCTTTTCCGTTTGGAACAAAAAGGTGCTACATTTTTATTGGAATACGCTGATACAGGGCTCCAATTAGGAGCATTCGAAGCATTAATTAAATTAATCAGGAGTATGATTGTTAAAATTGGTTTGGTGCGAACCATTATCCCCAACCAAATGAATTTAGCTATCATTGGTGGGGAACCAGACCTTATAACACCGCCAGAGTTTATTGAGGTAGACTTATTCAAGTCTACATGATTACTAACAAAATAATCCGTCAAGCCTCCTTGGATAAGGAGGCTCTTTTTTTATGGACTATTCGTTAAGGGGGATACATTGTTTTACTGAACAAGGAGTAGATGAATACTAAAATAATAATTTTTTTGGGAGGTTTTTCTTATGTTTAGAGTAACAGATGCCAGACGTAAACAGCTTTTAATCTTAATTGAAGAGTGGATGGATAAACAAACAGAGGAGGATTCCATATTTAATAATTACACGGTAATAGCAAGAAATGCTGATCAAAATGCTTCATTTAGCCCATCTTACAATGGCGTAGAAGTACAACCTAGTAAAATCCTACTTTCTGTAAAAGAGTTATCTGATTATTTGGGAATATCCCAAGATTGTGTCTACACAATGGTAAGGGAAAATCAAATTCCATATGTTCGATTAAGGAGAAGAATTCTATTTTACAAAGATTCGATTGATGCTTGGTTAAGAAGGACAATATGACAAATTCAGATTCTATTAAAACGAATAGATATAGACTTATCTGAGATAAAGGTAACCTGTTTTATTGCTTTCTACTACTAGGGAATAAGTAATAGTATTCTCGGAAATAATATAGTAGAGGGAAAAATAATGTTATTAGGAGTGGGTAAATTTGAAGCATGCAAGTTCGAATCATGAGGTGTGGTCAACGGAGCAAGATAAATTATTATTGGAAACGGTACTGCAACATTTAAGTAATGGCAGTAGTCAAAAAAAGGCTTTTGAAGATGTGGCAGGTAAAATAGGCCGTACATTAGGCGCATGCGCATTTCGGTTTAACTCCGTTCTAAGAAAACAGCACGGTGATGTAATACGATCTGTTCAGAATAAAAACAATGATGAAGTAACAAGCAGAATGGTAATTGATTTTCCAAGAAGTAATAACAGCTCCAATGAGGGATTGGCATCAAACTGGGAGCAAGTGTTAAACTTCTTGCATTTACAATCACAAGAAGTTCAGCAAACGAAACAAATGTTACAAGATGCCCTTGAGGAGAATACTAGGCTAACAAAAGAGCTGGAGCATCTGAAGCAAATTCGCAGCAAAATGGAATCTTTAGGCATGAATATTAGTAAAATACTAGACCTATTTAACACTTAAATTTCGGATGCTGGAGAAGTGAAGTTTGGAGAAAGTAGAATTTTGACTGTACTAATTTACTATGAAAATTTTAATGGCAATGGTAGTTTTGCACCTACTGCCGCAGTGCAGTTTTGGAATGTGTACGGAGGGACTTAAGCAAGTACTAAGAGAGGTTTAAGTGAAGATATGGAAATTAATGAGCAACCCGATCCTTTAAGGCATTCTTTAGGACGACCTACTTGGACATTAAAAGATTATTACATAATGGGACTTATTCTACGGGAGAATTCAACCTCTGTAGAGAAGCTCGAAGCAATATGGAATAAAACTAAGCACATGAAATATCTTTTTTGAAGAAGACTAACTCACAAGCTAATGCGCCGCGGCGCATTTTTTTATTGTGTATTGTGAAACAGTACATAAGGGGAGGCATTTTATGCATGAAATAGGTGGGTTTGAGATATCCTTTGTTTTTTTTATGCTAAGTTGATGTTAATTATTAAGGGTACTAAATTAAAGGTTTGACTCCCCTCGTTTTCCTCTGAAAGCGGCAATACTGTGCTATCTACCGTATATTGATACAAAAAAATGCAATTCGTTGGTTTATCTTGCGGGGATATTATTAAATCGAGAAATCAGACGACTATGTGCTTTGCAGCTGTAAGAAAGTTTCAATCGTTAGCGGATTGCATTATCTTGTGCAACCACATCCATAGGAATTAGATAAACTATTTATTTTCAAATAATGGATAATTGTGCTAATATATTCTTAAATCCAGAAGCACTGGTGAACAAGCCCGAGGGAAAGCATCCTTTGGGCTCTTGTTTTAGTTTCGTTTAACGATGGAAGCCACAATTGGCGTATGTACCACGCCTTCTCGGAGAGTAGATGGATACTAAATAAAATAAGTAGAATGCAATAGATTAGATACGACATATTTCGACATTTTTCCAGAGGGACACAAGGTATAATTTATAAAATCAGGATATAATGATTAGTTCTATAGTAATGAATATATATAAGGATGGGAGTATTATGATTGAGATAAAAATGTTTCCAGCATCATATGGAGATAGCTTTTTAATATCATGTATGGGGGATATTAAAACGCATATTATAGTCGATATGGGATTTTCCAGCACATATGATAAGTATATCAGTAAAGAGCTTCAGAAGATAAAGTCAGACGGTGTTTCATTATTAATATTTACACATATTGATGAGGATCATATATTAGGTGGCATTAGATTTTTTAATAAAAATGGATATGCTGGTACCACTGACTCTATTGATATAAAAGAAATATGGTATAACAGTTTTCGGCATTTACAATTTCATAAGTCAGAAAATCAAGCTAGCGATTCATTACATGGAGATATTAAAGAGATTTTGAGAAAAGGACACCCTAGAGAATTAGGTGCAAGAAAAGTATCTGATATTGGTTACCAACAAGGATCTACACTGGGATCATTAATATTAAAAAATGGATATGCAGGCAAATGGAATAGCTCTTTCAATTACAAAGCTGTTGTTGTAAGTGAAGGTGTATCCAACAAATACTTCCTAAATGATGAAGTATCAATAATTTTGTTATCACCTAATCTTGAAAAGCTTCAACTTCTTGGGCGTAAATGGGAGGAAAAATTATCTTCGATTGGTTATAGTGGGCTTATTGAAAGTGATCAATTAATGGATGATGCTTTTGAATTTTATATGTCTAATCTTCAAATGGAGTTGAATAAGAGAAGGGTTAGTGAAGTCTCGTCAAATAAAGAAACTGTAGAAGAGATTGCATTAAAGCCTTTTGAACCGGATACTGCTGAAGTAAATGGAAGCTCAATTGCATTCATTTTGGAGTTTAGGGGAAAAAGATTGCTCTTTTTAGGAGATTGTCATCCAGAAGTTGTTGAATACAATTTAGAAAAATTGTTAGAAGATACCAAGCAAGAAAAGATGTGGTTTGACTTAGTTAAAGTTTCTCACCACGGAAGTAAGCATAATACAAAAGTTAGTTTGCTAAAGCTAATAAACTCAGATAAATACATCTTTTCGACGAATGGAAAAGGAAAGAATTTTAGTCATCCTGATATTGAAACTATTTACAGAATAATATCAACTGACAATACTAGGAATAAAAAACTTATTTTTAATTACAAGCCGTTTAAGATACTTAATAAATTTGATAACACTAGTTTAATGGATGAATTTAGTTATAGTATTCAGTACACGAATGATTTAGCTCAAGCAACAGAAGATGTTCCAACAATAATAAATTTACTTTAGATAACTACGGGGAGGAAGTTTCACATCGTTACTGCTGAATATTTATACCACATTACTGCAAAAATTACATGCGGGAGTCAAGGGACTGCTTTCTTAATAGATGAAAGTCGAGTAATTACAGCAAGACATTGTGTTAAAGAGAACATTAACAACGATGAGCCGATAAAACTTGAGTTCTATGCCGGAAGCGATAAATCTATTATTAAAGAAGCAAAAGTAGTTGCTGAGTCTTTAGAGCATGATATTGCATTGCTTGAAATTCAGGAAAAGGCAGATCATATTCAAGAGTGGCTATCACTTAACAGTAATAGTTATGATAGCAAAGAAGATGAATGGGAGACCATGGGCTATCCGAGAGAATGGAATGTTGAGAATGAAGGGAGTACATACTGTTATATAACTGGAAATCTATATCTCGATAGTAGTTTGTTCGATGATTCTAAAACATATGATAAGCAATTAACAAGTAATTTTATAAAAGATGATTGGCCCTATGGTCTTGCTGGTTTATCTGGAGCACCGTTGGTAGTTAATAATAAAATTGTAGGAATAATAATAAAGGAAGAATTCAGTGCCATTAAGAGTCAACTTAAATCTGTTAGTTTTTGTAAGAGTGCAGAGTTTTTACTAGGTAATGGTGTTGAGATTGATTCCTCAATTGCAGATTCAAATGATTTTCTAAAAAGAAGATTACAGTTACAAAAAAATGTCTGCACTGGACTTTTTAACAAAGTTGATCATTCCTTAGTCAACAGCGAAATTAACATAAATGTTGATTTTTACTATTTAAAATATGGTGCTTCCGGAACTAAAAGGGTAGATGAATTAGCTAGTCATTTGGCAGAAGTATTAAATCAATATGCTTGCGATTTAACGGATTTAGCAAATGCAGCTAAAGATCTTAATAAACATTTGGATATTTATAGAAAAGTAAATAGATTGGTAGATGAAGTTCAAAAAGGTGGAAAGTTAGGGACCATGCTTCTCTGGATGTTGATTGAGGGCATTTTAGAGATGCCGAAAATGTACACTAGGATTAGAAACAGTAGGTCTACTTCAGAACTTAATTATGTCTCGAATGACGTACATGCTGGAATGAAAAATAGCCAATTAGTTTTATTTATAGGCGGAGGTATTTTAAACGAGTGCTTTGAAACAGGAATTTCAACATTAATAAAGGAGTTGGAAGTAACTGCAAATATTGACAGTGATATTCTTTTCTACGATCAATATTCATATGATAATTTAGGTAAAGGTCCATTAAAGGGTTTAATTGATAATTTTTATCAGTATAGGGATTGGAGTAAGGTTGGTGTAGAACTTACGGTTTTTACAGGATATGATTCTGACCTTCTAGAAATGCTTGAAAAAGATGGGATGACTGGTCCTCGTATAGAAGCGGAATTGAATAGATATTTTATTGATGAATTGAGTAGAAACTATGATTATATCTGTAATCAGATCCTTAGTACAAGTGATGTCAAAAAGGTGAAAATCAATTGGTTCCTGCTTCCATTTAACAAAATTTCTGATTTTGAGGATCTACTTATTTCAAAACTTATCTAGAATCGAGGTGTAGTCATGAGTTTTGGATCGATGATCAGTCAACTTGAATCGAACGAACAATTAGGTGTCTTACTGAGAAAAATCAAAAAGATTGAGATCCAATTGGACTTCTTTAACAAAACAAATGAAGAACTAACGGATGATGATACAAGAATATTATTAGAATCAGCTAATTTGTTAGCTTCATCAAGCAAAATTGAAAATCAGCGGATTGCGTTAAATATAGCTACAACCTTACCTTTGATAAGTGACTCAAGTGGTGTATCAATGGCTTCCCTTTTAATTTTGAGAAAGCTTGGCAATTATCCAGGCATGAAATTACTTGAAAAACGCAATGAAATGAATAACTATAAAACGCAATTAAGCGGTATGGCTTTTTTTGAAGCACATGTACTTGAATATGCAAATACAAGAAAGCTGTCTGGGAAAGAATATCTTCTAACTAACTTTCAAAAAAAAGTAGTTGATATGCTTGAGAAAGATATTGATGGAATTAGTATATCAGCCCCGACATCAGCGGGAAAGTCATACGTTTTTTTAAAAGTTCTATTAGATTTAATTAGTAAGGATGAGGGTTCGACAGTCGTATATATCGTTCCTACACGGGCATTGATTAAACAAGTTATGAGCGATTTTCTTGAGAATATAGCGGAGTTAGGCTTAAGGAATCTATATGTAGGATGTTCATCCGAGATTGAAGTAATAGTAGAAAACCCAGATAGATCAAATATCTTGGTTCTTACTCAAGAAAGGCTATACCAGTTGTGCAATAAACAAGACGCAAAAAAAGTAAAGACGAAGATGATTGTAATTGATGAAGCACATAATATTCAATATGGTGGAAGAGGAGTTTTACTTGAGAATGCAATAAAGTTTGCACATGTGCTGTGGGAAGATGCAAAGGTCTTATTCTCAAGTCCTCTAGTAAAAAATCCGCAAAAACTGTTAGATACCTTTGATTTAGAGAGAGGACTAGATGAGAAAGATGATTTTCCATTAGTTCGACAAAATATTATTAAAGTAAAAATGGCTTACGAACAATTGCTTGTTAGTGCCTTGTACGAAGAAGATGAAATTAGTATTGGAAGTAAGTTCTTCCACAATTCAGGGAATACATTGCCTGAAATACTAGCTAATACAGCATTATATCTTTGGAATAACCAAACTTCAATAATATATGCAAATGAACCAATGATGTCTGCGGATGTTATTAGAGAACTATTTAATAGTGGTGAATTCCCTTATTTAAATGATGCGCGATTAGATGAATTTGCAGATTTTATCGAGGAATATATAACAAAAAACTACGAACTTGCTAGTTTTATCAGATGTGGATTAGCATTTCATTTTGGTGCTTTACCTGCAATTATTAGGTCTGGTATTGAGGAATTATTTAAAGCAGGTGCTCTCAAAATAGTTAGTTGTACATCTACATTATTGGAAGGCGTCAATATGCCTGCAAAAAATATTTTTGTATATAAGCCAGAAAAGGGTCAACATAAGGCTATAGATAATCTTAGCTTTTGGAATTTGGCTGGGAGAGCTGGCCGCATTGGGAACGACTTTGCGGGAAATATTATATGTATTGAATTAGATAGTTGGGCTAGCAATCCAATTTCGGGGGAAAGATATCAAGAGATTTTGCCTTCTTCTGAACTTAGATTAATCAAGGACAGTGTTAAGTTCAAAGAGTTCATTGAAAGCCAAAATCCCCGCCCAGGTAAAGATGATTACAATGAACAACTTTTTTCATTGATTATCAAGGAACGGCTGCTAGGGAGGAACCTTGAGAGCTCTACATACAGTAAAGAGCATAATATCAATACATTAAAAGAAATTGACATTATTACTAGAACAACAATTGATACCTTCAAACCACCTAAAGAGTTACTAAATAAAAACCCAGGAATTATGCCTGAAAGGATTAATGCCTTGTGGGAATTTTTGGATAAAAATAAAGGGGTGTACCATTTATTTTTACCTGCCTTCCCGTTGAGTGAGAACGGATACGAAAGGTTTTATTTAATAATACAAATTATCAATAATCTTTTTATGGGGGCAGCTTGGAGTGAACTTTTTGAAAAAAAGATTACTACTGCTGGGCATAATTGGATGAAGGGAACTTCTTTAGCTCAGTTAGTGTTTTTTAATAGAGCTGTTTTAAGTAAAGGACATAGAGAAATAACTAAGCATGTTAAAGATCAAATAGAATTTATTAATAATACCTTAAGATATCAAATCGTTAAGTACACACAAACATATGTTGAGGTATTGAAGATTTTTCTACAAAGCATTGGGAAAGTTGAAGAATCAGAAAAGGTCATTAACATATCAGCTTACTTAGAGTATGGTGCATGTACAGCGTCTGCTTTGGAATTTATGGCAATTGGTCTTCCAAGAGAAGCAGCAATAAAATTGGCCGAAATTATTGGGAATCATGAAAACATAAACACTGATTATTGTATCGAATGGTTAAAGCGATTAGATGTTAACTCACTCGATATAGCAAATTACTTGAAAAAGCAGATAAATGGATTGCAGATTACATTGTAAATGAATAATCCATTTTGATAGGATTTTTGATAGGGAACGAGACACTAGTACCGCGGGCTCTGAGAGATGGATGAGATCGACTGAGACCTGTTCGCGGGCCGCCTCAACGACCGGAGTTCGACGCCGATTTCACCTGCCGGTCGAAGCTGCAACTGGAGCTTCGAGACGACTAGGCGCTCGTGCGCACATTTACGGGAAAGTTCGACGCCTTGCTCCGCCCTCGTCATTTCCAGAATATAGGGTGTTGGTTTGTGGAATTTTTGTGTATGTAACATGTAGTACAATTTCTTAAAGTGACCAAGACAAAATGGAAAGAGGTCTTGGTCATTTTTTACGTCTGAAATGTAGTTGAAAGAGATATGATGCTTTTACTTGGGCTTTTTAAATAAAGTAAAACAATTTATGATTAAAAGTATTGTGATAATAAAAAAAAGAGGGATATTTCATGGCGTTTTTAATAATTCATAGTGGGACTGAAGAAATTCCAATAGTTATAACGAATCACGCAGAAGAAAAGATGAGGGATCGTCATTTAGCGGGTTCAGTACCACAAGCTTGCGAAATGGTAATAAATGCAATTAGCTATCTCGAGGATAAAGGATATATTTGGAGTGATTACCGCTTTTATGACTATTACGAAATAAGAGATTTTAGGGCCGAAAATGCCTGTGCTTTTGTGGTTGGTTTCGAACAAGACCTTGAAGAGTTAAACAAATTTGGTTACTCTAAAATGCCTGATCAAATAATCAATATTGTCACATGGTTTCACAAGCCAAAAGAATTTTATCTAAGATCGTATAACTACAAAGAAATATTGGTAAAAAAGAATCAAGAAGTTACGCAAAGAAAAGATACTTACATCATTGTCATTGAAAAAAATGGTAACGTAATTAATAAACCAATGGATCATAATAATTTTGAACTATGGTTTAACAAACAATACCCTAAAGATATACTCCCAATTTGTAAAAGTAGCCCGTATTGGAGGGTAAGAAGAATAGAGACATAAAAATAACAAACTTTTACCTATTTTAATTGTAAGCGCGAAGAGGGAAATATACTACACTACTGTGAACGTTAACATAACAACATGCTTTAAGATTAAACCCTCCCAATTTTAGTAACGCTAGAGATAGCTTACATTTGGGAGGGTATTTATTATAACATTAAAAGATTTATGGATTCTGTATGAAGTTGACAAACTTTTTCTGGGGCTTCACCGTATTATTAAATCTTTGTAAACTTTAATTACCTTAATAAAAAATAGGTATCATAGACATTATCGTATACATTGATTGATAACAGAATGGCGGACTTGGATATGTTTTTATAAATCATACATAATGCAATTATGTGTGATTGGGCAAGGGGCCTTGGCAGGGATATGTGAGATTCTGTCGAATTTATAATACGTTTGACCTATTTTATTGGTGACCACATACATACAATTTATAAGGATTGTTTAGAAGCTCCACGTATTCACTTGAATGGGTGGAGCTGCATATTACTCCATTAATAAATAGCTCTAGGAGAAAGTCTAATGATGTAAGATGTAAAGTTTAATTATATTAAATTAATTCTCACTTTTTAATAATAATAGATTGTGGAGGGACTAATGTGCATTCTTTTAAGGTAGTATGGATTGCAATTCAAGTTATAGTGTTTCTGGGTGCTGCTATTTCGTTGGGTTTATTAATAAAGAGAGAATATAAGATCATGAAAAATATTTTACCCGATTTACAATCTTTGAATAAGAGTCAATCCTCTTCTGACCTTGATCAAGAAGTCAACGGTATTCTTCATAAAGCGAATCCCAAATCTAAATACTCTATCCAATGGCGTAGATACTACGAGAGGGTAACTCAAAAAAATATTGACGAACGAATACGTATTGAGCCATACCTGAGTTCAGATGTATTAGTATATCACATAGGTTATCGTGCTTGGACAGACGTTATTGGCGGCCTTTGCGTTAGTTTAGGTGTACTAGGCACATTCATAGGTCTTGTCAGTGGATTATCCCATTTAGATTTAAATTCAACTGATTCTTTAAAAACCAGTATACATAGCTTATTATCAGGCATGGAATCAGCATTCTACACTTCAATTGTTGGTATTGCTCTCTCCGTTATTTGGACGGTAATGGATCGTGTAGTAAGTGGTCGAGTCGAGTCCATGATTGACATGCATGCTGAACGTTTTGATTTTCTTTTAAATGCTGACGACGAAGAGCTTTTCTTGAATCGCCTTGAAAAGGTTTCTAGAAATCAGGCGGATCATCTAAAAACGCTGCTTACGGATGCACTGGAGAAAGCGATACAGCCCATCGCCAATCAAATACAACGCTCCCAAGCTCAAGTAGCATCTTCATTTGATCAACTACACGAGCAGTTTCACGGTTTTAGAACGGGTATACAAGACCAAACAAAATTGTTAGAGAAACAAGTACAGCATGTTCAGAATCAGAGTTCTGATATTACTAAAAATCTTGTTGATCAAATAACCGGCGGTACGGAACAAACGATTCAGCAATTCAGTCAATTGATTCAGGAAACCCAGAGTATGCAGTCCCACATGCTAAAAACAGTTGAACAAATGGTAGAATCGTTTAAGAAAACTGAACAAAGACATGCAGTGGCGTTGAATCAATTTGGTCAAATGACGGATCAATTCGAGAAGGTTGTATCGGGCTCTGAGCAAATGTACAGCAACTTTAGCCAGGTTGTAGATAATATCGCGACATTACAAGATCAGCTTACCGAAATGCAGGGTATTCAGCAGAAGCTGCTGCCTGAACTTAAGGAGCTCCGCTCACAAACGAATGATGTTGTCATTGGTACTTTAGAGAAATCAGAATACTATTTGAATCGTGTGGAACATCAAATTACTCAAATGCAAAACCACTGGCAGGATACGAACGAACAGATGAAAGCGACAAGAGAAGTACTTCATGTATCTGTTAAAGATTTTGCTGAAAATATCGATAGTGGCTTAGGCAAAACATATAGTCATTTTGATAATACTCTAGCCAAGGCTATGCAGAATTTGTCGGGTAGCGTAAACCGCATTCAAGAGATTCAGGAGGAACTAATCGATACCTTCGAAGAGTTAGCTGATATTATCTCACAAAGTAAAGAAGTGAGTGTATTATGAGAAACGCTAAGCGGGAGCAAGTAAATTGGTGGATGTCCTATGCGGACCTGATGAGTGTCATGCTGATGGTTTTTGCTCTCATATTGACTGTAGTTGTCCTCGATATTCAAGAGTCGACGGAGCAGAAGGAAGTTGCCGAGCAGAAAGCACAGCAGATTCAAGAGCAGAAGGCAGTTGCCGAGCAGAAGGCACAGCAGATTCAAGAGCAGGCTAAAACGAAAGCCAAAGAGATTGAGCAAGCTATTGGATTGAAAACAGAAATCATTAAAGAGTTAACGGATTACTTCCGACAGTCCAATATGCAGATTGAGATTGATCAGCAAACGGGTGCTATTCGATTTCCGGGAAGTGTATTGTACGACTCCGGCTCATATGTTGTCTCGGAGCAAGGGAAGGCATTTCTTAAAAGTTTTATTCCTAAATATATGGGTATCCTGCTACAGGACCGTTTCAAAGATAAGGTTGCTAGTATTATGATTGAAGGTCATACAGATAACAGTGGAACCTACATGTATAACATGGAGCTTTCGCAGAATAGGGCTTTTTCCGTATTAAAATATATTTACAGTAGTGAGTTTCCGAATTTCCCACAACGAGATTCATCTCAAAATCTAGTAACCTGTAATGGCAGGAGCTATAGCCAGCCTTTATTTGATAGTCAGGGTAACATTGACCAGGAACGTTCGCGGCGGGTAGAATTTCTATTCCGTCTAAAGGATGAAGAGGCTTTTCAAGCTATTGAAAAGTTGGTGCAGGATAAATGAAATATGAATTTGTCCCTAGTCAGCTACAGGAATGGAACATTCATTTTGAGAAAGAACTAGGGACGGGTCTGAAAAATCGTAATTTAGACCTGTCCAAATATCTTGGCAATCTTGATCAACTGCATAGAGCTTTCAAAGAGCTAGTTCATCGTAACGAGAAGGAATTATTTCAACGTTGGGTACAGCAATTGGATCGAAGAAAAAGGTTTTTACTACCCTTTCTCTTAGAAGACGAATTACAACCGGAATGGCAGGAAGAACTCGTTCACCAAATTAAAGAACAGATTGCTCGTGAACATCGTACGTTCCGGTTCATTATTGATGCTTTTTATCAAATCTGCAGGCTTGATCCTTTGTGGGAGCTAGCTAGGCTTTCTTATGTGAAGCATATTAAAAAACAAGAGAGGCGTATGGATGAGGCAGGAAGGGTTCGTTGGAGAGAGTACTTGCTGAATCAGAATCCCATCGGATACTTAAGTTCAGCTGTACTTCAAAAGGATACAGAGTTTACACCATATCTCCAGAACTTTTATTTGAGTGAGTATACTCCGTTTTATAAGGCAGTTTTTTATGAAGCGGTTAAGGAAGCGAAAGAGCCATTTTATCATAAGGAAGAGGCCGTATTTCGGAGTGTATTCTTTCAAGCAACGAATCAAGAACATCAGCATTTAGCGCACCACTTCATTCGAAATTGTGATTTGGATCTTGTAAGCTCCTTAGCTACATTGTTGTACGACCAACTAAATACATATCGACAAAAGCCGCTTCTATGGCAGTTTGTTGGGCAAAATGAAAAGGATAAGTTCGCACAGTGGATCTTGCGTAGAGAATTGAAAAACTTTTTTACTGGCGTGAACCAAGAGCACGAACGATACCAGTATTGGGAAAAGTTTATTGGTAAGTTAAAACATGTTGTGGTATTAAATGGGGATAAGACAATCTTGATGTATTTTTCAGATGTCGTAGTCATGGAAGTATTGGGAAGCGGTGCGGTTTATGTGTATAGTATTGCCACGTTTGATCAGCACTTTCAATCCAAAATTGATGGAATGAATTTACAGAAAGAGAAAGCGAAGACCAACCCTTGGGCGCATGTACGTGAAGTAAGACGCAGTGAGCTCATGGATAAAAATAGAATTGTTCATGAAGGCTGGCTCACACATAACGGTGGTTGGCAAAACAAATTTGACAATTGGCTCCGTAGTCGATTAGGTTGGGAAGTGAACAGATATGTTCTTCTTCAAAAAGAGACAGAATGAACTGCATACCTCAGTTATTCCGATAGAATCAGGTATTCGCATTGCATTTCATGTTAGTGACGGTAAACAGAGGAAGGACTTGATACCGCCGCTTACTAAAGATCAGATAGAGCAGCATTATCGATCTCAAGGATTTAACAAATATATTGCATGGGAAGAATTATATGACTCTGGTGCCCTCATTGAAGGGGTACTGCCTTATGATACTTACTATGAGATGTTAAATGATCCGGAAGGAACAGAGGTATTGTCTACTGTTAGCTTACCTACAGAAGAGATGCAGCTCACAGGTGAATTAAAGCTTGATTCTTTACCTGCTGAGGCAAAGCTTTCTATGCATCTTATGGAACAAAGCGGTAAGAACCTCGATCGTATTGGAAGAAACTATGGGGCTATTTACGAAGTGGACGGACAACTACATTTACTCCCACGTTCCGTTTATGAATTAAAGAAGGCATTGGCGTATGTATCTTACGAAGAAGCCTATCAGAAGATTGCTGTGTGTCAACGACTTGCTAAAGAAGCCGGGCTGAACCTTGACTCTTTCTTAGTTAAAGAAAAATATCACGTCATAGATGGATATAATTTGGACATTAAGGTTCATAGCAACGATCATATTGAATTGATTCCAATTGGAATGTCCGAACGGGAAAATGATACTTTATTAGAGAAAAAGCCTCTAAAGAGTTTTGCAGATGGGGATGAACGAGAACGTTTTGTTCGTACCGGTAGGATCAGTGACGATCTTTCCAAACTATTTACCAAACGTCATATTACAGGCGAGGATGTTCCTCTTTTTTTAGAGAACCCCGCGGCTGTATTGCCTGAACATAACTATTTGTTTGATTTGGATGCATTTTCGGATAGGGTAAAAGGTATCCTTCCTATTCAAAAAGTTCGTCAGCGATATACGGAGGGTGGAAAGATTGATTGGTTTGACCAAGAAACAGGAGATATTCTTCCCCTGGATAAAGCATTATTAAAAGACTTAATGGAACAAAATCCGAATCAACAGTATGTTAATTACCAAGGAAACTGGATCTACCTGGACCCGACGTTGAGGAAGCAACTTTTAGAAATTAATGATCAAGATCAGCCATTGACTAAAACAGGATACTATCTGGATATTATCGACAATGAAGAAGATCTTGATTATTCCCTTGAAGCCAAAGAAGCTTATAATTCCACAATGTACCCTTTGCCCGAAGGAGTCAAGGCTGATCTTTTCGACCATCAATATGAAGGTTACCAATGGTTGTGTCAGCTAGAAGAACAAGGAAGAGGCGGGCTGCTGGCGGACGATATGGGGCTTGGAAAGACTATACAAGTCATAAGTTTTCTTCTTAAGCAAAAGGAAAAAGGCAAATTGTCTCCAACGTTGTTGGTCTTACCGATTGCACTAATTGAAAATTGGCAAGTAGAGATTAATAAATTTGCGCCTGAGCTGTCGGATAATAATTATGTGCATCATGGAAGCAATCGTCTAAGATCTTCCGATCTGATTGCGAAACATAATTTGATATTAACAAGCTATGATACATTGAAAACAGACCAGCTGATTTTTGGGAAAATTCCTTTTCAAGCTGTGATTTGCGATGAGGCACAAAATATTAAGTCTTACTCCAGCCAACGTTCCAGAGCCTTACGTGCGATGCAAAGTGATTTCCGATTAGCCATGACGGGAACTCCTGTAGAAAACGGATTGGATGAATTATGGTCTATTATGGATTTCGTCCAGCCTGGGTGCTTAGGATCCTTGAAGGAGTTCAAGAATAAATATGAAATGACTCAAAATTATGAGGGGCTGTTGCGAGCCATTAAGCCCTATTATATGCGTAGAACTAAGAAGCAAGTACTCTCGGATCGATTACCCAAAAAGCTGGAGCAACGGCCTATTTATGTGGAAGCTTCCCCCTTGCAAAAATCGATTTCTAACAGTATGCTTCAGACTAAAGAAACAGGGCAAGTTGCCATCCTGAATATGCTTACTAAGCTTCGTCAATTATATGGTCATCCTGGTGCAATCATCTCGAGTTATGAGGCTCTAGAAGATCTACCAAAACTGAATGAAGTTTTATCCATCCTGGACAGGGTAAAGAAACTTGGTGAGAAAGCCATTATCTTTACGGAATTTCGTAAAATACACAGTATACTGAAAAGGATATTAATGCAGCGCTATGGGGTATCTATACCTATCATTGATGGAGATACTACTAATAGACAATCGGTGGTTCAAATGTTTAGTCAAAATCCGGGCTTTGGGGTCATGCTGTTATCCCAAAAAGCAGCCGGTGTTGGTCTAACAATAACATGCGCTAATCATGTTTTACACTACACGAGATGGTGGAACCCTGCGGTTGAGAACCAAGCCACTGATCGTGCTTACCGAATAGGTCAACAAAAAGATGTATATGTCTATCATATTATTACAAAAGATCCAACTAATTTTCCAAACGGAACTGTAGAAGAACTCATGCATGAACTTCTGGAAAGTAAAAGGGAGCTAGCTGAGAATGTAATTGTTCCTTTCGATACATCTGAAATTAAACGACTTCTAATAGAGAAACTAGTCCCTAGCGAGTAAAGAAAACCGTGGGGGCGCTGGCGCCTGCTGCGCCGAACCAGTGTATTTGAGTTAAATAAAGAGGAGGCTACCGAAGCCTCCTCTTTATTTAACTTTAATTTTTTTCAATGATTTCTTTCGTTTAAAGGGTATCTTCTTCTTATATTTTCTCAAAGCATTCTTGGCAAAGGTCAAATTGGTGAATTTCCTTTTTTTGACCACAACCAAGGCATACTTGTAAATCTTCATTTTCTACTGTCATAAACATTGCTCCATATAATATTTCTTTCAGAAAAATTAATTTTCTGTAATTGCCAATATACCTTCCTCCCTCATATAATGCCTGATAAAAACCCTTGGAGCGGTGAGCAAATCGAGCTCTAATTGGCGCTTGCTAAAAGGAGACGCTACTCGAGTCTCCCTTCTATGTTTGTATTCATTACAGGAGTTATTTAAGGCACTTTTGGCAGGAGCTGCGTAAGTGTCTTACAGGGGTGTCAAAGCCAATATTAATTCGTGAGTTTGGTAATAAATTCTTTTCGTTATAAATATTGTATGTCATGCTACTATTATATGGCTGTCAAATACAAAGACGCCTAGAAGCACTTCGGTTGTATCAAGTCGTTTGAGAGGCGTCCCTCTACCCATTGGAACTCACCTGCCGACCAATGTAGAACCCGAGGATCTCCTTGTAGCCGTCTTTGTTAATCTCAATGGCGAAGAAGACGGCCCCGACCGATCCCAGGTGCGCCATAAGGAATATCCAACGTAGGACGGATCGAAGATTTGCAGATACCGCGCGAGGAAAATGACCAAAGTAATAAAAGGAGGATGAATTTTGAATGATTCGTCAAAAGGGTTTGGAGCTTTCAAATTTCATTAATAATATTAATGGATGTTACATTCAGTCAACTAATGAGGATAAACAGCATATGTTTAAAACCCGCGGTGAAGTTGTTTGGTCAAATCGGGGAAAGCAACAATGGGGCGGTATTCATTTTGGTGAAAATGTGTTGAAAATTCGTATTGACTATCCAAAAGGAAAGTTCGATTTAGATTTTTTTAAAGAAAATCTTGATCTACCGGAAATAAATTATGAGGATTATGGAGTATCAGGAGTTCGAAAAGTAATAACAACAAAAAATCCACCTTTTGACTCAATCGATGTCATATTATACCCAAATAAGTTAAAGGAGTACGTCCTGCTAACATCCAAGTGTAAAGACGTTTTGCAAGAGATAGTTAGCGCCTCTTGTAGATATTAAAAATTAAGTAAGAAAATAACATAAAAAAACTTACTCTCTAAAATTAAACAGCTATACTACGAATACTAACGAATATTTGCTCCGGGCTTGAGAACTGTTACAAAACAGGAGACTATACATAACTAGAAGGAGGCGCCAGAGCACCTCCTTCTTTAATTTGAGAGAATTTTATACGTGTTATTTTATGAAACATACATATTGCTTTTCGTAACGGCCGTGTCAGGCGTTCAGGGTTGCTCCTAAGCGTCTTTTAGTTGGGACAATGTAAGTGTGTCGTGTAACAATAATAGATACCACAATGAAAATATCATGGTATAATTTTACTATAAAGTTAGATGATAACTACTTTTAATCAAACTTAAACCACAATGCTAGGAGATAGGTTATGTCATTATTAAATAAACTATTTGGTCAAAAACGTGCAATTCAAAGCCCAATATTTGTAAAAGATTTCACTAAAGAGAATTATCAACTTATAGCCCTGAACGAACTTTTTAATAAAGTTGTCGAAGGAGAGCAAAAAGACAATATTGAAAGAGATATAAAGCTCCTTAAATACGGAATAGATGGTGAGAATAATGTCTTTTTTGAATTGAAGAATTCATTCTTACCCGTACTTTGTCTTCATGATGTTAGGTTAGAATATGAAGATTACGTTGCTCAGCTTGATTTTGTCGTGATTTCAAACAAATTCACATGCATTCTAGAGACCAAGAAGTTAAGTGGTAACATCTCGATTGACTCAGACGGTAACTTCGTAAGAACCTTGAAGAACAAATTTGGGAAAGATTACAAAGAGGGAATCTACAGTCCAGTCACTCAAAATAAGAGACATGTTGATATACTTAAACACGTCCTTTCAAAAGAGCTGAAGATCAACAATATGCCTATCTTGTCACTTGTGGTTATGGCTAATCCAAAAACGATCATTAAGAAGTATAAATGTCCTGCGGAGATCGAAAAGACGCTAATTAAGTATGATCAAATTAAAGTGACACTAGAAAAGCACCAAAATGATAAGGCGAATCAATATGATCTGGCAGAAAAAGATATGTATGAAATTGCTAGCTTGCTAATCAAGCTTAATACTCCAATAGACATGGATTTCGAAGCAAAATATCAACTCTCAAATGATAACCTACAAAGAAAAAATGAAGAAACGCTTCGTGAAGAACTGACGGCATACAGGTTGCAAACATCAAGAGAGGAGCAAAGCAAGGCGTATTATATTTTTAACAATGCTGAGATGGATGATATGATTACGAAATATCCAAGAACTGAAAATGAATTATTAGAGGTAAAGGGTTTTGGGAAGGTAAAGGTTGAGAAGTATGGTAGTGCAATTTTGAAAATTTTTAATGGATAAAAAACTTTGTTTGATTGCAAAAGATGGATTGGATGCTTTCTAATCCAGTGGGTGATGAAATGTATTCGTAAATCATAGACTATTATTGATTTGATAGAGGAGAAGAAGACTTATTTCGAGAGAGTTAGTCAACGCCTAATTAATTTATACTGTGATATAACGGTAATAAAGATAAGAAGGGAGGGGCAATATGAACTTTGGTAAAATAGATCTTTTTAAAAGCGAATTAGATAAATTACGTCCGTTGCCAGCGGCTGCTGTAAGGAATTTAGAGCAAGTTTATCGAGTTGAGTGGACGTACAACTCTAATGCGATTGAAGGTAATACATTAACACTTTTGGAAACTAAATTGGTTTTAGAAGAAGGTTTAACAATAGGCGGTAAAAAGCTGCGTGAGCATTTTGAAGTTGTTAACCATTCAGAAGCGATTTATTACGTACAAAATGTAGTAAATAGAAACATGGAATTGACTGAGCATGTTATAAAATCAATTCATCATCTAGTACTTAAAAACATTGACGATGGAAATGCAGGGCGATATCGGATGATTAATGTTATGACATCAGGCTCACAACATACCCCTCCAAACTTTTCAGTGCTCTCCGAAAAAATGGAACAGTTGATTCATTGGTATGATGAAAACAAAGATAAATTACATCCAGTTGAACTAGCCGCGGAATTTCATTTTCGATTTGTTTACATACATCCTTTTTCTGACGGTAATGGCCGTACAGCAAGACTTTTAATGAATCTAATATTAATGAAATACGGATTTCCGCCGGCTATTGTTAAAGCTGCAAATGAAGTTCGATTGAAATATTATGAATCTTTAAAGTTAGCAAGTAAGGAAAATGATCTAAAGCTTTTCGTGCAATTAATTACCGACTGTGTTGAAGAGAGTTTACAAAAGTACATAGGTTCAGTAAAGTGACTTATGTTATTGATTCAATATAAACAAGATGACAGCCAGAACAGGGATTTTAAGTTCCTCTACTGGTTATTTTTTTATTTCGTTTCATTCACATATCTCCGTTTTAAATAAATACTACAGAAAGCGAAAGTAATTCATTACTTACTAAATCAGTTTTCTTCCACTGCTTCAAAGCCCTTACATAATCCGACATTGATTATTAATAGTCTATGATATATTGATTTTGTATTGAATTCATTTGTTACCTTTCAGATGAGAAAGGAGAATATTATATGGTTTACAAAGAAGTAGCTCAAATCATCTCCCTCTCAAGCAAAATGGTTGTACTAACCGGAGCAGGGTGTTCGGTTGAATCGGGTGTGCCAGACTTTCGTTCTCAATCAGGTTGGTGGAAGCAAATAGATCCCAAAACTGTGGCGACAGTAAAAGCTTTGGAAAGCAATTATCCAATGTTTCATTCCTTTTACACAACACGTGTTAACCATTTAAGAAATATTCTACCTCATGCTGGACACGAATTTTTAGCACGCTGGGAGCAAGTTGGCCATATCAAATTAATTGCAACACAGAATGTAGATGGTCTTCATAAAGCTGCAGGAAGCAGTCATGTTCAGGAACTGCACGGATCTATTAAAGAGTTCCGTTGCCATTCATGTGGAAAAGCAACAGAAGAGGAAGCCTTTATAAACGAGCAGCCTTGTCAGCAGTGTGGAGGGAAGTTGAGACCTGCTGTTGTTTTATTTGGAGAAAATTTACCTGATGATGCATGGGAGCGATCCATGAAGGCGATTGAAAAAGCAGATGTTGTGATGGTAATTGGAACGAACGAGCTTGCAGGTTCATCCAGTCAATCAGCTCCCTTTTATAACAAAAGGAAAATTAATCTTAATCAATGCGGAAGAGACTGGCCAGGAGGATAGATTTGATTTCTTCCTTAGAGGTAAAGCTGTTGAAACATTGCTACTTATTCAACACTATATGGAGAAATGAGGAGTTTTAATGCCTTCGATTAATAGCCAGCTAAATAAACCTGATCCATTCATCATTAATAAGAATCAGTGCGAAGATATTATTTACTCCTATTTACAGGAACGAGGGTTTGATTTCAAAGTCGTTGATTCGAGGAACGATGCTGATTTACATGCAGTAAAGTTAGGAAGAAAGCTTCTTATCGAGGCGAGGGGAAATCAAGCCATGGGACACGATATAAATACGGTATTTGATTCCACTCAAATCGGTATTCATATAGCAGAACAAATTCAACTAATACTGAAGCTTTATGAAAGTGTAGATGAACACACAATTCTCGTAATTGCAAATCCAGACATTCCAAGAATTCGTCAGCAGGTTGAGCGAATATCTAAGGCTTTGTCAGATCTCAAGATCGCAAGCTTATGGGTCCAAAAGGATAAGAAAAATGTTATTGTAGAGTACCCGCATATTCTAACTGAACCTATGAAACAATTAGGATTTTAAGCTCAGGGGTGTTTGTTAATGCCAATAAGAATTTATTCGGAAAAAGTAACAGCAACGATACGACGAATTAAGCATTCATCCGGAGTGGAATTATTAAGAACAAATACAAAGATTCATTTTAATGATGAGGATGCGGTGCTTGGTACTGTGTTTATGACGAATCCAGGGTCTTACAAAATGAGTAAACATGCGGATTGGAACTCATTTATCAAAGGTGAAAAAGATATTGAATTCATAACCGGTGAGGATTCACCTGATGCTACGATGCGGAGTTTAATAGGAGTAGTCAGGACAGCATATGAGTTAGTGGGTATTTCTAAACCAAGAGGATATCTACCGATTTATAACATCTCTTCTCTAATAGAACCAGATGGGAGTCGGATAAAAAATTATCATAATGAGGTAGTTAATCTTCTGAATACAAATGATATAAATCCTTCTATATTGTGTGAACAAGAAGTAAGTGAGAAAGATCATTTTTATAATCAATGTAAGAACTCTTCCTTTATTATTATGGGATTTCTAAAGAATTCATTTAAGGAAGATGTTCAAAGATTGAAGGGATGGGGAGAGGAGCATAAGCAAAAATTAGTATTTGCGGCGGATAAAGAAGGCGATTATACGCATCCTTTTTGCTGGCTACCTAAACCTCCATTAAAGCTGCAAGCCATAAATAGGCTAGTAGATGTTTTAAGAATAGCAGATAGATAAATCAATAAAAATGAAAGGACCTGCAAATATAAATTGAAAGAAATATTATTCATTGTTCTGACTTCCGATATAAAGAATAGCGACAAGTGATGTCTCGATATCCTATTAATAAAAGAGTTAACTGATTAATGACGAAAATAAATTGATTAATACTATTGATAACACCTGATGCTGAAATCAGGTGTTTTTTGCATATCAACTAGTTGTCTGATAGACACATAAGGCTATCCAGCTCCTTTCCTTTGGAGGATTATGTAAAATTTTATAGAAATATTAGAGAGACATATACTCGCAATGTAATTCAAGCTAATTGCTTGATTAATAAGGAGGATTTTCACAGTGGGTAAGAGATGGAGAAATTTTTTTATAGTTATGATATGTATATATTCCGTTACTTTTGTTGGAAAAGCGAATTCGGCCAAAGCCGAAACAAATGAGGTGAAGATTGAAGATTCAGCGCTAGAAGCAGTCATCAGAAAACAGTTAAATAAACAGAATGGCGATATAACCAAAGAGGAAATGCAATCTCTAGTAACGATTAAAGGGGCTAGTTGGCTTGGAATTAAAAGCTTGAAAGGTTTAGAGAATGCTACAAATTTAACCACACTATACATTCAGGAAAATAAAGTTACTGATCTCACACCAATTGCAAATTTAAAACAACTCACATCTATTGACTTCAATCATAATGAGATTACAGATATTTCACCGCTTAGCAATTTGGCGAATTTAGTTTATGTAACTTTATACGGCAATAAAATTGCAAGTCTAGAACCTATCAAAAACTTAACAAAGTTAAAAAGTTTAACGGTATATGACAATGAAATTACTGATTTGACACCGTTACAAGGCTTAGTAAGTTTAGAATCTTTAGAAGCTTATGATAATCATATTAATAATATATCTCCGCTTGAGAAATTAATAAATTTGAGATCGGTATACTTAGGCAGGAATTTGATTGAAGATCTTACCCCATTAAGTCGATTATCGGGTATAACCTCTTTATCTATTGATAATAATCGCATCCATGATATTTCCGTTATTAAAAATATGCCTGATCTTAGGATTCTTAGCTTTGATAGAAATCCAGTGAAGGATTTTTCTGCTCTTCAATATTTGAGTAAAGTCGAATGGTTAGATCTTAGTGAATTCGGGATTAGTGACATATCTTTTTTACAAAATATGAAGAGTTTAACGAATTTAAATTTATCTCAAAATCAAATTGTTGACATACAGCCACTGATGAAGTTGCCATTTTTAAATAGGTTAGACGTTAGCTTCAATAACCTCACAGACCTAAAACCAATTTCTTCAATGGCAAGCCTAACCGATTTAATGATTAGTAATAATTCGATCAGTGATATCTCACCCTTATTAAACTTAAAAGGTCTTGATACTCTATTTCTGGACAGGAATCCTGTTAAAGATTTCTCACTTTTAAGCAAGATTCCTTCATTATCATTTTTAACATTAGGGAATAACAACATTACAGACATTCATTTTTTAGAGAGCCTTAAGCGATTGAATGTTTTATATTTAGACCATAATCGTATTCAAGATATAAGTCCTATTAGTAATCTTGATAGACTTGTTAGTTTAAGTTTGCAAGGGAATCAAATTGAGAATCTCAATCCTTTAAGAGACCTTAAATCACTGCATGATCTAGACATGGGTTTCAATAAAATAAAAGATACTTCCGCTATATATAACCTAGATAAATTGGATAAATTGTCATTAACAAATAACATGATCACCAGTATTGAATCTTTACGAGATCATCCTGGACTATGGGAAATTGATTTAGTTAATAATCCACTTGATGAAACCTCGTTAAATATCATTCAGACTAAGAAATCACAAGGAGTGATTATTAAATACGGCGATCAAATATTTGTTAATTTACATGGCTATTTGCAAAATTACACCGATGATGAAAAGCCTCAGTTGGAGAACGGAAATGTTCTTGTACCTATGCGTCGTATTTTTATTGCTTTGGGAGCGAACGTTTCTTGGGACGGAGATACCCAAACAATTACTGCAATCAAGGGAGACAATACGATAAAGCTAACTATTGGAAGTACTGATGCATACGTAAATGGTAAATATGTAAAATTAGAGTCGGTCCCGAGACTTCAAAATGGAACAACGTTAGTTCCAGTCCGTTTCGTTAGTGAAGCTTTGGGAGCTAAAGTTGCATGGGACGAAGTTGGGAGAACTGTTATTATTACAGATAATTAAAAAGGAGCGAGATAAAGTGAAGTTTGGGACTAAGTTGCTGAGTTTGTTTTTTTAGGCGTAACATTTATGTATATTTCAAAATGGATCGAAAAACGTATAAGCCGATTGAACTCAGTAACATTCTCAGCATCGCGGCAAGTCTTCCGTTTATGGATGAAGACCCAAAAACTCTGAGATACTGTCCAAAATAATGATGCTCGCACAAGATACGAGAATCAAGGATTCGCATATTTTGGAACAGCTTATTGGGGTGCAACACGTTTTAAAAATTTCGGAGCGGGTTGCACTTGTACTCGCTCTTTAATTATATGGTAGTAATTATGAGACTTAGCTATATGTTCCGCACCTACTGGTGTATTTCAAGAAATCACTATGAATAGCGGGTGGGGACAACACGTTCTTGATATAGCTAATAGGTTTGAGAACGCATCTGGGTTTATTAACAGATGTGAGTAGAACAAGTGTAGGTAGCAGAAAATCGGGAGGTCATTATTTGAAGATAAGATTAATGAAATACTGAAAAACCTTGAAGCCTCAGACGAGTAATGCTGATATATTTGTTAATGAGGTTAATTTAACATGAGATTTATCTAATGGGGGATTACATATGAAGGCTCGAAAAGTTTTACTGTGCATGTTTTCAACTATACTCAGTATTTGCTTTTGTATGAATAGTGGGATAGCAATGGCCGACAACGATCTCAAGGCAAGTATTGTCGTTGATAATCAGCCGCTCAGCTTTGAAGTTCCACCCGTAAATCATAAAGGGACTGTTATGGTTCCAATGCGACCTGTTTTCGAAGCACTGCATGCAACAGTAACCTGGAATGAGGAAGATCAAAGTATAATTGCTGAGAAAGGAGGTACAACTGTTCAACTTTCTCTTGGTTCATCGTTTGCGTATATCGATAAAGGAGCCGTTGTCTTGAACAGCATTCCATATGTATCTAATGGGAGCACTATGGTTCCAGTTCGATTCATTGCCGAAGTTTTCGGGGCGAAGGTATCTTGGAACACTGTTGATCAAAGAGTCACAATTATTACGGCATCTTCAGATATAGGTGGAAGAGGGCGAGATAGTTTGAATCCATTACCGCAGAACAATGCCACATCTAATGCTACTTTTGTGCCAAGCGAACTACGGGTGCAATTCGTCCCCTCCCAAAATGCAGAACTTTTGGAAGCTAAGGCAAAGCCGCTGGAGAAAATGCTTGAAGAACAGCTAGGGGTTCCCGTCAAGCTTTCTGTCTCTACGGACTATGACAATGTAATAAGTTCAATGAAAGCAAAGACTATCGATCTCAGTTTTTTGCCACCTTATCAATATGTAACTGCCCACGATAATTTTAAGACAGCAGATGTACTTCTGCAGGCTTTACGGTACAGTGTGGATGCTCCAACTGGAAAGGCCACTCAACAACTTGTTGACTTTTACCAAGGAATGCTTCTCGTTAGAGTAGATTCGCCTATCCAAAGCATAGAGGATCTAAAAGGCAAGACTATCGGATGGCAGGGCATGACCTCAGCTGCAGGCTATGTTTATCCTGGATTAGCGCTAAGAATGAATGGAATTGACCCTGTACGTGATGTAAAAGGGCAGTTTTTCCAAGGTCATGATAGAGCCGTTCAAGGATTACTTAATAATCGAGTGGATGCTGCCGCCGTTTTTCAGGATATTCGTTCCCTGATGCAAAAGGATTATCCTAATGTTATTAGTGATACCCGTATCCTAGCATTTACTAATAAAATTCCAAACGACACCATTTCAGTACGTTCAGATATGGATCCGGAATGGCGTAAAAAGATCCAGGATGCATTTATTTCTATTGGCAGAAATCCGGAAGGGAAAAAAATAATTCATGAAGTGTTTGGACACGAGGGTTATACCTTTTCCGAAGATAAAAAATTCGAAATCGTTCGGGAGGCTATTAAGTATCTGAATGCAGATTAGAAAAGCTAGGTGAGCAAAGACCCTTGGGTTACACATTCTGATTCCGTCAACTGATTTTTAAGGAGAGCTGTAATGCTAAACCTTGAGGCAAGAAAAAGGTCAATTTGGTTAATTATTGTACTATGTTTTGCGTTGGTATGGCCGATTACAAAATCAACATACCTCCTATTTCACCCATCCCATGGAGTAGAAGTTAGTAATTTAAGATTTGGTTTGAATGTGATCTTTGAGGTGCTTGGATTAATCTTACTGGGAGTGTCACTCAAAATTCAGAAAAGAAGTTTTAAGGAATTTGGTCTTACCTTCAAATTTTCTGATCTTGGTCACGCGTTATTACTATATTTCTCCTTCTATATACTCGAAATTATACTGTTTCTATTTGTTCCAGACTTGAAGTCTGAGCCCCATAACGTTGAATTTTATAAAAGCAACATCACTCTATTTTATTTCATATTTATAATTGTGAATCCTTTTTTTGAAGAGTTGATCGTTAGGGCGTATGGAATAACCGAGTTTCTTCACTTTTTTAAAAAAGAAGAGATCGCTGTGCTTGTAAGTACACTGATCCAGACGTCGTATCATTTATATCAAGGTGCAATACCCGCGATATTAAATGGATTATTGTTTTTTATTTTTTCCATTTATTTTGCCAAAAAGAGGCGTATTATTCCCATTATTCTGGTTCATGGATTTTTTGATATTTATGCGATGATTCAATTACATGGGACATGAAATAGTGCTAAGCAGCGGTCTTAATTAAAAAGTTAAATAAAGAAATGTGCTGAGCAACCTAAAAGTTATTAATTATTTCAGCAAGGAAGTGTGACTATGTCGAAAATATATTATTATTTTGCAGGACTGTTTTTTGTAATATCTCTCTTCATTATTAGTCCTGGGAATACCAGAGCAGAAGATAATCCTATTCGAGTAACGCTTGATGCGAATCCTGTAGAGTTTAGTGCTCCTCCTTTTATTGAAAACCCATCTACGCTTGTTCAATTTAGGCCTGTTTTTGAAAGATTGGGTCTAGATATAACTTGGGATGCAAATACTCGCACAATAACAGGTCACAAACAAGATATTGAAATTGAATTACAAATTGACAACCCTATCGCAAAAGTGAATGGTAAATTGACCACGTTATCCGTAGCACCGAAACTAAGAGAAGGTAATACCTTTGTTCCTTTACGATTTATCTCAGAGTCTGTTGGAGCAAAGGTGGAATGGAATGAGGCTTTACGAAATGTAGTGATCTATAGCAAGAAAGAGTATGCCAGTATTGATGCTAAGTTTCGTTTTACTGCTTATGGCCTATGGAGAAATATGACCGGAGTTGATCAAATGCAACCTGAAGTGAAAGAGAAGGTTCAGGATTTCGTTACAGTTGAGGATATTGAGAATATCCAGTTAGCTATACGATATTTCAACTTCACCATGCTATTTATCTCTACTGAGCAAAAGGTGAACGATACGAAAGACATGACTTTGATTCAATACCTGGACCGTGCTAAGGAGAAGGGAGCTATCTTAAAAGATGATATTATTGATGAAAAGCAAGTGAAATTGTTTGGATTCGATGCTGTTCAATTAACTTATGTAAATAGACATGATTGGGATAAAAGAATTGATACGTTAATTATATTCAAGTCGGGGGTGCAATTTTATAGCGTTCGAAATTCTTCCTATGAGGTTACATATAAAAGCTCGATTCAGGATTTTCAAAGTCTACTAGAAAGCATGAAGTTTAACGATAAGAAATAATATTTCATCGGTATCAAATATAAGGGGATTGCATGGATACAGCTAACCTTGTAAAGCAAATGACTTTAAACGATCAGGTATTTTTGATGAAAATGTTTGATTGAGTGGAAGTTGTACCTCAATAAGTTTTCAATGATAACCTTAATATCATGGTTTTTCAAGATGAATTTAAGCAGACGAGCCTCTTGTTCGAGCAGGATCAGGAGCGTACCGGGCAACTAAAGGACCAGTTGGAGACAACGATTAACATGAGAGTTCTCGAAATACAGTAGCGCTTTAAATTCTATATGAGCTTGTTTCAATTTGAGGGAGAAATGGAGTGGGAACAACATGAGGACCGTCGGGGGCAAAACATGTCAATCTGTTTATTAAAGCGCGAAAGGAGGGACACCGGGGAACCTTGGAAGATGTCAGTATTAGGGCCCGGGGTGGCAAAGTCGGCAAGGGCGTATCAGCCGGTGAGGAATCCTTGAGTTCCCTGCTGTTCGCGCTCGCATTGCTATAAAATCTGCAGACCACTCCAGGATTTATTGTAATGGACGAATTCGAAAGCGCCCTGGACGGGCAGCGCAAGTTAAATGTTTTTGATCTGTGCGGGAGGGAGTTTGAACGCAAGCTTATCATCCTCACACCTTTAATACATGCACCCAATTATCCCCATTTAAATTGGTGTGGAAGTTGGTGACGAACAGCGATCAAACCCTTGCTATATGTAGATTCGTCAGCTCTGGGCAACATGAAATAAATTGGGGATATAAGTGTGGAAATTGGAGCTAATTTTCCATCAAAAAGTTATCATGCATCCCTCTGGGGGCATGAATTCCATTAATGTTTTGATTTATTGGTTTTAAATTAAATGTATCTTGTTGGGTACATGTGGGTACATGTCTTTCCAAAGCGTAATCCTACATGCACCCATAAGAAGATACATAAATTTCTTAAACATGCACCCATTTAAATCCTTAATGGGTGCATGTATAAATTACAAGTCTATTACGTTCTACCATTTGAAAAGTTGGTGTAAAATTGGTGTAAAAACATCTCCTAAACTAACCAAAACCAGCCAAAGCGAACATAATGCGAACATCGAAAACCCAGTAAAATCAAGGCTTCAGCCGACTATAACAGTCTCTACAAAACTCGCATTTTGACTCGCATACAGTGCATGTAAATTTAATTCCACTGTTAATTTTGAAATGATCTATCCGCGAGAATAAGCAATAAAACCCACCTTTGTAAGGTGGGTTTTATTGCTTATTCTTTTTTGCTAACTGCGATCCATACTTACGAATCAAATTAAGACTTTCTTTTAAATAGTCAGCTTCTTCTGGTGTTAAGTTTTCTTTGCTCCCAGTCAGAAACGCAATATTGTCTAGCTCTACGTTGATTTTCAATTCTCTACTGAGAAGTAAATCCAGACTTACCTGAAAAAAGTCAGCCAATGCAATAAGCGTTGCAAAATCAGGTTCACGAGTGCCTTGTTCATAATTAGCGATTTGTCCGCGTGATAGGTTCATCTGTGTTGCAAGCTCATATTGACTAATGCCTTTATTGTTTCTAAGTTCTGCTAGACGTTTACCAAACACGTATCATCACCTCAAAACCATTATAAGTAACTGGATTCTCTTGCTACTATAATGGACACGATAAGTTTCATTTATGCTTGAGGATTCAAGAGAAATACGATATATTAAGTGTATTAGACACGAATTGTGTCTTAATACTCGTAGGGATACCATTGAATTGGCCTGAAGGATCTTTTCCAGTTAGGAGAACTAGTTTTTAACTCAGACACAAAAGGTGTCCTCGAAGCAACCCTAAGTTTATCGGAGGTGGCAGCCATGCAAGAAATCCAAATCAAATACGAAGAAACTCTGCAAGAAGAATCCATCCTAACTCAAAGAATAAGCCTCTGCCATGAATTCATCGACATCATTCTAAAGTATATCTCCCAAAACGCAGATTCTATTCACATCCTCACAGCAGAGGATATCGTCACCGCGGTGCATACCATCGGGCAGGACTTGGATACAGAGCTGCTTCATTTAAGGCTGGAGAAGGGAATTCTTGAAAATAAGTTAAAAAGTTTAAATGCACTAAGCGAGTTGAATAAAAGTTAAATATAGTAATAATTGTATGATTTTTAAAAGTATAATAAGATTAAATAGACCATTAATTGCTACATTTAAGGCTGAAGAAGGGGATCCTTGGACAATGACAAATTGATTTTATGGTGGAGGTATCACTTACATGAAAGTTACAGGCAGAGGTGAATTTATACTTGGAGTCAACTTTGATAAGTGTCTGGAAACCTACTTTCTTGAAGAAAAGTCTATCCCCGAGAGTTTAGGTGCATATGGTTGTAAATCATTTATCGCATTTTCCTTATATTGTGAGGAGGATGATATTTATGACAGTTAATGTAGAGGTTCGTGTTACCGCATCATTTATTCCTGATAAATGGATAACAGGGTCCAGTTAATGACTTTGCCGGTAACTCCAGGTCCCGCTTGTAATTTTGTTTTTATCTTCAATTGTTACTTGAGCTCAATGTCTCAACTAGCCTCAAGAACGCAAGTATATCTAGATTCTGCAAAGGAATGGTGAAAAAAATGATAAGCTTGTTAGGAGTAAAAAGGAAAATAGTTACTACTTCTCTTGTTCTAGCCTCGATAGCCTCAGGTGCTACAACAGCCCTTGCTGGTATTACAACTCCAACATCGACTTTGAATTCGATTGTAATAACTTCAGGGAACTATGCATGGTTAGGTGATGCTACAAGTCAATATAATTGCCTAGCTTATGCACTTGGAAACTATAGTTCTTGGGTATGGCCATGGGGTTCAAACAATCCTACTAGTACACAAGTAGATACATATTTATATGGTAAAGGTTTCATAACAAGCAAACCGATTGACAGTTATGACGTTGCAGCATATGAAATTATTTCTTATGGTTCATCTTCGTCTATTACTCACTTTAGTAGAATTGCAGCTGGTGGTTATTCAAATGCGAAATGGGGGCAATTAGAACGCCTACAAAGTTATGGCTGGCAACCATACAAACCAACTCCCTACGGTCCAGGAGTTAGAAAATATGCTCACTAAGGAGATGTGAAAATCAATGAAAAAGACTCTGATTGTTATATCATTATTTGCTTGTAGCTTCTTGCTAGTACTCTATTTTAACAACAATGGAAGTGCCTCTGCTGCTACGGAGAAGCAAATAAATGATAGCTTCGCTGCAATTGAAGAAAAAATTAATAAAGAGGTTTCTTTGAGATCTGAGATCTCTTACAGTTCTAACCCTTATGACTATATTAAAAATAATGATGACTTTGAAAATATTATTAAACTAGGTAATGATGCCATTCCCATTCTAGACCAAAAGTTATCTACAAGTGAAAAAAACGGTTTGCAGGAATATATCACTGCAATAGCAATTGAACGTATAGCAAAAGTGGATTTAAAGGGAACTTCAACCTTCTGGGAATCCGGAAAAGATTTTTCTACAAAATGGAAGGCCCATATCAAGTCCATACCTTTGTCCATTGATACCATATTATTAAATACTCAAACAAGTTCAGGAGAAAAAGTAAAGAAAATCATCGAACTTGGAACGCCTGCTATTCCTTTTATCGCAGACAAAATTGAGAGTGGGGATGAGTCTATCTTTCCAGCACTTCTTGAATTGACAAAAGGAACGGAAAATATAATCGTAGATGGAGATAAAAAGGAATGGGTAGTTAGTCATAAGTCCGAATTTAAAAGCCTTAAAGATTACGTACTTCAAAAATAAGTCTTATTAGATTCTAAAGATTAATAATTCATAAAAATCATAAAGCACTTATGCTGTTTCACAGCATTTAGGGCTTTATTTTTCTACAGGTGTAAAGAATATTAGAAGGAATCTAGAACTTTGTAGTTGTTTTAATTCTTTGGAAAATTATTATTGGAGGTTGTTGCTAGTGAGAAAAATACTTATTACTATTTATTGCTTGTTTGTTCTAAGCGCTTGTTCAAATGAAAACAAAGTGCATCCATTAATTGATGCACTAAACTCAGAAGGAATCCATGTCACTGAAATTAATACATCTGAGGATGCAATACTTGGTGTGAAGGGTATAGTCTTTAAACTAGACAATGATGAAATCATAAGAGTTTATGACTTTGGTTCAAAGGAAAATCGAGTTAAAGGAGAAAAAAATTTAAAGATAATCAGAAACTCCTAAGTTCTCACGCACCAATAGTTTATCCTGCAAACCAATATTTAATGCTCTACTACTACACAGTTAGTACAAATGCTCAAGAGCTTGAGCTAACTGAAACGAAGTTTGGAGAGAAATTACAAAATGCAATTGATCGTATTAAATAAGAGTATTTAGTTTCTAGCGATCTACAAGTGGTCTGGTGAAGTATTAATGTCAATCAGATAGTGTAATTTTAGGTTGATTTAAACTAAAATCAAATAATAATTTAATCAACATTTCTCAAGAAATTTTGTTCGAAGAGCTGTATTCTTAAAAATAAATTTCAATAAATAACGAACCTTTTCTGCGCATGCGGAAGGTTTTTTTATTAGGTGGCAGATACTAAGGAGAGGAATCATTTACGGTTATAATCTATTAACTGTCACTGGATAATTAGTCTTTTTAGTTATCTTCTTCTTTAACTTTCTAGGTAAAAGCCTATTAAATAAAGCTAGCATAAAGAATTCATTAAAAATCCCTTAAATTATAATGAAATAACATTTTTTGGTGTATATATGTAGTAAAAGATATATTTAATTTACTAGTTTAATAAGGGGAGAAGTAGAGGGGGACGGTGAGTGGCAAATGAGTTTCCATTAATAGAACAATGCCGGCAAGTGTTAAGAAGATTTGCTTGGCGAATGCAGTATAGGGCTTGTAAACAGAAGAATCATGAAATTCTATCGATTGACATTAATTATGTGGGGAAAACGGAGGGGAGCCTGAATATTTACGTTGTTGAGTTAATAGAAAGCATCCAATCCAAGAAGGGGCGCTACATTATTAAAAGGATTTACATAGATGGTTTGAATGAACGAGAGGTAGCTAACGAGCTTCAAATATCTCAACAGGCGGTGAGTAAATGGAAAAAGAAAGGATTGGAGACCATGAGAAGGCAAGGGTTTTAGAAGATTTGTTACAGAAGGCTCAGGGGGGTGATAAAGGAAGTATCGAGATCATCTTGCAATATTTTGAGGAGGAAATTATATACCTTGCTAAATTTATTAAGATGCCAAAAGAGGATGCAATACAGACCTTGAAGTTGGAGTTGATTGAATATATCTTTCAAAAAGGCAAACAGAAAATGGGTAAAACTCAGGAGAAGGAAGATGAGTAATGCTATAACGGAGAATGATAGGAGCAACCATCTAAGGTCTGCTTCTTTCTTTTTTAGTTTTTTCATTTATTAAATTTCAACAAAGTCAGAGGGGAATTCTACATGCTGACGAAGTCATTAGAGTTGGTGATAAATTAAATAGTTAAGAAGGGGCGAAACATATTGAAATTTAAAATAAAGTTACTCAGTCTTGCATTTCTAGGTATTACAGCTATATCTATTTCAACAGCTCATGCTGAAACAACTAAGCTCGTCGAGGATCCAAATCTCGAGGTGGCTATCCGTGACGTTCTTCAAAAATATAGTGGCGATATAACAGTAGAAGACCTTGAGAAGCTCGATACTCTTTATCAGACTAGAAAGGATATCAAGGTGTCGAGTTTAAAAGGGCTTGAGTACGCAACGAATCTCTATAGCCTATACTTTGCAAATAACAATATTAGTGATGTATCTCCAATTGCAAATTTGCCCAAGTTAACGAAACTAGCTCTTGGAAGCAATAAAATAAAAGATATCAGTTCCTTGGGCGCGCTGCCGAGTTTAACTGATCTTTCCGTAAATCACAACGACATTGAAGACGTTAGCGTACTTTCAAGGTCACCCAAGCTTCAATTATTGAGCATTAATCATAATAAAATAAAAGACATAAGCAAACTAGGTAATTTGAAGGATATTACCTTTTTAAATATTGAAGAAAACCAGATATCGGATATTTCATCTATTAGTTCGTATAAATCTTTAGATCGCCTTATGGCTAATGACAATTAATCCCGCTTGCAGGCCTTCCAATAGCTTCAAACCAACTTAACAACAATAAATTAACGAATTTAAACCCATTATCTTCAATAAGAGGGCTTGTTAACTTAAGGATAGCCGGAAACGGAATCAAAGATATTGCTGCACTTTCAACTTTATCAAATCTCACCCTACTCGAAATTGCGAATAATCAAATTGAAGACATCTCACCACTTAAGGGTTTAACGAAAATTGGTTGCTTGTATTTATCCAAAAATAAGATTCATGACTTAACACCTTTTACAGGAAGTTTCTTCAGAGTTTTAGATTTAAGAGATAATCAAATTAATGATGTTTCTCCTCTGGCAACGATGCCTAAACTTCAAAGTCTTCTGTTATCCAAGAACCAAATTACAGATATAGAGCCAGTTGCCCAAATCCGTACATTAGAAATGGCAGATGTGTCCGCAAATCCTCTAAATGAAAAGTCTAAGCCAGTCATTAACAGTATGCAAAAAGGCGGGACTATTGTAAAAAGTGGTGATGTTTTTTACCAAAACTGTTCTTTCGATTGTATTCCCTTATGGATAAATGGAACAGAACAAGTTGTTAAAAATAAGTTTTATACCCAGGATGGGCGTGTCATGATTGCATTAAGGGAGATTTTCGAGTTATTAGGAGCTTCTGTTTCTTGGAATGAAAATACATATAAAATTACAGCAAGTAAAGGAGAGAAGAGGGTCTCCATTCAAATTGGCTCTAAAGATGCAGAAGTAAATGGCTCAAAAGCAATTTTGGATGTAGCCCCGTATTTAATCGGTGAGGTCACTTATGTGCCTGTCCGTTTTGTTAGTGAGGCACTTGGCGCACAAGTTATTTGGGATGAAATGAGCCAAAGTGTTTCAATTACAACAAACTGAGTAAGTACCAAGTTAGAACAACTTCTTGTTATATTCCGTTAATGAAGCTCGAGGAGAACTGAGATGCTAGACTTTGAAGCAAGAAAAAGATTAATGTGCTTAATTATTGTATTGCTTTTTGCAGTAGGATGGCCGATTATGAGTTCAACATATCTTCTATTTCACCCTTCCAACGGAACAGGGGATAATAATTTAAGTTTTGGCTTTAACTTGATCACGGAACTTCTCGGATTAATCTTATTGAGAGTGGCACTTAAAAGCCAGGGGAGAAGTTTTAAAGAACTTGGCTGGGCCTTCAAATTTACCGATATTGGTCACGCGTTATTACTATATCTCTGCTTTTATGTGCTCGAAATTGTATTGGTTCTATTCGTTCCACACTTAAGGTCTGAGCCCGAGAACATTGGATTCTTAAAAAGCAACATCACGCTGTTTTATTTTCTTTTTATTATTGTGAATCCTTTCTTTGAAGAGTTAATCGTTAGAGCATATGGAATAACTGAGTTTCTTCACTTTTTTAAAAAGGAAGAGATCGCTGTGCTTGCAAGTACGCTGATCCAGACGTCCTATCATTTATATCAAGGTGCAGTACCCGCGATATTAAACGGATTACTATTTTTTATTTTCTCCATATATTTTGCTAAAAAAGAGGCGCATTATTCCTATTATTCTGGTTCATGGATTTTTTGATATTTATGCGATGTTTCAGTTGCATGGAACGTGATGGAAGTGTACTTTGAGGGTCAGTTTGGCAAATTGAAGGAGGGTCAAATGGAATTAATTAATGTATGGTTCCCTCTAATCCTTATTATGATCGTATTCAACTTTATTATTAGGCTATTGATCCGCTATAAATTCAAGAGCATGACTGGTCGTTTTGAAAATACTTTAGTATGCGTTGGGTTGCTCCTTATCCTTTATTTCTACGCATGTTACGTATGCTACACATGATTCACATAACCCGGAATCTCCACATATAAAAATAGGTGAATCACACTTACTTCATTTATGAGGAGAAGTCCATGATCGTAATCGAAGGTATCAACTATATCTCCTTTGGAGAAGGTACGCTGTCTGAGCTGGAGCTAGCCATTTTCCAAAAGAAGCAGGCCAGTCCTTATGAGTATCGGTATGACTCTATTCATGATTTGCTTTTTGAGCTGCACATGCGAACGCAAATTATGGAGTCGGCGAAGGAGCTGAGTAGAGCCGGTGTCTATTTTGCAGGGTTCCAAAAAACGCTGTGCAACCCGACCTATTGGCACTTAACGAGTGAAGGCAGGTTCCAGTTGAATCGTGGAGTTGCGCCGCGAGACGCGATAAGGGATATATTTGAAAATGGCGGTTCCTACGGGTTCGAGTGTTCAATGGCTGTCATCGTTGTTATGTATAATGCCCTGTTAAACTCCATAGACCCTGGTCAATTCGACCGTTTATTTGCGGGTCTTTTATTATTTGATTGGCATTCCAATGGCAAATTGAACCTCATCGACCGATTCAATAACGAGGAGGCTGTGATGGGGGATGTACTTTATTTTGAAAATCCCGAAGTTGAAGAGCTGCTTCCCTGGTGGAAGGGGGAGAACGTCGTGTTGCTGGAAAACGATCTTTATTATGGACATGGTCATGGCCTCGGAATTGCATCTGGGGAAGAAGTCATTAATGTCCTAAATAAATACAGGATGCCTGGCAGTACAAAATCAGCATTTCTGACGGATCGTTATGTTCATCCTGATTTCTCCTACTTCGCAGAATTTCAGCATCCATTATCGGAGAAGCCCATTATTACGAAAATAGGAGACTGGATTTATGTCCGTAAGGCTGTACTTTTCACGACGCTGGGTAAATGAGCCCATTTTCTATAGACATATATCCTAATAACGAAACGATGCATAGGATGACGTATGCCTACTTCAGGAAGGGGAAAGAAAATGCCAAAAGACAGTCTGCGTGCGGAAGATAGCCTCCCTATTTATCAAGCTGGAACAAGAAACGAGAAACTCCAAAAAGCTCAACCTGTGCAACCAACCCAACCCGTTACACCAGCTCAACCGATTCAACCCATTCAACAAGCTCAGCCAGTTCTGCCGATTCCACAAGTTCAACCTGTACAACAAGTTCCACAATGGTCCGGAGATAACCTCCCGATTTATCAACAACCTATCGTAGCGCCAGTAGGTCATGTTCCAACGCAAGCCCATCACTCACAAGCTCAAGCTCACCATGTCCAGCCTCATCACGTCTACCATCCACAGCATCATTATGCTTATCACCCACACCATGTTTATCATCCCATGCATCATGCGGCTTACCATCCGCAACATCATTACGTTGCCTATGTTGCACATCCTTACCATGCTTATATGCATCATCATCCCATGCATCACCTTCAACACCATGTTCAGCACCATCAACATACCGGACAGCAAGGCCAGCAACATCACACGGGCCAGCATCACAACACTTGGCAACATCACCACACTGGGCAAAATCAACAACATTATCCGCCTACACAAAACCAGTAATACGGTCGCCGAATTTAAAATGGACCCTAGAGGCTTAGGCATCTGGGGTTTTTCCTATTCGCAAATCACTTGTTCCGACACGATTCGAGAAAAATGATAGAAATATAGAGATTTTCACTTTCTTCCACTTTGCATAAAAGCTAGGATCTGATAGTATATAAGAAATACCGATGGATTTAGTAAGAATTAAAAGGAGGCACCTTTCCATGCAAAAACTGATGCTTGATTCCATACAAGAAATGACGCATCTGGATCAACTCGAAGCTGAAGCGATTTATATTATCCGAGAAGTAGCCGCGGAATGTGAAAATCCCGTGATGCTGTATTCGATCGGGAAGGATAGTTCCGTGATGCTGCATTTGGCGCTCAAAGCTTTTTATCCTGAAAAGCCGCCGTTTCCTTTCATGCACATTGATACAACGTGGAAGTTCAAAGAGATGATCGAGTTCCGCGACCGCAAGGCGAAAGAGTTCGGAATCAAGATGATCGTTCACTCCAATCAAGAGGGGATTGAACAAGGGATTAACCCTTTTGATCACGGTTCCGCCTATACGGATATTATGAAGACCCAAGCCCTGAAGCAGGGATTGGACAAGTACGGATTTACGGCTGCGTTCGGCGGCGGCAGACGTGACGAGGAGAAGTCGCGTGCGAAAGAGCGAATTTTCTCCTTCCGCAATAAGAACCATGCCTGGGATCCGAAGAACCAACGCCCAGAAATGTGGAAACTTTTTAACACGAGAATTAATAAAGGTGAAAGCATTCGCGTATTCCCAATATCCAACTGGACGGAAAAAGATATCTGGCAGTACATTCGCAGAGAGAATATTGATATTGTGCCGCTCTATTTTGCCCAAGAAAGACCTGTTATCGAACGCGACGGACATCTCATTATGGTGGATGATGATCGCATGAAGTTGGAGCCGCACGAGAAAATTGAAATGAAGAAGATGCGATTCCGCACATTAGGCTGCTATCCTCTTACTGGTGGGGCTGAGTCGGAAGCGGATTCGCTGGATGCCATTATTGAAGAAACGCTTGGTGCGGTTTCATCCGAACGGACAACCCGGGTTATTGACCAAGAAGCGGCGGGAAGTATGGAAAGACGCAAACGGGAGGGTTATTTCTAATATGAAAAGTCTGCTTAAATTTATTACATGCGGAAGTGTGGACGACGGGAAATCCACTCTAATTGGGCATATGCTATATGAGGCAAAGCTTTTGTTCGCCGATCAGGAAAAAGCGCTAGAACTCGACAGCAGACTTGGCAGCCGCGGCGGCAAAATTGACTATTCCTTGCTTCTTGATGGATTATTGGCTGAGCGTGAACAAGGGATTACGATTGATGTCGCTTATCGATATTTTACGACGGATCACCGTTCCTTCATTGTAGCGGACACACCGGGGCACGAAGAGTATACACGTAACATGGCAGTAGGGGCTTCCTTTGCGGATCTTGCCGTCATTCTTGTGGATGCAACCAAAGGGATCATTACTCAAACCAAACGCCATACTCGCATTTGCGCACTTATGGGTATTAAACATCTTGTTTTAGCTGTGAATAAAATGGATTTAGTTCATTTTGAACAAAAGATATTTGAACAGATCAAAGACGAGTTCTTCCAAACAGCTGGTGAGTTTCATTTCCAAAGCATAGAAGTGATCCCTGTTTCGGCAACAGAAGGGGATAACATTACGAAGAAATCACAACATACTCCTTGGTATGAGGGCCTTCCTTTATTATCTTACTTAGAAAATGTGGATGTTCTTGAAACGAATGACACGAAACAATTCATGATGCCGATCCAGCGTGTATGCCGACCGGACCATACGTTCCGCGGTTTCCAAGGCCAGATTGAGGCTGGCAGTATCGCGGTCGATGATGAGTTGACGATTCTGCCGAGTCGTGAGAAAGCGAAAGTCAAACGCATCTTAGTGACAGACAAAGATAGGGAATCCGCTTATGTTGGACAACCCGTAACGATCCAGTTGGATCGTGAAGTCGACGTTTCTCGGGGTTGCGTATTCACGAAAGACAGTGAAATCAAAGAGGCTGATCGTTTTACCGCGACGATTCTGTGGATGGATGACTCCGTACTGACTCCGGGTAAAAATTATTTGGTCAAAGTAGGAACGAAAATCCTGCCAGGTACCGTGACAGCCATTACGCATAAAATCGATATCAACACAGGAAATACGGTTCCAGCCGATCAAATTGTCAAAAACGAAGTGGCAAAATGTGAATTTTCCTTATCGGATGACATTGTTTTTGATTCTTTTGAACAATATAAAAGCATCGGCGGATTTATCCTGATCGATCGTGTTACCAACATGACATCCGCTTGCGGAGTAATTGAACAAGCCTTGCAAAGTTCCGACAGCGTTGTACGTTTAGATGCGGAAGTTACCAGAAATGTTCGTGCTGAGCAAAAAGGACAGAAGCCTTTAACCCTCTGGTTCAGCGGTTCAGTTTCAGATAACCTAGCTCTGGCTAAGGAAGTCGAGAAACGTTTGGTATCGACAGGCTACCATACGATGTTACTTGAGAATAGCCGTGGAGAATCGCCCCTACGAATCGCGGAAGTTGCCAAATTGATGAACGATGCGGGACTTATCGCCTTGGTCGTGAATCAGACTGACAATGACCAAGCAACCGTGAGAGACATCATTGGCGAAGAGCTGATGGAAGTTGATTCAAGCAATTCGATTGAAGAGGCTTCGAGTGTTGTGAAGCGGGTTGTTCGGTTTTTGATTAATTCGTAGCTAATCGTGGAATAAAAAAGTTAATGACAAATAGGATCCCTATATCATTGTGCAATGTGATGATATAGGGATATTTTATTTTTTCACATGCCTACTTTTTTCGCGTTTATCTGATAAGGATTTATTTCTCTGTAAAGATATGGTAGTATAAACAGTACATGTCGTTCTTTATTAAGAACAATTAGTAACAAAACTGATTTAACGGAGAGAATGCTATGCAACTAATCATCTTCTTTCTAGCAGCCCTAATATGCGTGATATTGACGCCAATTGCGAGAGTCATTGCAAAGAAACTAAATATTGTTGATTCCCCTAATACCGATTTGAAAAAGCACAGAGAACCCGTTCCCTATTTAGGTGGAGTAGCAATTTTCGCTGCAATAGTCATTTCTATGGCTATCTTCAAAGGAGATTTAATCCTAATGGTAAACGCTCAGCAGCGTGGTTTATTGTTAGGCACATTTATCATTTTATTAATCGGGTTAATTGACGATATGAAGGGAATGACACCTAAGATAAAGCTAGGCTTACAATTGTTAGCGGCTTACATCGTTTGGTTTCATGGAATTAGCTTTTCGCTGTTTGATCATTGGTATTTAAATATGGCACTTACATTGATTTGGGTTGCAGGCCTATCAAATGCTTTCAATTTAATCGATATCATGGACGGTCTCGCCGCGGGAATTGCTGCTATATGCTCCTTGTTTCTTGCGCTGTTACTTCTACTAGCGGGAGATCCATTCCACAGTACCTTAATGATAGTTGTATCTGGATCTTGTCTGGGATTTCTAATTTTCAATTTTAAACCCGCCAAGATCTACATGGGTGATACCGGAAGTTTACTGCTGGGCTTCTTGCTTGCCTGTACGGTAGCTCATTGGGCCAAAGGTCAACAGCTTAATCATCATTTCATCGTACCGATGTTGATTTTGGGAATACCGCTTTTTGAATTGTTCTTTGTATCGATACTTCGAATAAAAGCAGGGAAGTCTCCGCTGTTAGGAAGTCAGGATCATTTTGCCTTAAGGCTTATTAGGATGGGATTTTCGGTCAAAAGTACGGTGATTCTGACTTACGTCTGCTCTGTCGCCTTTGGCGCTATAGGTTTTTTGATTTTATTTTTTCACTATTTTACATACGGTTTTGTGGCGCTCACTCTTGCGTTTGTATTTTTTGCTGCACATAGATTAAGCCAGGTTAAAATAAACAAAGCTTAACTTGAGGAGTCAGACCAGATGGCTAAAATGTTGTTCATCGTTCCTTATGCCAAGTGTTACTTGAATTTTTACTGGGATCTTATTGAATCGTTGGTGCAAGATGGGCATCGTGTAACGGCAGTGGCTCCAGATACTGATGCGGAGGTCGCTTTGACTGCCATAGGTGTGAGATGTATTCGGATTCCAATAAAAAATACAGGCATAAATCCGTTTTACGACATACGAAGTGTTTACTATTTGACCCGGATTTTACGGGAGGAGCGTCCCGATATCCTTTGCTGCTACTCAATTAAGCCTATACTTTATGGCGCTCTGGCTGCCCGAATGGCAAGAAGTAGAAGAGTCTTCGTGACGGTCACAGGCTTAGGCTATTTGTTTACAGGACGCACATGGAAACAGCGGCTGCTGCTACCTCTTGTCAGCTTTTTGTATCGCTTTGCTTTTCAACATTGTGAAAGGGCCTTCTTCGAGAACCCGGATGACCTACGTTTATTTAAACAGCTTGGTTTAATCAAGAGGAACAATACGACCATCGTGAATGGTTCAGGCGTTAATCTCGATAAATTTACAATGACCGGAAATCGCCCAGTCATAAGCCAAGTCCCATTAACTTTTATACTAATCGCAAGAATTATTAAGGACAAAGGAATCTACGAATACATCGAGGCGGCGAGGATTTTAAAGGCTAAGTATCCGGCTGTAAAATTGTCCCTCTTAGGACCATTTGATTCGAATCCGAGTGCGATCAGCAAGACGCAAGTTGCGAAGTGGATGGAGGAGGGAGTGGTCAATTATCTGGGGGAGGCAGCCGACGTGCGCCCTTACTTAAGAGATTCGAATATTTTCGTCCTACCTTCCTATCGCGAGGGCACCCCCAAATCTACACTGGAAGCCATGGCAATGGGACTGCCAATAATAACGACTGACGTACCTGGTTGCCGTGAGACAGTCATTCAAGGATTTAACGGAATGATAGTCCCTGTAAAGAATGGGGGAGCACTTGCCGCAGCGATGGAACGATTTATCTTGAATCCGCAACTGGCAGAGGTCATGGGGACAAATAGCAGAGAGTTGGCTGAGACTAAGTACGATGTCCATAAAGTAATCGGAAAAGTAAGAGACATGATACAGATTTGATTAAAAAGGGGGGACACATGTCCATGTACATAATTGGAGCCGGGGTGACCGGATTAGCTTTTGCATCGGCATTGGGACGTGGAAAGGTATTGGAGAGCGCTCCGGAGCTAGGGGGAAAAGCGTCTTCGTATCATGTTCATACAGCTGTCGGCAAATTTACCTTCGATATAGGCGGACATTGGTTCCATCTTCAGAACGCACCGAAAGTCATGCAATTACTGGATGACCTTCCTCTCGAGAAACATGTACGCCAAGCATTCGTTTATTGGGATAACAAGTGGTTTGATTTTCCAATTCAGCAGAGTTACAAAGCACATCCCGATCATCGTTTGGTCGATCAGATTGAATATGAATTAACTGCAATTACCAGCGAAGCGGCAACGAAGAGCCGTGGCTATCTGAATTATTCGGACATGCTGCTCCATTCTTATGGTCCTACTTTGTTTGAGTGTTTCTTCAGAGATTACAACGTGAAAATGTTTGGGGTACCGAATTTATCTCAAATTCAAATCGGCCAATATGAAGAGGTCAGAAATGTTCGCACGAATCAGAGCATCGAGGGGTATAATCATTATTTTTACTATCCGAGAGGTGAATTAGGGGCGTCAGCTATTCCTTTGCATTTGGCTCAAAATAAGCAAATCCACTTTAATTCCCATGTCCAATCGATAAATTTACATAAACAAACCATCACCATAAATAATCAGGCATCTCCTTGGAAAACCATTGTATCAACGATGCCTCTGCCTAAATTGATCGATATGATTACCGATGTTGATCGTGACATTGTCTATTTGTCCCAGCAATTGCAATCGAGCAAAGGGCTCATTCTCAACTTAGGCGTTAAGAGAAACCCGATGCATGTAAACAAAAGCTGGGTTTACATACCTGATCTTAAGTACCGTTTTTACAGAATCGGATTCTATAGTAACGTTGAGTCTAAAATGGCACCGGAAGGCTACAGTTCTATGTATGTGGAATGTTCACCGCTGTATTTTCAGAACCAAAAAGAGGCTCTGAACTTGGTTCCGCATGTTATAAAGGACCTTATGGATATCGGTATGATTGAGGATGAGAGGGATATCATTACCTTGAGGCCAATCTACTTGGAGCATAATTATTGTTTACCGAATAGTAAGGTAACTGCTCATATCCAAAGTTACTTGCGGCGGCATGGTATTTACAGCATTGGCAGGTACGGAAGTTGGCATTGGTCCAGTCAGCACGAAGATATGCAGCAGGCCATTACTTTAGCTGAGGAGTTGGATGCAGTATCCAATTTCAGAGATATGTTAGGGGTTCGTTAGAGCCTTAATAGAATAAATCCCTCTGTCATAGTGGCAGTGGGATTTTTTAATTACTTTGGTGCTCAAGGAGACAATTTCCCATTAGCCGAAACTCCTGACTTGCAACAGGCGACAAGAGAACTATTGGGCTAAAATGGAAAACTTTTGCGTCATCGTAATACTTTCGCCATGTTCGCTAATTGAAAAATAAGCGAAGATAGAACCTGTAAGGCTTACATTGTTTCTTATTCGGACGGTCGTAACGAGGCGGGGATATCGAAATATCCCGCAGTGCCGTGCATCGTATGCTGCGGTATCCTGTACGATCGGATCGGTAAGAAACCACTATTTGGGGTTCGATTCCCCAATCGCGTAACGAGCGATTCTGGTAGAATACTCGACTTCCCATCGAGCGATGAAAACTCTATTAGACCTGTTAGCGGGAATCCCCAGCCTCCTTCGGGTAGGCACTGATGAAGCAGCTTTGCAGCCTGTGGATACCGGATGAGAAAAAAAGTACAAGACCACGTAACGGCAAGATGAGTGAGCACGGGCTGGAATGGATGCCGACATCACCATCAGAAAGTTTCGTGCGTAGGTAACGATTTTCCAACCTTAAGCTGGCTCCGCTTCCGACTCAGGGGGATTTCCTCATATAAGGTCACAACACACCGCAAAGTTCCCATGAAATGAGGAGATATATATGTTTAAAAAAATGATCGTTAAGGCTGACGAACGAGGATTATTGTTTAAGAAAGGCAGTTATGTGAAGCACTTGCAGCCAGGTGTTTATCGATTAGCTCCATTTTCAGATGATGAAATTGTGTTGTTGAATGTTACTAAACCATTTGTCGTGCAGGGAAAGGATCTGAACTTATTTCTTCAAGATGAACGGTTGCTTGAGGAGATTACGGTTATCAATGTTCAGGATCATGAGTACGTGCTTCATTACGAGGATGGAAAGTTCGTATCGCTTATGACAGCAGGTAAATACGCTTTCTGGAATGCGTTGAAAAAGCATGACTTTACCCGAGTCGACATTCGCCAACCAGAGGTTGGTGCAGACATAGATAGAGCTATATTTGCGAAAGTTGCCGGATATCTTTATGTTTCCGAAGTGGCCAGCCACGAGATAGGAATGCTGTTTTATAACAATGTCATGCAGAAGGAGCTTGCCCCTGGAAAATATTACTTCTGGAAGGGACCTGTAATCGCATCGATAAAAACCGTGGATCTACGGCTGCAGCAACTGGATATGACCGGTCAGGAAATGATGACGGAGGATAAGGTAACGCTTCGCTTAAATTTTGTCTGCCAGTACAAGATTATCAATCCGCTGCGCGCACTAGAGATCAAGGCTTTTGAAGATCAGGTTTATATTCTATTGCAGCTTATTCTGCGTGAATATGTCGGGACATTGAAGCTTGACGACCTGTTGCGGATGAAGCAAGAGATAGCGGCATTCGTACTATCGCGTCTGAACGAAAAGAGTGAGGAATACGGCGTCAAATTTTTTTCTGCCGGTGTAAAGGATATTATTCTGCCTGGGGATATCAAAGAGATACTTAACACAGTGCTGTTAGCAGAGAAGAAAGCTCAAGCAAACTTGATTACACGTCGTGAAGAAACGGCTTCTACTCGTAGTCTGCTTAACACAGCTAAGTTGATGGACGAGAATCAGACCCTGTTCCGCTTAAAGGAGCTTGAATTTCTCGAGAAAATTTGTGATAAAATCGGGACGATTTCGCTCACTGGCAGAGACAATCTGCTGGAACAGCTGAATTCGCTTGTTGGGGGAGCTAAGTAATAGCTAAGTGCAAGCGGCGGGGCAGGATCAGAGATTTGATGTTGTTCCGTCCGAGCAGAAAGAAGTATATGAAAAAGGTGATGATAACGATGGTTACATTTCTTAGTAAAATCGCTCGACCTCTCTGGGAAGGCAAAACCTCCATTTATTCATTCATTAAGGAGCAAGGCGAAACCGTAGGAGGGTCCCTGCCGGATGACGAAGAATTTTGGTCCGGAAGTAAGTTGAGATGGGTAGCGGGCGGCCTGGATGGGGCTTTCGGGCACCATGCGAGGCCAGGTCAGATGACGGACGAGACGGACGAGTTAGTCCACCTTCTGGCGAAGCAATCAAGAAATTCAAAGAATTCAATTAGAAAGGCCCTATATACTAAGCTTGTGAAGACGGATATTAGCAGCCAAATTGATTCCATTTTAGAAGCGTTGCGTAAGCAGCCGGGCATAAAGCCTGATGCCTTATTCAAAGAGGCAAAATGGTTCGCCGAAAATGGGGCACACCGCAATGTCGAAATTCGGAATTGCGCTGCTGGGCCTTTTCCAGAACGAGCAAGTGAAGGAACTGTTGCTGACACTGGGGATGCACGATGAATTTACATTATATGCTGCGGTTGCGATTCAGAATGGCATGGAGGATAGCAACCAGGTTCTATTTGAACTAGCTAAGCACGTCCATGGGTGGGGGAAAATTCATCTTGTCGAAAGACTCGAGCCGACTACGAAGGAGATTAAAGACTGGCTGCTGCGCCAAGGCTGCCAAAACAGCGTTATGAATGAATATTTAGCTTGCATTTGTGCGAGGAATGGCGGATTGCGGGAGGCGCTCTCAGCCAATTCGGTGGATAGCGCATTGTTTAATGGGGCGACGGATATTATGGAGGCGTTATTGAACGGCGGTCCTGCAGAGGATATTGACGATTACGAGTATGCTCCGCAGGTCGTGTCCGATTACGTGAGGCTCGCCCGGGAGATGGGCTCATCTGCTAAGCATTTGTCTGTCTTATGGAGCATTCGCGACTTCTTGGCTCAGGATGAAAAGAATTGGTCTCGGCGGATGTCGGAGGGATGGAGTGAACAGGTAAGAACTGATATTAGGAATGCATGCGAATCAATAATTAGCAATGCCAGGTGGGTAAGCATTATAACGCACGCTGTTAGCGCCGGTAATTCATCGGAACGATACTATGGTACAGCATGTGCGGATAAGCTTGGTGTGGATATTTAGGAAACGCTGTATGGCCAGCTTGCCGCAGATCCGCTGGAGGATTTTCATTACTTTCAGCTCATGAAATCGAGTGATCCTAACCGTATCCGGCAATTGGTTCAGTTCGCCACTGAACATCTTCCTCTTCAGTACATTGCTACCGGCCCCGGCGATGAGATGGGGTTTGGCCAGGAGTATGTGGCACATCGGAATTTGGATACCATTTTGCAGAGTTTGGATCAGTATGAAGGGATCGGTGTTGAATTAATCTTGACGGGTCTGAACAGTCCTGTAACCAGAAATCGAAACATGGCGATCAAAGCGTTAGAGGGATGGCATGTTACCGCTTGGGATGAGCGGGTTATTAATGCGGTTAATCATTTGTCGGAGATAGAACCTGATGACTCTGTCAAAGAACGGGTTCATAAGCTTCTGAAAGATAAAGGGCTTTAATCACGTTAAAAGCAAGTATAAAACAATAAAGGTAGCTATCGTTGTTGTGCATAAGCTGAAAGAAATCCTTGCGTTATTGTGATGTGGGGATTTTTTTATTTATCTAGAGAGCATGCAATAAGCTGTTTACATAATTTGATCCAATAATACCCATTTTTTAATCATTAAGACAACCCCCACCCAAATACATATAAGGGCATAGCATTATTTGGAGCATGGAATGACTAGGCTTTGTTCGGGGAGGTGGAGTGGGAGAATGCAAACATTCCAAAGGGGGGCAGAGTCTTTACGAGATCAAATAATTACATAAAAATGCGAAGGAGATTGCAACAAGGGAAGCCTTTTTATTAATCCAAGTTGGTGAATATGAAGGAGGAAGATACATGGAATGGTATTCAAAAGTGTTGAAAAACTACGTTGGATTCTCAGGTAGGGCTCAACGCAAGGAGTACTGGATGTTTGTGCTTTTTAATCTGATTATCTCCATCATCCTTGCCATATTGGAATCCTTATTGGGGATTACAAATGTATTGACTGGCCTCTACTCCTTAGCCGTCCTATTGCCGTCCTTAGCCGTTGCATTCCGGAGGCTTCATGATACCGGGAGAAGTGGTTGGTGGATTTTGATTGGTTTAATCCCACTTATCGGTGCTATTATTCTTATCGTATTTTACTGCCAAGACAGTGATCCTAATGAGAACCAATATGGTCTTAACCCTAAGCGGTAATAAGCAAGTGGAGCGATGCAAAAACACAACCCCATCCTTAGCGGATGGGGTTTATTTGGCGTTTCGTTTATTTAGAAATATAAAAAGTGTTGTTTTCAAACTTTATAGCTAAACCCAGTTCATCAACAGCATAATGCCATGTCATTGGAAAATAGGTTACATCGTTTAATACCAATAACGGGTATTCCTCGGAACCATTATCAATCCAAGCATCATTCACATAGATATTAAAATCTGGTTGACTAGCATACATGTTTGAACTTGTAGTTCCGTAATCCAATTCAAGCTTTCTCGCCTTATTGGAAGTTTTTCGAATGACGAATCCAGTTTCAGCGTCCCATACTGTTTCTAGTGCAAGTGCTTGAGTAAATTTAAAGGTCATTGGAAAATACGTAATGTCCTTATATGAGATGACAGGATATTTAAGGGATGAGTTGGTGATTGAAGTGCCATTTACGTTAATCGTGTATGTTGGCTTTTCAACTTTGACATACCCACTTGGAACGGTTTCTACTGGAGTTGCTGCCGATTTAGTACTGGAAGTTGACCCACCAGATGATGTTGATGATGAACTGCTACCGGAGGAAGATCCACCATTGTGATAGTGGTAGCCCGTACATAATCCTTTGGCCTTGGAGCTGGCTGAACAATTATGCCCTCCGTTTGCGTCCGTTCTACCTGAATGTGCATAAGCGGATTGTGAGAAAGTTGTTATTAAAATGAATGATAATAATAGTAGTCCCAAATGCCTAAACTTCACCACTGTTCATCTCCTAAATATAGTATTTTTTGCCTAGGTGATAATACCAGATTTTTCTATCATTATCAAATATTATTTTTCACTCAACCCCCCACTTACGCCAAAGTAACTAACTGACAACTTTTTCAGTTCTTATGCAGCTTTTCCTTTGCCTGTATAATAACAAGTGTAAGTAAATCAGTGGATGGAGGACGGAAGATGAACGTTAGAACTCTTGGAAAAACGGGACTGCAGATATCGGAAATCGGATACGGCGCATGGGGAATCGGTAAAACGGCTTGGATCGGCGCTTCCGACGAGGAATCCATTCAAGCGCTAAATCGCTCGATTGAGCTGGGGTTGAACTTTATTGATACAGCTTTGGGCTATGGCGACGGCCACAGTGAACGACTTGTCGGACAAGTGGTGAAAGCCCATGACAAGCCGATTTATGTCGCTACCAAAATCCCTCCGAAAAACAGACAATGGCCGGCACGCGATGGCGTACCTGTGGAGGAGACTTTTACGGCGGAGCATGTCATAGCAAGTACAGAGCAAAGTCTGCGCAATCTAGGTCTAGAGACGATTGATGTGCAGCAGTTCCACGTCTGGTCGGACGAGTGGGTGGGACAGGGAGACTGGCTGGAAGGGGTCCGCAAGCTGAAAGAGCAGGGCAAAATCCAACACTTCGGCATATCAATTAACGATCACCAACCAAATAATGCGCTCAAGCTGATTGAAACGGGGCTCGTGGATACGGTGCAGGTGATTTATAACATTTTCGATCAAAGTCCTGAGGATCAACTGCTTCCTGCCTGTGCAGCGCACAATGTAGGCGTTATTGTCAGAGTTTCGCTGGATGAAGGCGGTCTCACGGGCCGTATTACACCTGACACGACGTTTAGCGAAGGTGATTTCCGCAACAACTATTTCCGGGGTGACCGCAAGCAGCAGGTGTATGATCGCGTTCAGAAGATTACAGCTGATCTGGATATTTCTGTTGAGCAAATGCCGGAAATCGCACTGCGGTATGTGCTAAGCCATCCTGCTGTGTCAACGGTCATTCCGGGTATGCGCTCTGTTCGCAACGTGGAAGCAAATATGCGTGTTGGTGACGGACAGGGACTGACCAAGGAACAAGTGGAAAAGCTGAAAGCGCATCGTTGGATTCGGGATTTCTATAGAGGTTGATTAGACATAACGAGGAGGATTTAGGGTTCATGGACAAAAAGAGGATCATTGTAACTGGCGGCAGCGGTAAGGCGGGCCAGTGGATTTTAAAACATTTTGTGGAAAATAATTATGATGTCATTAATTTGGACGTGAAAGCTCCAGCGGAACCGATTTGCCGGACGATTATTACTGATCTCAATGATTTGGGTCAAGTACATAATGCGATATCGCAATTCAGTACTGGCAATCGGAAAGAGGTCGAGGGTATTGTGCATTTTGCCGCTATCCCTCAAGCCTACACACATACGAATGAGGTATGTTTCCGTAATAATGTGATGAGCACCTACAATATATTGGAGGCGGCGGCGAACTTGGGGGTCAAGAAAGTCGTGCTTGCGTCGAGTGAGTCCTCGTATGGCATTTGTTTTGCCAGTGAGTTTTTCGAGCCTCAGTATTTACCCATCGATGAAGATCACCCTCAGTTGCCGGAAGACAGCTATGGCTTGTCCAAAGTGGTGAATGAAGTGACTGCGCAGGCGTTCAATCGGCGTACCGGGATGCAGGTGGTCAGTTTCCGCTTAGGCAACATTCTGGTGCCCGAGAGTTACGAGCAGCTGAAAGCTAATTTCGATAATACGGACGCGCGTTTGCGTATCCTGTGGTCTTACATCGATGCAAGGGACGTAGCTACTGCTTGTCTTAAAGCCATTGAGGTCGATGGGCTTGGCGCGGAGGCGCTTATCATTGCAGCAGATGATAGCTCATCGAATCGGCCAACGCTGGATTTAGTGGCGAAGTACTTGCCTGGCGTGAAAGAAATTCGCTCCCCGTTAGAGGGAAGAACATCTCTCATTTCCAACGCGAAGGCGAAAAGATTATTGGGCTGGGAGCCACAAATTAAACTGATGGAGCAGTAATGGAGAAGCAGAAATGAGAAGCGGCCAATCCTTAGGGATTGGTTGCTTTTTTTGTTGTAGGGAGTAGGCTTTACGATCGAACATTTTCAACCAAGCACCGTCTTAAGCTCTTCCTACCGTGATATAATGGTAATAGTCCGGTTTGTTTATATTCACCCTTTTTCGGATGGAAATGGACGTACGGCGAGCCTATTGATGAATTTAATTTTAATGAAATTCGGATTTCCGCCAGCTATCGTCAAAGCAGCAAATGAAGTACTATGAGACCTTAGAATTAGCAAGCATAAGCGGTGACCAAGCGCCATTCGTACAACTAATTGCAGGGTGCGTCGAGAAAGTTTGCAGAGATATATTGGTACGGTCAAATGACCTGAAGGAGAACCTATGAAAGAAAAAATCACGTACACATCCATCGATGAGTACATCGCAGCTTTTTCGCCGGAGATTCAGGAGATTCTGCAAAAGCTGCGAGAAGTCATTAAAGAATCCGCCCCGGATGCCAAGGAAAAAATCAGTTACGCGATGCCTACCTTTGAGCAGCACGGGAATTTGGTGCATTTTGCAGCTTTTAAAAATCATATCGGATTTTATCCGGCACCGGACGGAATTACCCAATTCCAAGATGAGGTCGCAGAATATCATGCGTCAAAAGGAACTCTGCAATTTCCACTCGGAAAGCCGATACCTTATGAATTGATCAGCCGGATCGTGAAGTACAGGGTTGCTCGGAATTTGGAGAAGGCGAAGAGCAAGAAAAAGAAGTGAATGTTTTTATTTGTGATTTCTATGGCCATGCTAGCATATCCCACCCGCTCACCGCATATCCATTAACAAAAGCATAAAACAGGCAAAGGTGCCTCAGGTCCAAGAACGTCGAGCGTTCTCCGAACCGGGGCACCTTTTTGCTTTCAACTAAGGCGGAGAGGTGAAGGGAGTGCCCCTTAACGAGAAACCGATACGCGCTATACCGCTCGCCGTCCGGATCATCCCGAACGTCGACGCCGGGCTCGCGCAGAAGCTGGAGCTGAAGCCGGGTATCCGCAGCCTCGGCCTGCTGACTTCAACCATCGACGATGTAGGTTTCACCGCCATCGATGAAGCAACGAAGAACGTAGCGGTAGAAGTGGTGTATGCCCGCTCGTTCTATGCCGGATCAGGGCATGCGTCGGGGCCGCTGTCCGGTGAATTCATCGGCATCATCGGCGGCGCCTCGCCGGACGAAGTGCGAAGCGGGCTGGATGCCGCTATCCAAGTGATGGAGAGCGGCGCCTGCTTCTACGCGCTGAATGCCGACGCCACCCACGCGTACTATGCGCATGTGATCTCCCGCACAGGCTCGTATCTCTCCAAAGAAGCGGAGATCCGGGAAGGCGAGCCGCTGGCTTACTTAATTGCTCCTCCATTAGAAGCCGTCTACGCCCTGGATGCCGCACTCAAAGCCGCCGATGTGCGCCTGTGCAAATTCTACGGCCCGCCGACAGAGACGAACTTTGCGGGAGGATTGCTGACAGGCAGTCAGTCGGCCTGTATGGCAGCGGCTGAAGCATTCGCGGAGGCTGTTCGAAGCATCGCTAGAGAACCGAAGAAAATAGGCCAGTAAGAGGCAGGTGTCCGTAATGATTCAACAAAAGCTAGCCTTGGGCATGATCGAAACATATGGCTTGCCCGCATTAATCGCTGCCGCCGACGCTGCAGCAAAAACGGCGGATGTAAAGGTCACGATGTATGAGAAGGTGGATGCCGGCATTGTAACTGTGTATATCTGGGGCGATGTGGCAGCGGTCAAAGCGGCTGTAGATGCAGGGGCAGACGAGGCGAAGCGGGTCGGCAAGCTGCTCGGCACACAGGTGATCCCGCGTCCTGATCCTTCGGTTTACACGATGCTGCAGAGTGTCCAAAAGCGGGAGCAGCCCAAAGCCTCTTCATTAGAAGCACCAGAAGCACCCAAGCCAGAAGAGCCTCCTGCAACTACACCGAACTGGAGCAAAATGACCGTCGCCCAGCTCAGAGAGCTCGCCCAAAACATGCCGAAGTTCCCGCTGGCCGGACGAGATATTCAGCTGGTTAGCAAAGCGGAGCTAGTCCGGCTTTTCTCGGAGCTGTCCGCTGAAGAAGGAGAGCGGCCGACATGAAGCTGGACAGCGATTTGCAAGCGATTCAGGAGGTTCGCAATTACCTGCAAGAGGCGAAGGCGGCTCAGAAGCTCCTGGAAAAAATGACGCAATCACAAATCGATGCGATCGTTTCCGCCATGGCTGAAGCGGCTGAGCAGCAAGCTGAGCGGCTTGGCGCTATGGCCGTCCACGAGACCGGCTTCGGGAAAGTCGCCGATAAAAAGGCGAAGAATCTGTTCGTCGCGAGGGATATCTATGCAGCGATAAAGGACATGCAAACGGTGGGTATCATCCGCAAGGATAACACAAAGCAGGTCTGGGAAATCGCCCAGCCCGTCGGCACCATCGCGGCAATCATTCCCTCAACGAACCCAACTTCGACGGTGCTGTTCAAATGCCTGATCGCGCTGAAAGCACGCAACGCGATCGTCATCTCCCCGCATCCATCGGCACTTCGCTGCTCGCAAGAGTCAGCTGCCGTCATGTGGGCTGCAGCAGAGCGTGCGGGAGCTCCGCCGGGGCTCATTCATTGCCTCTCGCATCCTACTTTGGAGGCGAGTGGGGAGCTGATGCGGCATAAGCTGACGGATCTCATCTTGGCCACAGGCGGAACCGCCATGGTGAAGGCTGCTTACAGCTCCGGCAAACCCGCCTACGGTGTCGGGCCTGGCAATGTGCCGGTGTACATCCACCGGAGTGCGAACATCCCAAGCGCGGTGAACCACATTTTGCAGAGTAAAACGTTCGACTACGGCACGATCTGCGCTTCAGAGCAAGCGCTTGTTGTGGATGAAGCCATCAAGCCGCACTTTATCCAAGAATTACAACGACGTGGAGCTTATTTCCTCAATAAACACGAAAAGCATAAGATAGCCTCTATCCTGATGACCACGAAAGGGATGAATCCGCAAATTGTTGGCCAATCACCACAGGCCATAGCGGCCAAAGCAGGCATCGACGTCCCGGATAGCGCGCAAATGTTAATCGCAGAAGAGACGGAGGTTGGGCACGACTACCCTTTTTCCATGGAGAAGCTTTGCCCTGTGCTTGCTTTATATACAGTGAACGATTGGCAGGAAGGCTGCCAAAGGTGCATTCAGCTGTTATCGCTCGGTGGTTTAGGCCATACGCTCGGCATTCACGCTGAGGACCAAGCGGTTATTGAAGCTTTCGGTTTGGAAAAGCCGGCATCGCGTATTGTCGTTAACACGGGAACAACGTTCGGCGGCATTGGTGCCACGACGGGTATCTTCCCCTCCATGACACTGGGCTGCGGGACGTTTGGCAATAACATTACAACGGACAATATTGGGCCGCAGCATTTGCTGAACATCAAGCGGGTTGCCTTCGGCATCAAGGAGATGCCCGTGCCTGAGGAGTCTGTAAAGACGAATCCTAGTCAAGTCGCCAGCCAGGTGGCGGAAGGACTAATCAAGACCAATCAGCTGGGCATTACGCGTGAGGAAGTTGCTCAGATCATCAGAAAAGTCCTTACCGATATGCAATTGTCTTAATCCAATCATCCAAGGAGGAGATAGCAATGGCAGGAGAATTGGCCGCATTAGGTTTAGTGGAAACGAAAGGTTTGGTAGGTTCAATTGAAGCGGCGGATGCGATGGTGAAGGCGGCGAATGTCAGGCTGGTCGGGAAAGTGCATGTAGGCGGCGGGTTAGTGACAGTGATGGTCAGGGGAGATGTCGGTGCAGTCAAAGCCGCCACGGATGCAGGCGCAGCCGCTGCGGAGAAGGTAGGGGAGTTGGTTTCGGTGCATGTGATTCCCCGTCCGCACTCCGATATTGAGTTCATTCTTCCTAAGCTTGAAGGGTAAAAGATGGCGCTCATTACGGAAACGTATCTGCGCACACAGCTGATCAAAGGTTTGGCGAATCCTTTTCCAGTTACAGAGGGGGATAAGCTGACCCCCGCAGCTGCCGATTTCCTGAAGGAGCGAGGAATTCCTTTGCAGCGTCTGGCATCCCAGTCATCCGGCACCCTGTCTTTGAACCTCCTACCTGTTGGCGTCTCCAACAGGCATGTGCACCTCGCACCTCATCATATCGATATGTTGTTCGGCGAAGGTTACCAGCTGACGCCTTTGCGCGAGCTGTCCCAGAAAGGGCAATTTGCCGCCGTGGAAACAGTGACACTCAAGGGCCCGCACGGCAGCCTGTCTAACGTCCGCATCCTGGGACCCTCACGTGGTTTGACTCAAGTGGAAATCTCGCGCACAGACGGATTCGAGCTCGGCGTTCATCCGCCGATTCGTTTATCCGGCAATCTTGCAGGCACACCGGGGATTACGTTAGTTGGCCCAAAGGGGAGTGTCGCCTTACCCGAAGGGCTGATTATCGCCAAAAATCACGTACATGCATCCCCGGACGAAGCCCAGATCTTGCGACTAAACAACGGGGACCGCATTCTGGTGCAAGCGATGGGGGAGCGCCCCGTCATTTTTGCCGATGTGATAGTGAGGGTGAGCCCGCAGTATTCGCTGGATTTCCATATCGACCGGGATGAGGCGAATGCAGCCCATTTAACGACAGGGGACACGGTCCAGATCATCCCTAAGAATGCCGAAAGGAGGCTGCGCTAGGTGGAGATCAAGCAAATGGTCGAAGCGATCGTTCGTGAGATTTTGAACCAGCAGGCCAAAAGGCCGAAGGTGCTTTACCTGTTTTACGACAGTACGGCGCATGAAGCTTTCACCGATCATTTTATCGCATTAAATATTCACGGCATTGATCATGATCTAATGTTCCTGGACGGCGAAGCCTCCTGCTGGCTCGGCAAGCATAAGATCGAATGCGCTGGGCGAGGTCAAACCATTGCCTCTGACGAATTCGCTCCAGCTCCCATAGAGGTGCCGCTTGCGTATGAAGGCATCGTGATTCCGGAAATTGATCTGGATAATGCAGCGAGAGCAGCCCTTGGCATGAAAGGGACGATCGTCTCGGAGATCATTTTTTCTACGCTGGTTCAAAATAAATTCGTTCTCATCGGTGAGGATATCTCAGGATTGAAAAAGGCGGACCGCCGGACGCTCCAAACGCTGACGCTGCCCACCCCGTATCGCAATCTTTTTGATTATTACAAAATGGAGCTTCAAATGTACGGCGTCGAGTTCGCCCCCAGTAAACAGCTTGCCGAGAAAGCCGTGAGCAAAATACGCCCTGAAATCTTTGAAAATCGGGAAGTTCCTGAAACTCATGAAACTCCAGAAGCTTCCAAAGCTGAGGCTGCCCTGCCCGCCCCACCCGAACCCACTCCCGCATCCTCAGCCATCGTCTACGAAGGAAAGCTGGTCTCCGCAGAATGGGTCACACGAGAGCTAAGAAATCATCCGTTCCGCTCCTTGCAAATTGGCAGAAAAACAATCATTTCCGCCCTAGCGCAAGACATGCTGCAGGATAAAGGCATCACGATCGAATATTTGGCCGAAAGGTGAGGTCCTATGTTTTACGGGAAAGTCATTGGCAGTGTATGGGCTACGCAAAAGGAAACAGGCATGGACAACTTAAAGCTGCTTGTGATCCAGCCGATGGATTTCAAAGATAGCGAAGCGGGTACGCCAATTATCGCCGCAGACCGCATCGGAGCAGGGGTTGGCGAACGTGTGATCGTATCCCGGGGAAGTCCAGCCCGAACCTTGTTTAAGGATAAAATGGTGCCCATCGATGCGATGATCGTCGGCATTGTCGATAGCTTCGAGGTCGCGAAGGAAGCCGAGGAGGAAGCATGGAAGAGCACAAACAGAGAGTGATTCAGGAATATGTCCCCGGCAAGCAGTTGACACTGGCTCATGTCATTGCCAATCCGGACCCGGTTTTGTATACGAAACTCGGCATCGAGGAGCGCAGTGCGATTGGCATTCTTACACTGACCCCAACGGAGACAGCCATCATCGCAGCGGACATTGCGACCAAAGCAGCCGACGTCGGCATCGGCTACTTGGACCGGTTCACTGGCTCGCTGGTGCTCACGGGTGAAGTCGCAGCTGTGGAGATGGCGATTGCGGCTGTGAATGTGTTTTTGCTCGAAAAGTTAAAATTTTCGACGGCACCGATCACGAGGTCATAACGCGATGAAAAAAGTGATGATCATCGGTGCCGTCGGCGCAGGCAAATCAACGCTGATCAAAGCCTTATTCGGGGAGTCCCAGCCTGCATCCAAAACGCAAAGCCTCATCTACCGTGACTGGGTCATCGATACTCCCGGCGAGTACAGCGAGAATCCGCTGTATTACCGCTCGTTAATGGCGACCTCGCATGAGACCGCAGCCGTTCTGCTGGTTCAAGATGCTACGCGGGACGGGAACTATTTTCCCCCTGGATTTGAACAAGGTTTTGCCGTGCCGGCTTTAGGGGCTGTGACCAAAATCGATCACCCCCAGGCAGATATCGATCATGCTATCGAACTTCTGAGGCAGGCGCTGCCGGAAGGTGAAATCTTTCTTACATCCGCTGCATCAAACGAAGGCATTGCCAAGTTAAAAGATAAGCTTATGCAAATCGTACGTTCTTGATCCTAAAGTGAAGAGGGATGCACCATGGCGTCCATTATGGAATTGTGCAGGAAGTATACGCTTTTGAGCATAGAAGAAACCCAAACCATCCAAGAGATGGCGGATCATCTCCAACTATTTGCCGATGTATCCGAATCGGATGTCTTCATAGACTGCCCACTCCCTGATAAAGGGATGGCGCTCGTCGTGGCGGAGGCACGTCCCTCCAAAGGCTCCTCCTTGTACAAGACATCGGTCGTAGGTCAGTATGCTTTTGTGCAAAATGAGCCCGCCGTCATGTTCTGCCTGCTTTCCGGCCAATCCGTGATCGGCTCGCGCGGCATTTCGCAGGAGCAGATTGCCATCCAGCAAAATGTCGTGCCGATTCGCTCCAGAACCGGTCAGGTGATCGGGGCACTCATCATGGAGAAGGACATTACGGAGAAGCTTGAGCAGGAGAAGAATGTGACCCGATTGATGGAGACAACGGAACAGCTGAGCGAAACGCTGCTTAGTGTGGCCATGTCGCAGGGCAGCATGCAGTCGCTGATGCATGAAGGCGTCATTGTTTTTGATGACAAGGAGCGGGTCACCTACACGAATCCGCGTGCGCTCGACATGCTGAAGGAAATCGGTCACACGGCGGAGGCTGCTAACGGCTCCCTGATCACCCAGTTATTTTACGGGAAATTGACGGTACTTGGCCGTTCAGGCCTCATCCAGCAGGAATTGCAAATCGGGCATGTGACCTTCGAGCTCAAAGCTATGTCCATTTACCGGGAGCAGAGGGAGGTAGGCGGGATTATTTTACTGCGCGATATTTCGGATATGAAAGAGAAGGAGAAGCAGCTCGTCATCAAGTCCGCCGTCATCAAGGAGATTCACCATCGCGTGAAAAATAATTTGCAAACTGTCTCCAGCTTGCTCCGCCTGCAGATGCGAAGAACGAAACACGAAGAAGTTGTGAGGGTGTATCGCGACAGCATCAACCGCATTAATTCGATAGCGGTCATTCATGAAATGCTCGCGTTTGAAGGACTGGAGACGATCCATTTTAACGAGGTTGTGGACCGCATCATCAAGAACATTATTTCCTCCTCGTCCAAACCGGATCAGACCATCGTCCCGGTTATTTCCGGGGATGAGCTCATTTTACAATCCGATGCCGCTACGACGCTTGCGCTTGTTGTGAATGAACTGGTGCAGAACTGCGTGCTGCATGCTTTCGGAGAGAGGCGTACGGGACATATTGAAGTTTCTTTGCAGCATCAAGACAGTTTCGCTCGGGTTCGGGTGTCGGATAACGGCATCGGGTTCAAAGCGGCGAATCATTCCGAGCGGAAAGGCCATCTAGGGTTGAAGATCACGGAGACACTAGTAGAAGAAAATCTCGGCGGTGTTCTGGATATCATGACGGATGAGCGAGGAACCGAAGTGCAGCTTACATTTCCAATAGCGAGATCGCAGTCAAAGGAGGACGAAATGCCATGAGAAATGCCATTGTCGTCGTCGATGATGATCCCATCATCCGCATGGATATCCGTGAAATGCTGGAGGAGGGCGGTTACCTCGTCGCAGGCGAAGCCAAGAATGGTGAGGAAGCGATAGAGCTGATAGCTCGGGTGAAGCCCGATTTGGCGATTATGGATATTAAAATGCCCGTCATGAACGGCATCAAGGCGTCTCATATTATCCGCAAGCTGCAGCAGGATACATCGGTGCTGCTCCTGACTGCTTACAGCCAGAAGGAGCTGGTGAAGGACGCGCGCGAGGCCGGGGTGGCTGCTTTTCTAGTCAAACCGGTGTCGGAGGAAGACTTGCTGCCGGCTGTCGAGATTGCTTTGAGCCAGAAGGAGAAAATGGACTCGCTAAAGCAGGATATCAAACTTCTCAAGCAATCCATTGAGGAACGCAAGAGCATCGAAAAAGCGAAAGGGCTCGTCATGCAGAAGCACGCTTTGAGTGAGGAGAAGGCTTACGCCAAAATGCGCGAAGTGAGCATGGCCACACGTATACCCCTTGCGAAGCTGGCGGCAGACATTCTGCGGGATGGAGCTGAAGTCTTAGCAGGTGCGGGTGGGCGGACACATGACTGACCAATGGATCACGAGTGTCGGACTCGATATCGGAACAAGTACAACGAAGATGGTCATTTCCCGGTTGAAAATCGTGCGCTCCTCCGGCGTGCTCAGCCTGCCGCGCTTCCAGATTGCGGAGCGGGAGCTGCTGTATGCGAGCCCGATTTACAGCACTCCGCTCCTCAGCAGCGATGAGATCCACGCGGAGCGCATTTGGGCCATCGTGGCTCAGGAGTACGAGCAGGCCGGCATCCGGCCAGCGGCAATCAAATCCGGCGCCGTCATCATTACCGGTGAGACGGCGAACAAAACAAACGCGCAGCATATCCTCCATCTGCTCGCAGAACGAGCGGGCGATTTCGTTGTCGCGACAGCCGGCGCTGATCTCGAAGGGCTGCTCGCCGGCAAAGGCGCCGGCGCGGAGCAGCGCTCCTGGCAGCTTCGAGGCGCAGTCGCCAACATCGATATCGGCGGCGGTACGGCGAATGCAGCGATTTTTCATCGCGGCAAGCTGCTCGGCACGGTCGCCTTTCATGTCGGCGGCAGGCTAATACGGATCGACTCGACCGGCACGATTCTTGAGGTGTCGCCGTCGATACGCCCTTGGCTGCAGGAGGCCGGCTACACCGTTCAGCCGGGCGACAGGCTAAGCCTGCTGCAGCTGAACGAAATCTGCATGACTATGTGCCGCTGCATGATGGACTATTTAAGCGGCGTCCGTGTTGCAGACGCTGCAATTGAAGCCCTAATGATCGGAACGCCGTTATCTGCCATTCCTTCTATAGAAGAATGGATGGTCTCCGGCGGTGTAGGCCAACTGATGGCAGAGACAATGCCGCCCCGCAGCTTGGAGGACGTTGCCGTGCACCAGGATATCGGTCCGCTGCTTGCCCATGCCTGGAAGGAGCTGGCCGCTGGTTACCCCGCTCGCCAGATTCAAGCGGATCAGACGGTCAGAGCGACCGTCATCGGCGCTGGTATGCAGAGCACGGAGATCAGCGGTGCGACGGTGCACTTAGATGCTTCGCTGCTGCCGATCCGCAATTTGCCCGTGCTCAAGCTGGACCTGTCGCCGCAGCTGCTAGTCCAGGGCAGTGCGCTTGCGGACCGGTTTGACGCTCTCATGCAAGATGGCGCAAGCTTATTCGCTCTTGATCGTTCGCCTCCGTTTGGACTCGCGTTGTCAGGGACGCACCACTTAACTTATCCAACCCTTCAATACATAGCCGATAAGCTGTATCTGAGCTTTATTCATCATTTTCCTCATAGTGAAGCGATGGTCGTCATTTGTGAAACGGACATCGCCAAGGCGCTCGGCCAATCCCTCTCGAGACGCTGCGCGCAACATCCGAAAGTCATTTGCATCGATCAAATTCGTGTGGAGCACGGGGATTACATTGATTTAGGCGAGCCGATTTCCGGCATCATGATTCCCGTAGTGGTCAAAACATTGGCCTTCCAAGGCCAGGGCAGAGGGGAGGAGAGCGGCCGGTGAATTTGAAAACGACGCTGCTCGGCACAACGTTTCAATTCAAGGATTTGAAGGAAGTGATGGCCAAAGCGAATGAGGAGAAGTCAGGCGACCAGCTCGCGGGCATTTCCGCGCAGGATGCCAAGGAACGAATCGCCGCCAAAGAAGTGCTTGCCGATTTGACGCTGGCGGATATCCGGAACCATCCCCTGCTGCCTCCGGAGACCGATGAAGTTTCTCGAGTCATCGAGCATGCTTTGAATGAGAAGATCTATGCCGAGGTGCGGAATTGGACGGTGGCTGAGCTGCGGGAGTATTTGCTGCGGCAGGAGACAGGGAATCCCGACATTCGTCGGCTTTCCCGAGGCCTAACGAGCGAGATGGTAGCCGCCGCCGCCAAGCTGATGACCAATCTGGATCTGGTGCAGGCCGCGTCCAAGATGGAGGTCACCAGCCACTGCAACATCACCATCGGTCAAAAAGGCGTGCTCGCCGGGAGGGCGCAGCCCAATCATCCGACGGACAATATTCAAGGCATAAAAGCAGCGCTTTTTGAAGCATTAAGCTACGGGATCGGCGATGCGGTAATCGGCATCAACCCTGTGATTGATTCTGCAGATAGCGTGAAGCACATTTTGCAGATGACCAAGGAGGTCATGGAGAAATGGCAGATCCCTACGCAGAACTGCGTCTTGGCGCATATCAAAACGCAGATGCGCGCGATTCGACAAGGAGCGCCTGCGGATATGGTGTTCCAAAGCTTGGCAGGAACGGAAGACGGCAATAAAGCTTTTGGCATCGATGTCGCTCTGCTGGATGAAGCGGATGAACTGATCACGCGGGAGGGGACAGGGACGGGGCCGAATCTGTGGTATTTTGAAACGGGCCAGGGCTCTGAGCTGTCCGCGGAAGCGCATCATGGCATCGATCAGGTCACGCTGGAGTCGCGCTGTTACGGGCTTGCCCGCAAGTATAAGCCGTTTATTGTCAACACGGTGGTTGGCTTCATCGGGCCCGAGTATTTATATGACAGCAAACAGGTCATTCGCGCTGGGTTGGAGGACCATTTCATGGGCAAGCTGCAGGGGCTGCCGATGGGGGTGGATGTTTGCTATACCAACCATATGAAGGCGGATCAGAATGATATGGACAATTTGGCTGTGCTGCTTTCAGCCGCAGGCGTCAACTATTTGATCGGAGTAGCCATGGCGGACGATTGCATGCTCAACTATCAGTCGACCAGCTATCACGATATCGCCACTTTGCGGGAATTAATGAGACTGCGACCGGCTCCTGCTTTTGAACAATGGTTGGTTCGAATGGGCCTTATGGACAACGGCCGGCTAACGCCGCTTGCGGGGGACCCGAGTTTATTTATGTGAAAGAGGTGTAGCGATGAACAACGGGGTCCCCATCGATGCGCTAGTGGATCTGGTGATGGCAGAGCTAGAGAAGAAGCTGTCCGTTACTGTATCAAAAGAAGAGGAGCCCTCACCGACCGATCAGCCAGATCTTTCTATGCCATCAGAGGAAGAGCCGCAGTCGCATGTGCCGAGTCCCAGATGGGAGGAAGGGATGAACGAATTGCTCGCCAGCACACCTTCACGAATTGGCGTTTGGCGGACCGGAACGCGGGCATTAACCAAAGAAGTGCTGAAATTCCGCCGTGATCATGCGGCTGCTGTCGATTCCATCTATGGCGAAGCAAGTCAAGCGCTTCTGGACCAATTCGGTTTATTTACCGTGGAAACACGTTATGAGAATACGGAAAACTACCTGAAGCGCCCCGACATGGGACGTATTGTTACGGATGAGGGAATCGCTCTTATTCAGAAAAAGTGCAGCAGACATCCACAAGTACAGATCGTTGTGTCGGATGGGCTTAGCGCCAACGCGGTAGATGCCAATCTGGCCGATGTATATCCCTCGCTTCTTGACTCGCTGACGGCTTATAAGTTATCCACAGGTACTCCGTTTTTTGTACGAGGCGGACGGGTTGCCGTGATGGATCATATCGGGGAAATCTTGCAGCCGGATGTGATCGTGCTTTTGATCGGAGAACGTCCTGGGCTGGTTTCGTCCAAATCATTAAGTGCCTACATCTGTTACAAACCGCGGAAAGGCACGGTAGAAAGCGACCGCACGGTTATATCCAATATTCACCGCGGAGGCACACCCCCTCTGGAGGGCGGCGCGCATATCGGCACCATCGTACAAAAGATGCTCGAACAAAAAACCAGCGGAGTTAACCTGGAAATCTGAATTCAGCGAAGGAGGTGGGGCGGAATGGGACTGGCGATTGGTATCGTCATCGTTGTCATCACATGTTTGTTTGCTGGTTGGATCGTTAGCGTTGCGAACAAGAGCATTCGGGAATTCGATGAAAGCAAGCACGAAAGCTTTTTGGGGAAATGAGACTTTGCGGCACAAATCGTTGTGAAAAGATGAGGAGGAGTAAAGATGAGCTTATCTTCCAATCATCAGGACAAAGACAAAAGTGATTTGAACAAGTTCGGTTATGCCCAGGAGCTGCTGCGCAGTATGGGCGGATTTTCCAACTTTGCGATCTCATTCTCCATCATTTCCATTTTAACTGGCGCTGTATCTTTATATGGTCATGGATTAACCTATGGGGGATCGGGCATGATGGGCTTCGGCTGGCCGATCGTCGCGTTTTTTGTGATGTGCGTTGCGGCGGTTATGGCTGAACTGGCTTCGGCCATTCCGACGGCAGGCGCTTTATACCACTGGGCAGCAATCTTGAAAAACAAACGCTGGGGCTGGTACACCGCCTGGATCAACCTCATTGGCCAAATCGGCATCGTCGCCGGTATCGATTATTCCGTCGCACTGTTTGCTGATCCTCTAATCGCGAGCGTCTTCGGTTATGAATCGAGCAATACAACTGTGTTGATTTGCTTCTCGGTCATTTTGCTTACGCATGGGATTCTCAACCACATCGGCATTCGGATCGTTGCGAAGCTGAATGACTTTTCCGCTTGGTACCACATCGCTGTCGTTGCGGTGCTGGTCCTGTCTCTGGCCTTTTTCACCAAAGGCAGCCTAAACCCGGTCTCGTACTTGTTCCAAGTAGGTGAAACCTTCTCCGATAAACCTTATATGTTTGCCTTTCTGATCGGGCTTTTGCAGGCACAGTGGACGTTTACGGGCTATGACGCTTCGGCGCATACCATTGAAGAAACGATAAATCCGCGTGTGCGCGCGCCTTGGGGTATTTTCACATCCGTCGCCTATTCATTTGTCATTGGTTTTATTATGCTTGCATTTGTCACCTTGTCCATCAAGGATGCTAGCGCTGCTGCCGGTTCCAGCAATGCGTTCATCTATGTGATCAGCGAAGCGCTTGGCGGTACATTCGGTTCCGTCATTTTGTGGCTGGTCACGGCTGCGATGTGGTTCTGCGGACTTGCGTCCATCACTTCTTTTTCCCGCATGATGTATGCTTTTTCAAGGGATAAAGGGATGCCGTTAAGCTCGCAGTGGGCGCAAATTTCAAAAAAATACCGGACCCCGGCCAAAGCCATCTGGCTGGCCATCATCCTCTCTTTCCTGCTTGCTTTCATCGACTATCTCATCAAAATGGTGAACCCGGATGCCACGTATACAACGATAGCGTTCCTAACGGCGGTTAGTGTTGTTGGTCTTTATGTTGCCTATGGCATTCCGATTTACTTGAAGCTTCGGGCTAAAGCCGAAGGAAGATTTCAAGATAAGCATCTCGGGCCTTGGAATCTTGGAAAATATAGCAATGTGATCTCCGTTGTCGCGCTGCTCTGGATTATTTTTATTTGCGTCATCATGGTTATTCCCCCGAATCAAATGGCCGGTTATGCCGTTGCTGGCATGCTCGTTCTCTTGGTTATCATGGATTTGTCCTACTATAACAAGCATTTCCCTGGCCCGCAGGCTGCGCTTAACAAGTCTATGGAGGAGATTTTGCGCCGGGAAAAAGAGTTAGAATAGCTTTCGGCTTATTGGTTTAGCATTTGATAGATTTGGGCATCCTTTTACTAGAGTTGAAGATTCTAGTGAAGAGGTGCCTTTTTATATGCAGAAAAGTTGGGTTAACGCCATTATTGTACTTTCTATTATCGGCATTATTTTTGGCTGGGTTCGTCATGCAGATGCTCGCAGCGGGCAAGAAGCGCTTCACCTTTTGAACACTGTGAAACCGTACATGATGAATGAGCAGCATATAACTTTTAAATATACGGGCTATTATGGAACATGTGCTGGTAGCGATCTCAACATTCTGCAAACCGGTAAAAAACTTTCTCAAGCCTTCGAAATTCCGCAAAAAGAACAATTGGACGAGTCCAATTCTCATGCTGTGTACTCCGCGCAAAAGGAGATTGCTCCCGGCAATGTCGTTACTTTAACAGTTGCAAGTCCAGCTGGTTCAAACGGCTGCTACACCGTCCTGAAACTAGATGCTTCTGAACAAGCTGATCCATCTGAGCTTATGAATTGGCAGGAGCAAACAGGCGATCAATTAAAGAAACTAGTCATCCAAGGACAATGGAATGTGATGGTGCAAGGTTATATGAACGAGCAGGTATTAGACGGGAAAAATAATGCCAACGAGCTTGCTCAAGCGGTAGCGCAATCTTTTAAAGGCAAAACGGTAGAGAGCTATAGCGATTCAAAGACGATTAGCTTGTCATTGGCTTCTGATGAGTTTCAAACCTCCATCCAAAGCGGAAATCAAACAGTGAATTTGCAGCTTGCTCTGCATCAGGAATCAACTTCAGGCAAATGGCGCCTGACTGCGGGTACACCAATTATCACAATGGAATATTAAAAGGAGTGAGAATATGTCAACAATTATGAAACCGGTCATCCCGAGTGTGATTGCTGAATCGATTGAAAGCTTGCGACGGGAGGGATGGGAAGACGACGATTTCTTCAACTTTCCCAAGTATGATGAAGAATCAACGGAGGCTCGTATTCTCTTCCACTATTTTCGAAATAATCGCGTAACGTTCGCCGCGGCGATCGTCAACAGCTATACCGTACATGATGGATAAAAGATGACTTTTACACTTGCTTTAAGGGCAGGTGTTTCTTTGTTTTAGAAAATGAAAAAAATAGTTGCATTCCACTTGTTGGACATGTTATATTGTCATTCCGGCCGCAAGAAAGCCGCGAAATAAGCGTGTCAAAGCAGCTCGAAAAAAGAATTAAAAAAAGAGTTGCACAATGAAAAATAGTATGGTATATTACTTTTCGCTGCTTCGGTAACACGGCAGTGAGCGAAAGACATTGATCTTTGAAAACTGAACAACGAGTGAGTAAGCACAGTCGAGCAATCGACTATAAATGAGATGAATAATCTCGCTAGCAAGTCAA
>NZ_JAWCUD010000017.1:0-97681 GCF_032461945.1 Paenibacillus violae
GGTAACAGGGGTTCGAGTCCCCTACGGGTCACCATCAAGTAATTCCCATGGAGGCTTAGCTCAGCTGGGAGAGCATCTGCCTTACAAGCAGAGGGTCGGCGGTTCGATCCCGTCAGCCTCCATTTTTCCTTTTTTAACGACGCGGGGTGGAGCAGCTCGGTAGCTCGTCGGGCTCATAACCCGAAGGCCGCAGGTTCAAATCCTGCCCCCGCAACCAACCTCTTGATGAGGTGTTATATTTTAGTGTGGAGCCGTGGTGTAGAGGCCTAACATGCCTGCCTGTCACGCAGGAGACCGCGGGTTCGAATCCCGTCGGCTCCGCCATTTTTTATGAAGTTTGAGTCATTAGCTCAGTTGGTAGAGCACCTGACTTTTAATCAGGGTGTCGTAGGTTCGAATCCTACATGACTCAGTTTTTTTTTGTTTTATGCGGTCATGGCGGAATTGGCAGACGCGCACGGTTCAGGTCCGTGTGGGCTAACCCCCCGTGGAGGTTCGAGTCCTCTTGACCGCATCACCAAGAGCTTTCTTAATTCCTTTTACAGGAGTTAAGGAAGTTCTTTTTTTGCATATCTATTTCTAAATTTCTGTTGACATTGATTATTATTATCACTAATATCATGGTATAGGCGGTAGATATGAGCGGTGGAGGTTATGACATGAAAACGATTAAATACTGCTGCAGAAATGAGAAATTCGGATCCAAACAAATATATAAGTCATTGAAAAATGAATACCCTGATTTGAAGCAAAAGAAGAAGGATTGCCTAGGAAACTGTAAGCATTGCAAGAAAGAGTGCATCGCGATGATCGGCAAAAAGAACTTGATTTGCGCCGCTTCGCCTGACCTACTATATGCTCAACTCAAGCAGATTATTGCTGAATCCAGGGCTGAAACTGTCATGGCCTAAGTACATAATCTTTGTAAAATTTATGACTTCCGTTTGTATTTGTATATGAAGTTCTGGTAATCTTGTATGTATGGGGATTTGCAAAAAATAACCATACAGAAAGGATGTGCAGCACATCATGTTAAAAGATGAACTAACGGAAGCGCTCAATGAGCAGATGAACTATGAATTTTACTCCGCGCACGTCTATTTGGCCATAGCTGGTTATTGTGCAGCAGAAAGCTTGGATGGGTTCTCGAACTTTTTTATCGTTCAAGCGGAAGAAGAGAAATTTCATGCAATGAAGATTTTCAAATTTATTAATGATCGCGGGAAAAAGGTTACTTTCGCCGGCATGGATACGCCTGTGAATGAGTACAAATCGATTCTCGACGCTTTTGAGCATGCATACAAGCATGAGCAGGAAGTCACTAGACGTATTTACCATCTGTCTGATTTGGCTCTCAACGATCGCGAGCATGCGACGATGCAGTTCCTCAAATGGTTTATTGATGAGCAGGTAGAGGAAGAAGCGATGTTCGACAGCATTATTAGCAAGTTGAAACGAATCGACAAAGACAGCAATGCCTTCTTCATGTTGGATGCGGAATTTGCACAGCGCACGTTCACTCCACCAACCGGGGAATAATTACATACGATACTAAGGAAGACCGAAACTTACTTTTTCGCCGTTTACAGCGAAGGGTAGGTTTTTTCTATGTTTACTGACGTATAGCTGTCAGGGTTTCTTTTATATACTGAAAGAAAAAAAGGAAGTGGCGCATGGAAAAGTTAGATTTAGCCAAAGTCTACAAATCCTATTACACAGCTCCGACGAAACCACAGCTAATTGAATTTGGACCTGTTTGGTATGTGACCATCGTAGGAACCGGGGACCCGAATGGAGATGTCTTCGCACAAGCGACTGAAGCGCTCTACACGCTTTCTTACAGTATTAAGGGCATTTATAAGATGGAGGAGAAAGACTTCACTGTGGCCAAGCTGGAGGGCTTGTGGTGGGTAGATGGAGATAGCCGGAACGCGCTCGAGGTGCCGAAGGAGCAGTGGTGTTGGAAACTTATGATCAGGATGCCCGATTATGTTACTTCAGAGAAAGTGGAGGAGGCTCGAGTTAAAGCTTTAGGCAAGAAAAAGGAGCTAGATTTGCTTTCAAGTATTGTATTTGAAAGCTTGCATGAAGGAAGCTGTGTCCAGATGCTGCATATGGGTCCATATGCTTCCGAGCATGAAACGCTAAGTCAAATGTACGAATTTATGGAGACAAGCCATTTAAGCATTAGCGGCCTCCATCATGAAATCTATTTATCTGATCCGAGGAAGATTGATCCTTCGAAAATGAGAACTATTTTGCGTTACCCTGTTAAGGTGGCAGGAGTGGTGAAGGGGTGATTTTTGCTGTAAAATAGAAGAAAATGTCGAGCTGTTGGGAGGGAAGGCGATGCGGACAAGGCATATATCCGTTATTGGTCATGTAATCGGTGTGCTGGTGATTTGGATAGGGCTTATGTACCCTGCCTCTGCAGCCCAAGCCTCCTGGCTCGATAGGGTGAAGGATATCTATCAGCTGCCTGAGAATGTGGAGCAAATTCAGAAAGATTACGAGGCAACGAAACAGCAATTAGAGGAGCAAAAGGACAAGCTCTCGGAAACGATTCGGCATTCGCAGGAAACCGAGGAAAAGCTCCTTCAGCAAAACGAAGCGCTTCAGAAAGAAAATGAACTCCTGCAAGAGCGTTTAAAGGCCATGGAGCAGGTTGCAATAGATAAAGAGAACCGGAATCGGAAGATAACGAATATGGTTATCGCGGTGGTTGTACTTGTAGTGTTGTATTTTGTACTCGGGCGGGTGTTTCGTTATGTGGTCTGGCGGAGGCAGAAGCGTCAAATGAGATAGGAGGTCTGAGAGGCGTGGAAGTTACTTTCGAACATGCAAGCTCACACGCAAAAATGGCCACACTGCGCATCGAGAAGGACGAATCGATCCATGTGCTGCATCCGAGCCAAATCATAGCTTTTCAAGGGAAGTCTGAGCAAAGAGAGGATTCTTTGATGAAGCTGCCCAGCATGTACCGCAAAAAACGTCTGATTCAGTCGCGCGTGTATGGTCCTGCTCAGCTCATGCTAGGCTTGCCAGAAGGCTACAGTATGTCTGTGGTGCCTATTGGCGATGAGGATGATCTTTTGTACGAGTTTCGGCATGTTCTGTTTTATACCAGCGGTGTCAGCTTTACTTCTCACTTACAAAATGTTAAAAATACGCTGATCACGCAAGATCTCGTGAAAATGCAGTTTAAAGGGCCGGGAACGCTGGGACTTTTGACCGCTGGTCCGTTGTATCAGATGGCTTTGGATCCGAAGCAGCCTTTATATGTGGATATTCATTGTCTAATTGCGTATCCTCGGAATGCAGCACTGCGTCTTTGTGTATATGGCAATACATTAGCGAGCCAGCATATGAATTATCATTGGGAGATGACAGGGCAAGGGCATGTGCTGCTGCAGCCATGCAAGCCGGATCGTAAGTTGGATGAGCATATGAAAAATGATAGCTTATTGCGGCGAATTGCAAGGGAAGTGCTGCCTTTTGGCGGTATTTTTATAAAATAAGCGATTGGTAACAAAAAACATTTGCATTTGTTCTGAAATCCTGATATATTATTCCTTGTCGCCTCTGAGAAAGAAATCAAGTGACAAGCAACACATACCGTGCGGAAGTGGCTCAGCGGTAGAGCATCGCCTTGCCAAGGCGAGGGTCGCGGGTTCGATCCCCGTCTTCCGCTCCATATTTTAAGCGCCCTTAGCTCAGCTGGATAGAGTATTTGACTACGAATCAAAAGGTCGGGAGTTCGAATCTCTCAGGGCGCGCCATTTTAATTAAGTTATAAGCGTTTCGGGATGTAGCTCAGCTTGGTAGAGCACCTGCTTTGGGAGCAGGGGGTCGCATGTTCAAATCGTGTCATCCCGATATTTACGCGGGTGTAGTTCAATGGTAGAACTTCAGCCTTCCAAGCTGGTAGCGTGGGTTCGATTCCCATCACCCGCTTCAAACAAGAGATCACCTTGGGGTGATCTTTTTGTTTTGTGCGGGTAAGGGAAGAGAACCCACTAGGGGTTCGACCGTCCGTGAAGACAGCTTGAGTAATCCCGAGTAGGACGCGCAGAGACACGATACAGCTATGGGGACCATCCTAACGAAATGCCCGAGCCCGCACGTTTCTTGGCAAAAGTAGATGAAAGCGGTATACTTGTTTTGTTAACGTGTGCATTATCGTGAGACTATATCAATGAAATGAGGTCGGCGACTATGAAGGCGAAAAAGCTTGGACATGCAGGTTTTGACATCTCAAACATAACTTTTGGCTGTTGGGAGCTTGGAGGCGGCCCCTGGGAGTTCACGAACGACCAAAATAATATCGAGCTCATCCGTAAAGCGTTCGAGCTGGGCATCACAACGTTTGATACAGCTGAAGGCTACGGCAATGGACACTCGGAAGAGATCGTCGGTGCTGCTTTGGCGGATATACGTAAGCAATGCATTATTACGACGAAGGTGAGCAGAAGCAATCTAGCTCCTCAAGATGTAAGAAGATCGGCAGAAAACAGTTTGAACCGTTTGAAGACTGATTACATAGATGTTTATTACATTCACTGGCCAAGTTTTGAGATCCCGGTGCAGGATACGCTTGGTGAATTTGTGAAGCTGAAAGAAGAAGGCTTGATTCGGGCTATCGGCGTTTCGAATTTCTCTTTGGAGCAGCTGAAAGAAGCGGTAAACTATGCGCAAATCGATGTGATTCAGCCGGAATACAGTTTGCTGCACAGAGCTATCGAGCCAGAGATTTTGCCATTCTGCCAGAAACATAACGTTGGTGTAATGAGCTACAGCTCGATCGCCAAGGGGATACTGACAGGCGCGTTCCATCTTCATGGCAGGACGCTGAAAGAGGGAGACTTCCGCAAGGAGAGAAGGCTGTTCCTACCGGAGCATCTGGAGGCGGAGAAAGAGCTTTTAGCTGTCATGAAAGAAATGGCGGATGCCAAGGACGCTAACGTAACACAGATCGCAATTGCTTGGCTGCTGCACCATGAAGCACTTACTTCGGCTATTATAGGGACACAGGATGAGCATCATCTTGAAAATAATATCAAAGCGGTCTCATTGTCATTATCCGATTCAGAGGTAGCAACTTTGAACACAGTCAGTGATCGTGTGCTATCCGTAATTGGCTACTCCTAATCGCAAGCAAAACCACCCTATTGGGTGGTTTTTTTTGCCTATTATCCCGTGTATTCCGTACGCAATATGCGACAAAATCTATTGGTAAAACTTACCGTTTTGCAAAGCTTGTACCTACCAATTAAACTATGCTAGTCTAACATAGACAAAAAATGCCGAATCTTGGAGCATCGCAAGCTCTGGTACGGGGGACTTCTTTATTTGGGGTGAATGAGCGCTGCTAGCTGAGCGTACTAGGGAAAACCTCTTCCCGAACCCGTCAACTAACCTCGGAGGCGTCAAGGAGGCAAGGTTTTGAAATCTTTTTCTTCACGTCTTATTTGTTCATGCGCACTATTATGCGCCGCAGTACCGATGTTTACAGCACACTCCGCTCAGGCTGCATCCACGCCTACGGACAGCCCTGTCAAGGTGCAAGTCAATGATGAGCTGCTGAAGTTTCCGGAAGTTCAGCCTTATATTGATAACAAGGGCATCATGCAAGTTCCACTCCGAGTGCTATCTGAGAAGCTGGGCTATCAGGTGAGCTGGGAGAAGCAAGAGGACCAAATCGAGGTCACACTGGTTAACAAACAGCAGTCCATCTTACTTATTACAGAGCAGCAACAAGCGCTTGTGAACAGTAAGAAGATCAGTTTGGAAAGCAGTCCAACCGTGTACCAAGGGAATACATATGTTCCACTGCGTTTCATCACGGAAACCTTCGGTTCGCCAATTGAATGGAATGAAGCCAATCAGATTGCGATTGTGGATGTGGATGGAAAATCACACAAGCCAGCCTGGATTGCGCCGCCACCACCACCAGCACCTAAGGTTGTAGCCGCGGCCGCTCCCGTTGTTCCGTCAGTGAGTGAGCAAATTATTCAGACGGCAAACTCCTATATGGGCGTGCCTTATGTATGGGGTGGGACGACGCCGAGAGGATTTGATTGCTCCGGTTTTGTGCGATTCTTGTTTCAAGCGAAGGGGATCGATTTGCCCCGTACGTCAGCGGAGATGCACAGTGAAGCAGGTACGAAAGTGACGGATTTGAAAGCCGGAGATTTGGTATTTTTTGCTTCAAAAACAGTGAATCACGTAGGCATTTATCTTGGCAACGATCAATTCATTTCAGCGACTACATCCAGAGGCGTGGCTGTGGATAGCCTTTCGAGCGCTTATTGGAGCGCAAGGTATGTCGGAGCGAGAAGAGTTCTGTAAGGATAGGACTATCGAACACTTGTTTCTATGTTCTTTCGAATGAAAGGCATAGAAGGCAGGTGTTTTTTTTCGTTCGCACAATCATGCGATTTTTATCGAAATTTTATGGTTTTTAGCCTATAATGAAGAAATGTTTGGAAGAAAGAAAGAGCAGGTGAACACGAGCGCATGCAATTAAGTGTCTGGAAGAGTTGGTTTCATAAAAAGAGACATTCGAGTGTAGCAGATAGCATGTATACCGTGGATAAGGGACCTGCAATGCCAGATGAGGTCAGGGAAGTTATTCAGCAGTTTTTCCGTACATACAATCATTTCAAAGGGGCCAGAAGCCTGCAAACGGATACGTTTATCAAAGAAGTATTTTATGCAACGAAGCAGGATCCGAGAGATCAGCGAACAGTTGAAGAAATGGAAGCCTATATTCAACACAAGAATGTGCTGCGATTGCGCTTGAAATCTTATGTAGTCGATGAGTATCTTAGTCTAGGCGAAAAAATATGTATGATTGGTGTTACGAGGGAATTTAGCAACAATCACAAGAATCGCGTCTTGTATTTTCTCATTAAAGAAAACGATTCCTGGAAGTTTCACCATATCGCAAGGTCGCATCATGGCACCATTTTAGATAAATTTCAAATTAAAGAACAAACAGGTTTCGTCGTAGGCAACGATAAAGCCGCGCTCCTGTTCCTTACACACTCCAGTTCGTTAGATGCCTCCACGTTTATTACGGGAGATTATGTGCATGCGGAGGGGTATTTGGAAGTGGAACAAGAGTCGAGCAGCCATTTGTATTATAGGGTTGTGCGAATGAATCGTGTTCACTAGAACGATAAGATGATGCCACAAACCGTGAGGGTAAGCTTTGCTCTATCGAGTAACGCTTATTTGGCGTTTGTCCAAGGTTACCTTTTACTTCTTTTAAGTTCACGAAGCGAATAAAAAGTGCCTCTCCAGTAAATGCCGCCTTGTTTCCAAGTAAGCCAAACGGAGCGAACGATTGTATAAACAAGCAGTGAAGCGCTGACCGGAAGCAGATAGGCCGAATCACCTCTAAGACTCATTAATCGGGACATTAGCTTGCGATAGAGCCAGATTTGCAGGATAACCGCAACCGCATAGACGGCTCCGCGCCAATCCCAGAGGAAGAGGAGGCCAAGCCAGGGGCATATAAAAAAGCCGATCTGTCCCAAACAAGCTAGCAATGCGACCATATAGCTGTAACGAAAGCCGGAAAACAGGTTTTTTTCCAGTCCAATTACCGCATCTTTGAGCGAACGGTACCATTCCACTTGAAGCAGGTGTTTGGCAGACAGCACTCTTTGGCGATAACCTGCTCTTTTGAGGAAGATACCTAACTGTAGATCATCGTCAGGTCGTAAAGCGATCGCTTTATGCATGCCAATCGCTTCGTAGGCGCTCCGGCTTACCATATTAAAGGCTCCGATACCGATGCCCGGTCCTTTCGCGTTGTCGATATTCGCACGCCAAGGTCGAACGAACAAAGAAAATGAGAACAGAAAGAAATGGACGAATCCTTTGAGTAAAGCGCCTCTCGCAAACATATTGGGGGTCAGCGTGAGATGGTGCACATCCTGTTCCTTCATATAGGTGACTGCGTCGGTTATCGTACCGGGAGCGAAAAGAATATCCGCATCTGTAAAAAGCAAATACTGCCCTCTAGCCTGGAGATACCCTTGGTATAGCGCATGGTTTTTGCCAAGCCAACCATCCGGCAGATGCGTGATGTGAATGATTTGCAGTTTGGTACGGATGTCCTGCTTACCTTCCGACCACTTGCGCAGTTCCTCCAACCGGACACCGGTAGCATCCCGAGATCGATCATTCACGGCAATGATCTCGAGGCGCGGGTAATTTTGGGAAAGCAGATGCTTGACGGTTTCGCGGATTGTCGTTTCCTCTTCTTTGGCTGCGATGATAACGGATACGAGCGGTGGCTTGTCCGAGAAAGGAGTGAGCGGAGACTTAGGCAGCGTTCGCAGGTTGGGCAAACCTTTTAACACATCCACAGTGGCGTATAACCAATACAGGAGGGTCAGAAGAGCGATGATGCCGAGAGTGGACACAGGATACCTCCTTATGGAAGAATAGAAGTTGATCGCATTATATCATTCATCCTTGGTAGGGGGAAATTTTTGCTGGAAGCTTGTAAGAGGAGGTAATGATGGATGGGGGAAACGTTGGACAAAAGGGAGCAATTTTGGAAAAAAATGAATGGCGAGCAGTTGGCTTCCTTTCTTGCAACCATTGGAAAATCGTCTGAGTTGGAGCCAAGCGCGCTCTTTTTTGTATGTATCGGGACGGATCGATCAAGCGGCGATGCTTTGGGCCCGTTAGTAGGCAGCAAGCTCGTTCAGTTTGGATATCCTCATGTTATAGGGACGTTGGAAGCACCTTGCGATGCCAGTAATATCGCGGCGCGTCTGCAGGAAATCCCGCAGGGCCATGTCGTTATTGCGATAGATGCTTGTTTGGGTCAAAAGCTATCGGTTGGCATGTACCAAGTATCGAATCAGCCCCTGGCGCCAGGGAAGTCGGTTGGCAAAGATTTACCGCAGGTTGGCGATTATACAATTGCCGCTATTGTTAATGTGGATGGCCCTAGGCAGTATAACATTTTGCAAACGACGTCGCTTTACAGGGTTATGAATATGGCGGATGAAGTGGTGAAAGCGATTCGGCATGCATTTCCCCTTGCATAGACAGTTAAAGTAACAGAATGGAGGATGAAAATGGCACCAGGCGATATGAGGCGTCTATCCGATAGGGACCGGCCTAAAGCGAAATTGAAGGATGTGTCGGTTAAAAGAATTCTGTCCTTATTCCGAGGATACTGGGGACAACTGTTAGGCATTATCGGATTGGCGCTGCTTGCAGCAGTGGTCGGATTGATTCCCCCTTTGGTCATGAAGGAGATCATTGACCAGGCGATTCCGCAAGGAAGTATGAAGCTGCTGGCCGAGATGGCAATGCTCATGCTGCTGCTTCCAGTCGTGAGCGGTGTGCTGGGCGTATGGCAAAATCACCTCAATACCAAAGTAACGCAAGGGGTTATCCGGGATTTGGGGCTGTCTTTGTTTCAAAATTTGCAGCGCCAGTCGATGGCGTTCTACACGGATGCCAGATCGGGCGAAATCGTACAGCGGATTACGGGGGATGTCCAAGCTGTTCAAGGGGTGGTAACCTCCCTTGTGGTTTCTTCCATCACCCAGCTTGTCATCGTTGCGACAACGATTGGGATTTTGTTTGCCCTGGATTGGAAATTGGCCATTATCGCTGTGCTGATTCTTCCTCTTTTCATGATGCCGGTTAAAAAGGTTTCCAAGCTGCGCAAGGCGCTTCGCATCGAAACACAAAAGGTGAGGTCCGATATTTCCTCGCAGCTGAGTGAAAACTTCGGTATCTCCGGCGCTTTGTTGACCCGTATTTTTGGCAGGGAGCGGCAGCAGGAGGCTGAATTCAAGGCGATGAACCAGAAGGTGATGGATCTGGAGCTGCGGCTCAATCTGGTCGGCCGATGGTTCGGGATGGCGACGAGCACGCTCGGGCCGCTCGGTACAGCCATTATTTACTTGTATGGCGGGTACTCGGTTATTTCCGGCACCATGTCACTTGGGGCGATTGTTGCTTTCTCGGCCTATCTCGGCAGACTGTATATGCCTGTAGGCACACTACTGAACCTACAGGTAGAAGTTGGGACGGCGCTGGGCGTATTTCAGCGCATTTTTGAATACCAGGACATGGTGCCCGATGTCATGGATGCTCCTGATGCGCGGCCGCTGAGCCAAGTGGCGGGGCGAGTGGCTTATAAGCAAGTTTCCTTCGCTTATAAGCCAGGGCAGTACGCGCTGCGGGACGTCACGTTCGAGGCGCAGCCGGGCGAAATGATCGCGCTCGTCGGGCCGAGCGGCGCCGGCAAATCGACGCTGATCGGCATGATCGCGCGGCTGTACGACCCGACGGAGGGGATCGTCGAGGTCGACGGCGTGAACGTCCGCGACGTAGGGCTTGCCTCGCTGCGCGAGCAAATCGCGTACGTGACGCAGGAATCGTTTCTGTTCCACGCGACGATTGGCGACAACCTGCGCTTCGCGCGGGAGGACGCTACGCGTGAGGAGATGGAGGCCGCGTGCCGCCAGGCCTACATCCACGATTTCATCGTGTCGCTCCCCGAAGGGTACGACACGATGGTTGGCGAGCGCGGGCACCGGCTCTCCGGCGGCGAGCGCCAACGGATCGCGATTGCTCGCGCGATCCTGAAGCGCCCGCGCATCCTCATCCTCGATGAGGCGACGTCGCACTTGGACTCGGAATCCGAGTCCTATGTGCAGGCGGCGCTCGAGGAGCTGATGCAAGGGCGCACGACGCTCGTGATCGCGCACCGGCTCTCCACGGTGCTGGCCGCCGATCACATTCTGGTGATCGAAGCGGGCAGCGTCGTGGAGCGGGGCACGCACCGCGAGCTGTTGGCTCTTGACGGGCTGTACGCGCGGCTGTACAGCACGCAGTTCGCCAAGACGGAAGAAGAGGCGTAGGGGACAGCCCTGCCCTGCCCTGGAAGGTCTGGAAAGATCTTTCGGGTTTTTTTTGTGTTTTGAAGAGAAGGGGAGCGCGAAGGTAGGGGAACTATGGCCCTCTATTTTGGCCGGGACCAGCGATTTGGCTTTGGGGTGGGAACTACGGTCCCCTATTTTGCTGTTCTCTGAGCTGGATATGCCTTCTTGGGCGAGAATAGGGTCCTGTAGTTCCACTTCACGAGGGAAACATGCCGATTTTGCCCAAATAACGGTCTGTAGTTCCCTTCGGCTATCCAACGGTTGCACAGAAGAGACACTTAATGTGGAGATTGCAGGATTTGGTGCATAAACCGCTAACTATAGGATATTCCCACATGTCGGTGAGAGGACAAGGAGTAAAAACGATGGTCGAGATTAACCAGGTGCTGGAGGAGATCGTAAGCGATATTTATGAGAAGTTTGGTAGGAGCGTTACGGATGCTTGCCGGCTTAATAGAGGTTGGCTGAATGTGAAATGGCGGTTTACGACGGATCATGGTCCTGCATTCGTTAAGTTTTATCATCCGGATCGGTATAAGCTGCATGTACCGGAGAAAAGGAGAAAGATAGAGTTGACTCTATCTTTGCAGCAGCGACTGCATGAGTCAGGTTTGTCTTGTCCAGAGGTTTATGCCTCCTCAGAGGGAGTGTTCATGCATGAGACCTCGGCTGGTCACCATTATGTGATCATGAACTGGGTGGAGGGGAATGTTCCAATTCCCGGTAGCATGGGCCATTCTCATATGGTTGATTTGGGTAAAACAACAGGCCATATGCATCAACTGCTTCAGAAGGTTCCGCTAGCCAAACAAGCATGGAAACCGGATCAAGCAGCATGTCTGAAGGAGCTTCAAGCTAACCTGGAGCAAGCGATTCAGAACAATAACCTGCGACTGACTGCCTTGCTGGAAAAGGCGATCAGGAACATTCAGACGCTGGATTTTGAACGTTTTTCGGAGTGCCCGGTCGGCTGGCTGCACTGGGATCTGTGGGCGGATAATCTGCTGCTAGATGCGGAGGGGATAGCGGCGATCGTCGATTTTGACCGAATGGATGTGGCTTATCCAGAAATTGATATCGCTCGAGCTGTGTTGTCCGGTGCATGGGAGGTTGGCGGGATTCGAGTGGATACGGTTCATGCTTTTTTACATGGGTATCGGGAGCATGCTGAGGCGCCTAAGGGAAAACTTCTGCGGGCTGTTCAGATGCTGTATTTAATTGAATCCGTTTGGTGGCTTCGTACGGAGATTTATGAGGAGACTGGCGTCCCGGCGCGGTTTTTGCAGGAGATGGAGTGGCTGACTGAGCAGTGGGACAAGCTGCCGGAATTAATTGGGCACTTGTAGTAAACATCCATGATCTGCACAAGCTAACTGCAAATAAGTAGAATGTGAGGTTGTTATTTTGAAAATACTTATGTGCATTTGGATGGTTGTCCTCCTGTTGAGTGCCAGTTATAATCCAGTTTCAGCAGCTGACGGGGCAGAAGCGTTTGATATTCAGAAGGGTGAGGTCGTGAAGATTATTCCCCACTCGGCCAAACTGCAGAGCGAAGTAGAGAAGTGGCTAGCAGCGATTGAAGGTCCTGTAGGTTCTATGAACATTGAGCCAGATAGTGGAATAGCTATTAAAATTGAGCTTGCGCCCCCTTTGAAAATCAACAATCCATGGCTTAAGGGAACGGTCACGCAAGTTGTCTTATTTGTAAGTCAGTCGGATACATACACTCCAAAGCTTTTAATTTTTACACAGGAAAATAATACGCTCGCAATGACGCTTAAGTATGATTTACATACATTCTTCATTAGGAATAATCTTTACCACCCACAGCTAAACCTGTCCATGCCAAACTAGAACTCTTGCATACGATATAGGGAATCGTATTTCTAGTAGGAAGCGGGTGAGGTTCCGTGAAAAAAACGCAGGCAGCTAGATTGGAAAATCAGGTGTATTCCAATCGGGTGGCGAGATCGGAGTTCGATAAAAACTGGCGGACGGTGATAAGCAGAGGTGGGTATATCATCTATATTGCGACGGCTAATCAGGCCAAAGTGACCGTTTTGCTGAATAACGGGTCAAGCAAATTAATTACCTTCAATAAAGGCGGCAGGGTGTTGGTTGGTTCTGGGGGCGTTAGTCATTATAGTAAACCCCATTTTGCCAAAGACCTTTAAATAGAAGTAGGAAGATGAAGGCTGCCGAGGTTCGGTGGCTTTTTTTACGCCCAGATATGGTACGATGTAAATAATATGTTTGCAGGAAGAGAGGTCATCCATAGTGGAATTAACGTATTTAAAAACCTTTCGAGAAGTAGCCAAATGGGGCAGCTACACACGCGCAGCGGAAGTGCTTGGGTATGCGCAGTCGAGTATTACGACTCAAATTCAAAAGCTGGAGGAAGCTTACGGTGCCGTTCTTGTAGAACGGTTCGGAAGAAGTATGAAGCTGACGCTTGCCGGCGAGGCGCTTTTGCAATATGCCAACGACATTTACAGGCTCCATGAGGAGTCTAAGGAGGTCGTTTCTCGGCAGTCCAAAGGCATACTGTCCATTGGAACGATAGAAACGTTAGCCGCTTTTTTCCTTCCGCCGCATCTTCAGACGTACCGCCAGCATTTCCCGGAAATCAATGTGATGATTCAACCGGGCAATGAGCCTTTCATTATTGAAGCTGTAAAAGAGGGGGCCCTTGATGTGGGCATCATTTTGGATCCGCCTTTTAGCGATCCTGAGCTTTATTGCCGCATTTTAAGGGAGGAAGAGTTGGTTATCATCGCTAGTCCTGCGCACAAATTTGCCGGTGTCAACGGCGTACAGATCGGAGATTTGGAGAAAGAATCGTTAATTCTAACGGAAGAGGGCTGTACATACAGGGCCATGCTGCTTAGGACACTCAAAAGTAATCAAATTCCCTTTTCATTGTCTTACGAGTTCGGAAACCTGGAAGCAATCAAGCAGTGCGTCATGTACGGTCTTGGCATTGCGTTATTGCCGCGCATCGTTGTTGCTGAGGATATTCAGAAAGGCCGGCTCACCGCGGTTCCGCTTGTTCATCCGGATTTTAAATTCTATACGCAGCTTATTTATTCGAAGAAAAAATGGCAGTCCAAAGCATTTACCGGCTTCTTAGACGTTCTCGGTGCATCCAATTATCAGAATGAATGAAGTATAGTATCGATTTCTATCGATAACTCCATGGTTTAGGAACGTGTTATAGTCAATTCAAGTCATTCAGCGATTGAAAATAACACTCAAATGGAGGTCTTCATTATGAACAAACAACCCTTAATTTCACTAGTCCTGGAAACACCTGCTGCTTCACCGGAGGCTGTACATCGCCATTTTATGAATAAATTAGCGGTCGAAACGGATGTAGCGGATGTGCGCTATGACATGCAGCATGGGATCAATGATTTCTTGCTGATTGATGTGAGGAGCAGTAAGGCGTATACGGAATGTCATATCCCCGGTGCAATCAATGTGCCGTCAAACCAGATCAATGAGGAGACGACCGCTGCATTTTCCAAAGACCAAGTGATTGTTGTCTACTGCTGGGGGCCAGCATGCAATGGAGGTACGAAAGGCGCAGCCCGTTTATCTGGACTTGGATTTAAAGTGAAAGAAATGTTAGGCGGAATTGAGTATTGGCGCAAAGAAGGAAACGAGGTAGAGGGCACATTGGGGCAAGCGGCTCCATTGATTGGATAGTATTATAACCGGAAAAAAGGCACTTCCTCGGTCATTTGATGACTTTGGGGGCGCCTTTTTCTTTTCTGATTGGAGGGGAATGGATATAAAGGGTTTTTTAGATAAAACAATTGATATTGATTATCAGTATCAATATAATAAAGTTATTGAATAGGTAATCACCCAACAAATACCAGGAGGTGAACGGATATTGTCTTTTCAGGAGCAAATCTTGCTTTGGAATCATGCGGCGCTGAAAGTGTTGGACGTACGTCGTACGACTATGCAGCCAGGTGAAAGTATACATGGTTATCAGCTTCCGGCGAGTGTATTTCTGTATGCATCTCGGGGAAGGGCACAGTTGCTGCTTGATCATACGGTGTATTCAGCGGATAGATGTCATGTTTGTCATGCGGGCAAGGGCACTTTTCTTGATATTGTCAATGTTATGGAGACTTTTGAGTATTTTATGGTGTTCTATAAAGCCGTTCTGGCGCTTCCTGCCAGGAAAGATCTGCTGCGACTGCAGGAGAAAAGCAATCCATTTAAATTGCAGTTTGGATTCATGCCGCAGCATTCGCTCTCCTTGTTTCTGCAGATGGAAGAAATGCACCAACAATGGATACAGCTTGGCGCATTGGAAAAGTTCCATGTCAAAGCGTTATTTCACCGTTTTGTCTATGAGATGCTGCAGCAATTACAGGAGCAGGGCGGCGAAATGACAGGCCCAGAGCCTGTCGGTCAAGCGATTCGCTATATGCAGGAACGTTATGCGGAGCAAATTACGCTGCAGGGATTGGCGGAGCTGCTGGACTGCAACGGACGACAACTGCAGCGGCTATTCAAAGCGCAGGTCAGCATGGGGCCAATGGAATATTTGATGCAGGTCCGATTGGGGAAAGCGAAATCGCTTCTGCAACACACAGACGTACCGATTACCGAAATTGCAGAGGATGTTGGATATGCGGACAGTTACTATTTTAGCCGAATATTTAAAAAGCATGTTGGCGTCTCTCCACGCCGATTTAGGGAGAAGTCGGGTCAGGCTGATTTCCGTCGTCAAAATCCATTGGTTTTGTCGCATTTTCCTATTGTTCCCAGTAAATTGCAAACGTATAGTGGGTTAGGTGAGGATGAATATCATTATCAAAATCTGGGTGGAGGTATGACGTCCTATGCCAACTCAAGTCCAAAGTCTTCTATTGCCATTGGCTTCATGATGACGCTTGCCTTGCTCCTTAGTGTATGTTCAGGACCGGCCGCTGTGAGCGCTCAGGCAGACGGGAGTTCAGTTTATACAAAAAGAGCTTTGGTACAGTCTACGGCAGTAGTCGGAGGGACGTCAGAGTCGACTGCTATGGCTTCTGTACAGACAACTCGTACGATCACACATCTTAAAGGCGAACTGCCCCTGGACAAAATACCCGAAAAAATTGTTGTACTCGATGCGCAATATATCGATCAGTTGTTGGCGCTTGGCACACAGCCCGTTGGCACGGTGATTGCTACATCGGATGTTTCGGAATTCCCCGCCTATCTTTCACATCAGCTGAGTGGCATCCAATTGATGGGGACTAAGGAGAAGCCTGACCTCCAAGCGATTAGGCTGGCAGAGCCCGATCTTATTATTTGCACGGAGTTTCAGGCGCATAAATATGACGAGCTTGCTCAGATGGCGCCGACGCTGCTGCTGGATCGGAATGCGGATTGGCGTTCTACGCTTCAAACATTCGGGCAGATTTTGGACAAAGAGCAAGAGGTTCCTTACGTATTAGCCTCCTATGAGCATAAGATAGCTACTCTGCAGGCTGCGTTGGCAAGCAAGTTAGGCGGCGAGACAGTTGCTTTAATCAGACCGCGCGATTATCAGATTCGGCTTCATACGATTGCACATCGCACAGCGGATATCCTGTACGGAGATCTAGGGATTCAAGCCCCGGATTGCGCTAAGGATAAGGAGAGTTCCAGCAAGTGGATTTCCCTGGAGTCGCTTCAACATGTTGATCGCTTACTAGTTTTAACTGACGATTCCAACAAAGAACTGATTAGTGAATATCAGAAATCCGAAGAGTGGCAGCGTCTAAGGGCCGTACAAGCCAATCAAGTGTACTCCGTTAATACAACAATGTGGATCGGATATTACGGTCCTATTGCCATCGATCTTATCTTGGATGAGATAGCAGAAGCTTTCCTGCAAGAAAATTTGCCGACGGTATAGAGATACTAGTGTGAGAGTCACCTACTATATACGGATGGAGAAGAGAATATGACCTTAACCAAAGTGCGATTGACGATCGATTCCAGTGCGGAGGATGAATTGGCACGTGCTAAACTGATCGATTTGCATCAAATTGTCGTTGATCAGGTGATGCGACTCAAGATAAATGAATCGGTGAAAGTCACGATTGAATATGGGGGAGCCGATCTGGAAGATCGGCTTTCTTCGCGAACGGTGGCTAATGGCGAGAATGATGGGGATGAACCGCAAAGCGGGAAAATGGAAAGCTTGAGTGAGAGGCAGCGGCAAATCGCCGAGATGCTCTGCAACCATTATTCGATTAAACGAATTGCGAAAGAGCTTTATGTAAGTGTAAATACCGTCAAGAAACATATTCAGAATATGAAAAAAGCACTTAATATCGATGTTTCGGGCGCAGATTTTATTTATACGGTGAAGAAGATACTTCAATATGGGGGCAGTGAGAGTAAGGTGATGCTTCAATCGGAGTAGTGATATTATCTGATCGGAGAATTTACGGTATTCGGACTTGTTTGGTATGCTAATTATGTTAAATGATAATGATTATCATTATTATGTAGATAACATCAAATAAACAAGATCTGAAGGAGTGAAGCAATAATGGTTAATCTTACTGTCACGAAACAGTCCCAAAATACGCGCTATCTCGAAAGCCAATCGCAGCGGGAATCCAATGCGAGATCGTATCCTAGAAGGCTTCCGATTGCGATACAAGAAGCGGAGGGAATTTACGTAAAAGATATGGACGGCAAGGTGTACTACGATTGCCTTGCAGGAGCCGGGACGCTTGCGCTCGGTCACAATCATCCTGTGGTCGTTGACGCGATCAAGCAAATGCTGGACAGCAAGCGACCGCTGCACACGCTGGATTTGACGACTCCGCTCAAGGAGCAATTCGTGGATGAGCTGTTTGCCAGTTTGCCGGAGGAATTCGCCAAGAACGCACGCATCCAGTTCTGCGGTCCAACAGGCGGAGACGCCATCGAAGCTGCGATTAAACTTGTCAAAACGGCTACAGGCAACCGCAGCATCTTGTCCTTCCAAGGCGGATACCACGGATCAACCCATGCGGCCATGAGCCTAAGCGGAACGCTTGGGCAAAAAGAAAAGGTGAACGGCCTGATTCCGGATGTACACTTCATGCCATACCCCTATGCCTATCGCTGCCCTTTTGGCGTCGGCGGAGAACAGACACATGAGCTTTCCTCCCGCTATATCGAAAATTTACTCGACGATCCCGAAAGCGGCATTGTTTCTCCGGCCGGCATGATTTTTGAGGTCGTGCAAGGCGAAGGCGGGTCTATCCCTGCACCTGTGGAATGGCTTCGCGAAATGAGGAGAATTACGCAAGAGCGGAATATTCCACTCATTATTGATGAGGTGCAAACAGGGCTTGGCAGGACCGGTAAGCTGTTTGCTTTCGAGCATGCCGGCATCATTCCGGATGTGCTGGTGCTGTCCAAAGCGATTGGCGGAAGCTTGCCTCTTTCAGTCGTCATTTATAACAGCAAATTGGATGTATGGAAGCCAGGCGCGCATATCGGCACGTTCCGGGGCAATCAGATGGCGATGGCGGCAGGCCTGGCTACACTGAAGTTCATTAAGGAGCATGACGTACCAGGTAATGTAGAGAAGCTTGGCCAACATCTGCGCAATCATTTAAACGAGTTGAAACTTGATGTGAACTGTATCGGAGATGTGCGTGGAAGAGGCTTAATGGTCGGCGTAGAAATCGTCAACGCGAAAGCAGCGTTGGATCAGCTTGGCCATTATCCCCAGTATCCCGAGTTGGCTAGAAGGATACAGCAGGAGTGTTTCAACAGGGGGCTGATCCTAGAAGTCGGAGGCCGACATTCTTCCGTCATGCGGTTCTTGCCACCGCTGATCGTCACGCAGCAGCAATTGGATGAAATTGCGCGTCTGTTCAGTGAAGCTGTTCATGCGGCCTGCGCTGCTTTGGATGCGTGAGCGGAGCGGTAGAGAGAGGAGAGATCGACCACGAATGTTACAACAGCAAACGGACGCAACCGCGAAAAGCACGGAGCTGGCGGAAACGGCGACCATACGCGCATTGCTAAACAGCTATTTGAGAGAAACCGGAGAAAGAGACCCAAGGGCAGCAATCCCCGGATTACGATATTTTATTGATTCCTTTCCTAAGCAAGGCGATCCGTTTATGCTTCATCTTCCCATGATCGGCAAAACGATCACCGGGGCCATAACGTATTACTCGGCTATTGGCCAGCATACGTATGGATCGTTCTTTTATGAAGCCATATCCGGTGGTGTATTTCGTGAGCTGAACCTGGAGCGGTTGCTTACGCTGCTGCTCGCAGAGCTGGGAAAAAGTGATAAGGCTGAAAATGGTCTTAATGACGAACAGCGGGTTAGATCCCGAATCGACAATAGCTACCGGAAAATGAGCCTGTATATGGAGCATTTTCTTAATCAAACCCAGTCGCAACTCGCCTGGAAGCCGGAATACGTCCGCTCGGAGCAGTCGCTCTATATCGGTCATCCATTCCATCCTTATCCGAAAAGCACCGAAGGTTTTGACTTTAGTGAGCTTGCCGCTTACAGCCCTGAGATGGGTGCTTCCTTTCAACTGCATTATTTTGCAGTCCGCAAAGAGTTGGTGCATGAAGAGTGGCTGGATGGAGAAGAAGCCGTGGCGCTTCGGCCTTTTGCTACTCTGCATGCGCGTCAGCAAATAGGCGATGCAGCAGGAAGTTACAAATTGCTGCCTATGCATCCTTGGCAGGCGGTTCATGTCATGCGCCAACCGCAAATTCAGGAAAGGATGAAGAAATCGGATATCATCAGCCTTGGTTTATGCGGTCCTGTCGTATATCCGACTTCATCGGTAAGAACAGTGTGGGAACCGGCCGGAGGCTACGGCTTCAAGCTGCCGCTCCATGTTCGCATCACGAATCTGCTGCGCGAGAATACACAGGAGCAAGCAGAACGGACGATGGATGCGGCACGAATGTTGCATCATCTTAAGAATGCTTGTAACAATGATCATTTTCAGATTCTTTCCGAAACGGGCTACAGCAGTGTTCGGTTGGCGGAAATGCCAGAGGAATGGTCAGCCTGTTTCACGGTCATTTACCGTCCAATGAAGCTTCCTAACCCATCCACGTACGTGCTGGCTTCGGTGTTAGAAAGCTTGCCAGGGCAAACGGAGCCTAAACTGATCCAGGCAATTAGACAAAGCGGGCAAGGAACACTGCCTGACTTGCGGGAGTGGCTGGCTGCTTACTTGCAAATCTCAATGGTATCGCTGCTGCGCCTACTAGCCGAGCAGGGAGTTTCCTTCGAGGCTCATTTGCAGAACTCGCTTGTGTCCTTGAAGCATGGCATGCCCGATTGCTTCTATGTGCGTGACCTCGAAGGCGTAAGCATCGACCGCCGTAAGGCCGTAGAAGCTGGCTGGACCCGAACGCTGCTGGCAGAGAGCAGTCCTGTGCTCTACGAAGAGTCTGAAGCCTGGATGAGAACGAAATATTATTTCTTCGTGAATCACTTAGGTTCACTGGTCCATACGATTGCAGCCTATAGCTGTGAAGCTGAGGAGCCATACTGGCACATCGTCAAGGACGTGCTCCAACAAGAGCGTTCAAGAGCGGACGAAAGGATGCTTCCTTACCTTGACGATTTGCTGCATAGCGAAAGCCTGCCCGCGAAAGCCAACTTCACAAGCTGCTTTTTATCTAGGGGAGAAAAACCGCTGTTTGTCGACATCCCGAATCCGATGAAGGTATAGCTGTGGAGAAGTGGAAACGGAATCTTTACATTTTATACGTCGGTCAATTTCTGGCTTTGGCCTCAACGAGCAGCATCACCCCCTTTTTACCGCTGTACTTACAAGAACTTGGACTTACGGATCCGAAAAAGGTGCTTTTCTGGTCCGGTATGATCTACGGAGCGAACCTGTTGACGGCCTTTCTGTTCTCCCCGATCTGGGGGAAGCTGGCCGACCGCTATGGTCGCAAAGTGATGCTCGTCCGATCCGGCATCGGCATGGCGGTCACGATTACGTTAATGGGCGTTGCCACCAGCCCGGTGCATTTGCTGCTGCTGCGCCTCGTCAACGGCGTGCTTTCCGGGTTCGGCCCGGCGGCCATCGCCCTTACCGCCACGAATACGCCGAAAGAGCGCAGCGGGTATGCGCTGGGTATTTTACACTCCGGGGCGGTAGCCGGAACGATTTGCGGGCCGCTGCTGGGCGGCTTGATGGCTGACCATTTCGGCCTGAGAGAGGTATTTTTTTATACCGGCATCAGCATATTTGTAGCTGCCCTAATCGTTATTTTCGGCATTAAGGAAAAGTTCGAGAAGAAAGTGAAAGCAGAAAAGAAAACGGATCTGATTCAGGATTTTAAACTCATTGTGGCTAGAAAGCCAATTGCCTCGCTTTTCGTCTCCTCCGCAATATTAAGGGCGGCAATGATCGGCACCCTGCCGCTCATTCCGCTATATGTACAGCATTTGGCGGCCGGATCCGATAATCTGGTCGTTCTGGCAGGGATCACCTCAGCATCCATGGGGATTGCCAATATGATCACAGCTCCGTATCTGGGCAAGCTCGGCGACAAATACGGTTCGCATCGCATTTTTATCTATGCGGTGCTTGGTGCGATTGTGTTTTCTATCCCGCAGGCGTTTGTCCACCAATTGTGGCAGCTAATTTTCTTGAGATTTTGCACCGGCGCTTGCATTGGCGGCATGATGCCATCGATGAACGTGCTGATTCGGCAGTATGCACCGGCAGGCATGGAGAGCCGCACATACAGTTATGTCAACTGCGCCGTGCTGCTTGGCGGCTTGGCAGGCTCACTCGGTATGGGTGCCATCGCGTCGAACTTTGGCTTGCCGATGATCTTTCTGTGTGCAGCCGGATTGCTGATAATGAGTAACATTTGGATGAGAGTGAACGTGTTTCCCCACATCACGCAGCGCAAGGAATCGGCTGCCCTGGCCGTCGGTCAGGAAATAATCAAATGAGGTGTAGCGAATGAATACGACACAATGGGTATCTGCAAGCCAGGTTGATTTGGATAAAAAAGTAGAAGAACGGGTGCTTGGCCAGTTAATTGAAGCTGTTCTTTATGAGCAAATTGCCATCCCCATAAGCGGAGTGCCGGCTTCCGGATTTGATGGGGAGCTTGTTTTGCAAGGGAAAGCGGCTGACGGGGAGACGGTTACATACCGTTTTCAGGCGAAAAGAAAAATGACCTTTGACCGCATCCGTTTAGCCAGAGATACGATCAAGCGCCAGAAGGGGAAAGAAGAATGGGCCACTGCGCAAGTATCCCAGTTCGTCCTGGAAGTGCTTGGCCAGATTCAGCCGGACAAAGAACGGCTGGGTATGCTGCTTCAAGAGCTGCAAAGCACGTTCGTGAACGATGTGCAGGCTCAGGCTTACCGGGCATCCTTGCCGCAAACAGGGCAGCAGCGCAGCTATGATGAGTTGGAAAGCTTGCTGGACGGCCATCCGTATCACCCGTGTTATAAATCTCGAATCGGTTTTAGCTTAGAGGAGAATGCACGTTACGGCCCTGAGTTTAATCAAGATTTGCAGCCTGTATGGTTGGCCGTTGCCAAGGCTCATTGTCAGCTTTCCCTTTTGGAAGGCGAAGATTATCGGAACATGATTCAGGCTGAACTTGGCGGTGACGTTGTTAGCCGATTCGAGGCGATTTTGACGGAAAAAGGGTTGAATGCGGCCGATTATCTGTTCATGCCTGTTCATCCTTGGCAGTGGGAACACATGATTACCTCTGCATTCCAGCAGCAATTAACGGATTCTACAATCGTGAAGCTTGGGTTTGGGGAAGATGTGTACCGTGCGCAGCAATCCATTCGCAGTTGGGCGAATCAGTCGAACCCAGAGAGAGCTTATTTGAAAATGGCGCTGAATATTACGAATACATCAACCAGACGCATGCTTGCGAAGCATACGATTCTGAACGCGCCGCTTGTTTCACGCTGGTTGTTGTCATTGACGGAGAAGGATGAAACGGCTCAGAAGCTTGATCTTGTTTTTCTGGCTGAATTTGCAGGCATCACCTATGAGTACGATAAGCTTCCAGCAGACTTGCAGCCCCAGGCTTACGGGAACTTGGGGGTCGTGTGGAGGCAAAGCGTACACCGCTTTTTGAAAGACGGCGAAGCCGCTATTCCGCTGAGCTCCGTCACGTATGTAGACGGCCAGCAGCCATTCATTGAGCCGTGGGTACAGCAATATGGCCTCCAGGCCTGGACGCGCCAGCTGCTTGATACAGCCATAACCCCGCTTATTCACATGCTGTATGCGCACGGATTGGCGATGGAGTCGCACGCCCAAAATATCGTGCTCATTCACAAAGACGGCCTGCCAGCTCGACTGGCGTTGAAGGATTTCCACGATGGCTTGCGATTCTCCAAAGCGCAGCTTCCGCAGCCGGAGCTTTGTCCGGATCTGAACTTAGAACCTGCAGCGCACCGGGCAATCAACCGGCATTCCTATATGCAAACGGATGACTTGGAAGCCGTGAAAGATTTTCTGCATAGCGCCTTTTTCTTCGTGTGTTTAGGCGATATCGGGATATTTTTGAACGAGCGTTACGAGCTTGAAGAGTCGAAGTTTTGGCAAATGGTCGCCGATGTGATTCAGCAGTATCAACAGGAGCACCCCGAGCATGAGGCTAATTTCAAAAAATATGATCTCTTCTCCGATACAATTCGGATCGAACAATTAGCGCGTAGAAGGCTGTGGAAGGACATGGAAGTCGATCCAAAGCATGTTCAGAACCCCTTAGCACATTATCGTTTCTCACAAGGAGGCCATATATAATGCCAAACAAACAGAAGGGCAATAAGGCTGAACAACGGGTAATGGAAGATCTGGTGAATGCTTTACTGGCGGAACAATTTCTAGAATGCCAAGCGTCTGTAGAGCTGCTAGCCAAAGAAGAGTGGACATCAATTGCCTCACAGGATGATCAGTTGACAATGGTTCAGCAGCAATTTGGAGCTGAGGTAGAAGCGCAGGCAACTCATGTATACCGGTGGAAGTTGGAGGATGCCGTCATTGTGTTTCCAGTGAGCACGTCGATCACACAGCCATATCGGTTTGAAGCTTCCTACGGTGTGTTTAAAGTGAACCAAGGAAAACTGTCCAGGCTCGGCTCGCTGGAGCTTATGGGGCATGTTGTGACTTTGTACGCCAATGACCCGGTGGCGGTCGATCCATATGGCGCGGTGAAGTTCCTGCATATGATCGAACAAACGCTGCTGCAAACCTCAATTTCGCTGGAAAATGAGCAGCCGAGCGCGCCGATTCTCGGATTGCCGCAGGCGGCTTCCCTGCTGGAGGCAGAGCGTAAAGCGGCTTACCGTGACCGGCCTTTCCATCCAGTGTCCAAAGTGAAGCAAGGATGGGTTTATGACGAGTACAGCAGCTACACGGCTGAATTCGGACGTCCGATCAAGCTGAACTGGATGGCTGTGAAGCAGGATTACGTCGTATCCGGGCTTGAGGAAGGGCGCGAGTTGTTTCCGGTAGATCTGCTGCTTTCGGAGGAGGAACGAAACCAAATCAATTCGGAGCTGGACAGACGCGGTCTAGGTGAAGGCGCATATACAGCGATTCCTGTGCATCCGTGGCAGATGTCCGCGATTTTGCCGGAGCAGATTAAAAGGGAGCTCGAAGAGAAGATCTGCATTCCTTTGGAGACGGAAACGGGCACCTTCTACGCAACATCATCCGTGCGTTCCTTAATGCCGGAGAATCAGAGTCCATATCATGTGAAACTGCCGCTAGGCATTTATTCACTTGGCGGACTCCGTTATTTATCAGCGATTAAGCTGATGAACGGCCAGCAGGCGGAGTCATTGATGAGACAAGCCGTGGAGCGGGATGCCGTGCTGAAACAAAAGCTGTTTTTATGCGATGAAACGAAATGGTGGGCGTATTTGCCGGAAGATCGCGATTTGTTCGCGGACTATCCAAGACATTTATCGACGATGATTCGGGAATATCCGGCAGAGCTTGTCCAAGATGCTGATATTCGTCTGCTGCCGATGTCGGCGCTATCGGTTCACGAATCCGTGGAAAACGGGCATCTATTTGATGAGTGGTTAACATGGATAGGATCGGATCTTAATACCGATGCCGTCGTGCAGCTGTTTCGTGAAGTGCTGGTGTCCTATTTCGAGATCTGCTTCCGCTTGTTCCGACTCGGGATGATGCCGGAAGTGCACGGTCAGAACTGCGTGCTGGTTTGGAAACAAGGCAAAATCGAAGGCCTGCTGCTTCGCGATCATGATGCGCTGCGCGTGCATGTGCCTTGGTTAAACGCGAATGGTCTTGAAGACCCGGCGTACACGCTCCGTGCGGGATATCCGAACTCGCTGTATCACGATCAGCCGCAAAAGCTGTTGACTTTTTTCCAAATGCTCGGTATCCAAGTGAACAGCTACGCCATTCTGAAAAGCGTTGCTGACTATTACGGCTTGAACGAAGCCTTCTTGTGGAAAGAGCTTCAGTCATGCTTGGAGGAGGCCATCCAGAAAGCAGAAGTGCCGGATGAAGTAGCGGAAGTACTGAACGACGCGCTGTTCGTTAAGGCTGCCTGGCCATGGAAGCAGATCGTGCGTCCGCTTCTTAAAAAGCAGGCCTTGCGCGTTCCGGGCAGCATGCCTTATGGCCAAGGCGAGGTGGCGAATCCCTTTCATGTTTTGAGTGAGGCACATCAGTCAAAGGACTTGAGCAAAGAAGCTCAGCTGACGAGTCGCGCATAATTAACAATGTTAACGATAGGAGTGATCACGTATGTTTCGTATTGAACCAAGGGTACAAGGCGTAACGCCTGAACTTCTGGATCTGTATAAAGACATTAGCCCCTCTACGATCGGTCATATGACAGACTTCGGCTTTCTGCACGGCGCTCAGCCGCTGTTCAGGCCGATTCGGCTGCTGGGGAACGCTGTAACGGTGCGTACACCGCATATTGACTCCAGCGCCATTACTAAGGCTATGGAGTTGGTGCAGCCCGGGGATGTGCTCGTGATTGACATGTCCGGTGATGAGCAGCGTGCTTGTTGGGGAGAATTCAGAACCTATGCGGCGATAGCCAAAAAGGTTGCCGGTGTCATTGTTTCCGGCTGCGCTGCGGATGTTCGCGCGATTACGGGGCTCGGCTTTCCCGTGTACTCCAAGGGAATCAGCGCGCTCACCACGCGGACGCTGAAGCTGGAGGGCAAGGTCAATACGCCTGTTAGCGTATTTGGGGTAAGCATTCAGCCCGGCGACTTGATCGTGGGGGATGATGACGGTGTTTTCGTTATCAATCCGAGCGAAGCGACGGAAATCGGCTTGAAGGCTTTGGAGAAACAGCAGAAAGAAGAGCAGAGGAGAAAAGAATACGGCTACGTCCTGCCGGTATAGGTAAATTCCAGTATATGAGGTGATAGGAGTGAACGAACCGAAGAAACAGTTGCATTTGAACTTGTTTATTTTGAGCACAGGCCATCATGAAGGCTCATGGCGGCATCCGGATGCGCAGCCGCAGCTGGCGACAAGTCTGGACTACTACCAGCAGCTGGCCAAAACCGCCGAGCGCGGCAAAATGGATTCTATCTTTTTAGCTGAAAAATACAGGTTAACCCCGTTAATTAAATATCGGGTCATTCCTCAGCTTGAAGCGTTCACGCTGCTATCGGCGATAGCGGCCGTGACCGAGCATATCGGACTGACGGCAACAGCCTCGACTACCTACAATGAGCCGTACCATATTGCGAGGAAATTCGCTTCTCTCGATCACATTAGCGGAGGTCGGACGGGATGGAATATTGTGACCTCGACAGGGGATGCAACTGCGCATAATTTTAGCAAGGAGCACCATTTGGACCATAAAGTTCGCTATGAACGCGGCAAGGAATTCGTGGAGGTTGTTAAACGGTTGTGGGCTGGTTGGTCAGAAAACTCGCTGCTGGTTGATAAGCAGTCAGGCATCTATGCCGATGTCAGCCGGATTAAGGGCGCTGAGTTTGCCGGTGAATTTTTCTCTGTAAAAGGGGCCTTGAATATCCCGCGTTCTCCGCAAACGCACCCTGTCCTGGTGCAGGCCGGTTCATCCGAGGATGGCAAGCAGTTTGCTGCCGAGTTGGCGGAAGTGATTTTTACGGCGCAGAACACGATGGAGGAAGCGATTGCCTTTTATACCGATGTGAAAAGCAGATTGAAGCAGTTTGGGCGCTCCGAGGATAAATTGAAAATCTTGCCAGGGTTTATCCCCTTTGTCGGGGACACGGAAGCGGAAGCTAAGGCTAAAGAGAGAGAGCTGAATAAGCTGGCTGTTTCGGAATATGGCATTCGGAGCTTATCCGATCTGCTCAAAATCAATTTGTTTCAGTATCCGCTGGACGGTCCGGTGCCGCTCGAGGATCTTCCATCCATAGACGAGATACAAGGGCAAAAAGCTCGGTTCCAACTATACGTCGATCTGGCACGCCGGGAAAACCTGACGATTCGTGAGCTTATTATTCGGACAGCCGGGGGCAGGGGGCATTTTACTTTTGCAGGAACCGCTGTGCAGATTGCAGACGAAATGGAGCGTTGGTTGGTGAACGGGGCGGCAGACGGGTTTAATTTGATGCCTGCGCTCTTGCCAGGGGGTTTGGATGATTTTGTGAATAAAGTGATTCCCGAGCTTCAGAAAAGGGGTATTTATCGCACGGAATATACAGGTTCCACGTTGAGAGAGCATTTAGGTTTAACGCTTGAACATGAACTGGTAACACGTAGTTAGGTTTGGAAGTACGGGGATGATTGTCAGAAAAGTCCAAAAAAGTTGTCGCGAATGTCCATTTTCATTGCCAAGCACTTCCGTATAATAAGAATGAGAATCAATATCATTTATCGAATATATATGTAGGGGGATCAACAAAAATGGTAAGGCAAAAAAAAGCAACACTAGTACTGGCTGCAATGCTTTCAATGGTAACTGTATTTACAGGCTGCCAGCCTAAGCAGGAAGCGGCTCCGGCAGCCGCACAGACGCAAGCGCCGGCACAGGCGACTGCGGACGCGAATAGCGTCAGAGTGATTAAGCACGCGATGGGTACGACGGAAATCAAAGGTACGCCTAAAAAAGTCGTGACTTTGTTCCAAGGGGCGACAGACGCTGCTTTGGCTTTAGGTGTGAAACCGGTTGGAGCGGTTGAGGCGTGGATTGAGCAGCCTTGGTACAACTATATCAAGGACAAAATGGACGGCGTTACGAACCTGGGGTCGGAAAATCAGCCGAACCTAGAGAAATTGGTTGCTCTGCAGCCGGACCTTATTATCGGAAGTAAATTCCGTGATGAAAAAATTTATGAGCAATTAAAAGCTATTGCACCGACGGTGATGACGGAAGACGTTTATTTCTGGAAAGACTCATTGAAATTGACAGCTGAAGCGACGAATACGAAGGATGCTGAAACTAAATTTTTGGCTGACTGGAATAAAAAAGTAACGGATTTTAAAGGGAAAATGGGAGATAAGTTGAAACTGGAAGCCGGTATCGTTGACTTCCGTGTGGATCATGCCCGTATCGTGTACACAGGGTTCTCGGCATCTGTTTTAGAGGAACTCGGTATCACACGCCCAGCTAACCAACGCGGCAAAGAGTGGGGCATTCAGCTGCAATCCAAAGAAAATATCACACAGATGGATGCAGACATCATTTTTGACCAAACGGCAAATCGTACGGATGGACGCTTGGAGTTAAGAAAAGCTTGGAGTGACTCCCCGCTATGGAAAAATTTGAGAGCTGTTAAAGCAAATAAAGTATTCGAAGTGAATGCAGCAACGTGGAATAACGGTTCCGGCCCGTTAGCAGCATCTCTAATAATTGATGATCTTTATAAATTCTATGGTGTGACGAAATAATTGGAAATTTGAGGCTGTTGACCTTTATGTCAACGGCCTTCCCTTAATTTTACAGTAAATGTATATGAGGAGGATCCCTGTGAGACCATTATTGCACCAGACACCTTATAAAGCGCTGGGTTTGGTGTTTGGGATAATTATTTTTGTATTATCCTTTGTACTAAGTGTTGTGCTTGGTTCATCGCATACAAGCATTGCTTCGGTTGTACAGTCGTTGATTCATTACGATGTGAAATCGAACGAACAAGTGATCATTCGAACGACCCGGATTCCCCGGGCTCTATTCGCTACAATGGTTGGAGGGAACTTAGCCATTGCAGGTGCGCTCATGCAGGCGCTGACACGGAATCCTTTAGCGTCCCCAAGTATTTTTGGCATTAATGCAGGGGCCGTTTCTTTTGTCGTCATCGCGATTACATTTCTACCGCTTACATCAATTGACCAATTGATATGGGTTGCCTTCGCTGGGGCAGGTATTGCTGCTTTCGCTGTATATTTCCTCGGTTCTCTTGGGCGAGAGGGACTGACGCCGATTAAAATTGTATTGGCCGGTTCCGCGATGACCGCTCTATTCAGTTCGTTTACGCAAGGGATGTTGGTCGTTCGTGAGGCTACTTTACAGAATGTCATGTTTTGGTTAGCAGGGGCTGTGGCGGGCAAAAACCTGGATACGCTGATTCCGGTGCTGCCTTATATGTTAGTTGCCGCCGTTACAGCGCTGGTGATGGCCCATCCTGTTAACATTCTTGCTTCGGGTGACGATGTTGCCAAAGGTTTGGGCCAGAAGCTTGGATTAGTTAAAGTGACGGTAGCCATAACCGTAATCCTGTTAGCAGGCAGCTCGGTGGCTGTCGCCGGTTCGATCGGTTTCGTCGGTCTTGTGATTCCTCATATTGCCCGGTTTGTTGTTGGATTCGATTATCGTTGGGTGATTCCATATTGTGCTGTTTTGGGGGCTATTTTGCTTCTTTTAGCTGATCTTGTTGCCCGGTTTGTCATTATGCCGGGAGAGATACCGCTTGGTGTTATGACCGCTTTGATCGGCGTGCCTTTTTTCATCTATACCGCTAGAAAAGGGCTGCGTTCGAAAGGAGGGACGTCATCGTCATGAGTCGATTAATCGTGTACCGAAGTAAGGCGGGCAGGTTTTCTTTTCTTTTTCATAGGAGGACACTCCTTGTTATATCCGGTCTGACATTGCTGACAATCGTGATGTTCTTAATTAGTACTGGGCTTGGCAGCAATTTCATAACACCGCAGGATGTGTTGAAAACGATCTTTGGACAAAGCACCCCGCAGCACGAACTAGTAATCGGAACGCTAAGGCTTCCACGGATTATTGTGGCTATCCTCGTGGGCGCTTCGCTAGGTGTTGCTGGATCGATTCTTCAAGGAATAATCCGTAATCCTCTTGCCTCGCCTGATATTATTGGTGTAACTGGAGGGGGCACATTAGCGGCAGTTACGTTCATTACTTATTTTGCAGGTACTTTCAGCATCCATTGGTTGCCTGTAGCTGCTTTTGTGGGGGCTGCCTTCGTGTCCCTTATCATTTATTTATTGGCTTGGCATAAAGGAATTACCCCTACGAGGCTCGTTCTAATCGGGATCGGAATTTCGGCAGCGACCAGTTCATTAACGATGTTAATGATCGTGCTTAGCCCGATGAATTCAGCGACTAAAGCATATACCTGGCTGACTGGGAGCGTCTACGGCGCTTCTTGGGACAACGTATATACCTTGCTGCCTTGGGTCATTGTGTTCATTCCATTGGCGCTCTATTTTGCCAGACATATTAACTTGCAGGAGATGGGAGATGATCTGGCTGCAGGGCTGGGAGCCACCGTTCAGCTGCATCGCTTCTTCTTGTTGTTCATCAGCGTGGCGCTGGCGGGTTCGGCCGTGGCGGTTGCCGGCGCGATCGGCTTCGTAGGATTAATTGCGCCGCATATTGCCAAAAAGCTGGTCGCTCCCTCATATGGGGGATTAATTCCCGTATCAGCGCTTATTGGAAGCCTGATGGTCTTGATCTCCGATACCGTGGCAAGAACGGCGTTTCCTCCGCTGGATATTCCGGCCGGCGTGTTTACCGCAGCCATTGGCGCTCCGTTTTTTATTTTTCTGCTGTATCGGAATCGGAATCGGTGAAAGCAGCCGAACAAAAGGGAACGGACACAGGGGATTCCCTGAATCCATTCCCTTTTTAGGCGATAGGATGCTGCGCTCCACGAGTCCTCGGCACGTACTCAGCACGCAGGTGGCTGCGCTTGGAGCGTATTGCGGCTGCAATCGATATACATCGGGTAAACAACTTCCCGTTTTTGTACGGAAGACAAGGGCAGTGGCATTGTCTCCTCATAGGCTCCGAAATCTGCAAGCCCTTCAAATACCTCAATGACCTTAGAGGACTTTTCACTGCTTTCATTCCCAAGTTGATTCTGATAGGAGAACCTCATCGCTTTGTCCTTTATGAGCACATCTACAAACATGCAGAACATGATACCTACAACGAACACACCCATTATAATGAATTCCAAATCTCTCATCATGGTTGTCCTCCTATGAATCATTTTTCATAGGTTAACGTACTTTGGATAAAATGTCGCTCGAATGGCGGTGTCGTATTCTAGCTTATTTTAACGACAAGGCTCAATAGCCCTCTGCCTTACTCAAAATAGGCTTTTTTCCCCTTTCCATGAACGCCGGCCAAGCCGATTTGCCCGAATCCGGTTACACCTTCACGGGCGCCGTCAATCATTGGATCGACGTAACGGGCAAACCAGGCTTCCAGTTCTCCTCTCATCGCGACACTCTGCTCTTGCGTTCCGGGGAGGTCGATCAGATTATGCCTTTCATCGGGATCCTCGGCCAAATTGTACAGCTCATGCGGGCCATAAGGGTAGCGGTGCACATATTTCCAGTCGGTCGTCCGAATCATCCGCACAGGGCCGTACTCGTCATAAATGACAACCTGCTCTCGCATAGGAGCTGATTCGCCCAGGAGGAGGGAGTGGAAGCTTGATCCAGGAAGCTTGGTGGTATTCGGTTGCTCACAGCCCACATAAGCAAGCAGCGTAGGCATAAAATCGTACCCGCTTACGAGATTATCGCAAACTTGACCTTGGGGAATGATGCCCGGCTGGCTAAAAATAGCCGGTACTTTGACGGAAGTATCGAACATGTTCTGCGGGAACGTACCGTTTCCTTTTCCCCATATGCCATGATGGCCGCAGTTGAAGCCGTTGTCTCCCATATAAATAAGCAGGGTATCCTTGCGAATGTCCATGCTGTCCAGCTTATCTACGATCCGGCCGATATTCGTATCCATGGCGGTCACAGCGGCAAAGTAACCTTTCAAATTCTCCCGTTGATCATCCGACCATGGCGCTGTTTTGATCGACCATGGATGCTTGGGCTCTTGCGGACAAGTTTCAAACTCGCAGCTATCGTAAGAATCGACAATGTCCTGCGGATGATTATCGATCCATGGACTGTGAGGCGCCGTGTAGTGGACGCTTAAGTAGAACGGCTTGCTGCCGTCCTGCCGATCTAAGAAGGAGAGCGCATCGTCCGTGATGACGTCGGTCAAATAGCCAGGCTCATTCACCAGTTCGCCGTCGCGAATCATCGGGGCATGGTAATAATTGCCGCCGCCGCTTTGGTGCACATACCAGTGCGTGAACCCTTTTTGCGGTGTGATGCTGTCTCCCAAATGCCATTTGCCGCTTAGCCCGCAAACGTAACCGGCGTCAGCCAACACATCGGTGTACGCCGTCTGCCCCTGCAAATACTGGATGGCGGATTGGCCCACATTGCCATCCCTGATCCAATCGTGTACACCGTGCTGGGACGGAATACGCCCTGTCATCAGCGAAGCACGTGCCGGCGAGCAGACCGGCGAGGTGCAGAAAAAGCTGGAGAACCTCATCCCTTGGTCTGCAATGCGATCCAGATGAGGTGTGCGGATCTCGTGATTGCCTGCACATCCCATAGCCCACGCCCCGTGGTCGTCCGATAGGATGACCACAATGTTAGGCTGCTCATTTATGCTTGCTTGCGTCGAACCCTGCTTTTGATCGGTACTCATCGTCGTTCATTCGCCTCCATCACTTATTTTTTTGTGCCAAATAAGCTTTATTGACAGCTTCCAGCACCTTGTCTCCGCCTTGTTCCCGCCACTTCTTGGACAGTTCGGTTAGCCCGCTGTCGATATCCTTCTTGCCCGTAATCATATCCAAATAATATTGATTGGCCAGTTCATTAATGACACTGCCTCGTTCAATTTCTTCCGGCGTTGTCGTGTTGACCAAATTCGTAACCAAATATTTGGAGGCAATCTCTACGGATTGTTTAGCCCTGTCGGCTTGAGGCTCGGTTTGCGGCAAGTAGGTTTCTGTCAGTGGCCAAACGACACTACCCCAAGCAAGCGGATGAGACCATCCGTTCGAAGCAAAGTTATCTTTTGCCCGTTCTTCTTCATTGTAAGTAATTTTATCGCCTTGTTTGGTATAATGGACGCCTTCGATACCTAGCTCCAGCAAATCCCGACCTTCTTTGGAGAGCATAAATTCAATGAATTTAGCTGCTTTTTCCGGATTTTTCGCACTTTTCGTAATAGCCGTGAATAAGCCGCTCTTCGGGGCCTGCGCCAAACCCCGCTTTCCTTCCGGACCTGCAGGCGGAGCCATAAAACCAAGTTTGCCGTTAGGGTTCACTTTTTGCAAACTTGTTTCCAGTCGATTCACATGGCGGTACAGAGCTGGGGCCATGAATCCGACTTTGCTTTGATAAAACTTTTGCTCGCGTTGCTGCGTGTCGTTGAGCAAAAATTCGGGATCGATCAGCTTCTCGCTCCACAATTTGTGAATATACTGAACGCCTTGCTTAAATGCGGGATGTTCAAAAATGGGAATGACCTTCCCACCGTTATCTAGCGCCCAATCCGAGTAAGGCAAACCATAGGCAAAAAATACAAAGTTAAAGGAACTGTTAAACCCCGTACTCTTAACTCCCGTTAGGCCATAGGTGTCCGCTTTGCCGTTTTTGTCCGGATCTTGCGTAGCAATGGCTTTCATGGTTTGATAAAAGTCATCCAGTGTCTCGGGCGGTTTCAGCCCAAGCGTTTCCAGCCAGTCCGCCCGGTAGGCAAGCGCTTGATTGGAGCGATCGAGTTCGACGAATGGATATCCATAATACTTTCCGTCAACAGCCGTTCCCTTGAAATTGGCCTCAATTTTCGCTTTCGCGGTCGGCATAACGGGGAAATAGTCGTTAAGCGGGACTAGCAACCCCTCACTGATCCATTGGCTCACGGAAGCCGAAGGATAGTTAATCGTTACGACATCCGGCATATCGCCCGAAGCCATGGCTACGCTGATTTTCTCATATCCGCCCTCTGGAACGGTTCTGACCTCGAGATCAATACCTAGTCGCTTGTTAATTTCAGCAATAATTCGGTCCCCGGGTTGAATCGACTTAGCGGCCGCATCGCCCGATGTCAGAAACACCAGCTTCGTGGGCTGCCCGTTTTTTGCGCTGTTCTCCGCCAGGTTCGCATTGTCCGTTTTAGTAGAACAACCTGCCGTTGTTAATGCAAGTATTGAAGCTAATGCAAAACTTACCCATTTTGTTGGCAATTGCATGCTTGTTCCTCCTCATTTTCCTATACTTCAAATTACGATTCTTGCTACTCCTTAACTGCTCCAAGCGTAACCCCTTGTACGAAATAACGTTGAAAGAATGGATAGATAAGAATAACGGGAATCACGGATATCATAATCGTCGCCATTTTGACGGATGGACCGAGCAGGAAAGGGCTGTCCCCTCCCGATTGGAAAGCGGCCTCGTTATCAATCAGCATGGAGCGCAGGAAGAGCTGTAGAGGCCATATCTTTTTATCTGTAATGTACATGACCGCCGTGAAAAATTCGTTCCACCTGGAAACCGAGTAGAAGAGGGCGATCGTCGCCAGCGCCGGCATGGAAAGGGGGATGACCACCCTTAGCAAAATGCCGAAATCATTACATCCGTCCAGCTTGGCGGACTCTTCCAAGCTTTCCGGTATGGAGCTGAAAAAGCTGCGCATGATGATCAGGTTGTAGGTTGTAATGGCTGTTGGAACCATCATGGCCCATACAGTGTTCATCATGCCAAGCTGCTTAATAACCAAGTAAGTCGGAATAATGCCACCACTGAACATCATCGTAAAAATGATCAAGAACATGACCGTTCTGCCGCCGGGAAGCTGCTTTTTTGAGAGGGCATAGGCGGCCATTGTCGTTGCGATCATGCTGATGATTGTCCCCAGGACGGTAATGAAAATACTGATCCCGTAAGATGTCCATAGCTGCTCCAGACTGAGCATGTATTGATAAGCCTCGAATGTCACGCTCTTTGGAATTAGATGCAAACTCGAAGTCACGCTCTCTTGCATCGGTGTAATCGAGACAATCAGCGAATCCCAGAACGGATATATCGTTAGTAACGCTAATAGAGCAAGGATCACGTAATTGAGCGAATCGAAGATTTTGCTCCCTAAGCTGCTGTTAGGCATAGCTGTCCCTCCTAATACACACCCTGCTCACCGAGCGCTCTGGACAACCAGTTGGCGACGATAAGCAGCGTGAAGTTGATAGCAGATTTGAACAGACCGACTGCGGCAGCCAGGCTGTAGCGCCCTTCGGTGAGCCCGATGCGGTAAACATAAGTGTCGATGATGTCGGCTACGCGATAAACGCCAGGATGATACAAAACAAATATTTGCTCAAATCCTGCCTCCATTAAGCTGCCAATCCGCAGGATGAACAAGATGATAATCGTACCGCGGATGCCAGGCAGCGTAATGTGCCAGATTCGCCGCCACCGATTCGCCCCGTCCATCACGGCGGCTTCATACAGCTGCGGATTTAGTCCAGCCAGAGCGGCCATGTAAATGATCGTATTCCATCCGAACTCCTTCCAGATCATCGAACCTACCAACGTGCTGCGAAAAATACGCTCATCGGTTAAGAATCCGATCGGTTCTCCGGATAGCGAACGGACGGCATTGTTAACGGCGCCCTGATCTGTAGAAAGCAAGCTGATCAAGAGTCCGCCCATAATGACCCAGGAAATAAAGTGAGGCAAGTAGATGATGGTTTGAACTGTCCGTTTGAACATGATTTTACGGGCTTCATTAAGTAGAATAGCGACGATAAGCGGCAGCGGGAACCCAAAGATGAGTCTGTACAAGCTGATTACGATCGTATTCCAAAAGACTTGCCAAAATTTTTCCAACTCGAATAAATACGTGAAATGCTGGAATCCGACCCATGGGCTGCCCATAATGCCCTTGGTGATGCTGAACTGCTTGAAAGCAATAAGCGCCCCGTACATCGGTACATAATGAAACACCGTATAATAGACAAGCGCAGGCAACAACATGGCATACAAATAACGGTTGGCCAGAAAACGTTTCCAAAAAGTCGTTTTACGAAGCTGACGTTTGCGTGTAATTGTCGTCATTGGCACTGACATAGCTTTTTTCCCCCTCTCTTCTCCTGCATTTGTGACTGCACTTTCATCATAAGAAGGAGGGGGAGGTCGGGCAAGAATCAATACCGTTAAATGGATTCAATTTTCGATTTTGATTAGGTATCAGATTTTCATTTTAGTATCAATTGTTGCTTTTTACCCCTTAATGCGCTGCACAGATCGCTGATTCCGATATTCGGAAGGCGTTAAACCGCAGTATTTTTTAAATGTACGTATCAAATTTTGTTTCTGCCCGAATCCGGTTGCTTCTGCAATTTCGTTTATTGTTAAATACGTTTGTTCAAGCAAATGGCAAGCTTCGTTGTAGCGTGTTTCAGTCAAATAGTCGAGGAAATTTTTCCCGGTCACTTCTTTGAACAATTTGGACACGTACTGGCTGTTCATCAAGGCCATATCCGCAAGCGTCTGCAAGCTGATCGGCTCACGGTAATTCCGCTTGGTATACTCGACCAGCTTCTCGACGACGTCTTGATGCTTGATCTCCCGCTTTCCTTCCAGCCTTTCAGCGATGTCACGTATAACGAGATCGAGGTCGACGCGCACTTGCTCCAGGCTGTTCTTTTTGCTGAATGCCAAAATCAAGTCTGGACTGCCGTCTTCTTCGCCTCCGCATAGCTCGATACGAACGGTCATGAGCGCATGAAGAAGCTGAGTCAACATAATATCCTTGTAAGGAAAGCCCACGAGCTCATCGCTCGCAAGCCGCTCGATCAGCTCGTCCTTGAGCTGCAGCGCCTTATCCGTGTTCCACGTTTTGAGTTCATGGATCAGCTTGTCCACAAGCTGCCTGCAGGCGGTGAAGCGACTTCGGTCCACATGGTTGGACTGATAGTCTGAAATGCTTAGAATGCTGCCTTTGCCGGCAATGCGCTCGTACAGCAAAGCATCCAAAGCTTCGTTATACGAGAGGGAGATCTCGCTTAACTTTTCATATTTCCCGCCGATGCCAACTGTAACTGCCGTTCCGTGCAGCTCGTCAGCCACCCGGTTGCGCAACCGAATCGCCAGCTCCTTCGCATAATGGTAGGCGGATTGAGGGCCTCCCCAATGACCGGCGTTCATAATAAGCACATCACGGCTGTGGAACTGGCTGACGTACAGCCCTTTCCCACAAGCTGCGATGAGCTCCTCACAGATGGCGCGTACCTGAAAATGCAGTAAGTTTAGCGCCTGCTCCTCAGGCCCTGCCGGAATATCGGCACCCACATGAATGCGAAGTACAAGCACAATGAAATGAGTGTGATCTAAATCCAGCTCATAGTACTGCATTTGGCGCATCAACTCGTTGTCATTCGTCTTGCCCGACAGCAGGCTGAGTACAACGTGATCCCGAATGACGAGTTCTTGACCGCGAAATTTTTCTTTAAATGCTTCTTTTTCGACATAAAGCCGATTGACCGAATCGCCGATGTAGCTGAACTCATCTCTGTCGTGCATTTTGGAGAATGGCTTGTCCAGCAGCGTTGAAATCATGTGCACCGTTCTTCTTACAGGCTTGTAATACCTGATGGATACGATAATCATCATCAGCATTCCCAGGGAAAAAGCGATATAGGAAATCAGGAGCGTCACGCGGATGACCTCGTGAGATCTCTTAAAGACTTCGGCTGACGGATTCAAAGTCAAATAAATCCAGCCGTTGGCATCCGAGGTCAGAAAGGAAACAAGGGTATCCTGTCCGTTGATCTTCTCCGTGAACGAGCCTTCCTTCTCGCGCTGGATCCGCTGGATGTCGGCTTGATTAAACCGGCTAAGCAGCATGCTTTTATCCTTATACGAGAGCACTTCGCCTTCCTGGTTTAAGATAGCCATATTCCCTAGCTTGCGGTTATTCGAATTGACGACAGCACTGTACAGCACATCCTCTTTCAAGTTCATAAGGATCGCGCCTTGCTTCTGAATGCCCCAGATGGGAACGGAGAAAAGGAACGTCATGACGTTGACGGAATGATCGCCTTCTTCCAGATGTACCGCTTGCCAATCGTAGATATGTTTGCTTTCCATAAATTGCTGCACCCCTTGCTTGTATGAAAACTGCTGCAAGTCGGTGATGCCGGAGGAGGAGATCAACTTTTGATTTTGGGCGCTGTACAAATAGATGGAGTCCAGGTACGTGGAGGAATTGATCCGTTCGGTGATGAGATCTTCGGTATTTTTCAAAAATCGGTACTCCTCCTCCAAATCCCATGAAAGCCATACCGCTTTCTGTAGATCGGAGTGCAGGGCGAGCGAAGCCGCTGATTGCTTCACTTCTCCAAGTGCCTGCTCGACCATTTTCCTCGATTGCCCGAGCAATTCCTGATTATGGAGGAGCACTTCTTCTCGCAGCATCGAATCTGTATATCGGTAAACGAGTGTACCGACCAAAAGTGTAATCAACACGACGGCAATGGTTAAATGCAGCAAAAGACGTATAAAAATAGTTCGTTTCATAGTTTCCCCCTAGAACGCCGGACTTTTGCCTCTATTTTATGTAAGCGCTTTATAAAAAAGTAATTCGAAGCGACTAAGCAACTAAGCAACAAGAAGCAGTATATCTATGAAGGATACCACAAAATTTATCGGCATAGATGTTTAGCAGCATTAAAAATAAGACAACCCTCAGGAGATCTGAGTAATTTCAGACCTTGAGGGTTGTTATGTCTTACTATTTGACAGTTTGGGGGGAGCTTTCACTGCTAGAAGTACTTGAAAGCGTTGCGTCTGGATCCAGTTTGGACTCTTCACGCAGCAGATAGCCGAAAAACAGGATGTAGTAGGAGACGATGATGAAGAATACGCCGGCTGTCACCGGATCTTTTGTAAATTGTGTCGGATCAGCGGGATTCATGCTGGATGCATTCGGAGAAAGCGCGATGAAAGCTACACGATAAATAATCCGGCTGAGAAATAGCACGAGAACAGCAATCTCAATCCATAGATGAGTGCGGTAATAGCAGCCGTCGGCCCGGTGCTCGAAGCGGGTGTGGCGAATGGCGGTAAGCCCTAGTCCCGCGCCGGCAGCAAGGCCGATTAAATAGCCGATGAAATGGATCGGATGAACGAAGCCCAGCAGGAAAATGGCGATTCCCAGGATGCTGAACAGCGTGAGCCGGAATTTGAGCCGGCCCTTAGCAAGCTTTTGAAAGCCAATGGTGCGTTTAGTTCGACGATAGATGAAAAAACAAATTAAAACGGCAGGGATGGCGTAATGCATCCAATCTTGCATGGGTGTTCCTCCAATCGGATTTGTAACATTTCCTCATTGTAGCAAATTTAGGCAGCTTGTCATGAGAAATCTTATTCCGTTTACAAAAAACTGTCATACACTTAATAGTAGTGCTATAAACTTACTATTACACACAAAATGCGCCGCAAGGAGTTGACATGCATATGGCTCTAATCACTCACGTTAATGTATGTAATGCAGATGATGAAATTTACTGCTGTCTAAGGAATAAAATTGTTAAGCTAGATGCCAATCAACAGAAACACTTCTGTCAGGGATGTAAAATGTTTGCTGGAAATGCAGACGACTATGGGCGTGGGGTATCCTGTGTGTGGGAAGATCTTCGCATCGTCAGCAATCCGCATATCGCCAAAGATCCGCTTGAGGAGTTCGCGAATAATCAAATCAAAGAAGTGCCGACTGAGGGGCCGGCCCTGTTTCTATATACAACTGAATGGTAAAACATATCCTATTTGATTTTGATGGGACACTTGTCGATTCCAGGGCTTTGCTTGTTAAGTTGTACAATGAAATAGCGGGACAGCATCAGTTTCGCAAGATTCGCGAACAGGATCTTGCGCTTCTCCGAACACTTTCAATTGCGGAGCGGGTTGATCGGTTAGGCGTGCCGGCCCTGCAGATTCCTAAGCTTATTATCGCCGGAAGACAGATGTATCAAGAAAACATTCGCACGCTTCACGTGGTGCCGGGAATGAAGGAAATCATAGCCAGGTTATCTTCCCATGGGCTGAAAAGCTCCATACTCTCTTCCAATTCGGAGGCAAACATTCGTACATTTCTGAAAAATAACAAGATGGAAGGCTCCTTTAAGGAAGTGATCTCGGCTAAACTTCTTTTCGGCAAGCACCATGCCATACGCAAAGTCATGAAGCAGTGGGGCACAACGCCCGGGCGAATGATTTATGTTGGAGACGAATTAAGGGATATCGAGGCCTGTAAAAAGTTAGGTGTGCCGATCGTCGCCGTTACATGGGGGTATGACGCCCCGCGACTGCTGCTTCGAGGACAACCGGATTATTTGGTAAACACCCCCGGGGAGCTGTTGAGAACACTTTTGACATTAGCATGATGGAGAGCGTGAAGATTACATGCAGAATGCTCCGTGTGTAGCTGCCTAAGCGTGACTGAGGCGGCTATTTGCGTTGCTAATGGAAGACTATGGAACAGAAGGGAGACCGAGGCCGCAAGATTCGCAGTAGAGGCTATTCATCATGTAAAATGGTGAGGAGGTTGTATTTTCAAAATAGGGGGAGTGTTATGCTATTTTATATTGTCTTTTTTGTCGTAACAGCTATTGATCAGATTTCAAAGGTTTGGATTCGTACGATGCTGAAAGTGGGAGAATCCATGCCATTCTATAAGGACATTATTTCATTTACGCATTATCAAAATACGGGAGCAGCGGGCAGTTCGCTGCAGGGTTGGGCGCGTTACCTCGGCATTTTTGCTGTCATTATTGTCATAGCGATCTTCTACTACAGGAAGAAAGGACGTCTTCAAGGCGTTCTGCTGCAATGCGGAGCAGCGTTGTTTGCAGGCGGAGCGATAGGTAATGCGATTGAACGACTGCTGTTCGGAAAAGTGACGGATTTCATCGTCTTCCGTTCGGGGAACGGTATCATGAATGTGGCGGACTTGGCCATTAATTTAGGTGTCGTATGTTTTGCGTTGGACATGTTTTTCTCACTGCGGCGAAGAGGTTTTCGCAAAGAAAAAACCGCTTCATAGGACCGGGACTAATATACTATAAAATATAGATCAAAAGAACTATTTGTGGTATCCTATTCTACGACAGTGTGGATGATGTTAGACTGGGAGATGGTCGTATGAATCTGGAGAGACAAGCTTTGATCGATGATTTTTTTGTGATGATCCGTAAGTTGAACAAAACGGGCGCTGACATTATACATGTGAGGGATTTCTTCTGGAAATCTTCCGAAATGCGCGGCTTCATCCCTCCGACAGTTGAATTTATGACAGTGCTCAAAACATATAATGCTGTTTTATTTCATGAATTCCGCAAATCACTTGTCCCAAATACAAGTATGCATATATTAGCGAATGTACACATGGAAGCGGGAGAGGCACTGATTAGTCTAGGCATTACGAGCTTAGAGGAACTGCAGTTGGCGGTAAAAGGAAAAATATTGAGTTAGCCTACAGAAAAAAACCAAGCAAGGACGAAAGTCTCTGCTTGGTTTTTTCATGCTTGCTCTAGGTTAGTCTTCCTTATTCTGCTGAAGTGCGGCAAGCAGCTTGTCAGCGAGCGAGTTTCCGACACTCGTTTGATCGGAATATTTCTCGATGAGTTGACGATTGGCTTTGGCAGAGGCACGACGGCCGCCGCCGGAAGCCTCATTATCAATCTTCTCCACCACATTGCAGGGGCGGCATTGGAAATACTTCCCGGATTTCCCAGTGTGGATCTCCATTTTTTTATGACACTGCGGACAACGGTGGTTCGTCAACTGGCCGTCCGCTTCCCGTTTGTAAGAGCATTCCCGGCTGGAGCAAACGAGATAACGCCCGCGTTTCCCCTTAACTTCCTGAAGGAATTCCCCGCAGTCCGGACATTTGCTGCCTGTTAAGTTATGCGGTTTATACGCCGCGTCGCTTTTCTTAACTTCATTAACTAATTCCACAGCTTTTGTCCGAATGCCGCTTAGAAATTGCTCCATGCTTCCTTTGCCTTTGGCAATGCGTTCGAGCTCAAGCTCCCAGCGTGCCGTCAGCTCAGGAGAACGAAGCTCTTCCGAAGCGAGCTCAATGAGCTGTTTGCCCTTGCCCGTCGGAATGAGCTGGGAACCTTGCCGCTCGATGGTGTCGGACGATACGAGCTTCTCTATAATATCCGCGCGAGTTGCCGGCGTGCCGAGCCCCCATTTCTCCATCTGCGATAGCAAAGAAGCTTCATTATATCGGCCAGGCGGTTTGGTCTGGCGGTTCAACTGATGAGCTTGTTTGACCGTCACGGCGTCTTTCTCTTTGGCTTGCGGCAGCAGCTGAGACGCATCGTCATCCATATCTGATTCTTCCCGTTCAGGATCAGTGAAATCGTTCGAGCCGTAAACTTCTTTCCAGCCGGCTTGTTTGACGACTTTCCCTGAAGCATAAAGCTTCTCACCGGCAATTTCGACGGTCAGTTTCGTTTCATCATAGCGGCAAGGGCCATAGAACAAGGCTATGAATCTGCGTACGATCAGATCATAGAGTCGGCGCTCATCTGCGCTTAGCGTTGCGAGCGAGATGGCTTCGCCGGTCGGTATGATCGCATGGTGATCGGATACCTTGCTATCGTCGACGATGCGCTTTGTGATGGTTAGCGGCTTGCGCAATAATGGAGCGGCAATTGGCGCATAGGGACCAATTGCTGCGCCTTTGAGTCTGCCTGCCAACGTCGGAGCCATATCGGAAGTCAGATATCGTGAATCCGTCCGAGGATAGGTCACGATTTTGTATTGTTCATACAAACGTTGCAGCACGTTGGACGTCTGTTTCGCCGAAAAGCCGAACTTGCGGTTGGCGTCGCGCTGAAGCTCCGTCAAATCGTAAGCAAGCGGATGAGGAATTTGCTTTTCGGTTTGTTGAATCTGAGCGATGCGGCCATTTTGGCCTTGCAGCTTCGCTTTCAACGCGTCCGCGCGCTCTCGGTCGAAAATACGCGAGTCGCCTGTTTTGGGGTCCCGCCACGCCGCGCGGAAAGAGCCCAAATCGGCTTCGATCAACCAATAGTCGACAGACCGGAAATCCCGGATTTCCGTCTCGCGGTTGATCATCATGGCCAGTGTGGGCGTCTGCACACGCCCAGCGGACAAGGACGCGCCGAACTTGCTGGTCAGCGCGCGCGTCACATTCAGGCCGATCAGCCAATCGGCCTCGGAACGGCAGACGGCTGCTTGATACAGCCGGTTGTAGTCCGTGCCAGGCTTCAGCTGCGCGAAGCCTTCGCGAATTGCCTGATCCGTCTGCGACGAGATCCAAAGCCGTTTGAACGGCTTCTTCCAGCGGATCAGCTCCATAATCCAACGGGCGACGAGTTCCCCTTCGCGCCCGGCGTCTGTTGCGATCACCAGCTCGGCGAGATCCCCGCGCCGGCTCAGCTGCTCGATGCCGCGAAATTGATGCGACGTTTCTTTCATGACCTTGAGCTTCATACGCTCGGGGAGGATAGGCAGATCTTCCAGGTTCCAGGTTTTGTACTTGGGATCGTAGTCATCAGGCTCAGCGAGAGTAACCAAGTGGCCTAAGGCCCAGGTGACAACGTATTTGGGGCCTTCATAATGATGTTTTTGCTTCTGATTGCAGCCGAGAACGCGGGCAATTTCTTTGGCGACGCTCGGTTTTTCTGTGAGCACAAGAATTTTCATAGAATAATAACCTCATTTCGTATTACAAATTAGCATAAGCGATTGAAGTTTTCTTTTCAAACATGAGCGGATATGGAGAAAAGTCCTTGGTGAAAATTGTCGAATAAGCATATATTCTGCCTGTTTTTGTCTTGATTTCAAGGTATAATAAACGTATGAGAAAGAAAGGGGCTGAGACCAGAATGGGACGCAAATTTGCTTATTTCTCCAGTCAATCCTTGAAAATGAGGTTTCAAATGTGGATTGGCGTCGCTATTCTGGCTTTAGCATTTTCCATTATTGTGCCATTTTATTGGATAGAAAAGAAGAACCGAATCGGGGAAGCGGAAAATCAGCTCAAACAGATGATTACCCTGCAAAGCTTGTATATTGAGAAATGGAATCAGGAAAAACTGGATGCCGTCGAGCGGTTTGCGCTTTCGGATTATGCCAAATTTCATCAGTTGGAACAATTAAAAGGGGAATTTCATAACTATACACGCCTTAATTCGGAATTTGATACTCTGAATTTCGTAGAGCCGAATGGGATTATCTACACGAGCAGCGACACAGCTATTTATGTAGGGGACCGGCCGTTTTTTAAGAATGCGCTTGAGAATAGGAGTTTCATATCGGGGGTCGACATTTCGCGAGAGACCGGCAAACCGATCATTACCTTTTCAGCCCCGGTGCTTGGCAATCTGAATGAATTTAAAGGTGTTGTGATGGGGGTTGTGACCCTGGATATGCTGAATAAGCTAATGAAACAGCTGCGTTTTGGCGAAACAGGTGAGGTCTATGTCTTAGATGCCAAAGGCCAAGTTGTGACGGCGTCAGGCCATTCAAGCATGAGCGAGGCGAACAACAATGTCTTCATGTCATCCGAAATCATTGAAAGAGCGAAAAGCGGCACTACGTCAAGCAAGATCTATACCGGCTTTCATGGTGAAAAGGTCTTCGGTCAATACCAGTGGTCCACGGGGAAAAATTGGATTGTCGTAGGTGAAATCACGCAAAAAGAGGTTTTTCAGAAATTAAATCAGCTGAGTTTGACGATTATTATTATTTCCCTCATTGCTTTCATTCTTAGCGTCCTTGCAGCTATCACGATAGCGTCCCGCATCGAGCGACCTATTCGCTATTTGCTCCGAGCCACCCAACACATTCGTAATGGAACTTACCATTATCAGATTGACGCAGACGAAATCAGAAACGCTCCGATTGAGCTCAAAACGCTGGTTAACACGTTTAATCTGATGTCGGACAAGTTGAATACGACTATTACGCTGCTTGAGAAATCCGCGCTGGTCGATCAATTGACCGATATTCCTAATCGCCGATATGTCATGTCCGAAGGGAATGAAGAATTGAAGGCATGTATCGCAGCGGGCTATACGTGCTCGGTGATGATGATGGATATCGATCATTTCAAAAAAGTGAACGATACCTACGGGCATTTGGTAGGCGACCGCGTTCTTCAACAGGTAGCTTCTTTGTTGAAACAGCTGGCAAGCAGCCAGATCATCGTGGCCCGTTATGGCGGTGAGGAATTTATTTTAGTGTGCCTCCGCCAAAATGCGCAGGACAGTGAATTATTAGCCGAGCGCATTCGGCAATGCATTGCAGCGAAGCCGTATTCTGATGAGCAGGTAACGGTACAGTTAACGGCGAGTATCGGCGTAGCTGAATTTTCGCCCAAGCTGGAGTTTGGCACGATGGTGCTTGAAGATATGATCTCTAGAGCAGATCATGCGCTATATCGCGCAAAATCGGCGGGACGAAACCGGGTGGAGCTAGATCGATGAGAAATCATGGATCTGGCTTTTTTTTGTTTTGGGGGGAGGGGAACTACAGGGCGCTATTGGACCTGAAACAGCCAATTTAGTTGAGGAAGGGAACTGTGGTCCGTTATTTCGTCGCGATGACCGCAAATCAGGGCAATTCGGGTGAAATAAGGCCCTGTAGTTCTCTCAAATGAAGCAACTAAGCGGTTTGTCTCTAAGGAACTAGCTGGAGAACTGAAAGAGAGACTTGCATGTAAGTAACGCCGATTACGCTCGCTAATTATAGAAATTGAACCACTTTTACCCGATTATCTGCATTTTCTACCTCTAATATCAGAAAAACTGCCCAATTTCGCACAACAACCGGCGAGTTAGATGGAGGTTCTCCAGTTATGTTCGTTTTCTGCCCCATAGTAGCGCAGATTAGCTGTAGGTTTTCCATCTATTTCAGATGAGGTGGAGCTTAATGGAGACTCGCTTTAGAAGCTTCCTAGCTGAATTAGCTGAATTACTTATGATTAACGCCGATTACTCCCTCTACTTCCCGCTATTGATCCATATTTGACCAAGTAATTATCCGAGTAGTTGCGTGCAACGCCAGCGAACGGAGTTCCACGATTGTTAGTATCGCAATTACAGGATCAGGGGATAGCGCGGCTTTATTCTTTTGTGCCCGTGGTCCCCGCGCAATCCGAGGCGAACTGCTTTTTCATACAATTTAGTGGTCAGAATTTTGCAGGATTAGTGTATAATAGTCAGGGAGTTAAAGAATTACCAACATTTGGGGGGTTATAGGTAACCATGCAAAATGCAAGCGCACGACCAATGGGAATTGGAAGATTGTTAGACCGCAGTTTCCAGTTATATCGAAAACACTTCATCGTATTAACATTCATCATGCTAATTTTATACGGCCCTTTTTATCTGCTGCAGCACTTGCTGACTTTTCAAGAAACGGCGGTAACTTCGGGGTCCTTTATTGAACAAATTCGTAATGGAGGTTCGCTGCAGGATATGTTCGGACCGAACTCTGCGTTCCTGCAAAACGATCCTGCTTTGCGTGATGAGGGTTACCTGTGGAAAATGCTCGTATTCGTGCTCGTGTTAATCCCGATTATGTTTTTAGGTCTTATGCCAGCTTCAATCGCATCGGTTGTTCATCTGGTAAAAGCTAATTTCGATGGGGAAGAGACGCCGGGGTTAGGGCAATTATTAAAAAAATCATTCACTCGTTTTTGGCCGATGGCAGGCAGTACGTTCTTATTCGGACTCATTATGTTTGGGTTTTATATGGGAATAGCTGTTATTATGATTATTTTTGCTGTCATTTTTGCCGTTGGCGGCAGCTTCTCAAGCTCGGTAGGCGGGTTTGGTGGCGGTGCGCTAGCGTTTACCATTGTGTTTTTTGCCATTCTTGGGCTGGGGGCGCTATTCACGTTTGCTTATTTTATGATTCGCTGGAGTTACTATCTACCTTATGTAGCTTTGGGAGAAGAATCAATTGGCATTGGCCGAAGCTGGAGGTTGTCGCGTAAAAGTTTTTGGCGTTTATTTGGCATGTACATCGTACTCAGCATTATTTTGTACTTGTTTCTAGCTGTTGTTCAGATCGTGATTGCCGCTATTTTCGGGTTGGGGCTAGGGGCGCAGCTGCTGCAAAGCTTGATTTCCATTCTGGTTATGTCGCTGTGGTTCCTGCCGTATGTGGTCAGTTTCTTTGACCAGCGGGTACGAAATGAGGGTTTGGGCTTAGAGTCTATGATCGATAGTACAATCTCAGACGCTTCAGCCCATTATATGCCTATTATTGATTTGGATAAAAAGAATGAGTTATAGGTTCGTAATTTCTTTGCAGGATGACAAAGAACAATTGCTGCAAATCCTGAAACAGGATGAATACACAGCCTATGAAGTCAAAAAGAATGGTTCGCTGTTGACATGGCTGGAACCCATTCTTCAGAAAATACGGAGCTGGCTGCCTCATTTTGAGGTATCTGAATCGGTGACAGACTGGTTGACTATAGTGGTAGCTATTCTGTTGTTGGGTATTGCGGCTTTTGCGATCTACTGGTTCCTGAAACAAATTGTGTGGCAAAAGCGGGTCCGTTCGGAAACGTTTTTACCGCAAGGTGAAGTAAGCCGGTCGTACCGCTATTACTGGCAGCAAGCATCGGAGCTTAAGGGAGTAGGCGATTGGAGAGAGGGAGTGCGCTCCGTCTTTCTGTCGTTTCTGTTTTATATGGAAGATGCGCGTCTGATTCGTGTTGAAAAATGGAAAACAAACTGGGAATATGCAGATGAGCTAAGAGGCACAGCCTCATCGTTAATTCCTTTGTTCCAGGAGAGCTCGCTGCTTTTTGAACGAGTCTGGTACGGCAAAGAAGCCGTAACAGAGCAGCAGTTTTCTTGGTTGTATGAGCAGGTAGCCAGGGTTATCGCCAGGAAGGAGGTAACCGGGGATGACGAAAGGGCTGAATAAGCTCCATGTGGGACTAGCTGTCAGCATTGTGCTGTTTTTTGCTCTGGGGTACTGGCTCGCGAAGCCGAAGCTGCCGGATTTACCTCCTTATCTATCCTTTTCAGCAGATGTAGATGGTACTAAGGCTTGGAAAGAACTGCTTGCCACTAAGCAGTCTGCTGTTAAGGAGTGGAGACTGGACTGGAAGCATTTGCCTAGCGGTACATCGATGCTGCTAGTCGCTGTAGAGCCGTCCGCCGTGACGAAATCGGATCGGGAGCATCTCTTGAAATGGGTGCAGGCGGGGAATGATGCGATTATTTTTGATCGCGAACCTCAAGGCTGGGCGTCTTGGGAGACGGTTCGAGTGGACGGTGGGGCGCAGGAGACACGGGGGAAGTTGGGTGAGCAAGAGAAGCAAGTGAAGCAAGAGCAGCAAGAGCAAAAAGCGAAGGTTGCCTCAACGATTCGCGTTTCGCCGGATTATATGTCAGCGGAAGGGACGCTGACGGGTAAAGTCGAAACCTCTTATCGGCTACAGCCTGGGGGCAGCGGGCTTGCGCTGTTCGAAGATGAGCGCGGCGTGCTCGCCAGCCGCGTGCAGGAAGGGGCGGGCAGCATTACGATGGTGCTGACCCCGACGTGGATGCAGAATGGGACGATTGATGAGGCGTCCCATTTTGAATTAATCTGGCCGCTGTTCGCGAAGTCCTGGGACGCCGTGTGGGTCGACGAGACCCATCACGGCTACGGGACGAAGCCCGGACTGCTGGCCGTGTATCCCGCGTGGCTCGTGCTGGCAAGCGCTGAGCTTGGTCTTGCGCTGCTGCTGTGGCTCTGGCTGCGCGGCAAGCGCTTCGGCCCCGTCCACACGCCCCGGGCGTGGACGGTCCGTCGCGGCGACGAAGGCGTGCACGCCGTCGCCGCTTGGTACGAGCGCCTCGGCTACAGGCGCGAGGCGCTGGCGCAGCAGCAGCTGTTCCTGCGGCAGCTGCTGTATCAGCGCTGGGGGCTTAGCCCTAGCGCTAGTGCTTTGCAAGCCGCGGAAGCTGCGCGCGGCCGCATGTCGGAGGCGCAGGCGGCGCAGCTTGTGCGCCTGCTGGCGGAGCCGCCAGCAGAGAGCGGCGGCGTGAGCACCACAGCGTTCGTGCAGCGAACGCGGGAGATGGGCGAAATGATCGCCTACTTGGAGAAGGAGTGAGCGCAATGAATGAACTGATACAAGCTTTGGAGCAGCGCGTGTTCGGCCAAAAGCTGAACACCAGACTGCTTGCAACCGCCTTATTAGCAGGAGGGCATGTCCTCCTTGAGGGAGTGCCTGGTCTCGGGAAAACGAGAATGGCGCGTACCCTCGCGGAATTAACTGGCGGGGAATACCGCCGTATTCAATTTACGCCGGATTTGATGCCTGCAGATATTACAGGCAGTGTGATCTACCAAATGCAGGACCATTCGTTTACAACGATTCAAGGTCCGATTTTTGCGAACGTGTTATTAGCTGATGAAATCAACCGTTCCGGACCGAAGACGCAGGCAGCGCTGCTGGAAGCGATGGAGGAGCGGCAGGTGACGATTCAGGGAAATACGTACAAGCTGCCTAATCCTTTTCTTGTCGTAGCGACCCAAAATCCCGTCGAATACGAAGGCACGTACCCGTTGCCGGAAGCACAGCTCGACCGATTCATGTTTAAGCTGGTGCTCGATTACCCGGGCGAAGAAGCGGAGATCGCCATTCTTCGGGGACATGTGCCTTTTCACCAACAGCAAGAGGAACCGCTTCAAGCAATCATGACCCCGGAGCGGATCGTTGACCTGCAGCGGAAGTTGGCCGATGTCGTGGTAGAGGACTCCTTATACGCTTACATCGCAACGCTTATTCGCAAAACCCGCGAGTCCAAGAAGATTCAACTGGGCGCTAGTCCCCGAGCGGGAATCGCTGTGCTGATGGCGAGTAAAGCTTGGGCTCTCATGGATAGCCGGACCTATGTCACGCCGGATGATATCAAGCTTGTCGCGCGGCCTGCGCTGCGGCACAGACTGCTGCTGACACCGCAAGCGGAACTGGAGGGCGGAACGAGTGACCAAATCATTCAAGAAACGCTCGGCTCTATTCCGGTTCCTAGATAAAACCTTCTTCCACGACTTCATTTTACCCACGCGAAAACTCATTGTTCTGGTGCTAATTGGCGCAGCCGGGATGCTGATCGCAGCTCCTTTTGATGCGATTATGCCTGTTTTTTGGAGCTTCAATGCGCTATTACTGGTACTAAGTGCAATCGACCTTCTTCTGCTTCCCAAACGCAGCAGTTGGAAAATACGTCGAACACTCCCTGAACAGGCGGATGTGAGGAGCACTTTTGAGGTGAGTCTAGAGCTTGAGAGTTTGGGTTTGGAGCGATCTATTATGCACGTTGAATTAGTGGATCATATGCCCTACACCTTTCAACTGGAAAGCAGCCAATTAAGCGGTTCTATTGCGGGGAAATCAATTACTTTTGGTTATACGGTGACGGCTACTGAAAGAGGTCGGTATATTTTTGAAAACGTGGTTCTGCGTTATTTTGGAGGCATGGGGCTCTGGAAAAAGCAGGTGCTTCTGAACTCCCAAAACACCATTGAGATTTATCCGGATTTGTCACAGGTGCGGGGTGTGCTTAACGCCGTTCAGGACGTTTTAATTTTGGAGGGCCATCGTGTATTCAAAAAGCAGCGCAGCGGCTCCGAATTCCACTATATTCGGGACTATGTGCAGGGGGACGACGTCCGGCTTATCAATTGGAAAGCGTCGGCGCGTTCGACGAAGCTGATGACGAATCTTTTTCAACCGGAAAAAGGGAAGATTGTCACCATTGTGCTGGACTGCGGCAGGCAAATGGCGATTGAGCTGGAAGGGCAAGTGAAGCTGGATCGGACTCTGGAAGCTGCGTTGACTTTAGCTGCAGTAGCACTCAAACAAGGAGATCAAGTAGCGTTAATTGCTTACTCCAACAAGGTTAAAGTGTATGTGCCCGCAGGAAAAGGGCTGCCTCATCTGCAAGTTTTAACGAAGGCGGTGTATGATTTAAGCACGGATTTTGTTGAATCCAGCACACAGATCGCATTTACACATATCCTGCGTTTTCTGAAAAAGCGCTCGCTTGTCGTCTTATTTTCCGATATGGAGAGCTATCTATATAATCAAGAAATGCTGCCGTATGTGCAGCGGCTCCGCAGAAGCCATCAGGCACTGCTTTTATCACTCCAGGATCCGCTGATTCATCAATGGGCGCGTGTACGGGCTGAAGATAGCCGGCAAGCTTATAAGATGAGTATGGCCCACAAGTTTACGACGGATCGTTACGCCTATGTAAACGAAATGGCCGGCAGAGGCATTCCCGTGATGGATGTCCCCGCCGACCAGCTGACGCTTAGCGCCGTTAATGCTTATTTGGATTTGAAAGCTAATGATCGTTTATAGCGTTAATATTTGTCTGCTATTCGCACGTTTGCGGATGCCATAAACGAAGTATAACGCGAGGAGCAGCAAAGTAACGCCGGCGATGATGTATTTCATTTCAAGTGGCAGCGTGGAAGGGGTAATGTAACCTTCGATGAGCCCCGCGATAATGAACAGCGGAATCGTGCCGATCAGGAGCTGGGCGGATTCCTTGGCCGACTCCAGAAAACGCAGCTTGCGCGGATAAGGTCCCGGCACGAAAAAGCGATAGCCCATGTACAAACCGGCACCACCTGCTATGAAAATGGCGGTAAGTTCAATAATACCGTGCGGCAAAATGTACGCCCAGAATACATAACTTTTACCGGATTGCATGTAAACGGCGGCCAAGGCACCAACAAGAAGGCCGTTGCTGATCATCAGGTAGACAGTTCCGACGCCAAGCGTGATGCCGCTGATGAAGGCGAGGACCGCGACTCGGATATTATTCGTCATGATCGCCGTCGAGATTAGCGGCGAATGCAGGTCGCCCCGGGGATCCGCTGTTTTGGACGGATCGATGTTTTCGGCCATGCCACCTGGCATAATGAAGGCCAAATTCAGCGGATCATGCCAAACTGAGAGGAAGCCGAGCAAGCCTCCCAGCAGAAAAAGAACGAAAGCAACGCCAACGAATAGGCTTCTTGCTTGGATCAGCGAAGGGAAATAATGAAGGAAAAACTCCTTCATTTGGGTGCTGCTTGTAAGGCTGTCTTTATACATTGTATTGTGCGCTTGTGAGACAAGATGATTTAGATAAACGGTTGTTTCATCTGCAGGCAAGTGGGTTTGGAGCGTGGCTAAGTGTGCTGAAGCCATTTTGTAAAGCTCCGTAAACCTGTTCACCTGACTGGCCTGCAGGCTGCGCTTTCTCTTCCCTAGCTGAAGCTGCAATTGCTCTAGCTCCGTCCATTGGGATTTGTGTTCTCGGATAAAACGCGAGATGTCCATAAAAGCCTCCTAAGCGTTCAACTAGCTCTTGCTAATTCTACCTGTTGTAGGTTGAGGTTTGCTGTAATCTGTTCATTTTATCATAGGAAAGTCTTAAATTACCATAATTATGCAACATTAAGGAGATGTTATGAACGAGTCTCTGGATAGAGAAGTAACAGTCGTCACCCCTGAGCAGGTGCAATTGCAATTTCAAACTGCTGGAATTGGCAGCAGGGCGGCAGCACATCTGCTAGATAGCCTTATTTTAATATTTGTAAATGTCCTGTTGTTCGTGTTCGTTATTTTGGTGAGCAGGTTATATTCGGGCAGTTGGCTGCCTAACCTTGCGGATTATCTTTTGGCAATTACCATCGTTTTATGGATTGTATTGAACTTGGGTTATTTCGTTTGTTCGGAAGCTTTTATGGGTGGACAAACGCTGGGAAAACGTTGGTTAGGCCTGCGTGTCATCCAAAACAACGGTCAATCGGCAACGCTTTTATCCATTATCATTCGCAATTTGTTTCGTTTGCTCGATGTGATGCCTGTTTTCTATTTTGTGGGAATGCTCAGCATTTTCTTAAGCTCGAAGGATAAGCGGATCGGCGATATCGTTGCTGGCACCCTGGTTGTGATTGAAGCGCGATTTGAACGGATAAAACGGCGAAAACAACTTGAAAAAGCGATAGCTCGCAAGAATTTTCCGGAGATTGCTTTGCATATCGAGGAGGCTCCGAGGCAGGGAGTTACGGCTAAGGATTGGCAGCTGCTGCAGGCTTGGGTTGAAAGAGTGCCTACCATGCCTGACACGAGGTTGGCCGAGCTGGCTGTGCCTATTGCGCACTATTTTGCGGAAAAATTAGATCAGGATTCGGCCATTGCTGATGATGCTTCTGCGTTCTTGATTAAGCTGTATGAGACTCTGCGCGAGGATTGGGAAGTATGAGACAGGCAGCATGGACATTGGAGTAGGCATGGAATGGGTAGCGTCGATCGGTCATCGATGCGAGTTGAAGGGGGAGCAGTATGGGAGTTACGGCCATAGTAGCGGGAGGTACAGGATTAGTAGGCCGGGAATTGATTCGGCTGCTGTTGGAGGACCCTAGGTACGATAAAATTATTGCGCTTGTTCGCAGGGACATGCAAATCCGTCATCTTCGGGGAAGTGAAAAGCTCGTCCAAGTGAAAACAGATTACAGCCAATTAGATGCGGATCTAGGGCCATCTGTTATGGCTGCTATGGAAGGTGCTCACGTGTTTTGCACATTGGGGACAACGATTAAGAAAGCTGGCTCCCAAGAGCAATTTCGCAGAGTAGATTTCGAATTTCCTATGAAGCTGGGTGAAATTGCTGGTGCAGGGAAGGCGGAAGTCTTTGCTATCGTAACTGCGATGGGAGCGAACCATGCTTCATCAATCTTTTATAATCGGGTAAAAGGTGATGTCGAGCAGGGGCTGCGGGCCCTGAACCTTCGCTCTCTCTATATGCTTCGTCCTTCTCTGATTCTAGGGGATCGGGATGAAGTCCGAGTGGGCGAGCAGTTGGGGAGCCTGGTCTCACGGGTGATTTCTCCGCTTATGATTGGCGGGCTTCGGACTTATCGCCCTATTCAAGCGAGCAAGATTGCTGCTGGGTTAATCGCTTGCGCCCAAAAAGGCGAGGCAGGTGCTCACGTGGTATTATCCGATCGGATCGCCGAGTTGGCAGGCACGTAGAGGACTGTTTTCGCGACGGCGCGCTAATCCTGGGCGTGCGCCGGCTTATGACGGTGTTCAAACCCGTGAGATTCTCTGTGGATATCGACGAGTCACTCGCTTCCTGATATGATGAAAGACGTTACATATTAATGTGCCAAAATTGTTTTGGGGAAAGTAGGTTTTGTACGATGATCGATCATATTGTACTTGTAAAATTCGGAGAAACAACTACGCAGGAGCAGCTTCAAGAAGTCGTAGACCGCTTCAAAGCGCTTCGTTCTCATCTGACGGGGATTGTCGATATTCAAGCAGGCATTAACTTCTCAGAGAAAAATAAAGGATACCAAGTGGTTTTGTCGGTTCGTTTTGAGGATCGCGCTGCGCTTGAAGCTTACGGCCCAAATCCGGAGCACCAAGCGGTTGCGGCATATATTCGCGAGGTAGGCCGTGAGGATAGCCTGATTGTTGACATTGAGATTTAAGAGGGCGTTGTCCTCCGATGGGCAATGGGCAGTTTGCTGATCTGTTGTTAACAGGAAAAAATCCCGTTAATTGATTCTTTGCAGCTGGCATTCGACGAATAACTGGAAATAGTACCATTAAAACAGCCGGTATACCTATTATCGTGTTTGCAGTGGCTAATTAACGGCATTAATTCCATCTAAAATTAAAACCGATAAGGGTTATCTCAAAAGGTCAGGATATGACCGTGGGGATAGCCCTTTTTAGTGTAATGGAATCCAGCGAGAGGAACTATGGTCCTCTATTTTCGAAATTACAGGGGCAAAGGCTAATCAGAGGGAACTGTGATCCGTTATTTTATCCATTTTAGCCCAAATCGATGGTTTTTTGGGCGAATAAGGTCCTGTAGTTCCGTAATTATGCCGATATCGGCAATTTGGAACGAATAACGCGCTGTAGTTCCCTTTTTCGCGCAGAAAAGGGGGCAGAGTTGTTTTTAGCCGCTCCGTCGCCGCTGTCACCACCGAGTTGTTCGCGTCCCGCGCCGCTCACGCCCCTACGTTGCTCGTGCCCCCGCGGGCCCTGCTCTCACGCTTGCTCCCGCACGGCTCACGCGCCCCACGTACCCCGTCTAGCCTCCCTTACCCGTCAGCTCCTTCCGGTACACCGAAGGAGCACTACCGCTCCATTTATGAAACTGCTTGGAGAAATAAAGCGCATCGTTAAAGCCGACAGACGAGGCCACCTGGTCGATAGTCATGGACGTTTCCAAAAGCTGCTTGGCGCGCTCCATACGGATTTTGAAGAGGTACTGCATGGGGGCGAGGCCCGTGGCTTGTTTGAACATTTTGCACAAGTAGGTTCGGTGATAACCCAGCGTGCGGGCGAGCTGCTCAATGGAGACGACTTGGGTGTACTGGAGCTCCAGATAGCGGACCGCCTGGCTGACTTGCCGCTGTATCTCCGTCTCGGTGGCCGGCTTGGTCTTTGCCTGATGGGCGCCCGCCTGGCCAAGCTCGCGAAGCAGCAGCCGCAGCCAGCCGGCCGCTTCAATATCCTCCAGCGCCGGGTACATCGACTGCTGAAAGCTGGAGCGGATTCGGCGGTAGTAGTGTCGCATGGAGCGGGGGACGCTACCTGAGATAACGGCGTTTTGCGGGGAAGCGCCGATCTGAGAGAGCATCATGCCCGTAGCGTGACCCGTGAACGCGACCCATGAATAATGCCATGGATTCTCGGCGTCCGCCGTATACCGAAACAGCTCGCCAGGGTAGATGATAAATGTGTCGCCTGCTGTGCAGTGATAGGTACGGTTGTGCATCTCGAAAGTACCGTTACCGGAATGCACGGTGTGGACCAGGTAGTAATCGTGGACACCTGGCCCTGTATTGTGTAAGGCAATAGGTTTGCCTTCTCCGCTAAAAAGCACGGAAAGTTCGCTATTGCTCTCATGCGGATTAATGCTGACGGTAAAATAGGTATGCTCACTACTCATATAAACCTCGGAATTTTTTGTTTTAAGCGTACCTCAATAAACTACAAATGTCCATATTGGAGTTCGTTCAATCCATATGCTTCCAATGCTTCCTGCGCTATAGTGAAGATATGAAAACGACAACCAATTTGGAGGGTATTCACACATGTCCAAAATTACTTTTCTAGGTGCCGGAAGTACTGTTTTTGCGAAAAACGTGCTTGGAGATTGCTTGATGACTCCCGCGCTGCAAGGCTTTGAAATCGCTCTCTTTGATATTGATCACGAACGTCTGCAAGACTCAGCCAACATGCTGAATAATATCAAAAAAACAAGCGGCAGTACGTCCGTTATTAAATCGTATACAGACCGCAAAGAAGCTTTAAGAGGTGCAAAATATGTCGTAAATGCCATTCAAGTAGGTGGCTATGATCCATGTACGATTACGGATTTTGAAATCCCGAAAAAGTATGGCTTGCGACAAACGATCGCAGATACAGTCGGAATTGGCGGCATTTTCAGAAATCTACGGACGATTCCCGTTATGCTTGATTTTGCAGCGGATATTCGTGAAGTGTGCCCGGATGCCTTGTTCCTAAACTACACGAATCCAATGGCTGTTTTAACAAATGTGATGAACACATACGGAGGCGTACGTACTGTCGGCCTTTGTCACAGTGTACAGGCCTGTATTCCTGAGCTGTTCAAGAGCCTTGGCCTGGAAAAGGAAGGCGTCAAAGCCAAAATTGCAGGCATCAACCATATGGCTTGGCTGCTTGAGGTAACGAAGGATGGCGTCGATCTGTACCCGGAAATCAAGAAACGGGCGATCGAGAAGCAAAAAGAAAAGCACAAGGATATGGTCCGTTTCGAAATGATGCTGAAATTCGGCCATTACATTACGGAATCCTCCGAGCACAATGCGGAATATCATCCGTACTTCATTAAACGGAATTATCCGGAGCTAATCGACCGCTTCAATATTCCGCTTGACGAGTACCCGCGCCGCTGCGTCAACCAGATCAGCCGCTGGAAGCAAATGCGCGAGGATCTCGTGAACGATGCGAATTTGACGCATGAGCGTTCCCATGAGTATGCTTCCTACATTTTCGAAGCCATTGAAACGGATGTTCCGTTCAAAATCGGCGGCAACGTCATGAATACCGGCTTAATTACGAATTTGCCGCGCGAAGCGTGCGTGGAAGTACCTTGTTTGGTTGACCGCAACGGGGTTACACCAACTTACGTTGGGGATCTGCCGCCACAGCTCGCAGCGCTCAATCGCACGAACATCAATACGCAGCTATTGACGATTGAAGCAGCCATTACACGCAAGCGTGATCATATTTATCACGCAGCGATGCTTGATCCGCATACGTCAGCTGAGTTGTCGATGGACGACATCGTCGCAATGTGCGATGAGTTGATAGAAGCGCATGGCAGCTGGCTGCCTGAGTTCTCCTAAGCATATCTATAAAAAAAGAAGGCCATGGCGTATGTCTGACATACCCATGACCTTCTTTTTCTTGTTTCAACCGCCGAATGCATCGCGAAAAGCTTGGTTTAGAACCGCCAACTCAACCTTCCATATGGGAGCAATTTCAGGTCCTACGTTGATGTCAAACCAATCGGAGAGCGCTTTGCGGTTTGAGCCGTTCTCCACGATGAAGGGGAGATTGAGCATCACCTTTTTCACATACAGCTCCTCAGCCTCTTTTATTTGCTCGGGGGAGAGCCATATTTTTAACCGTTTCACAGTCCGGTATAATTCCTTGCTGCAAGCCCTCCGAATGCTTCGGGCATTGGGGAATTGCTGTTTATGTTTTTCGCCTTGTTTGTTATTGATCATGACTGCATCCACACTCCTCTATGCTATGTGTATGCATGGAGTGGGCTTGGAGCCACTCGCGACAAAGAGCTAAGGAGCCCAAGTTGAGTGGCACAGCCGTTAAAGTTCGTTAATCAACTACCAGGTAGCCAATCATAGGTCCGTTATGAGCGATATCGGCATGTGTCATACAAATAATGCGGTACGTACCTTCCTGATCGGCAGTGAAATGAACGATGGTCTCTTTTCCTTTTTTGACTTCACCGCTAATGTTAAGCCCTTCAATGAGAAAAGGGTGGCTATCGCCGTTGACGCCGTAAATGCTGAGTTTGATTCGTTCACCTTTCTGAATGACTACGGTGCCGGGATCCCAGCGGTACGCTTCAATCGTTTTGCCATCTTTGGTGGTTGATTTGAATTCCCCTACAACCATGTGAATGGTTCTTTCAGGCGTAGGCTCGGCCAATGTGGGGACGATTTTGCCTCGATTCATGTAGAGAACGCCTGAGAGAAGCAGCAGCAAGATGACGGCTGCCAGATAGAGATGCTTGCGCTTAACAATCCATACTTGGGACATAGGGCCCGCCTCCTGTACAAACATACTTGTACATTTTATGCAGAGGCTTGTCAGCACATGAATATTCTTTCCTATTTTACCGGGCAATAAGTGGGTGAAACTGGTTGATGAGAGCCCGTCTGTGTTAGAATGGAGGGTAGAAATCGGATGGATTATAGAGGGAGAGAGGGTTCATGAATGGGTGAGTTGATTCACAATGTTTTGCTTTACTTGGAAGGGCTTGGGTATTGGGGAATTTTCCTCGGATTGATGCTGGAAGTGATTCCGAACGAGCTGCTTCTTGCCTATGCGGGCTACCTGGTATCCAAAGGTGAGATTAATTTCTATGGTGCCATTGTTTGCGCGGTAATCGGCGGGACACTAGCCCAAATCGTGCTTTATTGGATCGGACGCTACGGTGGCAGACCTTTCCTGGAGAAGTACGGCAAATACTTGCTGATCAGCAAGCATCATATCGATGTTGCTGAAGCGTGGTTCAACCGCTACGGTACGGGCATGATTTTCACAGCCAGATTCATCCCCATCGTCCGTCACGCGATATCTCTTCCGGGTGGCATGGCCAAAATGCCGCTTGGCAAATTTACACTGTACACAGGTTTAGCACTAATTCCGTATTCCTTTCTCTATGTTTACTTGGGGATGAAGCTCAAAGACAATTGGGAAACGATTGATGAAATCGCAGGGCCGTACATTAAACCTTTAATTATTGCAGCGATTGTTTTAACACTCTTGTATGTGGGATACCAACTTTATTTGAAAAGAAAAGCGAAAGTTTAGCGATCTGGATTTGCGCATTCGATTCAATTTGTTACAATAATAAGGAAGAATCACGAAAATGGCGGGACTTTGATCGACTTTCAATGATCCCTATTTTAGGAGGATGGGTAGCGATGAGTACGAATCTTGCAAGCAAATTGCGCACAGGCTTGAAACCACAGCAATTCATTGACAGCATGGAGAAAAATCAAGAGAAATTTTTGGAGTATTACAACGGATTTGCATGGGACAATGAAGAGGATAAGGAATATTTCGAATCTCTAAATAACCGTGACGATCTGCGCTGTGTTATTATTGCTGCGGATTGGTGCGGCGATGTTGTTCGCAACGTACCTGTCGTGTTTAAAGCGCTGGAAAACAGCGGTGTGCCTGTAGAAGTGTTGATTATGGAACAAAACTACGACGTAATCGATCAGTTCCTGACAGGTGGCGGCCGTTCGATTCCAATCGTTGCGTTTACAGATACTGGCGGTTTTGTCCTTGGACATTGGGGTCCACGCCCGAAAAAGGTTCAAGCGGTCATGACGCAGTTCAAAAAAGAAAATCCAGATCGCGAAGCGCCGGATTATAACGAGAAAATTCAAGTAGCCAGAGCCGAAATGGGTCGTCAATATGGCGAAGGTAACGGGTACCACGCTGTTATCGTGAAGGAACTTCGTGACTTAATCGAGTCGTTCTAAGCGAATGCTAAGGTGAGGGCATATGATTAACATAGAAACATTTGTTTTAGGACCAGTTAGTACTAATGCATATTTATTGTCAGATCCGGAGACGAAAAAGGGGATTATTATTGATCCAGGTATGAACCCGAAGTCGCTGATCAAAAAGATTGCTGATTTAGAGATTGAAGCGATTCTTTTGACGCATGCGCATTTCGATCATATTGGCGGCGTTGATGAAATTCGCAAGCTGAAAAAGTGTCCCGTTTACATACACGATCTGGAAGCCGACTGGCTGATGAATCCGAAGAAAAACGGTTCCACTCGCTGGCCTGAGCTGGGCGTCCTTATTGAGACCGAGCCGGCCGAGTATGCGCTGGACGAAGGGCAAACTTTGGAGTTTCTGGGCATTCAGTTCAAAGTGTTCCATACACCCGGTCATTCCCCGGGAAGCGTGAGCTTCTTATACGATAAACATTTGTTTAGCGGGGATGTTCTGTTTAAACTGTCGGTAGGCCGGACGGATCTGCCTGGTGGAGATAACAATGAGCTGCTGGATTCTATCCAGGATAAGCTCTTCCTCCTTGAAGACGATACGATCGTCTATCCGGGGCATGGCGGTAAAACAACGATTGGCTTCGAAAAAGAGAATAATCCATATGTGTAGAAGAAACAGCGAGTCGGGAGTGTGTTCCTGACCGCTGTTTTTTTTGTTCTACCTCTGCGTATTACCCAGGTACAAGCGGACTGATGCAGGAGGCTCGTTCGCCCATGATACGTAACCATTTTTGGGTGATCTGGGTGTTTACCGTGTTCGTGGTAGGTGCTCCCCCATAGACTGATGTTGTAAGCTATTCACCCAACCCTAACGATAACAACCTAATGTTAAAGCTTCAATATTCTAAGGAGGTGCTCCATCCATGGAGTTTGTAAAACCAACGTATCCAATTGCACCGATGCCAGCTCCAATGCCAATGCCAGCCCCGATGCCGATGCCAATGCCAATGCCAGTCGCACCGGCGCCAGCGCCTATTATGCACCACAAACCAGTTCACAATGACATCCACCTGCACGCTTCGTACCAACAAACTTCGTTTGTATTCCCAAAACCGGTTGCCGCAGCGCCAGTAGCCAAAGTTTGTGCATACCCTAACAACAACGTAGGCAGCATTCTTGTTCTGTTCATTTTGCTTGTCATTATCACTCGTTGTATTTGTAAATTTTAATTACGAGTAGTTCACTAGTTCACTCGGCCCACGGCAGGAGACGCCTGCGTGGGTTATTTTTTATGCATGAATGGTACTAGCTGTGTTCTCGGAAGGTTATTCAGCGATGAACCGCAAAGTAGTATCATTTTTTCACAACATAGAGTCACATTTCATCTCCCCATCTTGTTAAGCTTAGAGGGTCAACAAGAACCAATGCAGCGATAATTCATAAATGATAGGGGACTATATACGATGCAAAAAAGCGATGGCATGAATTACGCACCAGTCGGTACATTTAACTCCGTTTGTCAACCTGGCGAGTTTATATTTGCAGCAGCAGCGCTGGATCACGGTCATATCTACGGGATGTGCAACGGGCTTCGCGAAGCGGGCGGCGAGTTGAAATGGGTGTATGACCCGGATCCTAAGAAAGTAGATACATTTGTAAGCAAATTCCCGGGTGTTCGTGTTGCCAGCTCCTTGGAGGAGATCCTTCAAGACAGCGAAGTCAAGCTGGTTGCCGCAGCGGCGATTCCTAGCGATCGCGGACCGCTTGGCCTGAAGGTCATGGACAGCGGCAAAGATTATTTTACAGACAAAGCGCCATTCACGACATTGGAGCAGTTGGAAGCGGCACGCGCGAAAGTTGCTGAGACGAAGCAAAAGTATGCCGTTTACTACAGCGAACGTCTTCATTCAGAAAGCTCCATCTTTGCGGAGCAGCTAATCAAGCAGGGCGCAATCGGACGTGTGCTGCAGGTAATCGGTCTTGGACCGCACCGCATCAACTTGTCGAGCAGACCGGACTGGTTCTTCGAGAAAGAGAAGTTTGGCGGAATTTTGTGCGACATCGGAAGCCATCAAATTGAACAATTCCTTCAGTTCACAGGCGCGAAGGATGCCAAGGTCGTACATAGTAAAATCGCAAACTATAACTACCCGCAGTATCCGACGTTTGAAGATTTCGGCGACGCGACATTGGTTGGAGATAATGGGGCGACAGGTTATTTCCGGGTAGACTGGTTTACGCCGGATGGCTTAAGCACGTGGGGCGATGGCCGCATGACGATTCTCGGCACAGAAGGTTATATTGAGCTTCGCAAATATGTGGATATTGCCAGAGAGCAGACAAGCAATCATGTGTATCTTGTGAACGGGGATGGCGAGCAGCATTTTGCAGTGAATGGCCAGGTTGGCTACCCTTACTTCGGCCAGCTGATCCTGGACTGCTTGCACCGTACAGAAAATGCGATGACACAGGAGCACGCTTTCAAAGCGGCGGAGCTGTGCTTGATTGCGCAACGCGATGCGATGAGAATTACATCGGAAAAGTAATAGCTGCTGTCATGCAGCGTACAGGAGTAAGCTGACCTCTACGGAGGTCGGCTTTTTTTGTGTAAGTGTCATTGTCGCTCTGTTGCTGACTATTCCCTGAAAATCAAATTACGCGTGCGGAATTTGCAGTACTTTTGGTACGTGGACTTGGATTGACCGAGACAAGCCTTGGAAAATTTACTGATGTGAAGGAATCCGATTGGTATTCCGGAGCGGTAGGGGCAGCTGTGAAAGCCGGCTTGGTAGAAGGATTTGAAGATGGGACGTTCAGCCCTAATGCCAACCTTACACGTGAACAAATGGCGGTAATGATTGCTCGAGCCATGGCACTGGCAGGTAACAGTGGGATAGCGGATGTCAAAGGACTACAAGCATTCGATGATGAGAAGTCGATGAATGGATGGGCCAAAGACGCGGTTGCCCGAGCTTTGCATGCTGGCATTATGAACGGCATCACCAATGCCAGTTTCATGCCGGGAGAGAAGGCGACACGCGCACAAGCGGCGGTTATCCTGAAACGATTGCTGCAATTTGAGAAATTCATGAACTAACATGTTGTGGCTGGTTCCATAAGTCCAAAAAACGAGGCTATCCCTCGGTCATTAGATGACCTTTGGGATAGCCTCGTTTCTTTAGGTTCCAAAGTATGGATTTTGATACACATAAGGACTTGTGGGTGCATCTTGCGTATCAACTGTTTTGGCCACGATCGTTAATACGTCTTTGCCGTCTAATTGTCGTTTCTCTATGGTGCCGAGCGCGACTGCGTACATATCGTTTTTCCATTGTTCCGGGGTATCGGCTTCCACCAGGATCGCCAGCGGGACGGAGTCTGCGACACAGCACCTCATGGAAAATCTGCCGAGGGCAAACTGGTTTTTGCTCATAGTATCGAGACGGTATACGTAACCGCTAATCTGCACCTTTTTACCCACAAATTGATCTTGATACAAATCCAGCGACGTCAGTGATTCGATATAAAAATGATCGTTAATCACGATGAGAGGTTCTTTGTACATCTCTGCAGCCCGTTTGGCGTATGGCTTGGTGTATTCATTAAACGGAAAGACCTGACCTGTATCCGATTGCAGCTTATCATTCGGAATTAAGTTCGGGCTTGCATCGCCGTAATTGTTATTCACTAGAATACCCGAAGGGGTGAAATTTAATCCTTTTTTGGCCGCCATCTGACTGCCTAGTACCGCATTGGGAAAAGAAAAGGCAAGGACCAGAGGGATGATCAGAACTCCATACATGGTAATAACGCCGGGCTACCAATGATAAGCATGAACAGGCCGCAGCCGCTGTTGGATTCTTGGCGCGGATCACTCGAACTGCCAAATAAAGCTGATACATAGCCAATACATACATGCCAACAGCAAGACTTTTCACCCATAAATTCATGGTTGGTGCGACATAATAAATCAAAGCATCGGAACGGCTGATCTGCACAATAAAAATAACGAAGGCGAGTAAAACGGCAGCTCGAATTGTTCGATGCGCGAACGTGGACCGGACCCTAGCAGAACGACTGCAGCAGAAATGAGCATAACCGTTACGACGGTTTTTAATTCGGAACACTTTAAGCAGCATCATCGTGCTTTTGATATCGAGCATAGCGCCAAACACGAGAAAGGCAAGTACAGAGCCGAGGCTGAAACCTGGAATGAACGTTGCGCCGACGAAGGCGTCTGCGGTGGAGCAGATGGAAAGAATGTAGGAGAGCCCCATCATAAACAAATGAGGAGTGAAGTCACCCTCGCTTAATGTCAGAAGCCATTTTTTGCTTACAACTGTTTGGAGCAAAGCAGTAATCGTTGCGCCTAAAACTAAAAATTTGCCAACATCAAACATTTCAATGGCGGCATGTTCCAATGTTTCATGCCATTTATTCGTCCATGCTGCTGCTTTTGGTGGTTGGACCGGGAGAGGGCGTTTGGGGCTTTTTTTCATTGGAGTGACTTGTTCAATCGTGTTGCTCACTGGCAAGCGAAGCGCAGAATTGCTTACACCTCGGGCAGCCCACAGCCCAATAATAGCCGCTGCGGCAAACGCCAATACCATGCGGGCCAATGCCATCTCCGGATGAGCGCGAAAGGCCACGAACGTGGATGTAAACACGACGGGATTAATAATCGGTCCGGCCATCATAAAGACAAGACCGATATATGGCGGCATGCCTTTGCGGATCAGTCGGTGCACAACAGGGATAATGCCGCATTCGCAAAGCGGAAAGACGATGCCGAGCAGACATCCAAAGAGGATGCCGGGAATTGTTTTTTTCGGTATCCATCGCTGCAGCGTTTGATCACTGATGAATGTTTGCAGCAAAGCGGAAATCACGACGCCTAGCAGAATAAACGGAAATTACTCTAGTAAAATACCGAGAACCATGGTGCGAAATCACTTAGAAAACTCATTGAGCCCGCTGCCTCCTTAACAAATGGTCAACAAAATAAAAAAATAAAAATAAATGTTGTTTTTATTTGTTTTGTTTGTATTTTCTATTGATTTTAGCAGGCGATTATTATTTCTACATCATTATTTTGTTAAAAAATTGTTAAGGGGAGGAGGGGTTGGTCAATTCTTTATTCCAGTATAAAAAAACACCTAACATCAAAAGATGTCAGGTGTCCTGATTGCTATTAGCAAAATATTCACGAGTTTGTTTGCGAGATTGAGGGGTTAACACACGATCAAGCTCCTCATTTAGCCAAGTAAGCGATTTGTTACGCAGAACATTGCGCATACTATCCTCAGCCTCAAGCATCGCCATGTTAATCGTACAGGGAGTAGCTTTGGTACATGCTGCAACCTCTTCGTCCTTCGTACATAAATAACTATTATCTTTTATGTTTTTGCATTGGAAAATAGGCGCCTTTCCTTCAACAGCTTCGACTACATCCCAAAACGAAATATCCGAAGGAGACTTGGCCAATTTATAGCCACCTTTCACCCCAGGGACAGAGCTTACGATACCAGCCTTGGTCAATTTGCTGAAAATCTTCGAAAGATAGGTCTCGGAAATACCTTGAAAAGCGGAAAGTTCTTTAATCCCAATCGTAGAATCAGGAGGAATATCGATTAAATATACTAAGCAATGCAGTCCATATTCAACGCCAATACTATACTGCATGCAAACACCTGCTTTCAGATATAAAAAAGTTATTATACATCATCTTAGGTGGATTTAGGAACCTTGTCAAATAGGGAGGTTTGGCATTTTTCGGATACTGTCGGGGATGAATTGTGGGTTGACAGCCATGAACGAAAGAGATATATTATAGACAAGGTTAATCGTCGATTAAAGTTATCGATGATATGACTAAGAGTAAGATCAATGAAACCCACCATAATTTTTATAAAAATAATGAAACGAAGGAGTGTCAAACACATGGAAATCAGATTGGACTATACGAAAGTACAGCCGGAGTCTCTACAAACACTTTTAAAATTGGAAGGTTACGTGAAAAAGAGTGGACTTGACAGCAAACTGGTGGAGTTGATTAAAATTCGCGCCTCGCAAATTAATGGCTGCGCCTACTGCCTGGATATGCATACGAAAGACGCACGTGCGATGGGAGAGACAGAGCAGCGTATTTATTTGCTCAACGCATGGAGAGAAGCTCCGTTTTACACACCATCCGAGCGTGCCGCATTGGCGCTAACGGAAGCTGTGACCAGAATTTCAAATGCCGGTGTGCCGGATGATTTGTATGACCAAGTTCGCAGACATTTTGATGAGGAACAATACGTTGATTTAATTATGGCAATTAACGCCATTAACAGTTGGAATCGCATGGCGATTTCAACGGGCATGGTACCTGGCGATTATCAGCCTCCTGCAAGTAAATAATCTAGTTTTGACGTGAAAATGAAAAGAGGGTGTCCAAAAGCCAATTTCCTGGCTATCGGATACCCTTTTTTCATGCCTTTTATTGATTGACAGGCTGCCCGGTTATCGGATCAAAGCGACAAATCCAAACTTATGGAAAACATTTTTAGTTGCATCTATAGCCCTTATGAGTCATTTCAAACTTTCAGCTTTCAAGTATACTTTAGACAGTTAATCTGAGCTGGACTGAAATGGAGGGGCGTGATCCATGTGTTGAAATGGTGAATGGAGCGCAATAAACAACGAGAGCCAAGAGTTTATATGCAGCCATATGGAGTTGGCATTTTTATGCCGGCATGATCTTTGCTCCTTTTTTGGTTATCTTGGCTGTGACGGAAAAGTTGAAAGAAGCTTATCAGGAGGCTAAACTGCAAAAAGTAAAGAGGTGAAGACGGTTGAGAAGATTAACTCAAGGGATTTATGTGAAAATATGCGGTTTATTCCTGATCATAAGTGTATGTTCACGCAGTTTGCCAGCAGCCGCGCATGAACACGGGGACTCAGTGACAGAGATTCAAATGGGGCCTTCTACTTTAACGGTGAATACAAGTATTGCTTCTCTTATTTTCGTCCTGCTTGTAGTGGTCGTTCTCATTCTTCACTTACGCACTAAGAAAACTGTTTTAACTAAAATGACAGGCATGATGGGGGCGATGCTGGGAGTTATGGTAATTTCGGATTATCCGACACTTTCAATCGTTTTCATGGATGTTGTCTTAGCGGTTTCGATGTTGCTTCTATATAAGCTGTTAGATGCCGAAGAAAATCTTCATGTGGGTACTTCCGTTTCTCAGTTAGAAGTGTAGCTGTAGAGGTAGGCAATATCAAGCAGGTAGTTCATCGGATTGAAACTAAATTTTCATCAATCATTCATATTATTAGCACAAAGGACACAATCTAACTACATGTTCAGGTGTATAATCAACCTTGCCGGATTCACTGGCTAGGTTGATTTTTTTTATGATTCGAAAGGGGGGACTAGCTTGAAAAGTCGTTTGACGAAATTCTCAAGATTAGGTCTTATTTCGGGAGTTCTTATGATTTCTCTTTTTATCTTTGCTTTATTTTATTTTCAGCAGTCGGAGTCATCAGCCGAAGAGCCCACGGTTACGCAACAAGACGGATTTCAAGTTGTTACGATAAATGTGAAAGATGATGGCTTTTATCCTGCCAATATCGAGGTTCAGGCAGGTGTGCCGATAAAGCTAAATTTCAAAAAACAAAGCCGCTTGACTTGTATTAAAAGTGTAGCATCTCCTGAATTAGGAATGGATGTCTATTTGGAAAAAGGGGACAATTTCTTTACATTAAAAGATTTAAAACCCGGAACCTATAAATTTCACTGCGGTATGTATATGTACTATGGGACAATAACGGTGAAATGATGGAACAGTTGAAATCTCCATCTATTATAAATGGCGAATAAAAAAGATCGTTTCAACCTTTTTAGGGATGAAACGATTTTTTTCTTGCCCATTTTATGATATTTATACCATACCTCAATATGAAAAGTTTTAACGAGTCTAGCATGATTTTGAATCACACCCCATATAGTTGCAAGTAAGTGATCAGATTCATATCGGAGGTGTAGAGCTTGAACGAACAAGTAACGTTTCAAAAAATAAACCTGCAAATAGAGGGTATGACATGTGCAGCCTGCTCTGCGCGTATTGAGAAAGTGATTGGCAAAATGGCAGGTGTTCATGAAATTGCTGTCAATTTACCAATGGGAAGTGCGGCATTAGTGCTGGACGCAGGTACAGAGTTGAAAGGGGAAATTATTGAGCGTATTGAGAAACTGGGATATTCGGCTAGAAGCTTTGAAGAAGCGAGTGATTCTCAGCAAGCGATATTTGGCCTGGGAGCAAAACTAGTGATTTCGGCGTTATTAACACTTCCTCTTTTGTGGGCAATGGTTCGTCATTATACCATGACATCGAGCATATGGATTCCTGATCTATTTCTGGAACCATGGTTCCAGTGGCTGCTTGCTACGCCGGTTCAATTTGCAATAGGTGCTCCATTTTATTTTAACGCGTGGAAGGCAATAAAAAATAAAAGTGCGAATATGGATGTTCTTATCGTTCTTAGTACGACTTGTGCTTACTTGTATAGCCATTACATGACAATACATATGCTTCGTTCGGGAGGAGCAGACCCGCATGCGGTCTATTTTGAGACAAGCGCCATGATTATTACTGCAGTGCTGCTTGGTAAGTGGTTGGAAGCTTCTGCGAAAGAAAGAAGTATGAAGACTATTCATCGACTGCGCCGCTTAAGTCCGCAAACGGTCACAATCATCAGAAATGAGAGGCAGTCAGAAGTCATATCGATAAAAGACGTCAACATTGGGGATATGCTTCTCATCCTGCCAGGTGAGATTGTTCCTGCGGATGGACGAGTTATTCGTGGCCGGTCAGCTGTTGATGAAGCATTCATTACGGGGGAATCGGTACCTGTCGAGAAACGTCAATACGATTGCCTGATAGGTGGTTCTGTTATAAGAGATGAAGCCATTACGATGCAAGTGACTGCTCTGGGATCTCAAACTGCGCTCGGCAAGATGATCCATTTGATGGAGGAAGCTCAAGGCTCGAAGGCTGAGATCGGACGTTATGTAGATCGAATTGCCGCTGTGTTCGTTCCTGCTGTTTTGGTGCTTGCCTTGCTGACATTGTGTATATGGTCTCTATGGCTTACTCCGGGGGATATCAAAGAGGCGTTATTCAAAGCGATAGCAGTGCTTGTAATTGCGTGCCCTTGCGCTTTAGGATTGGCGACGCCAACTTCAATACTGGTGGGCACAAGCCGTGCTCTGGAGTCGGGCATTTTATTTAAAGAAGGCAAGTATGTGGAACAATTGCAGCAAATCGACATCATTTTAATGGATAAAACAGGAACGCTTACCCATGGAACTCCCCGTGTGACAGACGTCATCACGGACCCGGGCCAGGAGCATCGTCTTCTTCGCATGCTTGCTGCTGCTGAGAATGGCATCGAACACCCTTATGCGAAAGCGATTATGAAGGAAGCCGCTCGGCGCGGACTTCAGGTTAAAGAGACATCCTCCTCACAAGCAATAACAGGTCTGGGTGTGAAGGCGCGAGTAGATGAACATGAGATTCTTATCGGTTCTAAAGCTTTTATGAATCAGGCTGAGATATCCATTCAGAGGTTTACGCACGTAACAGAACAGTTAGAGAGGGAAGGCAAGACGATGCTATTTGCAGCTGTGGACGGTGTGCCTGCGGGTGTAATCGCACTCATGGATACATTAAAAGCCTCTACACCTCAAGCTCTGCGAAGGTTGAAAAAAATGGGGATTGTTGTGGCTATGGTAACCGGCGATCACCGTAAAACAGCTAAAGCGATAGCTGAAAGAGCTGGCATAACAACGATATATTCGGAAATGCTGCCTCAGGATAAGGTTCATTTGGTAAGATCACTGCAGCAAAAAGGGAGACGTGTGGCTATGGTCGGTGATGGTGTGAATGATGCCCCTGCTTTAGCAGCTGCAGATATTGGTATTGCTGTTGGTACCGGTTCAGAGATCGCCAAGGACGCAGCGGATGTCAATTTGCTTCATAGCGATTTGGGAGGCGTTGCGGATGCCGTGGTGATGAGCCGTAAGATCATGCGCAATATTCGTCAAAACTTAATTTTTGCTTTAATGTACAATGTCTTGGCTATACCGCTTGCGTTCATGGGGCTGTTGACACCATGGATCGCTGGAACGGCTATGGCGCTAAGCTCCGTATCTGTCGTTACAAATGCGAGCAGACTGCAAAAAGCATCTTGGCGAAATTAAAATGCTTGATAGCTCTTTCGAGGCATTTTGAATGTTGCGTAAGGTGCAAAAAAATCCTCTGCGTATTTCCTATTGCGTAGAGGATTTTTTCTAAATAATCATGAGATTATGTACGGAGTGCTGCAAGAGATTTAGCAATATCAAGCCCATGAAGTCGTCCATCATCAGGTTTCGGATCTTGACCGTGATGATTACAGCAATAGACGCGGAAATGATCGAAGTAACGTTCTACTTGCGTAACCTGATGATAGGTTAGAATGTTCAATTGCTGTCTCAATACATCAGAACGATAATACCGCATCACTTCCAGCCGAGGAGGGCGTTCCTCCTCAGACAAAAAGGGAATTCCATCACGGAACCCCTTTTTTTATTTATCTTATTAAAGTCATTTTGTTGGGTTATTGACGATTGACAGAATAAGGAGATCGACATATGATGAAATTAATACATGAACATATAATCATATATTAACAGGTATTAAGGAGTATGATCTCTAATGTCTTCTAATTCATCTTGTTGCAACAACGGAGGTAATAAAAAGGACTTACATCATAGTCAGGGATGCGAAGGTACGCAAAATCAGGATAAAAAGCATGTTCATGACCACACACACGATCACACGCATGACCACACGCATGACCACACGCATGACCACACGCATGACTACACACATGATCATACACATGATCACGCTCATGAGCATCACCATGATCACGATCACCACCATGGTGATTCATGCTGTGGTAGCTCATTAGGTGATACGGTGAATCGAACAATTACACTTGAAGGTATGCATTGTGCGGATTGTGCAGTGAAGCTGGAGAAGTCCGTATCTCGTTTAGATGGAGTAAATCAGGTTTCTGTTAACTTTGCTACAGCTAAGATGAGTCTTGCTTATACAGAACCAATGGTTAATTTTGAGTTTATTAAGAAACAAATTAATAATTTAGGATATGGTATTCAACAACAATCATCTGAGAATCAAGTTTCCGTCTTTCGAATAGATGGGATGGATTGTGCAGACTGCGCGCAAAAACTTGAGAAGAGAGTCGGCTCGCTTTCAGCTGTGAATCAGGTAACAGTTAACTATGGGGCTGCTAAGATGACTGTTGAGCATAATGGAACGGCCGATCAAAGCATACTACAAACGGTAAAGCAGGCTGGGTATACGGCCACAATAGATACGGGGAGTATAACTCGAACAACTGCCGAAGCAAGCTTCTGGAGGCGGAATAATAAAGTTCTTCCTACATTTTTATCTGGGTTATTATTTGCATTAGCATGGGTTCTAACATTTGGTGATCTCGTGAATCAGGTCTTCTCAACGGTCTTATATGCCGCGGCTATTGTTGTTGGTGGATTTCGGATTGCCAGGACAGGATTTTATGGTTTGAAGTCCCGTACAATTGGGATGGATCTACTCATGACTGTCGCAGCTGTTGGAGCTGCACTTATCGGGCAATGGGAGGAGGGTGCAGCGGTTGTATTTTTATTCTCATTGGGTGAAACATTAGAAGCTTACACAATGGATCGGACTAGGAAATCAATCCGTGGGCTGATGGATCTCTCTCCAAAAGAAGCCTTAGTTCGTAGAGATGGCCGCGAGTCCATGATTGCCATTGAAGATATTCAAATTGGTGATACCGTTATCATCAAACCTGGTGAGAAAATAGCGATGGACGGCGTCATTATCAAAGGTAATTCAACGATAAACCAAGCCCCAATCACTGGGGAATCAATTCCTGTGGAGAAAGCAAGAGGCGATGAAGTATTTGCAGGGACAATTAACCAACAGGGTTCACTAGAAGTTGAGGTAACGAAACTGTCTAAAGATAATACCTTATCTCGTATTATTAGTATGGTTGAAGATGCCCAAGCTCAAAAAGCTCCTTCTCAACGTTTTGTTGATGTTTTTTCTAAATATTATACGCCTGCCGTGTTAATTATTGCTGTGGGGATAGCCATTATTCCTCCTGTATTCTTTGGTCAGCCCTTTCAAACGTGGATTTATCGCTCACTCATGATGTTGGTTGTATCTTGCCCGTGTGCATTGGTGATTTCAACGCCGGTTTCAATAGTGTCTGCAATAGGAAACGCGGCAAGAAATGGCATTCTTATTAAAGGCGGAGCACATCTAGAAAGATTAGGGGCAGTTTCGGTTGTTGCCTTTGATAAAACAGGGACATTAACCACAGGGATGCCGCAAGTAACTGTAATAATCCCTTTGAATGGACGAAAAGAGGAAGAGGTTTTATCCATTGCAGCAGGAATTGAGTCTTCATCGGAGCACCCTGTTGCAGAGGCAATTGTTCGGCTCGCAGAACAAAAGGGTATTCGGATGAAGGAAACTTCATCGTTTAGTTCTGTTACTGGTCAAGGTGTCAAGGCTACAATTCTAGGCGAGGAATATTTTATCGGCAGTCCAAAATGGTTTGTTCACGATTTGAATGTGTCACTTGAAGAGATCAAGGCAAGAGTTCAACACTTAGAGCAACAAGGGCAAACAGTTATGGTCATGGGTACAAGTGAGCACGCAATTGCAATTTTTGCTGTAGCGGATGAAGTTCGGCCAAATAGTAAGTCTACACTCGAACAGTTGAAAAGTATTGGGATTAAGAAGACAATCATGTTGACTGGAGACAATCGAGGAACAGCTCAAGCTGTAGCCGCTAAGCTTGGGGAAATCGAGTATTATGCTGAGCTGCTTCCACAAGATAAGGTTTCTTCTATGAAAAAGTTAATGGCGGACTATGGTCATGTTGCTATGATTGGTGACGGAGTGAACGACGCTCCTGCCTTAGCTACAGCTACTGTAGGTATCGCTATGGGGGCAGCAGGTACAGATACGGCCTTAGAAACGGCAGACGTAGCTTTAATGGCAGATGATCTATCCAAGCTACCTTATGCAATAAGTTTAAGTCGGAGAGCATTGATAATTATAAAGCAGAACATCGTTTTCTCCTTGTTAGTAAAAGTTGTTTTTCTTGTCATGATCTTTATGGGAACTTCAACTCTTTGGATGGCTGTATTAGCGGATACGGGGAGCTCACTCATTGTAATCGCTAATGGAATGAGACTACTTCGAAAAAAATCTGATTAACCTTGAAGTACTGAAAAGCATACCAATAAGAAAATTGTTCGAGGCAGTTCATTGCTTTGAACAATTTTTTATTTAGAAAAAGAAACGCCTAGCTCGTAAGCCAGCGTTTCCACATAAAGTTTAGCTATTTATGCTTCATGCTTCCAGGTAGTTGCTTTTCCTGTCTTAGGACAATTAGGGAAAGTATCACCTGCTTGGAGAACAACGTGTCCCCCATCACCATCAATATAATGCCCAGCTTCAGTTACCTTTTCACCCGTCTTGTGGCGATGATTTGGGTTTGCCATGCGGCATCACACTCCTTAGTTTATTGTGACACATAAATAAAGAACATGTATTCACAAAAAGTAATATTCCCATATCATTAATAAGATGAGCCTTCCAATTTTGGCCATATCCAAGAAGTACTAATAAGTCCATGAATAAGTTTAATAGAAGTAATGGGGCAAGCAATGTTTTGCCGTCTCAACAGTTCGGTGAAAATAAAGTTGTAGACTGACTGGGAATTAAACTATCGGAGGATTGTGTCATAATAATGAGGAGGACTCAGGCTAGAAAGGCTGGCTTTAACACTTCCTCGCACCATTTGATAAAGCTGGTGGGAGTGCGCTGCGCAGCATGCGACTCTTTATTGTAAATGCCCTGATCCTGGGCTGCGGCCATGTCGATCAGGCCCTGCGCCCATGCCTCAGTCATCCCGTACTGCATCATTGTCGCCTTATAATCCGCGCTAGGGATTTGCTGATAACGGACCGGCAGCTCTAACACCTGTGAAATGATCCTCGCCATGTCGTTGGGGGAAAGATCATCGGGACCGACTACCGAGACGCTATCCTGACCGGTCCAGGAGGTATCCAGCAGCAATTTGGCAGCTACATTAGCGATATCGCGGGTGGCACAGGTTGCGAGCTTGTGATCTCCGGAGTTAGCCATAAAGAACATGCCCTGATTCTTAATCGCATTGACCTGGTGGAGCAAGTTCTCCATGAAGAACGGCATGCGAAGTGCTCGGTAGTTTACTCTCGTGGTTTCGATAAGATCGTCCATAGCGAACGCAGGAGACAGCAGTCCGGCGGGGATGCCGAAATCGTGCCCCAGGCTCGAGATGCCAATCATGCGCTTAACGCCTTGGCTCTTGATCGCCTCGCACGCCGGCCGTGTGAAATTCAGGTAGTAACTCATGGGGTTCTCGGCACGTGAGTTAGGGGGAACCAACCATAGCACGCAGTCAGCGCCTTCGAACGCCTTGGTGACGACAGCGATATCGTCATGCGACCCCTGCACGACCTCGACGCGTTCACGCACACGCGGGGACAGGCGGGATGGATCGCGGACGATCACACGGATTGCTTCTGTACTGTCAAAGATGTTGTCGAGGATCAGTTGGCCGATCTGGCCTGTGGGAGTGGTAACGACGATCATGAAATCCACCCCCAAGAGAGAGAGCCATTGACATTGGGTTCTCCAAATCTTTTTATTACTATTGCTATCATAGAAATCATCCTTTCTCGCGTTTTGCCCACCTAACATGGTTGATCTGAGTGACCAACATTGAAATGCAACACTGTTGTTTACACATCAATTTCGTGTATATTACACTGTGAAATGAATGATAAACGGTTTGAGCGATCTGTACAATCAGCAAATGGTAGTTACCGTGGTATAAACAACAGCTGCGCGTTTTTGTTGTCTTAGTAAATTGAGGAGTGAAGGGAAACATGCCGATAAACGCAAACGATCCTCGCGTGAAGCGCACGCGTCAGTTATTGATGCAGTCCTTTATGGAACTGCTAATAGAAAAGAAGAATATCTACTCCATCTCAGTTCAAGACATTGCTGGTCGGGCGACTGTGAATCGAGCCACATTTTATGCGCACTTCGAAGATAAATTTGCGTTTCTTGAGTGTTGGATGAGGGAAAAATTTCAGAAGAAATTGAAAGAAGCTTTGCCGGATTCTTCAATATCGAATATGAGTAGTTTGCGAACCCTCCTTCTAGCCGTTTTTGATTTTCTTGCCCGTACTCGGCAGTACATGGCTTCAGAGGACCGTCAATTTGAACCGCTGTTTGAAATCGCGATGCAAAAAGAACTTTATCGACTCCTATTCGAATGGTTGAGTGAAGAGGCAGAATCCAAGGTCTCGCTAGAGATTGTACAAGCAACATCCCTCGTCACTAGTTGGGGCATATTTGGGTCTGCCGTTCAGTGGAGTCGAGATCCCCAGAATCGCACAGCGGAAGCGATGGTTCAAGACGTATTGGTAGTTGTGGCGGCGGGGCTGGCACCCGTAATGACATAAACCATCTGATGGATGTTAGTTCATATGAGCGTTAGATACATAATTTCGGTGATTTTCAGCTAGCAAATTTTGACCAACATAAACACATTATTTTAGGAGCACTGCGTTCAAGATAACGATGGAGAGTTTGCCAGAAACATCAAATGCTGAATTAAGCTAACATTAGAACGTTAGTTCAATAAAAACAGCGGTGGTCTAGAACTTTATTTTTCAGTTTTGGTCCACCGCTGTTCCATTTTTATAGTTAACCTACAGTTTTTAATGACAATTTCATTCGATTACATCACTACTTCTCGTAACCCAAAAAAGCAAAAATACGAGCGAAAACAGCACAATAACCGGCGCAGCGTATTGAATTAGAAAGTTTTCCATGAGTTTAACTTCCTTTCTTTATTAATTTGCCCTGTACATAATCAGCATCGAATAGGAATAAACGCATTAGTAAAAAGAGTGATGGGACTAGAATTACGATTCCTGCGATAAAGGCGATAACCAGTGCAGTCCCCATCGTTTGATTTGTGAAGTTTTCATGGATGGAGATGTAGGGAAATAAAATATACGGTAAATGGGCTTTGCCATAACCAAAAAAGGCAAAAGCAAATTGAAGTAACACAAACACGAATGATGTACCCAAATTCCTTTGGCTCCAAAGGAGAAAGACTGCAATCAAGAAGCATAGGAATGATGTTCCAAACATCCAGCCATGGGAAAGCATGTTGCTAAAATGTTCCGGGTTTTGTTGATTGATCGTGAAAAAAACAAGAAAACTTGCAAGGATCGTTGGCCCACTCCAAAAAAGGGCGTACCCACGTAAGATTTTAAATGCGGGCTTGTCTTCTGCTCTGTATGCATAATACGAAAGAAACATGGAAGAAATGTAAAGCACACTGACCAACGACAGTAAAATGACTGACCAAGTATAGGGGCTGCCAAGCAGGCTTTGCCAGTTAAGCAGAATCAACCCATTTTGCTCAATAATGATTCCACCTTCTGAAATGGTAAGTACCGTAGAGAGAGTTGCAGGAATGAGCAAGCCAGTTGCTCCATAGATGAGCATATACCATTTGTTATCCTTCGAACCGTAATTGCTAAAGGCATAGTATGCTCCTCGAATAGCAAGTAATATGATTGCTATACTGCCTGGAACGAGAAGCGCGGTACCATAATAACGTGCTGTTTCCGGGAAGAATCCAACCATTCCGATGTAGAAAAAAACCAAAAACACATTCGTTACTTCCCAAACAGGAGAAAGATAGCGCTCAATAATTTTATGAATGATATGCTGTTTCATTGTAATTACAGAATAGTAACTGAAGAAACCTGCACCGAAGTCAATGGATGCCACGATTAAATATCCGTATAAAAAAATCCATAAAACCGTTATTCCTATAACTTCAAGACTCATTTCTTTGTCCTCCCCCCGAAAATGCCAAGAGCCATTAATTCGTCTGAGACATCACTTTTTCCAAAGAGTTTGGATAACACTTTGACAGCGGTTAGTGCTAGTACGATATAAAGTAAACAAAAAAGTACTAGCATCATATCCACGTCTTGAGATGTAGTTGCAGCATCTGCAACCTTTAAATACCCACGTAAAATCCATGGTTGACGACCAACTTCAGCGTAAAACCATCCACATTGAATACCAAGCATGGAAAGGGGCCCGCAAACAACTATAATCGCTAACAGCCATTTAGGATAAGGTTTAACGGATCTTTTTCTTGAGTACCACAAATGAACAATAGCAACAACAATCACGAGCATACCTATACCAACCATAGCATCGAAAAAGTAATGAACATATAGAGGAGGACGAAGATCAGGGGGAATCTCATTAAGCCCTTTTACTTCAGATTTTGGAGTACCTCCTGCTAAAATGCTAAGTGCGTATGGAATTTTTAAAGCATATTTAATTTCATTACCATCAGTTAAAATACCACCCAGTATGAGCGGCGCATTGGCAGTGGTTTCGAAATGCCACTCTGCTGCAGCAAGTTTTTCAGGCTGATTTTGAGCTAGGAATTTCGCGGATAAATCACCAATAAGTGCTGTAGAAACAGCAAATACAAGGCCGGCAGTGACAGTCAATTTTAATGCCTTTTTAGCATATAAGATGTCTCCTTTTTTCTTAAGAAGAGAGTATGCTGCAATAGCTGCCAAGATAAATGCGCTTGTCATGTAAGCAGAGGAGAGCACATGCGCTACTTTGGTTGGCATAGAAGGGTTAAACATAGCTAATATCGGTTGTACATTAGTAATTAAGCCGTCTTTCAGTGAGAATCCTTGAGGCGTATTCATAAATGCATTTACAGTAGTTATAAAAAAAGCTGAAGCGGAGGAGCCAATGACAACAGGCACGAGTAGAAGGAGATGATGCATGGGTTTTAATCGTTCCCATGTATATAAGTAAATACCTAGGAATATAGCTTCAATGAAAAAAGCAAAGGTTTCTAGGAATAGTGGAAGCGCAATGGCCTGTCCGGCAATTTGCATAAATGTAGGCCACAATAAACTGAGTTGAAGACCGATTGCTGTACCGGTAACCACGCCAATAGCAACGGTGATAACGAAACCCCTGGCCCATCTTCGTGCTAATAATGTGTAGTAGGGGTCTTTGCGTTTAATGCCAGCGAGCTCAGCCAACATGATCATGACTGGAACACCAACGCCAATTGTAGCGAAAATGATGTGAAACGCCAATGTGGTCTCTGTTAGTAAGCGGCTATAAAACACGGAATCGTAGGTAGGCATGTAAAATCATCTCCTTTTCGTTTATCAAGGTTAAAAAAGCTTGCGAATAAATGAAACCAACATGACAATAGCAACACTGAACATGAGGTACATTAATTGCTTTTCATGTTTTCGAAATTGGCCCAAGTTGTATCACCCTCTGGTAAATTTTATTTCGTTATGGACTTAGTGTACTCTATAGTATGTGATTATTTTCACATAATGTGTGAATACGATTTGAACAAAGTTTTACAACTTTAATAACGAGAAAATGAACTTTATAAGAACAAAACAGTCCTGAGAATATACGTAAGAAAAAGAGTCGCTGTTTATAAATAAACAACGACTCATTTTCTATAATTTTATATTTTGCATTCAGCATGTTGGATATTTGCAGTTTCAATTTGAAAAGTTGTATGCTGTATTTTAAATTTCTTTTCTATTTCATGAATGGCTGACTGTAAAATAATCTGACTGTCTTTTGAATCAACAATTAAAATATGACAACTCAGAGAGTCAAGACCTGAAGTAATTGTCCATACATGCATATCGTGAACGTTAATAACTCCGTCAATGCTTTCTAGAGTCTTTTTAACTAGATCGGTATCAATGGTTACAGGTGTACCCTCCATTAGTATGTGTATGGCAGTGCGAATAACCCCCCATGCGCTTTTAAGGATAAGTATAGAGACGATTACACTGATAAAAGGATCGGCGATGTACCAATCGAAGAAAAGCATTAGTAATCCTGCAAGAATAGCGCCAACTGATCCTAAAGCATCTCCAATTACATGTAAATAAGCACTTCGAACATTGATGTTGTCCTTCACATCACTTTGTCTCATCAAAGCCCAAACGCTCAACAAATTCGCTAAGAGTCCAACTAAGGCAATTAATATCATAGACCCACTGGAAACGGTAGGTGGATCAAAGAACCGTGCTATGGCTTCCTTAATAATAAAAACAGCTATGATGAATAAGGCCAATCCATTGAACAGCGCGGCCAAAATTTCAAACCTGTAATAACCGAACGATTTTCGCGGAGAAGCTGGTCGGTTTGCGAACCACATAGCAACTAAGCTTAATGCCAAGGACACGGCATCACTTAACATATGTCCTGAATCAGAAAGAAGAGCCAAACTATTGGTAAGTAGCCCTCCGAAAAACTCCACGAACATGATACCACTTGTAAGAATGAGGGCAATAGCTAATCCCTTTTTGTTATTTGGTGCATGACTATGCCCAAATCCATGCCCATGATTGTGGTCATGATGGCTGTGTTCATGATCAGGATGGTTATGTCCCTGTTCATCATGTGAGTGACTGTGATTATACATCTAAACCCCTCCTACAACACATGATCAATTATTCATGCGATATTATATTTGAAAAAGTTTTAAATGGCAATAATATGAAGAGATAATGGTCAATAGTATTTCCAATTTCTCAATATACATAAGACTGCATGTTTCACGGCTATACAGCGGTAATAAGCAGAGATTTCTGTTATAATGAGTGTAAATCGTAAGTTTTATCATCAGAAAGTGAGAATGTTTATGGAAGATATATTGCCTAAAACCGTACAAGATCAATGTGATGACACTTGTAACGGAACTTCAAATATTGATGTCTTAAAAGATCAATTAATAAACGATCACACTGTTAATGGGTTAGCTGAAGTATTCAAGGCACTCGGGGATCCCACCAGATTGAAAATCATTCATACCTTATTGAATAAAGAGTTATGTGTTCAGGATATTGTACAAATTTTAGGAATGGGCCAGTCCGCGGTATCACATCAGCTAAGATATCTACGAAATCTTAGAATTGTTAAACGCCGTAAAGTTGGAAAGACCGTATATTACTCCTTGGATGATGAACATATTGAGCAAATTTTTGTGCAGATGCTTCAGCACGTGAAACACAACTAAAGGGGAGTTAGTCGTTTTCTGGGATCACTGGAGACTTTGATTATGGAGTTAATGTGGGATTCGAGGAAGATAATAAATATAAAAAAGAACCTCATTGACAGACAAAGCACTCCTCCCTATAATTTAAACAAACGTTTAATTAAAATGATCGTTTAAATTTAAATAGGAGTGGTAATTTTGAAACAAGCATTAGGCGCATTTTTTAAGCAAGGTACGACGAAAGTAGGAATCATAACAGCCATTATGTTTCAACTGTTATTCAGCTTGATCTGGATGACGGGTTATGCGGGCGTATCTGATAATACGAAAAATTTGAAGATCGCCATCGTCAATGAAGATCAGGGCATGGGAAGCACAGTGGCAAGCAATTTGAAGGCGAATCTGCCTTTTCAAACTGAGCAAATAGACTCAAATGACAAAGCGCAAGAAATGCTTAATAACCGTCAAGTGCAAATGGTTATACACATCTCATCCGATTTTACAAAAAAGCTGCAAACGCCGGGGCAAACGGCTCCGATTTCGTATACAATCAATGAGTCCAATCCCTCTATGATGAAACCCGTGATGCAGGCGGTAGCAGGCAATGTAACGGCAACTGTGAACGGGGAAGCAGTAGCTGCAGGAGCATCTGCCGTGCTTACTCAAATGGCTCCGAAACTACCGGCTGAGCAGGCGGGGCAAATTGCACAAGGGTTGGCGAATAAGGTAACCTCGGATATTCAGAGTACAAATAAAGTTAAAGACATGCCGAATCAAATGCTGCCTATGATGCTTGTGCTTGCTTCTATTGTAGGAACAATGATTATGGGGATGAACTTCAGCGTTTCCACGAAGATTCTCGGTGCATCGGTAAGTAAAAAGGGCAAATTAGCCGCACGTTTCACGCTGACCGTCATTGCTGCAGTAGTTGTTGGGCTTATCAGCGCGACGATGGTTGTTGCTTTGGGAGGACATGTAGAGAAAGGATTTATGGCATTATGGCTGTTTGAATCCTTATTCTTGCTTACGTTTGCGTGTGTTGCACAAATGTTTTTGACATTGTTTGGGAACGCAGGTATGCTATTTAACATCGCGATGTTATCCTTGCAATTGGTGTCTTCCGGGGCCATCGTGCCAAGGGAGCTTTTGTCGAACTTTTATCATTCTTTGAGCAATTTTTTCCCGGCCACGTATGCGGTTAACGGTCTGATGAATATTTTGTTCGGCGGTCCTGGTGTAACAAAAGAAGTAAGTTCTTTGCTCCTGATTGCCGTTATCGCATTAGCTATTGATTGTGTTGTTGTATTTATGAAAAAAGTAAAAGCAGCACCTGCTGCGAGACAGCTTTCACAAATCGCTTAACTTCTATATAAGGAGGGCGCTAAAGAATGGCACACCAAGATTCAGACATGAAGATAAAAATTGTACTCGCAGCAAAAAAATTATTCGCCGAGCATGGTTATGATGCTACAAGCGTTCGACAAATTTGTGAGGAAGCCGGGGCCAATGTGGCTCTGGTTTCCTATTATTTTGGTGGAAAAGAGAGCGTTTTCCATGAAATTTTCCATCAGTTTTTTCCCTCACATAAACTTTCCGGCCTGTTTGACATTGAAGATCCTGTAGAAGGAATTAAAGCGATTATCAAAGAAATTATTTTGATCCGGAGTAAAGACCCTCAAATGATTAGTCTGATTCAAATGGAAATTATAATGGCATCCCCGCGTATTGAGAAGATACGATCTCTCGTTTTTCCAGCATGGGAAAGGGTTAGATACTTGTTGGAAAAGGGGAGGCGCGAAGGCTGTTATCGCTTCGATTCCTTGGACAGTACGCTAATGTTTGTATTAGGTTCGATCTTTTTCTATAAGCAACGAGACTTCTTTGAGCCGCTTTTTTCGGAGCCGCGACCCGAGACGGGAACGATTATTCAGCAAACAACCACTTATGTGATGAACGCATTAGGCTATCAAAGTAAAGGGGAGTAAGGACTTATGGGTAAAAGGTATATTGTGTGTTTGGGTGAGCTTTTAATTGACTTCGTCCCTGAAGTAAATGGACAAGCTTTGGCGGACGTCACAAGCTTCCAGCGGGCGGCGGGCGGAGCACCCGCCAATGTGGCGGCGGCGGTCGCCAAACTCGGCGGCGACGCAAGGTTTATCGGCAAAATCGGCCGGGACCCCTTCGGCGATTTCCTCGTGCGCACGCTTGACGAAGTCGGCGTGCAGACGGCCGTTGTCCAGACCGATGAGGCGAAGACCGGTCTGGCTTTTGTTTCGCTGCGCGCGGACGGTGAGCGCGATTTCTTGTTTTTCCGCGACCCGGCGGCGGACATGCTCCTGCGCGCAGACGAAGTCCAGTCGCAGTGGCTGGAAGACGCAGCGGTCTATCATTTCGGCTCGGTATCCTTGATTGCCGAGCCTTGCCGCACCGCGACGCTGGACGCAGCGCGCCGTGCGAAAGATCTTGGCGCACTGGTGTCGTACGACCCCAATGTGCGCCTAGCGTTGTGGCCGAGCGCGGACGCGGCTCGGGCCGAGATCCTTGCGCAGCTTCCGCTTGCGGATGTGGTCAAAGTCAGCGAGGAGGAGATCGAATTCCTCCTCGGCGTGGACGCGACCACTGGGGCGCAGCAGTTGCTGCAGCGCGGGCCTAAAGTGATTATCATCACTTTAGGCCCTGAGGGCTGCCGCGTCGTGAGCGCGCGGCAGGATGTTGTCATCCCCGGCACCCGGGTGGCAGCCGTGGATACAACTGGCGCCGGCGACAGCTTCGTCGGCGGCATGCTCTTTCAGCTGGCGTCGCTGGGCGTGACGCCTGCGAACATCGTTGACGCGCTCGCTGAAGCCGGCGTCGCCGAGCGCGTTTTTGGCTTTGCCAACCGCGTGGGCGCTATCACGACTACGCGTCGCGGTGCGATTCCTGCGCTTCCAACGCTAGCGGAAGTGGAATAAATTTCATTCTTGTAAGATAGATTTCATTTTTATGTTGAAATATGGAAGATTCTATGCTATTTTTAATGTGCGAAGAACGCAGATTTCGGATGAATGTCCGAGAGCTGCGTTTTTTTGTTTTTTTATATCAATGGAGGTGAGAATTTGAATCGCAGGAGAAGCCTGCTTATTGCTGTGGTGGCTGCTGTTACGGCGGCTATGCTCGTGTATGGGCTATACGTGCTGCAAGTTAATCAGGTGGAGATGCAGCAGACGGTACCGGTCGTTGTGCCAAAAGATTTTATTCGTGCAGGAGTCTTGATCCGTGAGGACATGGTGGAGCTCCGACCTGTTCAAAAGGGAAGTTATACATCAGGTATGCTGACTAGTTTGGACGAGATCATTGGGCAGGAAACATTGATACCGCTAGGCACGAAGGAACCTATTTTGAAATGGAAGGTGAACCGCTATCATATGCTTCCGAATGAGAGGCAGGCAACGTTCCAAATGCCTAAAGAATATTTATTGTCGGTGTCTAACGGTATTCGTGCGGGAGATCGTGTTCGTGTGTATGTCTCAGGAACGGAGGACGGCAGCTCGCGAAGGCTTTTTGATGAGAAAGAAATTACGGTTGCTTCTGTAAAATCCTCGGCGAATGTGGAAGTGGACAATCCCAAAAATCCAAATTTGTTATCCAAGGTGGAAGGTGATAAGGAGAAAATGTATGCTTCCCGCTTGGAAGCTAACGGGGCTATTGACCAAATCAACTTGAATTTAACCGAAAATGAATGGCTGGAGATTGATCGTTTATGCAGCTCGAAGAAAGCAAAATTGGTTATTGCTTTCAGTTCCTCTTCGATTTTGACCGGAGAATGAGAGAGAAGGAGGGATGAGGTATGAATATCGGTTTACTTTCAACAGATCAAAGATTAATAGACGAAATTATTCATGTCGTTTATAGAAAACCATTGAACTGGATCATTTCATCAACAGCTGCGGATTTGATCAGCCATTTAGCGCAGTTAACATTTTCACATGTGATTATTTCCGATCGAGAACTGGATTTCGGCGGCTTGGAGGAGTTCCTTGAAGGGCTGCAGCTAGCAAAACCTGAACTGAAAATCATTGTTTTGCTTTCCAACTATCATGATGTAACGATCAATGAGAAGTATGTGAAAATGTGCAAACTCATGAGGTTGGACTACATTCAGCCGGGACGCAGTACCGCAGTTATTGCGGATGACATTCGGGCTTGGGTCGACGGGTTCGGGGGAGATTTAAGATACCAACAGCCAGTAGGTAAGTTAGTTACATTTATCGGATCCACGCCAAATATCGGGACGACCCTGGCTTCTTTTGGTGTGGCTTATTCGCTGGCGGCGGAGACTTCGCAGAAAGTGGGATATGTATGCTTAAATCTAAAAAGCTCTAAACTCCACCGCTATTTAGGGAGAGACGAAAACGGCTTTACGCTGGATGGCTTGCGTGCGGAGCTAAAAGCTCAAAGTTTGACACCGGATAGGCTGCTGCTCGTTTGCGATAAACCGAAGGAAGCCCACGGGCTGCATATCCTCTACGGTAATATGCTGCGCGAGCAAGCAGAGTTCTTTTCGCCATCGGAAATCGTACATTTGCTGCGTGTAGCCCGGAGGGCTTTTGATATTTGCGTCATAGAAGTCAATGCTTATTGGGACAATGCGGCAACTGTTTGTGGGTTATTGGAAGCTGACAGCAAAGTAGTCGTTACGACAGCGGACATTGCTCATTTTCAAGAAGATTTTTCACGGTGGATTAGGCAGGTTGGCTCGGTTTTTGGTTTGCAGCCAGATGGTTTTGAGTTAATGGCCGTTCAGACAGAACGTCATTCGAAGCATAGTGAGTTTACGATTAAAGATATTCGCAAGGAAACGCAGCTACATTTGATTGGACAGATTGCTAAGCATGGCGATGCACTTTCTCGCTGTAATCAAGGTAAACTGTTCGACATGCTGACCCCAAGTCATTCGATGTATGAGGAGGTTAAAGCTGTTGCGTCCAAATTGGCCGACTTTTATAAGCTGCCGAGGAAAGAGAATGTACGGCAAATTACATGGCTGCAGAAGCTGATGACGGGGAGAAAAACAGCAAGTTAATGACATGGAAGCGAGGTGAAAGGAGTGAACGAGGAAAGATTTTCTATTATTACTTATATGCACGAACGAAAATTGAAGGAAAAGGTCGTAGGAGCAGGTTTTGAGCCGGGAACCTATCAGGCAGGCAACGGAAGCACAGAGAAAATGGTTGGATTAGAATCAGAACATAGAGATAGCTGCAACGATTTAGGAGAGGGAACGGGTGGAATGGGTGGACAGTCCTCACAGGAGGATGTCATTTTTGATCAGTGGGTACAGGATATACGCAGTGAGCTTGTAACGATGAAAGGCAGAACGGAGGCCGAGAAACAGCTCTACAATGAGACGCTGAATCGCGCCATTCTTGGTTATGAGGAGGATCGAGGAAAACTGCTTGCCGTTATTCATGATCTCGTTTCAAAAAGAAGGCTTACCGGTAGGCCACCCCGAACGAGCGGATACACGACTTTGCCGGAGGCGATTTTTGCAGAAATTATTGGCATGAATGTACTGGAATTGGTGTTGAAACATAAGGAGGGACTTGAGGAGATCCAAGTTGTGGGGAGGCAGATTTTTGAGGTGCGTGGCGGGAATGCAATTCCATCCGCTTATGCGCTGCCTTCTGTACGTGAATTAGCAAGAATTCAACAAAATTTAGTGCTGTTTAACAATGATACGCTGAATCCTAGAAAGCGCTGGGCCGAGGTCGTGCTGCGGGATGGATCGCGAGTGACGATGACCGGCTTCGGTTTTACGGCGGAGCCCACTTTGACGATCCGTTTTTATACGGTAAAGAGGTTTGACTTGGCGACTTTGGCTTCTGCGGAGCTTGCCACAATGAATCATCGAATGGAGCAGTTAATTCGGTGTTTGATCCGTTCTTATTTTAACCTGATCGTTATTGGCCCCACGAATTCCGGTAAAACCAATCTTATTAAAGCAATCATTGCTGAAATGGATCATAACGAAAGGATTATTACGATCGAATCACGGTTTGAACTAAATTTGAAGCGTGATTTTCCGTACAAAAATATCGTCGAATACGAAATTGACGAAGAAGACCCGAGACATTCCGGCTTGCAGGCTTTTAAGCTGGCATTGCGTCAATCGCCGAAGCGGATTTGTCATGCTGAAATTCGAGACGAGGATGCGAACCTTTACGTCAGAGCTTGTACGCGAGGCCACGAAGGCAGCATCACTTCCGTTCACGTAGGTGAACTTGAGGATGTTCCTGATGCGATTACGGACATGTGCATGTTGGATGGCAGGGGAATGGATCCTCTGCGTTTGACGAAACGGATTACAGCGTTTGTGACACAAATCGGGATGGAGATGGCCGTTGTCCACGGGAAAAGGAAGATTGTGCGGATCGTCGAATATCGGTACGAAAATGAGGAGGTTTGCGTGACGGAACTCGCAGTTTATGACAAGTCGACAGAGGATTGGAAATTTCCCGGGAAATTGTCGCAACCTGCATCGCGGAAAATCAGTAAGGCTGACCACGAGGGCTATGCTTTGTTGATGAAGCTCGGTTTTATTGAGAAAGAAGGCGAGTGATGCATGATTTTCGCTACATATGCCTTTCTGACATTGCTGTTTATCGTCGTATATCTGGCTGTGCGATCCGGTTTACACGTATTAATCCGACAGCGCAAAGCCAGATTTAGGCTGCATTATGTCAAAACGTCTTCGTTCGGCAATCGTTTCAGTGAATATTTGGGCAATAGAAGTCGATTGATTAAGCATGTAAAGGAGATGATGGAATCCGTCGAATTAGGCATGAGTCTGCAAACGGTGTTGGTGGTAACTTTTGTCTTATTTTTAGTCGGCGTGATAGCGGGAATCTTGTATTTTCAGTCGGTAAAAGGTGTTCTGATTTTAACTTGCATCTGCGTGTCACTGCCCTATGTGCTGCTTCGACTTAAATTGGTTAGTGTGAGGCTGCAAACCCGACTGGAGTTTCTCCCGGCTGTAGAAGTATTTTACCAGTATTACATGGTAGATCCTCATAAGAATATGAAAATGGCACTGAAATATTGTTTAGAGGAAAACCGTATTTTGTATCCGATTAAGCCTGTGTTCGAGCAGCTTTATAGGAATCTAATGACTCAAAGAGATAAGGAGGAGAGCCTGCGCATTTTTTCGCTTACTTTGGGCCATGCATGGGCTGAGTATTTCGTTGGGATTCTGCGTGTCGCTTTGACGGAAGGAAGTTTTGTTGGCGATAGTTTCAAAGAGCTAATTATCGACATGCGAAAAGCGCAGCGATTCGATCAAATGGAACGAAATCGTCTTTTGGAGATTCGGATTGCCAATTTTACGCCGATTTTATTTCTAGCCTTATTTTTGTTCATTAATTTCAAAGTAAACGCTGACAATGCCTATTTATACTATGTTTTGGACCCTGGCGGACGAAATATGATTTTGGATGCGCTTTTGCTGATATTCGTTTCTTTTATCATGGGGATTTATCTTTCAATGCGAAGAATGTGAGGGTCTAATGAATGATTCAAATTGCATCCAATTTGCTTCTTTTCGTGCTTTTCATGACGGCTGTTTATCACGGTATTCTGCTTGTGCCTGTCCGGGCAAATAGGTGGAGGACATCGCAGGTTATGAGCGTGCTTCGGGAGAAGAAACTTCCTGACTGGTTGTTCAAATGCTTAGGGCTTAAGGCAAAGACTATAGAAGAGAAGCGTCAGCTTCTTATAGGGTGTGGCATCCGGATGAATGCAGGACTCTACGAAGGAGGCAGGAGAATTCTGCTGCTGACTGCCTTTCTAATTGGGGTTTTAGGTTACGCCGGCTTACAGTATCCATTGCTGACTTTGTTTATTGAGCCTATCTATGTATTAACCGGGACGGCCTGCCTGTCGCTATTTTTGTTTTTCGATAAAAAAGTGCTGGCTCAGTTGAAGGAAAAGAGGGCGCATCGCATTGTCCGGGAAATTTACGTCATTAGTCATCATCTGCTTTATTACAATGATTCACATATGAGTTTACATGCAAAGTTATCTTTATGTGCTTCTCAAACTCGTTCAATTCGGACGCAGTTCGGGCTGCTGCTCAATGAGTGGTATCAAGGTTCTGAAGCCGCAATTGCCCAGTTCAAAATAAGGCTGGGAACGGACGAAGCACACAGCTTCGGGGAGACATTGAATGTGCTCAGATTGAATGAACATGCGAGCTATTATGATCTGCTCAAGCAAAGGATTCAGGACTATAAAGAGAAGATGGAGTTAGTGCGGGAAAGTAAAAAAGAGGCAGTCTCTTACGTGTTGTTTGTGCTTGCCGGACTGCCGATTTTGAATACGTTTCGGGTATTTATGTACCCGTGGGTTGCTGAGGGTCAGCGTTTATTTCATGCAATTAACTAAAGGAGTGGCGTGTTATGAGAAATATTTTAGTTACCGTTATGATGTTGATTGTAGTTGCTTTCCTTTTTACATCGATTGTTAATGATGGTTCGACAGGATTAAGGCGGAACATTTCGACGCATGGCACGCAGGCTAATTCGGATATTACGTCATTACGGCCTTGATGCAGAGGGCAGGCTGTGAGGTCAATTTTGATGACAGTGATGTTGATTATGGTTGTAATTGTTATCTATAACAATGTGGTTGGAGGAAATACGGGAACACGGATGCAGGTGAACAACGGAGGTGCCAGAATTAATGGAACCATAGAGCGGATTGATCCATGAAGCAGCTATTAGTGTTCGTTTTACTTGTGACTATGCTCTGTTGGTTCATGTTCGCTCCTGTGTATAAGCATGTCATTATCGTTCGCCAGGCTGTTTTGCAAAAAGAGGTTGATTATTTACTTGAGATTGGCGCTAACGGCAGGCATGGGTACATCGATCAGTCGATGATTCAAGAGTCCAGGAATCGTATGGAGGCCAGGGGTTTCACGTCAGGAGAACTCGTGTATACGATTGAAACCACAACGGGAACGGGAGGGACGGATGTAAGATCACCTGTTTGGCGGGGAGCCGGCTTAGGTTTGAAGCTGACGTACCCCTATCATCGGCTTTTTGTTATTGATCAATTAGTGGGGATAACGATCCCTGCCGAAACAGATCGCATGGGGGCTAGCGGCATGAAGATGAGTGAGTATGTGCCTTGAAGGTTGAGGGGATGTTGTGTATAAGCTGCTATTCATGGCGCTGATGAGTGTCGTATTTATGTCGATGTATGCGCTGCAAACGGATGAAGAGCTGGCCATGCACACGCTTTTTCAGGGGAAGCATGCGCTGAACCGTGCGGTTCATGCGGCTGCTCAGCAAAATGATCAGGTGAAGCTGGCTGAGGGCATTCATGCGATTGATGAGAGCAGAGCCAAATCTGTGGCCTTACAATATTTGCAGGCAAACTTAAGACTGGATACGGCAAATACTCCGCTGCCTGGCACTTTTTTGCAGGATGAGGTGGTGGTGGAGTTATTTAAGATCGTTAATGAAGGGGAGGTATTTCCTTATACCTATACGAATTCCGCGTACGGTTACTCGGTTACGCTGAACCGACCAGGGGTAATTATGTTCATTCGTTTGAAATTCCCGCGAACGTATACCGTTTTGCAGCCGATTACTTGGAGGATTAAGTGTTCTGCAGAAATGGTATTTTGAATGTATAATAACAGATGAGGTGTACATTCTTGGAGTTGTGAGGAGAGGTACGAATGACGATTTTCCAGCTAAGGCAGCAGTGGCTTCAGGGTGAGATGATCAAACGGGGATGGTCCGGCTTCCTGGTCACCCATCATGTGGATATATATTATTACTGCGGCTCGATGCAGACGGGGTATTTGTTTATTCCAGCGGAGGGCGAGGCGCTTTATCTCGTTCGCCGCAGTTTGATCCGCGCGGAGGAGGAAGCGTCAGCGGACGTGGAAGCGCTGGGATCCTGGAAGACGCTGGCTGAGCGTCTTCGTGCGCGCTGCGCCGCGGCGGCGGATGCACCGCTGTGGATCGCGACGGAGCTGGACGTGTTACCCGTCCAGCTGTTTGGAAAGCTCCAGGCGGCGCTGCCCGGCGCGGCCTGGGAGGATGGCTCGCTGCTCGTGCGCGAGCAGCGAATGATCAAATCGCCGGACGAAGTCGCGGCGATTCGGGAGGCGGCGCGCGTCGTCGACGCGGCGCTGGAAGCGGTCATCCCCCACATTCGTGAGGGGATGGCGGAGTTTGAGCTGATGGCGCTCATCGAGCATCAGCTCCGGCTGCGCGGGCACCAAGGGCTGATGCGCATGCGCGCGTACAATTCCGAGTTAATCACCGGAATGGTCGCGACAGGCGCGGCGGCAGCGGTGCCCACCTATTTTGACGGGCCGGCCGGGGGTACAGGGCTCCACCCGTCCAGCCCGCAAAGCTCTGGCCGCGCGCTGCTTGTGCGCGGCGAACCGATTCTCGTCGACATTGGCTGCATGGTCGACGGATATTTGATCGATCAGACGCGCACGCTCGTGATCGGCGATTTGGACCCTGAGCTGCAACATGCCTACGACGTGGCGGAGCAGGTGCTCCGTGCCACGGAGGCTAAGCTGCAGCCGGGCATGATTGCCGAGCATCTGTATCTGCTCGCGCTGGATCAAGTGCAGGAAGCGGGGCTGGGCGCCCACTTCATGGGGTACGGCGCCGACCAAGTGAAGTTCCTTGGTCACGGTATCGGGCTCGAGATCGACGAATTGCCTGTTCTCGCCAAAGGTTTTAAATATCCGCTGGCTCCTGGCATGGTCATCGCCATCGAGCCGAAGTTTACGTTTCCCGGGCGCGGAGTAGTTGGCGTTGAGGATACGTATCTGATTACGGACAGCGGCTGGGAGAAGCTGACGATTTCGAGGCAAGGTCTTATCCGAGTTTAGTTTTATAGTAGCCATATCGCATAAAGAAGCTGTCTTGAAAGTAGAGTTTGCTACTTTTGAGACAGCTTCTTTTTTTTGAGGATCTATCACTGTTTAGCCCAATTCGCTTACTTTAGTGCGAGCGAGCAGAGGGAGGGAACTATAGGGCGCTATTTGAGATACTTTGGCTAACTTCGGTAGTCCTGCAGAACTGTAGGGTCTTATTTGCCTTAGGTTGGTCTCATTTCGCTTAAAATCACGAAAATAGCGGACCACAGTTCCGTTTTAATCTAAGCGTCTTGGTCTTGACCTTAAATCCTTTCAATCACTTTATCAATCAGACCATACGTTTTCGCATCCGCGGCCTCCAAGTAGTAATCGCGGTCCGTATCCAGCTCGATTTTCTCAATGGGCTGTTTCGTTGTATCTGCGAGAATACGGTTAAGTGTGTGGCGTGTTTTGAGAATATGCTGAGCGCGAATGTGAATATCGCTGGCTTGCCCTTGAGCGCCGCCCCAAGGTTGATGAATCATAACTTCTGCGTTTGGCAGAGCAAAACGCTTGCCTGGTGCACCGGCTGTCAGAAGAACTGCGCCCATGGAAGCCGCCATCCCCACGCAAATTGTAGAAACGTCAGGTTTAATGAAATTCATCGTATCATAGATAGCCAATCCGGCTGATGTTGAACCGCCAGGGGAGTTGATGTAGAGAGAAATGTCTTTCTCAGGATCTTCAGCGGAAAGAAACAAGAGTTGGGCAATAATTGCATTGGCTACTTGATCATTCACTTCTGTTCCTAAGAAGACAATTCTGTCTTTAAGCAAACGGGAATAAATATCGTAAGAGCGCTCTCCGCGCGCGGATTGTTCAACAACCATAGGTATGAAGCTCATAGAATTCATCCTTTCTATTTTGAGGAGTACCTTCTTTTTAGGACGCGGCTCTGCTTTGTAACGTATGACGGTAAGCAGGCTGTTTCTGACCAAAACCAGACGAAATGATGACAAGACGGACGGGTTCCTCACCCTGAGAAGAAGGGAATTCACGAACGTTAAAGGTAACTTCTGACTCAGATGAACCTTGGCGACGATAATTGTCAATGGAGATCACTTGGCCGTCTGATTTGATTGGAGCTACACGCTCTTTAGGGCGCTCCCATGTGATAATAGCTGCACCTGGCACTGTGTCCTTTTGTTCTCTTTTTGATTCTTTCTCTTGCTCATGTTCTTGACTCATCGTAGGCGTCCTCCTCATTCTTTCGGTTTCGGATACACGGCTAATAACACTTGATAGGCTTCATTCTCGTCTTTGCCAGCAGCGTAACGTTCCACTAACTGCTGTACCATGGCAGCATACTCCTCAATGAATGCCTGTCGCTGATGCTCATCGGACAAATGAACTTGGAGCTGTAGCGTAGCACTGGGAATTTCTTCTCCAACATCAGATTGCTCCATGAGCAGCATGGCATCACGCCTTATTCGCTCTGACGTTGTGACAAGATGTGCGAGCGAGCTTTGGTCCTTCAGCTTCTGCACGGTCTCGGGCTTCATGCTCAAACTGTCAGCGAGCACGAAAGTTTTGGCAATGGATCTATACAGGACTTCGACCAGATTGCGTACTTGACGCGTGCCGACTCGCTGCACTAGACCCGCTTTTTCCAAAGCTTTCAAGTGATAGTTGATCCGCTGCGCAGTCTCACCAAGAGTTCGAGCTACTTCAGCTGCAGAGCCAGGTTCGAGGAGCTGTGCAATAATCTCCCCGCGGATGGGGTTAAGCAGTACTGTAGCTTGCTCGGGTGACTCGATGTAAAACCTTTCTTGAATATCGTTTAGCATGGAGAGGATGCCTCCAGTACAATGAATATGTTACGTAAAAATATTTTATTACGTGGAGGATGGAAAGTCAATGGGCGGTTAGAAATCTCTTCTAACTAACTGTTGGTGTTGGTGGATGACAAATTGGTTTCAAAATTTTCAATAAGGTTTTTCTACGATTAACAGTAGAGAAGATTAAGCTATAGGGCAGGTTAATTCCAACCATTTACGATATTATATGGTATTATATGGATATGTCTTTGAAATGTGGAGGGTATTTGTGAATGAGTGTAGAGATTGTATCTTTAAATAAGTCCCTTGTTCCTTATGTATATTCATCGCCGAAGCATAGGAATAAAGGTGTAGGTAGAAAGCTAATGCAATACGCCATAGATATAGCCATTGATAACAAAGCGTCCCGATTCCAGCTTGAAACAGATGATGAAAATGCTCCTGCTAGAAATTTATTTAATAATCTTGGATTCAAGTTAATACCAGGTAAAGGAGTGTACATGGCATTTTTATAGACGATTGGTTCATTGTGCTAACTGGAAACTTTAGCTCAATAACCATCTCAGGAGAAGGCTGCCGACAGTAAAGGATCGGCAGCCTTTTGCTCAACTAACGGGCAGTATACTCCCAATATGTGTTAATATTTAAGGGTTCGAATTTATTATAACTAGTAGTGCTGTTTTACAAAGGGGGAAGATGTGTGGCTATTTATTTTGTGAGACATGGTGTGGACGATGATGGCTATCGTGGGGGATGGAGTCAAAGAGGGCTTAATGTTGAAGGATATAGGCAATCACAAAAACTAGGTTGCCATCTGAATAACCAAAGCACTTTTCAGATACATCGTATAGTGAGCAGTGACTTGCAACGGGCATTAGATACTGCGAATGAGATTGCTATTTTTTTGAATTTGTCTGTTGAAAGTAGCAATCAATGGAGGGAAATGAATAATGGTGTAATTGCTGGAATGCCTAATGAAATCGTCAATGAACGATTCCCTGGGCTATATTTTTCAAGCTTGCGTATAGACGAGAGGTATCCTGGTGGAGAGAGTCCGCTAGAATTTTATACTCGCATAGAAGAAACATTCAAACGGTTATGTGAGGAGCAATCAGCAAAAGAGCATCTGGAGAATGTAGTTATTGTTACTCATGGCGGGGTTATCAATGTCGTTTATCATATTCTAAAGGGATTGGAATGGACAAATAAAAATAAATCGTTTCCAGCTTCAAATACAGGCATTCATAAAGTTGAGAACATAAATGGACAATGGAAATTAACATTAGAAAACTTTAGTGGGCACTTATAGTCTCCATAGGTTTGCTACGCTAATGGATAACTTTGAGGGAATTGAAAAATGGGAGAAAATCAATAGGAGATGAAGGAACAATGAAATTATTATGGGAAAGACTAGAGAATTGGCTTAAAGATCATGCACCTGAAATATTAGATGACTTAAATCCTGGGGCAAGTGATTCGGAGATTTTAGCTCTAGAGACTAATCTGGGATTTAAATTACCAGATGACTTGAAAGAATCGTTGAGTATTCACAACGGACAATCCGGTAAGTCAAAATGGCTTGTTGCGGGCTGGGAGCTGCTATCTACAAAACGGATCCTGGAGGAATGGGAGGTTTGGAAAGATCTTTATGACAGTGAATCATTCATAGACTATGATGTAGAACCACAAGGAGGTATAGCAAATGTTTGGTGGCAACCAGCTTGGATACCATTAACATACAACGGTTGTGGTGATCATCATTGTCTTGATTTAGCACCAGCGAACAGAGGTAAAAATGGTCAAATAATAAGCATGTGGCACGACTCGGATGAAAGAAAAGTATTAGCAGAGGGTTTTAAGCAATGGTTCGGTCATCTTGTCCAAACATTTGAATCAAACGATGCAGAATATGTTTTTAAAAGTGGCGACTTCAAATTTGATGCAATTGAAGATTAAACTGACGGAGAACGTTAGCTTAGGAAGCTATAAGGATACGTAGGGGAGCTGTTAAAGTCGGAAATTTCAAAGGAAAGAGCTTACGTATATCTATTTTATTGTGTTCTATTAGATATTCGGAGTGCTTCTTATACTCATCGTATTACATGGTGGAATCCTGCGTCATGGATCCAGGCAAAAATTGATATGCAAGAAATAAACAATATTGCTGATGTATATCACAACTTACCTGACTTGCTTGTTATCCGACCCAATGAATTTGATGAAAGATGGTTTTGGGATTACCTAAAACAGCGACTTCCAGAAAAATACGAATTTTACTTCCAAGTATTTATCGAAAAGATAAACGAAAAAGTATGAGTTTTCACTGTTTGATTAAACTAACTGGGAACGATAGTTCAATCACGACATGACGGCAGCCGGCACACGTTCGGTTGCCGTTGTTCGTTAAAGTAACGGGAGTTTAATGGAGCAAAAGTGGTCAACTGTGATGGACATAGATGCTCCACAATTTATTATCTTATTGTCAGGCAACTGCTCCTTGTTTATTAAGCTAAAGGATAGGAGAGTGGAGGTAAATATGATGGATTTCAATAAGTCTTTAGAGGAAATCGATGGGGAAGACTGGGGAGATCCTGAAAAGGGAGCCACTGGTTTAATAAGAAAGTGTCTTGCATTAAGAAGAAAACCTCTAAAGGATTTTACAAATGATGATCTTACCAGGATGATATCTCAGAAAAAATCCCTTAAATACCTTGTCCCTATAGCCATTAAAAGATTAGTTGATAACCCGTTGAACTCTGGTGATTACTACAGGGGAGATCTATTGAGTTCTGTCCTAGAGGTTAATATGGATTTTTGGAAGGAAAACTTAGAGCTTCAAGAAGAGTTCGATATGGTTGTGCTTGATGTTCTCCAAGCATATGAGACAATAGTTCCCCTTATTAAGGCTTATCAGGATACAAACAACCTGAAGTAAATATTGCTGAATGTTGGTATTGAGCTAACGGATAACGATAGCTGAATAGCCAGGGAACAGATCGCCGCGATGGCATCTGTTCTTATTTAGTAACTGGCAGGAGAATTGAAAAGCTTAGGGGAATTTTAGGAGAATAAGGATATGGAAATGAGGGCTTAAGATGAGTTGTCCATTTTGTTTTCCAGAAAAAGACCGTGAACAGAGCATCGTTCTAAGTAATGAATACTGTTTCTTTGTCCAAAAACCCCAAGAAGTCTTAATAGGTTCTGGTTTGATTGTTCCAAAAATGCATAGAGATACCGCTTTTGAATTAACGCCTGAAGAATGGCAAGCAACGTTTGATCTATTACAACAGGTCAAGGAGTTATTAGATAAAGAATATGCTCCACAAGGATATAATCTTGGGTGGAATTGTGGAAGTGTTGGAGGACAGGAAATATTTCACGCTCATCTGCATGTAATTCCTAGATTCGAGGACGAGCCTTTAGCTGGTAAAGGTATAAGGTATTGGTTAAAGCAAACAACGAACCAGCGTTCATTACGCTAACGAGGAACTTAAGCTCAGCGATGGAACCGATCCACCGCTTGTTATCGTTCCAATATACTTCGCTCAACAATCGGGCAGATTTCTGTTTAATATAGTATTTTATACAAAGGAGGCTTGACTTTCGTTGTCAAATACAGGGGTCACTCTTATAAAGATTTGGGAAGACGAAAACTTTTTTGAAATAAGTCTTGAAGTTCGTTCAATCTTTTGTATTTCAGAAATAAAATTTTACACGGATAATTCTGAGTTAGATGAATTAAGACAGGGATTATTATTAATTTCATCATTGTCAGACAATGAGTACATTTGGACATCTGGTGAGGATAAAGAGAATACAACTCATTATGTACAAACGCGTTGGTACGTACAAGATAAACGAGGACATATCGGGGTTGAATTTATACTTGATAATAAAGACAGCGCACCTGATAAAATGCGATCACATTCATTCGTAGTTACTGAGTTGAATCAACTTGATGATTTTATTAACCAACTCCAACAATTCATTAAAGGGAAAAGCAACGTAATAAAGGGGTTATTAAACTCCCTCGGTATGATTTAATTTCCTCACGCAAGCTCGTCTATTCGCAGGATTTCATCCTTTAGGTTTCGATGCTGAATGAAAAGGAGCGAGATATATTTAGGGTGTTTCGTTAAAAAGGCATGCGGGAATAGAGGTGGAGTTGAATCACCCAGTTCATTCCAATTACTGCACGTATTCTCCACGGTGCCCTTAGCGATTTTCACTCCCATGTCTCGACGGGTCAATAGCCCTTTCATTCCTTCGTCACATCTATCTAAGGGGTGGAGGTCGGTCTTTCTAACGGAATGGGTCGGAGCCCTTTTGTTTAACGTATCCCGATACTCCGTGCTTTCTTTGTCTCCTGCGAATACGCCAACTTGCGTGATACAAGGTTTATGTTAAGCTGCTAATGCAAAGATTTTATCGGGTTTGTATGCGACATCACTACGAGCCATTCCTACTAAGAGTCGAGCTAGCTTACCACATAGCTTCATGATAGACTTCATCTTTTTAAGCTTTTTCACCTGAACATTGTAGTGATGTAAGGCTTTAAATTCTTGGTTACTCATGACCATGCACATCGTAATTAAATAGAGAAAGTGACGTAGCCGTGGACGGCCTCGTTTACTGAGCTTCAGTTGTCCCTTCCATTTACCCGAGCTT